>DAISZL010000013.1:35270-37444 GCA_036824825.1 Opitutaceae bacterium
GTTTTAAAAACAGGATCCTTCATGGACCAATCCATGATCCTAGCATAGGCTCCTTTTTTAGAAAAAATACCCGCTTGAGGGTATTTTTGCATGAGGGCAAAAAGAGATTCTCCTTTTGCCTGAATTAACCGCTCTGCTTGGGGGTTAGCAGTTCCGTCCATTTGCATAAATGTAAGCTTACGAACTTAGTAATCCAATGCAAGATACCACGATCCCAACTCTAGATACGTAGACGTGTAGTAATTAAATTAACTCTTAGGCAATTTTAATTAATACCATATTAGATCATACTCTATCGCGATCCATTGACACTCTAACGCTAGAGTTTGTAGCATTACACACGGCTAAGATGCAACTTATAGACGTATTATACCGTCATGATAGGCATAATCTAGCTTCAGCAAATACTCGCCCCATTTATACCTTTACATGCAACGTCGTGATTTCATTAAAAGCCTAGCAACCTTACCTAGTATAGCTTCTTTAAGCTCACTCAAGGGAGCCCCTTCAGAATTATCAATCAATAGCCTCCTCAAGGTTGGACACAACACTCCTGCAAAAATCACGATTAAAGATTATATTAATCACCCACTCTATTGGTGGCCAACTACGCTACTTAGCTATCCGATCTTAATTTCAAAAGGCCTAAACTTAGAGCAACTATCACTTACGGAGATTAGTACAGGAAATAGAATCCCTTTTCAGCTTTCTAAAGTCGTTACTACAAGCAGTGGTGAAATCAGTGCAGTATTAAACTTTTTCTCGGAATTACCTTCAGGCGCCTCTCGAGAGTACATCCTAGAATATACCAATCAGACGACAACCATCCGACCTCAAGTGAGTGATACCCTATCAGGTAGCTCGATCATACTCGATTCAGGTCGTATTAAAGTACGCATTCCAATAAGTCAGGACATTACTACCACCACTCCAGGACCTATCCTTCAAATTTCACGCGGTGGTAAATGGTTTGGTCAGTCTGAGATTACATTTAAGGATGATACCGTAAAATCACTCACAACAGAAAAAGTAGAGTCAGGTCCTCTCTTCATTAGCTATCGACTTACCTATGTAACAGCTAAAAACGCTACATACCGTGTTACCATTACCTGCAAAGCAGGAATGGAATTTGTACATATGACTGAGGACATGAATGGCTTACTCAGTGGAACCGATGGAATTCTTAAGACATCGTGGTCTGATTTCAAATTTACACACCGTCAGGCTCCAAATCATCCTTTTCCTTTACCTGACTCTCCACGTGAATATCAAGATTACCCTTGGGAAAAAATTGATTCACGTTTTGTTTTTGATAAAACCCCATCTCCCGATGGAAAGTTTCCATTCACTCTTGGCATTTATGAAAGAGCTCCTGCAAATTTTCATTTTGGTACCTTCGCTAATTTCTGGAATGAAAACACGAACGACGCATTAGGCTTATTTATCGACGATGTTTTAGGCTGGCAGGATTATCAGTACTCCAACGAAATTGAATCAAGTTTACTCCAGATTCGTTACTACGCAAAAAATAGTGAATTCTACTGGGAGTGGCCACTCGCTAAAGGTACACGGTCAACCTGCATAGCGTGTTACGACCACGAAAAAGACAAACAGACTATGCGTGAACTAGAAACGTATGTAATAGAAAATCCAAAACCACCTAAAAGCAGAATCCCCCTCACCTTCACGTCTTACACCCTTTTTCTCCAGAATAGATATGGTTCTTTAAATTTAAATCAGATCAAAGACTGGATCTTAACCTACCCAGATAGTGGCCGCTCACCCATGCGCAAAATGGGAAGTTCTAATGGAAATCATGATGAGTTTTTTGAACACATCATGCATTCATCCTATGTTTGTACCTTACCGCTTACAGGCACGAGGCAAATGGCTGGTCATGGACCAATCCCAGGAAGATCGATCGTAAATTTTAGTCCTGTACCAAGTCGACAAATTGCAGGTTGGGTTGAACAGTATACTGGTTATGAAAAGGCGTTTTCGATTGAACAAAAACGCAGACTCACTGCTGTCTTTTTATTATTAGCTTACATTCATACAGGGGATGAATTCATGCCACTGGTAAATATGCTGGCTGGTCATCCTAATTTTTTAGCTGACGTAAAAGCAGTTCCCCCTGCTATGGCATTTTTATTTCCCGATCATCCTATGGCACC
>DAISZL010000013.1:37544-41183 GCA_036824825.1 Opitutaceae bacterium
CATCAGAACATGGTATGTGGGCATCACGACCTACCGATAATGACTCTGAGTCACGCATCGATAAAGCAAGTCCTTGGAACGCGATGTACCCAAAAGAAGATAACTATGGTACAAACCCACATCTTAAGAGTGCTAAATTTACAGGCTATGGAATTATTCTTAGAGCCGCTGTAGATACGAAAGATGAGCTATCCATACATCTTCAGCAAATTGATCAAGGTCCCAACTACCGGTGGGGACGAGCAGGCGAAGGTGGCAATGGTATCATCTATTTCTACGCAGGCGGTAAATCCTTTAGCTATACAGCTCCGGAAGATGCGGGTGATAGAGATGATCAAGACACCGATTTTTGTACAACGTTTGGTATTTTTAGAGAGGGACAATTCAGATCCATCGGCATGAACACCCTATCGCGTCCTATGTATAACCTAGGTATAGGACAATTTGCAGAAATCACTCCTCGCGAAGGACCAGGATCTTACGCTTCTCCAGAATATATAAGCCGTAGTATTCTCCTAGTTAGTAACGAGTACTTCATCATCTACGATAATCTATCGGATCAATCACTCATGCACCGCTTCACGTGGTTTGTTAGAAAAGGTGATACTTTCCCTAACATCAAACTACTGCTTGGTGCTTTTGGAACACGCGAAACACAGCATACCCAAATTAGCACGTCTTCAAGTACCGGAGTATGGCATGACGGTATTGGCGACTCACTCGCAGTGATAAGCCATAGAAACGATATTAAGTCTGAGCTAACCTCATACGGCTGCAGCGTCACTACCCCAACAGGACGCGATATGATATTCCGCAAACCGGATGGTATAAATTATTCAGATAGCCAAGTTAGTTTTACCGGTACCGCAGGACTTATTCGTGTAACTAAAGAAAGCACATACTTTGCTCTTTTCCATGGAAAGAAATTAAAGGTATCAAACTTAACCTTCTCTACTACTGATACAGACCTAGGTATTAGCGGCACACTCACATTAAATTCGGTTTGTGGTAAATGCTATGCTCCAAAATCAAGTGAATTTACCTTATCATGTAGTCCGACATCAAACGAAACGCATTTCTACCTTGATGGCGTATCACAAGGCATAGTGAGTAAGGATAAACCCCTCACAGTTATACTAACCCCAGGTGAACATAGCTGGGAACTGAGTACAGATTTACCTACGCCTCTTGCACCTGTTATCATCCGCACAGAGAATTTTTCAACAGGAGGACGTATTTTCATCAATCCGAGCGCAGGATCTACACGCTATACATTACAAGTAAGTACAGATAACACACGAACCTGGAAAAACTATGCAGCCCAGTCTGGCACAGTTTTTAACTTAAGTGGACTTACTAATGAAACCAAAGTCCACGTACGAGCAATCGCTTCAAATAATTCAAAGCAAAGTGAACCAGGACCTGAATATCCGCTTTATGTAACGAGTAAACCACCGCACGCTCCAGAAGGACTGCATGTTAAATTAAGCGAAGGCCAAGCTGAACTAACATGGGGACAAATTCTAGGCGCTAAGGAATATCGCCTCTATGGACGTGTAAATCCAGACAGAGATTTTAAACTCATATACCAGGGACCCAAGTGCAGTGTGGTAGATAAACGTACCTTTATTAAAGCCTGTAACGCACAGCCTTCCCCTACTTCATCGATAATTCCTGACGGTGTTATTGAATATTGCGTAACAAGCGTAACCGATAACGCTGAAAGTAAAGCATCTCGTATAGCTTCTACAGATCCTACTTCGTGGAGAAATTGGGACCCAAAACCTAATGAACCATTTAGACGTGTTAACAATATCAGTGAAGATTACATGAAGCCATCCACGGAAACACCAAGCTACTATCCTCAAGGCTAGTAGCTTGTACGTAAGCTTTAATCTATGGCTTAAGGAATAGTTTTTAAGCCGGATAGTTTAAAGGTATAAAAAATTTCTTCTGGAACAGTATTCTTAAGTGGCAGGTTTATTTTCAAACCTTCACTATCACAGGTATAGTTTAGCACGTGATTAGCACCAAGGAGCTCAATCCGTAAGGAACTCGTATTAGGAGTAATTTTATTCCCTAAATAGGTCAGTACTGCTTTGTCACCAGGCCATGCTGAAGCTATAACATAAAGGCAATTACCCTTAGTCGTATAATAGTAGTGAACCGTGCTATTATCTTTATCTGATTCAGTATTTATAGACCAAGGTCTCGTCGCATAAATAGCCTCGCCATTGATTTTAAGCCAGGATCCCACGCCTAAGAGTGTCGCCTGCTGATTTTCTGGAATCGTTCCATCTGCTTTGGGTGATATATTGAGCAGATATACCCCTCCCTTACTTACCGTATCAATCAAGCGTCCAAGTATAGTCTTAGCACTCGCAATAGACATACCTTCTACATAACCCCATGAATTTCCACAGAGCGGATCATCAACCATCCAAGGACCTTTTCTAATTCCAGCGGGTGAGCGTTTACCTATTTTTTCAAAATCAACAATAGAACCAATTTGCTTAGTATCGTCATTGGACGGTGCATAAGCATTAAATTTAGTGCTCATACTTACTTCCTTCCCCCACTGCTTTGCTCGATTATAATAATACGCAGCTACGTGAAGTTTGAGCGGATCAAGTACGCGCAGATTAACACCATTATCTAAATAAATAATATCAGGCTGATATTTATCTATGAGCTCTATATTTCTATCAACCCAATCAGTTAAAAAGCGTGTCATCGCTTGATCGCTTCTGTCTGCTACGTGATAAAAATCGATCCAAGCCGGGTCATACAGATCAAGATGTTTCGTTTTAAGTAATTCGTTAATTTCTTGAGACGGATTAACAAACGTAAAATTTTCCATTCCGTGATTTGAAACACCAAATTTTAAACCCGCACTACGCACTGCGATACTTAATTCACCCACTAAGTCTCGCTTAGGTCCCATGCGCATCGAATTAAAATTTGTTAAACGACTATCCCAATTAGCAAAATTATCACTATGCTGAGCTGTTGGTATTACAAATTTAGCTCCAGCACTTTTAAATAACTTCGCCCAGGCTGCAGGGTTCCACTTACTTGCCGTAAACTGTGGTATTAGATCTTTATACCCTACTTTAGTTAATTCACCAAAATGACTTATGTGCCAGGAAGTATCTGCACCGCCTGCATACATATGCTTCACATACCATTCGTTATGATGAGCAGAGACAGAATAAATTCCCCAATGCATAAAGATGCCAAATTTTGCATCTTCAAACCAAGAAGGTGTGTTATAGTTTTTCTTTAGAGAATCCCAAGAAGCAGCAAAAGGTCCTTCAGGCATTGTACTAGCTACCGCTGCATCTGCCTTCGCTACGATCTCATGCGTTGCTGGTGGCCCCATAACTCCATAGTCGAAGGGACCAGCCATATATGGAGTAACGCCACCACGGTCAGGTTTAGGAAGCTCTACAGGCGATTGCGCAGCCTTAGATAATGAAGTTAATACGAAGAGGCTTAGAAAACTTAGACGTAAGCTTAACATCAGTTAATAGCTAATAGGTTATTTGTAAGCCAAAAGTTAGTTTTATTAGCTATTCTAAAACGTTTGCCATCAATACTTTAAGTAAATGGCGGGATGGACGGGACTCGAACCCGCGA
>DAISZL010000014.1:0-38938 GCA_036824825.1 Opitutaceae bacterium
TAGAGTGTAAATAGCCACCAGTTTGGTAAGCGACGATTATACTCTTGGATCCCATCGTAGGTGTGATCTCTGATTTCGTCGTCTGGGTTTAAATTAGGAGGTATGGACGTCATGGCTTACTGGGGTCGTATCTGTTTCAAAAGGGAGATTTTCAAATTTTTCTACGTCTGCTTTGTTCATACGAATAGCACGCCAACTTATGGAGCAATAAATTGAAGATGCGGTGATGAAAGCAATAACCGTAGTGACTGCGGTAGCGTTAGAAATGATGAGATGTTTAAACATGTCAGTAGCGATTAAGGATCGATCTGTGGCTCAGTTGATTGCGTGGAGGTGATCTTTGCTTTACCGAGTTGTTGTAAGTAAGCGATAAGAGCAATAATTTCACGATCAGATGAAATATGTGCTCCGGCGGTATCTAAGTTATCAGCAATTTCCTTAGCTTGATTAGCAACGAGGGTTTTAATTTGTTCAGGTGTCCAGGTTGGATAAGGAACGCCAAGCGTGCGTTGAACATCAATTTTTCTGGCTAAGGTTGTATTATCTAGTTGGTTAACGAGTAGCCATTTGAAGGAAGGCATATTGGAACCTGCAGATATCGCACGTGGATCTTCCATGTGACGTAAATGCCAAACATTTGGATATTTTCCACCTACACGTGCTAAGTCTGGACCATTACGTTTAGATCCCCATTGGAAAGGGTGATCATAAATGGATTCTCCTAAACGTGAATAGTCTCCATAACGAAGGACATCAGGAACAAGCGTGCGAATCATCTGTGAGTGGCACAGGTAACATCCTTCACGGACATAAATATCACGACCTTGAAGTTCTAATGGAGTATATACTGTTTGCTTTCTATCTTCAGCACTTTGGGCGTTGTGCATCACGACAGTTGGAATAATTTGAATTAAACCTCCAGCGACAACTGCTAAGAAAGTAAGGATCGTAAAGGGGAGTGAGGTAACCAGTAGTTTATTATACCAGTCTTCCCATTTTTTGCCTTTGGATTCAAAATGAGCAAAAGCGAGAATCGCAATAAGAATTAAGCCGACGAGACCTGCGATACTGAGGAAGTCTTTTCCAAACATCCATGCACAGGCAAAAAGACTACCAAAGATTGAGAATAAAACAGGGGAGCTAAAGATGAGTGCGATAGGACTTGAATAAACGTTTTTGTCCACGACTTTTTCTTCTTCAAAGACTTCGATTGTGCCATTAACCACCGTGGAGCCTTTGATGGTCATCCAGAAGTTGTAGACCATGATAAACCAGCCTGCTAAATAGAGTCCTCCACCAATGACACGCATCAGCATGAGTGGACGAATTGTATTAATCGTGTCTAAAAAGTTAGGATAGGTAAGTACGGTTCCGTTTTCGCTTGTCGCATTAAGCATTAGGCCTTGCGTGATACCGCTAGTCCACATCGCTGCTACATAAAGTAAGATACCAACTAATCCTGTCCAAAAATGGATATTAGCGAGTGATTTTGAATGCAGAGGTTTACTCCAGAGTCTTGGAACTAACCAGTATGCCATACCTGCTGCCATGAATCCATTCCATCCGAGTGTGCCTCCATGCACGTGTCCAATAATCCAGTCTGTATAGTGAGCAAGGGCATTTACTGATTTAATGGAGAGGAGCGGTCCCTCAAACGTAGACATGCCGTAGAATGTGACAGCTGCTGCAAAAAATTTAAGTACAGGATCAGTCCTTAACTTGTGCCATGCTCCACGTAGGGTAAGTAGACCATTTAGCATGCCGCCCCAAGAAGGTGCCCATAACATCAGAGAAAAAGTAGTACCTAATGTCTGTAGCCAAGAAGGAAGCGCTGTGTTTAATAAATGGTGAGGACCTGCCCAGATATATAAGAAGACCAGTGACCAAAAGTGTACAACGGAGAGACGGTAAGAATAAACAGGTCTTTCGGCTGCTTTAGGTACGAAGTAATACATGATACCTAAAATCGGAGTCGTTAAAAAGAATGCTACGGCGTTGTGACCATACCACCACTGAACGAGTGCGTCTTGTACGCCACCAAAGAGCGGATAGCTATGTGTAAAACTTGTAGGTATCGATAAGTGGTTAACAATATAAAGCATCGCAATCGTAATGATTGTCGCGATGTAGAACCAGATTGCTACGTAGAGACTAGGTTCACGTCTAATTTTGAGTGTCCAAAAAAAGTTGACTGCGAAAATAACCCAAACGATGACAACAGCGATATTGATTGGCCAAATAAGCTCTGCGTATTCCTTACTGCGTGTAAGTCCAAAGGGTAAAGTAACTGCTGCAGAAACAATAATTAATTGCCAACCCCAGAAGTGTAGCTGAGAAAGGAAATCACTCGCTAAACGAGCTTTTACGAGTCGCTGGGTAGAATAATAGATACCAGCAAACATCATGTTTCCTACTAAGGCAAAAATAGCTGCGTTAGTATGAAGCGGACGTAAATGCGACCAGGTTAGGTAAGGTAATCCAAAGTTTAGCTGCCAGAAATTAAGCTGAGCTGCTATGAGTACACCGACAAGCATACCTACAGCACCCCATATAATAGAGGCTAGTAGAAATTGGCGTACGATTTTATCATTAAATTCAATCGTGATTTTTTTATCAGACATAGAAAAGGATATAGGGGTTCGCTAAACGCTTAGACTATTAAAACGTTACTTAACTTTAACGGTACCGCCTAATCTGCGTCCCTCTTCGGACAAAGGCATGAGAGAGTCGCGATCGCTGTTACTGATTCTATCGCGTGTATGTTCCCGTAGAAAAAATACGATAAACGTAAAAACTAAACATAAACTAACCGTGAGTGTGAGTGGTATAACAGCCATAGTGGTTGAGGGTTTAAACGTAAAGGAATGGTTAAATGGAGTGGGTAGGCTTGATGCGTTTTTTGGCGTCCGCTGCTAAATGATCGTAACCGAGCAAATGTTGCGCGTACGTTACGTAGCTATAAGGGGTGCTCTTTTTTTCATGAGCATTAAGCCAAAGATGACGCGCCACATAGAGGGTTTCTGCCTCTAGATTCGTGTTAACTTCATAGGTGCTTAATTTCATCAGTAGTTATCCTTACGCTTAAGCATACTTACTTATTCAAATGTAGGCTCCGCGACGCTTGGCGGGTACTGTGCATTTCTTGCTATTGGCATTAATAAGCAGTGCAAGAGATGCGTATGGTTTGACAAAGCTCGCGGAGATCACGCTGTGTCAAATTGTTATATTAGTAGCATGTTAACTGACTGTGTGCATGCACTTGAAGCTCGTCGTAAGGAGGTACGTTTACGATGGGAAGATTTGCTGCGTACAGAGCGAGCGAATAGCCCACTCGCTAATCCTGATACATTAGTCTATCTAATAGACTCCACGTTTAATTCAATTATTCAGGAACTCTTAAAGCCGCAGTCACCTAAGAAAGCTATTCATTCTGCGGATTTTTCTGTTGTTAGAGCTAAATGTATCTGTGGAAGAAACCCTTATTTAGCTTATTTCACTGCTGGGGAGCAGGCTCTTTTGGAGGCACTGGTGCTAATCCAAGCAAGTAATGGTCCGTTAGATCCCGATGTGCGTGATTCTTCAGTTCAAGACTTGTATAGTGTCATACGTTCAGCCGCGTTAAAGGAAATCGAAGCTTTTTGTTCTCTCTGTCAGTACCGAGCAGAATCCGAAACGCTTTCTAATCTCCAGTCAGTCAAAGCGTGTTCAGCTTAAATAAGCTTATGAACCGTGTAGTTTTTCGCGGTAGGTAGTAGGTGGTTCACCTGCTACGCGACGAAATACACGGTTAAATTGAGAAAGGGACTGAAAACCGGATTCATATGCGGCTTCACTGATGCGCTTATGAGGATTAAGGAGTAGGTTTTTAACTTTTTCGACACGTACTCGAGCTAAGTAATCGGTAAATGTCATACCCGTTGCTTTTTTAAACGTTTTACAGAAGTAGAAAGCACTAACATTTACTGCCTTTGCAACTTGAGCTAAGGACAAGTCCTCATTTTGGTGTTCTGTTATAAAGATACGTGCTTTGGCAACTTGTGGTGACTCTACGGTCGATTCTTGTACCAAAAGTTGGTTACTAACGGTAGAAAGATGCTGAGCAAAGACGGTGAGAAGGCGTATTATCGATTCGTGTTGTTTTTTGTTTAAAACACGCGAATTAAAATAAGCTTCCTCAAGGCGTTTCATATCGACTTGAATTCCAAATTTAAGAATTTGCTTAGTCGCAGTAGCAAAATCTGTTTTAGTAGGGTTATGAAGTAAGACCTGACCTGTTTGAAGGAAGGCAATTAAGTTATCACCAACACGAACTGGTACTGCGGAATCACATAAACCAGCGAAACATTTGAGTGTTTTTGGCTCTAGGCGTGCCTCTTGTTCAACTTTCTTTTGAAGTTGTAAACACGCAGCGCAGGAATGATTTGAATTAGCCATGAGAGCGCAGAATGGATTCTGCTTTGGGTCATCATGGTGAGGTAAATCGAAAGCCTCGGTTGCTCTTAATGCGAGCGGCATGCCAGTCGTTTCACGAAATGCTTGTTCGTAGTCTTTATAGATTTGAGAACGCTTAAGTTGTGATACTAAAAAGCGACTGCGCTGTGCAGAAATTGGCGACTCCTGCTTTTCCATTCCCTACATATTGCTTATTTTGCTTTAATTATCAATGCTCATTACAAGAATTTGTAAGAGATGTTGCAAAAGTAGAAGAATTACAACGAAGAGATATTATTCTAATGGGTTAGCTTTGAATAGTAACACAATTTACTACTCAAATAGTTCACTGAGTCTTAATCGTGATTATGGCCGGTGTTCTGACCGTTTGCTTTAGCTACAATCTGCAAATACTTAATGAAGGCATTAACGGCTTCTAAAGGCTTTCTATTGCAAATGATGGCATTTATTGTGTTTGGCTCAACTGAATCAACAATTTCTATCATGCGAATACTGCCATGTGTATAGTTACGTGCGTAACTAGGCAGAATACTTACAGCGCCGGTGCTGATGATCGTACTGTAAAGCTGGGAAATGTCTTTAACTGTTGTGCGAATTTTTGGTCGATATCCAAAATTGGTGCATAACGAAGTTATCCAATCATCATCAGATAATTTCTGGTAAAAATTCGGTAAAATGAATTTTTCATCGTGATACTCTTTAGTGATACCTTTTCCTTTTTGGCGGCAACGAGTTTAGATTCAGCGCTTGTTGTTAATCTTAAACAAGGTGTATACACGGTCCAAATTAGTGGAAAAAATGAAAATACGGGTAATGTATTAGCTGAAGTTTATGACATGACTCCGTCAGGGATGTACCAAATCAGTTTTCCTCGTTTGGTTAATGTTTCCTCGTTAGTTCAAGTATTAACAGGAGGTACGTTTACGGCTGGGTTTGTTATTTCTGGTTCTACGTTAGAAACCGTACTTATTCGGGTAAGTGGTCCAACCTTAGCAATGCCACCTTTTAATCTTATTGGTACATTGATTGACCCTAAGCTCACCTTGTTTGATAGCACGGCAAAAGTATTAGCAACCGATACAGGCTGGGCAGGAAATATAATTTTGTCCCAAGCTGCAAAACAAGTAGGTGCCTTTCCATTTATAAGTACAGCAAGTAGTGATTCTGCAGTACTTATGATCCTTAAATCTGGTGCTTATACCGTACAGATCACAAGTAGGACGGGTGTAAAAGGAGTTGTGCTGATAGAAATTTATGAAGTTTCTATGTAGGGATTACTCGGTCGTCATTATTCAATACTAGCCAGGCTTTAACTAGCGATATAGATTTATCCTAAGCTATACTGGCTATAATTTCATCGGATGCGTGTAGCCTGTAAGTTCTACATACGCTTCTGCACAACTCGTATTAGCTTGATTTGTTACGTCACAGGCGCCTTCCCAGTACGTATCACCTCCTAAATGAGTGATAAGCTCCTGATCTTTAAGCTTCGGATTAAGGAACAATTTAATCCATGTATGTGTACGTGGATCGATGGTTTCTAAGCAAATACGTGACGGATAAGTTGTTTTACTTTTCTCGCTTAGCCATTCGCTTATCACAGTCCACTTAAAGGGTTCTGAGATTGGTTTCCCATCTTTATTAACCCATTGAAGCATGGAGTGGGGATCGCTTGTTCCGTCGCTACGGCGTAAACGATACAGCATTAATTCATAGTCTGAATGATTAAATTGTATACAAGTCCAGTCCCAGCCAACGAGATCTCCACTGAGTTGGCTTGAGCTTATTTCGTGATCCATCCAAGCCTGCCCTGTGATCGTCATATGTTTGCCGTTATAGTCGAGGAAACCCGTAGTCTTAAGTCGTGAAAAAGTAAGGTAATAACTGGCTGCTGTAGGTGACGCGCCTTTGTGGGAAACCCCCTGTGTTCCGAATATAACTAAGGGTTTTGTAGCAGTAAGACTGATTTCAAATGATGCTTGCCTAGAAATAGATCCTATAAGGTTAAACGTAGTTTCTTTTGAGTCGGATTGAGTGAGTGACCAATTTCCATTTTTAAGTGAGAGTTTATCTTCCTTAGCGTACGCTGCCCATCCATTACGGTTTAATCGTTCCTCGTTGATGAAATGCTTTCCGGCAATATCCGTGAGTGCCATATGCGCTAGATAGAGTTGGCTATGACCGAAGGTTTGGCTTGTTTCGGCATATTCTGGTGAACCTGCAATACGAAAAAAAGTTGCCTGAAATCCATAGGCGTTATTTGTTTCGTCTTTTAGGTGTCCTGTTATGTACCACCATTCTAGTTTAAAGTGTGGGTGGGATGCGTTATCTTTTGGAAAACTAAACGCGTGATTATCTAAAGGATATTCCCATGCAGGGACCTCTTGAGCAGCCATTAAAACATTAAGCCCAAGAAAGAGTATACTAAGTGCGAAGATAGAATTAATTCTCATGGGTCTTTTCTTTATCTACGGGTAACCGACTTCCTAAGTAGGCAACAATATAACTTAATAGAAAGCCCGAACTCGTAACACTTATTCCTAAAAGAAATAAATTAGTGTAGGGTAGTGCAGTTCCTAGGGTCCAACCAAAGGCTTGTTTATTTACGATATAAATAAGTATCCACCCTAGACCTAAGCTTAGAATAATTCCCCAAATAAGCGACCATAGAGCAAGAGCTAGTCCTTCTAATGCTGAAGCATAAGCGATTTCTGTATGGGTAAATCCTAGTGATCGCAGCAGTATAAGTTCATCAAACCGGTCGCTTAGGATACTGGTCATTGTTAATCCAATTCCTGCAACGGCTACTACAACACCAATAATTTCAAGTGCATAGGTAATTGAAAATGTTTGATGAAAAATTACCAGTACTTGGTCTCTTAATGAAGAATTACTTAAAATATTAAAGCCGGGATATTGTTTGAGTAGTTCTAGTCTTAATGCACCAGGGTTGATACCGGGTTTTACAATTAAGGAGATATGGGTCACAGAATTGTCCTGGGACCAAGTTACAAGATGCTGTCTATCGATAATGATAGAACCACGTTCATTTCCATAATCAGCAAAGACTGCAGCGATAGTTACGCTATGTTTTATACCACTGAATGGTATATCAAAATGCATTCCGCGGTGTAATTGATACCGTTCCGAGAAGCTTTCACTGACAATCACTAGACCTTCGTTGCGTTTCGTATCAAAAATATCCAACTCGCGTGGAGGTTCTACCCATTGCAGATTATTATACTTCTTGATGAGTCTTAAGTCATTTCCAGTGAGTAATACGCTCTGACCTGCGCTCATTTCAAATGGATAAGTACTTAGTATCCACGCTTCTTGTATATGAGGATTAGTGGCGATAGATTTCCAAGTGCTCTCTGGAATGCGTGCAGCTTCCGTTACGTTCCGAGAACTCGCACTATAGAGGTATAAGTCAGCTTGTAGTGCTTGTCCTATCCAGCCTTTAATTGTCTTTTCAAAACTTGCTACAAGTATAGCCATACCAGCACACATACCGATTGCACATACCAGTGCTGCAACGCTTAAGCGGTGTCTACTGGTAGCCTTAGTGAGATATCCTCCAGCGATTTTAAGTACGGTAAAATACTTACCTAGGTACTTAAAGTACCTACCAAGTAGTGGAAGGCTTGCTGCGCATAACATACCAAAACCAGCAATCCAAGCGAGAGCTGCACAGTAACCTGCGAAGGGTAATCGCACACCTCCGGTTAAATGTAACGGGTTAAATTGAAGAAGAATAAAACCAAGTGAAGTTAAACATAATCCTAGGGTTGGATTTTTCCAAAGTGGATTTCCTTGATGTGTTGCGTGTGACCTTACGAGTTCTTGAGCAGGGGATACTTCAGCAGCCTCTTTAGCAGGCCATAGACCAGCAAGTATACTGGTTGCTATGGCTATAAGCAGAGTGATTAAGGCTTCTTTGAATTCAAAGTGCGTAGCGCTTACTGTAGTACTAAAATAAAGCGCATTTACTGTTCTTCCTACTAACTTCACAGCCTCATACGAGGCAATCCATCCTAATATAATACCTCCTAAACCACCCAGTAAGCCAAGTAAGGCAGCTTCAAAAATCCATAGTGCACGTATTTCTCCTGGAGAAACCCCCAGTGACCTAAGAACGGCAATTTCAAGTCGCCTTCTCACGACAGCACTATCCATAGCTTGAAAAAGAAGGTAAAGACCAACTAATAAAGCGATTAAGGAAAGTATCGTTAAGTTGTAACTAAATGCCTGAGTCATGATTTGTGCATTTGCACGCTTTGACTCTTCAGTTTTTACATTCCAGTGATTTGTCTTAGCGCTTTCATTTATTAAAAGTTTACCGAGCTCGTCTCTGCGTGATTCGAAATTGGGCCCTTTCTCAACTATGAATTCAATGCGATTAATGAGTCTTTGTTTGGCACTTAGCTTTTGTAGATCGGGTAGATCCATCACAAGTAAGGACGGTGGAATTTTAGGACGCTCAGGATCGCTTGGTATAATTCCTACCACAGGCAGAGTAACAATGTTATCTGAAATAATGAGACTGAGTGTTTTTTTATCTTTTAACTCTGGTGGCACCCAAACGTGAGGACCTGAGCGAAAAGTAGACCAAAACGTTTCACTTTGAGTTAAGTAAACCGTAGGGCCACGCTTACCAAGTGGCAGATTACTCATCGCAATAAGATCGATGCCTAAAATGGTATAGGTATTTGCAGCTAATTGAGATTCTGATGACGTTTCAGTAGCGGTTGCTTCACAAACGGGAATGATATGAACTGCCCGAGATCCAACCAAGGTGTTCACTTCGTTCAGGATATCTTCTTTAAAATAACCTACAGTAGGCTCAATGATCCAATCGCTTTGACCAGTTAGGGATGTTGTAAAACTGGTAAAACTTGCAATGGCAGCTCGGTTTGCAAGCCGTATAGAAAAATAGACACCTACACCTAACGATAGAACAAGTATTAAAAGTACATTTTGTTTAAACGAATACTTCCAATGTCTAAAAGTCGTTTTTTGTAATAATAGCCAAAGGTTATCCATACGTATTAACCTTTAGGATTCACGAACGATGATCCCATCTTTGAGATGTATTCTCCGGTGGCAAATGGCGGCAACTTCTTCACTATGGGTTACCATAATTAATGCAGGGCCATGGTTGTCTGTGATCGCTTTAAAGAGCTCAAGGATACTTTGACCACTTACGGAATCGAGATTTCCTGTTGGTTCATCTGCTAGTATGAGTGCTGGTTTGTGGGCTAGGGCACGAGCAATTGCTACACGTTGTTGTTCGCCACCTGAGAGTTCACCTGGGTATGCATCACCCTTATGAGCTAATCCGACTTGGGCAAGTAACGCTTTAACACGATCAAAACGATCTAGACGTGTGTGTTTAGTTAATTGAAGAGGGAGTTCAATATTCTCAGAAACAGTAAGTGTCGGCAGGAGATTAAAAAATTGGAATACAGTTCCTATTTTTTCACGACGTAGTTTTGCTAGTGCTGTACTATCTAATTCGTGTAAATTGGTTCCAGAAAACAATATTTTACCTTCATCAAAATGGTCTAACCCACCAAGGCAATTGAGTAGGGTTGTTTTTCCGCTTCCGGATGGACCTGTCAGTGCTAGACGCTCACCGGGATATACTTTACATGATACGCCCTTTAGGACGACGCCCATATTGTAGCTTTTGATTAAATTTTGAGCTTCAATGACTGGGTTGTGTGAAGAGTATTCCATCGTAGTAGATACCATACACGACTTACTTCACTTAACAAGTATCAGAAAGGTGGTTTATATGAATATCTACTTTATTATTGGGTAAGTAAAAACAAAGTTACGTAAGTTTATAACGCTGGTATGCTGATTAAGGGGAGTTATTTTTACTTTGAGATTTAAAGCTTACTTAACTAGGAATTTTAGATGCTGCTAAAACGAACTGTAATAACGGTGTTAGTTTTTCTGATAAGTTTCGTCAATTTTACTAAGATTAGGGCAGAAGAACCTATTAAAATAAGCCAAATCGTTGTTACTCCAAGCCAGTATAGTGTGAGTGATGATACGCACGCATCGATGGCAAGTATGAATAGTCAACAGCTCGAGGAGCTTCCTCAGATAGGTGATGACCTTTATCGCACACTAGCTAGGTTGCCAGGCTTACAAACTGATGATTTTACTGCTAAATTTTCTATTCGAGGCGCACCATTTAACGAAAATAAATCTCTCTTGGATGGTGTAGAATTAACGGAGCCTTTTCATCTAAAGGATATTGATGGTGCCTTATCGATCGTTGATCCTGAAATTATAAGTAGTCTCCAACTTTTTACTGGTGGTTTTGGAGTTGAAGTAGGAGGTAAATTATCGGGCTTAATTGAAATGGAGACTAAATCGTTTAGTCAACCAGTTGACCGTCTTTCCCTAAGCCTTACAGGGTTAGGTGCCATGACTTCACACGGCTTTAATTCAGGTAAAAGTAGTATTCTCGTATCAGCACGTAGAGGTTATCCTGATATAGCTATGCATTTAGCTAATCGTTACCAAGATGTGACTCCTCGGTATTACGATCTTTTTGCAAAATATTTATATCACATTAATTCTCAAAATTCGGTTTCACTGGAATATTTACACGCTGGAGATACGCTAACCTATAATCATACAAACGATCCTAGTCTTAAAAGTGTATATTCAAGTGACTATGTTTGGTCACGATGGGAAGATAGACTCAGTGATAGCCTTGATGTAAAAACAGTCTTGTCTTTAGACCGACTGAGAAATTCGAGACTGGGTAGTGGCTCTTTGGATGGATATCCCTTTAGTTTACAGGACAATCGATGCCTTAGTGAATTTAAGATTAATCAGTCCTGGCATCTAGACGTAGCAAAAGCGATTGCTCTCGAGATGGGCTTTGATGCTCAAAAGCAGAATGCGAATTATGCTTATTATTTAACAAGGCAGCAAAGTCAGTTGGTAAGTGGGAAAATCACAGCTGTTACCATTAAGCAAACGACACTCACTAAACCTAGTGGAGATGAATATGGTGAATTTATAAAACTTCGACTTAGCCCAATTGAAGATTTAGTTTTAGATATTGGATTAAGAGATGATAACGCAAATTTATCACGAGGTAATGCGTTCAATCCACGAATCTCTGTATCGTATCATTTGCTCGGTGGAGTAGTTCGAGCTACGTGGGGTCGTTACTCTCAAGTCGAGGAACTTAATGAATTAGCTGTTTTCAAGGGAGAAACTCAATTTTCTAAACAACAACTAGCTGAGCAAAGAATTATTAGCTATGAATATCCTTTAAGTAAGTCGATACAGCTTCGTCTTGAAGGTTATGATAGGGTAGAGACCCGACTAAAACCTTCATGGGAGAATGTAAATAATGGTTATCAATTATTTCCAGAGGTACAGACTGATTTCTTACTTTTATCACCCACTCAGGCTGAGTCTAAAGGACTTGAGGTTTTACTAAGAAATAAACTCAGCGGAAAATGTATCTGGAATTTTAATTACGCATTGGCTCAGTCCAACCAAACAATTAATGGTAACGTAATTCCACGTCAGAGAGATCAACGTAATACCATTTCTACAGATCTCACCTATTCTTTTAATCCACAGTGGCAATTAAGTGCAGACTGGCAGTATCACACCGGTTGGCCTACGACTAATGTAGTTTATGCATTCGTGCCTTTGACAAATGGGCAGCAATATTTATCTGCTCAAAATGGTCCGCTCTATAATTTAAGACTACCTGCTTATCACCGTTTGGATTTCAGACTAACACATCGAATAGCTACGTCTCATGGTACTTGGCGCATGTATCTTGATATCTTCAATGCATATAATCATTACAATTTAATAGGGTATGATCATACGGTAACGACAAGTAGTGGTGTGATCATTAATACACTAAAACCAAGGGACCAATTACCTTTGTTGCCTAGTGCAGGACTTGTTTACGATTTTTAAGTATAAAAAAACCCACAACCTAGTAGTTATGGGTTTTCATAAAATGGTGCCAGAGGGCAGGATTGAACTGCCGACCAAAGGCTTATGAGTCCTCTGCTCTACCACTGAGCTACTCTGGCAAATGAGTTACTGCACTTGTAAGGTATTATTCTATAGGCCTGCGTCAAGGGTTTACAAATACTACATAAGATATTGATAATCAAATATTTAATGTTTTTTACTACGCAACTATAGTAACGTTAATTCAATATTTAAATATTTGTTAGTAATTTACTGTATGTAAAAGATCAAAATAGATGCTGTTAGATACTAATAACAGGGTTTGGTTATCTGGGATATGTGATATGCACTATTTCATTATTTTGCGAACTTCATCACGTTCAGGATGTTCAAAGGCCTCTTCAAACATTGTCATCTCTTTTTTACTCATACCCAGTTCTTTTCCTATGTTACGCCACTTACTAACAGTACGTTCTATCTCTCCTAATATCAACTTAGCACGATTATTTGTTATGCGGAAATAATCAATAACTGACATAAGTCCAGAGATTGTAGCTTCTGGACCTGTTTTCTCAGAAATCCATGTTTTGAATTCACGTATACGGTCCGGAAATGGATTTATGTCGAAAGCAGGAGCTAAGCACCATTGTTCATTGTTTACATGTATAAATCCGTGATTGTGGAGATGGTCATCAAAATTACTGATGAGTATTGAAAAACCTATACGCCTCCAGAGTTCCTCAATATCTTTTTGTGTGTTAGATCCATAACGGCGGATTAAATCAACTAATTGCGTGTAATAGTGGTTGTTTAAATCACCATTGTCTACACCAAGCATTGTAGCGGCAGATATATACATTAATCGTTGTCCCTTAGCACTACGATCAAACCTACGTATTAGTGTTACTGGGACACCATCACTATCTATGAGTCGAGTTTCAGCTGCATTTATTCCAGCCATTTTAGCTAACTGCATCGCTAGGACTTCTCCTTTTGTTATAGGTCTTTCATCATGTATGCTTGGAAATTTACCTATTGCCAAATGCCCGTCTGAGTCGATTACTGAACATTTAGGTCTTAGTCCTCCAAGAGATGTGCCGCGCCCGCGAAGGAATGCTAAATCCTTGGTAGTTTCAGTATTAAGCTCAATCGCTTTTGTGGCTCGTATTAATTTATCAAGTTCTATCAGTGGAGGTGCTTTTCTAGTACCTATTTCTGTTGTTCGGCAAAATACACCATTTTCGTCCTTGTATCTTAAAGCACCAACACGACTTAAATCATCTGCTGCGAGTAAATAGTCTACTGCTGTTAATTGACTTGGTGTCTTCAGTTCCTCTGAACGATTTTCATTTTGACGACGCTTCGCAAAGTCGCGTTGAATAACTCGTCTAGACCAACCATCTGGCTCTGTGTCTGCGATAGCCAAGGGAAAAGCAGATCCATGAGGTGTTTTGCGATGAAATTGAGGGCCGACTACTAATGGCAGCGCGGGTTCTAGAGCGAAGTTTGATTTTGTTTTTAACCATGATTCAGTATAGCTAAACGCTGATCGTTCTCTGGAACCATCTAAGTTGTAATGTAATGTCCCTACGTGATGGGCTTCATTGCCAAGATATACTTGAATGGTTCTTTTCATTTCAACATAGGTGTGCGCTTTATTCGTACACGAATAGGTAAACGTTGTTCATCATCAATCAGTCCTTGCTCGTCTCTACTTGCATCAGCAATTTCGCCTAATATTCCACCAAAACCAAGTACGTATAAAGTCATAGCGTAATTACCCATAGCAGTACTTGGATCTCCTTTTTCGATTCTACTATAAGTATTTGGTGAAAGGCCTGTTCTTTCCGCCATCATTTTTATTGTTAAATGACGTTTTCTACGAACTGTAGCTAGGTCTTTTCCAAATTTAGAAAGCGATCTACGAATGTTATCAGGTAGTATTGTATGAACAGAGGATTTCATATAAGACGCAATGTAATGAGTCTTAAGTATTATTAAGACTTAATATATTGCGTCTTAATTTTTAAAACCTGTCGAGCTAATAATACTTTTAACCGTCTGTAGGGTTTAAAGGGGTAGGTAAGATTAACTGATAAAAATCAAGATCCAGCCATTTTCCGAATTTAAAACCAGTTTGTTTGATAGTACCGCAATGTTCAAATCCAAGGGATTTATGTAAATTTACGCTTACAAGATTCGATGCATCAATCGCTCCGATCATCATATGAATGCCATTTTGTTTAGCTAGTTCTATGATTTCTTTTAAGAGGAAGCGGCCAACACCTTTGCCTCTATATTGAGAAGTAACGTAAACAGAATGCTCTACGGAGTATTTATAGGCAGGTTTATCGCGAAAGACGCCATACGTAGCAAAACCCATGAGTTCGCCTGATTCAGATTCAACACCTATGACGGGTTGCTTAGTTTTATCTTTAAGATCAAACCAAGCATGCATGGTTTCTAAGGTGCGAGGTTTGTAGTCGTAAAGTGCCGTTGAATTTACAATCGCATCATTAAAAATATCAAGAATAGCAGGAGCGTGCTTACGTGTGCACGTGATAGCGTTCATTGGATTTACTTTAGAAAAACTACTTTTGATTTACAGCATCCATCACTATCGCAGGAGTGAGTAATTCTGGTAAAATAACTGGTTCAGATTTACCTGGAAGCCATATGAGATTAAAGGGAACAGCGCTTCTCGAATATTTAGCTAGTTCTTGAGAAATGAGTGGATCGCGATTTGTCCAATCACCTCTAAGTGTAGCAATATTCTTATCCCGGAAAAGTTTGAGTACTTCGTTCGAATGAAAAACCACTTTCTTGTTAGCTTGGCAGGTAGCGCACCAACGAGCTGTGAAATCGATATAGATAATGCGATTTTGCGAGCGGAGCTGTTCGACTGATTGCGTACTCCATGGGCTCCATGTGATGTCAGTAGGAGCAGCTGCAACAGGCCAACCTGCCCAAAGTCCTGCGACTAATGCTACGGCTGTGAGTGAAATACCAAGTTTAACTTTTCGCTGCGCATACCTTCCATAAATCCAAACAGCCATACTAATAATCACTAAACCTATCATACTGTTTAAAAGTCCTGATTCAGAAACTTGGCCTGCAAGTACCCAGATTAAATAAGCTACGGTTGCATAGAGCGGGAAAGCCATGAATTGCTTGAACGTTTCCATCCAAGCGCCTGGTTTAGGTAATATTTTAATCGCTGCAGGGAATATCGATAACATTAAATAAGGAGCTGATAATCCTAAAGCTACTGCCGTGAATACAATGAAGGACTCACCTGTGGACATGGTTAGCGCAGCACCTAGGGCTGGAGCTAAAAATGGAGCACTACAAGGAGTTGCTACCATCGTTGCCAGAATTCCCGTAAAGAAAGATCCCATGAAGCCAGACTTCATTTGCAAGTTGCCACCTACGGATGTAGCCGAAAGACCAAATTCAAAAACGCCGCTTAAGTTAAGAGCAAACACAAGCATAACAGCTGCTAGGGCAAAAACGAATGCAGCAGATTGCAATTGGAAGCCCCAGCCAAGTTGTGCACCTCCCGTTTTGAGAATTGTTAATATACCAACAAGTACCCAGAAAGAAAGAACAACACCAAACGTGAAAGTTAAACCATGGAGGATAACTTTTTTTCTTTCACTACCTGCCTGATTTACGAAGCCTAAAATTTTAATGCCTAAGACAGGAAAAACACATGGCATGAGATTTAGGATTAAACCGCCAATAAGAGCGAGTAGGAGTGTAGCTCCAAAGGAAGTTGATGAAGATGGTGTAGCAACTGCTGCAGCAGGACGTCCTGGAGTGATAGGTATATCAACTCGAAGTCCGGGAAGCGTTTGATCCTTACTCCATGAATTACTAACTCTTAATACACCAATCAGGCGTGAGGTCTGTGCTGCATCCGTACTTAAGGGTAAACTTATTTCTAATGGATTGGTTTTAGAAATGATCTGCGGCTGATCTAAAACGATAAGGCCATCATCTGAGAAAAAATGTAAATCTTTAGGGGTATCTGCTTCAGAGAGTGAAGTCTTGGATGAGGCAGTGAGTATGATTCGGTTACCTTCTTTATAAGCGGTAAGATTCCAGGTGCTATCTGTGCGAGGTAATTGGGCGAGTTGTGCTTTTAATTTTGCACTCCAGATTGCGTCATCTTGGGTTTTACTCGCAAGCGTGACTGAGGTTGATACGGAAGCGTCACCTGGCTTACAGACATCTTTGCACATAAGCCACTGTGCTGAAGCGGAGAGGGTAACTGTAGAACCTAAGACTGCGTCTGGTGCTGGCGTTATGGTTACAGGTAATAGTAAATCACCGTCATACCCTGTACCTGTGATAATACCATGATCGTCTTTAATCATTTGAGGCGTAGGCCACTGAATATCGGACGCTTTCCATCCTTGAGGTAAATTCCAGGTGATACTTGTTGCTAGACCTGTACCAGGATTAAGCCAGTAGGTATGCCAATGGGTTTCATGTACTAAATGCAGTGCTACCGTGAATGGCTGCCCCGAAACGACCTGTGTCTTACTTGTAACTAAACTCGCCTCGACTTGTGCTTTCGATAATACGGGCAATAAGCACAGGGTTAAACCTGCAATAAAGCGCAAAAGTTTGGGGAAATACATTTGATTTAATAAAAGGTATCTTGGTTAAAGAAGCAAACATTCGGTTTGAGTCTTTCTAGGACACGCTTTTTCCTAGTATGACTTGAATATATCTAAGGAAAAAAGCTTTGCTGTAGGTCAATTAATTATAGCCGCACTCGCATGGAGTTTGGGTGGTCTATTAATTAAATCGATAGATTGGTCGCCACTCGCAGTTGCAGGGGCGCGTGGTTTTTTGGCGGGTACCTTTTTGTTACTCATTAGTAGACCACTTCATTTTAGCTTTTCAAAACCGCAAGTACTCGGGGCGATCGGTTATGCGCTTTGTACGGTAACCTTTTGTACGGCTACCAAATTAACAACCGCAGCTAATGCTATTTTACTTCAGTATACAGCCCCTGTTTGGATCGCTTTACTCGGGTCATGGCTCCTTAAAGAAAAGGCTACAAGTAAAGATTGGTTAACGATTTTTTTTGTTATCTTCGGTATGCTTTTATTTTTTAAGGACGGCTTACAGGGGTCGCATCTTTTAGGTGATACACTGGCTGCCTTAAGTGGACTCTTTTTCGCAGGTATGACAATCGCTTTACGCAGACAAAAAAATACGTCTGCAATTGAATCTATTATTCTTGGAAATTATATCGCATTTTTGATTGGTCTTCCATGGATTGCTAAATCCAAAAATTTAAGTCCTAAAGGTTGGTTATGCCTAGTGTTGCTGGGTGTCGTTCAACTTGGTTTATCCTACGGACTGTATGCCAAGGCTATTCGACATGTGACTGCATTAGAAGCAGTCATTATTCCTGTAATCGAACCCATTTTAAATCCTATGTGGGTTCTGCTCGTTATGGGCGAAAAGCCAACGGTGTTAGCTATCTTGGGAGGTGTTATTGTTTTAACCGCAGTTACACTGAGAGCAGTATCTACAACAAAACTTTCCTCTACATCGGTAAGCCTTGGGACTTAGGTGGTGGATTCAGTTGAATGAGCGCGTTAGCAAAGGTGATTAAGCATCCACCCATGAGTAAACTCTGGGTGATATGTTCATTAGGGTAACTGATTGTTGCCCAGATTGAAAAGACAGCTGGTAAAAAGAGTGCAAAAAGTGATCCAAAAATAGGTTCAAAGCAGTAGATAAGGCCCGCTTCTGTAGCTGTGATTTTTGATTGCCACTTGGACATAATAGAAAAGGAACCAAGCGTTGGGAATAAGGTAAGTGCAAGGGTGAGTCCAAGCCAAGGAGTAGAACTCCACGGAATCCAAAAATCGTGTGGTGTAGGTGCGCTGTAAAGTCCAAGACCTGTAAAGAGTAGTGCTTCGGTGCCAAGCCAAATTAAAGTAACTTTTTCATGTCTACATTCTGAATGCTTTTCATTTTCTACTCCAAAGACTTGAGCCATAAAGAAAACGGAGCAAAGCAGAGTCTCAAGTTCACCTCGTCCAAAGTGGAGGTTTTTATAATCAAAATTTCCCAAAATAGAAACGCCTGCTAGTACTAAGACACTACTCATCAAAATTGTAAAACGAGGTAGCGTTTTACTGCGTATACTAAGCCACAGAGGAATTAGTAAGGCGTAAAATTGGGTAAGAAAGGCGGAAGTCGAGGCACTTGTAAACCGAAGTCCATCATTTTGTAAAAGCATTCCCGCTGCACCAAAAATTCCTAAGTAAATACCTTGAATAAATTCAGTTTTACTAAGCCACGGCTTTTCACTCTTAGGTGTTGTGATGAATTGCCACAGAAATAAAAGAATCGTACCTAAAATGAAACGAGGTGCAACGGTACATGCTACGGCAAATAGACCACTCCCTGGACTTAATTTCGCACTGAGTAAAATAAGCGATTTGATCAGTGGAAAACTCAGTCCCCAAAACGCATTGGCTAGGAGTAGCATACCTAGCGCTGAGAGTCGTGTTTTGCTTGTTTGGGACATAGTCTAATTAAGCTTTATATATTAAAAAACAATGAGACTAAAGCCAAGGCCTATAGTCGTTTTTAAAGTGAATCAATAAAGACACACACGGCGGTAGCATTATCTAGTCCGCCTCTTAGTAATGCTTCACGTATTAGAGCATTAACGAGTGTTTCAGGTTCTGATTCAGAACTCAGTATTTTTTCAAGTACACGCGTAGGTATCATGTTACTTACGCCATCTGTACAAAATAAAATACGATCATGTACCTGAAGCTCCTGAGTTATTAATTCAGGGTTTACTTTTCCTTTAGTTCCAACCCAGCGTGTTAGTTGTTTAAGAAGGTGTGGATTGTTTTTAAAGAGGCTATTATCTTTATCAACCGAAGGATCATTTTCTAAAGCGTGATCTTGAGTTAACTGAGTCATTTTATTTTTACGCAACAGATAGCACCGAGAGTCACCGAGATGAGCTAAATAAAGTTTAGTATCACAGATGTGTCCTAGTAAAAGAGTCGTTGCTCCAGGTGCATAGAGTAATGCTTTTTTGTGAGCGTTTTTCACTAACTCAGTGAGCCAGGTTTCTACAGTACGCTTAGTTGTATGGGTAGAATCGGTTATAGCTGTGACAGCAGCCTCTGCAGCTTCGCCGCCTTTGTCTTCACCACCTACACCATCTGCAACGCCAAAGAGTAGCTCTTTTAAATCGTTTAAATAGCGATCTTCGTTTTCAGCTCTGCGTTTACCAATATCGGTAAGAGCGTAGCTTCTTACATGCATTACACCAGATGCTTTACGAGTACTTTAGCGTTACGTCCGCTTTCCTCATAAAGTTTTAACCGCGTTTCTGGTAGGATCGCTTTATCTACTTCCTCAAATCCACACGTATTGCTGAAGAAGCCAAAGCTTTGTGTTGATAGAGCAATCACAGATTTAGCGCCACTTTCCTTAGCCTGTAAGCAAGCGTACTCTACCATCTTCTTACCAATTCCACGGTTGTGGTAGAACGGTACGACGTACAGTGAACCCACTTCTGCAATCGTTGGGTTTTCCGTGTAAAAATAGAGTGTAACGCAGGCGATAATATTTTCATCCACTTCAAACACGAAGAAGTGATCAATATTTTTAAGAATACCTTCCTGTGTTCTATGTAAGAGTTCTTCACGTTTAACAGCGCTACGTGTCAGATTATAGATAAATCTTACATCTCTACGGGTTGCTTTTCTGATTTGCTGGTAATCATTACCATAGATCAAGGAACCAACACCTTCGTTTGAGAAGATTTCGTTGAGCAGTCCGTCGAAGACACGTCCATCTACTACGTGAACCCGAGGGGTTCCTGTTTCGATCGCTTTGATTGCGTGGGAGGCCTTGCTGCGACTTGAGTCACTTAACTTTTCAGGATGATCCTGAATAATTGACCGTAGTTGATCGACCGAAATTTCACGTCTTACCTGGCCTTCAATTTCTAAGCCGCCGGTTGGTGTTAAGAAAATGATTTTAGTAGCATGAAGTGCTTCAGCTAGTTCAGCGGCAAGTAAGTCTGAATTCACCCGTAGTGATTTACCATCTGGACCAAACGCTAGCGGTGATACGAGGGGAACGACTTGTTGAGCGATGAGTTCGTTTAAAAGGTCCTTATCAATACGGTCAACTCTGCCAGTAAACTGTTGATCGATCCCTTTAATAATTCCAACTGGTACAGCACGCACGGCGTTTGTGATGACAGCTTTTAACGCGTTTTGGGTGAGACCTTCTAGAATCTGATGTGAGATGCGTGAGGAAGCACGAACAGCAATATCTAATGTAGCTGCATCCGTTGGGCCCGTGCCATCTGCGTTGGTGATTGTTACGTTTCTTAACGTTGCAAGCTCTTGTAGTTGTTTACTGATACCGTGAACTAAAATGAGTTTAATTCCTAAGCTTCTTAAAACGGCAATATCTACTAAGAGATTACTAAAGTTTTCGTCTGCGACAATAGAACCATCGATTGCGATAACGAATATCTGACCTTGAAAACGAGGAACGTATTTTAAAATACCACGTAAGTCCGTTGGCTTAATTGTAATAGCTTGAGCGGAGGTGGGTGGTGTCGCTTGTACAGGAGCGTTACTCATTGATTTAGTATTCACGTAGTTTTCATCAAGACTGGCCCAAACGTCAAGGAGCACGTTAGGGGCTTAGATACCGTTAAATGTGGTCTATTTGACTAAAACGTGCCAACTGCGTGACTGGTTTTTCCCAACCACAGTAAACGTGTAAGACCCAGCTTCTAGCGCTCCTGAAGGTAATTCTAGGGCGATTACGGTATGGGTATCGCGTGATGATAAGCCACCCACAAGGGCTTCAAAATCGGTGATAAAGTAGACACTTTTGTCTTTCACATACAGACGTGTACCAGCTAGCGCATGATGTAAATCACTTGTACTACAGCCGTAACTAAAAGGGTAAGTCTTGCCATGATCAAAGATAGCGGGTGCAGCTACAGAATCGATGGCTTCAGGGATTGTTACAGCAGTACCTAAAGCTTTCTTAAGCTCGGGAGTTAATCCTAATATAGACGAATTCGTGGATGCCGGTATACCCTGGACAGGAAGTAGCATACCTGAAGCGGGTTGTGCTGAGGGTAAACTGATGCGTGTATAGCCATTATGAGCGAGTACCGTCTTTTCCTTAGCATCTTGGTAAGGCTGGTAGGAAGGACCTGGTTTACGGTAGTGCAGGGTTAGGTAGGTGTATGGAGCTACAAAAAGGATCATTGCTATAATGATCCACCGCATAGGCCAAGGTTTACGCTTTTCAGTATTCACTGCTTTCAATCTAAACTAAGTCGGTGCTCCATGGCAACGGCATAGCTAAAATGGCCTCGATTACATTTGATTGAAGGGCCTTAGCCTGTTTCGATCAAACCCTGCATGAAATATTGGTCTAAGTACTTCATTCCTACACTCAAAGAAAGCCCAGCAGATGCTGAAATAGCATCGCATCGTTTACTCGTGAGAGCAGGGCTTGTTCGTAAACTTGGCGGTGGTTTATACACCTACATGCCGCTCGGTTTAAAAGTCATGGCGAAATTAGAACAAATCTGCCGTGAAGAGATGGAAAGAGCAGGGGCTATCGAGTTACAAATGCCCCACTTGCATCCGGTAGAATTCTGGGAGCAAGGACCACGCTGGGCTGCAGCTCGTCAAATTATGTACCGTGCTGACCACGCTGGTGCAGGTAAAAGACCTCCTCAAGAGCCTGAATTCGTACTCGGCCCAACCCACGAAGAAATCATCACACCTCTCGTGCAATCCGAAATCACGAGCTATAGAGACTTACCAAAAAATTTCTTCCAAATTGCGACTAAGTTTAGAAATGAAATTCGTCCCCGTTATGGCCTCATGCGTGCGCGTGAGTTCGTGATGAAAGATGCCTATTCATTTGATGTTGATGACGCAGGAGCTAATAAGAGTTATCAATCAATGAAGACAGCGTATGAGCGCTTTTTCCAACGCGCTGGACTTAAGACAATCGCTGTTGAAGCAGATACCGGTGTTATGGGTGGTAGTGCATCCCATGAATTCATGGTTCCTGCGGAGGTAGGAGATGATGATGTCGTTTACGGAGACAAGAGTGGTTACTCCGCTAACCGGGAAAAAGCTACCAGTGGAATTATTCCTAAGGACTTAGTAGACGCAGCACCTATCGGAGCTACAGAAAAATTTGCAACTCCAGGGGTTGTCTCAATCGCTTCCTTAGAAGCTGCTCCTTATAATGTTTCAGCGGATAAGCAGTTTAAAACATTGGTTTATGTTGGTGATGGTAAACTCTTTTTAGTGATTTTACGCGGTTGTGATGAGCTAGAAGAAGCAAAGTTAGGATCACTAGGCTTTACCCTTTTTAGACCTGCTACAGCAGACGAAATTTTACCCGTACTTGGAGCAAATCCAGGTAGCTTAGGAGCTGTAAAAGGAACCTTTAAGGACCGTGCAGCAATTCACGGCATTTATGCTGATCACGCGATACGTTTAATTGGTAACGGTGTCACGGGAGCTAATAGCGATGGTTTCCATATTAAACAGGTCAACATAACGCGGGATTTAGATATTACTCAGTTTGGTGACTACCGACGTGTTAAAGTGGGAGAGCCTGATCCTAAGACTGGTGAACCTCTTAAAATTGAACGTGCGATTGAAGTAGGCCACGTCTTTAAACTCGGAACTAAATATTCTGAAAAATTTAACGCCGTTTATACGGATGATCAAAAACAGTCACATCCTATGGTAATGGGCTGTTACGGGATTGGTATTAGCCGTACCCTTCAAGCATGTATTGAACAAAAGCATGATGCGGATGGTATTTTGTGGCCATGGTCGATAGCTCCGTTCCAGGTTTTAGTCTGTTTACTTGATCCAGGTGTACCTGAGGCAGCTCAGTGGGCAGAGACGCTTGGTAAAGCGGCAGAAAGTGCCGGAGCTGATGTATTAATTGATGATCGAAGCGAACGTCCTGGAGTTAAATTTAAGGATGCTGACTTAATTGGTATACCACTTCGTATCACTATCGGCGGTAAAGGACTCAAAGAAGGTGTGATTGAAATGAAATGGCGTTCTGAAAAAGAAGTGCAAAAAATTGCTCTCACAGATGCGCCTACGCAAATTGCGCAAGCGATTGCAAAAGCACAGGCTGCGAGTCGCATTGAATGATTATTCCGTTAGCGAAATCTAACGCATCCCCTGAAGCTCAGATAGCTGTGCAAACACAGCTATCTGGAGCATGGCGCGTTGTTGTGCTCAATGATCCTGTAAATTTAATGTCATACGTAGTTCTTGTCTTCAGAAAAGTGTTTGGATTCGACGAGAATAAGGCGAGAAAGCACATGTTAGAAGTTCACGAACAGGGTAGATCAATTGTATGGATTGGAGTTCGTGAAAAAGCAGAAGCGTATGTCTTTACACTTCATCAGTGGCATTTATCTGCCGTTTTAGAACGCGATGAAACGTATTGAAGTCAAGTTAAGCGTTTCTGTCGTGGCACCTCTTTTAGATGTGCTTAAATCGATTGCGTACGAATCACCGGAACAAGAGTCAAAACAAGCGCCTCGCGATATTGATTCCGATTTTAGGGAGGTGTGGAATGAGGAACTACTCGCACATCAAAAGACAGATATGGATGTATTGTTTGGTCTTTTTAACGAAAACTTTTTTATCGATGGATCTATCATTTTGGATCCTAACAACGGAGAACCAGTTTTAAGATCCTGTGCAGCGTTACGCTTAAGGCTTCGTGAAACCGTATTGCGCGATATCAAAGATGAGGATTTAGAAGGTGGGCAAATCCATCTCGAGAATTTACCGGATTCTATTGTCAGAGCCTTTATGGGTTATTTATTCCTAGCTACGATTCAGGAGTTGATAATCAAGCACATAGAACAGGGTAGTACTGAATCCGAAGGATCCTGAAGAGGTTGACTATTAGGGATATAGCTGCTTTGTTAATCAGTGACACCCTGCAGTGTTCGTGGTGCCTTAAACATAGCTCTTAGCCTTAGAATTTAATCGGGAGCCGAAAACGTCGTGAATAGCTGCTAGGCCGTAAATCGGAAAGCAAATGACACGGCGCAGGTGCCCACTTTAACATAAAAAGGTCCCGAGCCTTTTGGCATACGGCACAGGCGGGGTGTCAACTTCCTTAACCTTCTAATTTATCTTTTATGAGTCCTGGCGAAATTTACTCCTTACATATCGTTCATATCTTTTCCGTATTAATCCTTATTGGTACAACCTTCTATGCCTTTGCTGGAGCAAGTGAAACCAAGAAACGTGTAGCCATGTACTCAGGTATGGCAGCTCTGCTTGTTGTCTTAACCGGCGTACGTATGTGGCAAGCTCAGTTCGGTTTCGCTTTTGCAGGATGGGTGATTATTAAACTTATTTGCTGGCTCGGTATTTCAGCAATGTCTGGTTTAGCTTACCGCCGCCGTGAACAAGTAAAACTCTGGATCACGCTCACATGTCTTTTTGCTTTAGCAGCGGTTATCATGGCTTACGTAAAGCCATTCTAAATAATTAATAATTTAAAAAATAAAAAAGCATCACTTTTATAGGTGATGCTTTTTTTATGATAAGTTACTAATTTATAGTAAGGTAATAAGGTTTAAGACCACCTTAGGTCGGTATGGCTAAAGGGAAGCTGACGAATGCGTATACCGGTTGCAGCGAAAATAGCATTGGCAACCGCAGGTCCTAGAGGTGGTAGTCCTGGTTCACCTAAGCCCGTTGGTGGATATTTCGTCTTATTGAAATGTACTTCAATCTTACGAACACTATCAGGCATGCGTAGCATTTGGTATTCGTTAAAATTACTCTGCACGACACGACCGTTCTGAATATCAAGCTCTTGGCGCCAAGATGAATTGAGTCCATCAATAATACATCCTTGGACCTGATTTTCAGCACCACTTAAGTTCACAATTTGTGAGCCTACATCGACAGCAGCTACAACACGGTCTACTTTGAGTTCACCTTCTTTAGACACGGTGACTTCAGCAACTTCAGCGACATAGCCTTGGTGACTGAAGTAATAGCCTAGACCCATACCTTGGCCCTTAGGTAATTTCTTACCCCAGCCAGATTTCTCTGCTACAAGTTTAATGACATCACGCATACGTGCTGCGTTATATGGGGCACTCTTAGGACCACTGCCAGGTATGATATCTTTTGTGCCTAAGATTTCTAAATTAAATTCTACAGGATCGCGTCCAGCTTTATGTGCTAATTCATCAAGGAAGCTACAGATAACAAAACTATAGGTATTGCTATAAGGTGCTCTCCAAGGTCCGGTAGGAACATTATTAGGAATTTTTCCTGATTCAATTCTGCAGTGCTCTAAGAAGCGTCCAGGGTAATTATCTGCTCCTGAATTTGCATCAAAGGCGAGTGTCTTATCTGCTAAGGCGATGAGTTTACCTTTCGCATCTAACGCAGCTTTGAAGTGATGGAATCCACCTGGTCTGTAGTGGTCATGTTGAAAATCATCTTCTCTTGACCAAACAAGTTTTACAGGGACTTTTGCTTTTTTGGCAATAACTGCAGCTTCGATTGCTGGATCTGGATGAAGTCTGCGTCCGAATCCACCGCCAATACGTGTAATAACAATACTTACATTTTCAGGTTCGATACCTAGTGCTTCTGCAACACTGTTTTGAACATCTGTTGGGTTCTGTGTTGGGCTCCACAACTGAACTTTATCACCTGTAACGAGCGCAGTTGTGTTTTGTGGTTCTAGATTTGTGTGTCCAATAAAAGCGAAGTGATAATCGGCTTCATGAAGGGTAGTGGCACTTTCAAATGCTTTATCTACGTCACCGTCATTACGAACACGTTTCAAACCTTCACCTGTTTGAACCATTTGCTTAGCTTTTTCTTTGTAGCCAGCCCAGCTGTCTTTAGCAAAAGCACCTTCATCCCAGACGACTTGCAGCTGCTTGCGAGCACTGAATGCATTCCATGTTGAATCAGCTAAAATCGCTACACCCGGTACAAGTCCAAGAACAGGATTGTTGTGATAGGGAACTGTTTCGTTGATAATAAACGCGTCCCTTACGCCAGGCTGTGCTTTTACTACATCTAAGTTAGCTGAAACTACTTTGCCGCCCCAAACAGGACATTTTGCATAAACGGCATACACCATGCCTGGTACGACTTGATCGATACCAAAGAGCGGTTTTCCGGTAACCACTTTATCATTATCGACACCGCTTACACGGGATCCAAGAAGCGTGAATTCTGATGGATCTTTAAGATGTACGGAGGCTTCATTTGGAACCGGTAGTTTTGATGCGGCATCAACGAGATCTCCAAACTTAACAGTTCGTGCACTAGGTGTATGAATGACGCTACCATCTTTTACTTTACATTCTGCTGCGGGTACACCCCAGGAGTTAGCGGCAGCTTGTACAAGTAGGGTTCGAGCCGTAGCGCCAAGACGTCTTAAGCGTAGGTAAGAAGTAGGAGTCGAAGTACTACCGCCCGCTGCTTGACCACCATAAATAGAATTTAAAGGTACTGATACTACTTTTACATCTTTCCAGTTAACGCCGAGTTCTTCGGCTAAAATCATGGGAAGTGAAGTTTTGATACCTTGTCCGATTTCTGGACGTGCTGAAACTAAAGTCACAGTACCATCTTTAGTGATACTAATAAAAGCATTGGGACTAAACGTAGAATCGAGCGCTTCTGGTTTAAGTTTTGAAACTTCTCCAACTGCATCATCAGAAGAATTTATGTAGTACCCAAGAAATAGTCCTGTAGATACGAGGGTGGATACCTTAAGAAATGCTCTACGATTTAATTCAGAAGATTGTGTGTTCATACTTTAGCCTCCTTATTTGCTGCTAAATTTGCTGCATGATGTATTCCAGCGCGAATTCGTGTGTAGGTCGCACAGCGGCATAAATTACCCGCCATCGCATCATCTATGTCTTGATCGCTTGGGTTAGAATTACGTGCAAGTAGCGATGCAGCTGTCATGATCTGTCCTGCTTGGCAGTAACCACATTGCGCAACGTCTAATTCGCACCAGGCTTTTTGCAAAGGATGAGTTCCGTCTTGGGATAATCCTTCAATCGTTGTTATTTCTAATCCTACAGCAGCTGATACAGGCGTTTGACAGCCGCGTACAGCGATACCATTAAGGTGTACAGTGCATGCACCGCATTGACCTATACCGCATCCAAATTTAGTTCCAACGAGGCCAAGCGTATCGCGTAAAACCCATAAAAGAGGTGTTTCTGACGCGACGTTAACCGAGTGTTTCGTACCATTGATTTTGAGGTTATACGTACTCATGGATATTAAAAAGATTATTTACGCAGTTTAATCCAATGTACAATAGCATTATCGTCTGATCCTGTGCGCCAAAGAACACTTAAGAATTCTGCTGGCATGATATTGTGCGTTTTGAAGAACTTGCGATCTCCGCCGCAGCAAAACATGAGTTCACTTGAAAGTTCGCCATGTAGCTTTGCGCGGGCTTTAGGCAGTAAACGAGGTAGCCAAACGATTCCTTGCAAAGAGTCTGTCTTTGAAGGGAGATCTATTTCTTTTAGAATCTTTTGTGAGGCAATACCGCGTTGAATATTAAGGAAGTAGTCACGGCGCACTAACTCAATCGCTAAAGCTTGTTCAAAACCAGGCTCTTGGTACTTACAATGGTCCTCAGCATAGTCATACATATGCTGCTGATTGATTCCATTTTTAGACAGCCAATCAATTTCTTCACTTGTGTAGTAGGTTGCTATATCTCGAGACCCTTTTATATATAAATCGACTGCTTTTTCGTAGAGTGATTTAAAGCCTGATGTAAATTCGTAATGTTTCATGTTTTAGAGCAATGGATTTAAGCTAACGTAAACTGAATAATTCAATCAGACAAATTTGTTCAAATAATTGGGGGTAAGTTATTACGTAGTTCTACGTAATGCGATTGTAAGTAATACGTATAGACCATAATATATGAATAGAATACAATAGTACTGTTAAATTGTTTTTAAAATATACTATGATATTACGTAAGATGTTGTTATTTATTTAGTAATAATAGTATTCACTGCTTTTTTAGCTCAAATTGTAAACTTATGAATAAATCGTTAAATTATCTGCTTATCGTAATACTAGCAGTAGGTGTGAACTTAATTTCACCCCTAGTACATGCACAGAACGTGTCTACTACATCAGCAAACACGAGTGAAAATACAATCGTGCTCAATCCATTCGAAGTTACACAGGATGCTGATGATAGTTATGGTGCCCTAAATTCAAATTCCATAACACGTTTCAAAACTGAGCTAGATAAACTGCCTGTTTCTGCTGATATATTTGATCAGGCGTTTATTAAAGACGTAGCAGCAACAACGATTGAGCAAATGTTAATGCAGTACTCAGCTGGCGCTGGTAATGCATCCCTTGATCAAACTACTGGAGCAGGTTCACAGCCTGGTGATCACGTTAGTCACCAATTTATGCAGTTACGTGGTTTTAACACGACCAGCATTCAGCGGGATGGATTAATGTCGTTAGGTTTATTTTATAATCCAGGTGGTACATTACCTGGTACTACATCGAATTTCGACGTTGATCGTGTAGAAGTAATCAATGGCCCTCAGGCTCTTCTTTATGCAGGTGGTGGAGCAGGTGGCGTAATTTCAACTGTATCAAAACAAGCTCGCTTTAATTCTCCTATGGGAGGTTCTACTGATTTTAAAATTGATAATTACGGATCAAAGATAGGTCAGTTTGATTTAGGATTTGGTACTAACAAGTTTGCGCTGCGCTTTGCAGCTACAGCTCAATCGGTTCAAACAAGACGTATCAATATAGGTACTAAAATGGATGGTCAGTATTTGCAGATCGCTTTCAAACCCTTTAAGAATACAACGATTCGTGTCATTGGAGAACAGACGTTTTCTAATCACATCAATCCTGCAACCTTAACATTAGCTGCAGGAAGTTCTACTAATGATAGTAGACAGAGCTATAATTTAAAGTACCTCATGAGTCAAAACATGCTAGGTGCGACTGCATCTTCACCTAATACACAAGGTGCAATACTCAATGGTTTATTAAATTGGAGCAATGTAGACTCGCTTCAGGGCTGGGGTAATTCCGAAAAAGGAACAAGTACTTACGAGTCGATTAACATTGAAACGAAATGGAACAGCTGGCTTTCATCGCAATTTTCAGCTGGATACAATAATTATCATTACGATCTAATCTCAACGCAAAGTACAAGTTTGTATACGCCAGGGGATAATACAACAGGTCAATGGGCTGTTGCTTCAAGTCCTATCGATACCTGGGAGCCAGCAAGAAATAAAGCTATCAGGTTTTCACTTGTTGCAGAAAATCAAGTCATGGGTGGTATCGGCCATAGCCAGACAATCGTTGGAGCTGATTACGTACGTTCTGACGCATTTTCAATTGTTTACGATTACTTCTTAGCGGATTCTAATTTTAATGCTATTACTAGCCCAGCAGTTACAACAAAAAATGGCCGGACACAACTAAGCACGATTTACTGGTCGATACCTAATGGTCCTATAGAGTATCCGTACTTTAGCCCACCAACGCCAACAGCTGTGGTTAATGGACAAAATGTTGTACGTGGTATTTCTCAAATTGTAGATTTAACTCAAATTTCAGGATCTAATCCCCTTGGTACTACAAGTACAGGTACTTATGAATTTCTACGCAGACAAGACCATGGTATCTATGGAGTAAATTATACCCAGTGGTTTGGCGGTAAATTAACGACTATGGCTGGTTTACGATTGGCAAAGGTACTGGGTGTGACGATGGAACCTGGTGATCCATATAACCATGCAAGAACCTTTAGTCCTAATGTAAATTTCGGTGTTGATGGTCAAATCTACGGAAATCTTCGTGCTTATGGAGAATTCTCAAGTTCATATTCTCCTCCTTTGGTATTATTCGTCGATCCAGCTGGTAAGATGCCTACAAGTAGTAAGGGAACAGGTGGTGAAGTAGGATTGAAAATATCAAACGATGCACAAACCGTTTCCGGATCAATTAGTTTTTATAAATCTAAATCAACAAATGAAGAATACCAAATTCCAAGCGGTCTACAAACCGATATCAATCCAACTGGATTGAATGGAATCGCAGGGGGTGCTTCGAGTACTTATGTGGATCTAACGCGTGAATCATCAGGTATTCAGGTCATACTAACAGCAAACCCATCAAGAAATTGGAGAATGCGTTTAAGTGCATCGACTCCTGCTGGTAAAATAGAAACCAATGTTGCATATCCGCAATTATACAACGATCAATTTCACGAAAATGCAGCTGGTCAAGTTACATATGCAGATGGAACTATAGTGTATGTTAATCCAACATACAATTCTAAGGCGCCATTTGCTACGTCTGCAACCGCAGGTGCAGTACCTTTGACAGTATCGATGATGAACACATCGACTAGTCCGTATTATGCAAGTCCTGTAAATCCATCCGGCGCTATCTTGAGCACTTCAAACGTTGCTTATATCTTAAAGGGTGCAGTTGGTACTGTAATTGATCCACAGCAAAACGTTCACGGAACAATCCTAACTGGAGCTACAGGACTTCCGATTTCTTCGATGCAAATTACTCCTAGTTTTGCTTTACCTGGTTTAATTCCAATAGAAAATTCTGGTGATAAGACTGTTGGTTATCCTCAAATCAGTGCTAACTTTACAAACATGTACAGTTTTAGCTCTGGAATGCTAAAGGGCTTTAAAATTGGTGGATCCGTTGTAACGAGTTTAAAGTATAACATGTTTTATTACTATCCTAACGGAATAGCTACATTACAAAAGCAACTATTTACAGCACCTAATATGACGACAGTTAATTTGATTGCTGGTTATGCTCATAAATTCAAGCACGTAACTTTCTCATCACAGGTTAACATGAACAATATGTTTAATCATTATGATATACTCATATTGCCTAATCAATCTACTGGTTGGACTGTACTTTCAAGTTTAAGAGCAACCATGTATGGATTACCTCGTACTACGACTTGGAGTAATACTATTAACTTCTAATAGTTAATAGCTAAGATTTTAATCTATTAAAGGCGTTTGTTTTAAAAACATACGCCTTTTTGTTTATAAAGATTTGAGACTATTTATGAAAAAGTATTTACTATTATTTCTAGTTTTAACTATCACGCTTAGAGCTAATCCTTCTGGTACTGAAGTAGTATTAGCTAAGCATGAAGCTGTTGTAGCTGGACACCCAGAAGCAGCAGAGGCGGGCCTTCAGGTTCTACATCAAGGAGGGAATGCGATAGATGCTGCTGTTGCTGTATCCTTATCACTTGGCGTTGCTGAACCTTACGCTTCAGGTTTAGGAGGTAAAATTGAAATCCTTTACTACGAAGCCGCATCAAAAAAGGTATATGTGGTTGATGGTATGGATATGTCTAGCAGATCACTACCTATTAAGGCGTTTATCAATCAGCCAATGCATGAACGTATAGAAGGTGGTCCTAGCGCTGCGGTTCCCGGACTTGCTCAAGGATTGTATAAAGCACATAAAATGTGGGGGACATTGTCTTGGGATCAAGATGTAAAACCATCGATCGTGTTAGCACAAAATGGATCCCTGATATTACCTAAAACGCAGCAGTTAATTGAGGAAAGTGCTGCGAGAATTAAACACAGCAAAGAGGGGGTTAGAATATTTTTACCCGATGGAAAACTTCCAGCTGTAGGATCACGCTTAGTAAACACTGACTTGGCTAATACGCTAAAAAGATTAGCCGCAGAAGGTCCTGACGCTATTTATAAAGGTAAAATTGCAGAATCTATTGTAGAGTCAGTATCTAATGCTGGAGGTTACATGACCTTGTCAGACCTAGCTTCCTATGAAGCTAGAATACTAGAACCAGTTTCAGTTCCATACCAACAGGGCAGATTGTACTCTACAGCTCCGGTATCAGGAGGTGGTCAATTATTAGCGGTTATGAGCGTTTTAGATCATGTAAATTGGCGAGGCAGTACATTTCACGACGCTTTAAGTATAGATCATTTTGGTAAAGTTTTTTTAACAACTATTCAAAAATTTGATTCAATTACAGGCGATGATGAAGCAGTTTTAAATCGATTTAAAACTGCACTCTCTGAAAAAGGTATAGATTCTATTCTTGAATTATCAAAAATATCTAATGGCTCACAAAACTCGGTTATTTCTAACGGAAAAGAATCTACTACACATTTTATTGTCGTAGATGATAAGCATAATATTGCCTGTGTAACTCAGTCTTTAAGTTATCATTTTGGATGTGGGGTAGTACCTGTAGGAACTGGTATTGTTATGAATAATTCGTTGAGTAACTTTTCTATTAAAACTCCAGGTCGGCCCAATTATGTAGCTCAAGGTAAAAGGCCAAAGAGTACAATAGCTCCCACTATATGGTTAAACGATAAAAACTTACCTGTACTAGCAATTGGTCTACCTGGTGGTGCTAGGATACCGTCTGGAATAGCTCAGGTTTTACTAGATTATAGCCAGTTTCATAGACCACTTGCAGAAGCTATTTCAGATACTCGAATTCATGTAACTAACATTAATAAAGAACAAACAGTTGAATGTGAAATTGGATTGCCTGATTCAGATGTCAAAAGACTAAAGGCGCTTGGATGGAAGGTGTTAATGCCTGAAAAATCAGGTACTGGCGTATTATTTGGTGGTGTTAATGCTGTAGAGTTTCTTTCGGATGGATCTTTAAATGCGGTTGCTGATTTAAGACGTACTAATTCCGCTAAAGGAGATTAATATATTTTAACAGACTATCTATAATGAAAAATATTCTCTTAGTTAGTACCTTTATTATAGCTATTTTAAATAATTGCTTATCGGATCCGCTACCATCACCTAAAGAATATTTTGGTTTCAGTATAGGTGATGATTATCATTTAGTAAATTATAGGCAGACTCAGAGTTACTTTAAAAAACTATCTGAAGTTTCCGACCGAGTCAGATACGTTAACATCGGCAAAACAGAGGAAGGTCGGGATCAAGTAATGATGGTTATCTCAGATTCGGCTAATTTGAATAAGTTAGCTGAATATAAAGCTATTTCTCAAAAACTAGCTAAAGCAGAGGGTTTAACTGAACTAGACGCACAACAGATGGCGCTTTTGGGTAAAGCAGTTGTATGGATTGATGGTGGTTTGCATGCAGATGAAACCGCTGGAGCTCATCAATTGATAGAAACTGTTTGGCGATTAGTAAGTAGTAATAGTGAAGAGACGAAACGTATATTACACGATGTTATTATACTATGTGTTCATGCTAATCCTGATGGTCAAGAGTTGGTGAGTAATTGGTATATGAGAGAGAAGATTCCGGCAAAAAGAATATTGGATCGTACGCCTAAACTTTGGGAAAAATATGCCGGACATGATAATAATAGAGACTTCTTTATGTCTGCCTTAAAGGAAACAGCTAACATGAATAGGCAGATGTATTTGGAATGGTTTCCGCAAATTGTATATAACCATCATCAGTATGGGCCGCCTGGCACGATTATATTTATCCCACCTTATAGAAATCCATTTAATTATGTGTGTGATCCTCTTGTTATCACAGGAATTGATGCTTTAGGTACGGCAATTGAACAACGATACCTTTTGGAAAATAAATTTGGGGCAACTTCAAGATCTGGGGCATTATACTCAACGTGGTGGAATGGTGGCTTACGTACTATGCCGTATTTTCACAATATGGTTGGAATTCTTACTGAAAGTGTAGGCAGTCCTACACCAACACGCATTCCTTTAGTTTTAAATCGTCAATTACCTAATGGAGATCTACTAGCGCCAGTGGTTCCTCAGATGTGGCATTTTAAGCAAACTATAGAATATGAGGTATCAGCAAATTACGCTATTTTAGATTACGCGTCGCGTAACAGGCAATCATTGCTATATTCAATATATAGAATGGGATTAAATTCGATACAAAGAGGAAGCGCGGACAACTGGACAATCCATCCCTCTCGAATTTCAGAAGTAGCAAATTACTTAGATAAAAATAGTCACAAGAGTGAGGATGCACAGGAAACTGAAACTGTTGATATTTTAAATCGAAGACTAGCGTCTTCATCGTATGAACTACTTCACAAAAATGAATGGAGAGATCCACGTGGTTTTATAATACCTTCAAATCAAGTTGATTTCCCAACAGCAGTTAAATTTATAAATACGTTAATACAAGCTGGCATAAGAGTAGAAAAAGCTACTGATACATTTGTTGTTAACGGAGTTTCATATCCCAAGAATTCTTACATTGTTAAAACCAATCAGGCTTTTAGACCACATATTTTAGATATGTTTGAGCCACAGGATTATCCGAATGATTTTAAATACCCTGGTGGGCCACCTATTAAGCCATACGATTCCACAGGATGGACACTTGCTTTTGAAATGGGTGTCCATTTCGTTCGCGTACTTGATGATTTCAATGGTCCATTTAAAACATTAACTTATGGTGTTTTAGAGGAACCAATTTCATTTAAGGTAGTGAATGAACAGCAAACAGTGGGTTATTTAATTTCCCATAAAATTAATGATAGTTTTATTATAATTAACCGACTTCTTAAGAGAAATCAGAAGGTTTATTGGTTAGAGCATGGTAAACTTGGTGATGGAACAATTTATGTTCCTCGCACAAAGGAATCTGAGTTTATTGTACAAGATTCGGCACAAACCTTAGGAGTAGAAGTTGAAAATACTTCTCAAGTACCTCATGCTAGAGCAATATTAATTAAACCTAATAGAATTGCTCTTTGGGATAAGTTTGGTGGATCTATTCCATCGGGATGGATGCGATATATATTAGAAAAATATGAATTCCCCTTTGATTTGGTTTTTTCTAAGGAAATAGATCTCGGTAATTTAAACAAAAAATTTGATTTAATTATTTTTCCTACAGCTGCAATTCCATCAATTAAAGCAGACGTAAATCATTCAACAGTAGATGCTGTAAATTATGCTATAAAAGAACCTGCTGATTCCAAAATACCAGATGAGTATAGGTCATGGCTCGGATCTATCACGGTAAATAAATCTATACCCAAAATTAATGAATTTCTTATGAAAGGAGGGTCTGTAGTAGCTATTGGAACTTCTACTAATTTAGCCTATGATTTGAATATACCTTTAGAAAATGCATTATTAGTTAAAACAGCTAAGGGCTCTGAATTACTTTCTTCGGAGAAATTTTATGTACCAGGTAGTATTTTGACAGCTACTGTTAATAATAATGATCCAATGGCTTGGGGCTTAGATAGATCGGTCGATTTTTACTACGACAATAATCCCATATTCAAAAAATCTGTGAGTATTATTCCTGTAGTTACATTTGAAACTGATAAACCACTTAAGAGTGGCTGGGGTTGGGGACAGTTATACCTTAAAGATTCAGTGTTGGTAGGAAGAACTAATATCGGTCTAGGTAAGCTATATCTAATTGGAAGTGATATAACATTTAGAGCTCAAACGCATGGGACATTTAAATTGTTGTTTAATGCGTTATATTTAAATAGTAACTATGTAGATCTGTAATATTTAATTAGTACTGATATCTATACATAGTGAGAAAATATTTTATATTCACTTTTTTTCTATTAGTTAAAAGTATTGGTTTCTCTCAAAATAGTCCTGTAGATTTTACATTTAATTCCAAAGTATTATCAGGTTCAATTGATAGCGATTCTGATTTTAGTATTCAGTTAAATAAATTAAGGCAAAATCCTAGACCGGAAGAAGCTGCTAAGATATTAATTCATTTATCTGATCTGCAGAGATGGCGTGGTGACTATGCAGATGGTTTAGAGTCTGCTAGAAAAGGTTTAAAATACGCTAAAGATAATTCATTAACTACATATCAATGTGAATTTTTATATAGGATAGGGCGACTTTTTTGGAATTTAGGTGATTATCCGCATTCTCTCGAAAGTCACTTAGAGGAACTAAGATTAGCAGAAAAATTAGATATAAAGCATTTAATAGCTCAGAGTCATTTCGGTCTTGGAATTACTTATTATAGATTCGGTCAAAATCAAAATGCGTATCAACAACTTATCCAGGCTTATCAATATGCTATTAAGGACAATAATAACGATGATTTAATATTAATATTAAATGGTCTTGGTAATTATTATCTAACTGAAAAAAATTACAAAAAATCTGAAGAATACTATTTGCAATCACTTCGTCTTCATAAAAACGGAGGCTTCGTTTCAGGAACTGCAGATTCACTTACTAACTTAGGTTTAATAGCTCTTGCTCAAGGTGAATATGACAAAGCATTAAAAAATCTTAATGAAGCTTTAGATATATATACGCACCTTAAGTATAAAAGATACATTGCAAACACACATAGAAGAATTGCTACCGTCTTGCGTAATATGGGAAGGCTTAATGAAGCCTATTTACATTTAAATACAGCAATCAATTATGCCTCCGAACTAAAGAGTCCTGATGTTATGCTCGATATATATGCAGAATATTCCGCTACTGCTGAAAAACACAATGACTATAAAATGGCTTTAGATTTTGAGAAAAAATATTCGGATTTAAAAGAGCAACTGCGCAGTGATCATAATAGGGAAGTTATAGCAGGCTTGGAATCACAGTATAAATTTGATCAACAGCAAATGCAGATTCAAATACTGAAGAGTGCAGATCAACTAAAACTTGTTGAGATAGGTCAAAGAAGATCGCAAATACTTGCATTATTGGCAGGTCTTTCAGTTGTTATAATTATTACTGGATCTATTATACTTGTTCAGCGCTATAGACTAAAAGCTGAGAGACAAACACTGGCTGTTAATAAAGAGGCACGAATTAAAGCAGAATCTGCAGAAAAACTTAAAACGAAATTATTTGAAATAGCATCACATGATTTGAAGGTACCGTTAAGATCTCTTTACGCTACTGCTGATCTAATTGCCGACTCCAAATTGGATTACAGTGACATAAAACGTTTAGCTGAAAACATGCGAGTTGATACATTGCACATGCGGTCACTTGTTGAAGCATTTCTAACTGCTGTTGCTATTGAGAATGGTAATTTACAGGTTAAATCTGAAAGAATAGACCTAAGTGATTTATCTCGTATTGCTGTAGAAGGCGTTCGTTTAATTGCTCAAGGAAAAAAACAGAATTTAATATTTAAATCAGAAGTAAAATTATGGATTAATGCTGACCAGATTAGAATGCGTCAGGTTATAGACAATTTATTGAGTAATGCTTTAAAATTTTCTCCTTTAGGTGGATCTATTTTAATCACTACTGGTTCTGTCGATTCTTGGGCCTATGTTGAGATATCAGATAGTGGTCCTGGTTTTACTCCTCAGGATTTTGCAAAATTATTTCAACCTCATGCAGTATTATCTGCACTGCCAACAGCTGGGGAGGACTCTAGCGGACTAGGTTTATTTATCTCAAATGAATTAGTTGCACTTCAAGGTGGAAGACTGGAAGTTGAGTCTCAGCCAAATAGTGGTGCAGTACTTAGAGTGTTACTACCTTTAGCAGTTATAAACTAAATCCAGCACTTATCCTAAACCATTCCTTAAACACCATCTAACAAGTGTAGGAATATCATGTAAGCTTAATTTCGCTAGTATTCGGGATCTATGTTTTTCAACCGTGCGAATACTAATATTAAGTTTATCAGCAATTTGCTTTGAATGCATTCCGCGTGTGACCATTTGAACTACTTCTTTTTCACGCTCGGATAAAACACTCGCATCAATCGTGGGTAAACTTATTTCATTGCTTATATTGGGTAACGGTGGAGGTGTGCCAACTGAGAAAAACATTCCACCATCTAGTACTCGATTAACAGCTTTATTAATTTGTTCGATTGGGGAGTTTTTATCCACAAATCCAGCGACACCTAGTGCTACTAATTGCGCAGGTAAGTTCGATTCTGGATAAGCTGTAAGTACGATAATACGAGTAAATATATTATTTGATCTAAGACTGCGTATTAAATCTCTTCCGTCGTAGTTATTAAGGTAAAGGTCTGTAATAAGTAAATCTGGTGGATTACTAATGCATGCGTTCAATGCTTCTCTTCCGTCACTAAAATTGAGTAGCTCGGCTGGTTTAAAGTGACGTATTAATTCAACCTTAAGTAATTCGCCAAAAGTCTTAGTATCATCTGCGAGTATAAAGCGTAAATTGCTTTTTTTATCACCTAAGGTAGTTCTCATCTTACTAGGTAATTAAAAAATACTATGTGTACCTATAGCAAGTGGTAACTCTATAAAACATAGCACAATTAGTATAGCATAGATTGACACTTTTCACTGCTTGAATACCTGATAGTATTCTACCTATGGAAATTAAACGTAATGGTACACAAGCATCACTCATAGGACCAGCTGATTGGTTTACGGGTTGTGTCAGAATAGATCC
>DAISZL010000004.1:0-8861 GCA_036824825.1 Opitutaceae bacterium
GAACAACGCTTAAGCGAGCTTCAAACAAAGAACCCAAAGAACTAAGTCATTCTTTTTCCAATAAAAAAGCGGCGCCTTATAACAGCGCCGCTTTTTTTGTGCCTTACGTTTTAGTGCTTATCGGGATAAGCAGGAGCAGGTGGTAGAGGCAAGGTCTGCTTAGCGTTATTTAAGTCTTTCATGACTTCTTCAATGGCTCGGTCTAACTGTTGATCAACACCCGCCATCTCTTTTGCAGGTTCATTCTCTACTGCGATATCAGGAGTAACACCGCGGCCCTCAATAACCCACTCTTTGCCATCTTTACTATAGGGAGCAAACTCTGGTGTTGAGAGAAATCCTCCATCGACATCGATAGGCATAAATCCACGAATGCCAACTACTCCACCCCATGTTCTCTCACCAATGATCTTACCTAGTTTATACTGTCTAAAACGGTAAGGGAAAATATCACCGTCAGAAGCTGAGTACTTATTTGTAAGCAAGACCTTCGGTCCAACATGCATACCTGTTGGATTAGGAACAGGCTGACCATTGCGATGAACATCAATCATCACGAGTTCACGGCGCAAACGTTCTGCAATCATGGGTGAAACATTTCCGCCACCATTACCACGATCATCAATAATGAGCGCTTTCTTTCCTAGCTGTGGATAGAAGTGTTTTGCGAACTCATTTAAGCCAGGTACTCCCATATCCGGAATATGGATATAGCCAACTTGGCCATGTGTTTTCTCAGAAACGTAGTCTGTATTATGTTGAACCCAGTTATAATAGTAGAGCGTTTGTTCATCACCAATTGGTACGATAGTAACTTCACGTGAGCGTTCAGACACAGGCTTACTGTTTACCTTTAAGCTTACTTGCTTATCAGCCTTACCGATGAGTGCGTTATAAATATTATTCATTTCACTCACGGGCTTTCCGTCGACTGCGAGAATATAATCTCCTACGTGAACGTTAACGCCAATTTCTGTAAGCGGTGAACGTGATCCGTCCTGCCAGTTCTCACCCTTGAGTATTTTTTCAATACGGTAAGCACGACTAGCAGGATCACGGGATAATTCAGCTCCTAGTAATCCTGTTGTTATGCGAGGCGCATGGGGACGATCTCCACCTCCCACATAAGCGTGGCCAATATGTAATTCACCGATGAGTTCACCGATAATAAAAGTAATATCATTACGATCTTCAGCATACGGAACTAGGGATGCGTACTTTTCACGCATCTGAGTCCAGTTTACGCCATGCATGTTAGGTGCATAAAAATAGTCACGCATACGTCTCCATGACTCGTTGTAAATTTCATTCCACTCCGCATGCACGTCCAAGCGTTTCTCTAAACCACTTAAATCGATATGATCTTTAAGTTCTAATTTAGCTGTAGGTGTATCCACCATGCTATAACCATGGCCAGCTTTGACTAAGATTTTTTTACCATCCGCAGTAAATTTAACATTATCAACAAGACCAAAGACGGTTTCTTTTCTATCTTTGAAATTATAAGCTGCAAAAGTAACTGAAGGTTCACGTTCTGGACCTTCTCCATGACCACCGCCAAGTGCCGTAGCCTTCATGCGTAGGTAATACACATTATCAGCAGTTACGCGTAAGACGCCGTAGTTTGCAGGTTCAATCGGTAGACCTACTACACGGTCTAATAGACCTTCCGCATCTACTTTAACAACCACGTTTTTCTTAGGTGCTTTTTCGTCTTTTGCAGGCGAAGAAGCTGATGTTAATAAACTGACTTCATCACTCTGAGGTTTCAGTGGTGATACCGTATCGTTTGCAAGTGTTACAACATAAACACGCTGCATGTCCTCGTAAGCATGATTAAATTCAGTCTCGCTATAGAGAGGATGAAAATCACGACTCGATGAAAAACTTAGGTATTTACCGTCCTCACTAAAGCATGGGCTATTTGCCTCATACCATTTTTCAGACGCTTCAATATCCTGTTTCGATGCCAATGAATAGAGATGAATTGTTGGTTCACCGTAATCTTCAGATTGCGTATAAGCGACCCACAAGGAATCTGGGGACCACACATATTGATGATATTCTTCACTGATATTTTTATTAATCTCCGTGATCACTTTTGTTTGAATATCAACATACCTCAGTCTCTGATTACGATCACCCCAGAGTAGTTTTTTACTGTCTGGAGACCATTCAGGAGTAAAATATTCTGTATCCGCTCCATGCGTAATTTGCACTGGAGATGAACGTCCATCTTGAGACTGTATATAAAGTTCTGTTTCACCACTCGCATCCGATACATAGGCAATCCATTTGCCATCAGGTGACCATGTAGCACCTTTTTCATGAGAGCTTGATGAATCCGTTAAATTGCGAACTGGACCATGCTTAACGGGAACAGAAAAAACATCACCCCGTGCAACCACAACAACGCGGTTGCCATCAGAGGCTGGATTTACGGATGTAACGAACCGAGATACATTCACTAAACCGCCTCGAGAAGTAGCAAAGTCCTCTTTGATAGAAACTTTAATAGGTGTAGCAGAATCTTTCTTTGTATCGAACTTCCATACTACTCCCGCTTCTTCAAAAACAATCAAATCACCACCAATGGAAGGGAATTTGATATCGAAATCTGTAAAGTGCGTGTGCTGCGAGGTCTGCTTTGTAGTTAAATCATACGAAAATAAATTCATGTGACCGTCGCGGTCTGAAATGAAATAAACCCGGTTATTAGGAGCCCACATCGGAATAATATTCTGTGAGTGGTCGCGGTCGTTTGTGATATTTTCTAAGGACTGTGTCTTGAAATCATAAATCCACACATCATCAGCCATACCACCGCGGTAATTTTTCCAAGTACGGAATTCTCTAAATACACGGTTATATGCTATCTTTGAATCATCTGGAGAAAAAGAGACAAAGCCGCCTACGGGTACCGGTACTTGGTGTGGAATATCCCCATCCATAGCCACACTATACAGCTGACCTACAAAATCATTAAACGAACGCATGCGTGACCTGAAAACGACTTCTGCACTCGTATGCTTCCACGCCATAACAAGATTATTAGGTCCCATACGGTCACTAATATCATCACGAGATAAGGTTGCTGTTGTTGTTAAGCGCTTAGGAGAGCCGCCCTCACTAGGCATAACATACACTTCCGTGTTACCATCGTACTGTGCTGTAAAAGCGAGCTGCTTACCATCAGCTGAAAAACGAGGGAATACGGCATAGCCGGGTGTAGAAGTTAATCGGCGTGCTAAACCGCCATTTACATCTACAGTATAAAGCTGACCTGCGTAGGTGAATACCACCTGACTTCCGTTCGTTGTAGGAAAATGAAGAAGCTTTGCTTCCGAACTTTCCGCATAAGTTAACCCTACTCCCTGACATACTACTAATACGATACTAGCGAATAGTTTTCTCATAACGTATCCTTTAGCCTAAAGCTTAGTTCTGAGCCAAACAAAATTGATAAACCCAGCTTTTAGTTAATGCATGAATCTTAGTTTCTAAGATTGAAATCTTCACCGAGTAGGACCAAACATTAAGGGACAGGTCAGTAACGCTAAAGTATCACTATTATGCCACTCCCCGACCAAACTCCTCGTCTGCCTAAATGGCCTTTCCTTATTGGAGATGCAGCACTTTTACTCACCGCTTGGTTTATAGGTAATAACACAACTGGGCACCTCACATCAAACGAAGTAATAGGCGTTGTTAGCTGTGTTGCAATTGCTGCGGTAGTAGGAGTGATTCCTTTCATATCTGACTATGCTCGTAAGCAAGATGAAGCCTTAGATGAACGTCAGCGTTCCTTAGAATCATTAGCCCGTACTATCACTTCATCTGCAGAACAAATCAGTATTGCTGCGAATGGATTTAATGAAATTTCAGATCTTGCTCAAAAAAATCTAAAACAAGCTGAGCAACTACCCCTAAAGCTCCAAGAAAAGATCGCCGAATTCCAAGCACGTGCATCGTTGATGGCTGATCTTGGTAAAAAAGATATAGAAAAATTAGAAACGATCGCAGACAAAGTAGCAAAAGCTGCAGCAGATTGCACAAAAGCAGAAGCAGCAGTTCAAAAGCAAATTACATCTGCACTCTCACTCGTAGAGCAGTTAGATAAAAAGATAACTCAACTCGGAGATAAACTTTCTCACGTATCTAGTGAAATAAGTAAGCCCAAAGCAGTAGCTCAAAAACCCGTAGAGCCTGAAGTTAAACAAGTTGAGCCTACTCCAGCACCTGCTCCTGTAGCCGAAATAATTCCAACACCTATTGAAACAGCTTCAGTTACAACACCCGAAGAACCCAAAGTAGAAATCGTAGAAGCAGCTCCTGCCTTGGCACCCACAGAACTGATTAGCGAAACGCCTGCATCCCAACCAGAAACAACTCCTGCAGTCGCCGCACCGAAGCCAGAACGTAAACGAGCACCTCGTAAACAAGCAGAACCAAAAGCTGAAGTAAAAGTTGAGGCAGAACCAGTCGTAGAAACTCCTGTTAAGGAAGAAGCCCCTGCTCTTAGTTTAGAATTTTCTGACGCATCCCCAGATGAACAAATGCCTGTAACGGGTATTTCAGCTGATGGTGCAACGCGTATAACGGTTACCGCCTACATAGGTATTGGTAATCGTTTATTTATCCGCGGTGAAGGACCAGGTTTGAGTTGGGATAAAGGTATTCCACTGCAATTCGTCTCGATCGGAAAATGGCGTTGGGAAACAATGGATGCAGACAAGCCTGTATCATTTAAACTATATAAGAACGATGACGTGGAATCAACGAATCGAAACCACGCACCACTCGAGCCAGGTAGCCAAGTAGAACTCACAGCTACCTTCTAAAGAATGGGCGATTAGCCCATTCTGCAGATAAGCAGCTCTCGTTCGTAAATTAATTCTTTTGGTAAGCGGTCGTGAAGATCGAGGAATAGCTCTTCATGATCCATGACTTCACGTCTCCAGGCAGTCTTATCAAATGCTTGGAGCTGATCGAAGTTTTCTTTTGAGAACTGCATGCCATCCCAATCGATATCTTCATACCGTGGTATCCAACCAATCGGTGTTTCACGTCCTAAAGCGCGACCACGTGAGCGATCGACGATCCATTTAAGTACGCGCATATTTTCACGGAATCCCGGCCATAAAAACTTACCTTGGTCATCTTTTCTAAACCAGTTCACGTGGAAAATACGTGGTGTTTCCGTAAGACGTCTTTGCATCACAATCCAATGCCTAAAGTAGTCACCCATATGATAACCACAGAACGGTAACATCGCCATAGGATCACGGCGAACTTTACCAATCGTTCCGGCAGCTGCAGCTGTCATTTCTGAACCCATCGTTGCTCCAGTATATACACCTGAAGTCCAATTAAAGGCCTGATACACAAGCGGCATCGTGGTAGCACGGCGACCTCCGAAGATAATCGCACTAATTGGTACTCCATCTGGAGCTTCCCACTGCGGATCAATCGTTGGACATTGCGAAGCAGGTGCCGTAAAGCGTGCATTAGGATGAGCTGCTTTAGCACCGGTATCCTTAGCAATTTGCGGAGTCCATGGCTGACCTCTCCAGTCTAAACATGACGCCGGTGGTTCATCCGTCATTCCTTCCCACCACACTCCACCCTCTGGTGTCAGAGCAACATTTGTGAAAATTGTATTTTTTGCCAGCGATGCCATGGCATTAGGATTGGTCTTTGCAGACGTACCAGGTGCAACACCGAAGAAACCTGCTTCTGGATTAATAGCGCGTAAACGGCCTTGGCTGTCTGGCTTAATCCATGCGATATCATCACCAACCGTCCAAATCTTCCATCCCTTTTCAATAAAGGAATCAGGTGGAATCATCATTGCGAAATTTGTTTTACCGCAAGCACTCGGGAATGCCGCAGCAACATACGTCTTTTCGCCTTTTGGATCCTCAACTCCAAGAATTAACATATGCTCTGCCATCCATCCTGCGTCACGGGCAAGATTTGAAGCTATACGTAGCGCGAAACACTTTTTACCTAAGAGTGCATTGCCACCATAACCAGATCCGTAACTCCAGATTTCACGCGTTTCAGGGAAGTGGACAATATACTTTTCTGAATTACATGGCCAAGAAACATCCTTAACACCGTTAGTAAGCGGCATACCAACCGTGTGCATACATGGGACCACACGTTTTTGGTCTTTATCAATTTCTTTAAAAACAGAAATGCCTATGCGTGCCATGATACGCATATTAACCACGACATACGGAGAGTCGGTTAATTGAACACCAATTTCTGACATGGGAGAACCAACGGGTCCCATGCTATAGGCAAGCACGTACATCGTACGGCCTTTCATAACGCCATTAAATAATCCCTTTAACTTACGGCGCATATCATACGGATTAACCCAGTTATTAGTTGGACCCGCTGCTTCTTTTGAAAGGGAACAAATAAACGTACGATCCTCAACACGTGCTACGTCATTTGGATCTGACTTAGCATAAAAACAACCAGGCCATAATTTTTCATTTAACTTTGTAAACGTGCCTGCTTCTACCATTTCAGAACAAAGTCCGTCATACTCTGCCTGAGAACCATCAACCCAGTGTATTGATTTTGGCTGACACAGGTCTGCCATTTTCTTTACCCACTGCAAAAGATGCACGTTAGAACTAAGGGGCGAGGATAAATCTGATCTCATACTGTTTATAAAATACTAGTACCAACCCAAAGAGTACATCTCATTTGACCGTTAAAGACTAGTCATAAATATCTCAATTCCGTGTATTAGAAACACTAACCTTAACAATTCTTAATGTGGCATGGGCTCCACATGCACCGATACATCCGTAATTCCTAAAGATGCATCTATAAGAGCATCTTTTACTACATGTGAAATATCATGGCCTTCTCTTACACTTAAGGATCCATCTACGCGTATTTGAATATCAACTATATGCACTAGACCACTCTTACGCACACGGCATTTATCTAATGCCCCAACGCCTTTAACAGCAAGGGCTATGGTTCTCACCTTAGCTTCAAGAATAGGATCAACCGCTTCATCCATCATTTCAGCAAGCGCTTTTTTAAGAATACCAATTCCATTAAAGCCTACAACAATACAGGCAAAAAGTGCCGCCCAGTCGTCTGCAGATTCCCATCCTTTACCACCGATGACAGCGATCGATATTCCAACAAAAGCTGCAGCTGAGGTAATAGCATCTGATGTATGGTGCCAGGCTTCTATACCAAGCGCTGTGCTCTGTGATTTCTCTCCTGCTTTTTTCGTTTTACGTGCAAACCAAATTTTTAAAAAAATAATACTAAGCAGTAGAGGTAGCGTAAACCAATGCGGTCCTTGGTGAGGCGTTATAATAAAATGGATTGCATGCCAGGCTACAATTCCAGCTGTAGCGAAAATAAATAACGCCACCATAAACGCCGTAAGAGGCTCTGCTCGTCCGTGCCCAAAAGGATGTTCTTTATCAGGAGGTCTGGAAGCAACTTTGAACCCTGTCCAAACAAGAAAAGAAGACAGTACATCAAGAAGCGATTCCGTGCCATCTGCTATCATGGCATACGTATGACCAAAAATTCCTCCAGCAAATTTGATAATAGCCAAGAAGGCATTAAGGAGTATCCCCTTAAAGACAAGTTTAGCACCTGCATTCGCACGATCTTGTGCAGCTACAAAATGAGCAGGTGTTTCAGGTGTCATGCGTTATCTAAACTAAACGTTGACGATTATATTGCTTACACGCAAGCGTCACGCCGTTGACCAACCAACTATTATTTTACTAATATCGTCATAATGGCTAACGAAATTAAAAGTCGCCCCCTCGATCCTGTTATTCAATTTTCTGTTTTCACAGAAAACAGAGTCGGCCGTTTGCACGATTTAACAGGTCTGTTAAAGCGTAATAATGTACATGTCATGGCTATCACGATTCTAGATACTACTGATAGCGCTATCGTTCGTCTTGTTGTTGATGATCCCGATAAAGCCAGGGAACTAATGATCAATAACGATTTCGCTTATGCTGAATGCACTATCGTGGCTGTCGAAATTGTAGATGAATCAGAATTAAACGGAGTGCTTGCCGCCTTGTTTGAGGCAGAAATTAATATCCACTACATATATAGCTTTATTAAACGTCCTCAGTTTAAAGGCGCATTAGCTATGAGTGTAGAAGATGAAGAAGTAGCAAGCCAGGCACTCTCTAACCGCGGCTTTAAGGTACTAAGCCAATCTGATATTTCTCGCTGAGCGTAACCAAAATCAGTTCTTAACTTCACCCATTTTTTCGGCATCCATGGCATAAATTCCAGTCATGTAGCCGTTTTCATACATGGCCCCTACTTTGAGTACGCCATAAAATGAAACTGGGATATCCTGAACAACAGGTACTCCAGCAGGCATTCTCACGACTACCCAATCGTTCATATTCGGAACCGTTCCAAAACAACACGCCATCTGATTGGCCATGATAAGAAATTCGGTAGCCTTACCATTATCCAATTTGGTAGGTAACATAAACCCAGTGATTAACGCTTTACGACCACTCCAAGATTTAACTTCTGCAGGAATTTGATTTTCACCTGTTGGCGGCACTGCGTTTGGTGTAGCTACCGGATCAAACTCGGGCGTTATAAATTTAAACGACGCAAGACGATCGAAACCAATTTTTAAATATCCATTCTCTTCAACCGGTGGAGTAACAGCTCTTGAGACTACCGTAGTAGCAAGAAGCAGTGTAACTAAAATGGCTCGCATACGCATACAGTAAGAACCTAATCATTCTTTCAGTGAGTGCAAGCGTATGAAATTACTTTAAATAGAGATAGCCCTTATCCTTCGTCCAATCAAAGGCAGGAAACCC
>DAISZL010000004.1:8961-54875 GCA_036824825.1 Opitutaceae bacterium
GGAAATTTATTTTCGATTGTAAAAGATAATTTATTAACAGAACCAAAAACAGTAGGCTTTTTTATATTCGCATTATTTTGTTTGGCCTTCTTTAACCACAAAACCCACTGCTTTAGTTTAGCGAGATCGTTATTAATTATAACATCGTTCGGGCCTTGCTCATACTTGTAGCGTGTTCTAGCCCACAACTTACGTGCTACTACTCCGGCTTGCCTTGCCTCTCTTTGCATCCGAGACGACGATACTAGCAATGTGTTAATCAAGCTTCGAACAGTAGCATGATCCGAAACCAAGTAAGCTTTCTGAAGATCGTTACTCTGTAAGGAAGTTTCCCTAACCCAAACATCTCGTTTAGCGATATAGGCTCTAAGTTTAAGAGCGAGTTTAGCAACTTCTGCTAAGGAATTAGACTCACTTAATTTATAGAAGAATACTTCCTCAGCTTTAAACTGCTTAAGTGATTTAATATCAGATAGATTCTTCCAATCTGAATTAATCATCCAGCGCGTATAACCACTAAATGGATATTTATCTGCACTCCACAAGGCTCGTGCTGTATTTGAACCGGATTTTCCAAACACCCGTTTACACCCTAATTCGAAAAGTTTTTTTGGATCTTCCTCGTCATCAAGCCATAAGCCTGCAGCGGCAGCATCGACAACCTGCGGAAGTTCTGCACCCATGCGCTGAGTTTCCCAGGATGTAACTAAAAATCCAGAAGCCTGAGTAGCTAAACAACGTTTCCACCAATCAACACAATTTTGTAAACGCTCTTTAAAAATGGGCATTACCTCAAAGCGAAAAGGTCCACTCATTGGACAGCCCCAATACTCGATGCCTTCTTTTGCTAAAGACTTAGCGATGTCATAGGACTCAAAATTTCTAAATTCAATTTTTGGTAATTTTCCAAAAGGATAATAATACCAATCATAAGCACTGATTGCAGTTGGTAACTGTTTAATGGCCTTGGGAAGAATTGCTAACATATCTGCCCACATTCCAAGCTTTAAACCATAATCACTACAGATTGAATTCAGTTTATTAACGTAGCCGACAAAGTGTGCTTCAAGCCCAATGCGATCGATTTCCATACGACTTAAAGGATGCTTACCTAGGTGATACGATTCATCGAGACCGACATGGATCTTTCCACCGGTACAAAATGGGGCCATATCTCGAATAAGCAGTTCAGCGATCTTAAGTGTCTCAGGCTTTAGAGGACATAGTTGTCCAACATCAAGAGGCTTTCCCTTACTATCGAGACATTCATTTAAATGTCTTAATTCAGGTACTTTGATTAAATACTGCGTGTGACCGAGTAAATTAACAATAGGTACAACAGTTATGCCACAGCGAGTAGCTGTTTTTACTAACTCAGAAAAAGCCTTATAGGAATACGCATTCTTTCTGGAGACGGAAGGTAGGCTTGGAAATTCAACCGCGTCCTCCAAATGAATATACACCTCTTGATAACCCCAAGCTGCATACTTTGGCAGTTGCTTCACAAGCCAATCCATACGCTCGGTTTGCCTAGCTAAATCCCACTGAAATGCACGCTTGGGTAGTTGATAACTTAAATTCATTTCACGCCTAATTCTTTAACTAGCTTTTGTTTCTTAAGCCAAACCAAGCCACCAGCCTCGTCTTTGAACATCCCGTCCATTTGAGCTTCAAAGGCAGAATCAAGTAATGGTTTAAAGTTTGGTCCAGCTGTGAGACCAAGACTAAGTAAATGACGACCTAACATAATTGGCTTTGGCGCTTCATCTTTAAGCGAAAGCGCTTCAGCACACCTAACTAACTTTTGAATTAAGCGAATCGTTTCAGGTGAATCCTTAGGTGGACGTCCATACGAATCAGCAGTCATCACTAAACTCAGTTCATGAATCGTAGCAGGCACAAGTCGTCTTGCTAAACGTCGAACCTGTGTCTCGCTAAATTCTGATGCATTACCGCTATGGTGAATTAAATGATTCACAACCAATGCACGAACAGGTGGAAGTAAATCAAGTGGTGCACCAATACGCGTCAAAAAAGCATCAGCGAAAGGTCCGCCTGCAGCTTCGTGACCGGGACTTATCCAGCGCATCACTCCTCGTCTTTCGGAATATGATGTTGTTGATGGTTTACCAAAGTCGTGGGCTAAAACTGAAAATGTCAAAAAACGTCGTCTTGATTCATTTGCTATTTCCCATCCCTCTAGTTTCACCAACCCATCCAAACAATATTGTGTATGCGTAAAAACATCTCCCTCAGGGTGCCACTCGGGCTCTTGTTGAGTTCCACGTAAATTTGCTATCTCAGGAAAATGAACAAGCCATCCCGTCTGTTCTAGCACGGTTAAACCTTTGGAAGGAACCTTTGATTTAATAGCCCACTTATTCCATTCACCCCAAACGCGCTCAACCGGAAGTTCTTTATATGTAGAAGCAATTGATTTGCACAAAAGTGCAGTTTCGTGAGCGAGTGAGAAATTAAATCGTGCCGCTAACTGCATAGCACGCAAAACACGTAATGGGTCTTCGACAAAGGCAGCACTTGTATGCCGGAGAATTCCTGCTCTTAAGTCTGCTTGTCCGTTAAAAGGATCGATAAGGGCAGCACTAAAGGGATCATAACTTATTGCATTAAGTGTGAAGTCACGTCTCGCTGCAGCTTCATGATCATTAAGGGTTGGATCCGGAGTAATAATAAACCCACGGTGTCCTGCGCCTGTTTTAGATTCTTTTCTAGGGAGACTAAAATCGTACTCGGCTTGTGTTGCTTTACTCCGAACTTTTAAAACACCAAAGCTTCTACCAACAACATCGGTCACACCAAAAGGACTGAGCGTCCTTATCATCGATTCAAAATCTGTTCCTGCTACTTCAATATCAAAATCTTTAGGCACAAGCCCAAGTAGCCAATCCCTGACTCCTCCACCAACCAAACGCGGACGCCCTACACGACGCAGTGCATCGAGCATCACTTTGAGGTCTTCTGGTATCTGAAAATTTTCAGTCATTATTACTGCGTACTGCAACTAAACCTAAGACAAGCCATCCGGCAATCAGTGAAATTCCACCTAGGGGAGTAATAGGACCTAACCAACGAGGTCCACCCAAAGCTAATAAATACAGGGAAACTGAGAAAAGAAAAACTCCAGCAATCCAAAGTCTAACGACCCATGCTAGTTTAGGACGCATTAAAGCAGCACTAGGATTAGCGTAGAATCCACCTAAAGCTAAAAGAGCTACTGCGTGAATTAATTGATACCGCACTGCCGTATCCCAAACCTCAGCCATACCATGCTGGGTTAATACAAACTTAAGCGCATGTGCTCCAAATGCACCAAGGATCACGCCACTCGCACCTAGAAGTGCGGCATAGATGATTAGCGTATATGTTTTCATGGTCGTTAGTCTTGCAGATTACTCAAACAAAACAAGCCGTAGTGCACACAGTTGCTATTATAGCACATGAGCCGTTGGAAGAGATTATCTATCTGTTTATACTTTTTAAGCCACAATTTACATGCAGATACCGCTCCTTTAACCTATCACTTAACGCATACAACTCCGCAGGAAAATGATCCTCTGGCTATGCCTGTTAAATCATACCGTGCATTACATCTGCCGGTTGCTACAGCGCTATTAAGTTTAAGTCGTACCTACCCCATTACGATTATACCAGATCCCCTAATGACAGGACTTGTTTCTCTCGAAATGAAATCGGTTACACTCAGGGATGTACTCGATGCTATCTCAGAATCTCAAGGCGGATCCTGGGAAAAAGAAGGTAATTTAATTCATCTGCATCACACACAACAGTGTTTTTACGAAATCGATTATCCTCAAATGACACGCTCGGCCCAAGGCAGTAGCAGTGTCGTCCTAAGTGCGCAGGCGAATCCAGGTATAAATACTGCTGGAACAAGTAACCTAACACAACAGACAGCGGCAGGCGCTAATGCACAGAGCGACCAGACCAATCTCTCCATTCAGCAACAAAATCAAAGTAACTTCTGGAGCGATGTACTAAGCGAATTAAATAGTTTAGTTCAGCCCGGCGAAACCGTGTCCATAAATAAACTTGCAGGTCTGGCTTTAATTTCTGCACCCAAGCCAAGACAGAACATGTTTAAAGAGTTTATTGCTTTACTCAATAAACGTATTTCACGACAGGTTCGAATCACAGCCAAAATTCTGGAAGTTAATCTCGATGATCAACATCAACTAGGCGTTGATTGGTCTGTTGCAGCAGAAAAAATTAATGGTCTCAAACTCACGAATCTCAATACAACCACGTCACTCAGTGGCTTATTATCTCCTACCCTAAGCCATGGAACTATTTCCGGCACACTCAGTTCTGGACAGGTTACGGCGGCTGTAGCAGCTCTAAATGAACAAGGTAGTGTCAAATCAGAATCAAATCCTTCCATTGTTACCCTAGGAAATCAAACAGCGTTTGTGAAAGTAGGCACAGAACAAACGTTCTTTTCTCTAACTAATGCCACGTCAATTAGTGGATTAATTGCACAAACCGGAATTAATCCAACCGCTACAACACAAAATAACTACACCCAAAATGCTATCACCATTGGCACCGTCTTATACGTTACACCAGAAATCAATAGCGACGGTTCAGTCACCGTAGATGTTCTACCAGCGATCACCCAACTTACCGGCGTAGATACATCTCCAGATGGATTACAAACAGCTCCACGCATGGATATCAAAGCACTATCTACGATGGCTAAAATACACCCTAACGAATCTATTGTCATCGGTGGCCTAATTCAAAATTCCGAGACTAATATGATAAGAAAGACGCCAGGACTTAGCTCACTACCTGCCCTAGGTAATCTCTTTAAAAATACGTCACAGATTAAAACAAAATCTGAATTAGTTATATTTTTAAGCGCTGACGTACTTCCATGAATTTTAATGATTCAACCTATAGAGCATCAGAGAATCCATTCTGGATCGGAGAAGAGCTTCTTAAGTGCGGTTCAATCACACCAGAGCAATTAGCTAGTGCTAAGCAAGTATGGCGTAAAACACCTTCCTTAAAGTTCTCTTCCATATTAGAAACATTGGGACTTATCCATAGTCGTGAACTCATTAAATTATTAGCGCTACACTATCACGTTTCTATAGCCTCTTTAGATCCTAAACATGTAGACCGTGATACGATAAGGCTCATACCACAAAACATGGCGCGCCTTAGAAATGCGATCCCGTTTAAGCGTACAGAAAACACTCTTCACTTAGCAGTAGAAGATCCATCACAATATGGATTAAGTCAGGCTCAAGCAGATTTCCCACATTCAACTATCCAAATTGAAGTCGCATCGAAAAAAGATATTCAAGGCGCACTAGATGAAGCATGGAAAGAAAAACTACCTCACGGAGCATCAGATTTATTTTCAGATCTGCTTAGAGATGCGGTTAATGAAAGAGCAAGCGATATACATATCGAACCAAGAGAATCACGAATTGATATACGCCTTCGCATAGATGGTATACTCATACACCGTAGATGCTTTGAAAAAGAATACCGCGAACCATTAATCCAAGCGGCAAAAATTGCCGGCAAAATTGACATTACGGAACGACGCCTACCACAAGACGGACAAGGAAACATCTCCCTAGGAACAAGGGACTATCATTTACGCTTTTCGTGTATACCTACTATCCATGGTGAATCGATTGTTGTTCGTATTATAGATGACAGAGCAGGTCTACGAACTTTTGCAGAAGCGGGTATATGGCCAAAAGATCAAACACACATACAAAACTTATTAAGTCATCCTAACGGCTTAATATATGTCACAGGACCAACAGGATCAGGTAAAACAACTTTACTTTATTCCATGTTGCATAATTTAGCTCCGGAAAAAATTAACGGATTAAAAATAATAACCTTGGAAGAACCTGTAGAAGTACGACATCGAAGATTTTTCATGCAAATAGACGTAGATGAAAAAATTGGTCGTAGTTTTTCGGAGCTACTTCGACATGTACTACGTCACGATCCAGATGTTATTTTAGTGGGTGAAACTCGCGACAAAGATACTGCTGAAATAACCCTTAGAGCTGCCTTAACAGGACGTTTATGTTTAAGCACTCTCCATACCAATGATGCCCTAAGTGCTATTACTCGGCTAATCGACATAGGGCTCGATCCACTGATGATTTCAACGGCTTTACGAGGTGTTATTGCTCAACGCCTTGTAAGAAAACCATGCCCACAGTGCTCTAGCATACATCCTAATAACGAACTTCTAATAAAAAGATATGAGTCATTGATTTCAAAACATAGCATGCCTGATGCCCCTGTTTCATTTAAGCAAATAAACTTAAACACAACCTGCTCATATTGCTCAGGACGTGGCTATCTAGGACGCACTTCTATTATGGAAGTTTATTCCTTCGTAGGACTTGAACGTATCATTGCTAAAAGTACTTCGCTGGATCCATTAAGAAATGAACTTAAATCTCAGGGATTTTGCACACTCCTTGAAGATGGAATAGTTAAAGCGGCTTATGGTTTAACAACCATAGAGGAAGTAATCGCCGCTGTAGAACTATCCTAAAACCATGGGGGCTTACGAGATAGTTGCTTCTATAAAGTGACTATGAATAAAACTATTACTCAATCTACTCAGCCAAAACATAAAAACTCCCGCGGATTTACACTCATTGAAATTCTCGCTGTACTAGCCGTCATTGCAGCTGTGATCGCTATCGGCGTACCAGCTATTGCTCGTGTATTACAAAGTAGTCGCATAAGAAATGTCGAAGGTACGGCGACCGTTGTTAAATCTGCCATTACTCAGTTTCTCAGCAAAGCAGGTGCTACAGGTACCATTCCTATTACCGAGGGATCGTCTACCGTACTCACCTCTCAGTATACAGGCACAGGTACTCCAACAACGACTGCATTATCTAACGCAGCTACATTAGATAATGTGCTCTTATCAGACGGTGAACTAGACCGCGTCATTAGTATGCGTATGGGTACTCAAGGAGCTTCCGTTACGGGAAACTCAAATAGCTTTGCGTGGTCGCCAACAACACAAACTTTTACAGGCACTGCAGCACCAACTATTTCCTATGCTGCCGTTAGTCGTGCAGAGTGCGCGATTAGTGATGGAGTAAGTAATCCAGGCGTAACAGGCCAATCAGCAGGTGCGGCTGCATGTGCTTTCAATGTCACAGGTTCTGGTAATTTGATCGCGAGTGGTTCACGCGTTGCATACCTCATTATTAAAAATGTTCCTGTAGCTGATGCTTACCAACTCGCACTCGATGTTGATGGTTCTGTTTTAACTTCAAACACCCCGTCAAATCCTGCATCTAACGATCAAGCCCAAGGTCCTGTGGCTTATGCAAAAGATGGAGCAGGTGTTGGATATGTTGATGTGTATTACTATCTAACAAATCTCTAAAGATGGAGCCTCTGATTTTGTGTTGGTGGGGAAATGAACTTCGCCTGATTTTTTCGTCAGGCGAAGTTCATCTTCATTCCTTAGCAGAGAACACTCACCCAAGTGCAAGTATCATATCTCACCTGATGAGTGAGAAACATAAGACTAAAGTAGTAAGAATCATCTACTACTCCGATAAATTAACTCTTAATTCTATCAAAAACTTAAAGATACCTGTTTCAAAAATACATGTATCGAAAAGCAAACGATCGCGACTGGAGAGCAAGCTTTCCAGTGAGTATCCCATACTTGCGCAAAGCTCATGCATATGGTCACTCACTTATGATTTAAGACTCTCAAACAACTTTTCAAGTTTAGCTATTATTAATGACCCTGAACTCATTTTGTTATCTCGAGAATTAAAAAAGTTAGGTTACACGATCGAAGGTATATGGCCACTCCCTTTTTTAATGCATACACTACCGAACAAGCAAAACCAAGAGACGGGTAGTTTTTGTATAGCATGCACTGACAAACAGCTACTTATTACAACCACAAGTGCGAGTGGTGACTGGAAATGTGATACCATTCCAATTCATGCCAATGATTCAGTTACTCTATCAGGATTAAAAAACGCTCGTCTACGTTTTGAAGAAGAAAGTACACCCTCCGGCTGGTTAGCTACCGACACCTCATCCGAGCATAACCCCTATATCTATAACTGCAGAGAACTAGGTCTAAATGAAATTATGCTTTCACATGTTCTTTATAACACTCGGCATCTTTCAGCTTATTCATGGGGGAACATGTACTTTGAAGGCATAGCCTCACATAGTTTCTTAAGCTTAAGAACGCTAAGTTTAGTTCTACTATTAGGCCTGGCGGCTTATGGAATCTATGTTTGGCGGAGTTCAATTTTACAAAAAAACTTACGCTTGGAGATCAATAAAAAGGAAGCGATAGCAACAGAACTTCTTTCTAAGGAAACACACGCAAAAGAATTAAAATCGCGCGAGGAAATTACCCTCAGAGATTACACGCTTCTTCAGAGTGAGCCTCAAACAATTGATACTGTACTAAACAGTATCGCTGAAGCCTGTTCTCATAATTATACGATCCAATCGCTACACATCCTTAATGATACAATTCAGATTACCCTTGAATTAAACGATCCTACATTAAGTCGAGGCAAACTCACTGATCTGTGTGCTACACTCAACTCGAACCAAGCGCAGTGGTCTTTTTCTGCTCAAGCTAATCAAGAATCAATTTCTAAGATTAGAGGTTACCGCATTCAAACACAGACTCAAGCACCAGCTATTTCTGAAGCTAAAGTGCAGGAACTTTTACTCCATTTACATGCTTTAGCTACGTTCAATAAAAGCTTCAGTTTATTACAATCCCGTTGGTCAATCACCTCACACAAATTAGATTCTTACGGCACATTTCTTGTGCATCATATTGATCTTAATTTGATCGATACCCATATCGATTCCTGGAGTACTATACTAAGTGATATACATGAATTATCACTTACTCCACATCTCACATGTAATGAATTACATTTATCACTTGATCCTGACAATCCAGGCTTCTTCAAAGAAGCCTGGATACGCTTAACTGCACGAACTACGCTTTAGAGCGTTTCGTTGTTTTTGTTTTCTTTGTTTTCGATGTAGCTTGAGTAGCTTTCGAAGTAGTAGCCGATGCAGATTGTTTCTTGGTTTTGATCGCTTTCGCGTTTAACCAGAATTCACCTTTAGCATTCTTATTAATCCAGAATATTTCACCTGCATGCTCAATGAAGACAGGTTTCTCTTTAGCTTTCTGTGGTAAATTTAGCCCAACGTTACTGAGTGCATGGATTAATTCATCAGGAGACTTTGAGAGACTTTGGGCAAGACGTCCCAATTCACCGGAATAAGAACCCGTCTTAGTGACCTTAAAGAGTAAACGTAGTCCAGAGAGAACAGCCGTAGAAGGCACGTCACTTGGCTTTTCGCTTTCTACACTTGGTTTAACCTCTTGAGGTGCTTCGGTACCAGCAGGTGCTTTCACGCCTTCCTTAGCATTAATCCATGTGCCACCGCGCTGATCTTTACTTAGCCACCATAAGTGACCGTCCATTTCAACTTCAACAGGCGGAGTGTCTGCAGACTGTGCAGGAACTAAGTTAAGTCCTTTAACGGCTTCGAAGATATCCGCTTCTTTGCAACGGAATGCACGTGCTAAAAATTGGAAACTGCCACCCCAGCCTGGACCTACTCGATTTCTGCGCATGTGCGGCTTGATTGCATCAATAAGAGCCTGGCCTTCTGGTAATTTCTTACCTGACGGTTTCTGTTCGTGAACTTTTTTATGTTCTGGCTTATGCTCTACCACCTCTGCCTGATCTTTATTAACTACTTCTTCAGAAGGTTTTGATTCAGACGTTTCTTTTACAACAGCAACTTCTGTTTTTTCTACTTCAGGTTCAGGCTGAACCGCTACTCCTTGTACAACTCGGAATACGGGGCGTGGCTTTTCCTTAGTATTGATCCAAAATTCACCACGACGATTCACGTTTACCCAGTACAAATCACCATCGTATTCCACATACGCTGGCTTTGCATCTTCATCACTTGGAATTGTAAATCCACATTCCTTCAAAGCTCCCATTACATCGTCTTCATCAATATTCCATTTCTTAGCTAGAAAATCGACTCCGACAGATAATCCTGTTCCACGCTGGTTACGACGCATATGTGGTTCGAGCGCTTCAAAGAAAGTTGGTAGCTCATCTTGTTTATTGAGCTTATCCCATTCATCTGTTTCTCCTTCATCGTGAGATTCTGGATCCTGGTCTTTTTCGGTGTCACGAACACGGCGAAGCCCATCATCCACTTCTGGATTATGAGAAACAGGTGCTTCGTTTTTCTCATCATAGCCTGCTTCATGCGAAGCCCCTGATTTAAATTTTGCTTCAAATTCGGCTCTTAATTTATCGGCCTCATCCTTAGCTGCTTTCGCAACAGCATCTTCTAAGGTCCAATCACGCTGCGTACTGCGGCGAGCAAGACCTGTAAAAGCGAGCATGTTATCAGGTTGTGCAGCAAAAGAGATAATTTCCCACTCTTCTTTACCAAGCTGATTTAAAAATGATTCCATAAGTGCAGGGGTAGCGAAACCACCCTTGCCACTCGTTATGACTTTGTATTCCCAAACGGACATAATGATTAAAGATTAAATTTTATAGTTAAACGTGTAGTTACTAAATTAAGTACTACGACTGTTACCGCTTATAATAGCAGCTGACATGACAGATGATTATAAAACCTTAAAAATACTGGTTAATTAACCGAGCGATTTTAACAAGCGCTCCAGTTCAGCTTTTTTGGTTTTTTGATCAGCTAATTGTTTACGAGCACCCTCAATAACGGCCGGCGGTGCTTTATCAACAAAGGTGCTATTAGAAAGACGTGTTTCAGTCGCAGCGATATGCGATGAGAGCTTTTCGAGCTCCTTGGTAAGTCTTGCTTTTTCAGCCACAGGATCAACCGTGCTAGCTAGATCAAGATAGAGCGTTCCCAAGGAAGTAACCACCGCTGGCGCACCTTCAACTACTTCTTTGCGTGTTATCTCAGAAGCACCTGACATGCGCAGTAACTTAGCGAGATTACTTTCGATTAAACTCCATGACTCATTCGTTGTACTCACGAAAAAGCGAACATCCTTACGACTTGCTAAATTATGTTCGGATTTCAGTGCTCGAGCTTGTGAACTAAATACTTTGATTGATTCAACTTTAGATGCCTCAAGAACATCAGGTTGGAGATTACGTTTTGTTAAAACAGCAGTAAGAGATGCTACAGGCTCAACTCGTGCATCACGCATAAGTAGCGAACCTTGTGTACCATACCCTAATAGACTCCACAGTTCTTCTGTAATAAACGGAATGAAAGGATGTAAAAGTAATAACGTCTGACGAAGTACTAAGTCCTGAATCGCTAGACAGTTAGTTTTAGTAACCGGATCCTGCAATTTAGATTTTGATACTTCGACATACCAATCACAAAAATCATTCCAGAAAAATCCGTAAAGCGCCTGAGCAGCAGCACTGAATTCAAATTCACGGAATGCTTTTTCAATCTGCGCTGTTGTTTCAATAAGGCGGTGCAGAATCGCATGATCATCTGCATCAAACTTATCTTTACTTAAACGACTTAAAATAACTTCAAGAGATGAATTATCTTCTGAAGGACCACTCATCTGCCTAAAGCGAGAGGCGTTCCATAATTTATTACAGAAATTTTTTCCTGCCTCGATACGGTCTTCTTGGAAACGAATGTCTTGGCCTTGAGGGGCAATCGATACGATACCAAAGCGAAGTCCGTCTGCTCCATACTTTGCGATCAAGTCGAGCGGATCAGGAGAATTACCCAGTGACTTGGACATCTTTCTGCCCTGCGAATCACGAATAATACCTGTGAAATATACATTCTTAAACGGTATACGCTGCTCGATGCTAGCTTCTGGCCTAATAAACTCTAACCCTGCCATTATCATACGAGCTACCCAGAAGAAAATAATATCAGGACCTGTAACTAAGGTCGTGGTCGGATAAAATGAATCAAAGCCAGCGGCTTTCATCTTCTCTTTATCTGGCCAGCCCATCGTTGCAAATGGCCATATCCACGAAGATGCCCACGTATCTAATACGTCTTCTTCTTGTATCCAGTTTTCTGGGTCCTTTGGACCTTCAACTGAAATATGCACCTTCTTTGGATCCTTAAGATCCGCTTCGGTCATTTTTTCGCGGTCGAGCCCCTTTGCATACCAAACAGGAATGCGGTGTCCCCACCATAACTGACGACTGATACACCAATCTTGAATATTTTCTAACCAGTGTAGGTACACTTTTGACCAGCGCTCTGGATAAAATTTAATTTGGCCGTCACGAACAACCGCCTTGGATTGTTCTACTTGAGGATAACGTAACCACCACTGCCACGTTAAACGTGGTTCAATCGGTACGTCTGCACGCTCGGAATAACCAACGTTATTTGCATAAGGCTTTTCAGCAATCAACGCACCTACAGCACGTAAAAGTTCTGCCGCTTTCTTTCTACCACTCGCACGGTCTAGACCTTGTAAATCAGGTCCACTCAGTTCATTGAGTGTACCATCCGAATTAAGCACATCAATAATTGGTAAGTGATTTCTTAATCCTACCTCATAGTCTACTTTATCGTGAGCAGGAGTAATTTTAAGTGCTCCTGAACCGAATTCCTTATCTACTGCAGTATCAGCAATGATTGGAATCTGCGCACGGTTAAGAGGTCTCCAGACTTTCTTACCGATCAAGTTTGTGTAGCGCGGATCCTCAGGATGAACCGCAATCGCAACGTCTCCAGGAATTGTTTCAGGACGTGTGGTTGCTACTTGGATAAAAGTACCTGGGCTATCAACTAACTCGTAACGAATCTCATACAAGAGTCCGTTCACAGGTTTCATGATCACTTCTTCATCAGAAAGCGCAGTCTGTGATGCTGGGCACCAGTTAACCATGCGCTTACCCCGGTAAATACGGCCACGATTAAATAGTTCTACGAATACAGTTAAGACGGCGCGTGAATACTCCGGATCCATCGTGAAGTGCGTGCGCTGCCAATCGCAGGAAGCACCTAACCGTCTCAACTGCTCTAAAATGATATTCCCTTTTTCCTGTCTCCACTCCCACACTTTTTCGATAAACCTTTCTCTGCCGAAATCGTGTCGGGTCTTCTTTTGCTTACGTAGTTCACGCTCAACAACCGTTTGCGTCGCAATACCGGCATGATCGGTACCTGGAAGCCATAAAACTGACTTACCCTCAAGGCGTGCGCGTCTTACTAAAATATCTTGGAGCGTGTTGTTAAGCACATGCCCCATCGTAAGAACACCGGTTACATTAGGAGGCGGTATAACAATCGAATAGGACTCTTGGGCACTATCCGCTTTAGCTGTAAATGCACCTGCCTTAAGCCAGGTGTCATACCAGCGTTTCTCAACCTCTAGTGGTTCGTAGCTCTTTGTTATTTCAGGCATTTACGTCGTGAACAGACCAGAAAATCTACACAACCCCCGAGTGGCAAGTGGTTTAAGCAAAACTTTAAGGCTTTATATAGCCTTTAGAGACATCTTTTCACAAAGGTTTGCGAAACCCAAGGAGGGTATCTAACCTCATAACCTCCCATGCAGCAGACTCTTGAACAACGAGCGCTTAGGCAATTAGCCTTCACTGAAGATACCTCGAGCAGTGATAAAATAGCGCTTTGTAAGGAGTTTCTTAAAAGCGAATCTAATAACCTTAAAACAAGCCATGAACAGGGCACTTCTGGTCTAAGGCTAGTTCAGGACCGGTCCAACGTTTTAGACCAAGTGGTAAAACGTCTTTTTGACAGCGCCTTAAAAGCATGGGAAAAGACCCACCCAAAGTCCGTGCAAGTCGCCTTGGTTGCCTTAGGCGGTTACGGCCGTGGAGAGCTTTGTCCTTGGAGTGACTTAGATGTCATGTTCCTGTTTCCAGACAAAACAAAGAAGACCGTAATGAATCCGGTTACGGAATATTTAGCAAAAGAGACATTGTACTTACTTTGGGACTGTGGACTTAAAGTTGGTCATTCAGCCCGCAGCATGGACGAAGTTTTTACTGAAGCTAAAAAGAATATTCAGACAAAGACTTCACTCTTAGAATCACGCCTCGTTGCAGGCTCCTCTGTCTTATACGATTCATTCCATCAAGCTTACAGAGCCTATTACACGGGAGAAGCACCTAAGGCATATATTGCTTCTCGATTAGAGGACCAAGCTCATCGTAGAGCTAAATTCGCAGATACGGTATTTAATCAAGAACCTGATATTAAAAATGGCGTCGGAGGTCTCAGGGATTTTCAAAATACCCTTTGGATGGCCAAAGTTAAATTAGGAATCTATAAAATTGAAGAGCTCGTTAGCGAAAAATACCTCAAACAAAAAGACTTAGAAGAATTTATCCAAAGTTACGATTTCCTGTTACGCGTAAGAAATGAACTCCATTTTCAAAATACGCGTATGACCGATATTCTCACGCTAGAATCTCAACCCAAAGTAGCTTGGACGTTAGGTTATAGACAAGCCGACACCTTACGCCGTGTTGAACGATTCATGCAGGACTACTACCGCTCAGCTAAGGCTATTTTTAGAATAGCAAAGCTGATTGAGAGCCGACTTTCCCTAACCGCAGATTCAGAAGATATCGCAGAATCCGAGTCTGTTGTAGATTCACTCAAATCAACCCGCTTCAGAAAGCTACAGCATATTGATGGATTCATCGTTCGAGGCGAAGAACTCATCTCCAGTTCGTCTAAGGTATTTGAAGAAGATCCGGTGCGACTTATTCGCGTTTTCCGCCATAGCCAACAACTCGGCTGCAAGATCGGATTCCATTTAAGTGAACTTATAAGAGATTCATTACATCTTGGTGAACAATTAGTTACGTCTCTTGATGCAGCCGCTGCCTTTAAAGCAATTATGGGTGAAGTGGGTAGCGTTTATCCTACCCTCGAGCTTATGCATGAGCTCGGTGTTTTAGGCATCTATATCCCTGAATTTCAGGGATTAAACTGCCTCGTTCAGCATGAATATTATCACCGTTATACGGCAGATGTTCACACCCTTAACTGCATTAAGGAACTAGATCTCGTCTTTACCGATCCTGGTAAAACATCCTCACAATACCGTGATGCGCTTGCGGAAGAAACGGATAGATCACTTATCTATATCACCCTGCTCCTTCATGATATTGGTAAATCAGAAGGTATTAAAGGGCATTCCGAAAGCGGAGTTCGCATCGCTAGACCGATCCTAGAGCGTTTAGGGGTAAGTGAACAAAAAATAGAAATAATTTCATTTGTTATTAAAAATCATCTTTCGATGGCACGATTCTGGCAGAAGAGAGATGTCGATGATCCACAAACTATTAGTACTTTCGCAGAATTTATTGGCACAACTGAACACCTCAGGCTCCTCTACGTTCATACGTACTGTGATGCAAGGGCTACAGCAACAGACCTGTGGAATAGCTATAAAGATGTCCTACATAGTAAATTATATAAATTCACGCTAGAGCGCTTAAAGTCAGGAGATCTAACTCACGCATCCTCAGAAACCCAAAAGCAAATGACTCACCAAGAAATCATTTCAAAAACTATGCCTGGCGTTAGTGATGATGAAATTACTGCACATTTTAGCCTACTGCCAGATCGTTATTTTATTAATACAGATGCCGACGAAGTAGCGCTGCATATTCAGATGGTGAATAAACTTTTCACGTCGATCTCTTCTGCTGATTCTGTTGGCGCTTTAAAGCCAATCATCAATTGGAAAAATGATTTAAACCGCTCTGTTACTATCGTGAATGTTGTAACGTGGGACCGCGCAGGGCTATTCTACAAATTAGCAGGTGCTTTTGGTGTTGCTGGTTTAAATATTTTAGGTGCCAAAGTTATTTCTAGAACTGATCACATCGCTATCGACACGTTCTATGTGATTGAGCCAGGTCGTGGTGTAGTTCAAAACGCTACCGCTCAAGAAATTTTTGCTAAGAATATCGAAGCAAGCTTGGTTACCAATAAGGACTTATATCCGGATATCGTTGCACAGGCTAAAAAGATTGCTGCCACACGGTATCTTTCCACTTCCAATAACGACACCATGCACGCTTCATTCCCACCAACGGTTGAAGTGTATCATGAGTTATCCATGGATCGAACGATCGTTGAAGTTCAAGCCAAGGATCAATTGGGACTACTGTACCGAATTGCGAAAACGATTTCAGACCGTGGCTATGATATAACCTTTGCACGCATTGGTACTGAACGAGGCATAGCGATAGATACGTTTTACATCGAAAACGATAAAAATACACCGGCCTCCACACCTGAACGCTTACAAGCCCTTAAAGATTCACTTTCAGAAGTTATTTCTCCTGCACTCTTATCGGCTACAGCCTAAAAATTAGGCTACAGAAAGCTCGCAGCTATTAGCTTTTGCTTTTTAGTATGCGTCCGTGAAGTCTACTCACAACGATCCACCGCGTTTACTTTCGGAACTACGCCGCGAGATCAGTCACAGTATTCACAAAGCAAACGATACGACTCAAGGTCTCGCAGAAATTATAAACCGAATCGTACGTTATTTTAGAGCAGACGCAGGTGCTATATTTTTAGTCAACGCAAACACCAACCTTCTAGAAGTTGAAGCTCAGGTTCATTTTGAAGGTAACGAAAAAATAACCCTTCCGTTAGGTCTTGGTATACCTGGCTGGGTTGTATGGCATGCTCAACCCGCTTTGGTCGCAGAAGTTTCACTCGATGCTCGTTACCGTGCACTCCGTGATCAAACCCAGTGCCAATTAGCAGTACCATTACTTGCATCCGAGGGCCAAGCACTAGGGGTTATCTTACTTGAATCAAATGAAGTCTCAGGGTTCACCAAAGATCATGCTACCGAATTAAATCTCGTAGCAGAAGATCTCTCAGAAGCGCTCCTTAGATCGTGGGAATTAGAACGCTTAAAACTTAAAGCAAAACAGTTCGAGACACTGTTAAGTGCAGGCCAAACACTCGTTTCAAAATTAGAACCTCATGCTCTATTTGAAACATTAACTCGTGACACCTGCCGTATGTTAGGTGCTAGAAGCAGCGCATTCTATCTGATCAACAGTAATGACACATTATCCTTAAGTGCTTACACAGGACCCGAGGACACAAGACCTAACTGCAACCAAGTTCCGATTAATAATTGTTTAGTAGCAAGTGCTGTTAACACATTAAAGCCAGTTTCGTTTACTAATATTCAGTCTAAGGAATTTACAGATATTGCGGACTTACCTAGTGATACAACCCTGCAATCTGTTTTGATCACACCCGTTGTACACGAGAAAGAAATTTTTGGCGTCCTTTCAGTATTCGTAGATAAAGTGCATCGTTTTACCAACGACGAGAAACGCATTTGCTCTTCACTCGCTGGATTAGGAGCTGTAGCTCTACAAAATGCACGCCTATATAACCGTGTATTCCAAAGTGAAGAGTCTCTACGTAAAAATGAACGATTAACGACACTAGGTCTTTTAACTGCAGAGATTGCTCATGAAATTAGAAATCCATTAACGGTTCTAAAATTACTCCATGGAGGCTTAGGTTCTGATTTTGCAAAAGACGATCCTCGCAACCAAGACATGCGTGTTATCAGCGAAAAGCTAGATCAACTGGAAGCAATTGTAACTCGTGTTCTGAATTTTGGAAAAGCTCCATCAAACGTACACGCGCGCTCCATACTATCAGAAATCATAGATGATACGATTGTCCTCATACGTCTTAAACTTTCTCAAAGCAGCGTAGAGCTTAACTTCAAGCCTTCTGACAAGAAGAGTATTGTTGATGTCCATAAAGGACAAATTCAACAAGTTCTCTTAAACCTAATTATTAATTCGATGCATGCTATGCCTCGAGGCGGCATGATTACTATTGCGACTACCGAGGACAAAAAAGATTCAACTCCTGTTGCTCACATAAGAATCACTGACTCGGGAACAGGAATTCCAGATGCAATCAAAGATCGTATTTTTGATTCCTTTCTTTCAGGAAGACCAGATGGCACCGGACTTGGCCTAGCTATCGCCAAGCGCGTCCTTCAAAGCCATCATGGTGATATTGTTCTCGAATCAACTGGACCTGAAGGAACTACATTTCTCATCACGCTACCCTTGGTAAAATAATTCTCCATGTATAAAAAAAATACCCTTATTGTGATTGCAGCAGTACTTATTCTTGAAGCAATCCTCGTGCTTGTTTTACCGACTAAGATTCCACGTCCCTTAAGAACAATTATTTCCTTAGGTAATATTATTGCTGTAGCAGTCTTATGGCTTATGTCGCGTCAAAGAAAGAGTTAATTACTCACTCTTCCAGTTCTACATTCCAGTAAGCGACGTCTAAGAAGTCTTTCCATATTTCACGGTTCTGCTTACCCAGTACGAGTGAAATAACCGGTCTCCATTTTGGCCGTGATGGCTTACGTATAAGACGCATATTAGCCTCATGAGGTAATCTGTTAGCTTTCTTTGTATTACACTTAATACATGAACAAACAATATTCTCCCACGTCGTTTTTCCTCCATGATCTCGAGGAATAACATGATCTAAGTTTAATTGATCGCGGGATAAGGTCTTGGAGCAATACTGACACGTATTACGATCACGCTCAAAAACATTGTTACGTGTGAGTTTTAATTCCTTACAAGGAAGTTTATCAAAAAAGGTGAGTAAGATGACACGGGGTAAACGTATGGTGCGTGTCGGAGTGTGAACCATCTCAAGTGCAGCACTCGGAGGATTAGATACAGAAAAATCTATCCAATCCATCATCGAAAACATTCTGAAATCGTCTTCGTAGTGATGAACCACATGCGCATGACCACGAGACAGAAGAGCAAAAGCGCGCTTAGCGCCGATAACGTTAACCGCCTGCCAAAGGCGATTCAACACAAGGACCGGTTGATCCAATGCAGCCTCCATATATTGCTCAGTAAAGTGTAAAGCGGCTTAGCCTGTCAAGGGACGGAATGTTCCAATTAGGAAAAAATGCGTAAATTGGCCTAGTTAAGTACTTTGTTCATAATTGAATCAAAGTATATTGCTTATGCCTTACCTTTAAGCACTGTGGTGACGTTCTTTTCACCGCTGAAGCATTTACCAATTCCTAGAGTAAATGCGTGGGGGACCCAATCAGGCGCTATCACTTAAACAAGGTAGCGCAGGGGCTAATGAAAGTAACCACTTTCACGACCACTTTCCAAGGTCGCGTCCGACAGCTAACCTCGCAAGCAAATGGGAAGGGTGAATTCTCGATATGTGCGCATTACTACAATGCTACCTTATATCGGGTTTTTCCCGTGTAGATACTAACCTATCAACTGCGTTCTAAAGACTCGATAACACATATATGGATCAGAAACCTAAAACCACACTTAAGTCATTAATCCTGGGTAAGGCTAAATCGATTGAGGATAAAAACCTTGTCCACGCCCTGACTCTTACTGCTTTGTTTGCTTGGGTTGGCCTTGGCTCAGATGGACTATCGTCCTCTTGCTATGGTCCTGAAGAAACATTTAAGGCCTTGGGTGTTTATACACACCTGAGTATTTACGTAGCAATCGCCTGCGTTATTACGATTGCAGCCATTTGTGCGAGTTACTCTCAAATTATTGCAGCATTCCCAAACGGTGGTGGTGGCTATGTTGTAGCGAGTAAACTCATCTCTCCTAAAGTCGGTGTCGTTTCCGGCTGCGCCCTCCTCGTTGACTATGTGTTAACGGTAACACTTTCAATCGCAAGTGGAGCCGATGCCTTATTTAGCTTACTACCTCTGGAATATCAGCACTGGAAACTCCCCTTCTCAATCGCTGGTGTAATAATACTCACCTTACTTAATCTACGTGGCGTTAAAGAATCTGTAGCGGTATGGCTCCCGATCTTCGGTGTCTTCGTACTAACGCATGCTGCTGCAATTCTTTATGCTCTGATTACCCATGGTAGTGTACTAGGTAATGTAGCTCATCAAACCATTGTCGAAACGCATACCGTTGTACACCAGCTGGGCATGTTTGGTTTACTCGCCTTACTACTTAAATCTTACAGTATGGGTGCTGGTACCTATACAGGTATTGAAGCAGTTAGTAACGGTCTTCCTATCTTAAGAGAACCTCGTGTTCAAACAGGTCGTAGAACCATGGTCTATATGGGTGTATCTCTAGCAGCTACGGTTGCCGGATTACTTATTGCATACCTACTCTATGGATCAAGTCCTGTAGAAGGTAAAACGCTTAACGCTGTTCTCTTTGAGAACATGACCTCTCACTGGAATCCCAAAGTAGCTACGACTTTCGTACTCATCACCCTTTTCTCTGAAGGAGCACTCCTGATTATTGCTGCTCAAACCGGATTCCTTGATGGTCCACGCGTCATGTCAAACATGGCACTTGATCGGTGGTTCCCAACACGTTTTTCAAACTTAAGTGACCGCTTCGTAACTCAAAATGGTGTTATGCTGATGGGTATTACTTCGCTCGTAATGCTTGTATTTTCAAAGGGAAGCGTAGACCTACTTGTCGTTTTATATAGTATCAATGTGTTTGTTACCTTCTCTTTGTCCCAGTTAGGTATGGTCATTCATTGGTGGCAATTACGGCACTCAGAAAAAGGATGGTTTGGTAAATTAGCGATTAATGGATTTGGATTAATTCTGACACTTTTTATTCTTATTTCACTCACCGCTGTAAAATTCTTTGAAGGTGGTTGGATAACAGTAGTTATCACCGGACTTTTAGTTCTAGCAGCATTTGCTATCAGAAAACATTACGATGGCGTACGTGAACAATTACGCCGCCTGGATGTTATTGTTGAAGCAGCTAACGCTTCTGCTGAGAACCATGTTGCATCAGGTAAAGAGATGTCACCTAAAGCACGCACAGCGATTGTGCTTGTGAATGGCTACAACGGACTAGGTCTTCACACGGTATTACAAATACCACGCATGTTTGGTCATACCTTTGACAACTTTGTATTCATCCAAGTAGGTGCTGTGGATGCCGGTAATTTTAAAGGTGAAGCAGAAATTGAAGCCCTCAAAAAACACACTGAAGAGGATGCGGGCAAATATGTAGCTTGGGCAAGATCACATGGCTATGGAGCTGCTGCTTTTACTGCTGTAAGTTCTGATGTTATGGGTGAAGTAATGCGTTTATCGATCGAAGCATCTGAAGCTTATCCAAGTCACATTTTCTTTGCCGGACAATTACTGTTCCTCAATGAAACCCGCGTTACTCGCTGGCTGCATAACCATACAGCCTTGATGCTTCAAAGACGCTTCTTCCTGGCTAATCTGCCTATTATCGTACTGCCTATCCGTGTAAATTAAGCGACTGAAGCAAAACGGCAGTTTCGTAAAAGCATGCTATCCAATATACTAAAACAGCTAGAGGCTAGGTTTCGGGCAAGATTGGCTCTTTTTTAAAAAAAGTTTAAATGTGAAAAACTTCTGATTGCCGATGGCACGACGCATGCTAGTTTACGAACGAGTGTCTATTACTTTTAGGCCTGTCCTATAAGTCTTACAACCTCACTTTAGACGTAAAACCCACAACTTCTCTTAACATGGCTAAATACAAACTCGAATACATCTGGCTCGATGGCTACACGCCTCTAGCTAACTTACGTAGCAAAACACAAATCAAGGAATTCGCTAGCTTCCCTAAGCTCGGAGACCTTCCTGATTGGGGCTTCGACGGAAGTTCAACCCAACAAGCTGAAGGTAAAAGCTCAGATATTGTTTTAAAGCCAGTTGCTGTATTTCCAGATACTACACGTATCAATGGTGTATTAGTCATGTGCGAAACTTACCAGCACACAGGCGTTCCAACTCCTTCCAATTCCCGTGCTACAATTCCTGATGATCCAGATACCTGGTTCGGTTTTGAGCAGGAATACTTCCTTTACCAGAACGGCCGTCCTTATGGTTTCCCTGTCGATGGCTTCCCAGCTCCTCAAGGACCTTACTACACAGGCGTTGGCTATAAGAATGTAGGCTCCAAAGCTCGTGAGATCGTAGAAAAGCATATCGATCTTTGCTTGGATGCAGGCATTAACATTGAAGGTATCAATGCTGAAGTAGCTAAAGGACAGTGGGAATTCCAGATCTTCGGTAAAGGTTCAAAGAGTGCAGCAGACCAAATGTGGGTTGCTCGTTATATCTTAACACGTCTTTGCGAATCCTACGAAATCGACATCGAATGGCGTTGTAAGCCAATTCTTGGCGCATTCAATCAGCCTCTCGATTGGAACGGTTCCGGTATGCATTCAAACTTCTCGACTAAGCACATGCGTGAAGTCGGTGGTAAAGCATACTTCGAAAAACTTATGGCAGCATTCGATAAATATCGCGCTGAGCACATCGCTGTTTACGGACCAGAAAACGAACTACGTCTTACAGGTCTCCACGAAACACAGTCGATCCACAAGTTCAGCTACGGTGTTGCAGATCGTGGTGCTTCAATCCGTATCCCACATAGCTTTGTTAACAATGCTTATAAGGGATACCTCGAAGACCGTCGTCCAAATTCAGCAGCAGATCCATACTTGGTTGCTGGCCGAATCCTCAAGACGATCCAAAGCGTACCAACTTCATAATTCGCGTAAGTTAGATCAAACACACAGAGCACCGATCTTAAATGATCGGTGCTTTTTTTTGGCCTAAAACTAGGGTTGATACAGTTTAGAGTTAATCCATCTTAAGAGCTGTAAAGAGAAACCCCACAATGTCTCAACGATTCATAACTGCGCTTAAACTGCTTCTTATTTCAGCAGTGGGACTATGGATTTACTCACCCGTATTTCATGGAGCGTGGCTTTGGGACGATAGCCTCGAAGTAACAGGCAATAATGCAATTAAAACACCGCTAAGCGGTATTATAAGGATATGGGTAGCTCCTGAAGGTGCAGACTACTTTCCACTAAAAACAACGCTACAATGGTTTGAATGGCACGCATTTGGGACTAACCCATGTGGTTATCACTTAGTAAGCATCATACTTCATATTATAAGTGCACTCTTGATTTGGAAAATTCTAGCGAGGCTTGGATTCGCATATGGATGGCTTGCAGGATTAATTTTTGTGGTACATCCAGTAAACGTAGATTCCGTTGCTTGGATTTCTGAACTTAAGAACACGCTTTCTTTACCACTCCTTTTACTGACATGGGATAGCTTCATTGATGAGGATATTGCTAAGAAAAGACATATCCGCTCGTTGATCTATTTCTGTTTAGCCTTACTCGCGAAATCCTCTGTTGTGATGTTTCCTGTTACAGCTGTTTTGTATCTAGCCTGGAAGCGCCGTACATTTAAAATTCAAAATCTCACTGCACTTCTACCCTACTTTACTGCTTCTGCCGCAATAAGCTTAGTGGCTATTTACTTTCAACATGCACGGGCTATATCAGGAGCAGATTTGCAAATTGGGACCTGGCTAGAGAGATCATTCAATACTCCATTAAGCCTTTGGTTCTATCTCAAGCAGGCATTCCTACCTCGAGACATCTCTTCCATCTATCCTAGATGGGCTTTAAGTTTATCAACTCTATATGCATTGATGGCACTTACTGGGCTTATACTAAGCGTAGGTCTAACCATTATTTTTAGAAAACAATTAGGACGTGGCTTTTTTTTATTAATCTCCTGTTTTGTTTTAAACTTAATACCAGCACTCGGCGTAATTCCTATGTCGTACCTGAGCTATTCATGGGTATCTGATCACTTCGCCTATATCTCACTCGTATTTGCAAGTATCATCCTGTGCCTAGCTTGGATTAGACTCACTGAATTTATTCATATAAGATCAAAGCCATCCTATTATGCGATCCAACTACTTGGATTAATCCTGCTAGGTTCTGTAGCAGTTATGAGTTATAGCGAAGCTGCACGTTATGCTAATCCTGAAATATTTTGGACATATAACTTAAGCAAGAATCCTGATTCATGGGTTGTTCACTACAATTACGCTGAAGTGATATCTCTTGATAGCTCAAGGCGTTCAGAGGCCATAGAGCATTACAAACGCTCGATCGAGTTAAATTCAAACGATCCAGAGGCACACAACAATTTAGGAATACTTTTAGGTCAAAATTATGAAACACATACAAATTCAATCCATGAATTTGAAGAAGCTATACGCTTAAGGCCTGACTATGCCGAAGCGCATAACGACCTAGCGGCGATCCTTAGCCAAGATCCTAGCCAAATAGAAAATGCTATCAGCCATTACCGCTACGCTCTTAAAGCAAAACCAGATCTAGCACAGGCTCATAATAATTTAGCCAATTTACTAAAAAAACAAGGTCTATACTCCGAAGCTTTTACTCATTATGAGCAGGCCTTGAAACTGAATCCTCGTTATGCAGAGGCAGAAAATAATTTAGCAAACATGCTTGTACAACAAGGTGGTCACGACGAAGAAGCTATTAGTCATTATAAATCAGCAGCAAAACTTGCTCCAAATTTACCAACAATACATTTTAACCTAGGTCTACTTTTAGGACGTATCCCAGGGCGACAAGCAGAAGCGATCTATGAATTCCAAATTGTTCTTAGCCTGATCCCTAATTATCAACCAGCTATTGAACAAATTGAGCGATTAAGGCAGTAAGAACATGATGAAGGATAATAAAAAAGATCTTTGGAATGCTTTAAAAAGCGCTCTGCTTATAAGCCTAGGTCTTTTTATTTATATCCCTAGTTGGTCTGCTAGCTGGGTTTGGGATGATTATATAGAAATAGTATCTAATAATGAAATTCGCGGATCCTTAGATTCGCTCTTATCAATTTGGACAAACCCACAAGCTCTAGACTACTTCCCACTGAAAAGTACACTTCAGTGGTTTGAATGGCATTTATGGGGATTAAATCCCCTAGGGTATCATTTAGTCAGTGTAGTATTACATATTATAAGCGGCTTTCTAATATGGCGCATTCTGCATAAAATCGGAATGTCGCGTGCATGGCTCGGTGGTTTACTTTTTATTGTACACCCAATCGCGGTAGAGTCAGTCGCTTGGATATCTGAGTTAAAAAATACGCTTTCCCTCCCTTTATTACTTTTAGCTTTTGATTTATTTATAGATTACGTCTCTGACAATGAGGGCCAGTTAAGTAAACGTCGTTTTACATACTTAGCTTCGGTGATAGTCTTTATTCTAGCGCTCTTGGCAAAAAGTTCTGTGGTGATGCTACCTGTCTTTCTGCTTTTATATCTATGGTGGAAAAAATCTAGCATTTCTAAGCGTGACGTAACACTGACCTTACCTTTTTTTGCAGCCTCACTCATACTAGGACTTATAACTATTTATTTTCAGCACACACGTGCAATAGCAGGTGAAGTAACAGCCGTGGGCACATTGTCTGAAAGGATTATCTCATCCATTCTAGTATTAGTATTTTACCTGCAAAGTTTTGTTATACCTTTTTTTGTTACACCTATATATGCAAGGTGGCCAATTGGCTTAATAACTTTCTCCAATATTTTAGGATGGACGCTACTGATTGCACTTATTGCTTATCTCGTTTCATCAAAGAAAGTTTTCGCAAAACATATCATGTTAGGACTGGGCTGGTTCAGTATTAATCTTATTCCCGTGCTCGGAATTATTCCCATGTCGTTCTCTAAATATGCACTAGTCTCTGATCATTTCGCATACATAGCCATCATTGGCCTGATTAGCTTAACGGTACTTGGATTTAGTAGATTACTTGATTGGCTTAAATCAAAACATCAATCCCTTCAGTATAGCGGAATTATTTTAGGCTTATGTATTCTATGCGCACTAGCTTTTACAAGCTACATGCACGCGAAAGATTTCGATGATGATATTTCATTTTATTCAAAAATAATAAACGATAACCCGTCCTGCTGGATGGCGCATGATAATCTTGGCAATATCTTTAATGAATCAAAGCACTATCCTGAGGCTATAGCTGAATATAACGAAGTACTAAAAATTAATCCGCACTATGCAAAAGCACATTATAACTTAGGCTTAGCACTTGTTGACTCGGGCAATTTAACTGAAGGTATATCCCATTACGAAGAAGCACTACGTCTGCATTCAGACTATGCTGAAGTGCATAATAATCTTGGTATCGCTCTCTCACTTCAAGGTGATGTTTCAGGAGCTATCTCTCATTTTAAAGAAGCACTAAAACTAAAACCGCTTTATGGTGAAGCAGAGCTCAATTGGGGTCTAGTATTAGCACGAGATAAACGTATAGCAGATGCTATTGAACATTTTGAAGCTGCCGTAAAACTAAATCCTGAATCTGATCATGCGCACCTAGTTCTAGGTTATGCCTATCAAGCACTAGGCAGACAAATCGATGCAGATAAAGAAATCAGAATAGCCGATTCATTAAAGTCACGCACGCACTAATCAATTTTACCTAAGTCCACTTAAGGCCTCTTTTGCAGGACCATAGCTTGGATTAAGTTTTAGTGCTATCTGAAATTCTCTAATAGCCTCTGATCTCGAAGCAGGATTACGGGCATACAGTAAACCTAGACGATAATGCATGAAATATACGTCTGGTTTTAATTCTATCGCCGATTGCAGATATGTAATAGCCTCACTTAGTTTCGTCTCATCCTTAGAAAGTAAAATAGCTAAATTATAGAGAGCTTCTGGAAAATCAGGCTTACTTTGCATTGCTGCTTTGTAATGCTCAACAGCTTCAGACGACTTACTTGGGATTGATGAAAGTAAATTTGCTAGATTGTAATGCGTATCTGCATTAAGTGGTTCAATCGTTAATGCTTGTTGATAATGCGTTATCGCATCGAGTTGACGATTTTGAGTTTTAGCTAGTAGTAGACCTAAATTAAAATGCGCTTGAAACGAAGCATAGTTAATCCTGAGTGAAGACTCATAATTACGAATAGCCTGTTCGCTATTTCCTAGAGTTTGGTAAACGGACGCTGCTCTTAAGTAAGCATCAAATGATTGTGGATTTAATCGTGTTACTTGTTCGTACTCATGCACTGCCTGTTCAAGATTATGTCCACTACGTGCGAATAAAGATCCTAAATTGTAATGTGCTTGTATAAAATTCGGATTTATCCGAATTGCTGACCGATATGCACGTTCTGCTTCATCATCACGGTCGCCTAACTCTGAGTATAAATTACCTAAATTATAATAAACCTCAACCCAGTTAGGATCATATCTGAGAGCCTGCTCGTATTCATAGATTGCATCTAACTTATGCGTTACATCGTCTTGGTATAGTACCGCTAGATTAAAATGTGTATCTGCACTCTTAGGATCAAGAGCTACTGCTTTACGATAGTGCTCCATGACTTCCTGCGTAGTTCCTGGAAATGATCTCAGGATACCTCCCATGTTAGTATGCACTCTAGCGTACAAATTAGCATGCCATGCAGAGCCAGGTTTACCCTGTCCAGCATCAGGTGTTAAATTTAAAGCTAGTTTATATTCTTTAAGCGCATCTTCCTGTCTACCTGGTTCAAACTGTAGAGCTACTGCTAAGTTATAATGCGCAGCCCATGATTTTGGGTCATTAAGGCAAACTCTCTTCCAGAAGGTTTCACCACCTTTGTAGAGTTCAGCTTGGTTAAAGGATAAGTAGATACCGATAAGAGCTATCAAAATTAATACGCCATTTATAGCTCGTTTGTATCGTGCATACTTAACCAACGCCTCATCAAAAGCTGCCGTTATAAGCGCACCAATGCCAATGAGTGATATATAAACAAGATGGTCCGATACCCATGAAAAACGCATGAAGTACATCGGAATTATTCCAAGAACTGGCGCTAGATTGAGACCGAAAAATCCAATTCCAAATAAAACACTCCGATTACAACGAGATTTTTTCTTATATAAAAATAAAATTAATCCTATAAATATAATCCAAAGAAAAATCATCTCTAAGCGAATCGGTACAATAGACCATCTTGTGTAAACAGGCTCGAGTCCTTGAGGTAGAATAATCTTATTAAAATAAAACAAGATGCTCAAAGATGAAGCAATAATACGGGTCACTACATCTGCATTATCTAAATCCGATCCAACGATAACTCGGGATTGCTGGAAATAAATGGTTACTAAACCTAAAACAAGTGCGACGGCAAAAAATGGAATAGTGGTTTTTATATTAACCCAAGTGATGCGACCCATTTTCCACCATACATATACTAGATAAGTAAAAGGAAACATTATGACCGATGCCTTAGCGAGCATAGCTAATGTAAACCATATTAGAGAAGTGCGAAGCTTTGGAGTTATCCAAAATGAACCATCTCTAACAGGATCATTATCGAGCAAAGAATTCCATGCCAGCAAGAGCAGGGGAAGCGATAAGGTATTCTTTAATTCTGATATCCACGCTACAGATTCTACGGCCAGGGGATGTATTAAAAAAAATAATCCACCCCACCAAGCAAGTTTAAGCCCTAACTTTTGTAGGCACTTCCAAACGAGTAATGCACTAAGGATATGTAAAAATATACTTACAAGGTGATATCCTAGTACATGCGGACCCCATACATGCCACTCTATCCACTGAACCGTGGTTTTAAGTGGATAATAATCTACAGCACTGGGATTAAACCAAATAGAAACAAGAGATCCTAACGTACCTTTTATTTCTGCATTCTCTAAAATTTCAGCTGTATCGTCCCATATCCAAGTACCAAACAACGCTGGGCTATAGATAAATAAGCCTATAGCTAAATATATAAATACCTTAAAATAATTAGAGGCCTTTGCCATCATTACGTTAAATACAATCTATATCGTTTTGGGGTGTAATGAAATTATACTATGGTCGATTGATTAACCAACAAGATAATACAGGCAGACGTTAGCTAAAAACCTTAAACCTGGCATTGAATCAGGACTAATACCGTGCAAGAATTATAAATCCTCACGGAACCAATATTGTGACTACTGAGGCAAGCACCCCAAATTTGATGAAATCATTAAACAATCGTTACCAAACACCGATTGCTTTAATTTTTATTATTTTAGCTACGCTTGTAGCGTACTCAAATTCGTTCAAAGGAGCACTCGTATTTGATGATATTGAATCTATTGAGCAAAATGCATCTATACGGCATTTAACAACGGCCTTATCTCCTCCTCATCAATCGGGAATTACAGTCGAAGGAAGACCTATCCTAAACCTTTCTCTCGCTATCAACTATGCTATCAGTGGCATTAACGTATGGAGCTACCATCTAACTAATTTATTCATTCATCTTGGATGCGCCTGCCTACTCTTTGGAATAATTAGGGCATCCCTTGATCATTTTTCGAATAAAAATGCATTACGCATTGCAACGTATACTACACTGATTTGGGCAGTTCATCCACTCACCACCGAGTCCGTAACCTATATCATACAAAGGGCAGAATCCTTAATGGGATTTTTCTATCTGCTGAGCCTTTATTGTTTCATAAAGTATAAAACAAACGGACCTAAGAACTATATTTTTGCATGCTTATCAGTCATTGCATGCTTTTTAGGAATGGGAACAAAAGAAGTGATGGTGAGTGCACCCATCATAATTCTTTGCTACGACTATCTCGTTTTTTCTGGAACCTTCAAAAAAGCTATCCAGGAATCTAAGCTCCTTTATATAGGCTTAGCCACTAGTTGGATTGTTCTACTTTGTATATTAGCAACAGGTGAAAACCGAGGCGGTACTGTTCAACTTAATTCTTTAGAAGCTAGTTACACCTATTTACTCACGCAGTGCTATGCAGTAACGCACTATATTAAATTAGTCTTCTTACCGAGCCCACTCATTTTCTATTACGGAAGAGATACAATAACACATCTTAATGCCGTACTACTTCCAGCCATATGTCTTATTTTATGTATTTCATCTATAGTATGGGCTTTTACGAAAAAATATCGTCTTAGCTTATTAGGACTTATTTTCTTTGCAGTCTTAGCTCCTAGTTCGAGTTTTATTCCTGTCATCACTGAAACGATCGCTGAGCATCGTATGTATCTTCCTCTCATACCTTGCATACTAATTATTGTATTAGTAATAGACCGTTATCTAAGTGATAAGATTAGTTGGTTAATTCTATCCGTTATCTGCTGTCTGTTAATATATACTACATATAATCGTAATACGATTTACGCTAGTCCGGTCAAGGTATGGAAAGATACCGTAGCTAAACTTCCAACGAATCCCTGGGCTCACTTCTATACTGGATGGTACCTTGAGCACTCAGGTGATAGAGATGGCGCCACTAAAGAATATAAACAAACAATAGCCCTTAAGCCTGATTTTGCAGAAGCGTATAACAACTTAGGCAAATTAGCGGCAGAAGACAGATTATATACAGATGCGCTAAAGTACTTTCAAAATGCTATTCAGTACAAATCTGATTACACAGAAGCACATACCAACTTAGGAGAACTCTACGCAACGCTCGATAACCACATGGAGGATGCAATACGTGAATTCGAAATTGCATTAAAACTAGATCCTCATTTTCCAGAAGCAAACAACGGTTACGCTCTAGTATTAGAAACAATACATGGTCGTGAACGTGAAGCAGCTGAACATTTTATTGATGCCATTAAATATCGATCGAACTATGCTGCAGCACATAATAATTTAGCCAATCTTTACGCTCGCTATAGTGATAAACAAGAGGATGCCTTAATACATTATAAAGCAGCTGTTTCTCTGGATCCAAACAATCCTGCTTTCCATTTAAATTTAGCTAATCTCTTATCCCGTACAGACAACACAACCTCTCAGGCAATTTCTGAATACAGAATTGCTCTTTCTCTTGATTCTTCAAATGCAGAAGCACATGGAAATCTAGGCCTACTACTTAGTAATACTACAGCTACACAGAAAGAAGCAATTGATCACTACCGAATAGCATTACGCCTTAAACCAAATTCAGCGCAGCTACATAACAATCTAGCAAACATACTAGCTACATTACCAGATCACCAAAATGAGGCTATTGAGGAATATACATTAACATTATCCTTACTGCCTAATTATCCTGAAGCGCATAATAATTTTGCTCAACTTCTTGCTACTATAGAAGGTAAACAGTCACAGGCACGATCTGAATTCATAAAGGCTTTAGAACTTATGCCTAATTCAGTCGTTATTCATTTAAACTACGCACGATTTCTTGAATCACAGCCTGGTTATCAATTACAAGCAGCCCAAGAATACAAATCAGCTCTAGAGCTAGATCCTCAGTGCAGCCCTGCGAAAGCAGGACTGCAAAGATTAGGTTTTAATTAACTTAAAACTCTTGTTCTTCCTTGTGCTCGTCTGTGGCAAGAACTGCCTTAACGACCTCACCTCTAATACGAATTCCTTGAAGTTTTTTCAGGATTACATTTGCGTGATCTGAATTAACATCAACTAGGCTATGTCTTTGATGTATATCAATCGCACCCACGACTTTAGCTGGTAAACGTGTGACGCCTGCTATTTTTCCTACTAGATCCGCAGCAGTTACTAATTGTTTTCTTCCAACATTAAAGAACAAGGTAGTCATACCCGTTTCCTTACCTGTGCGCGGTGTACGATCAAACTTGTCTTTTCTTAGAGGCTTAACCGGTTGTAGAGATATATCATCCTCTTCGGGGCGCTCCATCGAATTCTCAGTACGACGACTTGAGTGCGATGATGCTTGTTTTTGAAAAACTGGAGGAGGAAGACTTGCTTGCGGCTTTTCTATTTCACCCGTAGGCGTACCGCCTTGAAGTAAATGAATGAGAGCTGAGCAAATATCTGTACTATCATAACCCTGATCCAGCAAACGTTCGATCATTGGCTCATAGGTCTTAAACTTTTTAGCATCAAGGGTAACACGTAACTTATCAAAAAACACTTTAGCGCGTGCTTCCTCTACTTGATCCATCGAAGGGATCGTTTCACGTCTAATTTTTAAACGAGCAAAACGAACCATGCTTTCTAGACGATAAAGTTCTCTTCCGGAAACGAATGTTATAGCTCTACCCGATTTACCTGCACGACCTGTTCTTCCTATACGGTGAGTATAATCTTCAGCATCGTTTGGTAGGTCATAATTAAACACGACCTCTAAATCATCAACATCAAGGCCTCTAGCCGCCACATCTGTAGCAACTAAAAATTCGAAGCTCTTACGTCTGAACTTATCCATAACACGATCACGTTGTGCTTGGCTTATATCACCATGCAAACGATCTGTTGCATAACCTCGTGAATGTAAATGTTCATCTAGCTCATCAACCATGATTTTCGTACTACAAAAAATAATTCCGTATCTAAAATCGTATAAATCAATTAACCGAGTTATAGCTTCAATTTTATAACGGCGGTCTACTTCATAATAAACCTGGTCTACTTTAGGAGCATTCTGTGCAACAGACTCAATCTTGATATGAGCGGGATTATTTGAATAGCGCTTAATCAATTCCTGAATTTGACGCGGCATAGTAGCCGAGAAAAACAGAAGTTGTCTTTGCTTGGGTACTTCAGAGAGGATTTTTTCGATATCATCCCTAAATCCCATATCAAGCATGCGATCGGCCTCGTCTAAAATAACGAGTTTCAAATTATCTAGCTTGAGAGTTCTTCGCTCCATGTGATCCATCACACGTCCAGGTGTACCAATTACAATCTGCACCCCTGCCTGTAAGGCACGATATTGTCTTTCATATGGCTGACCACCGTAAATAGGCACTGCGTGTATGCCTTTTTTAAATAACGTGAGTTTACCGACCTCTTCAGCTACTTGAACAGCCAACTCGCGCGTAGGACATAAAATCAAAACCTGTACTGCTTTTTTATGAGAATCAATTTTCTCAATAGCCGGTATCGCAAATCCCGCAGTTTTTCCCGAACCCGTGGCGGATAAACCTACGACATCTCTTCCTTCTAATATGACAGGTATAACAGCTGTTTGAATAGGCGAAGCCTCTTCATAGCCTAGTTTGTCTACAGCTTTTAAAATTTCTGGTGATAAACCTAATTCACTAAAACGTCTCTTTTCCATACTCACTATAGTGGGTTATCCCCAGCAAAAGGAAAGGCTGATAGATCGATAAAGTGAGATACACCCATATTTAGATACGATTATTCAGCTTTATATGTGTTTTTATACACGAATACGTTTAAATTAACCATAACAGCTAGATTATTACCAGTATAGCTACGCTCTGGACAATAAGCTATTTAGGATAAAAAACTTAAGCTATATGCGTTTCATACCGAAACTTTGATATAAAAACTGAATTTAGAATATTGCGCGAACCATCAAAAAAGATACTTATAGATTAAGTGAAAATAACGATCAAACTAGACTATGCCTGCCGTATTCTGTGCGAGCTTGCACGTGAGTACCATTCTGAGGAACCAGTCCGTTTAGATCGTATATCTAATAACGAGCAAATACCTGCTAATTTTCTAGCTCAAATCATGGGTGAGCTAAAGTCTGCACGTTTAGTTGAAAGTAAACGCGGCATTAATGGAGGCTTTTTACTAGCTCGTCCGCCTTCAGAAATTACACTTCTAGATATCGCTACTGCTATTGATGGCGGACTTTTAGAACTAAGCGGCAATTACAAAGGTAGATCCGGCAAAAAGCTTAAAGAAGTATGGACCGATATCAGCAAAGTTGCTTCTAAAAAAGCCCGCGAATACACCTTAGATGCAATTGCTGAAATCAAAGATGTCGTTAACTACGATATCTAAAGTTACATATTAATCTTATCCTTGTAAGGATATACCCGTTGCGTGATGCTAGAGCTTCACCTACTATTCAGTGCGTTATATCGGTAGCCCATGCCTCCAAAGCAAGCAGTTGAACAATCTGTTTCAAAAGTCACTTCGTGGTATACGCTTATTTTCGGGTATATAAGCTTTTCTCTACTTGGTATCTTATCTCATTGGCCCGCACTACATGGCGGATTCATCTGGGATGATGATGCGCACATTACACGCAGCACACTACAATCACTGCATGGCTTGATCCAGATATGGACGCAACCTGGTACAACACAACAATACTACCCCCTGCTACACTCACTCTTTTGGTTTGAACATATACTTTGGGGCGATACCGCATTATTTTACCACTTAGCAAACATACTGCTACATGCCCTTGCTGCTCTTTTATTAGTAACAACGTTAAGAAAGTTATCTATCCCGGGTGCATGGCTAACCGGCATATTATTTATCATTCATCCAATCTTTGTAGAATCTATTGCTTGGATATCTGAAGAAAAAAATACTGTTTCAGCTATATTCTATTTTAGTGCTGCGTATACCTATATAAAATACAGTGAAAGCAAAATTAATAAATACTATGCTCTTGCTACAGGTTTATTTGTTCTAGCGCTATTAACTAAGTCAGTTACAGCTACACTTCCAGCGGTACTAATATTACTTACTTGGTGGAAAACAGGTAAAATTACATGGAAAGAAAATATAAAGCCACTCACCCCTTGGTTTATCGTCGGTATTTTGAGTGGTCTATTTACTGCTTGGGTTGAAGTAAATCTCGTTGGTGCACACGGCAGCGAATACCTATTAACATTTCCAGAGAAATTTCTCTTATCGACACGTATTTTATGTTTTTACCTAGGTAAAATAGTCTTACCGCTTAATCTAAGTTTCATTTACGAACACTGGCGAATCTCACTTTTCGATAGCGGTGCATATTATTATGTAATTATAACTGCGTTCCTGTTGGTTGCTTGCATAGGACTCTACGCGTTGGAATCAAAAATTAAGTCCGTAAAAAATAGAACCCCTATAGCGGCTCTTCTCTATTTTTCTTTCACTTTATTCCCTGTATTAGGATTTTTTAATATCTATCCATTTAGATACGCTTATGTAGCAGATCATTTTCAGTATCTTGCAAGCCTTGGTCTCATTACTCCTTTGTGTAGTCTTTTATGGATTGAGATAAAATCACCTAGCCTGAGCCGCCGCTCTGCGGCAATATGTTCTACTGCTATCATTATAACTGTGCTTGGATATCTAACGTATAAACAAAGCTCCAACTACTCTGATGCAAAAACTCTATACACAAGCACGTTACGCACTAATCCAACGTGCTGGATGGCTCACAACAATTTAGGTACCATTCTTCTAAACGAAAATAAATTAGACGAAGCAGCGTTTCACTACCAAGAAGCGCTTCGTTTAGATCCTAGCTTAGTTGGACCACACGCTAATTTAGGTACTATCTATTCCAAAAATCGCACTACCTATAATCAAGCAGTTGAGCATTTTGAATTAGCGCTAAAACAAGATCCATCCAGCGCAACAATCCATAATACTTATGGATCATTCCTCCTCTTAATTCCCAGTGAAAAAGAGAACGCTTACAATCACATCACAGAGGCTCTTCGTTTAGAACCCAATTACCCTGAAGCTCACTATAACCTCGGTCTATATTTTAGCCAATACTCCGATAAACAAAATGAAGCATTAGCAGAGTACTCTACTGCTTTAGCATTCAATCAAAATTACATAGAGGCTCACACAAATCTAGCCATCATACTAGCCCAGTTACCCGGTGGTAAATCAGAGGCAATCAAGCACCTTAACAAAGCTTTAGAGTTAAATCCTAAGTATGCATTAGCGCATTGTAATATCGCTCCTCTTATAGCTACGGATTCAGATCGTATTAGTGAAGCAATTGATCACCTTAAATTAGCGATCAAATTAGATCCAAATTTAGCACAAGCTCATACAAATTTAGCGAGTATACTCTCTCGCATAGATGGCAAAGGGAATGAAGCTGTATTTCATTTCTCAGAAGCTCTACGCATAAATCCAAAAAATGCCGAAGCTGAAAACAATTGGGCTAACTTTTTAGTACGACAAGGTGGGCATGATCAGGAGGCAATTTTACATTATAGAAATGCTGTGAATATCGCCCCTCATTACTTAACCATTAGATTCAATCTAGCTCTTTTACTTTTAAGGAATCCTGACACAAAACAAGAGGCTGTACTCGAACTCCACAAGCTTCTAAGTTACTCTCCTGATTATCAACCTGCAGTAGAGCTATTAAAGCAAATCGAATAATATACATGGACCGCATTGCAATCAAAGCTCTCTCTAAAGATCAAAAGCTGGCTAAGGTTATCAAAGAGATAGGTCCTATTACATTAGAACCTAAACGCGTTGATCCCTATAAGTCTATTATACGTGCAATAGTTCATCAACAACTCGCCGGTAAGGCTGCAGAAACAATATTCAAGCGTTTTATAGCTTTATCCCCCAAATCGCCTTTTCCTTCTGCAGAATTCTTAGCTGAAGCAAAAGAAGATCTTCTTAGATCAGCAGGACTTTCAGGCATGAAGGTAAAATATATTAAGGCAGTAGCTACCAAAGCACTGGCTGGAGAAATTCCTTCTCTCAAAAAATTTGATGTAATGCCTGACACAGAAATTATCGACTGCTTAACTACCATCAATGGTGTTGGTCGTTGGACCGCTGAAATGTTTTTAATTTCCAATATGGGCCGACTTGATGTACTTCCCGTCAATGATCTTGGTGTAAGAAAAGGCTTTCAGGTAGTTTATAATAAAAAAGAATTACCTGAACCAGATAGTCTTTTTGAATTCGGCAAGAGGTGGGCACCATACCGAACATACGTAACTATCTATCTTTGGCGTGCCGCGGATCTTCAAAAGACTAAAGATAAAGCTAAGTCCTGAATTTAGATACGTATAAATATATTTTTCTTATACAAGAATCGAACGATAGCTATGCACAGTAGTGCATTTACACAGGCAAGTACTATATCTCCAAGGCCCATAGAAATGTTATCTAATGAGTGAGCAATAACTCCTCCTACAAGCCTGCCACATAGCGCAGGAATATTAACTAAGTTATAGATTAAATATATAGTCAGAGCGTTCGTTCCAATCCAAGTAAATGGAGCTGCCCATGACTTAATATGTAATACATCTATAACGAGATAGAAGACTCCAAGTAAAATTAAGCTATAACCTCCAGCTACAAGAACAAAAGAAGAAGACCATATTTTTTTAATTACTGGAAACTCTAGTCCGAATAAATAGCCAATGATCACTAGAGCTATACCGCTTAAAATAAGCGTTTTGACCTTCGATGAAGCGGACTTATCAGAGCGTAAAAACAGTCCAGCTAAAACACCTAATAGACAGCTTGAAATAGCAGGAAATGTACTCAATAAGCCTTCAGGATCATGATCCTTATTCCATAAGCGTCCTGGAAGATACTGCTTATCAATCCAATTAGCTAAATTTTTACCCTCCTCATAATTGCCTGCACCAATGACAGGAATAGGAATATATTTCATCATGAGCCAATAGGATACCAGAATTCCAACCGTTAACACTAGAAGGGCTTTAGGTTTTAAATATATGAAGCAAATACTCGCTACCATATAACAAAGAGCAATGCGCTGAAGTACTCCTAAAAACCGGATATGCTCAATTCCACCAGAAAATCCACCATAGTATAATAGACCAATTACGTACATTACGACGGTCCGTTTCAAAATATGCTTAATTGCTGCAAATTCACCTTCTTTTGCAACAAGTGAACTAACGGAAAAACAAATCGATACACCGGCAATAAAAACAAAAAGGGGGAATATTAAATCCTCAAAATGAAAACCGATCCAATTTGCATGACTTAATTGGGTATAAAATAATCCACCAAAAAAACTATTATTATAATGCTTGAGCGCTTCCCCTAAGAATTCTGCTCCTGTAATCCAAAACATATCAAACCCTCGAAGTGCATCTAAAGATTCAAGCCGGCCTTTTTTCGTTGCTAGTTCAGGGGTAACTGTAGCACTCATAAAACCACTATGAGAAACACGTACGTTAAGTTGCAAGTACTAACCCTAATAGTTTGAAGATATCTTAATATTATTGATTGAGATAGATACGAGATAGAGGTAATTATTAGTCATGTTTAATTCCGTACGTAAATATACCCTAACACTTGCTATCATTATAGGTGTAACACCTTTTCTTTCGCAACTAAGCAACGCGGCGCCACTGAGTGCAGATGAAAAACAGATAATTCAGTATATAGACAATCATTCTACAGACGCAGTTGATCTGATTCGTGATAGCGTAAATATTAATAGCCCCACCGAAAATATTGAGGGAGTAAAAAAGTCCGGAGCATTTTTTAAAACTCAATTCGATCAACTTGGTTTCACCTCCCAGTGGATACCGATGCCTGAATCGGTAAAACGCGCAGGACATCTTTTTGCCGAGAGAAAAGGAAATCAAGGAAAACGACTCCTTCTGATTGGTCATTTAGATACCGTTCTACCAGGTGGCAATTTTGTACAAAAAGGAGACCGCGGTTATGGAGCAGGATCGAGTGATATGAAAGGCGGTGATGTAATATTAATCATGGCATTACGCGCTTTGAATAGCATCGGTGCTTTAAATAATACCCAACTCATAGCCGCATTCACAGGCGATGAAGAATCAGCAGGTCATCCTATTGAAATATCACGACACGACCTTATTGAAGCCGCTAAACGAAGTGACGCCACCCTTGCATTTGAAAACTCTGTAAGAGATACCGTAACTACAGCTCGCAGAGGTTCCAGTTCATGGAGCCTAAAAGTTACGGGCGTACAGGCGCACTCAAGTATCATCTTCTCTGAGGCAGCTGGAGATGGAGCTATATACGAAACAGCAAGAATTCTAAATGAATTCCGTGTAGAATTACGTAAAGAAAAAGGTCTGACGTTTAATCCATCTGTAATCGTTGGTGGCACTGACGTGACACTTAATGGATCAACTGGAACAGCTAGCGGTAAAGGAAATGTTGTCGCCCGCTCCACGCTCGTTCATGGCGATTTACGTTTTTCAAATCCTGAGCAACTACAGAGAGCTCGTAAAACCATGAAAGCTATCGTTGCTCGTCATTTACGTCGTACAGATGCAACTATAACATTTGAAGACTCCTACCCAGCAATGATCGAAAATCAGGGAAGTTTAGACTTACTTAGCAAAGTTAATGAAGTTAGTATGGATCTAGGACAAGGAAAAGTAACTGCTTCCGATCCTAATGAACGAGGTGCAGGAGATGTATCGTTTGTAGCACCAATCATTCCTTCAATTGATGGTTTAGGTGCACGCGGTATGGGAGCTCACAGTCCAGGTGAATTCGTTGATGAAAAATCCCTCAATGATTTAGTAAAGCGCACAGCAATTCTTATATACAGACTTACTCGTTAATAGATACATCTGCTTTTAGCATAAATACCCATGCATGAAGTAAAAGATACGCAACGAAGTCTCGTTCGTATCGGCTACGACGGCACGGTTCATAAATGGTTCCGTGGGTATCTTGCAAGGGAGCGCTTTGAGAATGAAGTTCGTGTCCTTAAATATCTCGAAGAAAAGGGATGTGATTTTGTACCTAAATTAATTTCAAGCGAATCTGGTGATTTAAAGATCGTTACTACTAATTGCGGTAAGCGAGTTGACCATCTTGATCCCGAATCGATGAGACAACTCTATGACGAACTTACCCCTTTTGGCGTTCGTCATGACGATAGAGAATTACGCAATATCACTTATCGTGTTGGAGACGGACGTTTCTGTATTATCGATTTTGAACTAGCAACAATTCTTGAATTTCCTCCACTAAAGATAAATTGGTCTGCCGTTACACATCGGGGGAATATTCGTGAAAATAATGAAGATAGCTTTTTGATAATTAAGTCCGAGGGACAAGCTATCACTAAATTAGAGTCACTTGGACAAGGTGCATTAGAAAATTCTGATTTTATTCTAGCTGTAAGCGACGGAGTTGGTGGTGCACAATCAGGAGAAATCGCTAGCCAAATCGCTACAGAGAAACTCAAGCAGTACATGCCTCTTGGTTTTAGACTGCGTGCAGCGGGAATAGGCGATAGCTTCAGCGACATTCTCATCGAAATATTTACGAAGATTCATGATGAATTATTACGCTTAGGCTACAGCTCTGAAGAATATTCAGGTATGGGATCAACCTTAAGCCTATGCTGGCTGACTCCTGGTTGGTTATATTATGGCCATATTGGTGATAGTCGCATCTATCTACTCCCTGAAAAAGGTAAGTTAAATCAGCTCACGTATGATCATACCCCGGTAGGTGATTTAAGAAAAAAAGGCTTAATAACAGAGAAGGATGCTCGTTCTCATCCTAAGAAAAACATATTAAACCAGATTCTTGGCACTGGTTATCAACAATTAGAACCACAAGTAGGTGCAGTCGGACTAAAGAAAGGCGATAAGTTTCTTATTTGTAGCGATGGTCTAATTGACGGACTTTGGGACAGTACGATCGAAGAACTCATGCGCAGTAAGCAAGCAACTGAACTTGCTCAGCTTCTTGTAGATCAAGCATTAAGCAGTTCCGGAAAAGACAATGTAACAGCTATTGTCTTTGAATGCCTAGAAGATACGAATGCAACACTTGGCTAAGCTTTAGCTAATTGAGCAGATTGTTTTTTAATCCCTGCGATAACTTGTGCAATACGTTCTATTTCCGAACGTGGTTTTAATAACGTATATTGCGGGAACCAAACTGCTTCTTGAGTTAAGCGTACGTTTACTGGACATTGAATGCGACTTAACCAATCTGTCATCGCCTGTTTACCATATATCTTTTGATAATGCGGATTACTTGCAAGAGCCACAACATGTGGAGACGTGGGCAGATCGGTATAGCCATATGAAGCTATAATCTTTTCTTTTGCCAAAGCCTGAACAAAACGTGTACGGCTTAATCCAGAAAATTCAGCTGAATTATAACGGAATTTAAATAAGTGCCATGCACTATGCGTAGTTCCTGGATATAAAAAGGAAGGAGTAATTCCACCTATCTGACTAATCATTTGTCTTAAATATAGAGCGTTACTCTCTCTTTGTTTATACTGTGCATCCAGACGCTGCATTTGAGCTAATAAGATAGCTGCTTGGAATTCAGTTAGTCTAAAATTGCTACCACGACCTGAACTTATGCTTTTTTTAGTAGCGCCTGGTGTGTGATAATCAAAACACAGATTTGCAAACTCCTCATTATTCGTAAGCACTGCTCCGCCCTCGCCTGCCGTTAAGTTCTTACTTGCTTGAAAGCTAAAACATCCACCTACGCCGTAAGTACCAATCGGATGATCTCTCCATGCAGCAAATGGAGCTTGGCATGCGTCTTCAAGGTAAGGTACCGACCTAGCTTTTGAAATAGCATCGATAGCATCAATATTTACTGGAGTGCCACCAATATGAACAGGAATGATTAGCTTTGTTTCTGGAGTTATCGCTTTATCGATACATTTAGGATCTATCTGAAAACTTTCGATATCGGTATCAGCAAAAACAGGTAAAGCAAAGTTACTAGTAATAGCATTAAACGTTGCAACAAACGTATAAGGAGAAACAACAACTTCATCGCCAGGTCCAATATTAAGAGCGCCCAAAGCAGTCATGAGTGCAGTAGTTCCAGAGGATGTCGCTACGCAATATTTCGCCTTCATCTTAGAAGCGTACAATGCTTCAAACTCACGTACCTTCGTTGCTAAATTATCAACACGACCCCAGTGTCCACTATTAAGTGCACTTAAAAGGGAGGCCTCATCTGTCTGATTCCAAATTGGCCACACTAACGATTCATTTTTCTTGGCTGTATGTACAGGCTGAGATGGAGACGGCTCTGCTTTAGTAGATTTTAGTCCTAAAGCTAAACTAGCACCAACTGCACTGCTAAGAAATGTACGTCTAGTAAATGATTCGCTCATAAGTGGGATAATTAATTTAGGAAAGCTTAAGCAATATTCGTACCCAACCTGATACCTAGATCAAGCGTAGTACACATAGGATTAAGGGGATATTTATTATCTACTATTCGTCTGAAATAATTACAACATCTAGCTTAGTTAACCATTTACTAAATTTAGGATGAAACTAAGAAAGACCACTTAACAGGACCAAACCCACTCTCACAGACTTAAGCTGTCTTAATCTCTGAAAGCATAGGCCAGCGTTTTTCCGCCAAAGCAAGTCCTCCAAAAAATACTGCTACATAGAGTAGATCTCCGGAAAGTGTATTTCTTAGAAACGGTAGTGCAGCGACATAACAACTCATGAGCCCTTGCAGAGAAGCTGGATACATTCCTCCAGAAACCCATACCGAGAAATTTGTAATTACGAAAAACAAAAGTGAACTAATCACACTTACCAACACTGTTGAACCAACACTGCGGTGATTTCTTAGCCACAAACCAAGGCCTACACTAAGTAAAAAAGATCCGTAAACAGAAATAATACCTGCGTGAAAACCAAGAATAGCATCACTTAAAATCATAGCTAAAATAGGTACAATAAAAGCTAGCCGCTTATTAGCGAATTGAGCTCCTGCAAATAAAGCCATGGCACCAATAGGCGTAACATTTGGCGCATGAGGTAAAATCCGAGCTAACGCTCCTGCTAGAATAATCGCCGTAAGAACGTTATATCTTAATTTGAGCATTAAAAAATTTTAGATAACGGATTATATTTTAACAATACATATATAATCCAACTCACCTCTAATGCAGGAGTGTTTAAAAAATGCTCACTACAAAATATACAGAGTGAGTTTCCAGCTAACATCATGGATCCGCTCCTTAATGATTAGTAGCCAAGTATAACATTATAAGTATCCATTCCCACAGATCCCCTTATTTCAAAGCAGACACAGATCTTAAGAGGACAACATTTGCTATCAAAGATAAGTAAGCAATTAATGAAGCTATGCTTAATTAACTGTATAACAATAGGTTACAATTTAATAGAGATGGTGCCCAGGGTGGGAATCGAACCCACAAGACTTGCGTCGGAAGATTTTGAGTCTACTGCGTCTGCCAATTCCGCCACCTGGGCTTACTACTCAGTTTCCGATATCACTAAAATGAAAGCTGGGAGGCAAGCTTTTGAAAAACACCCTATTTTTGAATACTTTGAACGTTTTTAAGAAACCCACGTCTTTCATTATGTCAGTAGGTGTTCTTTTAGGGTTTTCATACTGTGTTGTGTGTTTTATTGTATAAGGGCGTCCGGCAGTAATGTCTGACGCCCTTATTTATTATCTATGCCAGACTTTCGCGCCTTTTATAATTCTAACCAAGCAGACCTCACTACGCTTACTTTGTCTGCTGATGAGTCGCATCATTTGGTTGTTGTTAACCGAGCTGAAGTAGGAGACCCCGTTGTTGTATTTAATGGGAAAGGCACGGAATGGAATTGCAAGTTAAGCAAGTCGGATAAGAAAGCCGCAAACTTAGATGTCTTATCAATTAAGCATCATGATCCACTCACCTACTCTATCACGCTTGCTCAAGCACTCCCTAAAGCAACGCACATGGATGACATTGTGCGCAAGGCAACAGAACTTGGTGTAACAAACATAATTCCTCTTCAAACAGAGCGTACTCAAGTTAAACTAGAATTGGACAGATCAGAGAAAAAACTAGAGAAATGGTATACAGCAAGTTTAGAAGCCGCTAAACAATGCGGAAATCCGTGGCTTCCTACTATTTCTTCCGTGCAGTCTTTCAAAGCAGTCGTTGAAAATGCCTCTCGTTATGATCTAAGACTTATTGCAAGTTTAGAGCCGGAAGCACTTTCCCTCAAACTGGTCTTATCTCTCTTCACGAAAAGAACAGGAAGATCACCTAAGTCAGTACTTTGGCTTGTAGGCCCAGAAGGTGATTTTTCACCTAGCGAATTCGCATTAGCCAAACAACACGGATTTGAATCGGTAACGCTCGGACCACTTGTGTTACGATGCGAAACTGCCGCAATTTCAGCGATCAGTATTCTTGGTTACGAACTACAAAACCAAGTCTAAGCGTTAGATAAAATTATTACCAAACCATAAGTCCGCCAGCAAAGGTCAGACCTGCACCAACACTGCAGCAAATAATCTTATCTCCTTCTGAAAAAAGTCCTTCCTCAGAAGCCCACCCAAGTGCAATGGCAACACTGGCCGCACTTGCGTTTCCGTAGGTGGCAATCGTCATAACAAACTTATCGTAAGGAATGCCTACACGCTTACTCACAGCCTGCAAAATACGTTCATTAGCTTGGTGCGGCACAACCCACGCAACATCTTCAGGCTTTAAGCCTTCTCGCTCAAGCGTATCGGTTATTTGCTGAGCAAATCCTACAACAGCGTGCTTAAAAACAGCAGCACCATTCATTTGTAGGTAAAAATTATCCATATCTTTTCCACTCGCATCAGGAACAGGATTTCGAGCACCACCACCTAAACGCTGAATTGAATCATACTGTTCAGCATCTCCGGAAATTCCAAATCGGTGTAGTCTATGTCCGCCTTCACTTAATGTAAGCACAGTAGCTCCGGCTCCATCGCCGAATAAAAATGCCGTGTCATGATCCTTAGGATTAGTGATTCGAGAAAGTAGTTCAGCAGTAACTACAAGAATACACTTAGAAGTACCTGATAATAATAAAGATCTTCCAACTTCTAAAGCATACAACCAACCGGAACACGCTGCATTTAAATCGAAAGCAAACGCATGCGGCACTCCTAGGAGTTTAGCTAAGGAACTCGCCATCGAAGGTACAGGCTGATCAGGAATCAGGGTCGCCATCACGATTCCATCAATCTTACTTACATCTACACCTGCTTGAGAAAGTGCGTTTCGGCATGCTTCAGCAGCCAACTCAGTTGCACTCTCTCCACTCGTTGCACAACGCCTCTCTTTAATACCTGTGAGACGAACGATTTCTGCCTCAGTGCGATTAGGAAATGCTTTTAAAATTTCACTGTTATCTCGAACAGTAGCAGGTGCTGCAAAACCTACACCAGCTATACATACAGAGTTACTTGAAAGAGAAGCCATTCAATGAAAGGAGTTAGTGGCAAAAATTACTTTTTAATTTTTGCTAGATAACGAGTGACATCATCTCCAGATACACGTCCCCCAGGACCTGTAGCTTCTATATCACTAATCGTTGTAGGATCTAAACCTGCCTCTTGAGCAAGTTTAGTAGCTTTAGGTGTCCAAATCGGCTTTGGCTTATCTGCAGCTTGAGCTGCTGAAGCACCAGAAGCAGCGTCACCCTTTGATGTTAAATGCTTTAAGGACACATCACTTGTCTCAATCCTTAGAAAAGGACTTCCAGCTGGTCTTACATCACCTGCTTTAGCTAGGACTGCTTTGAGTACTCCATCGCAGGGTGATTCAAATACGAACACCGATTTATCGCTTTCTAACTCAGCTACTGCCAAGCCTTTAGATAAAGTAGCACCAGGTTCTAGTTTAAGACTAACCACCGTCAATTCATTCACGGTTGCGCCCATAGAAGGCATTGGAACATCAATCAAAAAGGTGTCCATCAGAGGTTTATATCTATTTACAATGAACCATTATCACCGCCTCGGTCAAGCCATGCGGTTAGGGGGGTTCGGTTAAGCTCTAACGGTCAGAAGCTCGATTTTCTTAGCAATTGCTTTGGAAGCATCGATTTCAATGAGTGCACCGGAAAGTCTTACATCCTGCGTAGCAACTTCAAAGCGCTTTGGCATGCCATCTAGGAATTTTGAAATCACGGGAGCTATTTCACGACCGAGAACGGATTGATACGGACCCGTCATACCTAAATCACTCATAAAAGCAGTGCCCTTAGGTAATACACAATAATCCGCTGTAGGAACATGGGTATGCGTTCCTACAACTGCAGTTACTCTTCCATCTAAATACCAGCCTAATGCTTGTTTTTCAGAGGTAGCTTCCGCATGAATTTCTACAATAATAGCATCCGCCTGCGCCTTAAGGCGTTCAATCATGCGATCTGCACATAAAAATGGGCAGTC
>DAISZL010000004.1:54975-117169 GCA_036824825.1 Opitutaceae bacterium
GCTGCGTTTTCTCCATTAGCGATAACGAAATCAACGCCGTATTCACTACGAATCCGACCCATTCGGTCAGCAATAATATCGCGGCCCGGTTTTCCCACGATATCACCTACAAAAAGGAGCTTAAGCATACCTCTAACTTGCTCTTAGCTACTGAGTAAGGCCATCTGAAAATTGTAATTTTTACGATCTATCAGTCTTTGTCCTCAAAGCTTGCCTCACTAGCATCGTATGTATTTGAATTTACCTCTACTTACGTCCTATGAATACCTCCGCTCAAGCTACCACACCTCATACCAAGGCTGACATTGGCCCTGAAATGAAAGGTGCAGATGCCGTTGTCCAATGCTTGGTCCGTGAAGGCGTAGACGTCATCTTTGCATATCCAGGTGGTGCGTCCCAAGAACTCCACCAAGCTTTTGCTCGTTCGGATAAAATTCGTGTTATTTTACCTCGTCACGAACAAGGCGGTTCTTTTGCAGCAGAAGCATATTCACGTGTTTCCGGAAAAGTAGGTGTCTGTATGGCAACCAGCGGTCCTGGTGCGACGAATTTAGTTTCTGCAATTGCTGATGCATACATGGATTCAATTCCAATGGTAGCAATCACAGGTCAAGTATTCACAAAATACATTGGAAAGATGGCATTCCAAGAAACCGATTTCTTCGGCATGACGCTACCAATCGTTAAACATTCATACCTCGTTATGGATGTGACTGAACTTCCACGTATTTTTAAAGAAGCATTCGAGATCGCTCGCTCAGGTCGTCCAGGCCCAGTCGTAATTGATATTCCAAAAGATATTCAACAAGCGAAATTCAAACCAGAATTTCCAGCGAGTGTTCACTTCCGTAATCCTTTACTTGGCGTAACCCACAAAGCAAGTGACGACCTACTTAAACAAGTAATCTCTTTAATTGGTCATGCACGTAAGCCTGTTATTTACGCAGGTGGTGGTATTATTTCCGCTGATGCATGTAAGGAATTAAAAAACTTTGCTGTAAAAACAAATATTCCTGTAGCGACAACCTTAATGGGTGTTGGTGCATTCCCTGAAACACATCCGCTTTCCATGCAGTGGTTTGGTATGCACGGCAGTGCTTACGGAAACTGGGCAGTAGATGAATCCGATTTACTCCTCGTTCTAGGTGCACGTTTTGATGATCGTATCACGGGTGATACGAGCAAGTTTGCTAAGAACGCTAAGATTGTTCACATCGATATCGATGCATCTGAGCATAACAAAAACATTCACGTTCAATTAAATATTTTAAGTGATGTTAAATATGCTCTAGGTCGCTTAAACGATCTACTTACTTCAGCTCAATTTACTGCTCCTGATACCAGCGCTTGGCATAAGCAAATCACAACCTGGAAAACAGAACATCCTTTCAGTTACGAAGAAAGTAATCACATTCAGCCGCAGGAAGCTGTTAAAGTTTTATACGAACTCACAAAAGGTGATGCGATTATCACAACGGGCGTTGGTCAGCACCAAATGTGGGCTGCTCAGTTCTACCGTTTTGATGAACCACGCCGCTACATTAGTTCCTTAGGTCTTGGAGCAATGGGCTTCGGTTACCCTGCAGCTTTAGGTGCAAAGGTAGCACGACCAGACAAGCAAGTTATCGATATTGACGGTGACGGCTCGTTTGCGATGAACATTCAAGAACTTGCGACCGCTCACATTGAAAAGATCGGTGCTAAAGCACTCATCTTAAACAATCAGCACCTTGGCATGGTTGTTCAATGGGAAGATCGCTTCTACGGAAGTGTTCGTGGTAATACAATTTTAGGTGACGAAAATAATGTCGGTAGTCCTGACAATCCATCAGCACTTTATCCTGACTTCGTTAAAATTGCTGAAGGTTATGGCGTGAAAGGTCGCCGCGTCATTAAGCGCTCCGAACTTCGTGAAGCTATTCAAGAGATGTTAGATTGTGATGGCCCATACCTCTTAGATGTTATTATCCCTTACACAGAACACGTCCTTCCAATGATTCCGGCTGGTAAAACAGTTAAGGACATGCTCCTTAAGTAAACCGCTTCTTTTCTAAAAAACCCCGATCTTTAATTTAGGTCGGGGTTTTTTGTTTCCTTAATACGTGTAGCTCTACTGTATTTTGCTCTAAATAATTCCTCTATTGTATCCCGAAGTGGCGCAGGTATACGTTTAATTAATTCATCAAGCGGCGGAAGCGGCTGATCTGGCGTACTTTCAACTGGTTCTGGAGCTAGTGGCAAATCATGTGACTGCGTTTGAAGAACATCTTGCGACTTATCCGTACTAGCAAGAAACGCGGCTTCTTCCGCCTCCGAAGGCCAATTTGATTCGGTTACTTCAACCTCAGATTCCGTACGTAAAACCGGCTCTGCAGGTTTACTAGGCACCTCTTTTTTCTGCGCTAAAACAACGGGTGCGAGCGCAATAACATCCTTATAAGGCGTAGGATCAATTTCAGCTTGAGCGCTTAAAACTTCTTTAAGCTTAGCCTCTAGTCGCTCAATTAAGTCTTTTTTTTTTGAACTGAAGCTGAGTCGGAAGATGCGTCACTCACCTCTTGAGTTAACGCTGCAAGTTCCTTGATTAAACTATCAATAGCCCGCGAACGGCTTGCCTCAACTGCTTTTAAAAGCGTGACTTCAAAATTAATACGTTCAGCTAAACCTAATTTAACACTGCCTTCACCTTCTCTAAGCGCATCAAGTAAGCGTGTTAGTTGTTCGGTAGACAAAGGAGCTCCTAGTTTACTTGAGCGTCCACTTTGTGAAATAGCATCTAGTAAAGCAGTTCTCACTAACGCTTGAAGATCCGTAAGTAAACGTACCAGGTCACGACCTGCTGCATCACATTCATCCACTAAAGAGATAATTCTTTTATCATCACCTTTAGCAATAGCAGCAGCTAATTCAGAAACTTTTTCTCCTGAAACTAAACCGTATACATCGAGTACATCTGGCTCAGAAATTTCATTTCCACAAAATGAAATCATCTGATCAAAAATAGATTGAGCATCACGCATACCGCCATCTGCCATACGCGCAATAGAAGCAAGCGCTTCATCTGAAATTTTAATTTTCTCTGCTTTTGCTATCTTCGCGAGTCGCTCAACAATAAGCGGCGTAGGAATAGGTTTTAAATCAAAACGCTGACAGCGGGATAAAATGGTAGGAAGAACCTTCTGAACTTCAGTCGTAGCAAAAACAAATTTTACGTGCGGTGGTGGTTCTTCTAACGTTTTTAGCAGTGCATTAAAAGCAGCTGTAGAAAGCATATGCACTTCGTCGATAATATAGATCTTATATTTACCCTGTGCTGGAGAATAACGTGCGGTATCTCTTAAATCACGTACTTGATCGACACCGTTATTAGAAGCACCGTCGATTTCTATAACATCGAGATGCGTTCCTTCTGCAATCGACTGAACAGCAGGATCCGTAAGTGAAAAGTCAACTTTAGGACCATCTGTACAATTTAAAGCCTTCGCAAAGATACGAGCCGTCGATGTTTTTCCTGTGCCACGAGGTCCTACAAACAGATAGGCATGAGCAATACGATTACGGGCAATCGCATTTTTTAAAGTCGTGACAACATGATCCTGCCCCACAACGTCTTCAAACGTTTGTGGTCTCCATTTGCGAGCTATGACTTGGTAGGATTGTGACAAAGTAAAAAGGTGGCCAGGCACTCCACGGCACTAGGAGAACGTCGTTACCGTTGCTGCCTTCCGGCCCTGGCGGAGTTCACGCGCCTGCCCATGCATGGCACCTGGCCAAGAAGAAAAATGAAGGCCTATTACTAACGCGCAACAACAATCCTAAATCTTTTAACTAACCGGGTGAGCCGCCTCGAGCTTAGCCTTCTGCTCTATGGCCTTAAGTCTCTGTTTTTCAATAAATTGATCCATCATTATGCGTTGTTTGTCGATTAAACCCTGAAAAACCTTCTTTTGCGAAGGTTCTAGCTGATCAGAGACTTCATCTTGCATGTGCTCTAAAATGATTTGTTCGCTATTTAAATTCTCACTTCTTAAACGCCTAAGATCCTCAGCCGTATCCCGAATAACAGGATTAATCTTTTGCAACTGTACGGAGGTTAAATTGAGACGATTTAATTTAATCCAGCGCTGAAGCAGTTGAACACTAAATTTCTCTGGTGGACCATCTACGCCTTTAACTGGAACCGGTTGCGTGTAACGCAACGTAGTAACAAAACCAATAGCAAGGCCTGCTGCGAAGACTACACAGAAGGCTAAAGCTATTTTGACGCGTTGGTTCATATTTAAAAATCCTAACTTTATTAATCTAAACTTAAATCAACAAGTTCGGTAGTTGGATCGTCGTGGCTTATGAGTCGCATAAGGCTCGATGTATTTGCAACAAGAACAACCGCTGTAATTGAACAAGCAAAAATCATCGCCTTAAACGATACGCCTTCATAGGTCGCGTATACTGACTGCGGTACAGTATAAGCAAGTGAAACCACCCGTGCAGCAAAACCATACGGTGCTACATCTGAGCGATCATCACGCGCTAAGCGTGCTGCATCGACTAATCGATTATATCTGAGTTGTTTTTCGTTCATGACCCTTCCTTTTTTTTAAGTTCTGTAAATAATTTTTGTAATTTTCTTCTCGCTCTAAAGGCTCTGACTTTAATCAGTGAGCCGTTCCATCCTGTAATTTCACTTACCTCTGCGATCGAATTTTGATCCAGATCAAGTAATTGAATGACCATGCGGTCACTCGGGTTGAGTTGATCTAAAAGTTTAAAAAGTAATTCTCGTGAAGCTAAGGCATTGTCTGGACTTACTGCGTTAGCATTAACGGTTGTAGCCTCAACTAAGTCAGCTTCCGTTTCTGAAAGATCGGCTAAACGATACTCAGGCCTTCTTTTCTGAGCACGCAAGTGGTCGATACAGGTAGTTACCGCTATACGAGATACCCAATGAGTAAAAGGTACCGCTCCCTGATATTGATCCATCCGAGTAAACATTTTTAAGAATACCTCCTGTGCGATATCTTCCTCAAGGACACGACGAGGTAAGTGTCCCCGGATAATTCGGATGACCAAGGGATATAGGTGTTCAACAAGTTCGCGCGCAGCACTTTGATCGCGCTTACGCACTCGCTTGAGGCACCCAGCCAGATCAAACGACTGGTCTTCAGACATACAGGGAGAAATGCAGACTCATGCACATCAAGCAAGACGAGGTTTCAAAGCATTCAGTTACACGCCTTGACTTAAGACTAAATACAAGCGATACAAAGACTTACCGCAGTATGACACACCTCCTTCTGGTTAATCGACTTACATTGACGCGCAGTCTTTAAATTGCTGTCTATCAGGAGGTTGCGCGTAAGTCCTATACCGAAGTTCGATTTAAGGCCACGCCTTAGTCACTAGCCTAGGAAGGTATCGATTAAAGAATCTTCCTTTATAAAGCCTTCCCTCCTCGCCATACCAACTCTAGATTTAATGTTTAAGCGTATCTTACGCCATGCAAAAGCCTCCGGTTACTAAGTATATTTCTTTCCCTCCTGTCTCACTGCCTAATCGTCAGTGGCCTAGCCGTACCCTAACCAAAGCGCCTATTTGGTGCAGTGTTGACCTTAGAGATGGAAATCAGGCACTCGCTCAACCTATGAGCGTAGAAGAAAAATTAGAATACTTTGATTTACTTGTTAAAATTGGGTTCAAACAAATAGAAGTCGGTTTTCCTTCAGCGTCTCAAATTGAATTCGATTTTTGCAGACGGTTAATTGAGGAAAAACGCATACCTGATGGCGTATCCATTCAAATTCTTTGCCAATGCCGTGAAGATTTAATCACACGCAGTCTTGAAGCAGTCAAAGATGCAAAGTCCGTTATTTTCCATTTATACAATTCTACATCTCCTAAACAGCGCGAATATGTTTTCAAAGCAAGCGAGGCAGATATTGTAGCGATTGCTGTTCATGGTGTTAAATTCTTAAAAGAAAAAATGCAGCCGCTTATAAAAGCGGGTACGAAAATTCAACTCGAGTACTCACCTGAAAGTTTCACGAGTACTGAATTAGAATTCGCCTTAAAAATTTGCGAAGCGGTAACAGATGTTTGGGCACCTACCGCAGACAACAAAATTATCCTCAACCTTCCTGCCACGGTTGAATATGCGACGCCAAATATCCATGCGGATCAAATCGAATGGATGTGTACGCATTTAACAAGACGCAGTAACACCATCATTTCCTTACATACCCACAATGACCGTGGAACGGGTGTGGCAGCAACAGAACTTGGTATGCTTGCAGGCGCAGACCGTGTTGAAGGAACGCTCTTTGGTAATGGCGAAAGAACCGGTAACTTAGATATTGTTACCGTTGCTCTAAATTTATACACGCACGGTATTCATCCTGAATTAGATTTCTCTGATATTAATCACATTCGTGATGTATACGAACGCTGCACGCGCTTAGAAGTTCCTCCACGTCAACCTTACGCAGGAGAACTTGTATTCACTGCATTTAGCGGCTCTCACCAAGATGCGATTAAAAAATCTTGGAGTCAGCAAAAGCCGAATGCTCCATGGGACGTACTTTATATTCCAATTGATCCAGCAGATATTGGACGAAGCTATAAAGCGATCATCCGCATTAATTCACAGTCAGGTAAAGGCGGCGTAGCCTATGTATTGGAAAACGATTTTGGCTACACATTGCCAAAATTAATGCACAAAGAAATCGGCAAACTGATCAACGATCTTGCTGATTCACGAGGCACTGAATTAACACCGCAGGAATTATTTGCCGCGTTCGAAGAAGAATACCTTAAGCGCACAAGTCCGATTTCTCTACAGCACTTCAAGAGCACCGGATCTGATAGCACTAAAAATGCAGATGTCTCCCTCTCTATTCATGGACAAAAGCACGATCTAAAAGGTACTGGTAATGGACCTGTGGATGCATTTGTAAATGCACTAGGCTCTACAACGCTACCTAAGTTCGATGTAGTAAGTTACTCAGAACATTCTCTAGGCACTGGTGCAGAAGCACGCGCAGTAAGTTACATTCAAATTCGCACTGGATCTCGCACATTATTTGGAGCAGGTATCGATACCAATATTGAACTAGCTTCGATTAAAGCAATCGTGTGTGCATTAAATCGTCTCCTTGCTTCACGTTAATACGTAGAAGCGTTACGATTTTTATTATCACTCCATGAAGTTCACTCCTCAAAAAGCTCTACTCACAGGTGAGACATTAGACTCTTTGAAGGAGCGCCTTGAGGAAAGGAAAGAGCCCACATTTCGCGCAAAACAAATTTTAGATTGGGTTTATAAAAAACGCGCCCGCTCTTGGGATGCGATGACTAACCTACCTAAAGAGTTACGAACATGGCTTGAAGAAACGTTCGTACTCATGCCAGCAGAGTTAGTTCTCAACAAAGAATCCTCTGATGTAACCGATAAGCTCTTACTTAAGTTAGGAGATAATTCTTTAATAGAAACAGTTGTCATCCGAGTTCCGCAAGAAGGTGTAGGCATAGAAGGAGCACGCAAAACGATTTGTATTTCAACCCAAGTCGGTTGCGCAATGGCGTGTGCATTTTGCGCAAGTGGACTAGAAGGACTAAAGCGCGATCTCTTAGCAGGTGAAATTGTAGCACAACTACTTCAAGTCTGTTACCGAGAAGATGCTCGCACTCCACGCGCCAAGGAAGAACTAGCTTCGTTTGATAATATTGTCGTGATGGGAATGGGAGAGCCGCTCGCAAATTATGATGCCCTCATTCAGGCACTCACGATTGTGAATGCTCCCTGGGGATTAGGTTTTGGAGCACGACGTATTACAATATCCACAAGTGGACTTGTACCTAAGATTTTAAAATTAGCTGAAGAGAATTTAAGTTTTCGTTTAGCTATTTCACTCCACGGCGCAACTAACGAGGTAAGATCTAAAATCATGCCTGTAAATAAGGCCTATCCGTTAGAAAAATTAATTCCTGCAGTGCGTGTCTTCAATGAACGCCACGGAAGAATGATCACGCTCGAATTTATCTTAATCGAAGATATTAACGATAGTCAGGATCAAGCATTCGCTTTACGTGATATAGCTTTAGACCTACACGCTCACGTTAATCTCATTCCTTATAACACCGTTGAAGGACTCCCTTGGAAACGTCCAAGCATCGAACGTCAGGATGACTTTGCTAATATTTTACGCGACGCAGACGTATCCGTTACCCTAAGAAGAGAAAAAGGACATGACATTGATGCAGCCTGCGGCCAATTACGTTTAAAAACCGAAAAAACACTGGCTTAAGTTCGCTTTATTTAAATAAGCGATTTTTTATTAATCGTACTGTAAAGGTGCTAACTTATTATACAGTAACTATTTAAGTACAATCAGGTTACCTTTTCCTTTACAACATATCAACAATTACACATATGTTGATATATGTCTTTAGACATTCCTATTTCTTCCTTATTCAAGCGCGCTACCCCGCTTCGCTCCCTTGAATTTTTTCCGCCCAAGGATGATGCAGGTGTAGAAGTATTAAGACAAACGTCTCAGGCATTATCAAAACTAAATCCTGATTTTGTTTCAGTAACGTATGGAGCAGGTGGAAGTACACGCGAGCGCACAGCTCAAGTAAGCAATCTTCTAAAAAAGGAATTTAATTTTACAGTGATGCCGCACTTAACCTGTGTGGGTCACACTAAAGACGAATTAAATACTATCGCAGATAAAATTTATTCGGATGGTTTTAGAAATATCATGGCCTTACGAGGTGATCCACCGAAGGGCTCAACACAATTTGTTCAGAGTAAAGACGGTCTTCGATATGGCAGTGAATTAGTTGCACTACTCAAATCACGTCATCCTGATTTTTGTTTAGGTGTAGGTGGATATCCTGAAAAACATCCTGAAGCACAGTCACTAGATTTAGATATCACCCACTTGAAAATCAAAGTGGATGCAGGTGCTTCGTTTATAACAACTCAGCTTTTCTACGATAATTCCGTCTATTTTAAATTTGTAGAGCGCTGTAGAAAAGCAGGTATCACGATACCGATTGTCCCTGGAATTTTACCTGTTTTATCACTGAAACAAGTAACCCGCTTCACGGCACTTTGCGGAGCTCACTTACCTAGCGAGCTTGTTAATGAACTCACGCTTGCTGGTGAAGATTCCGATGCACAGGAATCAATCGGAACGGCATGGGCACTTAGTCAAATCAAAGATTTATTAAAGCAGGGAGCACCAGGGTATCATCTCTATATTATGAACCGCTCCAAAACAGCGCTTAGTCTCGTTGACGGTTTATCAAAATAATTTTTATCCGCCGGCAAAGACTGGACGAAATCCTGCTTCGGATAAAATGCGTGCAACAACCTCGCGCTGGTCGCCTTGAATTTCTATTTGTCCCTCTTTAATGGTTCCCCCGCAACCACACGCGGAACGCATTTTTTTACACAGCTGTTCTTTTTCTGGTAATCCAATTCCGGTAAAGCCTTTGACTACCGTTACAGTCTTCCCACCACGACCACCGGTTTCTCGTACAATATCTACCCTGCCCCTGTTTTTCTGAGGCACGTCTTTAGCCTCCTGTTTTTTGGCAAGTAAAGGCTGAGTTGCCTGGGGTAAATTAAGCCCAGATAAGGCATCAAACGGCGATTGTCCTAATGACTGACCACCCCCTGTAGGTATCTTATTTGAGTTACTCATACCTTTTTTGTATTATTGGATAGGTTTAACTTTAGGTGCACAGGTGCCCCGAACAGGGGTTTCGCCACCCAAATAGGCAAGTGCTTTAGGATAGCTCCTATTTTGCATAAAGTGTTTAAGCTGAGGATCTAATGTATTACCATGCTCAGCCAAAAGAGCATCCAATTTCTCCATAGAAGCAACAACGGCCTGGCCATCAGATTTACTGATGTTGTTCAGGAGTGAAATTAGAGATTCTTTAATACTGACCTCGGTAGCATCCATGGAGTTTATCTAATACTTTGGTTACCCAGCTTAAGAAGTAATGCAAACTAAGATATCAGGTCTGGCCAGACTTGTCATCCCCCCAAGCCAGACTAAATTTTAAGGAAGCTATCTTTAGACAAGTACCTTTGTTTAAAACACCCATTTCATTACCTTAACTAAAACCTCTTTGAAGCCATGAGTTCATTCTCTATAGCCACCGGCCCAAACGCAGAAATCATCGATGTCATGTACCGCACCTGGCTCGACAATCCAGATGCAGTTGACCCAACCTGGCGCGCCTTTTTTCAAGGCTTTTCACTAGGCAGTAATAGCGGAAGTCCATCGGACGCTGCTACACGTGATAGCTCTGCTTCAGTAATCGTAGATAGTTTAAAACAATCTCACGTACACTACCTCATCGCAGCTTACCGCTCGCTAGGTCATTACCAATCTCACATTGATCCATTAAGCGAGAAGCCTGCTCCTTACTCAAAGTTGCAACTCAGCGAATTTAATCTTTCGGAAGCAGACTTAAATACATCGTTTGATATCGGCACGTATCTCGGCGGTGGACAAATGAAGCTTAAAGATATCATCGCATCACTAGAACAAACCTACTGTGGGCACGTCGGTGTTGAATACACACACATTCAAGATCAAGACTGCAGAAAGTGGCTTCAGGATAGAATCGAATCCACCAAATTAAAACCAACGTTTAATCCAGCTCAGAAATTACGTATTTTACGTCATGTTCATAAAGCGGAACTTTTTGAAAAATTTCTACACACAAAATATGTAGGTCAAAAACGTTTCTCTCTAGAAGGTGGCGAAACAGTTATTGCAGCCATTGACTCAATCATCGATCACTGCCCTCAAGCAGGCGTAGAAGAAATCGTTATGGGTATGGCCCACCGTGGCCGTTTAAATATTCTCTGCAGTATCTTACGCAAATCGTTTGATGCACTCTTTGAACAATTTTCTGAAAACTATATTCCAGACTCTGTTGCTGGAGATGGTGACGTAAAATATCACTTAGGTTACGAATCCGTTATCACAACACCGAGTGGTGGAAAAGTAGAAGTACGTCTTGCTGCTAATCCTTCTCACTTAGAAATTGTTAATCCTGTCGTAGAAGGTAAAGCACGTGCTCGTCAGCGTATCCGCGGTGACTTAGATGAAAGACGCCGGGTTATGCCACTACTTGTTCACGGTGACGCTGCTTTAGCTGGTCAAGGTATCGGTGCTGAAACGCTTAATTTCTCACAATTACCAGGCTATAGAACAGGTGGTACTGTACACGTCGTAATCAATAACCAAATTGGTTTCACAACTGATCCTAAAGACTCACGCTCAAGTCGCTACTGCACAGACGTAGCAAAAATGATCGAAGCTCCAATCTTCCATGTAAATGGAGATGATCCAGAAGCAGTATGTATGATTGCTCAGCTTGCTGTTGATTTCCGCGTTCGTTGGAAGCGTGACGTATTCATCGACATGATCTGCTACCGTAGACATGGCCATAATGAAACCGATGAGCCTTCATTCACGCAGCCACTTCTTTACAAAAAGATTAACGCTCACCCACTTATTTCAACCAGTTACACTAACCTGTTAACTGCTGAAAATAGTCTCACGCTCGAGCAAGCAGAAGCAATCAAAGCTGAATACTCTGCTTCTCTTGAAGAAAATTTAGCAAAAGCAAAAGCACGTGAAGCAAGTAAAGCTGCAAAGCGCGCTAAACCCGGTGATGCCTATAAAGGTTCTACAGCTGTATTTCAGCCAACTTACAATCACAACCCTGTAAGCACAGGTGTTTCAATCGACACCATCACACGGATTGCAACAGGACTAGCAAAGTTACCAGAGAACTTTAAAATTAATCCTAAGGTTAAACGTATTGTTGATGCACGTGTTGAAGCCGGTAAACCAGGCGGCTTAGCTGACTGGGGTTTTGGTGAAGCACTTGCATTCGGTTCACTCTTAATTGAAGGTACACCGGTACGCTTAAGTGGACAGGACTGTGAACGTGGTACGTTTAGTCATCGTCATGCGGTATATTCAGATTCCGAAACAGGCATCAAGTATACCCCTTTAAAAAATCTAGATTCAAATCAGGCAAAGTTCTGCGTATACAACTCTCTACTTTCAGAAGCAGCAGTGCTCGGTTTTGATTATGGATATTCACTGGACTACCCTGAAATGTTAACCATTTGGGAAGCTCAGTTCGGTGACTTTGCTAATGGCGCTCAAGTTGTCATCGATCAGTTCATTGTGAGTGGTGAATCAAAATGGCAGCGCACAAGCGGTATTGTTTTACTCTTACCACACGGTTATGAAGGCCAAGGTCCTGAGCACTCATCAGCTCGTCTAGAACGTTTCCTTCAATCCTGCGCTGAGGACAATATCCAGGTAGCAAACCTAACAACACCTGCTCAGTACTTCCATATGCTACGTCGCCAGGTAAAACGTGATTTCAAGAAACCACTTGTTATCATGTCACCAAAGTCGTTACTTCGTCATCCTTCAGCACAGTCTAAGATCGAAGAATTTGTCAGTGGATCTTTCCAAGAAATTTTAGACGATCCTATTCACTCAGCTAAGCCTACTGCTGTTAAGCGTGTTGTTCTGTGCTCAGGAAAAGTATACTACGACCTCGTAGATTACCGCACAAAAAATAATATTTCAGACACAGCTGTTGTTCGTATCGAACAACTCTATCCACTGAAGTCCGATCGCTTAGCTGAAATTGCTAAACAATACAAAGGAGCACGTATTGTATGGGCCCAAGAAGAATCTCAGAACATGGGAGCTTGGTCTTGGATTAGCCCACAACTACAAACGCTTTTTGGTAGTGCACCCGTTTACGCAGGTCGTGATGCTTCGTCATCACCAGCTGTTGGTATTCTTGCTCTTCACCGAATCGAACTCGAAAATCTTCTTAAAGACGCTTTTAATCTCTAACCCTTAAACTTTTTTATTTATGCCGATCATCGAAGTTAAAATACCACCTATGGGTGAATCCATTACCTCCGGCGTTCTTGCCAAATGGCACGTCAAGGAAGGTGATATCGTCAAAAAAGACCAAGCCCTATTTGAACTCGAAACTGATAAGATTACTTCTGAAGGCACTGCTGAAGCAGCAGGACAAGTTTCTTTAAAAGTAACCGCAGGCTCTGAAGTAAAAATCGGCCAAGCTGTAGCTGTTATTAATACAGATGTTGCAGCAGGCGCAGCAGCTCCCGCTGCCGCAACTCCAGCTAGCGCTCCTAAGCAGGCTGCTGCTGAAGCTGCCGTTTCACCAGCTGTTCGCCGTATCGCTGAAGAAACAGGAATTAATCCTACAGCAGTTACAGGAACTGGCAAAGCAGGACGTGTCACAAAAGGCGATATGCTTGCTGCTAGTGAAACAAAACCAGCTGCAGTACCACCAGTACTAGCACCTACTCCAAAAGTAGCTGCTCCAGTCGCCGCTTCCACAAGCGCACGTCAAACACGCAAGAAGATGAGCCCTCTGCGTCAAAAAATTGCTCAGCGTTTAGTTTCTGCTCAACACGAAGCAGCCATGCTTACCACATTTAACGAAGTGGACATGTCAGCGGTGATGGCACTGCGTGCAAAATACCAAGATGATTTCGTAAAGAAAAACGGTTTCAAACTTGGCTTTATGTCTTTCTTTACAAAAGCGGTTGTGCACGCGCTTAAGGAAGTTCCTGGCGTTAATGCACAAATCGATGGTGATACTATTGTTGAAAATCACTATTACGATATTGGTATAGCAGTCTCCACAGATAAGGGACTCATGGTTCCTGTTATTCGTAACTGCGATACACAAAGTATGGCAGCAATCGAGGCTTCAATCGGTGATGCAGCAAAACGTGCTCGCGATGGTAAAATTACGCTCGCCGATTTTGAAGGTGGCGTTTTCACAATTACAAACGGTGGAACCTTTGGCAGCATGCTCTCTACGCCAATCATCAATCCTCCTCAAAGTGCAATCTTAGGATTACACGCTATCAACGAACGTCCAGTTGCTGTAAACGGACAAGTCGTGATTCGTCCAATGATGTACTTAGCTTTAAGTTATGATCATCGTTTAGTCGACGGCCGTGAAGCGGTTACCTTCTTAGTTAAGGTAAAGCAAGCGATCGAAGATCCTGCTCGTTTACTTTTAAGCATATAATCTCATGGACTCTTACGACCTCATTGTGATCGGAGCTGGCCCTGGTGGCTATGTGTGCGCATTTCGCGCAGCTCAACTTGGACTTAAAGTAGCAATCGTTGAAAAACGATCCACCTTAGGTGGTACATGCCTCAACGTTGGCTGTATTCCAAGTAAGGCACTGCTTCACTCAACCGAACAATATGTTTTCGCAAAACATCATGCAGCAGAACACGGTATTCGTTTAGGCGAAGTCACTGCTGATATTGCGACACTGATGAAGCGTAAGGATTCTGTCGTTACCAAATTAGTAGGTGGCGTTGCTCAACTTGCTAAGGCTCGCAAAATCACTGTTCTTACAGGTAAAGCCTCATTTGTATCTGCCCAAGTAATCGCGTTAGATTCCGGTGCAGAAAAAACACAAATCACTGCTAAGAATATCGTTATCGCTACGGGTTCGGCTCCAGTCGAATTACCGTTCATGAAATTCGACGGTACAACCGTAGTTTCAAGTGATGATGCTATTTCATTTAGCTCCGTTCCAAAAAAGCTCGTTGTTGTTGGCGGTGGTGCAATTGGTCTAGAGCTTGGTTCAGTCTGGGGTCGTCTTGGCAGTGAAGTAACTGTCGTAGAATTTCTTCCTAAAATTGCTGCAACGTATGATGATGACATCGTACGCACCTTTACACGCATTTTAGAAAAACAAGGACTTAAGATTGAAACTGGCGCAAAAGTAACTGGACTTAAAAAATCAGGTTCAAGCAGCATACTCACGGCAGAGCGTGATGGTAAAGTTTTAGAATTCCCTGCAGACAAAGTGTTAGTTGCTGTTGGCAGACGTCCCTACACAGAAGGACTTGCTTTAGATAAAGCTGGTGTCGAATGTGACGAAAAAGGCCGTATCAAAGTTGATGCACATCTTAAAACGAAAGCTCCAAACGTATGGGCAATCGGAGATGTTGTTGCAGGTCCAATGCTTGCTCACAAAGCGGAAGAAGATGGTGTTGCTGTTGCTGAGTGGATTGCGGGTAAAGCAGGTCACGTAAACTGGAATCTTGTTCCAGCTATTATCTACACAGAACCAGAAGTGGCATCTGTAGGTCTGGGTGAAGACGCAGCAAAAGCACAATCAAAGGCAATTAAAGTGGGTAAATTTAACTTTGCTGCAAACGGTAGAGCGATCGCTACGGATGCTGTAGATGGTTTTGTCAAAATCATCGCAGATAGTACGACTGATAAAATCTTAGGCGCTCAAATTGTAGGTAGAGGTGCTGGTGAACTCATCAGTGAGCTAGTAACACATATGGAATATGGTGGTAGTGCCGAGGATCTTGCTCGCACAATTCACGCACATCCAACGATGACTGAAGCGATCAAGGAAGCAGCCCTCGCTGTTTCCAAGAGCGCACTTCACGCTATTTAAGTTATCTTTAAACTATCCCAATAACACCTTAAGTAGATTATTTATAATTACTTACGGTATTATTGGAGCATTAGTTATTTTTCCTTAAGACGCCTAGGTGGCAAGGGATCTGCTAAGTAGATGCAGGCTTATGCTTAATTTCTTTAAGCAATTAGCTCATCACTTATGCCAATCCTAAATCCCTCCTACAGCACAGATAATTTCTACGATGAAATGATGGCAAGTGGTGGGCAGATACGTCCACACTACGGAAGACTGCATGAGCGTTTAGGAACGTTAAGTGAAGATGATTTTAATAAACGCCGCGCAGCTGTTGATTTAGCCTTCTTAAGACGAGGTGTTACATTCACGGTCTACAACGATTCTGAAGGTACAGAACGTATATTCCCCTTTGATTTAATTCCGCGTATCATTCCAGCAAAGGAATGGGCACAGCTCGAAGCAGGACTAATCCAACGAATCACAGCGCTTAATTTATTTTTGCATGATATTTATCATGAACAGAAAATTCTAAAAGACAAAGTACTGCCTGCTGCACAAATCCTCACGGCAAAACATTTTAGGCGAGAGTTTATGAATTTCTCGGTACCTAAAAATATTTATATCCACATTTGCGGAACAGACCTAATCCGAGATCACGCAGGTAATTATTTAGTGTTAGAAGATAATCTGCGCTGTCCTTCTGGTGTATCCTACATGTTAGAAAACCGTGCTGCAATGCGTCGTGCGTTTCCTAACGTATTTCAACGTTACGGTGTCCAGCCAGTCGAAGGTTATGCTGATCAATTACTCAAAGACTTGCGCTACATAGCACCTAAAAGTGGTTCTAAACCTAACGTCGTTCTGCTTACTCCTGGCGTCTACAATAGTGCATACTTTGAACATACCTTCCTCGCTCGCCAAATGGGAATTCCAATTGTGGAAGGCAGGGACTTAATTGTTAAAAATTCTAAAGTCTACATGCGAACAACCGCAGGACTTGTTCAAGTAGACGTCATCTACCGTAGAATTGATGACGACTTTCTTGATCCATATGTTTTTAGATCTGACTCCGTTTTGGGTGTACCTGGTTTAGTATCCGCTTACCGAGCAGGTAATGTTTCACTCGCAAACGCCATAGGTACCGGCGTAGCAGATGATAAAGTCATTTATGCCTTCGTGCCTAAAATGATTAAGTACTACCTTGATCAAGAGCCTATCATCTCGAATGTGGCTACTTATCTTGCTTCAGATCCTAAAGACAGGAAATTCATTTTAGATAACATGGAAAAACTTGTCGTTAAATCTGCGAATGAAGCGGGTGGATACGGCATGTTAATTGGACCTGCTGCATCTAAGTCAGAAGTAGCAGACTTCAAAGCCAAGGTAGCAGAAAATCCACGTAATTTCATAGCGCAGGATCCTATTATGCTTTCTCGCTCTCCGACATGGTGTGATGGGAAACTAGAGGGCCGCCACATCGACTTACGTCCCTATATTTTGTATGGAGAAAAAATAACTGTAACACCGGGTGGACTTACTCGCGTAGCACTCAGAAAAGGATCTCTTGTTGTTAACTCTTCACAAGGCGGTGGCTCTAAAGACACCTGGGTTTTAAGAGGAGAAAGTTAAGCGCTATGCCTCTCAACGAAAAACAACCTATTCCACGACCACAAGCCAACGTGATGCTTTCCCGCGTAGCGCATTCACTCTACTGGATGAGTCGCTATATTGAACGCGCTGAAAACACCGCACGACTGCTTGAAGTAAACCAACAATTCTTACTCGATTTCCAAGGCTTTGATGATACCGCATTAAAAGAGCACTGGGGTTCAATTTTAGCGAGTGCGGATGACGATAAACTATTTAAAACAATCTATGATGTAGCTGATAGTGTAAACGTGGTAGACTTCATGTCACTGGATCCACGTAATCCAAACTCTATTTTATCGTGTATTTTTACTGCTCGTGAAAACGCACGTATGATTCGTGATCAAATCTCGATTGAGATGTGGGAAACGATTAATGAGCTCTATCTCTTTTTAAAAGGAAAAGATAGAACCGATATTTGGTCACGTGGACCTTACGAATTTTTCGAAGATATCAAACGCCACTCACATCTTTTCCAAGGTTTAACGGAATCTACGTTTTCACGCACTGAAGGCTGGGAATTTATTCAATTCGGTAAACTAATCGAAAGAGCTGATAAGACGACACGCATTCTTGATGTAAAATATCACATCCTTCTTCCAGATGCATCAGATGTAGGTGGAGCCTTAGATACTGCGCAGTGGCAATCGGTGCTTCGTTCCGCAAGTGCCTTAGAGGCTTATCACCGTTTTTATGTTCATGAAATTTTACCCTGGAAAGCAGCGGAATTTCTTATTTTCTCTGAAACTTTTCCTAGGTCTCTTTACTACTGCGTAACGCGTGTGGATGAACTCCTATGTCGAATATTAGCTGAGACAGGGCCACGCCGAAGAACATCTGCTGCGCGTGCTTCCAAACGACTGCTTTCAGATCTTCAATCACTCGCAATAGATGATGTTCTTAAAAAAGGGTTACATGAATTCCTTATCGATCTTCAGAAATCTTTAGACCATATTGGTAACGAAGTCATTGAAACTACTATGTTTTATAAGGCCGAAATTTCTATCGAAGAGCAACAGATGCAACAGCAGCAGCAATAGTAACAAAGAGCATATACTGCACGAAATGATCTCTCTTTTGGAACTATGCTCTTAAGCCTCCAGCACAAAACAACGTTTGTTTATAAAGGGGAAGCTAAAGACAGCGTAAACGATCTTAGGCTTTGTCCTACATCGGATACGCATCAGCAGTGTCGTAGTTTTAAGCTCACGATTACTCCTACAGCATCTCCACTTGAGTATGAGGATTTCAATGGAAACATTGTACATTCGTTCAATATTACGCAGAGCCATCCTCGTCTTATTATTCATGCTGAATCAGAAGTAGAAACTGTTCCAAACTCCGAGAGGAAAAATGTACCTGAGGCTTCTTTTAAAGAACTTAAAGATTCTCCTGACGCTTATCAATTCGCAGAATTTTTAACTCCCTCTTCTTATATTGCTTTTGATGATAGCTTAAAAGCGGAAGCTGAAAAATTAGTTAATTTAACGCGTAGCGATGTCTGGTCTGAGGCAAAGAAAATTGGAACGCATATCTTTAAAACTTTCAAATACAGCCCTGGTACAACGAGCGTCAAAACTACCGCACAAGATGCACTCAACCTTCGGTCTGGCGTATGCCAGGATTTTGCACATGTGATGATTGGGTTATGCCGCCTGCATGGCATTCCTGCACGCTATGTCAGTGGTTACTTTTTTAATATTACACGACGCCACGGCGAAATAGAAGCATCCCACGCCTGGGTAGAAGTTTACATTCCTAATTTAGGCTGGACTGGATTTGATCCAACTCATGACCGAGACGTTGATGAACGATACATCAAAGTCGCGACTGGAAAGGATTACGCAGATATCATCCCTGTCAGTGGCACCTACCGAGGAGGTGTCACTGAGAAATTGGATGTAGAAGTTAATGTGCGTGAAATATCACGCACCTATATTCCCACTTAAGGAGCAATTTCCTCTGATATTCCAACGACTTTATTGTTCACAAAGTCGATGCGGAACCGGTCAAAGGAACGCATAACGGTTACTTGAGGGAATGGATCATAGACACCAGCTCCAACCCCGTACCGAGATCTATAACCGTGTCTTCCCCAGAATCCACCTGCATAGATATAACCGCCATCATAATAAGCCGTTTCTACGTAGTGCCAGGTCTGGGTTTGGCCGTGAGCTTCAGTACGCACTGTAATTCTATCTGGCTCACCTAAAGCTAATTTCACAGCAGCCATGTCAAAACCAACACCAACTTGCCCGGCTTTTACGAGTAGCTGTTGCTGAGGACTTAACTGAGCAAAAACTTCAGGATTACGTGCTATACGTGATTCCGGTGTGGAGCATCCGCTTAAAACGAGCACTCCGATAAATAGAACACTAAATAAGCATGTATTTTTCATAAGGTTAACGAAGAATACTATATTCAATTTATAGATCTTGTCTTGCTAGTAAGACGTTTTTCATAGGAATTTGTTTCGTATGCCAGCACTGTTATTATGGGATATTGACGGAACGATCCTTTCCTCCAGCGGATCAGGCCTAAGGGCTATTCGCTTAGGATTACTTAATCATTTTAAGATCAATGACTTAATTGAGTATATCGATTTTTCCGGCAGGACAGATCGCTGGATTATGAGGCAAATCTTCGCTCGTCACAATATACCTGCGACCGAGGAAAACTTTAAAGGCTTCATTAATGCCTATCTACAAGTACTGCCTGAGCAAATCGCCACCTCTAAGATAACCGTTTTTCCTGGAGTAAAAAAACTCCTTCATGAAGGCACGACTCGAGAAGATACATACCAAGGCTTACTCACGGGCAATTTGCAGCGTGGTGCAGAAATTAAACTCGGTCAGCAAGATCTCTGGAAATATTTCAAACTCGGTGCCTTTTGCGATGATAGTGAAATTCGCAACAACCTAGGTCCCTATGCCATGATGCGTGCAATGGAACACTACCAAATCGCATTTAAGCCTGAAGAAGTCTGGATCATTGGTGACACCCCACACGATATCGAATGCGCCAAAGCTGTGGGTGCCCATGTGATTGCGGTCGCAACAGGACGACATGAAGTAGCAGAACTTCAAGACCACAAACCAACAGCCACTCTCCCTGATTTATCTGACACAGAACACTTCTGGAAGATCATAACCCATCATACGGGCAAACGTTGACGTCAGCTTTATAACTGTAAAAATCAAAACCTCCTTTTCATGACTAAATTTAAAATCGCAATTGGCTCAGATCACGCAGGCTTTAAATACAAAGAATCAATTAAAGCATGGCTTCTTAATGAAGGTCATACCGTGAGAGATTTTGGTACTAATTCTGATAAATCATGCGACTATCCTGATTTCATTCGTCCTGTTGCAGAAGCCGTAGCCCGTGGTGAATTTCAGCGCGGTATTGTTCTTGGTGGTTCTGGCAATGGAGAAGCGATCGTAGCAAACCGTGTTAAAGGAGTTCGCTGCGGATTATGTTGGAATGAACAAACAGCCATTTGGAACCGTTCACATAATGACGGTAATTGTCTATCCCTAGGTGAGCGCACAATAACCGAGGAACAAGCACTCGCGATTGTTTCAACCTGGCTAAAGACTGAATTTGAAGGCGGCCGCCATCTCGAGCGTATTCGTAAAATTGACGCCGTATAATTTTTTATGATCTACCGCAACCTTGGCCCCACAGGACTTAAAATAAGCGCTCTTTCCTACGGAGCGTGGGTAACTTTCGGAAATCAAATTGGAGATCCAGTTGCAGAAAAATTACTGCACACTGCCTATGATGCAGGTGTGAACTTTTTTGATAACGCTGAAGGCTATGCCAAGGGCCAAGCAGAAATCGTGATGGGAAATATCCTGAAGAAATCAGGATGGAAACGCAGTAGCTACATCATCTCAAGCAAAGTGTTTTTTGGTTCTGAACAAGGCCTTCCAAATCAGATCGGTTTATCAAGAAAACACGTGGTAGAAGCCTGTCATGCTGCACTCAAACGCTTTCAGGTTGATCATCTTGATTTATATTTCTGTCACAGACCTGATCCTGAAGTTCCTGTTCAGGAAACAGCACGAGCCATGCATGACCTAATCACGCAAGGCAAAGTTCTGTACTGGGGCACCAGTGAATGGACTGGCGCACAACTTCGTGCAGCAATCGATTACTGCACAAAACATAATTTGTACTGCCCTGTCGTTGAACAACCGCAGTATAATATTTTTCACCGCGAAAAATTTGAAAAAGACTTAGCACCTATTTTTGCATCACCTGGACTTGGAACCACCATATGGTCACCGCTTGCGAGTGGACTACTCACAGGAAAATACAACCAAGGCATCCCTCAAGATTCTCGTTTAAATGTAACTGGACTTGAATGGCTTAAAGATCGTTTAACAGGCGAAGGTTCTGCTCCACGTATTGCAGCGGTGGGAGAACTCGCAAAACTAGCTAAGCAATTAGATGTTTCACTTCCTAAGCTTGGCATTGCATGGTGTCTTAAAAATCCAAACGTCAGTACCGTGATTCTTGGAGCCTCCAAAGTTGATCAATTAAGTGAGAACTTAAAAGCCCTTGAGGTCGTTGATCGTTTAACACCTGAGGTGATGGCTAAAATTGATTCTATAACTAAAGCTGTTCAAAGTTAAGCCAGCTCGTCCGTCGTTTAGATCCTACTCGTTGTACTATAAAAATAGCCTAAATCGTTCATTATTAAGCTCTTTTTACATTAATCTATCGCTTGCCCCCGAGCCCAAGTAGCTCCAAGCTTTAGCATAGCCCATGTCGTTTCCTCAAACGCCTGATATTTTAAACAAACGCTCTTTGCCAGCGTCTGTTCTTAACCATGACTTGCCTTCAGCTTTAGAGCAGATCTACGCCTGGATGCTCTGCTCAAGAACGGTTGATAACCGTATTTTAGAACTCTTTCGTCAGGGACTTATCAAAGGAACAGTCACCGGTGGCCAAGGTAATGAAAGCTTAATTGTACCACTAGCACTTTTAGCAGACAAAACCCAAGATGTAATTTCTTTCACACACCGTGGTCTTGGCGGTCATTTAGTGTGGAGCGGTCATGTGTGTGACCACCTAAACCAATATTTTGCTAACGCTGAAAGTCCTACTAAAGCGCGCGAAGGTAACATTCACCACGGAGATCCATCCAATCGCTCAATTCCTATGATTAGTCACTTAGGTGCTATGATTAGTAATGTGATTGGCTTAACAGATTCTCAAAGAAGAAACGGCAAGAATGCAGTTGGTTTTACTTTTTTTGGTGACGGAAGTTCAAGTACGGGAGACGTTCACGAATCGTTAAATTTAGCATCCCTTCTCTCTCTGCCTATCATCTTCGTTGTAGAAAACAACAAGTACGCTTATTCGACTCCTATCAGTGAACAGTTTGTTAAAGGCACAGAACTTTGGAAGCGAGCTGAAGGCTACGGCATAGAGGGCTACAGCATTGATGCTACAGATGCCCATAACGTTGCAAACGAACTTGCTAAGGCAATCGATAAGGTAAGAACAACATCTCGCCCTATTTTAATTGAAGCGCATACCCTTCGCCTACGGGGTCACGCTGCATATGATACCTGTGATTACCTACTTCCTGGTGAAGCGGAAAGTTTCTTAAGCCAAGACGGTTTACCTAAACTACGCGCAGAGCTTGTAAAATGCTCGAGTGAAGAAAAAGTAAAGCAACTCGAGGAAACCGTTTTATCGTTTATTGAAGCTTCGATTAAAGTTTCCCTTTCAACTGCGCGCCCTGATCCTAAAGACATGCAGGCAGATTTATTTGCCCCTGTGCAAAAGCCTTTCGCATGGAAAGCGTTAATCGACTCTGAAACACCTGAGGTTAAAACAGAAACACTCAATAGTGCTCAAGCGATCAATAAGGCATTAAAGAAAATTTTAACTGAAAGATCTGAGTCTGTTATTCTTGGTCAAGATATTGGCACCTACGGCGGTGCGTTTAAAGTTACCGACGGATTACTTAAAAAATTTGGCCGCTCACGCGTTTTTAATACACCACTTGCAGAAAGTGCCTGTACAGGTTACGCCATCGGACTTTCGCTCGGAGGTAACCGTGCAATTGAAGAATTTCAGTTCGCAGATTTTACTACTGAAGCTGCAACACAAATTACCCTCAATGCAGCTACGATGCATTTTAGATCGGGTGCGAAATGCCCTGTTGTATTTCGTCTCCCTGCAGGTGGCGGACTTACTTTCGGTTCCTTTCACTCTCAAGAACTAGAATCCTTTCTGTTATCGATGCCGGGACTTAAAGCCCTGTATCCTTCTACTCCTCAGGACGCCTTCAATAGTCTTTTAGCAGCCTATGAAGACGATAATCCAGTGATCATTTTTGAACACAAAGGACTCTACCGAAAAGGAAAAGGAGAAGTAAGTTGGGATCCGAACTATAGAAGTGTATGGACTCCACGACACGTGAGAAGTGGTACGGAGGCAACCGTCGTAAGCTACGGAGAAATGCTACATCAAGCGAACGAAGCCTGTGCTTATTTTGAAGAAGAATATGAACAAAGCTTTGATCTCTTTGATCTAAGATGTCTGTCCCCACTCGATTTAACCTCGATTGAAGCATCACTAAAGAAAACGGGTCGCCTTATCGTTATTCATGAAGGACGCATGACGCACGGCTTTGGCGCTGAACTCGTAGCACGATTAACCGAACGTCATTTTACATCCTTAAAAAAAGCTCCCTTAAGAATTGGAGCTTTAGATCTTCCCGTTCCTTTTGCTCCTGAATTAGAAACTGCCTTTAGGCCAAATACTGAAAAAATAATCGAAAGTATTACGCAATGGCTCAATTAACACCTCAGCAAATTCCGTTATCTTTTTGGAGCACCGTTAAACTCTTTGCTATGGATGTAGATGGCATCCTTACAGACGGAACAATTCAGATATCATCGGATGGAACTGAAACGAAATCATTTTCTATTCTAGACGGGATGGGACTTAGACAAGTGATTATGTCCGGACTTCATGTCGCATGGATTAGTGGCAGAGCTTCTCAAGCAACCGCAATCCGTGCAAAAGAACTTGGTATACCCCACGTACTTCAAGGACGTATAGATAAAATTACTGCCCTTAAAGAACTTGCCACTGAACTTAAACTCGATGCTAAAGACTGCATCTACATGGGAGATGATGACATTGATGTCGCTGCACTCACATGGGCAGCCCTTGGCATTAGTGTTCCTACAGCAATGGACTCAGCTAAAGACGCGAGTGGTTGTATCACAGAAAAAAACGCCGGCTATGGAGCCGTTCGTGAAGTGTGTGAACGCCTTACGTTATCACGAAAAAAATAACGCCTACTCTTTCTCTCAGTGAACAAACGTTTTAATATCGTCTTAGTACTCAGCTTAATCCTGCTAGCAGGAAGTACAGCACTACTAAGCCAAAAAAACGATTCACCGCATCCCCTACCACCCGGTCTTCAGTGGAAACTTCCTTTATTTACTAAGGAAGGATATCGCTCAATGAGTCTACGCGGTGACCGAGTTGTACCGATGGGTAGCGACCGCATCGATGTCGATAACATCGAAATTATGGTTTTTTCTGGCGATAAAAAGCAGGCGGTCACAACTATTTTGCTTAGTCCCAAAGCTAGTTACTACTCAAAATCTGCCGAAGTTAAAGGGAGTGGTGAAGTACGTGTTATTCGTGACAACGGAGAAATCTCCGGCGAAAACTGGGACTATAAACGTATGGGCGAAAAGATTTCCATCCGTCGAAACGCTCGCGTAGTTTTTAAAGAACAAGTTACTGATATGCTCCGATGAAATCATTCTTAAAAATTTTCTCTTTGTTAGTGTGCTTAACTTTCCTAGCTAAAGCAGCTACACCACAGACCCAGCCTACCGTTATTACCAGCGATCAACTTGATGCGCGTAGTACCGATACAGAAACAGACTCTACTTTTACAGATCATGTAAAAGTCACCGGAACTAATCTGCTGATTAAGTGCGATCATCTCGAAGTGATTACAACAAAGTTAGCGGACAAAACCGATACGCTAGGAAACCCTCAGCATTTTAAATACATGCTCGCAACGGGTCACGTAACGATTGTTCAAGGAGACCGTGAAGCAACCTGTGAAAAAGCGGAAGTCATGCCTAATGATGACAAGATTACACTCACGGGCCACCCTGCTGTTACCGATCACGGCAATGGTTCAATCTTAACGGGTGAACCTCTGATTCTTTATAAATCTCAGCGTATAGCTCGCGGTAAAAACGTAAAAATCACGATGCCTCCATTAAAAGATATGGGGTATGATAAAAACCAGGCTCCACCTTCAGCCTTACCAGCAGTAAGTGAACCTCTCAAAATTACCGTACCTTCAGCGACTAACAATGCCGCACATGCTGAATCCAAATGAGCACACCTCACTCATCCATACAGACTGAAAATTTAGTCAAAACTTACGGCACTAAGTCGGTAGTTGATGGTGTTAATCTCACAATTAACGCAGGTGAGGTAGTTGGACTATTAGGACCTAACGGAGCCGGTAAAACAACTACCTTCTACATGATTGTAGGACTCGTACCTGCTACCTCTGGTCGTGTACTTTTTGATGGTAAAGATATTACTTCCTTACGCATGCATGAGCGTGCAAGAACAGGTATTGGTTATTTACCCCAGGAAGCATCTGTTTTTCGTAAACTTACCGTATACGAGAATATCTTAGCGATTACTGAAGCTATCGGCATGGCGAAATCACTCCGTAGCGCTGAAGTCGACTTACGCTTAAGTGAATTAAATCTTACTTCTGTCGCTAAACAAAAAGCCTATACACTCTCTGGCGGTGAAAGACGTCGTCTCGAAATTGCACGCACACTCGTTATGCGTCCAAAATTTCTTTTAATGGATGAGCCCTTTGCTGCTATCGATCCTATCTCTGTTTCCGAAGTACAAAAAATTATTCTTCAACTCAAAAGCCAAGGTATCGGCGTCATTGTCACAGATCACAATGTACGTGAAACGCTGCGCATCGTTGATAGAGCTTATTTGATACACAAAGGCAAAGTACTCACGGAAGGTTCAGGAGATTTTCTCATTCAGGACGAACAAGCCAAGAAGTTCTATTTGGGAGATAACTTTGACCTTTAATTTAACCTTGGGTTAAGCAACTACTTACTCGATATGCAAAAAGAGATTCACGGTATCACGGTCGAGCACTTCTACACGACCTACACGGAAAAACTTAAACTCGAGATCATTGCTGGAGCTGCAGGACTTCACAACATGATCAAGGAGGGAAGCATCAATCGTCCTGCTCTCGCACTTACCGGCTTCTTTAAATATTTTGCTAATAAGCGTATTCAAGTACTTGGAGCTGCAGAAATGACGTACCTGAAAACACGTAATACCAAGGATCAAAGAGAAATCTTTACCGAAATGGTAAAGCGTCATGTGCCCTGCATTATTCTTACCCGTAATTATAATCCCACAGACGCTATGCTTCAGGTCTGTACGGAAATGAATTTACCGCTCCTAAGAACACCAATCATCACAATGAATTTTGTGAATCTGGCTACTTTGTGTATCGATAATGAATTTTCACCAAGTGCTGAAGAGCATGCAACAACCCTAGATATTAAAGGTGTAGGTGTTATGTTACGTGGAAGTTCAGGTATCGGTAAAAGTGAATGCGCACTTGCTCTGATAGAACGTGGTCACTCCTTAGTGGCTGATGATTTAACCATTATTAAATTAGTAGATGAGCGAGAACTCATGGCAACAAGCCGTGAACTCAGTCGTGGTTACATGGAGTGTCGCGGCATTGGTATTATTAATATCGCCGATATGTTTGGTGTTAAATCTATCCGCTACGAAAAACGTATCGATTTAGTCGTAAGCCTCAAAGAGTGGACTCCTGACGCAGTTGAAGAACGAACAGGACTTGAAGAACATTTCTATCCTATTTTAAACATGCAAGTACCGCACATAGAACTCTACGTGCGTCCCGGTAGAGATATGGCTCGCTTAGTTGAAGTAGCCGCCCTCACCCAAGCACTGAAGCGCATCGGCCATGATCCAGCGAAAGAATTTAATGCACGCCTCATTGCCTCCATGCAGGAACAGAAGCAAGAAAAGGTAACTCGCATTAAACCGGTAGAACGCGAAGAAGGCTTCCCTGGAACTACTTCTCGTAAGTCTAAATAATATTTTCATGAGTAATCCTACACCACGCGCAGATGGCAGACGTCATAATCAATTACGTCCTATCGAATTTATTTCAGGCATAGCACCCTATGCTACCGGTTCAGTCCTAGTAAAATACGGATCAACCCAAGTCATTTGTGCTGCGACGATAGAACCTAACGTTCCATCGTGGATGAAACAACAGGGAGTTAAAGGAGGTTGGCTAACCGCTGAATACTCAATGCTTCCCTATTCAACACTCGATCGTAAGCCCCGCGATATCTCAAAGGGTAAAATTGATGGACGAACCGTTGAAATTCAGCGCCTCATTGGCCGCTCCCTCCGAGCGATCCTTAATTTAGACAAATTAGGCACAAACACCCTTTGGATTGACTGTGATGTACTCCAAGCTGACGGCGGAACTCGTACAGCATCCATTACCGGAGCCTACTTAGCAGCCCGCTTAGCAATACAGAAACTGTTGGATGCCAAGCGTATAGCAGAGAATCCACTCAGTGATTCTGTTGCGGCAGTCAGTGTCGGAGTCTGCGCCGGCCAAGAGCTTTTGGATTTAGCCTATGTAGAGGATAAAGATGCTGAAGTAGACTTTAACGTGGTCATGACAGGACGCGGTCAGTTTGTAGAAGTTCAGGGTAGCGGTGAAGAATCCACCTTTTCCCATGATCAACTCCAAGCCCTCCTAGCGTTATCCCAGGGCGGCTTAACCGAGCTCGCAGCAATGCAGAACGCATTTCTTGCTAAAGAACTGCTAAAATCGAGCTCTAGCTAAGTTTTACGTTAGTATTAGGGAGTTACATAAGCTCGTTAACCTAAATAACAATCGTTACTTAGGTTAACAGATTACGATTTTTTTGCGTGCCCTTGGCGTTAAGCTTGTGCCAAGATAACGATTCGTTTCGCACGCTATGAATATCCACGAGTATCAAGCAAAAGCCCTGTTCGAAAAATTCGGTGTTCCTGTACCTAAAGGTGCAGCTGCCACCAGTTTAGAGTCGTTTAAAACGGCTCTGGCAACTCTGCCAGAAGGGCCGACCATGGTGAAATCCCAAATCCATGCGGGTGGACGCGGTAAAGGCACGTTCACGAATGGCTACAAAGGTGGCGTAAAATTCTGCAAAACCAAAGCAGAAGCTGAAGAAGTTGCCGGCAAGATGCTCGGTAATACTTTAGTCACCATTCAAACAGGTCCTGCAGGCCGTAAGGTTCAGACCATCTACTTTACCGTAGCGAGTACGATTAAGAAAGAATACTACCTAGCGATTCTTTTAGACCGCGCTACATCAAAGCCAGTTATCGTCGCATCCACAGAAGGTGGTGTTGAAATCGAAAAGGTTGCTCACGAAACACCTGATAAGATTTTCAAAATCGTAATCGATCCTGCATACGGCTTAGCCGAGTACCAAATTCGCGAACTTATTTTCAAGTTAGGTTTTGATGCTACGGAATCGAAAAACGCAGCTAAGTTGATTCGTAATCTCTACAAGTTCTACTGGGAAACCGATTCATCCATGGTGGAAATCAATCCACTCATCACAACCGATACAGGTGATGTTCTAGCACTCGATGCTAAAGTCTCATTCGATGACAATGCCTTATTTAGACATCCTGAAATCGTAGCACTGCGTGACTTAAACGAAGAAGATCCTAAGGAAATTGAAGCTTCTAAGTACTCCTTAAGCTACATCGCTTTGGATGGTAATATCGCCTGCTTAGTTAACGGTGCTGGTTTAGCAATGAGCACCATGGATATCATCAAGCACTTCGGTGGTGAACCTGCCAACTTCTTAGACGTAGGTGGTGGTGCAAGCAAAGATCAAGTGGTCGCAGCTTTTAAAATCATTCTTGGTGATGCTAACGTAAAAGGCATCTTGGTTAATATTTTCGGTGGTATCATGGACTGTAACGTGATCGCTACTGGTATCGTAGAAGCTGTCAAAGAAGTAGGTTTAAAACTACCTCTCGTTGTTCGCCTAGAAGGCAACAATGTAGCAGCTGGTAAAGAAACCTTAGCAAAGAGCGGTCTCACCATTGTAAGCGGTGACACTATGGCAGATGCAGCAAAGAAAATAGTAAAACTCGTTTCAGCCTAAACCTCTAACCTACTACGACCATGGCTATTCTCATTTCTTCAGAAACAAAAATTTTAGTTCAAGGTATCACCGGTGATTTCGGTGGTCGCCACGCTAAACTCTCACTCGACTACGGTACACAAGTAGTAGCTGGTGTAACTCCAGGTAAAGGTGGTCAATTTTTTGAACACGCTGGACATAAAGTTCCTATATTTAACTCAGTTCTCGACGCAAAGAAAGCAACCGGAGCAACCGTATCGGCTATTTTCGTGCCACCTCCTTTTGCTGCTGATGCTATCCTTGAATGTGTGGATGCAAATTTAGATCTCGCTGTTGCAATCACAGAAGGCATTCCAATTAAAGACATGGTGCGTGTAAAACGCGCGATGCAGGGAAAATCAACCCGCGTTATCGGACCTAATTGTCCAGGCTTAGTAACTCCTGGTACAGGAACTAACTCAAACGGTGGATGCCGTATCGGTATTGCTCCTGGCTATATCCATAAAAAAGGTCACGTAGGTGTTGTTTCTCGCTCTGGCACCTTAACGTATGAAGCCGTATTTCAATTAACTTCATTAGGTATTGGTCAAAGCACAAGTGTAGGTATCGGTGGAGATCCTGTGAATGGAACTTCTCACTTAGACATTATTAAAATGTTTAACGCTGATCCAGACACACACGGTATTATCATGATTGGTGAAATCGGTGGTACCGCTGAAGTAGAAGCAGCTCGTTGGATCAAAGCTAATTGCACAAAGCCAGTAGCTGGATTTATCGCTGGTGCTACTGCTCCTGCTGGTAGACGTATGGGTCACGCAGGTGCCATTATCGGTGGCGCAGAAGATACCGCTGCTTCAAAGATTGCTGTATTTAAAGAATGCGGAATCGAAGTTGCAGCTACTCCATCTGACATGGCTGATGCACTCTTGCGCGCTGCTAAAGCACGCGGAGTAAAATTAAGCTAAGTCACATAGCTAACTCTTTTCTCAAGCTACACCTTAAACGGTGTAGCTTTTTTATTTTCTAAAAGAATTAAGAAGCTAAACCAAATGCTGGGCCATGCCCTGTACCCCAAACCACTTTCTTTCCGCGGAGTAATTGACGACTAAGAAACGCTTTGGCTTTTTTAACAGCAACAGGCAGAGAATCGCCTTGAGCAACCTGAAAAGAGATAGCACTTGATAGCACACAACCTGTTCCATGGGTATTACGTGTCACAATTCTAGGTCCAGTAAAGCGCACCCTTTTTCCATTTTTTACAACGAGCAGGTCCGTGCACTTAGTTCCACTCACATGCCCACCTTTAATGAGGACTGCAGAGCATCCTAATTTTAATATTTCTAAAGCAGCACGCTCTCGGTCAACTTCTGTCTTAATTTTAATTCCCGACAAGAGTTCAGCTTCTGGAATATTTGGCGTAACAAGAAGTGCTCGTGGGATGAGATGCTTCTTTAGAGTAGCTAATGCCTTTGCGTTTAAAAACTCCTTACCACTGCTAGATCTAATGACTGGATCAATGATCAGCGGAATATGCTTATACGTTTTTAAATGTGCAGCAATTGTAAGCACCGCTTGGTGATTCGGAATCAATCCGGTTTTAACTGCACCCAGTGCGTAATCTTCCAGTACAGCACGAAGCTGCTCATGCAAAACTTTCTTTGAAACTGGATTTACTGATTTAACCCCTTGGGTGTTTTGTGCCGTAACTGCAGTTACTACACTTAAAGCATAGCCTCCTAAGGCTGCCGCAGTTCTTAGGTCAGACTGAATTCCTGCCCCTGCTCCACTATCTGAGCCAGCAATCGTAAGAATCGTAGCTGACTTTACTTTCACGAAGCCGTCTGCTCCCACTGTTTAATTCCGCCTTTTAAACTGATTGTATCTTTAAATTGGCTTCTCTCCCTTAGGATTTCTGCTGCTTTAAGACTGCGAACACCACCTGCACAATAAATCACGGTCGTCTCTGAAGGATTGAGTGAAGCCTCGAGCGGATGTGCTGCTACCTGAAGCTGACTTAACGGTATATGAATCGAAGGCATGATAGCACTTAATTCTCTTTCCCATCCTTCACGTACATCAACTAACTGAAGCTTTGGATTTGCCTTAAGCATCTTACGTAGTTCAGGGGAATCAATTTCTTTAATTGGGTTCATAGGAATATCACACGTTTTACCGTAGTCTTCGTTTGGAAGTTCAGTAATTTTTAAATTAGCTGGATTAAGAGCGAGTGCAACACTGAGTGTTTTCATCGTACGTGCATCTAAAATCCAAAGCTTACCACTTAGGACTTCTCCGACACCCGTAATCACCTTAATTGCTTCACACGCTTGGGTCGTACCAACTAAACCGGGAAGCACCCCAAGAACACCTGCTTCAGCACAATTAGGAACACTTCCTGCAGGGGGTGGCTCAGCAAATAAACACCGGTACGTTGGTCCACCTTTAAAATTAAACACACTCACTTGACCATCAAAGCCCTGTATCGCACCAAAAATAAAAGGCTTACCTGCTATCACACAGGCATCATTCACCAAATAGCGCGTTGCGAAATTATCAGATCCATCGACGACAAGATCACAGGAAGAAATAAGTTTCAGCGCATTACTACGATTTAAGCGCTCCTGAACAGGTACAATGGTTATATACGGATTAAGTTCGTTTAAGCGTCTGGCTGCACAAAGCGCTTTTGATTTTCCAGCATCTAACGTCGTGTAGAGTACCTGACGCTGTAAATTTGAAACATCTACGGTATCATCATCTACGATTATTATTTTTCCTACTCCGGCTGCCGCTAAGTACAAAAGAACTGGGCACCCTAATCCACCAGCACCAACAACAAGTACGGTACTCTTTTTTAACTGTGCCTGTGCACCCAGTCCAAAACCTTGCAGCGTTAAATGGCGCTGATACTGATTTAATTCGTCTTTGGAGAAATCACTCATCGTGTGGCTACATGAAGCGGCGCTTGACCATCATAGGTCGAATCCCAGTCCTTCCAGACAGCATCATAGCCAACGGATTTAAGATAAGATGCTACCTCACTTGGACTACGTTCATCGTCAATCGCAAATTGCTCAAGTGACTCTAAGTCTGTCGCATAACCACCTGGATTTGTTTTTGATCCAGCACTCATAGAAGTAAATCCAAGCTTGAAAGCATGATTTCTAAAATGAGAGCTCTCTCTTGTTGAGAGTGATAATTCTAATTCTTGGCTAAATAAACGAAATGCACATGCCGCTTGCACTAAACATTTCTCATCAAAATGCGTTACCGCAATTTCACTTCCCTCATGAGGCCGAAGCCGAGGAAATGAAACACTATACTTTGTTTTCCAATAGGTTTTTTCTAAATACCTTAAATGTAATCCTAGAAACCACGACTCCGCACGCCAGTCGGAAAGACCATAAAGAGCACCTAGCCCTATTTTTTTAATACCAGCTTTTCCAAGACGATCTGGGGTTTCGAGTCGGTAATTCATATCCGACTTAGGTCCCTTGAGATGATACTTAGGATAAACAAGCGGATCATACGTTTCTTGGTAAACCAGCACTGCATTAAGCCCATGTTTAACAAGAAGCGCATATTCTGATTCATCGAGAGGCTGAACCTCCATGGAAAGACTAGAAAAACGGTCCCTTAACAGTGAAAGCGCATGAGCAATATAATCCGCCCCATATCGAGACGATTCTCCTGTAACTAACAGTAAATGATTAAATCCATGTGATTTAATGACCTCCGCTTCCGCAAGTATTTCTTGGTCATTTAAAGCTTTACGAGGAATTTTATTTTGAGCGCTAAATCCACAGTAGGTGCACACGTTAGCGCAAATATTAGTCAAATACATCGGAGCATACAGTTGCATCGTCTTTCCGAAACGCTCCACCGTAAGTTGATGACTAAGCTGAGCCATCTGCTCCAAATAGGGCTCTGCTGCAGGAGATAATAATGCAGCTAAATCATCTAATGAAAGTCCTGCACGAACACGACTTAATGCATACACAACATCGCCCTGAGTCTTTGTTTTTATCAACTCAGCTATCTGCTTAAAATCGTATTTCTTTAACTCGTCGACGAAGGACATACTTTATTTATGCGCTTTGAGACAAAAATGATGTGAGTGGCGAAGTTGCATGACCTGAGGCATGAGTTCCACTCAAGCCTGCTTCATACGCTAAGCGTCCCGCCTCTACTCCCAATTTAAATGCTCTACCCATTTCAATAGGGTCTTTTGCTGCAGCGATAGCTGTATTTACGAGTACTGCGTCTGCACCCATTTCTAAAGCTTCTGCTGCATGTGAAGGCGCTCCTAAACCGGCATCGATCACAACTGGGACTTTAGATTGATTAATAATTATTTCTAAAAATACGCGTGATGCGAGACCCCGATTAGTTCCAATCGGTGCGCCTAGTGGCATAACAGCAGCTGCACCTGCTTCTTCTAACTGCTTACATAAAACAGGATCTGCATGAACGTAAGGTAATACAACAAACCCACGTTTCACTAATTCTTTAGTCGCAATCAGGGTTTCTATAGGATCCGGCATGAGATATTTTGGATCCGGATGTATTTCTAATTTTAACCAAGAAGTCTGCAGAGCTTCACGTGCTAGTTCTGCAGCTAAGATCGCCTCTTTAGCATCTCTTACTCCTGATGTATTCGGTAAAAGACGGTATTTTTTTGTATCTAACTGAGATAAGATATCATCCTCTTTAGCTGTAACATTTACACGTCTCAGTGCTACGGTCACTAATTGAGAACCAGAGGCTTCGATACTTCTGCGCATGACTTCAGAAGAACTATATTTACCTGTTCCTACAAAAAGTCGGGAATCAAAGGTAACGCCGTTTATAATTAGTGGCTTAGAACTCATAGTTTTAATTTGCTGGGTTGTGAGGCCATGCCTTTAAAAAGGCGCTAACATTTTCAGTGACAGTATCATTTCTAAGAAGCGCCGAACATACAGCAGTACCAGCAGCACCTAGATCGCGACACAAAGGAAGATCTGGGACTTCAATACCACCAATTGCCCAAGCAGGAATATCTCCTAATGCTTGGATTAACTGACGAATACCGTCGTATCCTTGGAGTGGTGCTAATTCTTTTTTAGTGCGAGTAAAACGCAGTGGACCTACTCCCACATAATCCATACAGCCCGCTTGAACTGCTTTATGTGCTTCATGAATGTAATTAACGGTGCCACCTAAAATCATAGCTGGCCCGATCTTACGCCTCGCTTCTTTCCACTCTAAATCCGTACGGCCAAGATGAACGCCGTCTGCTTTCACTTCTAGAGCAATATCAACACTGTCATTTACAATAAATATCGTGCCATGATCCTTACAGATCTTAGCCGCTACTCGTGCGGTTTCTAACCACTGAGGATAAGGCGTTTCTTTCATGCGCAACTGAATCCACTTAACGCCAGCAGCACACAATTTTTTTACCTGCTCTTCTTGAGGTAAAGGACCACCGTGTTGGGTGATGGCCATCAAGGGATAACGTTTTGAATGAGGTAATGACATGGGCTTATCCGCCTTGAGTGGCTCGAATGATTAAAATGCGATCTGACTGACCTAACACCTGCGTCTGCCACTGACTCTTGGGTAGTACTGCCGCATTAAGTGCAACAGCAACACCTTTAGAGTCAGCAAGCTTTAACTCCTGCATGACTGTAAGCAGTGTCGCTACACAAGACACCTGTCTAGGTTCATCATTCACGTAGACCGTCAAGCCTGTGGAAGCATTACTCATTTAGCACCGTCTAAATAAATTTCTCCACCAGCTTTGATAAATTCACCAGCCTTGTTTGCCATTCCAACAGCAACCGCATCTGTTTCGTTTAGACCCTGCTCTTCAGCATAACGTCTTACGTCATCTGTAATACGCATGGAACAGAACTGTGGTCCACACATAGAACAAAAATGAGCTGTTTTCGCACTGTCTTGTGGCAGTGTTGCATCATGGAATTCTTGAGCACGCTCAGGATCTAGCGATAGATTAAACTGATCCTGCCATCTAAATTCAAAGCGAGCCTTAGATAGAGCATTATCACGGTACTGAGCAGCAGGATGTCCTTTTGCAAGATCAGCAGCATGTGCAGCAATCTTATAGGCTATGACACCATCACGCACATCGTCTTTATCTGGTAATCCCAAATGCTCTTTAGGTGTAACGTAACAAAGCATTGCTGTGCCGTACCAGCCAATGTGAGCAGCTCCAATTGCACTAGTAATATGATCATATCCAGGTGCAATGTCTGTCGTGAGTGGTCCAAGCGTGTAGAAAGGCGCTTCTGAGCACCACTTGAGTTGTTTTTCCATGTTCTCGGCAATCATATGCAGAGGTACATGCCCTGGACCTTCACACATGACTTGTGCTCCTAACTCCCAAGCACGTTTAGTTAATTCACCTTGGGTTAAGAGTTCTCCAAATTGTGCTTCATCATTTGCATCGGCGATTGATCCAGGTCTTAGACCATCACCAATTGAAAAGGATACGTCATACGCAGCACAGATTTCACAAATCTCATCCCAGTGCGTATAAAGGAAGTTTTCCTTATGATGCGATAAGCACCACTTAGCCATAATAGAACCGCCGCGGCTAACAATACCTGTCATGCGTCTTGCTGTGAGTGGGATATAGCGTAGTAAAACGCCCGCATGGATAGTAAAGTAGTCTACGCCCTGTTCAGCTTGTTCTATTAATGTGTCTCTAAAGATTTCCCATGTCAGTGCTTCAGGACGTCCTCCTACTTTTTCTAGAGCTTGATAAATTGGAACTGTACCCACAGGAACAGGACAATTACGTAAGATCCATTCACGTGTTTGATGGATATTCTTGCCTGTTGAAAGATCCATTAACGTATCGCCACCCCACTTCACAGACCAACACATCTTTTCGACTTCTTCATCGATTGAAGATGCTACGGCCGAATTTCCAATATTTGTATTAATTTTAACCAAAAAGTTTCTACCTATAATCATAGGTTCAACTTCTGGGTGATTAATGTTTCCAGGGATGATAGCTCTACCACGCGCTACTTCGTCTCTGACAAATTCAGGAGTAATCTCTTTTGGAATAGAGGCACCAAAACTATTACCAAGATGCTGTCTCCAGAGTGAATTACGTGGTCCATCTGCTGTTAACTCAAGCAGCTCCCTTGCACGTTGTAAGCGGGTATTTTCACGTATAGCAATATACTCCATCTCAGGGGTAATAATACCCTGCCTTGCATAATGTAGCTGGCTAACCCGTGCACCAGGCTTTGCTTTTAAAATAACGCGTTTTTTACGATCAAAGTATTTAATCGGATTACGACGACCTTCTTTTTCTGCCTGAACACGATGAACCTCGGATAAATATCCATCATCCATGGGGTTTAATGCACGCCCCTGAATTTCCTCTGTATCATTTCTTTCTTTAATCCAAGCCGCACGTACTTGAGGTAAACCCTGAGAAGGATCTGCATGAAAAGAGCTATCACCCCAAGAGCCGGATGTGTCATACACACGTATCGGTTCATTCGGTACTTCTGTTCCATTGTGCAATTTGGTCGGTGAAAGCACGATTTCCCTCATGGGAACTTGAATATCAGGACGAGAACCAGTCACGTATACGCGGCGTGACGCTTTAAATAACCGATGTTCTGATGAAACCGAGACTTCGTTAGACTTTGACATAATAGATAAGGGATTACTTTTAAAATCGCTTCCTATCACTGCAGAGCAAACAAAGGCCCATTACTTTCGGAGCCCCTATTTTCCCTACGGCGACATTAAGCGCATCAGGTTCGAAGGATCTAAAAGCAGGTCGTACTTTTATCTCAGCCCGGCGCTCCAGGCTCTCCTAAACGAGGTGTAATAAGACTCTACATTAAACTTTTTAGATATCAACTGAAACTATTAGTCTTTTATTTTCATTTATTGCGCAGAAATTTTTGAAAACTCTGGACTCGAAAAATAAAGCGTACCATTTTCTTGAGCGCATTAGAAAAAAGTTCTGTGAAAGTAATGTAACTTTATGCCAGCTGAGCTGGGAGAAATGACGGCTGGATCTCGTGAAAACGAGGATGTGTATAGGTTTTACGCCAAACACCAACTCCTCCTGTAATTGCGCATATTACCCCCTAAGATGCGCTTTTTCAAAAAGCCTGATGCGTTTAGTAAAGCCCAAATAACGTGTTAGTTCTTATGTACCCCAAAGCTATGAATACTCAGTTAAGTTATCCCAGGTTAAGCATTCGTTTAAATTTTAGTAACCCTGACCACCATTTGTGGAATAATAACGGAACCGTGTTTATCGATTTTACGGTTCACCCTACAGCAAATACGAAACTTAGGATTAGGCAGTCATTACACACGGATGACATGCAAATTGCTCGTATAAGACGTGATGAAGTCTTTGCGCAACTCATGCAGGGTATCTTTCCAGAAGAGGTTTATGCTTTTATAAGACAAGGAAGCAGTGCTGCGTCCTGCATTCCGTGAATGATTTTTTTGTCCGGCGGACAGAATGTAGCTAAAGCTCCTGAGAGTTCAACTTTACCATTTTCCACAAAATAGTAAGGACATAACCTAAGGCGTCCATCAGCAGCCACGACGGATACCGCGCCCGAATCATCTGTTTTATAGATAGGATGGCTTACCCGTTTAGGTTTTTTATAAACCTGAAGAACGTGAAGATTTTCTGGAGCAAGCGCTATCGCATTGGTAACTGCCTCAAGCCATTCCTTACTCGAAGAATCACTACCTAAGTAAACACTGCGAGCACCCCATGCAGTCTCATGAAAACCGCTTATTTTTATAATTAAGTCACGTTCCTTTTGTGAAGCTAAAGCAAGTTCAGACCAGTCACGCAACATACGACCTGCCACCTTAGGTCCGTCAAGTACTGCTCCAGGAGGCAGCGGCGTTGGATCCATAATCCATGTCTGTGGAATAATAGTACTTAATTTTTTGAAGGCCTGTGAAGAAAGTGCCTCTACCCAATATTCTTTAAGCTGATGATGATGAAATAAACCAAATCCAAGTTTTTCTTCCTGAAAGGGTCGCATAGGAGGTGCAATCGTAACCTCAGCGTTTTTCCATGCTTCAAAAATAAATTTAGCGATTTTTATATTTGCTAAATCAAAGAGCTCAAAAAACCGGTACAGGATATCAATTTTTTCAGGATTTCCACCGCTGTCATAAAAGAGTGCTCCGCCGAGTGGAAAAATATCTTCCGGGCGCATACAAAAAACACGCTTACCTTGAACCTGCAACTGATTTGCTAGCCACTGCATTTCCGGACGATAAGTAGCCGCCTCATCGCTCACGATTAATGCGATAAGGGGATTCGTTGTTTCTGGTCTTAGTGAAGTGAGTGATGAATAAAACTTATTAATCATCTTATCCTCTTCACCTAAAATACTAACACCGGGTGTTGTGTATAACTGATTTAAAAATGCTGTGAGCCCGATCCCCCCAGGAACCGAATCAAGCTCAGACATAACAAAACCTTCATCAGTTAAAAGTAGGTCGGGTCTTAAAACTGTAGGGATAGCTCCGCGGTTACGTGAATCCCTTGCGTGATCGATTAAAAATTGTGGTTTACCACGGTCTAAATATTCAGCTACCCAAGGTGCTAATAAAGGCTTATTTCGAAGTAAATTTTTTCCTGCAACACTTCGTGTATAAAGCACCTCCAAGGCTTGATGAAACTCCAAACACGCAGAACCTATCTGCTGTAAATCCTGCACTTGCTCTTTGGACAATTCCCACGCTGAAGGTGAAAGTTGCCATGTCTTAGCTTCAAACAAGGGCTGACTCTTCAGGGAATTCTGAATAAAATCGTAAGAGAGAGTCTGCATAGCCGTTTAGGTTTGAAGCTAAGGTTTATTCATCATCCATCTGAATATCTTTATTCCTATGGCGCGGAGAACCAGCTCTAAGCCAGGCGTAAACAAAACGGTCAATGTCACCATCAAGAACACCTTGTGTATCACTTGTGCTGACGCCGGTACGTAAATCCTTAACCATTTGATAAGGTGCTAAAACATAGCTTCTGATCTGACTACCCCAGCCAATTTCACCTTTTTCTCCATAGAAGCGTTCCATCTCACTACGCTGCTCATCGAGCTTCTTTTCGTAAAGACGCGCTTTCAATACGGTCATAGCACTCGCTCTATTTTTAATTTGGGAGCGTTCGTTTTGACACACAACAACGATGCCGGTCGGTATATGAGTAATACGTACAGCGGAGTCCGTGGTATTTACACCTTGCCCACCCTTACCGGAGGAGCGGTACACGTCTACACGGATCTCAGATTCTGGAATCTGAATATCAATGTCTTCATTCACTTCTGCTACAACGTCGACAGCACAAAATGAGGTATGACGTCGTTTGTTTGAGTCAAAAGGACTGATACGAACAAGTCGGTGAACACCACGCTCGGCTTTCACATAGCCATAGGCATTTTCACCTTTAATATGAATTGTAGCTTTCGTGATACCTGCCTGATCTCCCACTTGGATATCCTGTATTTCTACTTCGAAACCGCGGCGCTCTGCCCAGCGATTATACATACGAAATAGCATGTCAGCCCAATCACAGGACTCGGTACCACCTGCTCCAGCCTGAATGGATAGATACGCATTATTGCGATCAAACTGACCGTTTAAGAATGCAGATATTTCTAGCTGATCTAATTCTTCTACTAAAGCGAGGACCGTGCTTGTTACTTCAGCTTCATAGGCATCACGTTCCTTAGGATCGGCTTCTTTGGCCAATTCTACCATGATCCCCACATCCTCGAGTTTCTTATTGTAAGCAACTAACGGTAAAATGGTACGCTTAAGCGTATTCAGTTTTACGATGTGCTTTTGGGCTTTGTCATTACTGTCCCAAAACGTGGGACTACCCATCTCTGCCTCAAGGGAATCTATTTCTCTTAGCTTTTGTTCGACGTCAAAGAAACCTCCCTAAGTGGTTGGACCGCTTATTGATTGTTTCGATGTGTGTAAATATTTCTGGATCGATCATGAAAAGGAAGGGTTAACTAAACTTAATTTTATCAAAAGGGCAAGCGAACGAGCTAAACCCTTTCTCGTTTAAACATCTATGGTCTTGCTAGCTCTACGCTTCTTCCACTCCCAGTACCAAGCAATCCATATACAAATTTCATATAGGATATAAAGCGGTACAGCCATTGCTACTTGGGTAATCACTTCTGGTGTTGTGAGCACAGCTCCAAGTACCAACGAGATAACAATAACGTGACGGCGGAACTTAGCTAATTGCGCATGGGACAATATTCCCATTTTAACTAAAATTAAAACCACGAGCGGGAACTGGAATCCAACCGCCATACCTAACAAGAATTTACATACAAAGCTGATATATTCATCAGCCCTCCAATCCTGAGCATCAAAACCTAGCAAATTAGAGTAGGTCATCGATGCCCTTAGCGCGATAGGCAGCATGATAAAATACGTTAATAAAACACCTGTAAGCGCTAAAATCACACCCCACGTAACCCAAGAGAATATACTCTTTCTTTCCTTACGTTTAAATGCAGGAACGATAAAGCTTCCTAAGAAATAAATCCAAAACGGAGATGAAACGATAATAGCGGCGTATACTGAAACGTGGAAAGCAGTGAAAAATGCCTCTGAAGGACTTAAGTTGTGAAGTCGTACTTCAAGTGGCGGCTCCTGGTTTTTATCCGTATCAGCAACCAAGGTAAGGACTTGTTGATCTCCAATTTTTACAGTCCGGATATGATAGACCGCTTGCGGAGCTGAACCTTCTGGTAGTGCAGGAAATTCCTCTTTTGAAACTTCAAATGGTCCGAGACGTGTTTTCCCAATCTCTAAGGTAACCGTAGGTTTGGGGTGCTCAAACATATGCATGTGTTTGAGTGGCCTCTCGAGTAAAGCAACAATCTGAGGCGTGATTAGTAAGCAGATCATGATCGCGATACCAATGGCGATCACCGAGCGAACGATTGCATTTCTTAAATCATGCACATGATCCCAGAACGATTTACGCGTTCCTAGATCTTCATCATCCGTGCTAAATTCTGAATCATTTAAAGCCATGTAAAGAGTACTTAATTATTGTCTGATCTGACTGGACTTAATTTCTTGTAAATAATTTGCGTAAGTTTTTTCAATTCCATCAACCAAACTTACTTTAGCTTTCCAGCCAAGCTGCGTCATTCGAGTAACATCCATCAATTTACGTGGCGTACCATCTGGTTTAGATGAATCCCACACAATCTTACCTGAGTAACCGGTGCACTTAGCAACTAGCTCTGTTAATTCACGAATCGTGACATCTACTCCTGTTCCAACATTAATCCAGTCTGGTGGGTTTTCTGCCTTTAATAGAAAGTTACAGGCATCTGCTAAATCATCTACATAAAGAAATTCTCTTCGAGGTGATCCAGTACCCCAAGCAACAACTTCAGCTTTTTGCTGCACTTTTGCTTCGTGAAATTTACGTATCAAGGCAGGGAGTACATGTGAATTCTCTAAATTATAATTATCGCCCGGCCCATATAAATTAGTCGGCATGAGCGAATGATACAGGACTCCATACTGTTTTCGATAATACTGACATAGCTTTAGTCCTGCTATTTTAGCCACGGCATAGGCTTCATTAGTTAGCTCAAGCGGACTTGTCAGTAAGCTATCCTCACGCATGGGCTGAGGAGCAAGCTTAGGATAGATACATGAACTTCCTAAAAACAATAGCCGCTTAACGCCGTGTTTGTACGCTGAATTAATCGTATTCGAAGCGATTACTAAATTATCGTACAAAAATTCTGCAGGGTATGTATTATTCGCTAAAATTCCTCCGACTTTAGCTGCAGCAATGAGTGCTACGTCAGGTTTTTCACTTGCGTAAAAAGCATCTACTTGGGCCTGATTCGTTAAATCGAGCTCCTGCTTTGTCTTAAGTATAAGTGTCACTCCAGGCTCTGCCTTGAATCTACGAACCAGTGCAGATCCAACCATACCTCTGTGTCCTGCTATAAATAGCTTCACGCGTGTTTAAAACGGATTATTTTTTTGTGCTAGGATTATCAAGCTGAGCAATGCGCGCTTCGCGTTTAGCTTCCTCGAGGTCATGCTCAACCATGATCTTTACTAATTCTTTGAAACGCACTTTGGGCTCCCACCCTAATTTGCGACGGGCTTTTTCTGGGTTACCAATTAAAAGATCAACTTCTGCTGGTCTTTCATAACGTTGGTCGTACTTCACGTACTTTTCCCAATCTAAACCAACAACCCCAAAGGCCTCTTTACAGAAATCTCTCACACTATGTGTTTCATTCGTCGCGACGACATAATCATCGGGAGTATCTTGCTGAAGCATAAGCCACATCATCTCAACATACTCTTTTGCGTAGCCCCAGTCACGGCGTGCGTCCAAATTACCTAGATAAAGTTCGTTCTGTAACCCCATCTTAATACGAGCTGCAGCACGAGTAATCTTACGAGTAACGAAGGTTTCACCACGACGAGGTGACTCGTGATTAAATAAAATGCCGTTACTTGCGTGCATGTTATAACTCTCACGGTAATTTACCGTCAGCCAATAAGCATACACTTTTGCACAGCCGTAAGGTGAACGCGGCCAAAAGGGAGTAGTCTCAACCTGCGGCACTTCTTGAACCTTACCAAACATTTCAGATGAAGATGCTTGATAATAGCGTACTTTCTTAACGAGTCCTGCTTCACGGATGGCCTCAAGTATGCGCTGCGCACCTAGTCCATCTACATCACCCGTGTATTCAGGAATATCAAAGGAAACACGCACATGCGACTGAGCACCTAAATTATAAACTTCATCCGGCTGAAGTTCATACAAAAGTTTAACCATCTGAACGGAGTCCGCTAAATCGCCATAATGTAAAAATAAACGCGTATCTTTTACATGAGGATCACGGTATAAGTGATCTATACGACTCGTATTAAAGGTAGATGCTCTACGTATTACGCCATGAACCTCATAGCCCTTCGATAAGAGCAGTTCTGCAAGATACGATCCATCCTGGCCTGTGATACCTGTGATAAGTGCCTTTTTCATGTAAGGGTTCAGTTTTGCCTGTACCTAAGGCCGAGGCAAGCCACGAGAAAACCTCAATTCTTTATCTCCTTTTACTATATACAAGTCGTTCTACTTCAATATCTTAAATAGGCTTGTATAGTCATCTGTCCATAACTTAAGGGCATTCGCCTTAGCCGTCTCAGGTAGGTCAGCTCGGGCAACGAGATTAGGGGTATGTTCTAAAAGCGCCTTAGGTCCTACAATCATCCAGGATGTTTCATAAATCCACCAATCAGGTACATTATCATCCGAAATCGTAACACAGCCTAAACCGAAGTGTTTTGCTAAATTTTCAACCACGGGCTGCAAATCGAAATACCTATTGGAAATATGCACTGCGATTAATCCATCAGGCTTGAGTAACTTAAGGTAGGTTTCGAACGCTTCAGCGGTAAGTAAATGCACCGGGATGGCATCACTATTAAAAGCATCTAATGCGAGCAGATCAAAACGGGGTGACATATTCTGCTTTAACTCATTTTCCATCGATAAGCGTGCATCACCCATAATAACATCAACATGCGCTGCACTTTGGCTTAAATAGGTAAAATCCTTTTGTGCTATTTGAAGCACTTGAGGGTTAATTTCATATATTTTGACCAAATCACCTTTTCTTCCATACGAAGCTAGCGTGCCCGTTCCCATACCAACTAATCCAAGTGTGCGTGGTTTATCTTTAGGAAGACTATTTATAGCTAACCCAATTCCACTGCCCTGAGCATAATAGGTTGTCTGTCTTAGTGCCTTAGATTTTTCGACAAATTGAATGCCGTGGATAATTCGTCCGTGCTGAAGCACTCGGTATACATCTGCTGTTTCCTCAGATTTATACTCAAAGACACTAAGTACGCCAAAAAAATTACGGGAAGAATCAATGAGCCCTACATGTGCCGTTTTTAGTTGTGTCCAAAACAACGAACCTAAAAACGATGCTAGAAAAAGTGGATATAGTGCTAATCGCGGTGACCATTTTTTTGTCCACCCTGTTTTAAAATCTATAAAGCAACCTAGAAAAACAAAAACTACGATACCTACCGACAGTGCATTAACTTTTATAAACGATAAATAACCATGAAATAAGTCGGTTATCCAAAACCCATTATGGTCAGCCAGTGTCATTAAACTTATCGCTAATAGAAAACCAGTGATTGATCCAAGAGCACTTGACCACGAAGAACGTTTATCATTCGCCTCAATGACAACATAGCATACAGCTAAGCTCACGAGCCAATAACCCAATTGAAGCTCCAAGTAGGACTTGAAAACTAGCGGCGCTACAACGGCGACTAAAAATCCGCCAAGTGCTCCACCACAAGAAATAAGAAGATAGTAAGAAGTGAGTTTATTTGCAGAAGGACGACGCTGATACAATTCCGCGTGGCAAAACATACAAGCAACAAAGAGAGCGCCTGAGTATCCTATCACCTGCATAAAAATTGGCGCTTCTTCATCAAGAAAAGTTAACGCAACAACCGTAGCCAAGCTAACCATCAGTAGGGCTATATATATGACACGGTTATACCACCACGCGTGATCAAACGCTAAAATAAAACTCAGTAGATAAATAGCTAATGGCAATACCCACAGAAATGGAATTACTGCTAAGTCCTGACATAGTTTATTTGTTGTCGCCAATAATAGAATTGATGCAAGTGCAGGGAAACAAACCCAGACAATCTTATGCGCTAGTGAGATTGTTTCTGTTTCTTCACTCTTAGGTCTCTTAGTTTCCTGTTTAAGCGTAGCACTTTTCGTTAATTTATAGACACACATCCAAACACATATCGCGAAGCAAATGAGTCCTTTACCCCACAAGTAAGCTTGTGTGTTTCGCGAAAACAACCATTCGAATAAAAAAGGATAGCTTACTAAAGCCAGCAATGATCCGACGTTGGATAGCGCGTACAACCTGTAAATAGACCTTTCTGGATAAGCGAGACTGACCCAGCGCTGAACTAAAGGTCCTGTAGCCGATAGAAGAATATAGGGTAACCCTAAATTAAGCGTTAGCAGTTCTAGTATACGAAGGATCGGATTCTCTGCTCCAGTAGGTTTCCACGCTTGAGAAGGAGTAATAGGTAAAAAATAAAGTGCTATTAGCAGTAATATCCAATGCGCATACGCTTGAACTTTAGGCTTTAAGTAGCGACTACCTAAATGTGCATAAGCATAACCCAGTAGCAGTGCGCACTGAAAAAATAAAAGGCACGTTGTCCACACACCGGGACTACCACCAAACCATGGTAAAATATATTTACCCATGAGGGGCTCTACTTCGAAAAGTAAAAATGCGCCTGAGAATATAGTTAAGGCATAAATAAACATATAAGCGGGGTAAGAGTATTGGTGTGAGACTTTACCTGTTTCATTTTAAAATGCACTTTCTTTAAAGCTAATCCTGCCTCTTGCCCTTCAACTTAAAATGCTTATGAGTTTACCTATGCGTCTTATTACAAAAATCACCCTACTTCTAGTCACTACCGTGGCATCTGTGCATGCGGCTCCTGACTGGGTCAATAAAAGTAATGCTAATGCTCAAGAGCTTCTCGAAACATTGGGACAATTTGCCCCTGAAATGGCATCGAGTTACGGTCTCACTCAATACGATACACTCGTAGCTGATTTACAACCTAACGTATCAGAACGCTCTCAAGCCGCATTAAACAAAATTAAAGCTAAACTAGAATCAAAACTAGCTGTAGAGACAGATTCTCGGGTAAAGCAAGATTTGCAAATCATGATCGCTGCTACCGAAGAGCGTATCGAAGGAAAAGTACTTCATGAAAAATATTTCCTTCCTTACATTTCTGCAGGAAAAGCAATTTTTGGTGGTGAATTCGGATTATTAAATGATCAAGTTGCTGCAGCACGACATGCCGCTGCAGTTACACGTTTACAGCGCTACACCGGACTACTTGCTGGAACAACTGCTTTCACTGAATTAGCGAAAGCACGTTTTGAGGAGAAATTAAATAACCCATCTCTTGAAGGACCGTTTCGCACAGAGGTAGAACAAGATATTGCTGACACCCTACGTTTCTCTAGTGGCATACGTAAATTATTCATAAAACATCATCTCGATAAAGCTCCTGGAGCTCAGGAAGCGCTTAGTGCTTTAGATAAACAACTAAAGGATTATGCCGAATGGATTAAACGCGTCGTTCTTCCCCATTCACGTACAAATTTCATCCAACCAGAAGAGGTCTATGCTCACGATTTAAAATCAGTAGGTTTAAGCATACCGCCACGTGAATTAATTTCTAAAGCTCAACTCGCCTATTCTGAAATCAGAAACGAGATGGCTATTATAGCTCCTCTTGTTGCAGCAAATCACGGATGGACTGAAACACGTTATGAAGACGTAATTCGCCATCTTAAGCGTGAACAATTAGCCCCTGAATCGACCGAGGCTTTTTACAAAACAGAAGTCATCCCTCATATCGAACAGCTTATTCGCCAAAATCATGTTGTAACACTACCAGATCGTCCAATGGCAATGCGTATTGCATCTGAAGCAGAATCCGCTGTTCAACCTGCGCCTCACATGCAACCACCACCACTTCTCAATAATCATGGTGAACAAGGAGCCTTCGTTTTACCTTTAGGCAATCCTTCAGCTAAAGGCGATGCTAGCGATAAGTATGATGACTTTACATTTAAAGCTGGTGCATGGACTTTAACTGCACACGAAGGCAGACCAGGACATGAACTACAGTTCGCACGCATGGTAGAGGGTGGCGTATCATTAGCGCGCAGTATTTTTGCTTTTAACAGCGTTAATGTTGAAGGATGGGCACTTTACTCAGAAGCTGAAATGGTTCCGTATGAACCACTCGACGGACAATTAATTGCCTTACAATTAAGACTCCTAAGAGCAGTTAGAGCCTTTAGTGATCCTATGTTAAATTTAGGGCTAATGACAAAAGAGCGAGCTCACGATATTTTAGTTAATGATGTGTGTTTGTCTGAAGCATTCGCACGTGAAGAACTAGACCGCTTTACTTTTAGAATGCCTGGACAAGCGACTTCTTACTTCTATGGCTACACACGCCTCATGGAACTTCAGGCAGCTACTCGCATTACGTTAGGTAGCAAGTTTGATCGCCTAGCCTTCAATGACTTCTTAGTAAATCAGGGGTTACTTCCTCCAGATTTATTAGCTGCGGCTGTAAGAGAGCATTTCATTCCTGCGCAATTAGCAAAGTAACTTTCATTCCAAACAAAAGCCCCGATGTTTTTCATCGGGGCTTTTTTATTAGCTACTTAAATCGAGTGGGTATCCACTCACTCCGAGGTAGTTGCATAATACTAGCTGGAGCTTGTTGAGCACTAAATAAAGCTCCCATGGTTCGCATTCCTGAATCTATATGTCGAAAAAACCGTTTGTACCCTTTACAGAGATAATTAAGTCCTGGCTCACCTGTGGGAGTTTGCAAAAATCTATGCTTAGGGCATTCGCCGTGACACGCAAAACGTACTTCACATGAACGACAATACTGCGGAAGCGTTGCTGATTTTGCGTTACCAAAATCTTCCTGAGCCTGTGAATCCACCATAGACACAAGACTCGTGTTCATAAGGTTCCCCAATTTATAACGCGGATATACATAATGGTCACAACTGAAAACATCTCCGTTATGTTCAATAGCGAGTGCTCTTCCACAGTTCTCAGAAAAAACACATATACCAGCAGGATACCCGAGCCAGTTTGCTAAAGCTGAATCAAACTGTTGAACGAAAACACGACCCACATCACGCTTAATCCATTCATCATAAATGGCAGAAAGAAATATACCATACTGATCAGACTCAACACTCCATTCAGTCACCTCATTTAAGTCATCTCTTTTCGTTGGATCAGGTGGTGAAGCTAACTGAGCAGCGCCCTGATGCTTCCTCTCCACAATAGGTATAAATTGGATATATCCTGATCCTATATCTTTTAAAAACCTATATACTTCGATGGGAAATAATGCGTTTTTACGGTGCACCGTTGTGAGCGTATTAAACTCTACGGATTTTTTCTTAAGTAACTCAATTGCAGCCATCACACGATGAAATGTAGGCTTACCTCCTCGGTCTACACGATAAGCATCATGAAGTCGTTCTGGGCCATCTATACTAATACCTACTAAAAAATTGTTCTCTAAGAAAAAATCCGCCCAAGTATCATTGATGAGAATGCCATTTGTCTGAAAAGCATTCTGTATTTTTTTACCTGCAGCATACTTTTTTTGTAACAGTACTGCATTACGATAGAAATCAACTCCTAGCAGCGTTGGCTCCCCACCTTGCCATGCAAAATTAACTTCATCCCCAGGCTGTGCTTCAATATAGGATTTTATATATGTCTCCAAAACCTCGGGCTTCATTCTAAAGTTACTTGTATCGGAGTATAGCTCTGATTTCTCCAAGTAAAAACAGTAGCTACAATCTAAATTGCACAAGGACCCAGTTGGTTTCGTCATCAAATGAAACCCTGAACGAGTCTGATTTTTTAAGTCCATTACAGCAGTTTCTGATGACACAAATGTATGATATATTTTAAGTGGTGGACGCTTGCGGACTCGAACCGCAGACCCCGTGCGTGTGAAGCACGTGCTCTAACCAACTGAGCTAAGCGTCCTAGTATTTAAGTCGGCCATGTTCACATTTGATTTTTATTTAGGTCAAAATATGAAAAATCTTACGGGAGCTTGGCTTGAATAAGCTTACTGGCCTGAGCGAAATCTATAAGTGCAGCATCGGGATGCTTCTTAAGCAGTCCTACTACCTTCCCCATTTCTTTTTTACTTTGAGCACCGCTTTCTTGAATCGCTGCAATGACAAGGGCCTCTAGCTTAGCGGCATCTAATCCAGCAGGGAGATACTTTTCCAAAACCTTAATTTCTGACATATTGGCAGCAACAAGATCTGCCCTGCCACCTTTTTCAAATTCCACACAAGCATCTGTAAGGTTCTTCACAGATTTACGTAGAACAGTCATGGCCAACTGATCATCAATCGGTTTATTTAAATCTATTGAAGCACGCTGTATACCTGCATCCAGAGTCCTAAGTGCTGTAGACGTAACAGTATCACGTGCTTTTACTGCAGTAATAATATCTGAGCGTAGGGTTTCGTATAATGTTGCCATATCTAGACTCTACCAGCTGATCATTTATTCGCAAGCGCTACCTCTGGGCGGCTTTACTCCTCGTAGCGGGTTCATAAAGCCAAGTACAAGCATCAGATACTTCTAATGCTCCATAATGAGCGCTTGCCGAAAAATGGTTCTCACCCGGGTTTAACTTAACATTTGGCCATGTATAAACATGGGTGGAAGATTGTTTTACACCAAGCGATTTACCCTCTTGAAACAGTTCAAGACTTGGGGCGTTTGAATATACTTTAATTTCAGTAGAATCTTTTCTTCTTTCAAGAAACCTCCTACTTGTAATCCAGACAACCGGTTCGCTACTCCAATTAGATTTGTACCAGTAATAACTGTCTTTTCGAATTCTTCGGTCATAAGTAACAAGTCCTTTGTCATTACGTCCGGGCTGATCTCCTTCGTTACGACCATCTGAAGCAAAATCAAACATACACCATACAAACTTACTCCACACATACGGACGATCCTTGAGCACCTGCCAGTAATATTCATGTAACTTAGCTTGATATTCTTCTGGATGAAAACGGGCTTTAGCTACCGGCTGATAAACAGGCTCTTGATGCTGCAATATACTAGCTCCTGCACCGTATTCGCTTAAACCAAACGGATTTCGAGGGTGCCTCTTATGCATTTCATCGAGCATCATTGGCAGATCTGTCATTTGTCCTTTGTACCAACCTCCGTAATAATTAAAATCTACCACTTCTGTATGCCAATTCTTAGGTGAATCGCGCTCATCTGACGCATAAGTTGAAATCCTTTGTGCGTCTTGTGCTTTAGCAATGGTAGCAAGTTCAGTAATTAGTTTATCGGCAGCAGTTCCTCGCGTTTCATTACCTACTCCCCAAAAGCAAATTGCTGGGTGATTATAGTTTTGGCGTATTAATTCACGCAATTGCTGTTTAGCATTTTCAGTAAATTCAGGCGCTGATGACGCTTCTCCTACAAAAGGAAATTCTGCCCACGCAACAATGCCTGTCTGATCACATTTATCATACCAACTCGAGCTTTGTTGATAATGCGACACACGAATCGCAGAGCATCCGAGTTCATTTATAAGATCAAAATCTTCTGCCTCATCTGCTTTGCTAATAGCCCAACCTTTATCTACTCGGTCCTGATGACGATTAACTCCATGTAAATCGAGATACTTACCGTTGAGGAAAAATCCGCGATCTGGATCTACTGTAAAATACCTAAGCCCTACCGGTTGTACCACCGAATCAAGAACTTGTTTATCTGCTATCACTTCTACCTTAAGCGTATACAGGTAGGGATCAGCACGACCATTCCACAAATGTGGCATTACAACATGTAACTTCTGCCTTTCTTCTACTCCGTCTCCTGCATTGAGTAGACCCCCATTCACTGCAACTGCAACTTCCTTACCTGCTTTATCTAGTAACGTAGCATGAACTTCGACCAGCTGGTTTTTATCAGAGTAGCTTTCTACTTGTGAGCGAACAATCAGATCAGCCTCCTTGTCCGTTACTTTATTTTGATCTAAGTATACTCCGCTAGAACCATAGTCAGTAGCTGATATCTGTATTTGATTCGTTATGAGTAAATTTACTCCACGGTAAATTCCTCCGAAAAAAGTAAAGTCAGCATTCGTTGGAGGTATTCCAAGCTTACTATTATCTACTCTTACTGAAACGAGATTGTCTTGTCCTAGAATTAACGCCTCTGTCGCGTCTAAACTGAATCGTGAAAATCCACCTTTATGTCCACCTATATGTACCCCATTAACATAGACCTCAGCACTTAGGCTTACTCCATCAAATTGTAGATAGAAACGCTTACCTGTGTAGCTACTATCTACTTTAATATGCTTCCTATACCATGCGACTCCGCGGTGATAATTCGCCCCACCGTCTTGGCCATCTACGTTATTCCAAGTATGAGGAACCGTAACCGTTTTCCATCCTGCATCATTGAATCCTGTTTCAGGACCATGAATATTATCTGCTAAATAAAATTTCCACTCTCCAGTTAAATCAATATTGGTTCGTGGTGCTACTTCTTGGCTCTTAACTGCAGTGCCATGAGCTGGAACGGCAAAGTATTGCCTTAAAAAAGAGAGTACATGTGGTGCCAATTCAAAAGGCAGTTTCTTACCCTTCCATGTATTAAAATCAAACTGATGCCCTACACCCTCTAAAACTAACAACTGATGCGGTACACCAGCTTTAGCTAGCGCATCATTAAGTTCATACGACTGATGATAATCAACTAAGGGATCTGCGGTCCCTTGAATAATCATAATAGGTGGTGAATCTGCAGCTATATAGCTTATAGGTGAAGCCTTTCGCCATAAGTCTGGATTTTTCACACGGGTACCTCCTAGTACTTTAGATGCTTTTTCTTCGTTTTCTAAGTGACCTAACTGTTTTCCATTAGCATCTACAGCCTGACGATTAAGCAGATCTGTAGGCCCATATAAATCAACTATTACACCTACACTATTAGACACATCAGGATAAGGTGATACCGGTTCTAACGACTTCTCCGATTGCGTAAGACCAACCATCAAAGCCAAGTGACCACCTGCAGATCCTCCCATAACGGCTATACGATCAGCATCTACATGATACTCAGCTGCATGAACACGGAGGAATCGTACTGCATTTTTACAGTCTAAAAGATTAGTAGGCCATGCTCCATCTCCCAACTTGTAATCGATATTAATACAAACATAACCTGCTTTCGCTAGATTACCGCATATATTTGCAGCCCTGTCTTCATTCTTAGTACCACCAGTCCAGCCACCTCCATGTATCCATACAACCGCAGGGGATGCTGGATCAGAAGGTAGGCGCTCTGGTAAATAAATATCACACTTCTCTGAGCGCGCAGGCTCTAAATAGGTTACGTTCTTAATAACGCTTACATGCGTATCCACAGATTGAGCATATAGTGCTCCTGCACACAGGAGACTAACTCCAAGTAACCGAATATAATTAAACATATAAAATTAGATTAACGAACTTTCGTATCTAGCGAAGCCTTCAATTGAATTAATTTTAATCTTTCTGCGGGATCTATATTCAACGAATAACCTAAATCCAGAATGTGTAAGGCTTCTGATTTCATTCCAATGCGACTGTACAGTTTCGCATCGAGACAAAATAGCTCTGTATCGTAAGGAAATAAAACAAGTCCTTGATTTAATATCTGTAAATGACCCTGCATTGGATTAACGAGTGAATTCATCCACACCTGGGCAATCTGTTCATACACTTCCTGCAAGGGAGGCATTAATGCTTTTGCTTTAAAAAGTAATTTAAGCATTCCTGCGACCTGATTTACCGTAAGTTTTTTATTAGAGTCAGGAGGTATAATTTTTTTTAATTGGATGATAACGTGAGTAACATAAGCACGTGGTGCTTTGGTATTTGTTTGTGTTGCTGCTTCTAAAAATTGATAAGCCCGGTCTTCTTTACCAGCAGCATATTCTGCCAACCCCAGTGCAGCGAGTAGATCCGGATCTCGTTGTCCGCGCATATACGCTGCAATTAAACTGTATCTGCCATCTTCGGTTCGACCCGCCATCCGCTGAGCATCTGCTCTTATGCGCGATGATTGAGCATCTGTTGCTGGTTTAAATTCTAATTTACTCATTTCTGAAACCAGCTTTCCGTCCTTACCTATTATATCAAAGCCACGATTAGATAAGTTTTCTGTATTTGCCCAGAAAAGAGCCATCATCGCATCATACCCCATATGAAAGCAGTTTTCAAAAAGCGCTTCAGTCTGAGGAAGTCGTGCACTTAAGTAAGCAAATTGTGTAAATGCATCGCGGTATTTACCTTTATTACTTAGTAAACAAAAAGTGATAAACGCCTGACTTTGTTTTACATAAGGCTCTGAAGACAGAAGCGACTCTTTGGCCGAAGCATCATCGTTGGTTACAAACAAGTCTTTTAGTGTAATAACCCCAGCTTGTTTAAGTAGCTCCCTATACCGAGTATCTTCGTTTGCGAAGTCGTTAACTTGCTTACCACGACTCACAGCATCACTAAGCCTATTTGAAAACGCCTTACGCTCCTCAATTAAAAGATCCTGCTGTGCTCGAATAGCACACTGGTTTTCAGTATAAACAAGTGACTCTAGCGTAGCCTCAAGTCCTGACTTCAACCAAAGTGGAGCTCTCGGCCCTATGCGATTAACTATAAAATGAATATACTCTGTATGTAATAATTTAGAGCTCGATTGATTGTCTCCATCAATCGCGTTTAAATTGATAACAATTGCAGCATGTTCATGATCTTCGAGCGAAAGGCTTAACGTTTGATTCGCATTAGTTATAATGTCCTTAGGGACAAATGCTTTTAATTCTTTTCCGCTCGTACAAAGAACAATCGAGGCATCGACAGATGCATTCATACGCTCAAGAGGCCATACTGCAGCGACAGCTCTATGAAATCTTAAAAAATCCTGCGCCACTTCTCGGCTCCTACTACCAGATGCTGAACTTAATATTTCAAAACCCGAAACCTGAGCATAATTCCATACTTCAGGATCGGGCAATATACGTGTATCAACGACATGAAACGCAGGCAGTGTTACTAGTGGCCCGCTAGTTTGCTGCGCATTAAGTGTAACAAGTGCTAATAAACTCAAAGCAGCTACCATCTTAGTATAATAACTAAAACAGTATTTGCCGTAATCTCTCATAGACCGGTCCGCATTACCTTATTCTTTTTTTGCCCCATTGTCATAATTAATTACATAATAGGTCGCAGGGACTTTTCCTAGATTTCTTTGTGCCGTAGTACTATGTGCAGCAAAAAAGATAATTGAGCCTGCTTCGGCCATCGTTGTTTTACCATCACAGTAAACCTCTACAGTACCGGATTTAATGATAATCAATTCCTCCTGCGTATGTAGTCGAGGAGCGCCGCTGGCTTGACCTGCATTCAGTGTAGTAGCATGCACATGCAAACGACTAAGCGTACTCGTTGGAGCATTAACAATCATGACACGCTCTCCATTCGGAGTCTTTTGCATAACTAGCTTATCCCAATTAAAGACCGTCGATTTAAGCAAATCTGCTTGCGAAGTTTGAGTCTGTGCCCGGCATAAGGCAAAAAAAGATAAACTAAATAAACAAATGAGGGGTATATATTTTTTCATAGTAACTAAACGATAATTAAATTATTTCACTTCACTAAGTGTTTTACCAGTTAGGGTTTCAGATCCGTCTTTTGAAATACCGATACGCTGAGATGTATAAATTCCTCCGTGTCCGCTAAAATGATAGGAAAGAAAACAAGCTATCGCAAAATAGATGAGGTAGTGAGAACCAAATAGCTCAACTCCCATAATGGTACATGCGAGCGGAGTATTTGAAGCACCGGCAAAAACAGCTATAAACCCAAGTCCTGCAAATAAATCTACCGGTAATCCAAAAGCTAAAGCGATCGTATGACCTAGGGCAGCTCCAATAAAAAATAATGGAGTTACTTCACCACCTTTAAAACCTGCACCCAAAGCAAGCGCCGTAAATAAAAGTTTCCAAAGCCAACTATAAGCAGTGGCACCCGTGGGTGTAAAAGCCCCCATAATCGAGACTCCATGCGGATCTTGAGAAATAGATCCAATACCTAGGTAATCACGCGTTCCGACTAAATACGTTAATCCAATAATAATCACTCCTCCAACAAAGACTCGCAGAGGAGTGCAGGAAATGAATGAGGAAAATATTTTTTGTAAGTTATGAGTTAGTTCAGCAAAAAATCTTCCTGTTAATCCAAAAAGCGCTCCTGCAATAACTGTAAAAAGAATCCACTGCACATTGAGTGCCCCCCAGTTGCTGCCTGTGGGTATTGAGATTGCATAAATTTCATGATGAATACCCCACGCACGACACACTTGATCTCCAACAAGACTAGCAACAAAAGCGGGAATAAGCACATCGTACTGCAAGCGGCCTATAACTAAAACTTCAATTGCAAATACAGCCCCTGCTAATGGAGTGCCAAATACAGATCCGAATCCAGCAGCTATACCAGCAATTAAAAGTATGCGTATATTTTTCGACTTTATAGAAAAAAGTTTTCCATATCCTGCAGCCAAACTACCTCCCATTTGCACAGCAGTACCCTCCCGGCCAACAGATGCACCAAATAAGTGGGATACAAGTGTAGCAAATAAAATGAGAGGTGCCATGAGTATAGGAACACCTCCACCAGGCTTATGAATTTCATCTAAAATGAGATTGTTACCCGGTTCTGAATTCTTACCTACCCACCTGTAAATAACGGCTATAATAAAGCCTGCTATGGGTAGGAAAAACAATAACCAAGGATTACTCCATCTAAGATGCGTAATATGGTCTAAAGACCACAGAAAAAAAGCACTGGCAGATCCTGATAGAACAGCGGCTGGAATCACTAGCAGTGACCACTCCAGCAATTGTCTTAAACTCGTTAAATGAGGAACGGGATTTAAGAAGCGTTTCATCTTAATAAGTGCTTCAAACCCTAGTCAGTTAAACCCCTTCAAGCGAGGGATAAAATGTGGTGCCCGGGACAGGACTTGAACCTGCACACCTCACGGTAACGGCTTCTAAGACCGTCGTGTCTGCCAATTCCACCACCCGGGCGTAATTAATATCTCCTATATCCTGCTGTTAGCACTCCGGGTAGGGCAAGAAAGAATAATTAAAAAATGCTTAAAAAGCTTCTCCTAACCTATCTCCCACTTTAGCAAAGGTTTCCCTATGTAGGGCGCTTTGCTCAACCAGGTCTTTATCAAAGGAAATTCGGCCTTTTTGGAATAAAGTAATGACGCAAGAGCCTCCAAACGAAAAGAAGCCCTTTTCCTCACCTTTTTGTACCTCTTTTCCAGGCACGAAACCCTGTTGTACTGTTCCAACATTCGTTGCCCCAACCTCAATCATTGCAACCTTACCAAACACAGGTGAATCGATGAGTGTCAGTACCCGCTTATTTAAAACTAGGTATCTAATATTATGCCTTAGCGCCAAAGGACTAACCGAATAAAGCCATCCTGGAGCTAACTCTGATTCATGAGGAATTCCAGAAACTGGAAAATGAAACCGGTGATAATCAACAGGGCATAGTCGTGAAATAACCATGGATGCACCTTGAAAAAGCTCAACCAATGGCAAATCGGACTGCGTTTTAAATACGCCTATCAGTTCTGAAATATCAAACTTAGCACCCTTCACATAAAATCCATCAGCAGTATCTATATTTTGAAATACTAAATGTCTTCCATCTGCTGGCAAAACTGCAACTTTATCGCCAGGAGCGATAGGACGTTTTTCCGGTTTAATACCGCGATAAAAAAATTCGTTAAACGTCTTAAAATCAAACGCAGACTTAGTGAAGTCTTCTACGTCGATATCATATTCAACGATAAAAGGTAAAATTTGTAGAGCACTAACCGGTTTCTTCATCTTCCACCCATAATACCGTGATATAAAGGCTCGCTTAATAAGAAGTGATGCAGCTGCTCTTCCCAAAGGATTACCATAAATTCGCCGGAGCCATTTCTCTCCAAATATTTTCTCTGTTTTTAGCGTGCCTGAATAACGATCAAAATATACAACAGGTTCAGATGACATATGCAAACGTAGTAATCAGTGTTAGGTAAGTAGTCAGTTATGCTTTTATCGAACTAAGAGACAAGCTCTACCATGACTTTAATGTAGTTTTATCAATTTATTTTAGTGATACTGTCATTAAAGCTACTATAATCAAATTAAGCATGCACCATTTAGAGACCCCAAACCTAACCCATAAAGAAATATTAAGAAGAATTGCACGTCGATGCCTACTAGAGAAAGGATTTGAGCCAGAATTTAATGCTAAAATACAGTCCGAATTAAGTACTAGCGTTAAACCATTTACAAACACAGCAAAGTTAATCGATTACACCCACTTGCCATGGTGCTCAATCGATAATGATGATTCACGTGATTTAGATCAACTTACCGTCGCAGAAAGTCTTCCAAACGAAGTCACACGTATTCATGTAGCTATCGCAGACGTAGATAGTGTTGTCCAACGAAACACAGCTCTTGATGGTCATGCCCATCAAAATACGACCTCTATATATACTCCAGGAAACGTCTTCCCAATGCTTCCGGAACTACTATCAAACGATATCACTTCTCTTAATCTTAATGAAGAGCGTGCTGCAATTGTAGTATCGATGGATTTCTCGGTTGAAGGGAAATTACTTAATTTTACCCATACGCAAGGAGTCGTTAAAAACCATGCTAAACTAGCCTACAATAGTGTCGCAGCTTGGCTTGATGGTACCCTGCCTAAATTAGAAGCTATCGAGCGCGTTCCTAGGCTAGCTGAAAATTTACGCCTTCAGGACTTAGTAGCTCAAAAATTAAAAGAGCTTAGACATACACGTGGTGCACTTTATTTCGAAACACTAAGAGCAAATCCAGTCTTTGATGGAACCACGCTTAAAGAATTATCTAAAGATAGTAAAAATAGAGCTCATGATATCATTGAAGACTTTATGATTGCGGCTAATTCAGCCACAGCTGTTTTCCTACAGTCTAAGAAATTTCCAGTACTAAAACGCGTGGTAAAAAAACCAAAGGACTGGGATAGAATTGTAGAATTAGCCGCAGAAAAAGGCTGTAGGTTACCTGCTAGACCCGATGTTGTAAGTCTTTCTCAATTTTTAGACGCTGAAATGGCAGCAAATCCAGAGAGCTTTGCTGACCTATCACTCGCCGTGATTAAATTAATTGGCCCTGGTATTTATATTGCTGAAACACCCGAAGGACCAACCGAAGGACACTTTGGATTAGCCGTAGATCAATACGCCCATTCAACAGCACCTAATCGTCGCTATCCCGACATTATAACCCAGCGTCTCATTAAAGCGATTCTAGCAAATCAAAAGGCTCCATACTCATACCCAGATTTAGTTGCCCTCGCAAACCACTGCACAGAAATGGCAGACAATGCAAAAAAAGTTGAGCGCTTTCTTGTTAAATCTGCGGCAGCTCTACTCATGGAGAAAATGATAGGCCAACGCTTTAATGGTATTATTACAGGTGCGGCAGATAAAGGCACTTGGGTTAGACTCTTTCAGATACCCATTGAGGGACGCATCGTAAGCGGACACAAAGGTTTAAAAGTAGGGCAAAAGATTACAGTCACCCTACTTTCAACCAACGTGCAAAAAGGGTTTATTGATTTTGAAGCTAAAGCTTAGCTTCGAACCAATTGATCCTTCTTCACGGTATAAGTCACCGAGCTTCCGTCTGTTACTTCTCCTGAAATAATAGCACGAGCTAGTTGAGTTTCTATCGTACGTTGTAAGAAACGACGTAGCGGACGTGCACCAAAAACAGGATCATATCCTTTTTCAGCAACCCAATCGCGCGCCTTAGCATCAAGAGAAACCGTCACACGCTTATCTGTAAGACGACGATTTAAATCTATAAGAAGCAGATCTACGATCTTCGTAATTTCTTCTAAGGTGAGTGGCTTAAACAGCACGGTTTCATCTATGCGATTTAGAAATTCTGGCCTAAAGGTTGAACGAAGTTCAGATAAAACACTTTCTCTAACATTTTCAGGAATGGTAGATTCAACCACGCCATCAAGTAAATGCCTCGAACCAATATTCGAAGTCATAATGATAATCGTATTCTTGAAGTCTACGGTACGTCCTTGAGAATCCGTTGCACGGCCATCATCTAGAATTTGAAGTAGTACATTGAACACATCAGGATGCGCTTTTTCAATTTCATCAAATAAGATGACTGCGTAAGGTTTACGTCTTACGGCCTCCGTAAGCTGTCCACCCTCATCATAGCCAATATAGCCAGGAGGAGCGCCGACTAGTCGTGAGACACTGTGCTTCTCCATGTATTCAGACATATCGAGTCTCACCATAGCAGCCTCTGTATCAAACAAGGTCTCCGCTAACGTTTTAGCCAATTCTGTTTTACCCACGCCGGTAGGGCCTAAGAATAAGAAACTGCCAACAGGTCTTTTAGGATCTTTAATTCCACTTCGTCCACGCAGGATTGCATCCGTAACTAAATCTACGGCTTCATTTTGACCAACTACACGCTCATGGAGCACGTCTGCGAGACGTAACAACTTTTCTTTTTCGCCTTCAACTAAACGGGCAACAGGAACTCCTGACCACTTAGCAACAATTTCAGCAATTTCTTGCTGCGAAACTTCCTCTTTAAATAAGGTCGTACTGTTACCTGCTTTTTCTAATTTTTTAAGTTCGGCTTCAAGTTGAGGAATTTTTCCATGACGAAGCTCTGCGACTTTATTTAAGTCGTAAGCGCGTTCTGCCTTTTCCATTTCTAGACGCGACGCTTCTAGATCTTCTCTTAATTTACGAACACGGCCAACGGCTGTTTTTTCCTTCTCCCATTGCAACTTTAGCCCTTTAGCCTGTTCTTTAATTTCAGCTAGCTCTTTACGTATGACTTCAAGACGTGCCTTACTTGCATCGTCTTTTTCTTTTGTTAAGGCAGCCTCTTCGATTTCTAGCTGTAAGATTCGACGGGTTAACTCATCTAACTCCTGTGGCATTGAATCCATTTCTGTTCGAATCATCGCACACGCTTCGTCTACAAGATCGATTGCCTTATCTGGCAAGAAACGATCACTGATATAGCGAGTAGATAAGATTACTGCACTCACGAGTGCATTGTCTTGGATTCTAACACCGTGGTGTAACTCAAACCTTTCTTTTAAACCTCGAAGGATCGATATAGCATCTTCAACAGTAGGTTGATCTACAATGACAGGTTGGAATCTGCGCTCTAGCGCTGCATCTTTTTCAATATACTTTCTATATTCATCTAAAGTTGTTGCACCGATACAATGCAGCTCACCTCTAGCAAGCATAGGCTTCAAGAGGTTTCCTGCGTCCATAGCTCCATCTGTTTTACCAGCGCCTACAATTACATGTAATTCATCTATAAAGAGTATGATTCTACCTTCAGCTTGTTTTACTTCTTGAAGAACGGCTTTTAAACGTTCCTCGAATTCACCACGGTACTTTGCACCAGCAACGAGTGCTCCCATGTCTAGAGCAAAAACAGACCTGTCCTTAAGACCTTCAGGAACATCTCCGCGCATTATGCGCTGTGCCAAACCTTCAACAATAGCCGTTTTACCAACCCCTGGTTCACCAATTAGAACAGGATTGTTTTTCGTTTTACGGGATAAAATCCTAATTGTACGACGAATTTCTTCATCACGACCAATGACAGGATCTAATTTTCCTTTTTTAGCCTGAGCTACAAGATCGATACCATATTTCTCTAATGCTTGGTATGTAGATTCAGGATTATCTGTTGTTACGCGCTGATTACCACGTACCTCTTTGAGTACTTTCAAGACTTTGGCGCGATCAAATCCAAAGCTCTTAAATAATTTCTTTAAAACTTCTGGTTTACCAACTTCTACGAGTCCTAAAAATAAATGTTCAACGCTGACGTATTCATCTTTTAACGACTCAGCTTCTTTTTCAGCACGCGTTAAAACATCGTTACATGCCTGAGTAACATAAATTTTAGATGTATCTACACTACCTGTTACTTGAGGTAATTTTTCTAATTCACGTTGTACAGCTAGTTCAGCAGCAGACGCTGTTACGCCTAGCTTTTCAATTAAGCCAGGTACAATCCCCTGCTCTTGTGCTAATAACGCACTAAACAAGTGCCACGTATCCACTTCATTGTGGTTAAGGCGTCTTGCTATAGCCTGAGCTTCAGTCACTGCTTCCCGTGACTTTTGTGTGAGTTGTGATGGTTGCATGTCACACTCTTCGCATAACACGAGCCAACCTGAACAAAGGAGTTCTCAGAGGGAAAACTTAAAACCTCATGATAGCTTACCAGTCATTGTGGCACAAAGCCATGTCTCACCACGGGCGAATCGTCGCAGATGGGCAAAAAAAAGGTCCGGCTTCTCAGTTAAGAGAAACCGGACCATAAACCTGGCAACAACCTACTCTCGCGGGACCTATCGTCCTACTACCATTGGCTGCTCGGGGCTTAACGGCCGTGTTCGGGATGGGAACGGGTGGGACCCCCGGCAAATGATCACCAGGAAAGGGAATAAAAATCTGAAAGTGTAAAGGCGGTAAATTAAACGCCAAAGAACAATATGCGTTATAGTTGCATAAACCGGCAAGGTCATTAGTAGCAGTAAGCTGAACACGTTACCGTGCTTACACATCTGCCCTATCAACCGGGTGGTCTACCCGGACCTTGCACCGACTTGCGTCGGATTGTGATCTTATCTTGGGACGAGCTTGGCGCTTAGATGCTTTCAGCGCTTATCTCTTCCGAACATAGCTACCCGGCGCTGCCCCTGACGGGACAACCGGAACACCAGAGGTTCGTCATTCTCGGTCCTCTCGTACTAGAGAATGAACCCCTCAAATCACAAACGCCCACAGCGGATAGAGGACCGAACTGTCTCACGACGTTCTGAACCCAGCTCGCGTACCACTTTAATCGGCGAACAGCCGAACCCTTGGGACCT
>DAISZL010000027.1:0-8075 GCA_036824825.1 Opitutaceae bacterium
GTCGCGTTATTCTAGGCGAGTGGAAGAATAACAAGCTTACGCTCAACGAAGCGCATCGCTTTCTAAATCAGTTTGATAGTATGGATGGTCATGACTACTGGAATATACCAGCTTTATGGAAAGAAATAGTAATTGGTATAAATAAAGCTGCTGCTTTATTGCCCAAGAATGCGTCCCTACACTCCGTTGGTGTTGATTGTTGGGGAGTTGATTATGTTTTGCTTAATGATTTAGGAAGACTTGTTTTTCCAGTTCATGCCTACCGTGATTCAAGAACCCAACCTGGCCTCAAACATTTAACTCAGACGCGTGCTGCTGCATCACGTATTTTTGCTGCGACTGGCGTTCCTCCTGTTTTTTACAATTCTTCACTACAATTACAAGAGACGATCGAAAGTTGCCCATCGATTACTGATTTAGCGTCACGGTGTTTATTTCTACCTGATTACTTTAACTATCTGTTATCGGGCAGAATGGAGAACGAGTTTACAATCTCTAGTACTTCGCAGCTACTTGATGTACATGGTCATGATTGGTCTCGGGCAGCACTAGATTACTTTAGGGTCCCTGTTCAATGGCTTACAAAACCTGTGTTCTCAGGCACTCGTTTAGGAGTATTAAATAAAAATCTCAGTTCTACGACCGCTGCACTTAAAAAGACATCAGTTATTGCCGTACCAGGCCACGATACGGCTTGTGCTTACGATGCTATGCCTGCGCATCCAGATGGAACTGATCTTTATATCAGTTCTGGTACCTGGTCGCTCGTAGGTTTTGAGAGTGAAACGCCTCTACTCGGAGAAGAAGCACAGTATACGGGTTTGTCTAATGAAAGACGTGGAAATGGCGGATATCGTCCTTTGAAGAACGTCATAGGCCTATGGCTTTTAGAAGGCATAATGAAGGATTTTAAGACTCGTCCTTCTTCGTCTAAAGAATGGGAAAAATTAATTTCAAGTGCGGCTAAATTAAAAGCACCGAAAGAGCTACTTGATGTGAGTGATCCAAGTTTTGGTAATCCCGCATCAATGAAGCATGCAATTGATGCGCAATTAAAGAAACGAAAGATCGCTTTGCCTAAAGATTTAGCAAGTTACACACGATTAATTTGTGATTCACTAGGCAAAGGACACGCTGACGCAAAAGATTTATTTGAACGATTAACCGGACGTAAGTTTAAACGAATTCTCATGGTCGGCGGTGGTTCACGTAATCAACTATTATGCCAAGCTACTGCAAATGCATCTGGCATCCCAGTGGTTAGTTTTAACCTTGAGGGAACTGCAGTAGGGAATATTGCTTCTCAGATTATTGCTTCAAAAGCAGTAAAAGACCTTAAAACGTTTAGAAGCCATCTAGGTAAGTCACTCAATCAGACTACCTATGAGCCACAGGGCTAAAGAGATTTAGGGAAAAATTTCTCTAAAGAATTTAAATTCTTTATCGTACTCTTTTTTGCTCCAGGGTCAGTAATTTTTGAAATCAAGGGAGCCTCTTTTTGAATAGGTTTTGGAGCAAGCTGTGTGTGCGATAAAGAACCTGTAAGTGAATACTCTTTAAAAGCCTGATCGAGTTTTGTTGGAGAAATAGACTCCGCAGTACCTAGTTCCTGAGCAAATAAACTGACTCTTAACTCTTCAATCAGCCATCGCATAGGAGTAGGGGCACTATCTTTAGACGGCCTTAGTTTATTTTCTGCAGCAATGTATTGAGAAATAACCTTAGACTTTTCTGCATCTTTAGCAGGATTTTTTCTCCAGCGATCTGCACGCAGCTGCATTCCTTTTAGATAACGAGGGAAGTGCTGTAGACGTTCGAATGGTACGTTTTTTAAAAAATATGGATTTATTAGACTATCTAGGTCGCTCGATAATCCAGGATAAGGCTGGGTGTGTACTTGAAGTGTTATTCTCAGTGTTAGAATTTCTCTAAGTAATTCTACGTAGCGAGAAACAATATTTTTTAAGTCAGCCTTAGCATTAATTACAGCTTTATTAAAAGTTTCTTGTTTGAGTGAATCAACTTTGTGTTGTCCTAAAACACGCGATGAATCGCAAACCCAACGTTTAATTGAATTAAAGGTGTGGCTTTGAATTTCATCTATAGGTGCGAGGGTAGCAGTCAGTGCAGCTAGGTTTCTTATGCTGCGTAAGTCTCTCTCAATCCATCCGAGTTCGTGACCTAAAGCTTTGTCGAGTAGAGCACTTATTCCTAATCGTGATTCTTTGAGCGCTTCACTTTCTGTTTTAAACAGACGTAGTGAAACACCATCTTTTGATGCACATAGCCCTGGAAAAGCAAAGGCTGGAACACCAGCCAGTGTACTGACTTGTATTTTTAGAGGTATATCACCAAAGGCCCATGTATTTTGGGATGGTTTTTCCCAACGCGCACAAGCGTTTTGCCATGCCTCAGGATTATGTTTCGCAATATTTTTACTAGCTTCATGCGTATGAGCTTTGAGTGCTAAAGCTAGTTGATCTAATTCTCGATGTTGAGCAATGATAGATCCTTCAGCATCGATCACACGCACTTGTACTCTCAAATAATCAGGTGGTTGTTTGCCCTCCCAAAGAGAAGCGGTGATGTGCATCTTGAAACGCTCCCGCATTTCAGATGCAAGCGACTCTGCTACTGTTTCTCGTCTACCAGTTAGTCTATCACGACTACGCAATGCCTCTGTTAATAAAGTAACATGATCGCTTAATGGAATGAATGCTCTTCTTAGATCTTTTGGAAGTGTTTTTAAATAATGTTCAACTTTTGCTTCTAAATGACCCGGAACAGCCCAATCAAGTGCAGCGGCTGTTAGCGTATTTACTTCACTTAATTTTACATCGATTGTAACGCCATCATCTTCCTGGCCTGGCTTGTAGATGTAGTGGATAGGAATTGCATGATTAGCTAATGGTAGGGATGCGGGAAAGGACTCTAAATCAACGACTATTTCTTCTGTGTCATGAAGATCGGAAGTCTTGAGATACAAGTATTCTGAATTTGTAGCCCGCTCCTTACGAACTAGTTGTGATAACTCAGCTATAGAAGAAATTCCTTCAGGGCCCGTTTTATCTAATGTAAAATGAGAAGCGTAAAATCTGTAAAGAGCCTCATCTATATTAAGCGTTCCCTGACTTCGCGAACGTGTTAAAGATTCAATCAGTTTATCTTTTATGGCACGGTTATGTACGATGAAATCAAGAGGAGCGTTAATTGTGTCATTAACTAAGCCTTCTCTTATAAATATTTCAGTTGCTGCTACAGGATCGATTTTGCCATAGCCTACTGCACGGCTATCTATTTCTAAGCCATAGAGGCGTGTTTTTTGTTTTACTCGTACACGGCCTGCATTTTCATCCCAGAAAGGTTCTGAGTATGAGACTTTAGTCACATGCTTACCTAAATCTAAAGCCCATATCGGATCTAGCTTTGCACAACAACGCGCATACAGGCGTGTTGTTTCCATAATCTCCGAAGCCATAATCCAGCGAATATTGCTAGGTTTTTTCGCACGAGATTCTGGTTGATTTTTTACACCGGGCTTAGACTCAGTGTTGCGTTTAAATAATGCAGAACCTGGAAATAATACTACTTTGCGATCATGGGTAACTTTAAAGCCTGAGCCTTCATTTTCTTTAACTCCAATATTACCCAATAATCCAGCGAGTATACTTCTATGAATAGCCCGATAACCAGGTGTGTCGGATCCTAGTTTAGGATGATCTGATTCAGACTGGTTAGTTTTAGAATTTCTATCGGATAATTTATGATTTTTAAGTCCATCGAATACAGAGCTAAAATGGATTCCCTTACGTTCTTTAAGCACTTCAATTAATTGTTGGTGGATGTCTCTCCACTCTCGCATGCGAGCATAACTAAGAAAGTGTTCCTTACAGAATCTTCTGAGCTTTGACTGCGTCATCGAATCAAATTCGTTATGATACGCTTCCCAAATATTTAGCAGTGTTAGAAAATCAGAATCTGGGTGTACAAATCTTCTATGTGCGTTATCTGCTTGGGCCTGATTTTCTAAGGGTCTTTCTCGCGGATCTTGAATACTTAAACCGGAAGCAATGATAAGTACTTCTTTGACTGCTTTTTCATCACGAGCCTGTAAAGTCATTCTAGCAACCGAAGGGTCTAGTGGTAATCTAGCCAATTCTGAACCAATGGTTGTTAACTGCCATGTGTGAGCATTTGATTCTTTTGACTCTGGCTTAACTATAGCTCCAAGCTCCTCAAGAAGACTATATCCTGCCCGAATCGCTTTATCTGCAGGAGGATTAATAAAAGGAAAGCGCTCTACATCACCTAAACCAAATGCTTTAAGTTTTAAAATAACATCAGCTAGATTGGATCGTTGAATTTCTGGTTGGGAAAAGCGAGGTCGCGAGAGATAATCTTCTTCAGAGAAAAGTCTGATGCAAACGCCATTAGATACACGACCACATCTTCCTTTTCTTTGGTCTGCACTTGACTGAGAAACGGCTTCGATTGGTAAGCGGCGGGTACGGGCTGTTGGAGAGTAGCGACTGACTCGTGATAATCCTGTATCAACAACAAATCTGATACCAGGAATAGTGAGTGATGTTTCTGCAATATTGGTAGCTACTACAATTTTTCTCTTCTGTGTTGGTGCAAAGACACGTTGTTGCTCATCGTTGGTTAGTCTTCCAAACAGAGGAACTATTTCACAATTACGATAGGATTTACCTGTTAATAAATCTTTTACTTCTCTGATATCACGCTCGCTAGGCATGAAAACAAGTACATCGCCTGAATCGCTGTCGTTTAAAATTCGGTCAAGTGCTTCGATAGCTCCATCAATATAGTGTAGGGCTTCAGCTTTTTCAGCAGGTTCCGCTGAATTTGGATCTGCATCTAAACCAAATGAATCGAGTGGTGCATATATAACTTCAACCGGGTATGTCCTTCCCTCTACTTTGATAATAGGAGCATTTTCAAAAGCTTCGCTAAAAGCGGCTGTATCAATCGTAGCCGAAGTAATGACGATTTTAAGTTCGGGGCGTTTAAATCGTAAAAGTCGTAGGTGTCCTAGAAGGAAATCGATATTTAATGATCGCTCGTGAGCTTCATCTATAATGATGGTATCGTATTCTCTAAGTAACGGATCAGACTGGACTTCTGCTAGCAGCATTCCATCCGTTAAGAATTTAATTACGGTTGAGCGATCTGTATGATCACCAAAGCGTACTTTCGACCCTACTTCTTTTCCCCATTCTACATTAAGCTCTTCTGCAACGCGGCGTGATACAGATAAAGCTGCAACTCGCCTTGGCTGGGTACATGCAATACGACCTTTTGTTCCTAGACCTGCTGCTAAACACAGTTTCGGTATTTGGGTAGTTTTTCCAGAACCCGTTTCACCTGCTAATATTATAACCTGATTGTGTTCTAGAGCTGCCGTAATTTCGTCAGCACGTGCACTGATTGGGAGTTCTGGGGGGAACTCCAATCGAAATGGAAATGCTTTCTTTATAGGCTGCACAGATCTATACAATCAACTGGCAGCCGCAAAGAATCGAGTTGGATTTTTAAAAAATAATTACCAGATGGTAAAACGTAGATCTGCTGAGCGACGCATTTTTGCACCTTCAGGTACGTGGAATGCTTCAGCAAACTCATCCAGATTGGAGAGTGGTCCAATGACGCGATATTCTCCTGGGGAATGCGGATTTGTATTAAGCTGTAAACGTAAGCTTTCTGGTGTCATTTTACCTGCCCACACAGAGGCAAAGCTTAAGAAGAAGCGTTGCTCAGGTGTAAATCCATCGATTTTTTCGCGTGATTGACCAACCAATGCCTTTTGTAGTGCTGCATATGCAATCTTAAGTCCACCTAGATCTGCTATGTTTTCACCCTGCGTTAATTGTCCATTAATGTGGAGGTCTGGAAGTGGGTAGTAGCTATCAAATTGTTTTACGATAGCTGCCGAGCGTTGAGTAAACTTTTCCTCTGACTGTTTTGACCACCAGTTTGTTAGATTTCCGTCGGCGTCAAATTGACGGCCTTCATCGTCGAATCCGTGTGTCATTTCATGTCCAATGACTGCTCCTATGCCGCCATAGTTAACAGCATCATCAGCTTTAGGATCAAAAAATGGAGGCTGTAAGATACCAGCTGGGAAGACGATTTCGTTTTGGAGTGGGTTGTAGTATGCGTTTACAGTAGGAGGAGTCATATCCCACTCGGTGCGATCTACTACTTTGCCAATACGGTTAATATTACGTCTTACTTCGAAGGCACGTGCTTTTAATACGTTAAGTACGTAAGGTCCACGGTCTATAACTAACGTACTATAGTCTCTCCAAGTATCAGGATAGCCAATTTTTACAGTAAATTTATTTAATTTATTTAAAGCTTTAGCTTTGGTTTCGTCATCCATCCATTCAAGAGTGCCTATTTTTTCACGTAGTGCTGAACGTAAATTAGAAACTAACTTTAAAGCACGCTCTTTGGATTCTGCAGGGAAATAAGCATTAACATATAATTGTCCCAACGCTTCTCCAATAGATTGATCGATGGTTGTTACTACTCGCTTCCAGCGAGGTTTCATTACCTTAGTTCCTGTAAGTGTTGCACCATAAAAACTGAAGTTCTCTTTTACAAAATCTTCACTTAAGTAAGAAGAGAAGCTGTGGGTTAAATGCCATCTAAGATATGTTTTCCAATCGGATACAGGTATTGTTTTAAGTGAATCAGCAAATGCTTTAAAGAAATCAGGGTGGGCAAAATTAATTTCAGTAAATGCAGGTGCTTTAATGGAACTGAAGTAGTTTTTTAAGTCGAGATCTGGTACTTGTGAGTAAACGCTATCAACGGTCATTTTATGATAGCTTGCATATGGATCTCTTAATTGAACGTTAGTGAGTGATGCTTTAGCGAGTGCAGTCTCAATTTTCATGACTGCTTGAGCTTCTGCTTTAGCAGCAGCCTGACTGTCTCCCAGTAGCATAAGCATTTTTGCTACGTGATTGATATAGGCTTCTCTTAGTTTTTTAGATTTTTCGTCTGTTCTAAAATAATAATCACGGTCAGGAAGTCCTAGACCTCCTTGTGCAAGTTGAGCTAATTCGTGTGTGCTATCTTTATTATCGGCTTCGCTTCCGAATTCAAAACCTGCACCTACGCCAATTTTATGCAGACTTGCGATTACATTCATTACATCTGCTGGAGAAGAAATCGCATTAATTTTAGTATACTCGAAATTTAATGCCATTGCTCCTGATTGATTAATAGAAGCCTCATCCATACCGCTTGCATAGAAATCTCCAACCATGCGTTCTATTGCACTTGGAGTATTGTCTTGAGCGCTAGCTCTTTCACAGAGAATTTTTAAATTACTAATATTACGCTGCATGAGTTCATCGAAAGAACCCCAACGTGAATATTCAGGTGGTATTGTCGTGCGTTTCATCCAACCGCCATTAGCGAATTGATAAAAATCATCCTGTGGCTTTATGGATGTATCAAAATTCTCAGGTACGAAAGATGCCTGGGAAATACTTACTAACACGAGTGCGAGTAACGCATGAATAGTTAATTTCGACATACAATCATTAGGCCATAACCAAGGACTAATTTCACCCTTTTTCTTTATGAAATTTGAACATTAAATCACAATATCCTGTGTTCAGTTGACGATTGGTTTGCCTGTGCCATGCTGATTTTTATGAGCCAAGGGTCGACTATAACCAATCCTACGAAGCATATTCATGCTGAAAGGATTGTCGGCTTAGATTTACTTCGGTGCCTTGCAATTAGTGGCGTCTTACTGTCTCACAGTTTATATTTTATATATCCGCATGTACCTGCGCTTAATTTAGGTGTTCTGGGGTCTTATCATCTCTATCACTTAGGTCACCTCGGGTTTTATGGAGTTGAATTATTTTTTGTACTTAGCGGATTTTTAATTGGGGGGCTGCTTATTAGGCAGGAATCTCATTTATCAAGGTCTAGTGAGCTAACACGTTTTTATTTAAGACGCTGGTTTAGAACCCTTCCTAATTATTATTTGTTTATTATCATTAATGGCATACTTGCTACAGTATTTATGC
>DAISZL010000005.1:0-18498 GCA_036824825.1 Opitutaceae bacterium
GTTTAGTCATTGAGTAAATTCATTAATAAAAAATGACTAGATACAGTTTCATATTTTTATTTTATTTAGGCCTTACGAGTACGTGGGTGTTTGGGAATTCAGTTAATTTAGATGAACGGCCTCGTGTTTATAAAATAAGTCCCAAAAGTTTAATGGAAGCAAAGCTAGGTTACCTTAATAGGAACTATAGGCATAAAGCTTCTTTAGAATTACTCTTTAAAGATGCAGCTGTTTCACTCAAGGCACATACCCCTTCAGTTATGGAAAAGGCAGGTTCTGCTGCTAGTGGAAATAAGCATGATTATTTAAGCCAAGCTCCCTATTACTGGATAGATCCTAAACATCCAGAAGCAGGATATGTCAGGAAGGATGGAGAACATAATCCAGAAGCAACTGAAAATTCTGACGCAGATAATTTTAAGATCGTTTGTGCTCAGGTAGAGACGCTTGCTCTAGCATATTATATTTCGGGTGATGAAAAATACGCTCAGAAAGCTACGCAATTTTTACGCGTTTGGTTTTTAAATCCTGCTACACAGATGAATCCAAATCTTAACTATGGCCAAGGTATTCCGGGTCAAGTTGAGGGTAGGCCACAGGGGCTGATCAGTGTGGCATGTCTTGTTGATTGTGTAGATGCACTAGGCTTACTTGAAGAATCTAGATCTTGGACTTCTGAAGATCGTAATGGAATGAAACAATGGCTGAGTGCTTATTTCACCTGGCTTACGACAAGTAAAATGGGTCTAGGCGAAAAGAAGGCTAAAAATAATCATGGAACGCTCTATGATACCCAGGCAGTAGCACTTGCTTTATACCTAGGAAAATCTGACTTCGCTAAGAATCTACTTAGATCAGTAATGCATGAGCGTATCGATATACAAATAACACATGAAGGGAAGCAACCGCTCGAATTAGCACGTACTAGATCGCTTCATTATAGTTTAAAAAATTTACAGGGACTGGTTGATTTGGCTACGATCGCTGAAGCTCAAGGTATTGATCTATGGCATTATGAATCACCACAGGGTGGTAGTATACTAAAGGCTATCCAATTTTTAGCTCCGTATGCAGATGACAAAAATAAATGGCCCTATAAACAAATAGATAAGGTCAATTTTGATGTTTTGCTTGATATACTTCAGCGTTCTTTACCGCATTACCCCAATTCGCACTTAGAGCAAGCTCTGAGCAATTTTGATCCTGACGATATAACGACTGATAGACGTAATATTTTATATTTCTAAATTTTAGTGAGTCCAAGTCCTGGTAAGTCTGTAGGAATGATTGAACCATTACTCAGGTAGGCGCCTTTAAACGGATCATTTTTTATCAGTAAAGCTCCATCGAGATCACACCAATCGGAGAGGGAGGCGATCTGAGCGGCTGCAGAAATAGCGCATGAAGTTTCAGTCATACAGCCGAGCATAATTTTTAACTCTAGCTTACGCGCTTTAGCCGCAATGGCCCGTGCTTCATTAAGCCCGGTACACTTCATAAGCTTAATATTAATGCCATGAAATAGCTGCGCTACGGATTCAACATCGCTTAGTCGTTGGGCACTTTCGTCTGCAATAAGAGGCAAGGGGCTTCTTTCTTTTAGCCATGCCATGTCTTCCTTCTGGCTTTTAGGCATTGGTTGTTCGATTAGCTGAACATTTTTTGAACTCAGCCACTCAATCATGTGGAGAGCGTCTTCTTTCTTAGTCCAACCCTGATTTGCGTCTATAAATAGCGGTTGATTGCTCACGGACCTAATCGCCTCAATCATCTGTTTATCATCTGATCGCCCCAGTTTAATTTTAAGTACTTTAAATGCGGAAGCTTGCTTTGTCTTTTCGATAACCATTTCTGGGGTGTCGATACCAATAGTAAACGAAGTTACAGGATTTTTGGTAGGGTCTAGTCCCCACATACTATAAAGGGGCTTCTTCTCAGCTTTTCCAATCCAGTCATGAAGTGCGATATCAACCGATGCTTTGGCTGCAGTATTGCCAAGCGCGAGGGCATCAACCGTTTTTAGAATGCCTGATATATCTAAACTAGACTTAATATCTGTGAGTTGTACTAAGTTTAAAAATTGGGTCGCACTTTCAACATTTTCACCAAGGTAAGGGGGCATGGAGGCCTCTCCATAACCGATGATGCCGTCCTGTTCTACTTCAGTTAAGATACTCGGTGTACTGGTACGAGACGAGGTGGCTAGAGTGAATCTATGCCTTAATTCTAAGGTATAGGGATGAAATCTCAGGTTCATTAAGACCTATAAAAAGCTAATTTTTGGATAAAACCAACCTTTCCCTTTGGCTATAAACCATCTATACTTACCTTTAAACGTCTTGAAAGCTTCCGACTACTTTACACTTCCTTCTTCCTTAAGTGGATTCGCTGACTTTTTTAAAGCAGAGGTACAGCCATGGGTGTGGATTTCTCAAATTCAGAAAGCGTTAGCTTCTTTTAATTTTAAAGATAAGCCTGTTGTTCCTGCAGGGGTTCATATCGAGGGTGATGTTTATATCCACCCGTCAGTAAAATTACCTCCTTATTGTGTTATTACAGGTCCTGCTTGGATTGGTCCTGACTGCGTTATACGTCCAGGAGCCCTAATTAGGGGGAACGTAATCGCAGGAGCTCGCTGTGTGCTAGGGAATAGCTCAGAATACAAAAACTGTCTTTTGCTAGAAGATGTTGAAACAGCCCATTATAATTATGTGGGTGATTCTGTGTTAGGTAATGGGGCTCATTTAGGGGCAGGTGCTATCTGCTCAAATCTTCGTTTGGATCGTCAGACGATTCATATCGTTACTGCACAAGAGACCTTTGATACGAAATTAACGAAGTGCGGTGCTATCTTAGGCGATAAAGCAGAAGTTGGGTGTAATGCTGTGTTAAACCCAGGAACTGTTTTGGGTAAGCGCTCCTTAGTTATGCCAACGATTGCCTTTTCAGGTGTGCTTGCACCGGCAACCATTGCGAGAATCAGTGGTAAGGTAACCACGCTACCTCGCCGAGATTAATTTTTATGCGGACTCTCACTGGTATCACGCCTTCGGGCACTCTACATATTGGTAATTATTTTGGGGCTATGCGTCCTGCAATTGAAGCCCAAGAAAAAGGAGACTGTTTTTACTTTATTGCGGATTATCACTCCATGACCGCACTGTTCGATCCGGTCGAGCGCAGGAAAAATACGTATGGCATCGCACTGGATTGGCTCGCATGTGGTCTAGATCCTAAGAAGAGTGTTTTTTGGAAACAAAGTGATGTTCCTGAAGTATGCGAACTTACCTGGCTCATTGGTAGTTTAACGCCCATGGGGCTTTTAGAGCGTGCTCACGGCTATAAAGATAAAACAGCAAAAGGGCTTTCTCCTAACTTTGGACTCTTCTCGTATCCCATATTAATGGCTGCGGATATTCTCTTGTATGATACGAACGCAGTTCCTGTAGGGCAGGATCAGAAACAGCACTTGGAGATGACCCGAGACATCGCGATAAAATTTAATCAAACCTACGGAGATACGTTTGTCGTTCCTGAGCCAGTAATTCGTGAAGATGTAGCGGTAGTGCCTGGTCTAGATGGCCAAAAGATGAGTAAGAGCTACGGTAATACGATCGAAATATTTGGTGACGAAAAAGTGCTTCGCAAACGCATTATGGGAATCGTTATGGATAGCCGTCTTCCCGCTGAGCCAAAACCAGACGCAGATAAAAATATTGCGATTCAACTTTTAAAATTACTTGCGCCTAAAGCGGTCGCTCTCGACTACGAAAACCGTTTGCGTGAAGGTGGGCTAGGATACGGAGACTTAAAGAAAGCTCTCTTTGAGTACTACTGGTCAACGTTTGCAGAGGCTCGTGTTAAACGCGCTGAACTGGCTGCAAATCCTGATTATGTAGAGGCCGTTTTAAAAGAAGGTGCTACTAAGGCCCGTGATGTTGCCTCAGATGTAATTAAACGTGCACGCAAAGCCTGCGGCATTGTTTAAATTACTTTTTCTTTAGGACGACTCAGTGCAGCAATGGACGCCATGATGCGGTCTGCTGCATTAGGGTAGCGCAGTTTACCATCACTTGGATGATCAAACTCAGATGGACTTAAGGGTGCTCCAAAACGTACACTCACTGAAGTTCCTAGTTTGAGTGAACTATCCCGACCTAAAGCATCAAAGGATCCAAAAATGCGAGCAGGGATAACAGGAACTTGCATCTTGCAGGCCATCATTCCAACACCTGGTTTTGCCTGTTGTAGTTTACCGTCCTTAGAGCGTGTGCCTTCTGGAAATAAGATAACAGCCTTACCACTACGTAAGGATTGAATGACTCGTTTAATTGCAGTGACATCTGAGCCACCGTCACGGTCGACAGGAATCGTTCCAACACCGTCAAGCCACCACGAGGCAAAACCTTTTTTCCATAGGGTTTTTCGGGCAAAAAAAGCAATCTCTTGAGGGATGTTAGATCCTACGATTGGGGGATCGAGTAAACTCTCATGGTTACATGCGATAATAAAGCCACCTTCCGTAGGAAGATTTTCATAGCCACATATTTCACCGCGAAAAAAAGCTTCAACGCCTATTTTCATGATGTTTTGGCTAACTTTATAAAGCAGATTCATCGCTTATTAAGCTTAAGTGCTCTGTTTAGAAATAATGGCTGCAACCTGTAAAACTACTTCTTCTAGACTAAGAAAGGTAGAATCAATTGCGATTGCTCCAGGAGGGCAAGCGAGTGGATCCTTAGCACGGGATGAGTCGAGTCGGTCGCGTTCAGAAACCTTATCGAGATGTCCCTCTTTAGCGCGTCTTTTTGAGCGTTCTTCTGGATCTGCGTGTAAATAAAATCTAAAATCTGCATCTGGAAATATCGCTGAACCAATATCGCGACCTTCCATGATTAATCCTTTAAAACCATGCTCTCTAGCAACGTCTGCTTGGCTACGTTCATAGGCTTTTAGTTTCTCTCTTAATTCTGTGATAGCAGCAAAGTGAGAGACCGCTTGATTAACAGCTGCGCTCCTAATTTCTTCTCCAGCAACGTGACCTGACAGTTCCATATCGGCACGTCTTCCGGTAATGCGTGTGGAGAGATTAAGAGATTTTAAAGCGCTTATTACGGCTTCGTGATCGGTAAAGCTAATGCCCCGTTTCAGCATCTCTGAGGCTAGTGCTCTAAAGTATGATCCCGTGTCACTATGCAGTAAGTTAAATTTCTCGCTTATAGCGCGCGCAGTGGATGACTTGCCTGCAGCGGCACCTCCATCAATAGCTACGATTATAAAAGGCAGAGTACTCAAGAGATCTAAAGGTTATGATCTGAGTGAATCGAGCAATTCAAAAAAGTGAGGAAATGTTTTAGCGCAGCACGACGGATTGCGTATAGAAAGCCATGGCTTTCCATTTCCCAGTAAATCGTAGGTGCCTAAGATACCAAAACTCATTGCAAAACGGTGATCTCCGTAAGTGTCTAGTTCAATAGGACCTTGTTTAGCTAATGCGATCATTGCCTCTTTATTTGGTGTAACCGTGAGTCCATCTTCTGTCTCGGTAACGATCTGACCTAGAGCGATAAGGTTTTTTGCAGCACCTGCGATACGGTCTGTTTCTTGTCTACGGGTATGCTCGACACCAGATATACGAGTTGGTCCTAAGAGGAGTGGCGTTACAGCAGCGAGTGTTAAAAAGGTATCAGAAAATTCTTCAAAATTTACAGCTACACCGGTTCCTGCTTTAGCTTTAAATTCAGTTACAATTCCATCGGCTTCCTCGGTGATCGTATAACCCACGTTTTTAAGAACGGCTTGATAAGCAATATCTCCTTGTAATGAGGTGTTACTTAAATGCTTAAGTTTTAAAGATCCTCCCGTAAGGAGTGGGAGGGTGAGAAAATAACTGGATGCCGTAGCATCAGGTTCAACAATAAAAGTTTCTTTTGATCCCGGGGTATCGTATTTGCCAGGGTATACCGTTGTTGTGTCCTGAGTTCTCTCTACTTTGATCCCAAACTGACGCATGAGTTCTGCAGTCATGACAACGAATGGTTCACGTACTGCTTTTTTAAGTTTTACAGTAATAGGCGCTTTAGCGAGAGGAGCTACCATCATGATAGCCGATAACATCTGACTACTTTCACTGGCATCGATTGATATCGTTCCACCCTCTAATCCTTTGGCATGAATTTCTACCGGTAAGTGACCTTCATTTTCTAAGCAGCGAATATCGACTTTAAGTTCTCTCAGAGCATCGATTAAGCCACTCATGGGACGCTTGCGCATCTGAGGCGTGCCATCGATCTGAAATACACCGGACGGCGCTGCTGCACAAAACGCAGTAATGAAACGAGCTGTTGTTCCTGCTAGACCTACAAAGATTTCGGCTTTTTCACAGGCAATGGTTCCGCCTTGTCCTTGTACATGGATTTCACATGTCTGTGCATCTTCTGTAACACTAAAGCCAAGTTTACGCAGGCCTTCTGCCATGAGTGCTGTATCTTCGCTAAACAGGGCTCCTTGTAGCGTCACGGGTCCTTTGCATAGCGCAGCAAGAAGCATGGCTCGATTGGTTAGGCTTTTAGAACCAGGAATGATTACACCGCCGCTAACAGGACGCGTAAAAGGAGTTATGGGAAGTACAGCAGGCAGTGCCATGGGTGCTTATCTTAAAATGAAACGCTCACGGCATAATTTACCGCGTGCTAAGAGATGCGTGACGTGAGTGAAGTTTTTTTCTTTCAGAGCTTTTTCAAAAAGAGCTAATTCTTTTTGGTAGTCGTGAACTGCTTTCAGAACTTCTTTTTGATTTAATTCGAGAATTTCGCGCCACAGTTCTGAATCGCTACCAGCAATGCGTGTCGTGTCTTTAAGCCCATTGCCTGCGCAGGCTAATACTTTCGTATCTTTTCTTAGTAGCGCTGAGCAAAGGGTAGAAGCAATCACTTGCGGTAAGTGACTGATCTGAGCAACGGTGTTGTCATGTTTTTTAGGATCACAAACAACGATGTTAGCGCCTAATTTTTTCCAAAATTGAGCCACCGATTTTGTTGCACGTTTGCTCGTTGATTTGAGAGGTGTTATAAAGCAGGTCCTGTTTTTAAATAGATCTGGCGATCCATTTTCCCAACCTGTTTTTTCTGAACCTGCCATCGGATGAGATCCTACGAAATGAGCATCTTTAAGAAGCTTAGATCCTTTTTTAACGATGGATTCTTTGACGCTTCCTACATCCGTTACAATGCAGCCCTTAGCTAAGTGAGCTTTAATTTGTGCTATTAAGGGAACGATTTTTGTAACAGGAGAAGCAATGACAACGAGACTAGCTCCCTGGACAGCTGCTTCTGGAGTGTCTGCAACTTCGGTAACAAACTTCTGTTTACGTAAGGCCCTGCGTGTTTCAGGACGTCTAGACCAGATCACAATACGTTTAGCAGCTTTGGTGGCATACGCTGCTTTCGCAACGGATCCGCCCAAAAGGCCGGGTGCTAGAATGGTGAGCTGCTCTATCATGGAATTATTTACCTAGCTTAACGATCGTGTTAAATTGATCCTTAGTTAGGCTAGATACAGATAGACGGCTATTTCGAACAAGTGCAATCGTGGAGAGTGACGCTTCTTGCTTGATTTGGGCTAGGGTAACGGGAGTGTTAAGTGGCTTAAGTGCTTTTAATTCAACAGCTACCCAACCTTCTTCTTGGGTCGTATTGTCTGGGTATGCTGCTTGGGTGACTTCGGCTATTCCCATGACTGATTTTGAGTCACCGCTTGCATAAAATAAGACCTGATCACCGGGTTGCATGGCCTTCAGGTTATTACGTGCCTGGTAATTACGGACACCTTCCCAGGAGGTACGTTTATCTCGCATGAAGTCATCCCAGTGATAGCTATCGGGTTCTTGCTTAACGAGCCAATATTGTGGTTTCATACGTGGGTATATTCCAATGCCTTTAGACGATTCTGAAAAGACCAAAGCGGAGCGAGCGACCTTAATTATTTATATTATTATGGTCATTTTAGTCGCGCTGCCACTGGTCCTCTTCTTTCTGTTTGGCAAGAAATAGGCAGTCTTTGAATTCGACTCTAGGGCGTAAGTTTTATCACACTCATAGGCACGATTAACGGGCCCGTAGCTCAGTTGATAGAGCGCTTCGTTCGCAACGAAGAGGTCGTCGGTTTGATCCCGATCGGGTCCACCACCTGATGTATTGAAATGTGTTATTTATTACGACTCGCGGGATTTTTTGTATCCGGTAATTTCTTAAGAAAAAGTTCAGGATTTGCTTCAAAAGCCGTTTTCTCAGCTTCACTACATACTTTGATTTCCTGTCCTTGATAAGTAAACGTGTATGGTTTCATGACACCCAATTTCATTCCGCAAACTAGGCAGGAATCTAGTGGGTAGGGCTTAACCGTTTTACTCTCATCTGCCTTAAGTGAGTAAACACTAAGACAAAGGATTAGACTTAGTAAGAGAAAGGAAGTCTTTTTCATAGAGTTATGCATAGCATTGGTTTATGAGAATCTCAAGGTTTACAAAATACCTTTGGTTTATTAAAAACTTGCTTTTCGATGTTCATATAGATTTGTTTTTTAACAAATCCTTTGTATAAGAAATTACAGTTAATTTGTATACTTACAGCTTGGCTCTTTGCTACTGGAGCGCAGTGGGATATTGCTCAAACGTTTGCATGGGCAAATATGTTTTCTAATTACTCCCAAAGTATGTCTGTTGGCGCTGCGCTAAAAAAGACTTTTAACGGTAAAATGTGCTCGATTTGCCGAGCTATAGATGAAGCGAAACAAAAACAAAGAGCTGAATCTTTGCCATCCGGTGGAATTACAGCTAAAATGATTTTTGTCATTCAGGATAAGTCTCTGTTTGTTATTTCAAGTGATGATATAATACGCGCTTCGCTTAGTGATTTTGTAATTGATGGAGAAGTACGTGTTGGACCTCCAACACCACCTCCAAGGACTATGGTTTAATGCTGTTAAGTACTGAAGGTCAGTTTTAGTAGATCTCTGATTAATACAGAGTCTTTTAACCTTCTTAGTAAATAAACTCTTTTAAGAGTTTATAGGGCAGTACAGGTATCTAGCGTAAAAACTGCGTCTAGATTTAATATTAGCATTAAATTTTTTATAGCATGCGTTCACGTACTTTAGTTTCAAAATTACAATTTAAAATATCTTTAGGTTTATTCTTATCACTCACTCTAAGCTCTGGGTTACTAAATGCCGCAGATGGCGCAGGGGAGCGGGTTAATAATAGTGTAATTCAGTCCCTTCCTGAATATCAGGTTAATGATGTAGCTGTGCTACAGCCTGAGTATCACTTACCTCAGAGTGTTCAATCAATTCCTGCTGTACAAATTGATGACACGGTCAACTCAGTTGATGTAGAGGATTCTCTTAAGTATAGTCCAAGTATATTTATTCGTAAACGAAATTACGGCGATACACAGCCTGTACTTGCTTCACGTACGTGGGGAGTTAATTCGAGTGCTCGAAGTCTCGTGTATGCTGATGGTGTACTACTGTCTGCGTTAATAGCTAATAATAACACGCTAGGTGCACCTCGTTGGGGTATGGTATCTCCTATTGAGATAGATCACATTGATGTATTATATGGACCTTATGCTGCCTCATACGCAGGTAATTCTATGGGTGCTGTTGTAGAAATTTCTACACGTATGCCTAAAAGTTTAGAGTACTCCTTTTCTCAAACGGAAGCACTCCAAGATTTCAGCTTATATTCAACACATAAAAATTATCTAACAAATCAGTCGTCACTCAATATAGGTGATCGCATAGGTAAATGGTCATTTTGGTTTAGTGCTAATTACGAAAATACACACTCTCAGCCTCTTACTTATGTAACATCAAGTACACTACCTGCTGGAACGACGGGAGGTATTGTTGCGTATAATAAACTCGGGCAAATAGCTGATTTACTTGGAGCTACAGGTATATTAGATAGCAATTTTGATAATGAAAAATTAAAGATTAATTATCAGATTTCACCCACGATTAACGCTACCTATACGTTGGGTTACTGGAGTAATAACTCAAATTCGGCAGTACAGACTTACCTGAAAGATGCATCGGGAAATCCTACGTATGCAGGACAATCTGGATTTGCTAGTGGCTATTACTCATTAATTGAAGAGCATTCGATGCAGAGTTTTTCTGTCAAATCTTCAGGCAACTCTGACTTCGATTGGCATGTTGTCGTTAGTGATTATAATTATAATAAAGATACTCAAAAAAGTCCTTCTAGTGCATCAACAACGGGAACTACGTTAAGTACAAATGGTAAAGTAGCACTACTTGGAGGTACGGGATGGAGTACGATAGACTTTAAATCAGCATGGCATCCGCATACACTAGGGAATGGACAAGAGTTTAGTTTCGGACTGCATGATGATTTTTATACACTCGTTAATCCTACCTATACGACGCCTGACTGGAGCTCTGGAAATGTTTTTTCAAGTCTTAGTACAGAAGGAAACGGAAAAACTAATTTAGAAGCTGCATGGATGCAGTATATTATACAATTACTACCTGATTTACGTTTAACACTAGGTGAGAGATATGAAAGTTGGCGTGCCTATGACGGAGTTAATATTAGTGGCTCTACAGTAGCATATCAGCCAAAGGTTACGCGTACTGGGCAATCACCTAAGGCTACTTTAGTATACACACTATCACCTACATTGTTGGTAGGTTTTTCAGCAGGATCAGCTACACGATTCCCAACTGCTTCAGAGTTATATCAAATTGTATCTACAGGCACAATTTATACAGTTCCTAATGCTAACTTAAATCCAGAAAAAGTAATGGCTGAGGAATTGCGCTTGGAGAAAAAGATTACTGGCGGAGATTTAAATATTACTTTTTTTCAAGAAATTACGACTGATGCATTGATCTCGCAATATGCACCTTTATTACCAGGAAGTTTAACGAATTATCAATATGTGATGAATGTAGGTAGGATACAAAATCGGGGTATTGAATTTGTGTCATCAAAAGATAACCTTTTTGCTTCAAATCTAGATTTAGTTGGAAGCTTAACTTACGTTGATTCTGCAATACTTGAAAATACGGGATTTGGACAATTTACATCAACGATTGGAAAGAAAGCACCCTATGTTCCACGATTAAGGGCTTCTCTTGTCGCTACGTATCGAGCAGGTAAGTTTCTTGCTTTAAGTCTTGGTGGTAGGTTTAGCGGTAAACAATACTCCACTGTAGATAATACTGATACTAATCCTAATACGTACGGTGGCTTTGATGAATTCTTTGTGTTAGATACACATTTTAATTATACTTTATCAAATCATTGGGCTCTTTTAGGTGGTATAGATAATTTACTTAATCGAAAATATTTTCTTTATCATCCATTTCCTCAGCGAACCGCTTTACTACAATTGAAAGCAAAATTTTAACTCAGTGTGTCATGACTACTTCATTTTTTAGATTAACCAGCATATCCATACTTTTAATAGCTACGTGTTACGCACATGATACGTGGCTACAAACAAATTCCAGTGTGGTACGCCTAAATGATGCTATCACGATTGATTTTATGCTTGGTAATCACGGTAATAGTCACCGTGATTTTAAAATAGCTGGTAAACCAAATATTGAAAGCAGCTCAATTGAGATTATACAACCGGATGGTAAATCTTTAGATTTAGTACCATCTTTTGTTGATAGAGGATATGCACCCAAAGAAGGATTTTGGAGTGCTGTATTTATACCAACCAAAGGTGGGATTTATTTAGCTGCTCAGAAAGCTGAACAAGTTGTAAGTTATGCTCCTGAACGTGTTATACGTAGTGCTAAAGTCTTATTTTTAGCTAGTTCATCCTTGGATAAATTACCTCTTAATAGTGTAGGCTTTGATAGAGTCTTGGGACATTCACTAGAATTAGTTCCCTGCATAAACCCGATAGTTCCGATGGGGCCGGGTGTACTCATTAAGATGAAACTATTATATAATGGAAAACCACTGCCTAATACTAAAGTTTCTTTTATTCCACGAGGTTCTGTACTAACAGCTGATTTTGATAAAAAATTCGAACGTCTTACAGATGAAAATGGAATAGTGAGTTATGAACCTAAAGAAGCGAATTTGTACTTAATTGTTTCTCACTTTATTGACACTAAGGGCAGTGGAGTAAATTACAAATATACAAATTATTGTGCCACTTTTACAGTTATTGTTCCTGCTGTGTGTCCATGCTGTGCGGAGTGAACTATAAGGTAATCGTTAAACCTAATCTAAGTTCTAAAGGCTCAATAGGATGAAAGTGTATTTGGTTTAATTCGGACGAATTTCGCGAAACTTTGGACTGATAATAATAATCTATATCATGATCCTTACGATTTAATAGATTCAATATTTCAAACGTAGTTTCGCAATGGTTACTCAGTTTGTACTTAGAACCAAAATTAATGATGGAAGTAGATTTCGAGCTAATACTTCCATCAGAAGTTAATGGTCTAGGGCCAAAGTATCTCAACCTAAGGGATACCTCTAAGTTACTTGTAGTTTTATATTCTACTCCCGTTGCTATACTTTGATGAATTGCTTCAGGTACTAGCGTGCCTCCAGGAGTAATGTCTTCAGTTGCAGTTGTAGGGGTATCAAAGTAGGCCCAAGACTCTGCATAGTCTAAATCAAATATAAGATTTTTAATTGGAGTGTAATAATTTGATAATTCAAAACCGTATCTGTGCGTGGATTGAGTCGTTATAGATGTTTGGCCTGAATCTTGATCGATACTATCGAAGTGTAATTCAGAGTTATTGGTTAAATACCAAATAGAAACGGTGCTATGAAGGCCTGCTATTGCTGTAGTTCTTAGTCCTATTTCTGAACCAAGTGCATGTATTAGCAGTGGAACCTTTGTGTTAACGCTTGAGTCATCGGGATTTATTTTAGCGGTTACTGCTCGTACATCATTGCTATGAAATCCATAGCCACTTTGAAGATATAATTCTGTAGATGGCGATAGCGTGTATATCAGGTTAGCTTTTGGGCTAAATAAATTAGCCAGTTTAGCTCCAGAGTTTAGTGCGTTATTATCAGAAACGTGTGCTAAATATGCATCATCACGAAACCCAAGTTCACTTCGTAGTTTTTTTGTCCACCAAATTTTGTTGTTATAAATAAAAGCACTGGATGATTCGTCAATAGAATCAACTTTAGTAGCTGCTGGTATATTTTCTCCAAAGTAGTCGATTTTTGCTGAACGTTTTCTGTTAAGTGTTTGGTATAAACCTACATTTATTAATGATAATTGGGATTGATTGGTAAAACTATTTTCAGTTTTCAAACCAAATACAGTGCTAAGGATATTCTTACTCATATTAGCACCAAATACTGTTCTGTTGTCTTGCTGTTCGAATTGATCGCCTTGAGGGGAATCTAGATAGTATGTAAAATTAGAGAATAGGTCTAAATTATAATGAAAAGCGTAGAGTGAAATATGTGTTTCAGTGTTATCACTTAACTTATGCCATTGAGCTTGTAAGCTGAATTTTTGAGATACTCCGCCATCAGTTGGACTTTGGGTACCGTAAAATGGAATTTCTCCACTAATTACGGCACTCTCTGCAATTTGATCTGTGGAGTTCCATGTGCCATGATATAACATGGCAATAATATTAAATCCTATTTGGCTATCACCTTGGGTGTATTTAACTACTGCGTTATAACGTTTATAATCGTCAGGATTTACCCATGGACCGTTTTCGTGATAATATTCTAAGCCTTCTATTAAATGACCTGATAGGGTTGAATTTGAATTAGTATATAGTAAACGTTTATAATCATAAGAGCCTAAATCTAATGTCATTGTATTGATGGGTAGGTATGAGGCGTATTCCAGGTGAGCAGCTCCTACCGTAGCAAAGTCTCCATTGTTCGTATAATAGGGACCTTTTTGAAAATCGATTTGGGAGATTAGTTCAGGAATAATGCTATTTATATCAGCATAGCCTTGTCCGTGCGCATGGGTTTGCAGGTTTAGAGGCATATTTTCAAGATCTATAGCGAAATCAGTACCATGGTCTAAATTAAAGCCTCGCGTGAAATACTGATTGGCTTTTCCACCACCTGCATGCTGTGTGACGATTAAACCTGGTATAGTTTCTATAATTTCTCCTACGCGCAATAAGGGACGATTGCTAATTTCATCTGTACCTATGACACCATTTGTTGCGGAATTAGTTATTCCTATTAAGCTATCTTGTCTTCCGGAAACTAATACTTCTGGTAGTACCGTTATTGATTTATCAGCACTTGTATCGTTCGAGAAATCTGTTTTACCGAATGAATCACTGGCCTGAGATAAACATACTGTAGGTAAAAATAGCAGGAGTATGTGCAAGTATGTTACTCTATATTTATACACTGGATTTACTCTAAGCTGAACTTTGGATGAAACAAGTGGTTTATGAATGTACTATGTTATAGTGAGAATTTTTAATGAACCTTATTAGTGTGTTTGTAGGATTGATCAATATATGCGTATAAGCTACTGTTTAAACCATGCCTGATGAGCTACTGAGTCTTGTGAATTATGAATCGATACTTGAAGCGCGTGATCGTATTCAAGGCCATGTTCACAACACGGCAGTTGTTACGAGTAGGGCTTTTAATCAACTAAGCGGAGCACTCGTTTTCTTTAAGTGTGAAAATCTTCAAAGAACGGGTTCTTTTAAAGTAAGAGGTGCTCATAATGCGGTCCTTTCACTCAGTGAGACAGAGGCCAAGCAGGGTGTTGTTACACATTCGTCAGGAAATCACGCCGCAGCACTCGCTTTAGCTGCAAAAACACGTGGAATTCCGGCCTACATTGTAATGCCTCGTGGTTCACCAGAGACAAAAATAGCATCGGTTAAGCGCTTAGATGGACAGATAACTTTTTGTGAACCTACGTTAGCTGCACGAGAAGCTGAGGCAGAATTAATTCGGCAAAAAACGGGGGCAATCTTAGTACATCCTTATAACGATCCGCGTGTGATAGCAGGGCAAGGCACTGCTGCACTCGAATTATTGGAAGCGCATCCCAACTTAGATGTTATTATAGCACCTGTAGGGGGAGGAGGGCTTTTCTCTGGGACAGTGATTGCATCGCGTGGTAAAAATAAATCACTTCGTTTAATTGGTGCTGAACCGCTCGGTGCCAGTGATACCTATGAGTCACTTAAATATGGAAAGTTGGTGCCAAGTCTTAGTCCTAACACGATAGCTGATGGGCTACGAGCGAGTTTAGGACAAATCGCCTTTGATCTTTTAAAGACTAACCACGTTGAAATCGCTACACAGACTGAAGAAGAAATTGTGTCGGCGATGAAACTTGTTTTTGAAATTCTAAAGCTTGTGATTGAACCCTCGGCAGCAGTGGGTGTTGCTTCACTGTTAAATCCTCATCTCCACCTGGAAGGTAAAAAGGTAGGTGTTATTCTTTGTGGTGGAAACGTCGATATGGATAAACTGCCGTGGTAATTCGTTAATACCTAGGTCATACTTTCTCTTATGCTAAATCGAATACTCATCCTTCTTAGCCTCTGTTTAGTGATAGTTAATTCAACAGGATTTGCTGCTGAAAGTACTGGCTCAGTAGCTCCTATTGAATGGGCTAATCGGATGGCACGTTCTGAAATGAAACGACGTGGTGCTAGTCCTAAAGCGAATTGGGAATATGCGCAGACAGTACTATCGGTTGGTATGATGAAATTAGGTAGTGTCACACAGCAGGCAGACATTGCTTCCTATGGTGAAAAGCTAGTTATTCCCTGTGTGGGTAGTGATGGAGCTATTAAAGGCTATGATGTGAAAGCTTTAAGCCTAGACATGGTAGCTCCTGCAAGAGCTGTGATGGTGTCTTACATGCAAACAAAGGATGCACGCCTAAAAAAAGCTGCAGATACTATTTTTAATCAATTACTCGAACAGCCAAAAACCAGTGAAGGTGGATTCTGGCATAAACTTCGTTATCCGAATCAAATTTGGCTCGATAGTGCATACATGTCTGGACCATTTGCTGTGATGTATGCTAAGGCATATAATACGCCTAAAGGGTATGATTTAGTCATCAATGAATTAAGTCTTATCGATAAACACATGTATGATGAATCAACGGGATTATATTATCACGGTTGGGACGAAAAACACGTTCAGGATTGGGCTGATAAACAAACAGGCACTTCTCCGTCTTTTTGGTCACGCGGTATAGGCTGGTATGGTATGGCTTTAGTTGATGTCAGAGACTATATTCCTAAAAACGATCCGCGTATCCATAATTTAAATGCAATACTTCAAAAAGTAGCGGACGCAATTGAGCGCTACCAAGATCCTAAATCTGGGCTATGGCGCCAAGTAACAGACCAAGGTTCACGTGAGGGTAATTATCTCGAAGCCTCATCGTCTGCGATGTTCGTTTATACCTTAGCAAAAGGGATTAATGAAGGCTATCTTCCGAGCGAGCGCTATAAAGCCGTTGCAGAGCGCGGATTTAATGCTCTCATAAATCGGTTAGTTAAGACAGAAGCTGATGGTACAATCGATTTAACGCAGATTTGTCTTAGTGCAGGTCTAGGCTACGGCAGAGATGGTACCTATGCCTATTATATTAAAGAACCTATTGTTAAGAATGATCCTAAAGGGGTAGGTCCATTTATTCTGACCTGTTTAGAAATGCAGCGTTTAGAAACGTCTGCTCCTTAAGGGAGTCGTTTTAAACCTTCTGATTTAACAACCCATTTTCCATTTTTAGGAATACCGGGTTGTTCAATACTTCCGTCATAACCTCCGACCATAAGTGCGACAGCAGAAAGCAGTGATCCGTTTGCTGGTAAATACAGAGGGAGGCTCTGTCTTTGCCAACAGTTTCCGTTTACTTCGTATGCATTGCCTGGGCTATCTTTAAGTAAGATATCAATTGCTTTATCTGCTTCTCCTAGTCGTGTAGCGGTCATTGCAATCATAGGATAATCCCATCCCCAGATTTTAGTATTCCATTGCCACTGGGTTAATACTCCATCGAGAGTATTTCGCATAGTTGCTTTATCTACGTTAACTCCTGGAAGTACGCCGTAGGCCATGAGAAAAGACGGGTGGTCGTGTCTACTTTGAATATTTGTCCACGTATCTGGGATGGATTCGATTGCAACGTAACGACCTTCGCTGACGGGTAACTCAGAGAGGTGTTTTATTTTATTATCCCAGTCTGGATTTCGAGCAAGGTGTTGTCTCTCTCTCCACGTCTGTGCGACTTCAAGGGCATAGGCCCAGTAACTTAACTCATAGGTGGGGTTACTTGATTTCTTTTGGTCGTAGATCTCTTGAGCTATCCATACCGGTGGTCCTAAAATATAGCGCTTGGTTGCATCATCCCAGAAAAGCATCGATGAAATACATTCCGCCGTTTCAGTTACAAGTGTACTCCAGTGTTTAAGTGTTTCTTCAGATGGATTATCACGGTAGAGTAATTCAGCGAGTGCGATAGGGTGAGGTTGATTCCAAATGATGAGGGGATTGCCACCAGGGCATTCACGGTCATCAATTCCTATCATCTTGGGCCATCTAGCACCGCTTAGGCCACGCGACTGAGCTAGTTCTTTTGCTTCCTTAATATGATGATTAAACCATTCAAGGGCATTAGCCGTATAATCAGCATGCCCCCAGAGAGCAAAATGGGCAACATGCCACCAAACCATTTCCGTGTTATGTTTACCGACCCATGAGGAACAGGTTAAGCCTGTCTCGCAGGGCGGAACTTCTCCTTTAAATTGAGCTGCTGTTAAGTATTCAGAGAGGATAATGCGTCTTTCTAATTCAAACGCTCTAGGATCTGTACTTCCTGTAAAATCTACACAAGCACCCTGATTCCAATAACTTTTCCAAAATAATTCTGTGTTAATCTTACTCTCCGTGTAGCTTGGAGGAGACTGCGTGTGAGTTAGATTATAATTAACGGATATTTCAAACGTGTCGTTTGATTTAGCTGACGAAAAAATAAATTCATGCAATGCATTTTGTTTTTTTACTACACTGCCTGAACTCCAGTGAGTCGTAACATAGTAATGCGTATCATCGCGCAACCGTTCTAGGCTTAAGCTAGTGTTACTCTGATCAATCATCCGTGTTGTATGACCTGTTTCATCCCACTCAAGCGGTGGGTTGTTAACCATCGCTGAAGGAAAGCCTTTAGGAAAAACTAGTGCTATTCGTAATAATCCTAAAGCAATAGCCTCTGATTTAATTTTAAATGAAACGGTATCAGTTTTTGAATCAACAACAGTATCAACATGCGTTTTGTAGCCATGCCAGGTAAAATCGCTTTGGAGTAATCCCGTCCATAAATTAAGCTCTTGATGAATAGCTGTAATTGCATCTGCGCTTAAACGATTACCTTGATTATCTACAAATGTAATTTGACTTAACGCTACATCATGCGGGTTTTTACGTAGCCAAGCACCTGCCTTTGAACT
>DAISZL010000005.1:18598-71495 GCA_036824825.1 Opitutaceae bacterium
GACTTAACGCTACATCATGCGGGTTTTTACGTAGCCAAGCACCTGCCTTTGAACTGCCTTTTGTAGGATAGGGTACTTTGACGCCGTGCGTATCAATAAACTCATAGGCGTCACTTAAGACATAGTTTTCTGGATTCGGATCTGTGTGCCAAGCCCAGCGCGCCATAGTCAGCGTTGGGATTCCCTCTTTTTCATACACACTGCCGAGTGTTTGAAGACCAGTGATATCGGCAGTAAAAGCAAACGCTCCGTTTCCTAATGTGAAGGGACTGCGGGTATCTACGTGAGTGAGACTGGGATTGTGACGCGTCACTAAGGCTTCGCGGTCAATCGCACCTTGGGAAATAGAATATAATCCACAAAAACTGAGTGTAGATACACTCAGTTTTAATAAAAATAAGAAGCTATTACTTTTCTTGTGATTCATTTAACTCAAGACGGAGATAATCATACATAATTCCATTCGTTACCTGTCCTTCAGGGACAGTAAGGGTAAGCGTATTGTCTCCTTCGTGCATCAAATTTGCTGGGAATATAACATCTTTTTCTACCCAATAGCCTTGAATGCCGTCACGGTGAATAACGCCATTTGGCATTAAGTTAGTGACTTGTCCTGCGTCTTTTCCGTTTACAGCTACAGCAAGGGAGCGCCCATCTATACCAGCAATGGCTAAGCGTAATATAGCCTTACCTTGAGGGTTTGATTTTAGATTAAAGGAAATAGTCCATGGGGTAGCGTTTCCATGAGCTCTGCCTGTACCATCGTTTTTCGTGATATGAGGAACTTGTTCGAAATTCCAATCCTTCGTGAAGTTACTTTTACCTATCGTGTAGTGAACATCCTGGGGGAACCATTCAGCGTATTTGAGATAGAGTCCCCAGTGGAAGTAGTCATCACCATGAGCAAATTCACGGGCACTCCTATTTGGAATTCCAATATCCCATAGTTGTTTTCCGTAGCGCACAGGTGTCCAAACAAGATCACCTAGGTTAAGTGTTTCAGATTCTTTTACGGTTATGTCAGCTTGAGCATATTCGCCTAAGACACCGTCACTAATAGCATGTAAGGTGTAGTGACCTGCACGAACATGGTTTAAGGTGAAGTTACCGTCCTTATCAGAGAGTGCCCAGTATTGATAATATTTTGCATCGTTTTGCCAGGTTACTGGCATTTGCATTTCTCTTGTGCGATAGCCCCGAGTTGTTGCAATCCAATCTGGAGCAGTTAATCCGACATACATGTTTTGTGGTGTTAGACTAGGCGATGCTGGATCTTGAATTTTAATATGGCCTAGTACTTGAGAGCGTTCGTTCTTAAGTGGGTAGGCATCTGATTTTACCCACGCGTAGGGCCACTTACCGGATTCATGTTTCGCTTGGATAAGCGCATTATCCCACATGCTTTGTGCAGATTCTCCTGCATTACAGTATAGAAATATGGGACCTACGATTTTGCTCCATACTTCACCTGCTTTAATACTGAGTACGGAGCCACCGTAGTGAGTGCCCCTCCAGTAGTCCAGAAGCGTAGGATCTGCTGAATCATTTAGGTCTAAGTGGCCTGTGAGTTCTACTTTGGTAGGCCCACCACTTAAGTATTCCATGGAAGGATTAATAAACCAAAACCCGATATGCTTTTTTGTCGAAGACCAACCGAAAGCAGGAATCGTGTATTGGAGAGCTGAATAATCGTATTTGTGCTCAACTTGGCCTTTATAGCGACCTGTATTAAGCAGTCTTACTTCTTTCATGTTAAGCTGCGTTCCTTTGGCCCAATCCTCAGGTGCTGGCATTAACTTATTTCTTTCCTTATCAATCGAAAGCCAATCAAAGACATCTCTATTTAATTTTACTCCATAGCGACTTTCGCCGATTTGTGTTGCAGGATAATTTTTAGGGTGGGAGTAGATGGCGTAGGTATAAACACCGCTATCGTCTTTACCTAAACCGTAACGAATTTCTATATCACAGAGTGTACTACCTCCTGGACCTGCTCCGAGAGGTACGACACCATCAGATGTGCCTTTGATTGAAACTTCAGCACGCTCTCCCTGGTTTTGGCTAGGATCAATCGTGATTGTACTCTGTAAATGCGGAGACTTAGAGGGATCCTGCTCCCAGTAGCCAGCAGGGTGTCCTCTGCCATGTCCCATCATCTCTAGTCCTTGGTAGGTCATCGAAATCAGGTCACCTGATTTTCGATCAACGGTGGCAGAGACTAAGGCGTTGGATATAACAAATGTCTTAGCAGACTGCTCTACGTGGACCTCTGCACTATATAGTGGCAGAACTAGCCCAAAAGATAGCGTAGTTAAAGCTACGCAAGAAAGATACTTCATAGAAATTAAGTTTAGTGAGAGGGAGTAAAAGGGGCTGTTTCAGTTAATGAAACTGGACCTATAAGGCCTGCATCACGCAGAGGCCAAGTAGATGCATCAAACGGTGTGTAAGTGCGATTCACGAAATTGATTTCATAGAAGCTTTTCCACGCAACTTTTTTCCGATCTAAATCAGCAATTCGGTTAGCGGCTACATTAGTTACTTCAATGATTAAAATGTTATCACCTTGTTTTAAGTATGAACCAACGGCTGTTTTAAAGGGAGCAGCCCAGAGGGTAGTAACTGGATGATTATTCAGTGTGACTCGGGCACTATCGAGTACGTCACCTAAGTTAAGTATCCAGTGAGACGACGTAGAACCGTTAAAATTAAAATGAACCGTGTATACAGAGGTTCCAGCAAAAGAACGTGTAGCTTCATCACGGTTAGCCCAGGAAACTAATGTGTTGGTATCAAAACTATGAGGCAGTGTAGGGCCACCGTCTTTAAAGTCTACGTGCCAGGTTCCTGTGATAGGTTGTGTCGTAAGTACGTTATTCGAAGTGTAGTTCCACGAAGCTGCGTGAGTCGATGATTCGTTTTGTTTTGTTAACGTTCTTACAATGATTGAATCACCAGGTGCTAATTGCAGGTAGACCTCGGTGTCTTTTGTTTGTTTTAGCGCTGCCTTGCCCAATTCTTTTTCTTGAAGCGGATTAAGGAGTAGAGCTGCTTCTGCTTGATGGGCGAGTGGGACCCATTGATCAATTGTGTTTTTACCACGGTTAACGATAAAGTAATCGTAACCATCGGTACGCTTACGGCGAATGCTCTCAAGCCCAAGATCATTCATTGGTTCACGCTTAACATTACTCTTCGCTAATAATTCATTTAAATTCTTACTTACATAGATTTTTCCACTACCAAGGCTTGCTTCAAAGAGTGTAGGAGAGGAAGTCGGCTTTAAGGATATTTCAGCTACAGCTTTTGAAAAGATAGCGCGTCTTGCTTCGAGATGTTCTAAACCAGGAACGTCTTTAGGGAGTTCTCCTTCAATGAGAATCGTTGCACCGTCTTTAGCTAAACTCACAAGATTCGCCATCGTTTCTGCGGCTATAAACTGAGTTGGCGGAACAAGAATTGTTTTATAGGTATTCGTGCCAAGAACGACTAATCCGTTTTCAATGTGTGATTTAGCAATGAAGTTATCCGTGAGTTCGTCATAGCTAAATCCTTGCTTCCAAAGTTGCATCGCAGAATTAAGAAACGGTGTTTCTAGCATCCATTTACCTGGAGTTCCAAACTGGCGTATTAAATTACCATGTGCATTTTCTACAGGGCCGTTATTCGTTAAGCCTTCTGTTTTTCCGCCTTGCTCCCAGAAATCAGCAATAGGGAAATATAAGAGGATATCATTATCAGGTTTACCTGACTGAAGGATTGACTGACAGCGGGTAGCATACGCATTAAACGCAGGTAGATTATTCCACAAACCACCTTCAGGTCCTAAATTAACGGAGGCATAGAAAAGCCAACCTGGCCATGGAGCATTCTGAGGTGAATAAGGAATGCCATGGAAAAATATGTGATTAACACCTGTTAAAAAGAAGAAGTCTACGGTTGGCTTAAGTTGAGAGAGAGGAACTTGGTAGTGTTCTCCTAGCCAGGTGAAAGTTTCAGATGAGGCAATGAGTCGTCCTGTTACGTGTGCTGCGGATGATGAAAATTTCATCATTGGTATTTGATAATCAACACCGACAACGCCACCAAACGAAGCTTCTGTTTCAGGAATGTCAGCGGTTGCATAGATATCTTCTATATTAGCAGGTGCTCCGTGAGCTTGTTCACGAGTGAGACTTCCGTGCTCATGACTCCAATCCGTCCAGCGTTTGACATAGGCTTGGTGAAGTTCAGCAAGGGTTTGTCTATAATCGAAACGAACGCGTCCTGCGCGGTCACTGTCAGCTGTACCAAAGAAGGCAGGTAGTTCTCTTAAGAGATCGTAACCACGTCGCTGACTAAATTCGCTTAAAAATTCAGGGGTCCACGTTGCTCCATAATATTCGAACGAATCATGGAACTGCATACGTGGTGCTTCTGCATGAGACGATTTAAAAGCCTCATCAAATTTTGCTAGAAACACATCCATTGCTTTAACGGAGTAGGGATCTAATACATTACCTTCTCCGCCTGGAGCAGAGCGTTTTACTTTTTGAATCGGTGCTTTTGCGATTAAAATATAAACATTCCAAGTACCATTTGGAGCAGTCCAAGTAAGATTGTCATTTTTAAGCTGATTACTTAAATCGATACTATTTCCTGATGAATCAATCGCGCGAATTGCTTGTAGGCTTCCTTTTGGAAGTCCTTTACCATCTGATTTTGTATTAAGCGTTTCTCCGGCATTAACCGTGTAATGCTTTAAAACAATCCCTGATGAAGCATGTTCTGTATCAATCCAAGGTCCACCCATAGGCCAACCTGTTCCCGTGGTAAGATCTAGTCCCATACCTAAGGCATGAGCGTCTTTAATGGCTGTCGAGTAGGCATCCATCCACTGGGGTGATAGATAGCTAATAAAACTACTCTCATATCCTTTTGCTCCGTAGATCGGGCAGATTTCTACACCGCCTAAACCTGCATCATGATACAAGGAGAGTAAGCGTTGTAAGTTAGGTGCATCTACAGCGCTTCCTAACCACCACCACCGTGACCAGGGACGCATGGACTGGGTTGGAGTTGGCCAGTGATTAAGATCACCTATCGATGTGTCGACAGCGAGTGGAGCAGTCGGCTCTTGTGCTAGTAGGCTAGGCGCGTAGGCACTAGCAATGCTACATGCAACGATTGATAAAAGGACACGTTTCATGGGGAAAGGTAAAGGTATCTAACAGAAGGCAGACGAAACAGTACCTAAACCGTTTCGGATTTAGGTAAAAAATAGAATGAAAAAAATTAGAGAGCGTGTGAGTCAGAGCCTTTGAAGTGCTCGATCGTTAGATTGCTCACATTCTGACTTCGAATTGCTGGTCCGTAACTAGCAGGTGGGTTTTTGCCCCAAACAACGGAACAGTTGTCTAGATTAATATTCTTAGCATCTTTGAAGTGATAGCCTGCAATTACGACGCCTTTTTCCTCAACGCCAAGTTCTTCCACAGGTCGTAAATCAACACGGCTAGGCCATGTTGTTGTTTTAGTAATTGTAAGGGATACGTCAGAGAGGGTGATATCTTCTGGTATACAAGCAGAGGAGCCTTGAATAAATACACCAGCTTCTGCGTGTGAAACGATATGGGAAAAGCGTAGATTTTTAATCGTTCCTAGCTTTCCACCTTCTTCACGTGGATGTGCATTTACATAGATTGCTTCTGAAGCGCCCCACCATTCTTGATAAAATAGTTGTGAATTAATAACAATATCGTGAGCAACGAGATTTTCTAGACTTCCTTCGTCACGCATTAAAATACCAATACCGCGGTTACACATATTAACGACGCAGTCTGCAAAAACGATATTTCGAATATCACTTACGGTTTCAGATCCAATTTTCAGAGCACAGTCATGGGTTGTAAGTACGCAGTGACTGATTGTGATATTTTCACATGGACCGTATTTTGCGAATTCACGGCTTGTTTTAATAACGATCGCATCATCGCCGCATTCAACACTGCAGTCGGAAATACGAACGTTGCGTGAATGATCAGGATCTATGCCGTCGCAGTTGGGTGCTTTTAAGCTATTTTTGATTGATATTCCGCGAATGGAAACATCTTCACAACCAGCTAAGTGGAGTGACCAAAACGCAGCTTCGCGTAAGCTCACATCACTAAACTTTGCACGTTTGCAGTCTTCAAATAAAATAAGACGAGGTCTCCATGGTTTCTTTTCAAAAATATAGGGACCTTCCTTGCCTAAAAATAAAAGTCCCTGGCCATTAATTTCACCAGGACCAGTTATTCCTACATTCTCTGCGTGTTTTGCCTGAATAAAGATTGAGTCTGTGTAATCTTCAGGGTGAACGCTTCCAATTAGTTTTGAACCTGCCTCAAGATTTAAAAAGACATTCGATTTTAGCATAATCGAACCTGATAGGAATTGATGTCCAGCGGGGAGGGAGACTACACCACCGCCCTGAGCGTAGGCAGCGTCAATTGCTTTTTGTATTGAAGCGGCATCGTTTGTTACTCCATCACTTTTAGCTCCATAATCCAGAGGAGAAAAAGTTGCTGCACATACAGGTGCAGCACATAGAAGCATACTTAAACAAAACCCTTTAACATGAGATGGAGTAAACATAAACGAGATGTATATTACTTTGTAACGCCTAGATAGTTACCTAATCCAACAACAATTGTAGAGAGAATGAGAGCTGCGATACCGGCTGCGATGAGGGTATGCGCTTTGCGACTAGAGCCTTTCCATTCATGGAGGATCCAGCCCCACATTGTTGCGAAGATGATGATACTTGCCATGTGTAGGGTCCAGCTACTGAAGCCGAATTTACCCATTTGGGTTTCGCCCATCGTGTAGAAGAAGAATTGGAAGTACCAGGTGGTACCAGCAAGTGCGGAGAAAATATAATTTTTTAGCACAGGCACTTTGAGATCTACCGTACCAGTACTGGATGTATCACCACCATGTTCACTTCCTGAGGCTTGAAGCCCTGCGTGTTCTGGTTTCGCGATGGTAGCTGTGTATTGATAGCCCGTTTTATTTTTTACATTAAGAATAATGCACCAAATAAAATTTGTAGTAAATCCGCCGAGTAAAACAACGATGAGTTTAGGTAGGCCGGTCCAAATTTGACTTGTGCCTGCGGCTAAGGATGCATCACCAATCGGACCTGCTGCCGTGAGTGCAAAGGCAAAGCATGCACTCATGATACCGGAGAACGTTGCTACGAGTACGCCTTTTTTGAAGTTAAATTCCGCAATTGTTTTCTTTTTTGCTTCATCAGGCATTTCACGTTCTTTCGTGAAACCAGCAAGAGCAGCAATTGCGATACCGAAAATACAAACACCAACACCTGCTAAGGTCACTTGACCTGGAGTTGTAGCAGCGATCTGAGCAATATTTTGTGCGACAGGAATTGTTGGTACAATCGATTTAAAGATTGGTGGGAGTAGGGTTCCAAACGCAGCACAGTAACCAAGTGCTACACCCATACCAAGGGACATACCGAGGTAGCGCATTGCTAATCCGAAGGTTAGTCCACCAAAGCCCCAGAGTACGCCGAAGAAATAAGTCCACCACAGAGTACTTGCGGATTGGCTACTCACTACAAGCCACAAATTGTTTGTGAGTAAGGAAGCTAAAAACCACGGACAAATGATCCATGAAAAAATACCACCAACTAACCAGTATGTTTCCCAGGACCATTTTTTAACGCCACGGTATGGCACATAAAAAGAGCCGGAGGCTAAACCGCCGAGCCAGTGAAAAATAACGCCGATGAAGGGGTTTGGGGTCATAGTTATAATTTAGTTTTTTATTCTAGAGTCACAAGCGGGGAATCAATGGATTTGCTAGATTTTACACTGAGCGGTTTGCCATCTTTAGTCTTAAATTGAACGTTTTTCATGCTCCAGTTTTGAGCATAGGTTACTGTTCCCGCTTCTAGTCCTTCAGCCTGTATGTTTTCCCAGTGCATAGCACCTATGTATTTCTCTTTCATGCCCATGGCTGAAACGATGCGTTTGGAATTATTTACATGGATGTCGTAAAACGTAATGTCTTTAATAAGTACGTAACCTCTTTCAACGGGAAGAACAGGGGTTGCCATAGTTGTCCAGTATTTAGGTACGTTTTTAAATTTAGCGGGTATTTTTGCGTAACTATAACTTGGGTCCCATCCGAGCGTGAACGTGAAGGCGCGTGGAACGTTCGTTAGGGTCACATCACGTATCAGGACATCTTCGATAGAACCGCCCCGTGTTTGTGTTGTTTTGAAGCGTAAGCCTTCGTTCGTGCCAATGCCTACATTATGATAGGCCACAATATGTTTAATTGTTCCTGAGGTTTCACTACCAAATGAAACGACACCGCCTCCGCGTCTACAGATATTGTCTGTTATGAATACGTATTCAGTTGGACGATTGACTCTTAGACCATCAAAGTCACGACCCGCTTTAAGACAGATATCATCATCGTTATTATCGATATCACAGTGAGTGACGAGTACATGGCTTGATGAGTCTATATCAACTCCATCCGTGCTTGGAGCTTTGACGCCATTATAAATCGCGTTGTCGTTAATTGTGATACCATCAACAGTTATTGAATCACTGTAAGTAACTTGCATAACCCAAAATCCCGAACGTCTTAAATGAAGTTGTGAAATGGTAACCTGGTTAGAATTCCACACAACAAACATACGTATACGTTGGCAGTCATAGTCAGCAGCCCAGCGAATACCTTGAGGCTCATAGCCTTTACGTAGGGTCCAATATTTTTGCCACCAAATATCTCCTTGGCCATCAATACTTCCATGGCCAGTTACTTGAGCGTCTGTCGCATCGTTGACATTAATCAGTGCTGCAGGCCATGGCATTTCGATACCAGCTACTCGAGTATTAAGAATGGGATAATCCTCTAATTTCTGACTACCAAGAAGCGTGACTTTTTCTGGTATCTCAAGTCTTACATGGCTTTTTATAAAAAGAGCCCCTGTGAGATAAATTCCTGGTTTGAAGGTTACTGTTCCACCACCTTGAACTGCACACAGGTCTATTGCTTCTTGAATTGCTTTTGTTGAGAGCGTTTTTCCGTCAGGTATCGCTCCAAAGTCATTCGCATACTTTTTATTCTCAAAAGAACTTATATGATGAGCACCCACGGATTTAGTCCATGCAGGCAGTTCAACTGAAGGTGGAGCTGCAAACGTGGATTTGTAGGAGACTAAATTGCTGAGGGCTAAAAAAAGATAGAACGTACTACGTTTCATGGATTACTTAATTCAATAGTATAAGAGGTGAGGCCATCTGCTGAAGCTGATAGGATAATTTTATCTGAAGGAGTTGCTAGTCTTACATAGGCTACGCATCGACCTTCATAGGCTTTGCGTTTTGTGAGATGAAAGTTTTCATGACTAGCATTATCTGCACTATCAACGGCGATGATTCTACCTGGTTGATTTGATTCGAAAGAAATTAGATGTGATGCGCTCGTATTTAAAGTACCGTTTGCATCAACTACTTCGGCCGTAATGCAAATAATATTATCCCAGCCCTTTACTATCTGAGCGTAAGTGGCGGTTAACTGAATGTGTGCAGGTTTTTCCTGGGTAGTTAATTCTGTTTTATAAACCGCGATTCCTTTATTTTTGCCAACTGCGATGAGTTTACCTGGGACATAATCGATACTCCATATGCGTGGACTTAGATCAGCGACTTTCGATTTACTGCCTAATGATTTACCATTTAAGAATAACTCTACATCGTCGCAATTGCTATAGACCTCAACTGATTCAAGGTGGGAGTTAGGATTTGATGGATTCCAGTCCGCTAACAGTGTTTTCGTGCGCCTTCTAGGTACGGGAGTAGTTTCATAGCCTGGGTCTGTAGGACGGGGTGGTGTTGGGGCAACACGGCGTGCTAGGTAGAGGCAGGGATTATCTGACCACCAGCTCTGGAATATATTACCATCGGGATGAGGATAACCCGTGCGGTCAAGTAAACCCGATGGATTAGCAATCGTTGGCCAAGCTCGTGATTCACCGAGATAATCGATACCACTCCAGATAAATTCCCCTGCGTACTCTGGATTATCACGCACTGCAAGCCAGGCAGGGAGTTCATGGCCGTTTTCAGTACCTATAATCTTACGGGTAGGCTTTGATTCGTGGGCAGCTAAGAGTTCATTATAACGGTAGTTAGTCCCTACAACATCTAAGAGATCAGCTAGACCATTGTCATAATCATGACTTACGTTTGGTCTAAACAGCGCCTGTGTCGTTGGGCGTGTTGGATCATTTTCATGTACGATTTGTACTAAGTCTTTGAGTATGCGGTAGGCGAGTTCTGTTTTTGGCGTATCATGAATTTCATTTCCCGTACTCCACAGAATAATGCTAGGATGGTTTCTGTCTCGTAGCACCATATCGCGTATATCAATTTTATTCCAGGTTTCGAAATTGAGGTGATAGTCGTACAAATTTTTTCCAACAGTCCAGCAGTCGAAACTTTCATCCATAACTAAAAAGCCTAATTGATCACACAGGTCTAGGAATTCAGGTGCGGGAGGGTTGTGCGCAGTTCTGATAGCATTAACGCCAAGTTTCTTTAGTGCTTTCAAACGAAATTCCCAAAGTCCAAGTGGGACAGCTGCTCCAAAAGCACTTCCATCATCATGCAAACATACACCTTTTAATTTAAGATTTTTTTCATTAAGAAAAAATCCAAGAGATGAATCAAAACGAATGCTGCGTATACCGACAGAAGTGTCCTCGCTATCGAAAGTGTTTATATCATCCGTTGAAGTGACCGTGGATTTTAATGTGTATAGAAAAGGATTTTCTAAGGACCATAGAGTAGGATTATTTAGGGTAAGTGCTTCCTTAATGTCGCACGTTGCATGAGCATTTATATGCAAGACTTTAGATTTAACAGAAACGGCATCCGTGGTACTACCTGGAGTTTTTAATTCAAAAGTAACTGAAAATTCTTTGGCATTATCTGTGTCGTTAACAACTTGGGTCTTGATATCAAGAATTGCTGTTTTTGAAGTAGCATTACGGGTGCTAATGAATGTAGACCAGTGACCAAAGTGAAGTAGTGGTGTGGCAAGTAAGCGGACGTGTCTATAGATGCCACTTCCACTGTACCAACGAGAAGCTGGTTGTTGTGCGTTATCTACTCGAACGGCGATTACGTTATTTCCATCTGAGGTTAAATAGGGTGTTAAATCATAAGAAAAGCTGGAATAACCATAGGGCCTTTTACCTAAGTGGTGTGCATTGATCCACACATCACTATTAGCCATAACTCCGTCAAATTCGATAGACAGCTTTTGGTGATTTGCTGGATTAAAATTAAAATTCTTTCTGTACCAGCCAGTACCTGCGGGTAGGAATCCACCCGCTCCACCTGCTGGATTTTTTACATCAAATGGACCCTCGATACTCCAATCGTGTGGAAGGGTAACTAATTTCCATGCTGAATCGTTATACGTAACAGATTCAGCTCCTAGTGTATCTGACTGAATAAATTTCCAACTATCATCTAACGATGTCGTTGTTCTTGTTATGGTTTCAGCATGGGATGTTGAAAAAATGAACGCGAATAAGCTTAGTCCAATTAAGCGATTTAAATGAGAACAGGTTGTCATATATTAATTTCCGTATGGCTTTTCAGCTGTCGCATTAGGGCTTGGATCAAAATTGAATCTGCTGAAAGAGTCTGCGTGAGCGGGATCAAAGGGTGGAATGTCATCGATAATATCCTTAGCAATAGGTAGGTGGTTGTCTCTTATCGCTTGGACGATGCAACGGGCTAGCTCATAGCTACCGTAATTATTATGATGTGTTCCTTCTAATTGACCATGAACGAAAGGGAAGAGGTGCTTTGTATTTTCTGGGCCCAGATTTTCATACAACGTCTTACTCATTAAATTAAGATCCAGTAGTACAACATGTTGTTCCTTTGCTACTCGTCTGACTGCCTCTGGGTAATCTAAGAGTGAATTAGTGATATGGCCATCGGCATCAAAGGTTCTCCGATTCATGGAAGTGATTAGAATGGGTGTAACTTTATGCAAGCGAGCGACTGCTACGAATGTTTCTAGTGACTTTTTATAGGTCGTGAATGCACCAACATCTGAGCCTTTTTCTTTTTGGTCGTTGTGACCCATTTGGATAAACAAGTAATCACCTGCCTTAAAAAGAGTTTCTAATTTTTTTAACCTTCTTTCACCGATAAAACTACGGAGGGATTCTCCAGATTCGGCGTGATTAGCAATAGCTAGGGTAGGCTTGAAGAATCGTGGGAGCATTTGTCCCCAGCTTGCGTATGGCTCTAGTGGTTGGTCGCATACGGTAGAATCTCCCGCGAGATAAATTGTTGGAACTGTTGAAACGGGAGTGATTTCAATCGCTACAACGCAGGGTCTTGGTCCATTAAATTCAAACGTAAGTTTGTCATCCCAGTTCCACACTTCTGACGTTTTTTCACGTGGCTTAAGTTTTACATCTAAGGTGTCTGAGATGTGTACATTTCTGACGTTAACGATAAATTCTGCAGATGTTGTTTCACCTCTATTAGTGTGAAGTCTTTCAACTGATAGACGTCTTAATTCGGATTTTATAGTAGTTACTGATTCACCTTCCGAATCGCCTAGAAGCACTTTTACTTTGTAGTTTCCTTCCGGTGCTTTGACTGAAAAGAAAAAGGGTTTATCAGAGGTTATAAAATGACTTGCCGCAGATGTGCTGCTTGAGCGAGTAACAAATTTAACTTCACTCGATGATTCAAAGCCGTAGCCAAGTTTTTCTGAATATGGCGTGGAAGTATTAACAGTTATAGTTTGAGCGTCTTTAGCTGTACCTCCGAATAGAAAATTCCACTTGGGGTTACTCACGGCACCATGGATATTGCTGTTTAGAAATACACTAGCAATAAAGAGTGATAGGTAGCGGCACTTAAGCATAACGAGAATTGATTCTGGAATTTTCCAGCCTGATTTTAGACAGCTTACAATGTGATGATGAAGCGAAGGAAGATGGATTTATATTCTTCCAGAGTTATTGCATGTGAAAGACTTCTTCTAACGAGCGACTTATCGGGCTATGATCTAAGTTGGAAGGCATAATTGGACTCATGTACTTCCACCATTTTTTACAAATTTCTGTGTTCGCAATTTCGTTCCAACGACTTAGGTCTTCAACTTCAACGTATCCAAACAGCTGATGAGTTTTAGAATCATGAAAGATGCTGTAGTTGTGTGCCCCATGATCTTTCAATGTTTTTTCTAACTCAGGCCAAATAGGTGAGTGACGCTTGATGTATTCTTGTAACTGATCTGCGTTAACAGACATTACAAATCCTAATCGTTTCATGATATGAGGCTACTAGGATTAAGCGTAACTGCCACCTCGGGATAAGTTGAGTTCTTCACGACGTCTGCGTCTATCACTTGCAGCGCGTGTTTCGTAACCTGATCTACGGTGTTCAGTAATAGGGTCTAGCGGTAAGCCTTTTTTCTTACGCCAAGCATTGATTGCAGGTCTTACATCTGTGAAAAATGCTTCTTTTAATATTAATTCACTAGCTACTACATCATGCTGTGCCTGCGCTTTAGCGAGTGCTTTATGATCTACAATAGCTGCTTTTGCATAAAGCTCTTGTGCCATGATCACAGTCTGTAGGGTCGCCTCTACTTTAGGTTTTTCGTTATGAGACTGATCAATCATGTAGGCAATATCGGGCATTTTTCCGTGATCTGCACCGTAGGAATGAATTTCATGGAAAATGCGGAATGCCTGGTATGGATCGATTGAGCCAAAAGTGAGATCATCATCAGCATACCTGCGATCATTGAAGTGAAAACCACCTAGCATACCTTCATCGAGGAGGAATGCTACGATTTGTTCAATATTTTGACCTTGGTAATGGTGACCTGTATCAACAAGTACTTTAGCTTTCTTACCCGCTTTTTTAGCATGAATATAAGCCATGCCCCAGTCAGCTATATCTGTAGCATAGAAAGCTGGTTCAAAAGGTTTATACTCGACCAAAAGCGTTTGATCTTTTCCAAGCATGTCATGGCAAGCTTGTAAGCTTTCGGTGAGGGCTTTTTTACGAGCACGAATACTTTCCTGTCCAGGATAGTTAGTGCCATCAGCAAGCCATAAGGAGATTAAGTTACTACCAACTGCTTGGCTAATTTTAACTGAGTCTTTGCAATGGGCTAGTGCACGCTGACGAATAGTTGGGTCACTGTGGCAAAGAGATCCCCATTTATAATCCTGATCTTGGAATAAGTTAGGATTAATAGAACCAATTTTAATGCCATGTTTTGCAGCTAGGCGAGCAACTGACTTAGGATCTTCACCTGGTAAAAAGTCCCATAGCACATGGACTGCAACGGTTGGACAGCAACCTGTGAGACGATTTACTTGTCCTGCATCAGCAAGCTTGTCGTTTAAATCAATAGCAGATGCGTCTTGGAAAAATTTACCAAAACGAGTACCTGTGTCTGCGAAACCCCAGCTTGGAATTTCGATCGCAAAATCTTCGAGTGCTACACGTACTGCGTTTAATTGTTTGTTGTTCATAAAAGGGTAAGGGGGTGTATAGGTATCAATTTAGATAATGTTGTATAAAGAGCATTACTGAGATTTATCGGACAGTCCGATCTAGATCAGAAATACGCTTTGGTTTAAGACTAGGTCCATCAATCCATTGAGCTCCAATCATCGTTGTAGAGGCCTTATCGGGTATACCTCGTTCATTGCGTTGTAATTGGGCTATGAGTAACTCTACAGCACGAGCACCTATAAGGCGCGGCTGTAAGTCAAGACCCGCACAGCTATGGGTTTCAACTTGGGTTATATTTAAACAGAAAAAGCCAACCTCCTCAGGTACTTTGCAATTACACTCTTTAATCCAATCGATGGCTGAAGCGTAGTGTCCTATTACTATATCAGGTTTGTATTTTTTGAACCAAGCTTTGAAGTGATTTTTTGAAACCTCATCTGTTATTAGTGCAGGTACATGAAAGTCTTTAGGATTGTTTGCTTGAAAAGTTAAAAAAGCAGCTTTCCACCGGTTTTGTAAACGCTCGTCCTGTTGGCTTTGAAGGAATATGCCAGGTTTTTTGTAACCCATGCGTTTAAGTCGATTTAGTGCATCTAAAAGTGATCTAAAATGATCACAACACACGGCATGGAGGGCAGGGTGTTCAATTATATAGTCGGTATAGATGCCGGAGTAGCGGGACCAATTTAATTTCGAAAGGTCAGGATCGCGCCATGAAGGTTGTAGGAGCACCCCTTGAATACCTCGGGATTGAAGAATTGCATCAAGACGGGATACGTGAATGCCTTTATCGCTGACCAAAAATGGCTGTAGTTTATAACCTAGTTCTGTCGCTCTTTTTTTTGCGCCTTCGACTAACGCTTCATGATAGCGTTTACTCGAATTAGGTCTGTCTGCTTCTTCTAGGTCTACTGCTGCTAGACCGCCACGGAACGCTTTTCCCTGAGAGCGTCTAATTTCTGACATGAGAGCTCCTGCCAGCGGATTTGGTTTGTAGCCTACAGCGTTTGCAGCCTCCCAAATACGTTTTGCTGTATCAGATTTGACGCGAGGGGAGCCACGCAACGCATCTGAAACTGTTGTGCGTGAAATATTGAGTGTTTTTGCTAGGGAGCGAATTGTTGGAGTGCTCATGGCTTATCTTTTACGCGTACAGGAGTACCTATTTTTACTTGTCCTTCTGCAACAGCATTACGTTCAAGCGTGGCTGCATCTTCCATGTCTGGTTTTCCAAAGAAATGAGCACCTGTTTCTATGAGTACAGGGAGTGACATTGACATAGAAAGACCACGTGAATTCGTGGTCATTTTTGTACGCCAGAGTAAGATGCGTTTTCCTTTTGCTAAAGCTGCACCGTCATATGCTGAAACAACAACATAGTAACAATCGTCATAGGCCTGTTCTACAAGTTCACGTGTTTTATCGTCACGGTCCATGAATTTTTCTAAAGGACTAACTCCTAAGCCATGTATGTTGGTAGCTTTAGCGAGGGACTCTTGATTGAGAGCTATTTCAAAATCATGGGCAAAGTGTGCTCCTCCTACGAGTGCTGCTCGGGATAGTAGGTTTTGCTTTGCTTGCGCTTCATTTGGGGCTGAAGTTTGGCTAAAATCTCCTGCATTTATTGCATCCGCTTGTGATGCGGTATCTTGATCGAGTGTATTGTGAGAACCCCAAACAAATATAAGGGCCATGGTGGCCTTATGTTCTTTATTTGCTGGTAAATAGTGACTAACTGCGAGCGAAGTTTTTAACTTACTTTCAAGTTCATTAACAGGTAATGGTTTTTCGCCAGCTACTCCTTGTCCCTCATCATGGTAACCTGCCGTTACTGCAAAGTAATATGTCGGACTGTCCGATGTTGGTAGCTTGTATTGTTTACCGACACTCGTCATCTCGGTAATGACTGTCATATAAATCTTAGGATTTTTTTGAAAGGACCGAGGTAATAAAGAAAAAGCGGGTTCTCCGGTGTGGGTTTCAGTATAAGGCAGTGTTTCAGCATGAACAATTAAACCTAAGGTACTCATTGTAGATAGTAGTACCTTACTGATCTGTAATAACTTACGAAATTGTGTAATCAGATTATTCAATGGTTTTGAGTAGGGTAATGAGGTTTTAATGAATTAAACATCTAAACGAACATTTACCTGATCGGTAGGAATAGACGTTAGGCAGGAGATTTGGTTGCATAGATTCGGACTGTCCGAATTTACGATAATTGCTGGTTAGGTTTCACGCTTTAATTTACAATTACTAGTAACCCCTTGATACCCCTTGTCTTAGTATCAGTTTGTAATCCGTTTTTTTATAAAACCCTTTAGCAATACCTAACACACACCTAGAAACTATGAATACCAGCTCATTATATCGCAAATCCCTGCTTGGCGCTCTTGTAGCAAGCCAGCTTGTGTTTGTTGGATCTCAGCTGACTGCTCAAGTAGCAGCAGATCAGACAACTCCACCAGCTCAGCCAGCGAAGCCAATACCAGTAGAAACAACTCCATCGCAAGGGCAGGATGTAGTGACTTTAAATCCGTTCGAGGTAGCTTCTGAAAAAGATAACGGGTACTACGCATCCAATACAATGGCTGGTACGCGTATTAATTCTAAAGTCGAAGATCTAGGTGCATCAATCACAGTCGTTACAAAACAACAACTCATTGATACCGCTTCGACTGATATTAACGATATCTTCCGCTACGAATCAAATACGGAAGGTACTTATAATTTTACAGCTCAATTATCGGCTTCACCAACGAATGATCCTATTCAAAGTTCTCCTCAAACAGCTGTACGTGTTCGTGGTGTAGGTGCTCCAAACATGCTGTTGGATAATTTTGCTATGACAGCGAGAATTCCAGTTAATAGCTATAATTTAGATTCTGTCGAAATTAGCCGTGGTCCTAATTCAACACTATTCGGTTTAGGTAATCCATCAGGTTCCGTTGGATTAAATCGTGCTACTGCAAATCTTACACGTAATTCCGATAGCTTAACACTGCGTGCAGATAGCTTTGGTGGTTATCAAGCATCATTAGATGTAAGCCGTGTGTTACTTAAAAATGAATTAGCTGTAAGATTTGCAGCTATAAATATGAACAACGCTTTTACTCGTAAGCCATCTTACGATCAGACCAAGCGTTTATATGGTGACTTAATTTTCAAACCTTTTAAATCGACTCGCATTAATTTAAATTGGGAGCATTACCAAGAAAATCGTCAGACTCCTAATTATCTAACTCCGCGTGATGACGTGTCAGAGTGGATTGCAGACGGTAAGCCTGTGTGGAATCCACTTACATGGACCGCAACATTAAACGGACAATCCTTTGTTGTACCTTATACCTCGAGTGAAAATAATTTACCTGGTACAACGGGTGCATTGCCTGTCGGTCTATATGCAAACGCGACAAACTATACTCGTCCAAGTATGTACATCGATGGTGGTCAGGTACAGTTGTGGGAAATTAACCGCGCAGCATCTACTACTAATCCAAACGCTGCTACAACCAGCAATCAACGTATGATGGCTGGTAGCGGATCTCTTATTCAAAGAGGTGATATCAATGCAGCAACGCTTTATCAAATTCCTGGTATCAATAATAAAGCGCTTTATGATTGGACTAAAATCAATGCTGTATCACCTGATTGGAATTATGATCACGCTTCTATTTACACAGCTGTATTAGAACAAGAATTAGTACCTAATTTATATTTCCGTGCAGGTTTTCATTTAGAGGCATCGGATAGTTTTAATCGTAACATTGTAAATCCACCTGTACTTGAAATTGATACGAATCAATACCTCTTGGATGGAAAAGCTAATCCCTATTTCTTACGTCCTTTTTATCAGACTACTGAACCAACAATCTTCCGTAGTCCTGAGTATAATGATAACACACAAGTACAGTTAACTTATGAATTAGACTTTAAGAAGCTCACTAACAATAAAGGTTTAATGCGCTTTTTAGGTGATCATAAGATGCTCGCTTATTATGAAGGCCGCAAAATTACAGACGGTACCTTCCGTTACCGTGAAGCGATTATTGATCCAAACCATGCTTGGTTAACTGCTGGATCACTTAACTACACTAACGGTGCAGCACTCGATCGCCCTACATACCGTTATTATGTAGGACCTACAGGTGCTTTAGGTTATACACCTGGTTACGCAGCTCCTAAGTCAGGTGTTCAAGGTACATTTAATTTAAATTATAATAATCCAACAACAGGTTCCTGGATTAGTGAACCAGCTATTTTTGGAACTTCACCGTACGTAACTAGCCAAACTCGTCAGGAAATTAATTCCAGAGGTTTAGTAGATCAAAGTTCATTCTTAGATGACCGCGTTGTATTTACTGGTGGTTTAAGAAATGACTACAATCGTTCACGTAATTCAAACGGCGCTGTTATTAACGGTAATACGGGTCTTTATGATGTAGGTCCAATTAGTACCTGGCTTCCATGGACAAATAGCCAAGGCTATACCCGTACTTTAAGCTTAGTTGTAAAACCACTTAGCTGGTTTGGTTTGTTTGCGGATAAATCAGCAAGCTTTGTACCTCAACCACCAGCTATCGATTTATTCGATAAGGCATTACCTAATACATATGGTCATGGTCAAGATATGGGTGCGTATTTCTCGTTACTAAATAACAAATTAGTGATTCGTATTTCGAAGTACAAAACCGACGTTGTTAATAATCGTGATTCTGATTCTACCATTGGTTCACGTATCATGCGTATGGAAACTAACTCACTTACTTCTGCTGATCACTTCTCATTTAATTATTGGGCAGTGAACGCAGCAGCTGCAAAGTTAGCTACAAGTACAACTGATCCTGCTGCTGTCGCATTAGCAAATACATGGACAGCTTATCCAGCTTTCTTACAAGCTGCTATTAACGATTACAACAACGGTGCGGCTTTACGTGGTGTTGATAACACTGAATCCAAGGGTGTTGAATTACAGGTTGATTATAATCCTAATTATAATTGGAGCTTTAAATTCACAGGTGCAGAAACTGAAGCAATTCAGACAGCTCTTGAAGCAGATATTAGTGATTTCGTAGCTCTTCGTATGCCTACCTGGTTAGCTGCAAACGACGGTTTAGGTAACTACTTCTGGACTGACACACGTTACACATCTCAAACAGCTCAGAACTTCTATTCAGCTTCCGTTTCCGTACCTATTCAAATTAGCCAAGCGCTATTAGGTAAAGAAAACCCTCAAGTTAAAAAGTATACATGGAGAACACTCTCTTCGTATCGCTTTACTGAAGGACGCTTAAAGAATTTCAGTGTTGGTGGTACTGTACGTTGGGATGATAAGAGTGTTATCGGTTACATGGGAGCAGCTCCTGGTTCCGATGGTATTGTGAGAAGTCTCGATGTTAATAAACCAGTATATGATCCAGCACGTTTTGCTGGTGATCTCCACTTAGCTTATAATACAAAGATTTATGCAGGAAAGGTTGGCTTACGTATTCAATTCAATTGGGTGAATGCATTCCAACAATCTGAATTACGTCCAACTGCTGTAAATCCAGACGGTACGCCTTATAACTTCCGTATTATAGATCCACAAATGTTCGTATTAACGAATACTTTCACGTTCTAAAGTACATAACGATTGTGTGTGTTGTAATACCGCCTTGGCGTAATTGCCCTGGCGGTATTTTTTTATAGGTGCTTGGCAACAAGCATAAAATATGTAGGACTTACTTTTTTCATGACTTCCGTTGTACCTATTAATCCTGGATCCTTAGTCCCTAATCACAAAAAAACAGTGATGGGTATACTCGTGGCGCTGAGTGTCTCGCACATGCTTAACGATTTAATTCAGGCTCTTCTTCCATCTATCTATCCACTCATTAAGAGTACCTTTGGTTTAAATTTCACTCAAATCGGTCTCATAACTTTTACCTTTCAGTGTACGGCATCGATTTTGCAGCCATTGGTGGGCGTTTATACGGATTATAAGCCAAGACCGTATTCACTCATGACTGGAATGAGTTTTACACTCATAGGCCTAGTGATGCTGGCGTTTGCCTCTAACTACCATTTGATTATTGTTTCAGCTGCAATGGTGGGTATAGGGTCAGCTGTTTTTCATCCTGAGGCTTCTCGTGTTGCAAAATTAGCCTCTGGAGGAAGGTTTGGATTTGCTCAGTCCTTGTTTCAAGTTGGTGGTAATTTCGGCTCAGCTATAGGACCACTTTTAGCAGCAGCAATTATTATAGCACATGGTCAGCTACATATCTTGTGGTTTTGTATTTTAGCTCTCGTTGGTATCATCGTTTTATGGAATGTGGGTAAGTGGTACCATAATCATCTTATTGAACTTAAAAAAGCGGGACACAAAGAACATATTCATTTACCGCACGGAGTATCTCGTTCGCGGGTTATTTTTTCAGTGCTTATCTTAATGTCACTTATTTTCTCCAAGTATTTTTATCTCGTTAGTCTTTCAAATTATTTTACGTTTTATTTAATTAGTAAATTCGGGGTTGGTGTTCAGACTTCTCAAGTATTTCTATTTATCTTTTTATTTTCAGTAGCTGCTGGAACCATTATTGGAGGACCGATTGGAGACCGTATAGGCAGAAAGTACGTAATCTGGGGATCTATTTTAGGGGTAGCTCCGTTTACACTTATCTTGCCTTACATGAATCTTGTGTGGACCGTTATTTTAACGGTACCTATTGGCTTTATTTTAGCCTCTGCAATGTCAGCTATTCTTGTCTACGCACAAGAACTACTTCCCGGTAGAACAGGTTTAGTTTCCGGACTGTTTTTCGGTTTTGCTTTCGGTATGGGAGGTCTAGGTGCTGCTTTACTAGGAAGACTAGCTGATCACACCAGTATAGAATATGTCTATAAGGTGTGCGCTTATTTACCGCTTATTGGACTACTGACCATCTTCTTGCCTAATTTTGAAAAAAATAAGGCAAGTGTACAGGTATCAAAACAGTAGTGTAAGACTTTTACTTCGTAGCAACAGGAGCAACAAGACCTGTACGTTCATCATGGAATTGAGTGGTGTCTAATCCATCAAGAACGAGTACTGCCTGTATGGATGAAACGAATGCTCGGTCACTCCAGCTCCATACGATTTCATTATTTGTATTAAATTCTACAATTTGACGCCCTGAATAATTGTGTCCTGCTTTGTGACCTTGCCAGTTAGCAACGACTATATCTCCGTTCTTTAATACTTGGAATAGTGCGTAGAAGTATGGATTAACATCTGAAGGAACTTGTTCCTTAGCTCCGAACTTTCGAATTACTTTTCCCTGTGGATCGATTTCAATCATGAAGGAACTGCCTTTCTTGAGCGTTAAACCATAACCGGCAGACATAATTATATTTCCATTAGCTAGGCGATTTGCTTTCCAAGCGTGATTAAAGCCGTCGATAGGATAGGTTTTAATCCAGTTTCCTTCACGGTCGCCTTCGCGGAATTCTGTATTGCATGCGACTAAATAGGTTCCTTGGGCTGTTTCACGAGCAAGTCGCGCATAGTCTCCGACATAGGCTGCGCGCTTAATGATTGAACCTGAAGGACTAATTTCAGCAATGATTACATGTCTGCCTTTTTCATCCCCAATAGGGCTAGAGCCCTTATTTAGTTTTGTTGTATCAAAATCTACTCCGACAATTAATATGTTTCCGTTATCTAGCTTACGCACAGATGAGACGTCATGATACTTGGACTCATCTGCTATAATTTTTCCATTATTAATATCGATAATCGAGTAACCATGATCATGGCTAATAAGTAGCTGATTGTTTCCAATAAGCTGCATATCACGTGGATGCTCTTTATTGATTGAGACTAGCCAGTTTTTTGAGGGATTATTCTCATTAACACGCATTAAGCTACTTAAGCCTTCATCGATGGCTAAGAATTCATGCTTAATGGGAGCTGCGTTTATGGTTGAAACACTGAGTGCTATAGAGGCTAGGGTTGTCCAAATTTTGGAAAGCTGTTTCATAAATGGTTGTTTTAAAAGCTTTGGCAGAGGAAGTGATTGGTCAAACATGAATATCTAGTGGCTTAAAGAGGCACTTTTGGCTCGTTTTAAGCCCTCCAAAGCTCCTGGGTGGTCAGGTTGTATGCTTAATGCGCGATTATAGTAGAGGATAGCTTCGTTTGGGCTGTTTAAGGCCATCAGTATATCTGCGTACCCATAGTTGGCTTCAAAGAGATGTGGATCAAGGTTCAAGGCTTGCGAGTAGCACTGAGTAGCATCACGCCATTCACTTAACGATGCATGCAAGATAGCTAAATTAATATATGCTTCGATAGCTCTGGGATTCAAACGAATGCATGTTTCGAATTCCGATTTACTTGCATTGACTAGGCCTAATTCGCTTAACGCAAGGGCATGGTTGTAATGAAATTCAGCGGTTTGTGGTTCTAGCTTTTCTGCTTCTTTGTATTCAATGACCGCTTGGTATAGCTCGCCACTGGCAGCTTGTGCATTTGCCAAATTGTAATGAGCTGAAGCACTTGTAGGTTCAATCGAAACAGCTTTGTTCGCACAAATAATTGCTTGAGTTAAATCATGAACTTGGAAATACGCTTCACTTAAATTTATTAAAATTTCGGAATTACTAGGATTAAGTCTGGTTGCTTTTGATAGTGTATTAACGGCACTGGTTGCATCGTGATTAGTCAATTGTGCTTCACCTAGGTTATTTAGACAAAACCAAGAGTTTGGCGTAACAGCTGTTGCTCGTGTCCACAAACGTAGTGAATTTGTATATGATTGTGCGTAGTTTCTACTTTCGTTAATAAAATAAAAAGCGATTAATGCAGATGCAACGTAAGTTAGTAACTCGTGTTTAACGTTAAATTTAACTTTGAGCCAGGTGGTTAAAAAATTAAATGCAATCACACTGCAACTACACCAGAAAGCTAGGCTTATATAAGATAGATGATCGCCCACTTGGCTTATAAGTAGAAAAGACATGGGCAAGATGCCAATGACGGGAAGTAAAAAAAGACCTGCTATTAAAAGAAATAGACCAGTGGTTTTTAATGAAATTTTATTACTTAAAAAAAACCAAATACTGGTACTTAAGTAAACGCATCCTAAAATCCAGGTAGTCGAAGTAAGAGCATTTTGATATATTGGTCCTAAGCTGAATGGACATACGAAGTGTAGAAAATAAGCTCCCAAAACAGGAATTGCTGAGAGAATAGAATGATGAAGGTTGTTTATTTGACTAGAAGCAGTCGGTAATGCCTCAGTTATTTGTAGCTTTAAGGTGATTAGGCCTAGAAGTAAGGCTATGCTGCAGTAGATGAATAGTTCTTTTAAGTTCTTTTTAGTAATACACCTATTTTTCCAGTAATAGTAGAGGAACATGAACCCTGGAAATAAAACACCCGAACTTTTGCAAAGTAATGAAAGACTAAAGAAACTGAATGCACGGAAATTGAAATTAATCTCTGATTCGCTGTGAGATTCACGAACAATGAAAGCATCCACTGCGAGTAATAACAGAGGTAGGCTAAAGGTGTTTTTTAATTCAGCAATCCATGAGACAGAACTGACGGATAGTGGATGTATAATAAACAGTAGTCCAGCAAGCCAACTGTACGTTGTGCTAAAACGAGAAGTTATTTTCCAGATGAGTATACCTGAAATGAGATGTAAGATAAGGGACGTGCTATGAAATACAATAAGACTGCCATGCCCTGTATGATAGAGTATCCATTCAAGTGTCGTTTTAAGCGGCTGGTAATCAGGTCCTGAGGGAGATATCAAAATTCGCCAGGATAAACTATTTTGGGTAATCCACGTATTTTTGAATATTTCTGTGCCATCATCCCATACTGCTTGCCCGAGTAGACTTGGATAATAAATCCATATCGCCGCTGTAATGAGAACTGCACATTTTAAAAATGCACTAAGCCATAAATTACTGCCCCGCGTTACATTCATACACGCTGCTTGGTACGCTTTTCGTAAAGTTGTACTAGTAACGTGTAAACGTGTTTAACGGTTATTGCCTGCATGCACAGGTTATTAGTGCATGTTGTTTGACGACTATTAAACGCATTAACACAAGGGCTGCAGGCTAAACCTGCCCACAGTGGATGACTACGTGGACCAGGAGCTGAAAATAAAAGCGGTGTCTCTGGTCCAAAAAGAGAAATGGTATCTATCGTGGTCAAAGCAGCGAAATGCGCGGGACCGCTATCATTTGTTACTAGCACATGAGCCATACTGTATACCACTAAAAGTTCACGCAGAGTTGTTTTACCTGCAATGGAGACACAGCGAGCTGATTTTACTTCGCTGACCAATGAGTCAATTTGATCTTGCTCTGAACTAGATCCAGTAAAGGCAACATATAGCTCGGGAAACTGCTCAATAAGCTGTCGTGCAAGCGCGACATAGTTAGATTGTTCCCACTTTCTCAGTGGTAGTAAATCACTTGCGTTTGCATTTAGTAAAACAAGTGGAGCGTGTGTTGGGATCCCGTTATTTCTAAGTATATCGGTTACCTTGTTTTTTTCTACGATTGAAGGGGTGAATTCAGGAAGTGTTTTTAAAGAAGGCTGGGCGAGTGGGTAAGTAGGTAACTGTTTTGGGTCTGCATCTAAAGCTAAAACTAAACTAGAGAAGGTTACTGAGGTGTGCAGATGCGGATTATACAGAATGCGGTGTGTGAATAAGTTTCCTCGATAGGGTCCTTCACCAAAGTATGTGTGAAAACCAATTCTTAATTTCGCTCCTGATAGGAATGCAATGATAGCCGAAGAGCGTGCAAAAAATTCTAAATCAATACAGGCCTCAATTTTAAGTTTATGAATTTGAAATAATCTAGCTAGGCAACTCGTCACCATTTTAATTGGTGAGCGCGTGTCTATTGTGAGAACATTCTGCTTTGGAATGAGCTGAAGTAAATCAACTACGAATCTATTTTCTTCAAAGGCTAAAAAGTATACATGATTAGCACCTACTTTTTCGACAGCACGACTCAGCGCGTCATAGGCCAGTACGGTTGATCCCTGTTCAGCTAATTTTACAAAAAGGATGCTGTGGGGTTTTGAAACTAAATCACGTGAAAGAAAGCGTCCACTGGCACGTAAAACACTTAATAACCAGCAAAGGGGAGCACCTAAGTACCGATCAATTGCCAAAAGACGTTTAGCATTACTACTAAAGCGAGTGATGGCAGTAGGTGAGGTTGGCCTGCTTGACATGGTTACTGGGCAATAATTGATTGCATAAGGCCTACATGCAAGCTTGCAGAAAAAGTGAAAGGTTTTGATTATTTCTTACCATAGATATAAACGAAATAGATGCCTCCACGTATATGCATACTCGTAGTGTCATTTATAGGTATAGCTCTATCACTAGGTTTAGCTGATACGCTTCCTGCGCATACGACTTGGAATGTGGCTGATTTTGTTACTGCGCCCTCTACTCGTGTTAAACTCTACGGGAACCCCAAGGTGTCTGAGATAGATTCAAAGAAGTGTGTGGTTTTTAATGGTAAAAATGATTCTCTAACAATTGAAGAAAATCCATTTAGTGGAACTACTTCATTTACAATTCAAGTTCTCGTAAAACCAGATTCAACGGGTCAACCAGCACAGCGCTTCATTCATTTAGAAGATAAAGATCTTAGGCGCCTCATGGTTGAACTCAGGCTTGCAGGAAATAAAAGCTGGGCAATGGATACGTTTCTACACTCAGACAAAGGTGATCACCCTTTGCTTGATATGACATATCTGCACTCGGCGGATACGTGGCACTGGGCTTGTCTTGTGTATGATGGTCATACCATGACAAGTTACATTGATGGAATTAAAGAGCTTAGTTTTGATTTACCTTTTTCACTTATGCGAGAAGGTAGAGTAGCTATAGGGTCTCGTTTAAACCACGTTTACTGGTTTAAGGGCGCTATCTCAGTGATTGAGTTTGACCGACGTGCTTTGATGCAAAGTGAACTTCATCACGTCGATCATTAATCTCACTTTATCTCTATAGTTTGATCTTATTATTTAATCGTGTGATTTCCTCTAGTTTATTTTCAGGGTCAATTTCAATAGTTCCACCTTCAGCTTTCGTACCATCTGGAAGTGTCATCCAAACTTCAGTTGTCTTAGGTAGAAGATCAAGTGGTGCTGCGATAGGATAAATTATTTCACGTGAAACGATTCGGCCTTCTGTATTCTTAAACACGAGGCTTGTTTGTGGTGTTGGTATACTACCTAAGCTATGTATTCTAACTCTAATCTCGCGTCCATTTACTTGGATATCTTCTCGGTCGATGCCTAAGTCACATCGATTCCAGTAAGGTGTAGCATGTTTCTTTAATTTAAAATTAAGAATCGTGGTTGTTCGAGCTGGTAGGTTTAAGTTAATGCTTTGTGATCTACCTAAGGATACTTCTTTGTGGGATTTTTCAGAAGTAATTTGATCATGACCTTCTGTGTCAATTCCTTGTTCTACTTCCCAGATACCAGGATCTATATTCCATCCAGTCATGGTTGTTGTTACAGGGTTTTTTTCCAGATTGTAAGCAATGACTTTGAATGAAGTCAGAGTAGAAGAGGGAATTAAAATTGCCACACTCTGATCGTTTGCAGGTTCTTTAAATTTCCAGCTTACAACATGTCCTGGAAACGTACCATTACGAACGAGAGCCACACCACCTAAGCGTTCACGCTGTAGGTTTGTATGAGGAACGCCTACGCGGTCTATCCAAAGACTTCCCTCGGTATCTATGTACTCTCCTAGATTCATTTCTTTAAGTTCATTTAGATACATTTTTTCAAGGTATGATTTATCTCCGGTAAGTTGCCACGCGATATGTTCTGGTGCTGCAGCGCGACCAGTATCACCATTACCGATTGACATTGAACGTGTACGAGCACCTCGTGCATCAACAGATCGCGTGGTAGCTTCCCGACTGTTTTTTCCTGAAAATTCACCCTTTGCCCACCTTTTGCGAAGATCGAGTAGGTCGAGAACGTTTGCATTGATACTTCCTAAGTAACCAGCGCCGCCATCGTATATAGGAGTTAAGTATTTTTTATCTCCAGTCCATTTGTATGAACTCCAAAATAGGGGCCATGGAAAATAACTACGTGGAGATATGCCTTCCTTATCGTCACTAAAATGAATTGAGCCTGGTAATACATATTTACCTTCTTCGTTTTTATGTCGATGAGCTAAAAGTCCATCAGCCATTTCTAAGGCGACTTTTTTGGCACGTGAATTACCGTTGTATTCAATGAGTAATTGCTCGGGTTGTAAAATGAGGTATTCGTATGTTTTCGTGTAACCCCATACACTATCCGTAGCCATCTTAGTACCGTTGTAATAGCACGACTGAAAGAGGCGGTTTCCTGCTGGATTAATTGCCGTCAACCACTCGATACCTCTGGCTGTTGCCATAGCTCTTTCAAGCATTTTAGGACTTCCGTAATTGAGAATTAAGTTTTGTCCGAGACAATTAAGGCCTTCTTCATAGCCATGTAATTCATCGGCTTGAATCGTGCAAAGTCCGTTAGTAATCATGCCCTGCCTGTAGCATGCATCGACTTCTAGTTTTAATGCATCAGCTATTTTATCTGGTATACATCCCATGAGTGCTACACCAGGCCATGCATTAGTAAGATCTGTATCGTCTGATAGACCTCCACCATATTCACCATTTTCAACCTGACGGTTTTCGATCCACCACTTAACGAAGTATTTTACATGGCCTAGGGCTTCAACTTGTCTAAATGCCCAAAGCGGTACGCCGTCTGGTACTTTGGGTTCATTAAATTTTACTGCCGGAGCATTAGGGTTGGTAACAGCCCAGTAGTTTACACCAGGGTAATGGTTAGGATTTACACGCATTAAATCCTCTAGGTCTAACCTGAAACGTGTCCATAAGTGTAACTTGTCAGAACTAGGATGCTCCTCTACGAGCATTGCGTAAGCATCTTTTAATTGAGTGAATCGATCACTTTCATGTTCTTTTTTTGCTTCTATTTTTGGTTTAAAAATAAGACGTAGGTGGCTACCTACTAAATCATGTGAATTAAAATCAGGACTCGATGAAGCAATTGTTAAATAAATACTCTTATTAGGTGGTAAAATACGGTCACGTAAATCTAACCACAGAGTTTTAGCTTCGCCAGATTTTACGCTAAACGTGAAATCGAGCATGTTGCGTAATGGCCAAAGGGGATCTTTTACCTGAACGTTCAGTGCTATAAGTCCGTTCGGTAGTTGGGTCGAATTAAGGGCTGGTATCTCAAGAGCTATACCATCTAAACCATCGGTTATACTGGATAAATTATAGGTAGGATTATCACTAGCGTAGGGTAAAAGGATATGAACTAAAGGCAGCGTCTGAGCCGTTTTAGTTGATTGTAAACTTACTGCTTGGGACGTGTCAGGTTTTGCTAAAATTTTATTTTGTTCATCTTCTGTGTAACGACCATCGATAAAAGTATTTAATTCTTTTAGCGCTGGTGTGTTTACATTTTCTTCCGTTAGTACGTAGCTAAGTTTGAGAGAGCCCTGAGGTTCTTTGCCTTCGTGAACATAATAAGCACTAAATTCACCCATAGGCTGTTCCTGCATATCATTATCAAAGCGTACTTTGCCACCTCTATGGTTATCTAACGAATGGATCGTGCGTTCTTGGCCCTCTTTTCGGTCAAATAAAGTAATATCTTTTTCTTTGGTTGTAGTGTTGGCAAGTAGTGTTGCATGGCCATAAGCTGCTCCTGATATTTCTATATGATTCCATGGCTCATCTGGCATATAAAAAGTTATCGATTTGCCCGACAATGAATAGCAGTCCCAATCAGGAAGTTGAAAATAGTCATTACGACCTGGTAAGCGGGAACGATTATAAACACCTGGCCACGTTGTTTCACGAATTCCGTCGCAGGCTTTCCAATACCAGCGCTTTAAATCATAGGCGTCATGAATTTCTACTTTTCGAATAGTTACGTATTCTCCTGAAAGGTATTGAGGTAAGTCATTGAGTCTATTCCATCCATATCTAAGAGCCCACTCTTGTTGCCATGCTTCATCGGTGAGATTTCTTGTTGGTTGCTGACTAGCTACCGTCGATAAATTTTGTTTTGCTAGAGAGGCCACAGCGTCGTCGCTTAACATGTGATTATAAATGCGCACTTCATCGATATCTTCACCGCGGACAAAATTATAATCAGATTGCACATTCCAAGGAGCAATGATTCGTGAATTTGGACCGAATTGATCTAAGGCTGCATTTAAATTACCTTTATATTCTTTTGATGCAGCTAAGATTCCATTAATATAAAATTTTATACCTTTAGTTTCATCCCAACTCAACGTTAGCAGTGTCCATGTATCTGGTTTTGGAAATGGATTAACGGTTGTTGAAACGCGTATGCGTGATAAGCTTGCATCAGTAACAAAAGCGTCAAATCCATGACCATTGTAATCGATTCTTAAAAAGACCATGTCCCAGCTAGAATGATCTGCATATCCAACTCTAAATATGGGGAAAGCGGTTGGGCCTACTGGTGTATGTGATCTAAAATAAAAGGAGAGGGTGCCTCGTTGTGCATATATATTGCCTGGTGCCCAATAGGAAAGTCGTGCTAGGTCGCCACTACGTAATCCGCCCGCTTTTGCTCCATCGGGTATGAGTGAAACTTCATAGTCGAAATTAGGAGTTGGTGTTTTGCCAGCTGAATAGTCAGCTGTTGTTCCATGGTCACCGGATAAGTAAAAAAGTAGACCATCGTCAGTTTTGTTTATTGAAGCCTGACAGACAGAGCTAATCCAGATGATTGCAAAACACGTAAGAATGCTTACTTTATGCATATATAAATAGGGTATTAATCCAGCTAGATTTGCCAGATAGGGTATAAGTTTAATCTATCTTTGGGTAAACTTATATGACAAGTTTTAAGCTCGAAACTATGACACTTAAGTGGTTTTAAGCCCACCCAAGTGTGCTCATGTGTCTCAGTTTTAGCGACACATAGCTTAAGTTGATTTTTGTAAAAAATATGGCACAATTAAAACCGCAAACGGTCTAACTAAACATCTGGTGGTATATCACCTAAAAGTCTTTAAAATTAACACTATGAACTCTAAAAAACTTATTTTAACAAGTGCTTTAGCGCTCACTATTTTAGGCGCTAGTTCTTTTGCTCAGTCTAGTGAGACGGCTTCGACAAACTTGGTACCAAACCAAACCATTTACGTACCACGCATACCAACGCCATCTGAGTTAGCCAAAGTGGCATCTGCTCAAGGTTCTTCAATTGGTCAAATTGTACAAACAGCAGATAGTATCACCATTCAGTATAAAATGGCTAATGGTCAGTCGAATGTAGTCGCGTATCGTAGTATTGCTTCGATTGAGGGCGGAACTGAAACTCAAGCTACTGTTGCTACACCATCAACGCCTGCTCCAGCCTATGTGCAAGCACCAGTTGAGAGAACAGTTATCTATACTGAAGCGCCAGATTACTACGCTAGGCCATACTATTACGGTGATCCATATTACTATGGACCTTGGTTTGCACCGATACGGTTAAGTTTTGGATTTGGCTGGCATGGTGGAAGGCGTTAATAACGCCTCATGAGTAAGCGCTACCACGTACAAGAACTTATCACATTTGCATACAAGCTTCTAACCTCAGCTGGGTTAGAAGCCGATAAAGCTCAGGTAGCATCATCAATTCTCGTAGAAGGTGATTTACTTGGTCATACGACCCATGGGTTATCATTACTCCCTGCTTACCTAAATGATCTTAAATCAGGCAGCTTGGCAAAATCAGGTAAGTATTCTGTTATAGCTGATTTTCCTGCGGCATTAACCTGGGATGGAATGCGCCAGTCAGGGCCATGGTTAACACAGTTAGGCATTAATGAGGCGGTAAAGCGCGCAAAGGCACTTGGAACCGGCACTGTTGTTATTAAGCGTAGTCATCATATTGCTTGTTTAGCAGCTTATTTGCGCCAAGTTGCTGAGCAGGGTTATTTTGTGACTTTAGCATGTTCTGACCCAACAGCAGCGCTTGTTGCTCCTCACGGCGGTAAGGTTGGTGTATATACACCTAATCCAATCGCATCTGCGTGGCCTACAAAGGACGGAGTAATTATTTTTGACGTATCTCTATCTATTTTGGCATTTAATGTTCTTAGACGGGCAAGTGCTGCAAAAAAGAAAATACCAGGTAAATGGGTTTTGGATAGTGAGGGCAATCCTACAGATGAACCTGATTTAGTGCTCAGTACACCAGCTGGCTCTTTGTTGCCCTTAGGTGGATTAGATCATGGACATAAAGGCTATGCCTTAGGACTTTGGGTAGAAACTCTTACCAGTGCTCTCTCCGGTCATGGGAGGCTAGATCCTGTTGAAGGCTGGACAGCGAATATCTTTATTCAGGTATGTGATCCCAAACTTTTTGGTGGCGACGAGGCGTTTATAAAACAAACAACGTATTTAGCTCAGAAGTGCCGTGCAACACCACCGAGATCTGGCTTTGATCAAGTAAGAATGCCAGGTGATATGGCGCTAAAAAAACGTGATAATTATCTCAAATATGGCGTAGAGCTATATGAAACGATTATACCAAACTTGATTACCTATGCTGAGCAGTTTCAAATTAGCATGCCTAAGGAGTGCTAGGTTTACTTCGCTTATTGGAGACTTCACGAATCGCATTTTGCAATACTTCAATGCGATTTTTTAGAGCCTCCTGAGGATCTAGGCGTAGAGCACGCTCGAGTAAATCATTCGCTAGCGACGTATTTCCATGAAGAGAATATATTCCAGCGGTTAAATAGAGTAACTGTGGGTTACGTGGAAACAGTTCTACTCCTTGTTTTAAATAGCTAAGAACTTCAGGATATAAACGAGCATTAGATTGAATTACGACTCGGCACGTGAACAAATGGGCGTCGATCGGTCGAGGGCTTTGATCTTCCGATATAATTAACGGGTCTAATATATATTTAATTTGTTTATCGCTTAATTTATTTTTTTCACCCTCTGGATATTTAATTGCGTCATTGTAACGCAGCTTAGCTAATTCGTAGTAGGCATGTGGTCGTATTACATGTGACTTGCATGCATCTTCTAAAAATCCGCGAGCGTCACTGATATTTCCAGCATTGAGTTCAAGCAATCCACGAATTGAAAATAATGTAGCGCTATCTCCACCACGGTCATGAGCATGTTGCAGGCTTAGACGTGCTTCTTGTAAGTATCTAGGAGCATACTCCGGGTAATTCTTTTTTACATAGTCTGCTTCGAAACGTAGCCAGTCGCCCTTAATACGACCAATTTGTGTTTCAGTGGCTAAAGTAAGTTTAATTTTCGGTATCGTTATATCGTCCTTGTAAGGAATATAGATTGAATGCGAAATCGCTTGAGGAATGTAGTCATTTAGGCGTTCCCAAAGTTCAGTGTAGTTAATACCAAAATAGTTAATAAATATATTTTCTGATGCAGGCTCTGTTATCGTTTGATCTATGAAGTGATACAGTGCTTCACGACGTTTGCCTGTTGTATCGGAATAAACCCAGCGTAAAAATAGTTCAGCTTCGTTCAGTAGAGCTATTTTCCTTATTTCGAAGTCAGGTAGTTCGGAGGTAACGCCATATTCGGAAAAAAGTTCTTTAATCGGTGGTAATAGACGCGGGTAATCTTGGTTTTTAGCAATCAGTTCAGTTTTCTTGGTATCGACGAAGACCATTGGTTTAAATCCAATTTGATCATATTGATTGAATAAGGATCGATACATGTGAGAAAACCCTAGGGTAAACCACCAGGGTAGAGCCGGAAGTCGCTCCAACATTGCCTCCTGAAGCGATTGCGGAGTAATAACGGCATCACCAATCTCAGCTTGATCGCTAGGTGCTATAAAAAAGGTAATACGTGCATCTGGATCTCGTAGATCTAAATTAGGAAAGAATTCTACAGTAGGGCGGTTAAAAAAACGTGGATCGCGTCTAAAATCAGTATTAATTCCCGTGTTTTTGTCTTCGTCATTTTTACTCAGTATACCTTGAGGTATACTTGGTTTCATTTCATGAGGATAGAGTAGTAAGACTCTGGGTAGAGATTTATTTACCTGATATTTTTTGGGGAGTAACGTATCCACATAACTTTGGGCTTTATATACTTGTTTTACAATACCCTGGGTCATGTCTTCATCGCACCGAGTAAGGACTTCTAAGCCATCTGCACTTGCGTAGTTCCAGTGGGGGCCTTTTTCTTCAACAAAAAACGGAGGAAGTGTAACTTTAACAGGCTGAGGTGCTTGATCTTGAGCTTTGCATACAATCCATACGTTTACACTTAAAAGAGTTAGTGTAAGTAGCTTTAAAAGTGAGGAACGTATAGAGAAATATTTTCTCATGAATAGATTAATTTTTTTCCTTAATCTCTCCTACATTTACAGAATAATTATAAAGCGTTATATTTAAAAACTGCTCTATCGCTCGGTATGCATTGAGCCGTGCCTCTGGTTCAATTGCGTATAAGTTTCCTTCCATTTCATAACTATAGGCTTGGTTGTTTTCTGGCTTAAGTTGTTCAATAAAATTTTGTTCTTGGTCTGCTGTAACGGGTCTACCGCCTAAATCTTGGATCATTAGCACAGGATCTTTTACATCGGAAACATGTGCGATGGGGGACAGTGCTTTAAATTCAGCTGTGGTAAAATTAAAATAATATTTTTTAAGAAGTTGTTCAAAGTCCTGACTTTGTGGCTGACGTGAACTGCCACGTGACATCTCTTGCATCGTTTGTTTCATATTCATTTTTCCGCCTTTACCGCCCTTTTTGCTAAATGAATCTCTATTTGGGTTAGATTTTCTATTTTGCACTTCTTTAGTTGGAGTATTAATCCACTCTGCTATGTCAGTTGGCGCATTGATTGTTATGGCGCCTTTGAATCGTCCTGGATTTAATTGTAGTGTACGCAGCGCAAGGGTGCCACCAAAACCGTTACCTAAAAGAATGATACGTTTAGTATCTATTTTTTTATGATTAGATAAGTATGAGATTGAGCTAAAGATATCTTCTGAAATCGACTGACTTAGTGTGTGTATCGAATCATTCTGATAAGAAAGCCCTTTTCCAGATGAGCCTCTATAATTAATACGGGCCACCGATATGCCTAAATAAGCAAAGAGTTGCGCTTCGCGGTCATAATCTGATTTATCACGGAGTGCTGGTCCATCGTGAAGGATGATGATCAGAGGAGGAGGCGTAACTTTAGGGTTAACTGCCTCGGTATAAATTCCATTAAGGACTGTATTATTTTTAAGCGTAACAGTGAAGTCTTCTGCTGGACAAAGTGTTTCTGTGTCTATCCAAGGAGCTCGCCTAAAGTATTGAATAATTTCGTTTGTGCTTTTCGTATATAAAAAATACCTCCCTGGTTCATGGGTGCTCGAGCTAGTGAATAAGAAATGTTCATGTGTTTTATCCCATTCAAGTATCGTGATTGTTCGATGAGGTATTTCGTGTTCTATTTTACTTTGAATGATAGCGATTTCTGGGTTTATCCACTCAGTAGTATTATCAGGGTATCTTATGCCTGCTAAGTTATCGTCACTCGAATTAAAAACTAATCGTTGGGTATCAAACGCTTTGAGTGGATCTATAATATCTTCAGTGGATTTTTTAGTCGATAGGCATGTTTTAGTACCTGTATTTAAATCTATTTTATAGAGGGCATATGATTTTGAGTCAGCGTTGGAGGCATAGTAAACGATATCAGGGTTAATATCGAGCGCTGTAGGAATAGAACGTATATTTAAAGCGTTTTTTGGCGTAACTGGTGTTGCTATCGACTCGAATCGTTTAACTTTTTCCTTATCCTTAATATTAATAAGACGATAATTTCTTACTGCTTCAGTTGAGTTGTCTATTAATTCTAGACGTGGTGTTCCTGTATGGTCGGCTAAGAGAGTGCTCTTAGTTCCTACTTCACTAAAGATAACTTCTTTGGCACCGGTTTGAATATTGATACGATAAACATCGGTCTCTTTGCCTGAAGCACTTACAGTAATCCAAGGGGTTTCTGTCTTAGGTACCCAAAGTACATTTAACTTACGTGGTACTAAGCGGGGTTCTGGTTCATCATTCCTAAATTCTGATGTTGAGCCTTTTGAGTTTTCTTTACCTGATTTATTTATATTACTTATGCGCGCTTTAGGGTATTCGGTGTAGCCCAGTGATACAGAGTCACCAAGTTTAATAGGATTAGTGCCGTCAGAATTTACAACAAAAAGGCCATCGAGATTTGATAGCACGATGAGATGCTGATTCCCGGACCAGCTAATAAAACTCACACGTCTGGCACTTGCCTGCATACTCCACCAGTGAGATCCCAATCGGTTTTCTTCTACTTTAAGTAATACGGGCTTTTCTGGATGATTGATATCCAGTATTTCAATAGACGTTGAGTCTTCGTCGTTGATAGAACAGGCGAGGTGGGTTCCATCTGGTGAGAGAGTCACATGTTCGACTCTCCATGGTCTAAAAGTAGAAACTAAGTCGCTTTGTGTTAATGACTGAGCACGACTCGTTAATGATATAATGATTAACCCTACAAATATAATAATAAAGCGTCGATAGGGTGTCTTGGGCATCGAAAAGCAGGATTAATTTATCCAGTTATTCTGCCATTCGTCACCATTAAAAAATACTATTTATGTTTCTGTAGATTGACCCATACGGATCCTTACTACAGATATGAGTAATTACGTAGTGCTTATTCAAACATGAAGCTTTTTAAGAAAAATAATACAGTTACCGGAATGATTCATGTAGGCGCTTTACCTAGTACGCCATTAAGTAAGCTTTCACTTGGAGAAATTGAAAAGCAGGTGCTTAAAGAAGCTAAAATCTATGCATCTAGTGGTGTGGATGCGATCATGTTAGAAAATATGCATGATATTCCCTATCTGAAGGGACATGTTGGCCCAGAAATTGTAGCCTCCATGGCGATTATTGCATCAGGGGTAAGACAGTTAGTTAAAATTCCAGTCGGTATACAAATACTCGCAGCAGCAAATAAGGAAGCATTAGCAGTTGCTGCAACTGCAGGGTTAAACTTTATCCGTGTTGAAGGCTTCGCTTTTGCGCATGTTGCAGATGAAGGAGTCATTGAATCCTGTGCAGCTGAACTTTTAAGGTATCGTAAGCAGTTACATGCTGAGCGTATTGAAGTATGGGCTGATATTAAGAAAAAGCATAGTTCCCATGCGATAACAGCTGATGTTTCAATTTCAGAGACTGCGCATGCGGCTGAGTTTATGCACGCAGACGCTGTGATTGTTACAGGTAGTGCCACAGGTGTAGAGCCAAAGCGTGAAGAGGTAACGCATGTAAAGGCAGCGGTAACAATACCACTTTATTTAGGTTCTGGAATTACACACAAAAACATCGGCTCCTTTAAAGGGAAAGCCGATGGTTATATTGTAGGATCTGAATTTAAAAAAGATGGTGACTGGAGAAATACGGTTGATCCTAAGCGTATTGAACGGTTTTTAAAGGCGCTTACCAAAGCTTAATTTAAGCAGCGTACTCATCGTTAAAGTCGATGATTTGAGAATGGGTAATTGCATCCTTATCTTGTAAATTAAAGATAACTTTTGGCTCCCAGAGGTGTGCTCTTAGAGGCTCAAGTACACGGCGTGGAATATCAGGGCTAGCTAGGTGACTTAAGATGGTAAGTGTTTGTTTTGAAGCAGGTAGGCCAAGCCATTCTAAGATTCCAAATACGCCACTGCGTGCATAGATAGCAATTATTTCTCTCCACGCTGGTTCTGATTCACCACGGAGTAATTCATGGGCTGCCAAAAAGGATATTAATGCAGGCGTTTCTTCGAGTGCGTCAAAGAGTGTGTGGCAGATGTTTAAAACAAAGAGTGCTTCTAAACGGCCGTAGTTGAATTTATCTATAATATTTCGTACTCTGTATGGTACATAGTCCATATATTCCCACCATTCATCATTACTTAATGTGGCTGCTGCAGAAGCGAATATATCAACGGTAGGATTAACCGGTACCCAACCTTTACTGGTCTCGCATTCAATGCAAACGGATGGCCATGGGGTAGCGCGGAAAGCGGTTCCGTAGTGAAACCACGAGAGATCAGCTGGGGGAGTAACTTCGAATAATGATTTATAGTTCATGATGCAGAAGATAATACTACCTAGGGTGAGACATTGCTTGTCCCAGCCTAAATAATCTGAAATACTCTTCTCTATGGCTGAACGTGCTCAACTCTCTCGTCCTCCTCTCGAGCGCATGCTTAAAATCCATGATATCTTGCGTCGTGGAACGCTCGTAAATTGTACACGTTTATGTGCTGAGCTTGAGGTATGTCGTAAAACGATTGTTAGAGATATTGGTTTTATGCGTGATAGACTCGATCTTCCAATCGAGTTTGATCCGCAGATTCAGTCCTACCGTTATACGCAGCCAGTTACTGCATTTCCTACGGTTCAAGTGTCAGAGGGTGAATTAGTCGCCTTGCTTGTTGCACGAAGAGCACTCGAGCAGTACCGAGGTACGCCCTTTCATAGACAATTAGAAGTCGCCTTTGATAAGTTAGCCGCAGGACTTAAAGATCGCATATCTTTTTCTCCAGCGGATGAATTAGGAAGTGTATCTTTTAAAAATATTGGCCTCGGTAAAACAGACCTAACAGTTTTTAACGCGCTTAGTTTAGCTGTATTAAAACAACTACAAGTCAGTTTTGAGTATAAAAAACCAGGGGGTAAGAAAAAAGATAAGCGCCTAATTCAGCCGTATCACTTAACCCACCGTGAAAATTTATGGTACTTAATTGGCTATGACCTAGAGCGTAACGCGCTTAGAACCTTTGCATTGCCGCGTATCGATAGTGTTCAGGTAAGTACTACAGAATTTAGTCGTCCTAAAGACTTCTCACCTGAAAAATTCTTCTCAGGAGCTATGGGTGTATTACAAGGTAGTGGTAGCCATGATGTGGTGCTACGTTTTACAGCTCAGGCTGCGGACCGAGTAAAGGAAAGAGAGTGGCATGAATCTCAGTCCATGAAGGAATTACCTGATGGACGATTAGAACTGCACTTAAAGCTAGGTGCCTTAGAAGAAGTTGAGACCTGGATATTAAGGTGGGGTACGGCTGTTGAAGTACTAGGACCTAGTGCGCTTCGTGAAAGAATGAGAAAGACGGCCTATGCCTTACAAAAAATGTATCAGTAATACAGAGGATTGCCTAAGAATATTTATATACTATTGATTAACCTATGAGTGCTTTAGGTATTATTGAGTTAAACCATGTTGCGATTGCTGTATCAGATGTAGACGTGAGTAATCGCTTCTACCGTGATGTGCTTAAGTTAGAAATGCTCCCACGTCCTGCGTTCGATTTTCCGGGATCGTGGTTTAGATTAGGAACGGTACAGGAGCTTCATTTAATCGGAGAAAGAGAAGATCCTAAAGTAACCCGAGATCAACAATCAGGCCATTTTGCACTCAAGGTGCAGGATATTAAGACTGTTGATAAACACTTAAAATCGGTGGGAGCAGTCTACAAAGGACCTGTTACTCGACCAGACGGAGCCAAGCAGATTTTTATTCAAGATCCGGATGGTAACTGGATTGAACTGTTTAGTAAGCAAGGCGCTTAGCCTTTTCTTAACGCTTCAAGTTCTTCCCAGCGGCTAAAGGCACGTGCGTGATCTTGCTCGATTTGTTCTAGCTTCTCACGTGCTTTATTAAATAAAGCGGGCTCTTTTTGATAAAAGGCAGGATCGGCAAGTTGTGCTGCAATACTGGCTTGTTCTTTTTCTAAAGCCTCAATGCTGGCTGGTAGCGATTCTAATTCTTTTTGCTCTTTATTGGTGAGTTTACGTGAAGTGCCTGGCTTTTTTTCAGCTTTTACTTCTTTAGTGGTAGAGACTGCAGGTTTTGGCAGTGACTTTTGTCTTAACCAATCTTGGTACCCGCCTACATAATCTCCAATCACACCGTTACCTTCGAATACGAATGTCGATGTAACGACATTATCAAGGAATTCACGGTCATGGCTTACAAGAAGAAGTGTGCCATTGTATTCAACTAAGAGATCTTCGAGTAAATCGAGTGTTTCAGCATCGAGATCGTTTGTTGGCTCGTCCATGACGAGTACATTACACGGTTTTGTAAACAGGCGAGCGAGTAAGAGTCTATTACGTTCTCCACCCGATAAGACGCCTGCAGGCGTACGTGCACGACTTGGTTCAAATAAAAAGTCCTGTAAGTAAGAGATAACATTTTTAGAAAAACCATTAACAAATACAGTCGAATTTCCGTTAGCGATATTATCAGCGACTGTTTTCTTGTCATCAATTTGCTCACGCAGTTGATCAAAGTATACTACTTCTAGGCGGGTGCCGTGTTTGATTTCACCTTCTGTAGGAGCTAACTGGCCTAATAAAATCTTAATGAGGGTCGTTTTGCCTGCACCGTTAGGGCCGATTAAACCAATCTTATCTCCACGAATAATCGTGGTCGTTAGATCTTTAACTAAATAGTCTCCATTAGGCCATTTGAAGGAAAGATCTGTAGTTTCGATAACTTTCACTCCTGATCTTTCTGCTTCGACTAGTTTTAAATTAGCATTTCCAACACGGTCTCGGCGTGCTCTTCGTTCTTCACGCATTTGCATAAGCTGATTAATTCGGCTTTGTGCACGGGAGCGCTGAGCTTTTACACCACGGCGAATCCACGCTTCTTCTTGAGCTAATTTTTTATCAAAGAGTGCTTGTTGGCGCTCAATTTGTTCGAGCACTTCTTGTTTACGAACCAGGTACGTATCGTAGTCACAGGACCAGCTTGCTAAGCGTCCGCGGTCGAGTTCAAGAATGCGGGTTGCCATTTTACGCAAGAATGCGCGGTCGTGGGTTACGAATAAAAGTGAAATGCGGCACTCGAGTAAGAACTCTTCAAGCCACAGAATAGATTCGATATCGAGGTGATTCGTTGGTTCGTCGAGTAGCAGGAGGTCTGGTTGGCCAGCGAGTGCTTTACCTAAAAGGGCACGGCGTTTTAAACCACCGGATAGAAGTGAAAATTCTGCAGCGGGGTTTAATTGCAAGCGCTCGATCAAGTTATCGACACGAATATCACGCTCCCAATCCTCCTCATGGTGAGCATTGGTGCGTAAACCTGACGTTATAATTTCAAGAACCGATCCTTTAATATCAGTCGGTACTTCCTGAGGAAGCCACGTGTAGTAGGCTCCGTCTGGTCTAAAAATATCTCCTTTGTCTGGCTGTATTTCTCCTGTGATAACCTTCATCAAGGTCGATTTACCCGCTCCATTTCTTCCCACTAAGCAGACGCGCTCACCCGGATCAATTTGAAGATTTGCTTTCTCCAAAATTGATGGGCCGCCAAAGGCGAGGTTTACATCCAGTAAGCTTAAAATAGCCATTCAGTTTCCAACGTAGAGAAGTGATCTCCTACGTGCAATGCCTAGAAAATATATTTTTCTTACTCTAATTGCTTACGAAAATCAGCAAATTGGGTCTTAAGCTGTTCGAGTTCAGATTTTAGGGCAGCAATCTCTGCTTCGAGTTTTGTGATCTGCTCAGGCTCTACACGCAGCGGCTTTAAAGTAGCTTCGGTTTTTATTTCTGTTACCGATTCCGTAATGACCGGTGCACCGGAGAGTAGGTGCATATAACGCTGTTCCTTAAATCCTGTTTGTCGAGGTAGCTTGATGACTAATTTATTTTCAGGACGATTAGCTAAATGCTCTAAAATTTTTTCTACTTCCTCTAGGCTCTCAAATTCGTACATACGAGCGGAGCGCGTACGTAATTCACCGAGCGTTTGTGGACCACGGAGCATGAGATTACATAAGAGCGCTATCTCAGGACGGCCTAGATCCACATCTGTTTCTGCAAAACGGTGAGCAAATTTAGGTACACGGCTATCAGCACCTTTAAAGAGATTGGCGAGACGTTTGTCGCGAAGTCCATCGAGTGCTTGCATGACTTCGTATTCCTCGAGATCCATCACCGGTTCACGATTGGAGGTTTGATTACAAGCCGCAGTGAGGGCACTTAACCGAATAGGGTAGTATTCAGGAGTCGTAATCTCTTTCTCTATCATGGATCCAAGCACACGTACTTCATGTGCATTCAGTAATAAGGTGTCAGAATCTGCCATAAGCTTAAAACATAGGTAACTCGCTTAGATTCAACAAGCTTTAGGACGTCAGTTTGTAAATCTACACCTTTTAGGGTCCAAACCTCACTGGGCTATAGGCTTCCCAAGACAGGCTTATTAGAAGCCCCATTTATCCTTCTTATAATTACGTAAGTTGTTGAAGGAGAAGATGGTGGCGACTCCCGGAATCGAACCGGGGACACAAAGATTTTCAGTCTTCTGCTCTACCGACTGAGCTAAGTCGCCATCAAACAAAAGGTTATTAGGTGGGTTAGTGCAGGTTTCGGCAAGCGGAAATTACAGGCATTTACGCTTCGCATTTTAGCACATAAACAATGCCCTGGGTGGAGCCTATAGCTAAAAAGGTGTCATTAGGTGACCATGCTATCTTGGTAGCGGCTGCTGGCATCTTAACCGTGGCCCTAAGCGGGTTCTTTCGCTCTGGGCTCCATAATTCCAAAGTACCATCCTCAGCGCCCGTTGCTAGAATACCATGGGATTTCTGAAAGGCTAAAGCGCAGACTGGGGCATCATGGGGTAGCATGTTAGGCTCTCTGCCTTCTGGACCATCGCCAGAGCAGTCCCATAAGCAGGCGTCTCTACCACCACTCGTTGCAAGCCAGCGACTCGTGATATCGAAACTTAAATGTTTTACCTTACCTTCGTATCCACTCATGTGCAGTTCTGCATCTTCAGAAGGAATCCATAAGTGAACACTCGGATCAGCGTTTCCAGAAACGAGCCAACGACTATTAGGCGACCATACGAGGGTGTTGATACCGTTATTGTAGGGTAACTCTTTTTGAACAATCCAATCATCACTATCCCAAAGTGTAATCCCGCCAAAGTAAGCTACAGCTAAACATCCGCCCTGGGGATCCCAAGCAAGCGATGAAATCGTTTTCGGTGCATCGGGTAAGGCTTTTGAAACCGAGCCATCAGATTTTAAAAGGCTTAATTTTTTACCACAACTTGCTGCTAAAAGCGTTGAGTTAGGTTTAAATTCGAGATGTTCAACCCAATCTTTTCCTATATCTACCGTTGTAATGTGCTGTCCTGCGAGAGGGTCCCAGTATTTAATTTTTCCATCCTGGCCACCCGTGACTAAGCAATGTGAGTCAGGAGAAAAACGAAGCGTATTTGTTCCCTGTTCATGACCTGCAGCACTTAAACGCTTTGTGCCATCTGCAGCATGAAAAACTTCTATAGGGCCTGAAGCAGAGCCGGCAGCGAGGAGTTGTCCATCTGGCGACCAGTCCAGATCGATGATGTAGTCATCACATTGTACTGCCCATACTTTGGTCAGGTTCATGTAAGGCAGGCGTTAAAGGAAGCGTTGAGTGAAGCTCTGTCTAGATTTTTACCAATGAAGACAAGGGTGTTCATCCGTGGATCAGTTCCCCATTCGCGGTCAAATTTTGCATCAAAGAGCATGTGTACTCCTTGGAATACTAAACGTTTTGTACTTCCTTTTACGGAAATAACGCCCTTCATGCGGTAAATATCATTCCCTTTATTTTTTAATAAATCACTGATCCAGGCGTTTAATTTTTTCCCATCTAATTCTCCTGCTTTATGAATACCGATCGAAGTTACAGCTTCATTATGGGTATGGGCTGGATGATAATCTTGTTGCCACGCAGGACGTACATTTTCAGAGCATACTTTAATGTGGAGAGGAACTTCTGAGCACTGCTCGAATACGAGGTAAAATCCTGGATTTTTAATCTCGAGTTTGAATCTTCCGTTACCGTCTTTAAGTTCTAAACGGTTAAGTGTTGCTCCTAGTTCGAGTGATTCTCCTTCACTGACTTTTCTTTCCCAGTCAGAGAATGTTTTTAGGGCTATGTCCCGAGCAGCTGAAATATCTGTCTCACTTAAACTAGCTGTAGGAATGACTACTAAATCGAGTTCATTTTCATTTCTCTCGTGATCATGATGATGGTCATGGCCACAGTCATGGTGCTCATGGTCGTGGTCAACATGTCCAATGACAAGCTCATGAACGCCTTGAGGGAGTGCATAAGCACCTGCCCATTCAAAGGGGTATTCTGGCTCTAAAAAGGCGGGATCGAGTTCCGTCGCACGGCTTAAGTTAAAGCCACCTACATTTAATACATCAGCGATTGGTATAGCGCAGTTGTTAGTCTTAAATACTTTGGCAACAGCGTTAATTGATTTAATACGCGCTTCTAAAGCGGATAATTCATCGGCACTGACTAAGTCTGTTTTATTAAGGACAATTCTATCAGCAAAACCGATTTGTTTTACGGATTCATCGCCTTGGTCTAAGTGGGTTGAGACATGCTTTGCATCAACAACAGTGATGATCGCATCAAGTCTAAAGGCGCTACGCATTTCATCATCTGTAAAGAAAGTCTGAGCAACGGGGGCTGGATTGGCTAAGCCTGTTGTTTCAATTAAGATCCCATCAAGCTTATCCTTACGTTTAAGGAGTCGACCGAGGATGCGGATTAAGTCCCCACGCACTGAACAGCAGATGCAGCCGTTGTTCATTTCAAAGAGTTCTTCATCACTCGATATAACGAGTTGGTTATCGACTCCAACTTCACCAAATTCGTTTTCAATAACCGCGAGCTTAAGCCCGTGTTGTTCGGTTAAAATACGGTTTAAAAGGGTTGTTTTACCAGCTCCAAGGAAGCCAGTAAGAACGGTGACGGGAATAGGACCTTCTGCCATAACCCACTACTATACTTAAAGAGCTAAAAGCTGCAACCTTTGTGCGCTTATATCCGCTTACAAATGGGGAGGGTATAGCCCAGGGGTGATTACGATATCGTCGTCCGTAAAAAGCTTTTTATCTGGGCCAGCTGACCTAATTTGCATCTCGGTACCTGAAAGTTGGTGGAAAAAGAAGGGACTTCCCCAGCGGTCACATAGTTCTCCTTTTTGATTAATTGCCGGATGATTCTTAGGTATAAAAGCGAACTCTAATTTATTATTACCAACTAAAGCTGCCGTAATGTCTTTATTATCTCCAATGGGATCATCTCCATGGATAGCAGAGCGGTACTGCTGAAAGATGTCATCTAAGAGACGTAGATCTGCTTTAATATCTGTTGTTGGAGAATTAAGTAGATCCGCCAAGTGGGAAGGCGCATCGTCTGAGCGTAAACCTGACGACTGTTTTTGAGCAGTCGTGTTTACTTGGTTCGCAATTGGTGGTGTTTGGCTACGTTGTGCCACAACCGGTGCTTTTGAATCAGCAGGTTTTTCTGTAACCTGCTTAGTTCTTAAGCTTGTTACGTATAAAAAAATCTCAATACCTGCTAAAAGAGCAAGTACACCAAGAACGATCTTCTTTTGACGTGAATCAGTCAGGCTTCCCATCGCTTAGGTGTTCATAAATCCTAGATCGGACGTAGCAAAACGTCCAATGTTGGGAAGTACGATTGGCAGGTTAGTTTTGCTAACGCCAAACCAGCTTGCGAGAGTTGCTGCGTATTGATCTACGCTGGTTGATGGTATCCATCTGCCACGACCTGTGTCATCTGGTCCACCAATCTTTTGTGAAGACATTTTGCCGTAAATATCTCCGCCTTTGACTGCGCCACCAATAATCATGTGGTGAGATCCCCAACCATGATCAGCACCGTCGCCGTTTGTGTTGTAGGTTCTGCTAAAATCGGACGCACTGAAGGTAGTTACTTGATTTTGGATACCTAATTCAACAGTAGCGTTGTAGAAGGCGTTGATCGCTTGGCTCACTTGAGGGTAGAGACTTGCCTGAGTATTTAATTGAACAGTATGGGTGTCGAATCCACCTAGACTTGCGAAGAATACTTGGCGTTTAAGACCAGTTTGAGGTGCAGCAGATATAAGTTTAGCGATCATGCTAAGCTGCTGACCAAGTGATGTATTTGGGAAAGTTGTTTTTAAGGTGGATGCGTTAGTTAAAATACTCGTTAAGAGTGATGAGTCATTAACGGCTCCACCGGTAGAATTTGCGAAAGCAGCATTAAAAAGATTTTTTTCCGTTGCACTGAGTAAGTCTAATTCAGCTTGGTAGCGTACATTATTGATTGTGCTTCCACTTGAGCCTGTCAGAGAAATAGCACCAGAGGTACTTACATTGTACTCGGATGTGGTTTGTCCAACTTGGAATGAATTTTGACCTGCGACACTGACCGACATTGAAATAGTCGAATTGGTGTTAATCGCATTGATCATGTCAGCTAATCTGCCACCCCAGCCAGTTTGGAAAGGTTGGTCAGCTAAACTGCTTTGCCACTGGGTTTGTTGATCTGAGTGAGAGAAGAGCTGTGGAGGTAAATACGCTGCATTTCCAGATACGTAATTAGCAAGCGTAGTAGGACGTACTAAGGTACCTGTGTTTGCAAGTATAGCCATCTTGCCTTGACTGAAGAGGCTTTGCATTTCAGTCATGCCGTTATGCATACCGTAGTTGTATCCATCGCTATAGCTTGAAGGATTGATAGCAGTTACCGAAGTCAGGGGTAGTGCAATCGCGGTACGCTGCGCTGAATACAGTCCGTAGCCTGTGGTATCGATTGGAATAATGAGATTATTTGAATCATTACCACCATATAAAAAGACACAGACGAGAGCTTTATAGTCTGAAGCAATCGTTGATGCGTCAGCAGCGAGTGCACCGATTAAACGTAGCTGTGCTATCGCAGATAATACACCAGTTGCACCAACTGCAGCACAGGCATTACCAATGAATTTGCGGCGTGTGAGATCGTAGGGTGTGAGCATGGGGGTAAGAAATTATTGTTGTACTGCGCTTTGTTGAGTGGTGATTACTAAATAGAGGGCTGTTTGTGCTCTATCCTTAGCAGTTGCTGTGCTAGGTAAGGCAGCAAGTGCAGTAAGAATGCGGTTTGTTGCCTGTGTACTCATATTGCCGCCACATAAGAGTGTGTTGAGTGTAGCGACTAAGGTTGCGTTATCAGGAGCACTTGTGAGTGCTGTGAGGTTTAAAACCGGTGTAGATACGCTTGGGGTTGTTGATGTGAATATGATATTATAAAATGCATTAGGTACCGTAAGAGCAGTCGTGTCGGTTGTGATTTGGAATTCTGGAGCGAGAAGTCCAGCTGCAGCTAAGGAACCAGGAGGTGTGTAATTAGGTAAGAAATAATTAAACACGGTAGGTGAACGTAGTGCTGCTTGTCCTAAGGTTGAATCAGGTGTGAAAACAGGAATGCGTCCGTCTACGGCTTGTGCACTAAAGGCGCGGTAAAGTGCGGTTTGGCGAAGTAGTGGCTCTTTTAATTTACCATAGCTTGAAGTCGATAGCATCGCAGGGGAGCGTGCTTCGTAGTCCAGAAGAATTGCCTTAACTACGGCAGCTAAATTACCACGTGTTCCTGTACCGTCATTAGCAAATACTTGAGATACACGGTAAACATAGCCAGGACTTGGGTTGCTTGTGACTAAGCGCTGAATGAGGCGTTTAACAATAAAGGGACCTGTATTTTGATGGTTTACAAGGGCATCAAGCAGGATCTTTAAGTCAGCTGCTGCAGTACCGTTTGCTGGAACTACGATAGGTGGGCTTGAAGGAGTGATTGAGAAGAGTGTTTTTTGTGTAACGTCATGGTAAGTTGAATACACCATCATAGGGTTATACCAATCAGCAGAGCTTCCTGTGAAACTCGGCGAGGAAGAGGTGGAATTGTAAGCCCAGCCGGTTAACACGTTAGCTGTTTGGATAATGGTCGTGTTAGAATAGGTAGGAATTGGTTGGCCGGTTTGATCGAGTACTAAGCTTCCATCTGGGTTAAGATAATTTAAACCAATGGTGAAAAGCTGCATGATTTCACGAGCATAGTTTTCATCAGCACTTGTGCCTTTACTTGGTACTGCTGCTGCGTTCCTAAGCATGTTAAGATAGTTGCCCATCACAGGACTTAGGGTTACGTCTTGGAGTAACTGGCGGAAATTGCCGAAAGCATCCTTCGCTAAGGTGTCATAGTAATTAGCGAGTGCTTCTGGTTGCTGCACTAATGCCGAGGCTACGTCAGATACAACGAAGATTTCGCTTAAAGCAAAAGCGACTCTTTGACGTAATTGATCTGGAGCAGTCGTTGCTATTTTCCACCAAGCAGCTTGACGGTTATTTTGAGTGATTGGGTAAAGACCTGTATTAGGGAACATTGCAGCGTCTGCACGGGTAGCAGCGAGATGCGAGGTGGCTGGTAAAGCCATTTGGCTAGAAATCCAGTTCGCGTAACCTTGCGACTGTACAGCTGTGATATCGCTTTGCGTTGTACCAAAGGTTGCTTGTGTTAAGAAACGACTTACCGCATTTGGTGTGACATTGGTAAGATCTACAGCAGGTGGATTAGCAGGAGCGGTGAAAGTTTGGCTACCTGAACTTTGTTGGAATACTCCGGTTAATTCGCCGGTTGGATAATTTTGAGATCCAATTTCTACGTAGATATTACCTGACTTTAACGCGTTTAAAATGTCACTTGCTGAGAACGTACCTGTAGCCGAGATAGTCCATGTTTGATTGATGACTTGGCCAGGGTAGGTAAGATTAAGAACGAAGTTGTTTCCTGGTCCAGGAATACCAAGTGTCAAGTGTGGTGCTTGCTCTGGTGAACTGAGGTCGCTGAAGCTCACATTGACGATAGCGCTAGATCCGTCGGGCTGTAGATAAATGGTAGCAGTACCCGAAGCGATCGAGTTTGAAGCACTACCGGAAGGTCTTAGGTCAGCAACGTAGAGGGTTGGTGCAACGTTATTGATAGTAACGGTAGCTGAGCTGTTACCAATTGTGTAAATTCCGCTCGTAGGTAATGTTGCAATCACTGTTTTACTTCCCGTAACCAGTGTTGAAATAGGTGTAACTTGGATCGTTGCTGTAGTTGAACCTGCAGGAATAGTAACTGTACCTGAGAGAGCTTGGTAATCGACCCCGGATGTTGCTGTTCCAGTGAGTGAGTAAGGAACAGTCAGTGGCTGGGATGTGTCGCCTGTGCGAGTTACGGTAAATAAACCGTTAGAAGAAGGGGCGCTTGCGGTAGCTTGGGTAACTGCGATAGAAACAGTCGTAGAACTGACACTTGCAGGCGTGATGTCATAGACTTCAATCATCGCAGAGCCGCTACCACCGTTTCCTGTAAGTTGAATCGTGTAGGCGCCAGGCGCTAGAGTAAGAAGCAGTGCAGAGTCTTTGCTTCCAGTTACTAGTTGAAATGCTCCAGCTTGAGTAAAGGCAGCGGTCAATTGTGCAACGGTTGCTGCACCTGAACCAATAGGAGTACCCCAGTCATCGTTAGTCGCAATGGTTGCTCCAGATGAATTGAGTACAGATATATTTGGGTTAGCGAGTGCACCGCTTACGCCAAATGAGCCAAGGGTTGGTCCTACACCTCGGATAATAACCGTACGGTTGCTAGTACCTGGTGAAATGGTTAGTCCAGAAGTAGCCGTTGCATTCGCTGCAAGGGTAAGACGTGTTGAGAGATTAAGTAAACGAGAAGAACTGGTTGTCGCATTAACTTCGTATACTTCGACGATTGCTTTACCTACGTCTGCAGCTGCACCTGCTACTTGGAAGGTATAGTTTCCAGGTGCTAAGGTTGTGACAATTGCTGCATCTTTACTGTTTGAAAGTAAGCTAAAAGCGCCGGAGGCGGTGATGGTGGCAGCATCGGTTGCTTTCCAGCTGCTATTGGTAGCAAGCAAGGTGTTTGAACTGTTGTAGAGGCTCAGTACTGGATCTGCCAATACGCCTGACATATTGAACGGAGATGCTGCTAGTGTTGGTCCTACTGCTCGTATTACGACTTGATCGCCAGAGCCTGGGCCAATAACAAAACCGGAGGTCATAATGCCTGTTCCGGTGCCAACTTGGCTGAGTGTTGAGAGATTGGTGAGTCTTGGTGTCTGTGCCTGAATTTCGGGAATTAAAGCGACGAGAAAGCTAAGCAACGCAAGTTTTAGGCAAATAAAACGAATGCTCATGAGAGTATAAAAAGTCGGGGTAATTAACTTAGAATCTTTTATGTGCATTTATTGTCATTTATGCAAAGATTTCTTTGTTACGAAACTGATTTTTATTCAGGGATTTAGAAAACGCTGCATACCGGGTAAAAACCATGGAAATTGAGGCCTGAATAGACCTGCATAAACAGCTTGCACTTGAGTATTTATCGATCAATCAATGGGTTATACATGGGATGCCGTTTTAAAATCTTAGGAAGTGGAAGTTCAGGTAATAGCACCTTGCTGATTACGGAGCAGGCTAAGGTGCTGATTGATGCTGGTTTTACGACAAAACGATTAGAGGGTTTACTTGAGGAGGCGGGGGTAATGCTCAGTGAGATAGATGCAATCTTCATAACTCATGAGCATGCTGATCATGCGGCTGCGATTGCAGGGATTAAAAAATATCCATCGATTAAGCTGTTCGCAAATCAGGCCACGGCGCGTGTCTTGCAGGATAAACATGGCACTGACGCCAAGTGGTACTTGTTTGAAACCGGGGGTACTTTTAGGTACCGGGACTTGGAGGTAAAAAGTTTTAGTATCCCTCATGATGCGCATGATCCTGTAGGGTTTTGTATTACGGTATCAAAGCAAGGGGAGCTTTTAGTAGGTGATAAAAAAATCATTTGGCTAACGGATTTAGGCTATGTACCAGATCACATTCCTGAGCTGTTAAGGGATTGTCATATCGTCGTAATTGAAGCCAATCATTGTCCTCGTATGCTTGAAATGGATACGAAAAGACCTTGGTCTTTAAAAAATAGAATTAGTGGTAAACATGGCCACTTATCGAACGAAGAGGCGCGCGATTTGCTTGTAAAAGTAGCTAGCCCTCATTGGGTGCAGATTTACTTAACGCATTTGTCACGCGATTGTAATTCAACGGAGGCTGTTGAGCGTGTTTTTAGTGATTTTAAAAAACAAATAACATGTAATGTCACAATCGTAGAACCTGGTGAAGGGTGTCATTTCTTTGATTTAGCTTAAGTTTAAGCCTAGATTTACTATACTGTAAATCTCCTCGTACATAGAATTGATTGAAGTAGGGTATAAAAACCTTATTTTTAGTGCTAATGTCATCGAATATCGACTCATTTAGACGCACTAAAATCATCTTCACCTTAGGTCCAGCGACCGAAAGTGAGGCGATGCTAGAAACGCTTATGCGTGATGGTGCTGATATTATCAGACTTAACATGGCTCATGCGACCCATGAGTGGACACGTAACATTATTGCACGTATTCGCTCAGTAAGTGCCCGTATTGGTATCGAAGTTGCAATCATGATGGATATCAAAGGTCCAGAAATTAGGACTGGTATCTTAGATAATCCGATTGAATTAAAACCGGGTGAGATTTTTGACTTAACCGTAAAACCAGGAACTGACCGTGAGCAGGCAGAAGAAATTCGCTCGGTTGATGTTAATTACCAGGATTTAGTAAATGATATTAATGTTGGCGATACGGTTTTAGTCGATAACGGCCTTATCCAGCTCGAAGTGCTTACAAAGAAAGCAGCTCATATTCGCTGTAAGGTGCTTGTTCCGGGTGAATTAAAATCAAAACGCCATATCAATTTGCCTGGCGTAAAAGTTAACTTACCTGCCTTTACTGAAAAAGATAAAGGGGATACCCGCGTAGGACTGGAAGCCGGTGTTGATATGTATGCTATGTCCTTTGTTCGTTCTGCTGAAGATATTGTTCAATTGCGTGATTTTCTAAAAGCTAACAAATCGAAGAGTTGGATTATCGCAAAGATCGAAGATCAATCTGCAATCGATAATCTAGATAGTATTGTTAAAGAGTGTGATGGACTCATGGTTGCTCGTGGCGATTTAGGTATTGAGTGTCCGTTTGAAGATTTACCTGTCATTCAAAGACGTGCAGTAAATACCTGTATTACCTACGGCAAGCCTGTCATTATCGCGACGCACATGCTTGAGTCTATGATTACTCAGCCAGTGCCAACCCGTGCAGAAATTACGGACGTAGCAAATGCTGTCTTTGAAAAAGCAGACTGTGTGATGCTATCTGGTGAGACGACTGTTGGTAAATATCCACGTGAATGCGTTGGTATGTTGGACAAAATATCTAAGCGTATTGAGCGTGAAGAAACAGCAGACGGTGAAAAACCAACGGTCTTTATCACTGAAAAAATGAAGGTACTTCATTCAGCCGTCATTTTAAGTGATCAAATTCCTGGATCTAAAATTGTGACTTTTACACGTCATGGACTGATTGCACGCGGCCTTGCTGCGCTTCGTCCTGTTGGGGCACCTATTATCGCCTTTACTCCGCATATCGAATTGTATCGCCAAATTCGCTTACTTCGCTCGGTCGTTCCTATGCTTATGCCGTTTGCTGAAGAGCCACATTTAACGATCGAAAATGCTGTTTCTGCTTTGAAAAGACAGGGATTAGCTAAATCAGGAGATAAATTGATCATTGTAACCGATATTATCGCTCAAGATAGGCTCGTTGACAGTGTTCAATTACGTACGTTGCCCTGATTGACCTAAGCCAAAAGTGTGCTACTAGTAGAGGGCTAATGCCTTCAAAAAGCACACCAAAGAAAAGCTCTAAGAAGACCCTAGGACCTAAGGTTCCTAAGGGGGGTGTTGTCTATGTAACCCGCCAAGTTCACTTTAATTCGGCGCATAGGCTTTATAATACTAAGTACAGTCTTGCATGGAATCAGAAGCAGTTCGGCATGTGCACCAATCCGCACTGGCATGGACATAATTATGTCTTAGAGGTAACGGTATGTGGCGTTCCTAACCCTGACACGGGATATGTAATCGATCTAGGAAAGCTTAAGAAGATTTTAAATACAGTTATCGTAGACCGTGTTGATCATCGTAATTTAAATACAGAGGTCGCCTTTCTAAAAGGGATGATTCCTTCTACGGAAAATCTAACGATCGCTTTTTGGAATGAACTAGAGCCTCACATAAAAGATGGAAAGCTATACCGCGTTCGTCTTTTTGAAACACCACGTAACTTTGCAGACTATTTAGGGCCTGTATGAGCAAATTAAAAAAAAGTATGTATCTTCACGAAACAGCTTCGGGTGCTAAACCACGCATCAAGCGTTCATATGATACAAAATTGAAAGTCACGAAGGCCTATCGTG
>DAISZL010000005.1:71595-116891 GCA_036824825.1 Opitutaceae bacterium
CCACGCATCAAGCGTTCATATGATACAAAATTGAAAGTCACGAAGGCCTATCGTGATACACTACCAGATATGATGGATGCTATGCATGACACAGTTACTGGTGTCCACGTACCTATCCAGCAAGTCGGTGTTTCTAATTTTAAACTTCCCCTTAAATATAAGACTAAAGAAGGTAAGACCCTTGTTTTAGAAACGAGCATTACGGGAACCGTTTCACTCGAGGCAGAATTAAAGGGAATTAACATGAGTCGTATCGTACGCTCGTTTTATGATCATAAAAACGAGATTATGACCGGCGAACGAGTAGGACGTATTTTAGCCGCGTATTTAAAAAATGTTAAATCGAAGGATGCTCGGTTAAAAATGATATTTTCTTATCCGATGCTTCAAAAGAGTCTAAGAAGTGGACTTGAAGGCTTTCAGTTTTATAGAACTGCTTTTGAAGGCGTGATGAGCGCAAAAGGTCAGTACCGCCGCTTTATTCACTTAGACTTTGTTTATTCTTCAGCGTGTCCTTGTTCTGCAGAATTAAATGAACATGCCCGTGATGTAAGAGACGCCTATGGGGTTCCTCATTCACAACGTAGTAAAGCACGCATTGTAATTGAAGAAGCTCCAGGTAAAAAAATCTGGATAGAGGATCTGCATCAACTCTGTGTGAATGCGCTAAAGACAGAAACGCAAGTTATGGTGAAGCGTGAGGATGAACAGGCGTTTGCTGAATTAAACGGTGCTAACCTAAAGTTCGTAGAGGATGCAGCACGTCTTTTATACCGTGAATTTGACCGCGAGAAAAAGATCAAAGATTTTCAAATTGCTTGCTCGCATTTAGAGAGCCTTCACTCGCATGACGCTGTCAGTGTTATTTGCAAAGGGGTTAAGGGCGGCTTTAAAGCAGACTTTAATGATTTTGCAGCTCTGGTTTGTTAATTCTTATGTCTAAGCCAGTCGTTTTAATTACAGGAGCTTCGCAAGGTATTGGTGAAGCTCTTGCTCTAGAGTTTGCTAAGGAACTAAAGGGGGTCCGTCTTGCTTTAGTAGCACGCACGAAAAAAAATCTCATTCGGGTTGCAAGTCGGTGTAAAAAATTAGGTGCTATAGTAGAAATATTCCCGTGCGATGTAGCGGATGAACAAGCTGTTTTAGCATTAAAAAAGGCAGTCACTAAAACGTTTAAGCACGTTGATGTGCTTATTAATAATGCAGGTAATTTCAAAGCAGCATCCCTCGTTGATATGTCAGTAGCTATGTTTGATCAGCTCATTTCGACAAATCTACGCAGTGTCTTTTTAGTTTCTCAGGCTTTCATTCCTCAGATGATTAAGCGTAAACAAGGCTCTATTTTTAATATGAGCTCGATTGCTGGACTTATCGCTTATCCGGGTGGAGCAGGTTACAGTGCTGCTAAATTTGGTGTTACAGGGCTATCTAAAGTGATGCGCTCTGAATTAAAAGCACATGGAATTCGTGTTACGTGTGTTTACCCAGGAGCTACTTTTTCTCCCTCGTGGAAAGGAAGTAATGTGCCCGAAAAGCGTATGATGCCTGCTGAGGATGTAGCAAAAGCCTTCTATGCTATTTATCAGATGAGTAAACGAACGGTCGTCGAAGAAATTGTCCTTAGACCACTTCTTGGGGACTTATAACAGGCTCTCGTTAGGACTTTGGTAATAGACCAATCGCTTGGTAGCCACGCTCTGTGATGACACGTCCTTGGGCAGTGCGCTGAATGTAACCTTCTTGAATTAAGAAAGGTTCATGCACTTCTTCTAACGTTTCTGCTTCTTCACCGACTGCGACAGCAATGGTATTTAAGCCTACAGGGCCACCTTTATAGTTTTCTGCAATGACGCGTAAGACACGTTTATCCATTTCATCAAGACCGGCCTGATCGATTTCAAGAAGAGCCAGTGCAGCGGATGCAATCGCTTGGTTAATTTTTCCGTTACCGCGCTGCTGTGCAAAGTCGCGAACAAAGTGAATTAAATTGTTAGCGATACGTGGAGTTCCACGGGAGCGTGCTGCAATTTCAAGACCCCCTTGCGCATCAATTTCGACATCTAAAAGTCCGCAGCTACGTTTAACGATTCCGCATAAGGTCTTCGTGTCGTAGTAGTCTAGGCGTGTTTGTAGTGTGAAACGGGAGCGTAGTGGTGCCGTTAAAAGTCCACTGCGAGTCGTTGCACCTACGAGAGTAAAATGAGGGATGGTGAGGCGAACGCTGCGTGCGTTAGGTCCCTGATCAATCATGATATCGAGTTTGAAATCTTCCATCGCACTGTAGAGATATTCTTCTACAGTTTTTGGGATGCGGTGAATTTCATCGATAAATAAAATATCTCCTTCTTCGAGATTGGTGAGAAGTCCTGCAAGATCAGCAGCCTTTTCAATCACAGGGCCAGATGTTACTCGGACCGCTTTGCCAAGCTCATGACCTAGAATAAAGGCTAAGGTTGTTTTTCCTAGTCCTGGAGGACCCGAGAGAAGAATATGATTAAGTGCTTCGCCACGTTTTTTTGCAGCACCTACCATCACTTGCAAACGTTCCAATGTTTTTGCTTGGCCAGCGAAATCGCTAAAAGAAAGCGGGCGTAGGGTAGCCTCAGCTTGTGAGCCTTGTTGGCGTGAAGCCGTTGTGAGAAAATTTACACCTTTTTCAGCGTCTTGAGACATGAGTTATTTCCATTCCAATTCAGCGCCTAAGGAACGCAAGTTTTCTACGAAACGAGGATGAGCACGTTTGATGATTTCTGCGTTACGAACGACACTTTTACCTGGAATTGAGGCAGCGACCATCGTGAGTGCAACAGCTGCACGAATAATAAACGGTGAATCTACAACAGCGGGACGAAGCGGACGATTTCCAAACACAATTATGCGGTGAGGATCGCTCGTAACGACATGTGCACCGAATTTCGCTAGTTCTGGCATCCATGAAAATCCGTTTTCATAGACCTTATTCCAGAAGTGAATCGTTCCTTCGGAGCGTGTACTTAATGCAATTAAAAGAGGAAGTAAATCGACTGAAAAATAGGGCCAAGGAGCAGCTTCAATCTTTGGCAGAAGATTTTTAGTCATGGGTGCCTCAATCACAAGGCTCTGCGGTTGTCTGATATGAGCTGTGGTGCCTTCGTGGGTGATTACAACGCCTAGCTTTGCAAACGATCGGGTGATTAAATCGAAGTGCTGAGGGAGTGAATCTTTAACGCTAATCGTCCCTCCCGTGATAGCGCCTAGGGCTAAGAAGGTGACGATTTCATGGTAGTCGGAATTAATCCGAATGGTTGCACCATGAAGTTTAGTAACGCCAGTCACTGTGATGCGGCTTGTGCCTATACCGTCAATCTTAGCACCCATCGCAACTAAGGCTTCACACAAATCTTGGACGTGCGGTTCGCTTGCAGCATTGATTAATTCAGAGGTTCCGTTTGCTAAGGAAGCAGCCATAGCAAAATTTTCGGTCACCGTAACGGACATGTAGTCTGTCCATTGGCGTGCTGCCTTAAATCCGTTTTTTAATGAAATACGAAGCGCTTCACCTTCGTGAACTTCAGCACCTAGCGCTTTTAAGATATCTAAGTGCGGATCAATTTCACGTACACCTAAGGTACAGCCCTTCGATTCAGAATTTAAAATAAAACCACCAAAACGCTTAAGTAGCCCTGGAAAGAGAAGGACGGTTGAGCGCATGTCCTGAGGCAGTTCATCGCTCGCTAGACTTTTCTTGAAGCCAGAGTGATCAATCTTCATCTCTGCTTTGGCTTTATCCCAGGTGATAACGGAACCTTGGGACTGCATGAAATTAACGAGTTTATTTAAGTCGGTAATGTCAGGTACATTGGTTAGGGTAACGAGCTCATCAGTAAGCAGCGTTGAACACAGAATAGGGAGAACCGAATTCTTGTTACCTGAAGGAGTGATGGTGCCGCAAAGCGGTTTACCACCGTGTACGATTAGATCTGCCATGTTTTGGACTTAAAAAAAGGCGCCTACACACGGTCGTGTAGACGCCTTAAAAATGCGCGCATTCTTATGCGCTTTGGCAAGGCTTAAATATAGCCACCACCTTGTTGGCCTTCAGGACGAGGACCGTTGTCCTGTCTTTTTGGACCGCCATGATGACGTTTTTGGAAGTTGCCACGGTGTTGACCTTCACGGCGTTCACCGTCTTGAGGTTTGCCACCTTGGAAGCCACCTGGACGTTCGGAATTAAACGAACGACCACGGTTTCCACGGTGTCTACGGCGTCTTCCATGACCGCCATCGCGATCAAAGTTGCCACCGCGTTCATGCTTGGTTTCTTCCGATTTCTTTTTGCCTGTAAAGAGACCCTTTAACCATGCAAAGAAGCCACCTGATTTCTTAACTGCAGGTTTTGCTGCTTCAGGGCGATCACCGCGTGGTGTGTATGCAGGGCGGTCTTGATTTTGACGTGGTTTAAAGCCTTCTTGACGATCATCGCGTTTGTTATAGCGGTTTTCGTTTTGGGACTTTTCCCAGGAAACAGACGTACGTTTTTGTTCAGCGGGAGGCAGGATATTTAATTCTGACTTTGGTGCTGAACTTTCGCGTGGCTGAGGTTTCCAGGTTGGACGCTCTGCAACAGGGGTAGGAGCACTCGTTACGTCTGAAACAGCAGGTGTTTCAGTAACAGGAGCTACTGCAGGTGCAGGAGTTTCTTCAGCGCGAGGTGTTGAAGTCTCACCACTGAATGGGTTTTTGTATTCGCGCTCAGGAGTGATTACTTCCAGAGCAGTTGGTTTGTATTCGCCAGTATTGGCTACAGCGGCAGGAGCCGCGCTTTGACTTGGGCGTTTTCCACGTGCGAGACCGGAACCGCGTGTTTCTGTAAATACGCCAAATGCTGGCGTAGGGGTGCTGGCTGCAGTTGTAGCAGCGGCACTGTCAGGGGAGGCCGATTGAGCGGCTGTGTCACCTGATGTAACTGGATCTGTCATTTTACTAGTTATTTTATGTTAAAAGGCGCTCACCTTAAAAGGGAGCAGCCGATGTTATGTTAAGCCTGCGGAGTACAATAAGTTGCGCTCAACGAGGCATGAAGGTAAAACCCTAGACCAAGCAGGGGTTAAGCGCAACTGCAAAGGGCAGGGTCCAAAAATCGCCTAAAGTATCATATTCCAACACCTTGTGACTTGCCTCCTTAGGAAAGAAAGCTCAGTTTTAGTGCTATGGACAAATTGGAAGAAATTTTCCGCATGCAGAGCGCTTTGAATGCCCGGATTGGTGTTAACCTTCCGCCCCCAACCGACGAGGAAAAGGCAAAATGGATTCTTAACTATACTAGGGCCATGCAGCAAGAAACTGCAGAACTCATTGATAGTGTTCCTTGGAAATGGTGGGCTAAGTACCAGAAGTTTGATGAACAAAATGCACGTGTAGAAGTGGTCGATCTATTTCACTTCCTCGTGTCTTTAGCTCAAACCCTAGGTATGAGTGCTGATGATGTGTATCAAGCTTACCTAAAGAAAAATCAGGTAAACCATCAAAGGCAGGACTCAGGTTACAAAGTCAAAGATGAGTCTGACTCAAAACACGTTTAACCTTTAATAAAAAAAGCCCACATAAAAATGTGGGCTTTTTTGTTTTAAACAGCAGTCCATTTGCCGCTTTTTGCAGCAGCATAAATCGCGTCTAGAATTTTAATATCTCGTAAACCCATTTCTCCTGGAACGATCGTTTTTCTTCCTGTTCGAACGCAGTCCGCGAAATCATCCATTTGAAGTGCCTGTTGATGAACTGCCATAGGGTAGTTTAATTGGCCACGGCTTGTGAAAGCATCTACGCCTCGGTACGTGAAAGCGTGTTGGCGAAATTCGATCCAACCTTTCTCGCCTTCAGCACGGAAATAATCGCCACTGCCGTTGTAGCTTGCGATTCCATCAAACTGAGAACCATTAGCGAACTTAAGTGAGAATTGCATAGTCTCTTCAACTTCCTTGAAAAAGTCAGGACGAAGTTTTGGCAGTTCTTTTGCTGCTACATAGGTTGGCGTTTCTCCATTTTGTGCCATGCATGCAGCTTGAATTAAGTAAATACCGATATCGTACATAGGTCCACCGCCAGCGAGTGCCTTTTCAATTCTCCACTGGTGTTGGGTCATTTTAAACCCGCGCTGACCTTTCATTTTCTTTAAAACTCCAAAATCACCGTCGCGTGCAATGCGTCGCATTTCCGTGTGATAAGGATCAAAGAAAAGACGGTAACCAACAGAAAAGGCGACTGAGTTTGCATTGCAGGCGTCAATCATTGCTTGGCAATCAGGGACACTGGTTGCGAGGGGTTTTTCAGAAATGATGTGCTTACCAGCTTTCGCTGCACGAATGACAAAGTCGCGGTGATTACCGGGAGGAGTAACAACATATACAATATCGATATCAGGATTATTCGCGATCGAATCCATCGTATCGTACGTGTATAAATTCTTCTCTTTGAGTTTATATTCTTTAGCCCAAGCAACGCCTTTTTCAGGATGACCCGTTATGACTGCGGTGAGTTTACAGTTTTTCGTTTCAAACAGAGACGGTGCTAATAAGTTTTTACTGTATCCACCGAGACCAAGAAGGGCGACACCCAACACGCGGTCAGTCTTTGGATTATTCGTTTGAGCAAATGTTTTAAACGGACGCGCAGCTGCTAAACCAGCGGCAGATAACGACGCAAGTTTCAGAAAATTGCGCCGTGTGTAATGGGATTCGTTATTCATGGGGTAAAGTGAATGACGCTAGAGGCTGACTTTTAGTAACGCTTAATTGTAGAACACAATACAAACAGGTTGTGATATAGATACGCTATGACCTGTTGCTTTGAGTAGTCCAGTAGTCTTGTCGATTGAGAAAGAAGCGATGTTATTTGTGTCTCTATTTGCGACGAGAAGCCAGTTTCCGTCTAAACTAATATTAAAATTACGTGGGTGTTTACCTTCACAGCCGATGATTTGGATGCGTTTAAGTAAACCGGTTTTTTCGTCGCGTGCGAAGACGGCAATACTGTCATGTCCACGGTTTGTTACGTATACAAATTTTTGATTTGGATGGATGCGGATTTCTGCAACTGTATTTAACTCTTTAAAATTTTCAGGAAGTGTAGAGTCAGTGGTGAGTAGTTTTAAAACTCCTTTTTCTTTATCATATGCGTAGGTGCTGACCGATCCTCCCATTTCATTGGCGACATAGAAGAATTTTGAATCATCGGAGAATTTGCTATGACGAGGGCCAACGCCACTCGGAGCGGAAGCAAACGCAGGAGTGTGAGGCGTGATAGAAGCAGTTGCTGGATCTACTTTACAGACGACAACTTGATCTGTCCCTAAGTCGCAGCACATCACAAATCGATTGTCAGGTGAGAGAGTTACGGAATGCGCGTGTACTTGATTTTGGCGATCCTTATTCGGTCCAAGTGGTCCCGTATGTTGAATAAATGAATTTCGTTTACCGATTAATCCATCTTTAAGAATAGGAAGAGAACACTCATAGCCTGAATTGTAATTACAGGAAATAACCATGCTGTCTGTTGCATCTACGACTAAGTGCGTAGTTGCACCTGCTCCCGTTGGCTCCTGATTTAGGAAGGCAAGTTTTCCTGCTTCAGGTTCAACACGGTAGGCTGTGATACCCCCTTGTGCGGGAGTTACACCTGGTAAGCGAATTTCACCGGAAGAGTAGAGGTGGGTTTTGGTAGGATCAAACGCAAGAAACGTTGGGTTTTGAGCTTCAGCAGCAAGCCATGGTTCGGAAAAACTTCCATTACTTGGATCGAATTTCAGTGCGTAAATTCCCTTGCTGGTCGTAAGGGTGTAAGTGCCAACATAAATGAGCATAGGAGAGGCGGTCAGTTTGAGGATTAAACACAGGCTTAAGCTAAGCCAAGAAAGGGGTCTTTTCATCTACAAATAACGTAGGCATTAAACCCTGTTTTGCGAAACAATTTATTCAGTCCTAAGAGATTGCGGTTTTCAGTAAGAGTACTATGTTTTTTAGCTCAATGGCTAAGTCTGAAGAACCTAAAATTATTTTCTCGATGCTCAGTGTGTCGAAGAAAATTGAGCGTAAAGAAATTTTAAGAGATATCTCCTTATCCTTTTACTATGGAGCCAAAATTGGTGTCTTAGGATTTAACGGATCAGGTAAGTCGTCGCTCATGCGCATTTTGGCAGGACGGGATAAAGAAATTGATGGCCGTATTCATTTTGAACCTGGTGTATCAGTAGGATTACTTGAACAGGAGCCTCACTTGGAAGCGGGTAAAACGGTACGTGCCTGTGTTGAGGAAGGCATTAAGCACTTAACGGATTTAGTGGCTGCTTACGATGCAACATGGGATGAGCTTAATGAGGCAGCAGACGATACTGCTAAAGATAAGATTATGCAAAAGCAGGGAGACTTGCAGGAGCAAATTGATAGAGCTGGGGCTTGGGATTTAGCACCCCAAGTTGAAATGGCGATGGATGCGCTACGGTGTCCTCCGGGTGATGTGGTTGTGGATAAACTATCCGGTGGTGAAAGACGCCGTGTTGCACTTGCTAGACTCCTTCTAAAAAAACCAGACATTCTACTTTTAGATGAACCTACGAATCACTTAGACGCAGAAAGTGTGGAGTGGTTAGAACAGCATTTGTCGAGATACGAGGGTACCGTGATAGCCGTCACCCATGACCGTTACTTTTTAGATAATGTTGCGCAGTGGATTTTAGAACTCGACCGTGGACATGGTATTCCATGGAAGGGAAATTATTCATCATGGCTTGAACAAAAAGCAGCGCGCCAAGCCGTTGAACAGCGCACTGAAGACCGTAGACAAAAAGCGATGGCACGTGAACTTGAGTGGATTAGACAATCCGCACGAGCACGCCAAGCTAAGTCACAGGCACGTATTTCTGCTTATGAAAATATGTTGAAAGCGGATGTCGCTGAAGAAGAAAAGCGCTACGAAATTGTTATACCAGCAGGACCAAAGCTTGGTAACTTAGTTGTTGAAGCGACTGGTATTTCAAAATCCTACGGAGATAATCTCCTGTTTGAAAATTTTACGTTTAATTTACCACCCGGTGGTATTGTTGGTATTGTTGGACCTAACGGTGCTGGTAAAACGACATTAATTCGTATGATCACGCAGGTTGAAACACCTGATACAGGTACGCTCCGTGTTGGTGAATCTGTGAAGATTGCTCACGTAGATCAGTCTCGCGATTCACTTCCTGACCAGCAGACCATTTTTCAAGCGATTAGCGGTGGCGAAGAAATTTTACGCCTAGGTAACCGTGAAGTAAATGCGCGTGGCTATTGCGCGCAGTTTGGTTTCACGGGTGCAGATCAGCAAAAGAAAGTAGGTATACTATCAGGTGGTGAACGTAACCGAGTGCACCTTGCAAGGCTCCTTAAGAGTGGTGCTAATTTGATCTTACTCGATGAACCAACAAATGACTTAGATGTTAATTCTATTCGAGCCCTTGAAGAAGCACTTGAGCATTTTGCAGGCTGTGCCGTTGTTGTTTCACACGATCGTTGGTTTTTAGATCGTGTAGCAACCCATATCATCGCTTTTGAAGGTGATAGCTATGTTCATTCCTATAGCGGTAATTATACTTCGTACCTTGAAGACTATAAACGCCGTAAGGGTGCTACTGCAGAACGACCGCACCGTATCAAGTATCGTAAGTTGACGCGTTCCTAAGCTTTTTGTTAAGTATAACTCTTCAGATTAAACTCTTTATGAAAAAAAGTACCCTAACGTTTTCCCAAACCGTTATAAAATTTTGCGTTTGTAGTCTACTCGTTGTGCTACCCGTTAGGGCTCAGCGTGCCGCTGTTGAGGCGCAGCATGGTGTTGTGACTTCAGCACATGTATTAGCGTCTGAGGCAGGCTTAGAGATTTTAAAGAAGGGTGGTAATGCGGTAGATGCTGCGATTGCTACCGGATTTGCTCTCGAAGTTGTTTATCCTTTCGCCGGTAATTTAGGTGGTGGTGGATTTATGATGATTCACACCGCGGACGGTAAGGATACTGCGATTGATTACCGTGAAAAGGCACCTTCGGCTGCCTCACGAGATATGTATCTTAAAAATGGAAAATTACAAAAGGGCCCTGGTTCCTCAACCGTTGGTTGGAGAGCGAGCGGAGTTCCTGGATCGGTTGCTGGTTTTGCGTACGCCTTTGAAAAATATGGTTCTGGTAAAGTTACGTGGGCTGAAATTATTGAACCCTCACGCCGCTTAGCTGCGAATGGTCATAAAGTATCCCAAGCAACAGCTAATTTATTTCACCGTATGCATCATGACCAACTCCTTGGTCAATTTGCTGAATCAAAACATATTTATTTAAAAGACGGACAATTCTTAAAAGCGGGTGAAAATTGGAAGCAACTCGATTTAGCGGAGACACTCGCTCGTATTCAAAAAGAAGGACCTCGTGAATTTTATGAAGGTAAGACAGCTCACTTAATTGCTGACGCGATGGCAAAGAATGGCGGTACCATTACCTTAGATGACTTAAAAGCATATCAAGCCGTTGAACGGGTACCACTCCGTGGAAAATATAGAGGCTATGATGTTGTGACAATGCCTCCTCCAAGTTCAGGTGGTATTGCGATTCTTCAAATGCTTAACATGTTGGAGAAATATAATGTAAGAGACATGGGTCCTAACTCGGCTGCAAAAGATCATTTATTTATCGAAGTTATGCGCCGTGCTTTCCGTGACCGTGCAGAATATTTAGGTGATCCTGATTTTGTTAAAGTGCCAGTCGATGGTTTATTAGATGCCAATTATGTGCAAAGTCTCATGGCTAATTATGATCCAGCCAACGCTTCTGTAAGTGCTGGATTTAAACCAGGTAAACCCAAAGGGTGGGAAGCTGTACCAACGATCCCTGCAGGGCATGAATCAACCGAAACTACTCAGTTCACTGTCGTAGATGCAGCAGGTGCTGCAGTAAGTAATACTTATACACTCAACGGCGGTTTCGGCTCTGGTGTAACAATTCCTGGCACTGGTTTACTCATGAATAATGAGATGGACGACTTTGCTGCTCAGCCTGGTACTCCTAATATGTTCGGTTTAGTACAGGGTGAAGCGAATGCTATTGCTCCCGGTAAAAGACCTCTTTCGTCTATGACTCCAACCTTTGTGTTTAAGGATGGTAAACTCTTTATTGCTACAGGTAGCCCAGGTGGTCCAACCATTATCAATACCGTTTTAGAAATCATAACCAACGTGATCGATCACGGTATGCCTATGCAACAAGCGGTTGAAGCACCCCGTTTCCATCACCAGTGGATGCCTGATATTGTTACTTTCGAGCGTTATGGACTCAGTCCTGATACAGAAAAATTGTTAGTTGGTATGGGGCATAAAATTACTCCCCATTCAAACTTTGAAGGCTTCTATCAAGGTGATGGAGAAAGTATCATGATGGATCCTAAGACACATTTAATTCTTGGTGCAGCTGATCCACGTAAAGACGACTCAAAGGCAGTTGGATTTTAATCATCTATGCAGACAGGCTCGACCTTAACGCACTTAGTTTGTTCAGCCTGTAAAAGAGAGTATCCGCATTCGCAGTTAATTAATTTATGCGAGTGCGGTAAGCCGCTTTTAGCGTGCTATGACTTAAAGCATGCATCGAAGACGATGACGAAAAGTGATATTCGTTCTCGTGAAAAATCACTGTGGAAATTTAGAGAGGTATTACCTTTACAACGTGAAACCAATATCGTTTCGCTTGGCGAAGGGGGTACACCGTTACTTAAAGCTAAGCAGCTCGCCGAGCATTTAGGTTTAGCAAGTTTCTATATTAAAGATGAAGCGGTTAATCCTACGGCTAGTTTTAAAGCAAGAGGCATGGCGCTAGCTGTGTCGCGTGCCTTAGAACTTGGTGCAAAGAAACTAGCGGTTCCTTCGGCTGGAAATGCAGCGGGTGCATTAGCAGCGTATGCTGCACGCGCTCAGCTCGAGGCGTTTATTTTTATGCCTCGTGATACCCCTAAGGCTAATATTATTGAGTGTCAGCAAATGGGTGCTCATGTAACCCTGATCGATGGGCTTATTACGGACTGTGGAGCTGAGGTAGCTAAGCGTAAACAAGCAGAAGGGTGGTTTGATGTTTCTACATTAAAAGAACCTTACCGTATTGAGGGTAAGAAAACGCTAGGTTACGAACTTGCAGAGCAACTCAATTGGAAACTTCCGGATGTAATTTTATATCCAACTGGTGGAGGTACGGGACTCATTGGTATGTGGAAAGCGTTTGATGAAATGGAATCGATGGGATGGATAGATTCCAAGAGGCCACGTATGTTTACTGTACAAGCAGAAGGGTGTGCTCCAATTGTAACGGCTTTTAAAGCGAATCAAAAACATGCGACAGAATTTTTAAACGCTCACACGTTGGCCTCGGGACTTAGAGTACCTAAGGCTATTGGCGATTTTTTAATTTTGGATGCGCTTCGTAAGTCAAGTGGTGGTGCCATTAGTGTACCGGATGAGGCCATGCTTAAAGCCACAAAACTCATGGGATCAAAAGAAGGCATTTTCGCTGCTCCTGAAGGTGCTGCCTGTTTGGCGGCACTAGAAGTATTACTTAATACAAACCAAGTAAGTCGTACGGAAGAGGTTGTTCTCTTTAATACAGGATCAGGTTTAAAGTATTTAGAAAGTTACGATTTTAAAAACTGAGGTAAGCGGAGGAGTCTTTCTCCTGCCTCATGTAAGGTCGCTGGCTTTTTAGCGAAATTAAGGCGTATGTATCTGTTTTCTCCGTTACTAAAAAAGCTAGAACCAGGTACAGGAGCTACTTTGATTTCTTTAGTCATCCAGTGGGAAAATTCGACATCACTTTTCCAGCCGAATTTTGAAATATCTACCATGACAAAGTAAGCTCCCTGTGGGTTAGTGTAGGGTAGACCTACTTTATTTAGATATCCTAACAAAATGTCTTTAGACTGCGTATATGTTTCAGTCAGGTGGTCATAATAACTCTGAGGGAATTTAAGAGCTGTTACGACGGCATGTTGCAGGGGTGCTGCAGCTCCAACTGTGAGAAAGTCATGTACTTTGCGTGCTTGGGAAATAACAGAAGCAGGTGCGTGTACATATCCTAAGCGCCAACCTGTGATAGAAAATGTTTTAGAAAGCGATGAACACATCAAGGTGCGTTTCGCCATACCAGGCAGTGTATTAAAATAAATATGCTTATGAGGCTTATAGACAATGTGCTCATAAACTTCGTCGGTTAATATCCACACATCGTTTTCTTCAGCAGCCTCAGCAATAACCAGGAGTTCTTCTCGAGTAAAAACTCTTCCACAGGGGTTGGAAGGGTTACACAAAACAAATGCCTTTAATCCACTGCGAAATACTTTGCGTAATTCAGCTGGGTCAAACGTGTAATCAGGCGGATTAAGCGGGATATGAACTGGAACTGCTCCGCAAAGGATAGCATCAGCAGAGTAGTTTTCATAAAACGGAGAAAATAAGCCTACTTTATCTCCTGGGTTAATGACTGTCATCATGGCTACCATCATCGCTTCGGTAGCTCCACACGTTACAACCAAGTCAGTTTTTTCATCGACACTAAGTCCGGTGAAGTGAGTGATTTTTTTAGCCAGTGCTTCACGAATTTCGTTTGAACCCCAAGTAACTGCGTATTGATGGCGGCTTTCATCCATCGCGTTTTTTCCAGCATCAATTAATTCTTTGCAAGGATCCCAATCTGGAAACCCTTGCGCTAAATTGATTGCTCCATGAGCTTGCGCAACACGTGACATCTCTCGAATGAGAGATTCCGTAAATAAAGAAGTGCGTTGGGAGGTTTGTGGCATGGCTATAAATTAAAACCATGCCATACGTATCTTACTTGGCGAGTAAATCGTCGATCGAATCACTCTCAACATTGATGTCTGCAAAGAGCCAAGACGACAGGTAGCGTTCAGCACAGGATGCTACAATAACAACGATTTGTTTACCCTTATTTTCAGGGCGCTTTGCAAGTTGAAGCGCAGCCCAGATCGAAGCACCTGAGGATATGCCTACTGGAATTCCGTCGAGTTTACTTACTTGTTTACTGATAGGACCTGAATCATCTTCTTTTACTCCGATGATTTCGTCATAGACTTTGGTATTTAATACGTCAGGAACGAAGCCTGCGCCAATACCTTGAAGTTTATGTGGGCCAGGGTTACCGCCACTTAAAACTGGGGAGCCTGCTGGTTCTACAGCAACAACTTTAACATTTGGATTTTTCGCTTTTAGTACTTCACCAACACCTGTGATGGTTCCACCGGTTCCGATACCAGCGACTAAAAAATCTACTTTCCCGTCTGTATCGCGAATAATTTCTTCTGCAGTCGTACGGCGGTGCACGGCAGGATTAGAAGGGTTAGCGAATTGCTGAAGAATGATGCTATTAGGAATTGTTTTTTGTAGTTCCTCTGCTTTTGCAATCGCGCCCTTCATGCCTTTCGCGCCCTCTGTGAGGATAACTCTTGCTCCGAGAACTTTTAGAATTTTTCTACGTTCAACGGTCATCGTCTCTGGCATCGTGAGAATCAATTTGATTCCTTTTGCGGCTGCGACGAAAGCAAGTGCAATACCTGTGTTGCCACTGGTTGGTTCAATCAGAACAGTATTCTGATTAATGACGCCGCTTTTTAATGCGTCTTCAATCATGGCGTTACCAATACGATCCTTAACGCTTGAGAGTGGGTTAAAGAATTCGAGTTTTAAAAGTACATCAGCTACTGCGCCATGCGCTTTGGCAGTTCTATTTAGTCTTACAAGGGGTGTGTTACCGATTGTTTCTGTGATGTCGTTATAGATTTTAGGCATGATGGAAAAGGTTAGTTAAAAGGTTTAATTAAAACTAAGATGATGGTTTTAGTCATGTATGCCAATACTAAATTGGTAATCCATAAAGTGACTGTTATAATTTATATCTCTATAAAGGAATGCTACTTATGTAAGTAAATATCCTCTGCCTTATAGGTTCACCCTTAATCCATCGTAGGAAATTTTAATATTAGCGGGTAACATTGCCTCCGTAGCATTATGATCTGAAAGATGTGTGAGGTGTATGAGATAGCTTTGTGATGCTTTAATTTTAAGCGCTACAGCAGCTGCTTCATCAATAGTTAAGTGACCAGGGTGTGGTAGTGGTCTTAGCCCATCCACGACAAGACAATCTGCACCATACGCTAACGCTATAGCCTCACTAGGAACCATTTTACAATCGGTGTAGTACGCAAATTTTTTGTTTGAACTCTTTTCTGTGAAAATAAGTCCTAGCGTATCAATACCATTATGAGGTAAGCGTGTTGTTTCAATGGTGCCTTGAGGTAGTGTTAATACTTGAGGCATTTCACGCAGCGAAAAAGCTGGGTATCCTTTAACCAAGGGTTTATCTAAAATAGCGTAAGGAAATATGGCTTTAACACGATCTAAACCTTCCTTGGTTGAATAAACCGGAAGTGCAGTACCTCCGTTCATTTCACAAAAGCGTCTCAAGTCATCCATACCTGTCACGTGATCGGTATGGCCATGCGTCAGAATAAATAAATCCGTGTGTGTGATATTTTCTCGTAAGCACTGAAGTCTGATTTCAGGGGATGCATCAACTTGGATATGCAAGCCATCCATAACCACATGGATCGATGTTCGCGTACGCTTATTACGTGGATCGCTTGATTTACATATCTCACACGAACATCCAATCATAGGCACCCCTTGCGACGTACCTGTGCCTAGAAAAATAATCTGCATGTAAAAAATAAACAAATGACGCCCGTAACGAGCAAGCTTTTCGAAGTAATAAAAAAGGCGCCTGGCAAACGCCAGACGCCTTTTTAAATGTAAGATTAAAAGATCTCTCTTTTATCTTAGTAGTCCATGCCACCAGGAGGATGTGCATGACCGCCAGCAGCTTCCTTCTTTTCAGGAATTTCTGTGATCATACATTCTGTTGTGAGGAGTAGACCAGCAACAGATGCTGCATTTTGAAGTGCAGTACGAGTTACCTTAGTTGGATCTACAACACCCGCCTTGATCATGTCTTCAAATTTGTCAGTAGCTACGTTGTAACCGAAGTTACCTTTGCCACCTAAGACTTCTTTGACGACTACGCCACCATCAACACCTGCGTTAAAGCAGAGTTGCTTGAGAGGATGTTCGATAGCACGGCGTACGATCTGAGCACCAATTGCTTCATCGCCTTCGAGCTTTAAGTTCTCGATAGCTTTAGCTGTACGTAAGAGAGCAACGCCACCACCAGCGACGATACCTTCTTCAACAGCAGCACGTGTTGCGTGTAGAGCGTCTTCTACGCGAGCTTTCTTTTCCTTCATCTCGGTTTCTGTTGCTGCACCAACATTGATGACTGCAACACCACCAGCGAGTTTAGCTAAGCGCTCTTGTAGTTTTTCGCGGTCATAATCAGAAGTTGTTTCTTCGATTTGACGACGGATTTGTTTTACACGGCCTTGGATATCGGAGGATTTACCACCGCCATCAACGATCGTTGTGTTTTCTTTGTCGACTACGATGTGCTTTGCACGACCTAAGTCAGAAATAGCAACGTTCTCAAGTTTGATACCAAGATCTTCTGTTAAGCATTTGGCACCGGTTAAGATAGCAATGTCTTCTAACATCGCTTTGCGGCGATCGCCGAAGCCAGGAGCTTTTACAGCACATACATTTAATGTACCACGAATCTTGTTAACAACGAGAGCTGCGAGAGCTTCGCCTTCAACTTCTTCAGCGATAACTAAGAGAGGCTTACCGCTCTTTGCTATTGTCTGAAGTAGTGGCAATAATTCTTGTAGGCTGGAGATCTTCTTTTCGTGAATTAACACATAAGCATCTTCTAAGATTGCTTTTTGTGTTTCAGCATTCGTTGTGAAGTAAGGGGAGAGGTATCCCTTATCGAATTGCATACCTTCAACTACGTCGAGGGTTGTTTCGATGGACTTAGCTTCTTCAACGGTGATTGTACCGTCTTTACCTACTTTATCCATTGCGTCTGCAATGATGTTACCAATGGTATCATCCCAGTTTGCAGATACGGTAGCAACCTGACGAATTTCTTCGCGGTCATTAACCTTCTTGGATACGCGGTGGAGTTCGTCAACAGCAGCAGTGACTGCTTTGTCGATACCACGCTTGAGGTATACTGGATTTGATCCAGCGGTTACATTCTTTAAGCCTTCACGGTAGATACCTTCAGCAAGAACGGTAGCAGTAGTTGTACCGTCACCAGCTGTGTCAGATGTCTTGGAAGCAACTTCCTTAACCATCTGTGCACCCATATTTTCATATGGATCTGGTAGTTCTACTTCTTTAGCAACGCTCACACCGTCTTTTGTTACGGTTGGTGAACCGAATTTCTTGTCGATAACGACATTACGACCTTTTGGTCCGAGGGTTACTTTTACAGCGCGAGAGAGAACCTCTACACCACGAAGGATCTTCTGGCGTGCTGCTTCATCAAATAATAATTGTTTAGCGGGCATAGTATATAAGTTTGTTTAAATGTTACGTTTTTAGTTATTAGCCAATAACGCCAAGGATATCGTCTTCGCGAACGAGCGTATACTTTTCGTTATCTAGTTTAACTTCTGTGCCACCGTACTTGCTGATGAGAACAAGATCACCCACTTTGACTTCAAAGCCGTGAACTTTACCGCTCTCATCTTTTCTGCCCGTGCCTAGTGCAATGACTTCAGCCTCTTGGGGCTTTTCTTTCGCGCTATCTGGAATATAGATTCCACCGCGAATTTGTTCTTTTTCTTCGAGATGACGCACGAGAACGCGGTCACCGATTGGTTTGATTTTTACTTTAGCCATATGTTCTGAGTTATGGGATTAATAGTTGGTTAACTAAAAATTACTTTTTGGATTTATCGTCGTCTACGACTTCGAAGTCGCCTTCAACAACGTCTGCTTTCTTTTCTTTTGGTTTTTGTGCAGCTTCACCAGTTGGTTGAGTTGCCTCAGGAGTAGGTGCAGCTTTTTGAGCGGCAGCATAGAGCTCAGAGCCTAAAGCGGTGAGTTTTTCCATAGCTGCTTTCATCTTATCTCCGTCGTTACTTTCAAGATCAGCTTTCGCAGATTTGAGGCCGTCTTCCATCTTGGTCTTGATGTCTGCAGGTAATTTATCGCCCGCATCCTTCATTGTTTTTTCAAGTTGGTAGATCGTGCTATCAAGTTGATTGCGTGTTTCAACAGCTTCACGACGCTTCTTGTCTTCTTCAGCGTGTAGTTCTGCATCACGTGTCATCTTGTCGACTTCTTCCTTGGAAAGACCGGAGGAGCCTTGGATCGTGATCTTTTGATCTTTTCCAGTGCCTAGATCTTTTGCGGAAACGTGTAAGATACCGTTAGCATCAATATCAAAAGTAACTTCAATTTGAGGTACGCCACGAGGTGCTGGAGCAATACCGTCTAAGCGGAATGTACCTAGCGTCTTGTTATCGCGTGCCATGGATCTTTCACCTTGTAAGACAACAATTTCAACGGATGGCTGATTGTCGCTATAGGTTGAGAAAACTTGCGTCTTCTTGGTTGGGATCGTGGTGTTACGTGGAATCATAGGAGTTGATACATCTCCTGCTGTCATGATACCAAGTGTGAGTGGTGAAACGTCTAAGAGTAAGACATCGCGTACATCACCTTTAAGAACGCCACCTTGAACAGCTGCACCGATTGCAACGACTTCATCAGGGTTTACGCCTTGGTGAGGAGCTTTACCGCCAAGATTCTTAGCGATTTCAACGACCTTAGGCATACGTGTCATACCACCGACAAGAACGAGCTCATCGATTTGAGAAGCGGTGAGTTCAGCATCCTTTAAGCAGTTCTTAAATGGCTGTATGCAGCGTTCAAACAGAGAATCGCAGATTTGCTCCATCTTAGCACGTGAGAGCTGCACATTTAAGTGCTTTGGACCTGAAGCATCTGCAGTAATAAAGGGTAGGTTGATGTCTACGGACTGAGTTGAAGAAAGAGCGATCTTAGCCTTCTCAGCTTCTTCCTTTAAGCGCTGTAGCGCCATAGGATCTTTACGTAGATCAATACCGTTTTCTTTTTTGAAGGTTTCTACTAACCAGCTGATGATTAATTCATCCCAGTTATCACCACCTAAGTGTGTGTCACCGTTGGTTGCTTTAACTTCAAATACACCGTCACCGATTTCAAGTACGGATACGTCAAAGGTACCACCACCTAAATCGAATACGGAAATTTTTTCGTCCTTTTTCTTATCTAGACCATATGCAAGGGATGCAGCTGTAGGTTCATTGATAATACGAAGTACTTCTAAGCCAGCAATTTTACCTGCGTCTTTTGTTGCTTGGCGTTGTGAGTCATTAAAGTAAGCAGGAACAGTGATAACGGCCTGAGTGATTTTATCACCTAGGTAAGCTTCAGCGTCAGCTTTTAATTTACCAAGTACAAAGGCAGCAATTTGCTGTGGAGCGTACTGCTCTGTTTTGTCTCCGACTTGTACTTCGATATAGGCATCACCGTTTTTGCCTTCTACGACTTTAAAAGGCATGTTCTTAGCCTCTTCTTTAACTTCCGTGTACTTGCGTCCAATAAAACGTTTTGCGGAAAATACGGTGTTACGTGGATTTGTTACTGCTTGGCGTTTTGCTGCAGTACCAACCAGGCGTTCGCCTGATTTACTAAATGCGACAACCGATGGGGTCGTGCGACCACCTTCAGCGTTTGGAATCACGACAGGCTCTCCACCTTCCATGACTGCCATACATGAATTTGTTGTTCCTAAATCGATTCCGAGTATTCTGCTCATGCCAAAACATAAGCAACCGGCATGCCTAGTTACTGTGTCTATTTTAAGTTATTATAAATCAAGTATTTATAAATTTTCAAAATATTGTAATTATCATGAAATAAGGAATATTTAGGTCATCATGGCACAAGTGAGACACACTAGAGATTGAGGATGTCACACTTTGTGCCCACCTATGCTTCACGAAATCGAAATTAATCTGCCAAAGGAAGTGCCAGTCATGACGTTACCGCACATGACTTTTTTTCCGCAGGCGCTTGTGCCACTGCATATTTATGAGCCCAGATACCGTGAGATGTTGGCGGATGTTTTAAAGACAAACCGTCTCTTTGCTTTAGTTGGATTAAATACAAAGTTGATTACCGATGAAGCACGCGTTGATCCCCCTTACAGTGTTGGGTGTGTTGGACTCGTGAGAACATCGAAAGAAAACCAAAATGGGACTTCTGATTTGATGCTCCAAGGTTTGTGCCGTGTAGAAATCAGATCGATAGTCCGTGAGAAGCCTTACCGTGTGGTGAGTATTAAGCCTCTGTTAAGTAATCCTCCTGCAGCAGGGACAGATTTGAATTTCAAACGCGTGCAGTTAAACAAACTTCTCGCACTGAAATATAAGGAACTTTTCCAAAGCGATAAGGCTATTGTTAAATATTTAAAGTCGATCGAGGATCCTGAAACTTTCCTAGATATTGCGGCACATACGCTCTGTGATAGTTCGGAATTAAAGCAAAAACTCCTCGAAACCTTAGATATTGCAGAACGTTTTGAATTATACAGTGAGCGTCTACGTATGGATGTGGCTATGCAAAAGCTAGAAAATAAGATCAAAGGGGATACTTCGATTGATAAGATTTCCGATAATTAAACTCTTGTCGTTATTCGTAGTTCTGGTGCCTTTATAAGAGTCAAACATGGCAAACCCTTATTATGCATGTATCCTAGCAGGTGGTAGTGGTGAACGATTCTGGCCAATGAGCCGTAGTCGCAAACCCAAGCATTTGCTCAAGCTTTTGACGGACAAGACGCTTATTGAAGAAACGGTTAAGCGCTTGGAGGGCGTTGTAGCTAAAGAGAATATTTTTGTTTTAACAAACGAAGTTCAATTAGAAGGTATTCGTGCAGCACTGCCTTTTATTCCTAAAGAACAAATTATTGCAGAGCCTGCACGCCGTGATACAGCTCCAGCTGCAGCACTCGCGACTGCACTGGTGTATGCTAAGAATCCTGACGCCGTACTGGCGCTACTTCCTGCAGATGCCTTCATAAAGGATGCGGCCACATTTTCTAAACAGTTAATCGAAGGCTTTAAACTTGCTGATGGTGAAGGATGGAAATTGCCAGCTCCTACGCTTCTTACCTTTGGCATTAAGCCATCATTTCCTTCGACAGGCTTTGGCTATATGGAGATGGGTTCTGCCATTGCATGTGACGGGATAAGTGCTCCCTTCCGCCAAGTAAAACGCTTTGTAGAAAAACCAGATTTAGCGACTGCAGAAAAATATTTAAGTGGTGGTAATCATGTGTGGAATGCCGGCATTTTTATTTGGAAAGCATCCGCATTTAAATTTGAAGCAGAACGTTCAGCGATTGCTTTAGGTTCTTTCATTAGTCATTTCCCAAAAGAAAATCAGGCCGAATATATCGCTAAGGAATTTCCTCAACTGCCAAGGATCTCAGTTGATTATGCGATTTTAGAAAAAGCTCAGTCTGTTGTTACCTTGCTTGCACAGTATGACTGGGATGATGTTGGAACGTGGACTGCCTTAGAAAAACATTTGCCGCATGATGCAGCTAATAACGCAACCAAAGGCCCTGTTGTTGTTAGCGATGCACTTAACAACATTGCCGTAAGCAATGGACGCATGATTTCTTTATGTGGGGTACAAGACTTAGTTGTGGTTGAAACAGCAGATGCAATTCTTGTGTGCCACAAAGATAAAGTGCAGGATATTAAAAAGATCTACGCAGTGCTCCCTAAGGAGTTAACTTAAGAACGGCGCCTCCAATGGATTGCCGTGGTAAATCGTTACTTTTAGGTAATAAAACCCAGGTGATGGGGATTTTGAATGTTACCCCAGATTCGTTTTCTGATGGGGGAAAGTTTAACGCGGTTGATGCTGCACTGAATCAAGCACGGCTCATTGAAGCAGAAGGGGCGGCCATTGTTGATATTGGTGGTCAGTCAACTCGTCCAGGACATGTTGAAGTTTCTGAGGATGAAGAATTATCGCGTGTTATTCCTGTAATCGAGGTCTGCTCACGTAACTTGCAGATACCTATATCGATTGATTCTTACCGCTCAAATGTTGCGTCTCAGGCGCTTAAGGCGGGAGCAGGTCTTGTTAATGATCAGCACGGTTTTCAAGGAGATCCAGCAATGCCAAAGGTGGTGGCAGAATGGAAATGTCCTGTTATTCTCATGCACTGTGATAAGACATTAAGTCCGCATGAAGCATCGGTCATGGATGCAATGAAACGTTTCTTTGAGAAATCACTCGCGATTGCTGATCAGCACGGCATTTTGCGCAGTAACATAATTTTAGATCCAGGGATTGGTTTTTATAAAACGCAGCCTCAGAATTTATCAATTATTGCTAAAATCTCAGAATTAAAATCACTGGGATTTCCACTGCTTCTAGGTGCTTCTAGAAAATCGGTTATAGGTCATGTCCTTGGAGGAGAGCCTAATGACCGAGCAGAAGGAACGTTAGTTACTTCAGCTTTGGCGGCTTATGAGAAAATAGATTTGATACGTGTTCATGATGTAAAAGCTAACTTACGAGCAGTTCGTATGGCTGAAGCTGTGCTTAAGGCCTCAAAGGCTTAAATTAAATGCTACGGTGCTTTACATGCACCTGACACATGGTTTTCGTTATAGGTGCACCAATGAAAGGACAAATACATCTAAAAAATATGGCCTTTTATGGCTACCACGGCGTATTTCCTGAAGAGGGAAAATTAGGCCAGCGCTTCTTGGTGGATGTATCTTTGACCTATGATATGTTGGATGCCGCTAAATCGGATAATGTGGAGGATGCGGTAGATTACTCAAAAATATTTGAGATCTGTAAGCGAAACCTTGAGCAGGGACGTGTTAAGTTACTTGAAACACTCTGTGATCGACTACTTGACGAAGTACTAAGGGAGTGCCCCAAAGTTTTAAGCGTTAAGGTTATGATCAAAAAACCTTCGGTTCCAATTCAAGGAGTCCTGGACTATGCCGCTGTTGAAGCAAGTAGAGACAGTATACCTAGCTCTCGGTAGTAACTTAGGTGATAGGTTAGAGTATTTACGTAAAGCAATTGCATGCTTTAAGTCGGATGCGCGTATCGATGTTATCGGGTTATCGCGAGTCTATGAAACGAAAGCCATCGGAATAGGCCTTGCGCCTGATTTTTTAAACGCCGTGATTGCTATCAAAACAGATTATTCTCCTGTGGAGCTACTAAGTATGATTCACACGTGTGAAAAAGCGTTGGGACGCATTCGTTCAGAGGAGGTGAGTTCACGCACCCTTGATATCGATATACTTTTGTATGGTAATAGGCGTAGTGATACTTTGGAGTTAGTGATCCCGCATCCGCGCATGACGCAACGCGCTTTTGTTCTTATGCCGCTTAACGATATTGCATCTGATTTAGTGGTTGAGGGACAAAAAATCCATGATTGGATAAAAAATTGTGACACCTCTCTTGTTACCTGTACTAATCTCTTACTCGAATAATTTTACCCCATGAGTCTTTCAATTGGAATAGATGCTGGAACCCAAAGTATAAAAGCAGTTGTCTTAGATTTAAAATCTAAGCGTGTCGTTGCCGAAGCACGTGCAGCACTCACACTGATTGAAAATTTACCTGCAGGGCATGCAGAGCAGCATCCCAAGGATTGGATTCAGGCACTGGATCAGGTTATCAAGGCCGTGCTTAAAAAAGTAAATCCAGCACAAGTAATAAGTATTGGTGTGTCGGGCCAGCAACATGGTTTTGTACCTTTAGATAAAGATGGCGCAGTTATTCGACCAGCAAAACTATGGTGTGATACGAGTACTGAAGAAGAATGTGAGATTTTAACGCGTAAATTAGGTGGTGAAGCACGTGTCATTAAACTTGCAGGGCTTCCATTTAGACCAGGTTATACAGCGCCTAAAATCTTATGGCTTAAAAGACATGAGCCAAAGCATTTTGCTCGCTTAAGGCATGTCTTGTTACCGCATGACTACTTGAATTTTTATCTCACGGATAAGTACACGATGGAGCATGGCGACGCATCCGGAACTGGTCTTTTGGATGTTCGTAAACGGGTATGGTCAAAACAAGTACTTCGTGCGATAGATGCAAAGTTAGAATCTTATCTTCCAGCGCTACAGGATTCACGTGATGCCGTAGGATATTTGTCTACACAAAGAGCAAAGCAGTATGGCTTATCTGAAACCGTTCTTGTTGGCTCGGGTGGTGGAGATAATATGATGGGAGCAATTGGAACGGGTAATGTAACCGAAGGGGTTGTAACGGCCAGTTTCGGAACAAGTGGTACGATTTACGCGACAGCTAAAAAACCTATTATTGATCAGTCTGGTGAAATAGCTGCCTTTTGTTCGTCAACCGGTGAGTGGTTGCCACTCCTATGCACGATGAATGTCACTACGGTGACAGAAAAAGTGAGAGCGTTATTTAAGATGGATTTAGATGAATTAGATAAGGCTGTAAGCTCTGTCTATTCCGTCGATAATCCACTCGTCGTATTGCCTTATATCGCTGGTGAAAGAACACCTAATGTACCTGATGGATCAGGGGTGATTTTTGGTCTTAATGCGCAGACGTTTGATCCTGCATTGATAGCTCGTAGTGCTATGGAGGGAGTTACCCTAGGAATGAATTATGGGCTTCAGCGTTTGGCAAAACTAGGTGTTAAAGCGACTGAAATTCGTGTTACTGGTGGCGGCGCTAAATCAAAAGCGTGGAGACAAATGATGGCTGATATTTTTGGACTACCCGTAGTTGCTATGGTTGAAGACGAAGGAGCAGCGTTAGGTGCCGCAATTCAAGCAGCATGGTGTCATGCAAATAAGGACAATAAAAAACATATTCCACTTATTCACTTCACACGAGGTGTTGTAGCAGTAAATGAGAAAACACGCTGCAAGCCAAACAAGCGTAAACACGCACAGTATTTAAAGCTGCAAGTTTTACACGATCAACTAAGCCTGACTTTGCGGCCTTTGTTTAAGGCGCACAAAGCTCTGAGAGCTTAGTTGTTTGTTTGCTGCTTAATGAAGTGGAAAGTCTTTACGAGATTTACTAAGCGGTCGCGTAGTAAAACATCTTCTTCTTCAGAAGTCTTTTTGTAAGCGGAACCTTCTGTGATACGTTCTGCTAATTCCATACTTACTACATAAATGTAGCCATTTTTAAGAAAGAGCATGTTTCCGCGTTTTGCGACTGGAGGCTGAGTTGGTTCAGCTAAACGGGGTGTAGTTGAGGCAAACATTGAACCACCAGGAATAGTGATGAAAGTAACGAGCGATCCATCATTGAGTGTAGGAAGGTAGCGACCGTTAGGTTCAATTTTTAGTCCTCTATAGATTGATGCAAAATCTGGTAATACGAAATCGTGGAAGAAATACTGTAGGTAGTCTTTCGTACCTTTCACTGAAAGTTGCCATGACTGTGTCGCATCAAGTTTGAACGTTGCGATACTGATATGAGTTGTATAATCATCTCTAAAGGTAACAACTCGTGCGGTATCGGTGAGTCGTCCACCTAGCTCTGTGAGTACGGGTACTTTAAGGTAGTAAGCACCGGTTGGTGAAAAATAAACACCGTCTGAAATCTTACCTTGTAGATTAGTAGGTTGTTGGGCTTGTGTTTGAACAGGTGGCAGAGCAATAGCATCTGTTGAGCTACTTGTTGCTGTAGAAGAACTGCTAGGAGCATTAAAATGGATATCTGGTAATGCTGCGCTAGCGGCTGGCTGGCTCTGTGCAAAGCTGCAAACGGCTGGTGTTAAAATAAGCAAAGCAGAAGCGAGATATTTCATGTTACAGAGGTTTAGTATTAAACAACTCTTTGGCAGCTTTCAAGCCAGCTTACACCAAAGATTTACAGGAATATCTTCAGGCCTACTTTGAGCACTTAGACCCGCTTCACTGAGGCACTGAATCCATGCTTTGCCTTGGTCGGGTAAGCGATCTTTTAATAATGATCCTATTTGCTTTCTACGCTGCTGAAAAATGCCACGTATGAGCGCTTTTGTCTCAGGTTTGAAAAGGTAGGGACTGTCTTTTTTAACGAGATGTAACAGGTAAGACTCAATATCTGGCTTAGGGTAAAAACAGGCAGCTGCCACCTTATGACCCGGTGCTATCGTATAGGCAGATTGGACAAAAATAGAAATCGCTCCAAATGTCTTCGTGCCAGGTTTTGCACAGTAACGCTGAGCAGCTTCATGTTGAAGCATGAGAACCATTCTTTCAGGTAATATTTCTTCTAACACAGCATCAAGCCAAGGTGTTGAAATTGCATAGGGTAGATTTGCTACTATTTTGTATGGGCTTGATTTAAAATCGGCGAGAGGATGGTCAATGGCGTCTGCGTTTAACAGATGAAAGGTGTTACTGAATTGCTTAGCTAGGGTAGTTGATAAATGCGTATATAAAACGGGATCTTTTTCTACAGCCCATACGTGTGCACCTTGGTTTAAGAGTGCTCTGGTTAAAGTTCCAAGACCGGGTCCAACTTCAATCACGGTATCTCCTGAAGTTATCTGAGCTAATTCAAGTGATTTACGTACGATATTTCCATCTATGAGAAAATTTTGTCCTAAGGAATGTTTTGGTCTATGGCCCAGCTGTTCCAAAAGTTTTACTGTTTCGGAAGGGGAAAGAGGAGAGCTGTCGTTTGGCTGTGCCATGGTTTACTTAATGGGCGCAAAGTTACGGGTTTAAGACAAGCTGACTTTTATGGGCTTAGCCATTTTAATCAACTAAGACACTTGCCGAAAGCTCAAGTTTTGAGCGTACTAAACCTATAATTATGAGCGCAATTGATGATTTGAAACAAACGATGGCAAGGCTCAGGGCTAAAGAGGGTGGATGTCCTTGGGACCAAGAGCAGACACACCAGAGTTTAACGCGCTGTTTAATTGATGAGTGTAGCGAGCTACTTGAAACGATAGATCGACTTGATATGCCGCACATGCGTGAAGAACTGGGTGATGTGCTTATTCAAATTGTCTTTCACGCGCGGATAGCAGAAGAAGCTGGTTTGTTTAATTTTGATGATGTTGCACGTGATATTAATGAAAAATTAATCAGACGCCATCCACATGTTTTCGGTGAGAAGAAAATAGCGACTTCGGATCAAGTTTTGACGCAGTGGGAGCTGATTAAGTTAGAAGAAAAGAAAAGTAAGGGAATTGCTCCACAAGCTTCAGTTTTTAAACCACTCCCTCCTCGTTTACCTGCACTCATGTTTTCAGAGGCTATATGGAAGCAGATCAAAAAGAAGCAATTACCTTACGAAGGAATTGTAGATAAATCTGTAATTGATAGTTTAAGTCGTGAGCTTACAGATGAGTCACTAGGTAAGCACTTATTTGAATTAACCAGTGCTGCTCAGGAAAAAGGACTAGATCCTGAAGGTGCTCTTCGTAGGTATGCTGATAAGATTGCAATGAGTATAGAGGCTAAGAGTAGTACAAAAGCTAACTAACGATTGTGCCTGAATTAAGAACAGTACCGAAAGAAATCATTGAGACATGGTGGCTTCCTTTTGGAAATCACTTAAGTTTAGAGAGGCGCTGTTCTACTTATACACTCAGAAATTATCGCCAGGCATTTGATGATTTTTATTTTTGGCTTAGCGATTCTGGTATGTGGAGTGGTGGGTTGGATAATCTGACTAGTCGTGTGATGCGTGATTTTGTAATTGAAGCGCAGCGCAGATTTGATCGTAGAACGCTTCATAACCACGTTTCTGGACTTAGAACTTTCTTTAGATTTTGGATAAAAAATAAAACGCTTACACGTAATCCATTTATTGGTGTACCGCTACCTAAGTTGGAAAAGCGCCTTCCAAAATTTTTAACGGAAGAACAGATTACATTACTTTTAAAAGGTCCTCAGCTCCTCCTTGAAAACCAAACCATAGACCCTTACGTAGCTTGGTTAGATCGTTTGATTCTAGAGCTACTCTACGGAGCTGGCCTTCGTATCAGTGAACTCACTGGACTTAAGCATGGCTCAATTGATCGTAGTGCAGGTGTGGCGCGTATATTAGGTAAGGGAAAGAAGGAGCGCCTATGTCCCCTAGGGAGTGTTGCGCTCGCTGTCTTGGATCACTTTGTGTCACAGTTTAGTGTTCCGCATGCAGAAACTGATTTTGTTTTAGTGACGCAAAAAGGTAAGCCAATTGGTCCTCGGTATGTTCAATTGATGATGAAACGGTATTTACAATTAGCGGGTCTGCCTCTTGATATGTCTCCCCATAAGTTAAGGCATGCTTACGCGACTCATTTACTTAATGCGGGAGCAGATTTACGACTTGTCCAAGAACTATTAGGGCATGCTCGGCTTGCTACAACGCAAGTTTATACGCATGTAAGTGTTGCGCGCTTAAAGGATATTTATCAAAAAGCTCATCCGAGAGCCTAAAACAGATTCTCTTGTTTAATGGCGTTACTTCATCAAAAACCTATCTCGTATGCGTATCTTAATTATAGAAGATGAGAAAAAAATCGCCAGTTTTATAAGAAAAGGACTACTCGAAGTAGGTTTTAATCCAATCGTTATACATGATGGTCTTGAGGGATTGAACTTAGCAACTCATGAACGATTCGATGCTCTTATTTTAGATATTATGGTGCCAGGCAAGGATGGATTAAGCGTCCTTAAAGAATTAAGATCTAAACGCAATAGTGTTCCAGTAATACTTCTAACGGCTAGAGGAGGTGCGCAGGATCGAATCGAGGGGCTTAATTTAGGAGCAGATGACTATCTGCCAAAACCATTTTTAATTGAAGAATTGATTGCTCGTTTGCGGGCTGTTTGGCGTAGGCACTCAGGTGAGGGATTAACACTATTATCTGTGGGTGATTTAACGCTAAATTTAACTACGCGAGAAGTTACAAGAGCTAAAACTAAAATAGAATTAACAACGCGTGAGTTTATTCTTTTAGAGTATTTAATGCGGATACCAGGACGCGTGTGCACGCGCACGCAATTGTGTGAACAAGTATGGGGTTATCATTTTGATACCTCAACTAACGTAGTTGATGTGGCGATTCAAAGATTACGTAAAAAAATTGATGATGAATATGAAATGAAGTACATACACACTGTGAGAGGCTCTGGTTATTGTTTTAAATTGAAATCATGAAAAACTGGTCCCTTAAGTGGAAGATTACCCTCTGGTCCTGTACTCTAAGCGGTATAGCAGTACTACTTTTCGCCTCTGTAGCTCTTTTAAGTTTATACTTTGTTGAGGTTAATGCTGTTGATGTTCGTTTGAAAGCAGAGTCCAAACGTGTATTCGATGAATTGCATGAAATAAAAGTGGATGATGCTAAGCAAGTACAACAGGCCATTACTGAAGGAGCACCCCTTGTTTATGGTTATATCTATAGTGTGGATAGTTCAAACGAGGTGTATTCATTTCCTCAGTCACTCATGGATCAGGCTTTGAAAGTAAAAACTAAGTCGGGGTTTTTTACTTTAGATTTACCACGTGTACACTTACGGATAGGGGAGTTTACTCTAGGGCGAGAGCATCTTTATTTAGCATCTAATCTAAGAACTATTAGAGAATTAGTTGAAGATTTGCAGACGGCTTATCTTTGGGCTATGCCGGTAATTTTAATAGGAGTTGCTCTCGGTAGTAGATGGATAGCTTCCCAAGCCTTAAAGCCGATAGTAGACATTACACAGGTAGCTGAAAAAATTACCGTAAATAGATTAAATGACAGGTTAGTTCCTGCGTTAGCAAACGATGAAATTGGGCACCATATTGAAGTGCTTAATAACATGTTTGATAGATTGAGTAAGAGTTTTGATATGGCGCTTCGCTTTTCTGCTGATGCCTCTCATGAGTTGAGGACACCACTTACTATTATGCGTGGTAATTTAGAAATGGCAGTTAGGTCGACTGAGTTTTCAGATTCTCAGAAACGTATTTTGAATGATTTACTCGAAGAAACGGTGCGTCTACAGAAGATCTCAGATGATTTGCTTTTGTTGGCGAATTTAGATGCTTCAGAAAAGACTAAATTGTCTTTTTCTAAAATAGATTTAAGCAATTTGGTGAGTGAACTTTCAGAGGACCTAGAGCTTCTCTCTAGTGCACGAAATATTCATGTAAGTGTCGCTATAGAGCCTGATATCAGTATTAGTGGTGATAGTATACTTCTAAGACGAGTAATATTAAATTTAATAGATAATGCTGTTAGGCATAACCGTGAGAAAGGTGAAATAAAACTTAGTCTTTCTCGAAATATGTCTATGGCAAAATTTAGTATTTCAAATACTGCTAATCCAATACCATATAAACATTGGGCTCAGTTATTTGACCGTTTCTTCAAAGTAGATGAATCTCGTGAGCGTGAAAATGGCGGTAGCGGACTTGGTTTGAGTATTTGCCAAGAGATCGTCATTAAACATAAGGGATCAATAAGACTCGTGAGAAGTGATGATTCTATGACTGAGTTCTGCTTTGAGATTCCACTGCAGGCTTAGTTGTAAGACTTCAATTCTAACAAAATTGTAATGTTTGAGTAGTATCTGATTTAATAATTATGTGTTATTATAACCGAGTAATTAGAATAAGCATTTTGTTAAAATTAAAATTATGAAAAAAATTATCTTCGGATTAATCGTTGTTGGTTTATTAAGTACTACATCGCATCTCGTGCGTGCAGAGGATTCAGCAAGTCAAGCTGACTTGAAAGCTCGTGCAAAGATATCTGAAGCGCAGGCCAAAACTCTTGCCTTAAGCAAAGTTGCTAAGGGCACAATTAAATCCTCGGAGTTAGAGGAAGAAAACGGTAAGCTTATATATTCGTTTGATATTACTACTCCAGGTACAACGAATATTACCGAAGTGGCAGTTGATGCTATTACTAGCGCGATAGTCGATGTTTCTGTCGAGACTCCTAAGGATCAAGCTAAGGAGGTAGCTGCTGATAAGAAAGAGGCTAAGAAGATGAAAGCATCTAAAGAAAAAGATGAGGATGATGAAAAAGACGAAAAAAAGTAAATAATTGCTGAAGGTTACAAGAAGCGCTGCTTGCTAAACTAGGCTGCAGCTTTTTTTATTTATAGGTTATATACTATGTGTTTAAGATTGTTTATCAGCTTACTACTCGTCTCAACATTTGCTGAAGCTCAGCAAGGATTAAATCCAACAACTACTACTGAAGCTTCTGGATCGCCTGTTGTAAAAATGGAGGCAGTAAGTGTTGAAGCTAAGAATCAAACGTTCTTAAATTCGATTGATCGTAAAATTTACAACGTAGGAAAAGATATCCAGGCTACAACAGGTAGTGCGAGTGATTTGCTCCAGAATATTCCTTCTGTACAGGTTGATATTGATGGTAATTTATCACTCAGGGGTGAATCGAGTGTTCAAGTGCTCATAGATGGCAAGTCATCAGCTTTAATGGGAACTGCAAGTAGAGCAGACGTACTTGCTCAACTCCCTGCTGATTCGATAGAACGTATTGAAGTTATTACAAATCCGTCTGCAATGTATAAGCCAGATGGAGCGGGCGGAATTATAAATATCGTTACAAAGAAAAAGAAAACTCCTGGGTTTTCTGGTTCAGTGAAAGCTACAGTTGGTAATAAAAGAAGATGGAGTTCATCACTCAGGGGTAGCTATAATCCAGGACCTTATAATCTATCATGGGATTTAGGTTTAAGGCAGGATGATCGTTTACGTATTGCATCGGATACACGTACATCAATTGATTCAAAAACAGGAATTGCTACAGTAACTCAAACTAACACGACAGAGCATAGTCGTCCACTTTCCCGTTTAGGTCAGATTAATATTTCAACCAATACGAGTAAAACAGACAAACTTTCAGAATCGGTTGATTATAATAATCGTACTTTTTTTCGTAGATCAGCAGAATTAGAGACCTCATTAACGGGTGCTACGCAAACACTCTACTACGATAGATTGCGTTTTGATCCTGAACATGAGGAAGAAGTTCAGTCAAAGACTTCCTGGGAGCATACCTTTGGTTCAGAGGATCATGTATTAACTGCCGATTTGCAGACACAACATCATACAGAATTAGAAAATAATTTTTATGCTAATGTTTATAACGTGCCTACAGCTCCAACAAATTATGATACGATTCGTGATTTTAATGGAGAACCGATCACTGAATTTACGGTAGAGTATTCTAATCCAATTTCTAAAAATGCAAAGATCGAACTAGGTTATAATCAGTCAGATGATAAAAGTAACCAAGATCACTATCGAGAATTGGCAGCAACTTCCTCATCGGTATGGACCACAGATCCTCTTGTTACGAATCGTTTTATTCTCGATCAATTTATCCAATCGCTCTACGGAACGTATCGCACAAAAGTAGGGCAATTGGGTATCTTAGGAGGCTTACGTTTTGAAAAGTCTGACGTAAATACTAATCAGATTACAACGCATGTTATCAACGATACCGTCTTATATCGTTTGTATCCATCACTGCACTTGTCGTACGAATTATCGGACTTACAAGAATTACAGTTAAACTACAGTCACCGTGTTCGTAGACCTGAAAGTGATGACCTAAATCCATTTCCTAGATATCAAGATCCGTTTAATCTAAGGGCAGGTAATCCACTTCTAAAGCCTATGGAAACGCATTCTTTAGAAGCAGGATATCAATATAAAAAAGAGGATACGACGTATCTAGTGACTCTTTATTACCGGAGTAACTATCATGGATTTACTACGGTGAGTCAGTTTATAAATCCTACAACCTTGCTAACAACAGAAGAAAATTTAGCTTCGAGTACTGCGGGTGGTCTGGAATTAATATCCAGTACTTCACCTTTTAAGAATATGACCGTTAATGCTACAGCGGATGTGTTTAGAAGTCAGATTGATGCAAGTAATTTAGGATTTTCAACTCATCAATCGAGTATGGCTTATTCAGGAAAATTAAATGCCGAATATGAATTTTCAAAGGTATCGATGATGCAATTTAATGCCGTTTATACGGCAAAGCGTTTAACTCCTCAGGGTTATAGAATGCCGACATTCGTTTCAAATTTAGGTTATAAGTACGATATCAAAAGTAAGAATATGAGTGTCGTGTTTACGGTATCTGATTTATTTAATACACTTAAGGAGGAGACCGTGCTTAATACACCACTGTTACGTGATGACTCTATGCGTAGACGTAGTTCACGTATCGTATATGCAAGTGTCATTTATACGTTCGGTGGCCCGAAAAAGAAGGGCAAGAACGACTCGATCCAATATGATAATAATTTATAACTTTTAGATCTTATTCACGTCTTAATAAAACTATACATATGAAAAATAAAATAATTGGTTATTTAGGTCTGTTTGTTTTCGCAGCGATGAGTCTTCGCGCTGAATACAAAGTGCTTGCACACTATCCAGTAGGTGGTGGTACAGCCTTTGATTATGTCCGTATTGATTCATCGATGCGTCGTCTCTATATCGCGCATGGTGTTCAAGTTGATGTGCTTAATGCCGATACAGGTGATAAGCTAGGTGTTATTGCTCCAACGAAAGGGGTACATGGCGTAGCTATCGTAAATAAACTTAATCGTGGTTTTATAACTTGTGGCGGGGATCGTTCCGTTGCGGTATTTGATTTAGTAACGCTTAAAATTGAAAAAGTGATTACAGGTCTTGGTGTTAAGCCAGATGCAATTGAATACGATGAAGCTACAAACCGTGTTTATGTTGCTAATGGTACCTCAGGTGGAATTACTGTCATTGATCCATCTACCTTAACGATCGCAGCAGTTGTCCCGCTTGTTGGTAAATTAGAAGGAATGGCTTTTGATGGACGTGGGCATCTTTTTGTTAACACAGAAGACAAAAGTGCTATCCAAGTTGTAGATTTAAAGACATTAAAACCTCTTGCTAGCTGGTCTATTGATCCAGTCGAGGGTGGTACAGGTCTAGCAATCGACCCAGTTACGCATCGTCTCTTTGCGTCAGGCGGTAATAATTTACTCGCAGTAGTTGATAGTGATTCAGGTCGTTTAGTTGCAACACCTGCAATCGGAGAGGATCCAGATGGCGATTGTTTTGATAGCGCGAAAAAACTTATTTTCACTTCTAATGTAGAAGGTACCATTAGTATTCTTCACGAAGATTCTGCGGATAAGTATACCTTAGTGCAGACGCTTCCTACCGCATACGGTGCACGTACAATTACTGCTGTTGATTCAAAAACAGGTCATGTTTATCTCGTCACGGGGAAGTTCGCAGATCCTCAAAAGGCTGCTGACGGTCAAAAACCAGGACGTAGAAAAATGATACCAAACTCATTCGAGGTATTGGTTGTTGGAGAGTAATTCATCTATAGTTTTACGTAAACGGGCTATCCTCTCGATTGGGATAGCCCGTTTTTATTTTACAGATAGCTTAAGCTCTGCAGAATGAAACTACCCCTGGTCGTAAGCGTCATTAACTTAACCCACTTTATGAAATCATTCCTAATTGCTTCTCTTGTCTGCCTAACAGCTAGCTTACAGGCCCAGACTGTAGACTTTCATGATCATATCGGAATCCAATTATGGAGTCTTAGAGCTCAGTTTCCAAAGGATGTCACTGGCACAATGGATTTAATCAGTAAAACCTATGGAATAAAAGAAGTAGAGACTGCAGGTACATATGGTGTTAAGCCTGCACTGTTTGGTGCTGATCTTAGGTCGCATGGTTTGAATCCTGTATCATCCCATTATGGCTATGATCAGTTTGTTAAAAATTTTCCAAGTATTGTGAGTGATCTTAAAGCAATGGGTATAACTTATGTTGTTATCCCTGTTTTAGGGCATGCTCATTCAAAGTACTTAACTGCAGCTCAAGCACACGAAGATGCCGCTAATTTGAATAAATGGGGTGCTGCTCTTAAAGCAGAAGGAATTCAATTGGGTGTTCATACGCACGGCTTTGAATTCACTCCACTTGCTGATTCTAATAATGAAACTGGATTGGATATCGTTATGCGTGAGACGATGCGTAACCTCGTATGTTTTGAGATGGATGTCTTCTGGGTTTATGCTGGTGGCGGTGATCCTGTCGCACTTCTTAAAAAATATCCAGACCGCTGGCTCATGCTGCATATAAAAGATCTACGTAAAGGAGCTGACCGAGCTGATGGGGTACCATCACATACAAAGTTAGGTGATGATGTTGCTGTTGGTACAGGTGTTATTGACTGGAAGGCTGTACTCTCTGCGGCACAAGCGGACGGAGTTAAGTATTATTTTATCGAAGACGAAACAACAGATCCGCTTGCAAATATTCCAGTCAGTTTAGCTTACCTAAAAGCACTAAAATTATAATAAATATTTTTTATTCTTATGCCACGTCCTATTACACTCTTCACTGGTCAATGGGCTGATTTGCCCCTAGAGAAATTAGCACCTCTTGCGAAAAAGATGGGCTATGATGGATTAGAGTTAGCGTGTTGGGGTGATCATTTCGATGTCGATCAAGCAGCTTCATCAGATAAATATATCACAGATAAATGGCAGCTTCTTAAAGACAACGGGCTTACTTGTTTTGCAGTATCAAGTCACTTGGTTGGACAAGCAGTCTGCGATTTAATTGATGAACGTCACAAATTAATTTTACCTCCTGATGTATGGGGTAATGGAGAAGCAGAAGGGGTGAGGCAGAGAGCTGCTGCAAAGCTAAGTCTTACAGCTAAAGCAGCGCGCCGTTTCTTTGACGCTAAACCTGGTGCAAAAGATTCTAAAGCTCCTGTGACCGTGAATGGATTTACTGGATCTTCAATTTGGCATTCAATCTATGCTTTCCCTCCTACATCCCAAGCTGATTGGGATAAAGGTTATGTAGATTTCGCAAAACGTTTTGGACCAATCCTCGAAGCTTTTGATAAGCAGAATGCTCAATTTGCTCTTGAGGTACATCCAACAGAAATTGCATTTGATATTGTTAGTGCTCAGCGTGCATTAGCTGCTGTTAACAATCATCCGCGATTTGGGTTTAACTACGATCCTTCACATTTGGGTTATCAAGGTGTAGATTATGTAAAATTTATTCGTACCTTTAGTAAGCGCATTTTTCATGCACACATGAAAGATGTGTGGTGGGGGCATGGTGATGGTACGGTTGGCATCTTTGGTGGCCATACAAGTTTCGGTGATGCTCGTAGGGCGTGGGATTTTAGATCAGTAGGGCGTGGTGACATTCGCTTCGAGGACATTATCGTTGCTCTTAATGATATAGGCTACGCTGGTCCGCTATCTGTAGAATGGGAAGATATTCGTATGGATAGAGAACACGGTGCAGCTGAGTCGTTACAATTCTTACGCAAATTAGATTTTGCACGTAGTGCGATTGCATTTGATGCAGCTTTTAACACGGAAAAATAATGAAACGTAAACTACGCTATGGAATGATTGGTGGGGGACGTGGTGCTTTTATTGGTGGCGTGCATCGCATCGCTGCTGCCATGGATGGTCAAGCTGAGCTCGTTGCTGGAGCATTTTCTAGCGATGCTGAACGCTCTAAACTTTCGGGTGAAGATTTGTTTTTAGATCCTACTCGTGTTTATGGTAGCTATGTTGAAATGGCGCGTGAAGAGGCGAAAATGCCTGCTTCTAAACGGTTAGATTTTGTCGTTATTGTTACGCCAAACTTTCAACATTTTCCGCCTGCAAAGTTATTTTTAGAAAAAGGTTTCAATGTAATCTGCGATAAGCCTGTTACTTTTAATTTAAAAGAAGCTCTAAAATTACGTTCTATTGTAAGTAAAACAAAGCAGGTATTTGTTCTTACCCATAACTATACAGGTAATCCAATGGTGCGTGAAGCACGTCAGTTAGTGAAATCTGGATCCCTTGGTAAGATTCGTAAAATCATCGTTGAATATCCACAGGGATGGCTTGCTACAGCGCTTGAGAAAACAAAACAAAAACAAGCATCCTGGAGGGTTGATCCGAAAAAAAGTGGTGCAGCAGGAGCAATGGGTGACATAGGAACCCATGCAGAAAATCTTGCCCGTTATGTAACAGGGCTACGCTTAAAAGAAATATGTGCAGATCTAACTACTTTTGTTCCAGGACGTAAATTAGACGATGATGGCAGTATTTTACTCAGATATCATGGTGGCGCTAAAGGGGTACTACATGCTTCACAGATTTGTGTTGGTGAAGAGAATGCTTTAGCCATACGTGTCTATGGCGAAAAAGGTGGATTAGAATGGCATCAAGAAAATCCTAATGCTCTTATCGTAAAGCACCTTGATAAACCACGTGAGGTGTTTTTGCGTGGTAATGGATATCTTAGTGATGCTGCTAAGCATGTGACGCGTATACCGACAGGACATCCTGAAGGTTACCTTGAAGCGTTTGGTAATATTTATCGTGAGGCCTTTAGGGCAATTGAAGCTCAGGTTTCGGGCAAAAAAATTCCAAGCGATGTGGATTATCCAACGATTGAGGATGGGGTAGAAGGTATGGTCTTTATTGAAACTGCAGTAAAGAGTTCTACCTTGGGAGCCAAGTGGGTAAAGTTTCCACAACCTTAATCAAATTATAGTTTTGTGAGATTATTTTTAGGCTATATCTTAATCCTGATTAATCTCTGCGTTTCTACCTATGCTTCACCTCATACTCTGAGTGTTGCAGTAGCATCTAATTTATCTAAGGCCGTAGACGAAATAGACAACGTCTTTGAGTCACTAAATCCTGATGTTAAAATTAAAAAAATAGTTGGCTCTACGGGACAACTCGTAGCGCAAATCGAACATGAAGCGCCAGTTGATGTGCTGCTTTCTGCCGATTACTCCTTTGTAGATCAATTAATTCAAAGTAAACGAGCTGATTCAAATAAGGTATGTCCATTTACTCATGGTGTACTTGTCTTGTGGAGTATGGATTCAGATTTAGCGCTAAAGGATTTAAAATCCTCACTTTTGGAAACTAAAGTGCTGCGTATAGCTATAGCTAATCCCAAAAACGCTCCTTTCGGCAAAGCGGCTCATCAAGTGATTAAGAATTTAAAGTTAACTGATGTATTAAATCCAAAAATTGTAACGGCTGAGTCAATTGCTCAAGCAGCTCAATTTGTTCAATCGGGTAATGCTCAGCTTGGATTTATTGCGCTATCAAGCATTCGTGCGCTTACACTTAAAGAGCAGGGTAGATGGTTAGTTGTATCGGATGAACTATATGAGCCGCTTGAACAAACAGCTGTTGTCTTAAATAAAACTGTTTTTCCTAAAGACGCAGAAAAGTACGTTTTATTCTTAAAAGCGGATCTGGCGCAGACAATTTTAGCAAAATACGGCTATAAAAATTAGTATATAGTCTGTAATAATTATGTAACTAATTGGCGCGTAACGTATAATAAATCATGTTAAATATGATGTATTTACCTAAGTATTGATTACTTGTTTTTTCGGGTTGATTCACATATCTTATGTATCGTATGAACGAAACTACACACACCGGGAAGTCCTATGCTTCTCATCTACTAGCAGCTGCTTTTGCAGCGCTACTTGTTAGCAATGTAAACGCGCAGACCCCAGCGCCAGCCTCTTCCGATCAAACGGTAAAGATGGATTCGATGGTTACAATTGGGTCACGTTTCAATGACCGTACAGCCACTGATTCAGTAGCTCCTATTGATATCTTCACAACGGATGATATTCAAAATAATGGTTACACTGAATTAGGCCAGTTACTGTCCGTGTTAGTGCCTTCAATTAATTTTCCACGTTCTGCTAATACAGACGGTACAGATTCTATTCGTCCAGCAACGCTTCGTGCGCTCGGACCTGGTGAAACTCTAGTTCTTTTAGATGGCAAACGTTATCATACCAGTGCGCTTGTAAATCTTAATGGTAGTATTGGACGTGGTGATGCTGCAGTAGATCTAAATACGATACCGACTTTTGCTTTAGCTGGTGCTGAAGTATTACGTGATGGTGCGGCTGCTCAATACGGTTCAGATGCTATCGCAGGTGTAATTAATTTAAACTTACGCCGTGATGTTGGCTTTAGTACTACGACGGAAGTTGGAAAGATGTACATGGGTGATGGTGCAACGGTTTACGGTGCAGCTCACTATGGTGTAAAACCAGACGCTAGCAGCTACTTTGGTGCTACCTTATATTTTAAGGACTCTGGCTATACTAATCGTGCAGGTCCTGATTTAAGACAGCAATACTACGGAACAAATGCGACAACAGGTGCGTTAGTTGCAGGTGGTACAACAGCAAATGTTATCAACGGAAATCCTGATTCTCGTGAAGCTTCATTCAATCGTGGCCAGATTATTTTTGGTGATCCAACAAGTTACTCGCGTGGTTTCTTCGGAGATTTTGAAAAGAAAATTTCTGATAATGTTACTTTCTATGTAACAGGTGGTGCTAATCACCGCTTAAGCTACTCATTTGCATCCTGGCGCCGTGCGGATGATACTACAGATATTGTAGCAATCTATCCTAATGGTTTTCAGCCTCAGATTAACCCTCATGTAACTGATTATGATTTAACTGCTGGTTTTAAGGGCAGTTTAGGTGACGGATGGAATTTCGATTTAAGCCAAGTTTATGGTATGAGCTTAGTTCGTTACTATACGATCAATTCTCTTAACGTATCTTATGGTTTAAATACACCAACTCGTTTTTACGACGGTTCTATGGAGTTCGATCAATATACATCTAATTTTGATGTAACTAAGCAGTGGAATGTTGCATTTTTATCATCTCCTTTAAAAACAGCTTTTGGTGCCGAATTCCGTGCTGAAACATATACAATTCAACAAGGTGATCCTGCTTCCTATGCAAACGGTGGTGCAACTATTCTTTATGGACCATCAACGGGTGGTACCCCAGCTTTCGGTGCTCAAGGTTTCCCAGGATTTCAACCAACAGACGTAACAAATGCTTCACGTAATAATATGGCAGGTTATGCTGATGTTGAAAATCAAGTAACATCAAAACTTGATATAGATTTAGCAGCACGTGCTGAGCACTATTCTGATGCAGGTTCTACTGGAACAGGTAAAATTGGTGCCATTTATAAACTTAATAATTGGTTGAATTTCCGTTCTTCATTCAGCAACGGATTCCGTGCTCCAGAATTGCAACAAGAGTACTTTACCACGACTTCCTCTGTTATTTTAACAGTTAACGGTGTTAGTGGTCCTTATATGGTTAAAACATTCCGTGTTAATGATCCAGCTGCAGTTGCACTAGGTGCTACACCATTAACACCTGAAAGATCAACCAACGTAAGTGCTGGTTTTACTGCTAATCCAATCGATAACTTCACCGCTAGTGTTGATGCTTATAATATTCTTGTTACTAACCGTATTGTTTTATCAGCAAACTTTGCTACGACATCGGTTGCTAACTTCTTAACGACTCAAGGTTATTCAGGTATCGAAGGTGGTCGTTATTTCACTAATGGCTTAGATACCCGTACACAAGGTGTGGATTTCACTACTAGCTACGGCTTGAAATTAAAGACTGGTGATAAGATTACCTTCTACGGATCCTATAACTATAATGACACCGTTGTTACCTATGCTAAATCAACACCAGCTAACGTGCTTGCTTTAACAAGTAATCAACCAATCTTTGACCGCCAAAATATTCTACGCTGGGAACGCAGCACTCCTATGAATAAGGCTGTATTAAGCCAAACCTATGATTGGGGTAAGAAATTTAGCTTCTTGTTACGTGAAGACTGGTATGGCAAGGTCTTACAACCTGGTTCAGCTTCACCTGTAACAGCACCTGCTATCATTGGCTTCCAATCAACGGATCAATGGTTGAATGCAAAGTGGCTGTTTGATGCAGAAGTATCTTGGCACTATAACAAGAGTATTACAATCGCTGTAGGTGCTAATAACTTCCTCAATACATTCCCAACTAAGTTAGATTCTTATAATAACACAAGCGGTCAATCTCAGTATAGCAGCTTCTCTCCATTCGGATTTGATGGCGGCTACTACTATGGCCGTGTTAACATTAAATTCTAATCTAGATTTAATCTAATAAAAAACCGGAGTCGTGTGTGGCTCCGGTTTTTTTATGCCTAGTATTAAGCACTTTGGTCTAACCCTAAGCGCTTTAATACTTCTGGTGGTGGACCATCAAAAGATGCCATAGGCACGTTTCCTATGTAGCCAATATCTTTCATTCCTATAGGTGTTGTATAGAAACCACCTGCAGTAAGATTTCTAAATTTAGCAAAAAAAGTAGCTGCTTTCTTAAATTCTTTCTTAGCGGTTGCTGTGTAACAAATATCATCACAGATGGCATGTTGTTGGCTGCTAATTAAATTACAGAAGGCTGTGCCGAAACGTTTGTTGGATTCTTCATCGATCCAATTAAGTCCGTCTATTATTAGCTTTTTAGCCTCAGCATGACTTGCTTCTGGACTGCCAACCCAAGAATAAGGAGCACTTACCCATTCGTTGATAAAGTCATGTACGCCAACGCTAGAAGCAGAGGGTGAAACATTGTCAGCTGGGATAATGACATCACAAAGAGCAATCGCAGCTTTACGCTGTGCAGGGGTTAAGATGAGCGGCCAAACTTCTCCAGGCGTATATGTTTTAAGTAGATTTGAATCGAGTCCGTATCCACCAGCCTCAAATCTAGGTACAGGGGCTTCGTCTCCCGCATGGAGTCTATCCATAACGCTCAGTGAAGCAGCTGCTGCAAGTAGCCATTTAATCGCCATGCGGCGATCAATCGCTGTAGGTTCATTTGTGCTCATAGTATTAAACTTAAAGATTGTTTTGTTTTAATTCACTCAAAATGTAATCACTGGCTCTCCAAGCTAAGGCCATGATCGTTAGAGTAGGGTTTTTATCTGCATTGCTTACAAAAGGTCCACCGTCGGTGATAAATAGATTTTTAACGTCCCACGTTTGCCCCCATTGGTTTGTAACGGATTTGCGGGCATTATTGCCCATAATCGTTCCACCCACTTCGTGAATAATTTTACCACCCGGTTCTATATTTTTAATACCGGGTTGAACCTTTTGTGAGGTAGTGCCGCCCATCGCTTCTATGATTTCTTTGAATGAGCGCTGCATATGCTCAACTTGTTTTAACTCATATTCGGACCACTTCCAGTGAAACTTTAGAACGGGAATTCCCCATTTGTCTTTAACACTAGGGTCTAATTCGCAGAAGGAATTGTTATTGGGAATCATTTCACCACGTCCACTAAAGCCAATCATCGAACCGTAGTAACGTCTTGCGTCTTCTTTAAAGGCTTTGCCGTAGCTTCCACCTGTGAAGCGCTCTAGATTATTAGCTGTTCTTGCGTTAGGCATGCTGCGTCCTCCACCAAATTCGATGTGATAACCACGAGGAAAGTCGAGCTTACCTGCTTTTTGTTCTTTATAAAGCCACCAGGGAACATAGGCGTGGCTACCGCCTGCACCGTCTTCGTTATGGAGAGGTAAACTTTCGAGTAGTGGTATTTGTCCACCAAGTCCTCCACCTACTGTATCCATAATGTATTTACCAACAAGACCGCTCGAGTTAGCTAATCCGTTAGGAAATAATTTTGATTTTGAGTTGAGTAAAATGCGTACTGATTCAGCAGAACTAGCTGCTAGAGTAACCACTTTTGCTTTATAGTGATATGCTTCACCCGTTGTTTTATCTACACATACAACACCGGTTGCTTTTCCTGTATCATCTAGAGTAATTTCACGCACCATCGCGTTTGTAACAATATCAAGGTTACCTGTAGCGAGTGCGGGAGGTAAGTGAACTGTTGTAGATTGATAATTCGCTTTAATGGAGCATCCTCTTCCACAATCTGTAGCCCAAAAACATGCAGCCCTTTCTTGCATTGCTTTAGCTAAAATTCGCTGAGCTTTAGGGTTTGTTGGATGTAACTTTTGTGGAAGATTAGCCGAGTCTTGTCTGGTTGTTAGTACCGCGCGGTGAATAGGAATGACAGGTACGCCAAGTTTTTTTGCCTTCTTTTGTGCGAGGGCTTCATTCGCACGCATTTTCGGAGCGGGTAGAAGAACGCCTTCAGGTGAATTTGGTGTATTTTCTAAACCTTCGTTTGTACCATACACGCCGATAAGCATCTCTACTTTATCGTAATAAGGAGCTACGTCTTCGTAACTCAGAGGCCAATCAAATCCAAGTCCATCACGCGAGTAGGGTTTGAAATCATAAGGCCCATTACGTAGTGAAATTCTTCCCCAGTGGTTTGATCTACCTCCTAACATTCTCGCTCTCCACCACCAGAATTGTTCCTCAATTTCGGTTGAAGCACTGGTGTAGGGCTCATCAGGAATATCCCATCCTCCAGTGACTGTCGCATCATAATATCCGAAGTATTTGTCAGGTGTGTTTGATCCGCGAAGTGGCGCCTGACTAGGCGTATTAAACATGGGCGTTTCACTGATTGGATCGTAACTACGTCCTGCTTCAAGCATGAGCACTTTAGCCCCCTCCATGGTAAGCGTGTAGGCGGTTTGGCCGCCTGCAGCTCCTGAACCTACAACGATAACATCATACGATGGCTGAGTCTTGTTAGCTGCTACAATAGGCATACTGAGTAAGGGGATAGGGGTAATACTTAAACTATGATTTTGAATTCTAGTTTCGATCTTTTTCTTTTTAAAAGATTAAATAAAAAGCTACTACATAGCTTAGCTAAGCTTAGTGGTAATTTGCTTGAAGAATAGGCTTAGATCAGTGTCAGTTAGATAACCTCATTAACCCCATGATTGATCGTAGATCTTTTTTAACAGGTACACTTAGTGCTGTGGCTGCTTCTGTAGCTGGTTCTAGATTAGCAGCTCAGCCTACTACAGCAGTACAACCTGCGAACCTCGCTTTAGTAGGATCGCAGTTTCCAAAAGATTTTATGTGGGGAGCTGCAACGGCTTCCTATCAAGTAGAAGGCGCTGCTAACGAAGATGGTCGTAAGCCAAGTGTATGGGATGTGTTTAGTCGTATTCCAGGACGAGTTAAAAATGGCGATACGGGCGATGTAGCATGCGATCATTATCACCGCTTTAGAGACGATGTAAAACTCATGGCAGAGTTAGGAATTAAGCATTACCGCTTTAGTATTGCATGGCCTCGTATCGTTCCTGACGGAAGAGGAGCCGTAAATGAGAAGGCTTATGATTTTTATAAGAATCTAGCTGACTGCTTGGGAGAACATGGCATCACCCCACATGCGACACTCTTTCACTGGGATAGTCCTCAAGCGCTAGAAGATAAGTATGGATCGTGGCGTAGTCGTGAAATTGCTCATGATTTCGCTGATTACTGTTCTGCTACGGTTAAACGTCTTGGAGATCGTATCACATCGTGGATGACAATTAATGAAATCTACTGCTTCACCTATTTAGGCTATGATGTAACACAGCCCCCTCATGCTCCGGGTACGATTGTAAAATCACGCCAAGAAGTATTACAGACAGTTCATCACGCGCTTCTTGCCCACGGCATGGGTGCACAAGCTATACGTGCAGCAAGTCCAAAACCATGTAAGGTGGGACTCGTTGTAAATTATGATGCATTTGTTCCTGTCATTGAAACGAAAGAAAATATTGCAGCTGCTAATAAAGCGTTTCGTGAAGAAGAGCATAATGGTACAGTCTTGGTTCCTGCACTCACAGGTAAATATACTCAGGCAACACTCGATAGACTGGGGGATAATGCTCCAAAGATTCAATCGGGAGACATGAATATCATTGGTCAGCCACTTGATTTTTTAGGTTATAATATTTACACGGGTAATTATGTGAGAGCAGCTGATACGGAGAAAGGCTATGAAGTGTTACCACTTCCAAAACAATATCCTCAAATGGTTATGCCATGGTTAAACTTCTTGCCTGAAGCGCTCTATTGGGGAGTGCGTCAAGTAAGTGAAGCGCTAGGTAAAACAGATATCCCGATTGTTATTTCTGAAAATGGATGCGCAACAGATGACGAAGTAACCAAAGAAGGTGAAATTTTAGATTTATCACGTGTCATGTATATGCGCTCCTATTTGAGGCAGGCGCACCGTGCAGTATCAGAAGGTTATCCATTAAAGGGCTACTGGCACTGGAGTCTTATGGATAACTATGAATGGTCGTGGGGATACACTCGCCGATTTGGTATGACTCGTGTCGACTATTCGACTCAGAAGCGTACTCCAAAACAAAGTTTTAAATTGTATCAGCAAATTATACGCGAAAATCGTATCGTTTAATCGTCAGTCAATATCACTGAATAAGTCTAAGACTTATCTA
>DAISZL010000015.1:0-38273 GCA_036824825.1 Opitutaceae bacterium
GCTCTAAGCTGTGCATCTAAATTAGAAAGTGGCTCATCCAGGAGTAAGCACTTAGGTTTAATAACTAAGGCTCTTGCTAATGCGACCCGTTGTTGCTGACCGCCAGAAAGTTCACTTGGTAGACGCTCAGCATAGTCCCCCATTCTTACCGATTCTAAAGTCTCTGCTACCCGTGCCTTGATAGCATTCTTATCCATATGTCTTTCTTCGAGGCCGAAAGCGACATTTTGCGCAACACTCATATGTGGCCACAGCGCATAGCTTTGAAACATCATTGCTGTGTTACGTTTGTGTGGCGGCTTACTGGTTACATTTTCTGTATCAAAAAATATTTCTCCCTGATCTGGTACATAAAAACCTGCTAAAGAACGCAATAAGGTTGTCTTCCCGCAGCCACTAGGCCCTAGCAAAAAGAACAATTCCCCTGGATTAACCTCAAGACTAACCGCATCCAGAGCCTTAACAGCTCCAAACGCCTTAGAAACGGACTTTATCTTGATAGATATCATAGAAGAAGAATTAATTAAGACCTACAGAAATCTGTATTTAAAGGCGATAATTGAAATCCAGGTGAAATCAGATTGCCTAAAAGCAGTGTCTTTGTCTGCCTTATTTTACCACTCATGCCTGCAAAATCAGACACTAAAAAAGTAGCACATCCTGATCTCGAAAGCGTTCTTTTTACAGAAAAAGAAATTAAAGAACGGGTCAAAGGCTTGGGCAAAGAACTCAAAGCTTACTACGGGGACTCTGAATTCACCATTATTTCCTTAATTAACGGAGCTATTCTTTTTACTGCGGACCTTATGCGTGAAATCGACAATCCGGTACGTCTGGATTGTATTCGCATATCTAGCTACGGAGAAAAAACGATTTCTCAAGGAACACCCCAAATCATGCATAGCATGACCCTTGATATTTCTAAAAGACACGTACTGCTTATTGACGATATTTTAGATACAGGAAAAACAATTAGCTTAGTTGACGGGCTTATTCGTAAGTTAAACCCAGCGAGTCTTAAGGTGTGCGTACTTCTAGATAAACAAGGAAGACGTGAAGTACCTTATGAAGCCGATTTTGTAGGATTTAAAATCCCAGATAAATTTGTTGTTGGATACGGTTTAGACTTCGCTGAACGCTACCGCAATCTACCCTGTATCGGAGTTCTTAAGCCAGAACTACAAAATCCACCTGAGTGGGTTTGATTATCCTATTTTTTTCTAGGCTTATAAAATATAGGCGATGATGCATCTTTGCCACGCATCGCTTTTGCTTTGGGTTTAGATTTTTTAGCAGCGATTTTAGTAAACTTTCCTGACCTTAGCGCATCAATTTGATCGCGAAGCAGTGCTGCCCTTTCAAATTCTAATTTTGCTGCAGCATCTTGCATCTCCTCTTCGAGTTCTGCAATCACAGCAGCCACATCTTCTGTGTTTGTTAATTCCGTATCTTCACCGGGTTTAACACCAGTTCCATCATAAACATGTAAGCTCGTCTGAGCCGTACGTTTAACACTTTTGGGTGTGATATTATGCGCTTTATTATACGCATCCTGTTTCTCACGTCGCTTAGACGTAACCTCAATGGTTCGCTTAATAGAATCCGTTAACTTATCCGCATAAAAAATAACCCGTCCATTCTCATGACGTGCAGCACGTCCTGAGGTTTGAATAAGACTCGTCTCACTTCGTAAAAATCCTTCCTTATCCGCATCTAAAATAGCGACGAGAGCAACTTCAGGTAAATCCAATCCTTCTCTAAGTAAATTAATACCCACAAGCACATCAAAATTACCTAGTCTAAGATTGCGCAAAATTTCAACACGCTCAATAGCATCAATATCAGAGTGCAAGTACTCCACTTTGATTTTTGCTTCGCGTAGATAGGTCGTAATATCTTCAGACAGGCGTTTAGTTAGTGTCGTAACTAAGACTCGCTCCTTATTTTCAGTCGCTTTTTTAATTTCACTTATCAAGTCCTCAACCTGACCTTTCGTAGGTCTAATCGTAATGATTGGATCGAGTAAGCCTGTAGGGCGAATGACTTGCTCTGCAATCACCTTGGAATTTGCAAATTCAAAAGGCCCGGGAGTTGCCGAAACATACAACGTTTGAGCCGTAACCGATCTAAATTCCTCAAAACTCTGAGGTCTATTATCAAGCGCTGAAGGTAGTCTGAATCCAAAATCAACAAGTGTCTTTTTACGCGCCTGATCCCCATTATACATACCGCCAATTTGAGGAACACTCACATGGCTTTCATCGACCATTAAAAGAAAATCCTTAGGGAAGAAATCAATTAAACAGGATGGTCTATCCCCACGCTTCCTGCCTGACATATGAAGCGAATAATTTTCTATACCGCTACAAAAGCCCATTTCCTGAAGCATTTCTAGATCATATTGGGTGCGCATCCGAATACGCTGTGCTTCAAGATAACGTCCACTCTTTTCAAAATACGCGACTCGTTCTTCAAGTTCTTTTTTAATTCCTTCAATAGCAGGAATCAGTCTTTCTTTCGTTGTGACGTACTGATTTGCAGGGTACAAATCAAATTCATCGAGCTCACGCATGACAGATCCAGTCAGTGCTTCAAACTCGGTAATCTTTTCAATTTCATCACCAAAAAATTCGATCCGCAGTCCATGCTCCAAATACGCTGGCATAACATCCACGATATCTCCTCTGACTCTAAAACGTCCGCGGTCCAATTGGTAATCATTTCTCTCGTAAATATTTTCAACTAACCGCTCAAGAAACTTATCTCGAGGCATTGTCGCTCCTTTTTTAAGCGTAATGCGCATCGTAGAAAAATCTTCTGGTGAGCCTAATCCGTAGATACAGGACACGCTCGCTACAACAATCACATCCCTTCTACTCACGAGAGCACTCGTCGCTGAAATACGTAGGCGATCGATTTCATCGTTAATCGCTGAGTCTTTTTCGATGAATGTATCACTCGAAGGTACATAAGCTTCGGGCTGATAGTAATCATAATAACTTACGAAATACTCGACTGCATTCTCAGGAAAGAAATTCTTAAATTCAGAATAAAGCTGAGCAGCAAGCGTCTTATTATGCGACATGATCAAGGTAGGCCGATCAAGCTGCGCAATAATATTTGCCATAGTAAAAGTCTTACCAGATCCAGTTACCCCGAGTAAGGTCTGATCTTTATTTCCTGCCTTTAGCGATTTCACTAATTTTTCAATCGCTTCAGGTTGGTCCCCCATGGGCTTATAATCTGATTTTAATTTAAAAAGCACGGCGTAAAAACTAGACGATTTGACCCGAAGCGGTGCGTTTCAAAAATTCAGACGCTATCTGTGAGCGAGTAACTAAACTTGAGAGGAAAACAAATTCGTCAGCACTGTGAATACAATCTCCCACGGGACCTAGCCCATCTAAATTTGGTAAGCCCACTGCGCTCATTAAGTTTCCATCACTTCCACCACCGACATGTTGCCAATCCAGTGCTACGTTATATTTGGCCGCACATGATTTCCATGCCTCAAATAAGCTATCCTCTCGAGGTGTATTTTCCTTAGGTGCTCGATTAAAGCCACCTGTAATTTCAATACGATAACCATCTTTCGTATGGATAAATTCTGAAATATCATTTAGGCGTGTTTGAACAATGCCTTCATCTGATTTTTTAGTGATTCTAATATTTACCTCAGCACTAGCAAAATCAGGAACTACATTAACTACCCCACCTCCCTGAATAGAGCCTACGTTTACCATGATCGACGGATACTCTGAAGCGAGCTGGCTAATACGCGGTAAGCATTCGCAGAGTGCTAGAATTGCATTGCGACCTTGACTAGGGTCACGACCTGCATGGGCAGCTTTACCATAAACACTGAGTTTAAAGACCCCTCCACCTTTTCGTGATTTAACTAAATCTCCGTTTGAGCGAGCAGGTTCAAAAACGAGCGCAAATTCAAATTCTTTTGATCCAGCTTTTGCTTCAATTACTGGACGACTCGCAACAGAACCCGTTTCTTCATCTGGCGTTAGTAGCACTTCATACCCTAAGGAAGATGCATGGGCACTTGCTTCAAAATCGAGCAATGCTGCTAACATCACTAAAATCCCGCCTTTCATGTCAGCTACGCCAGGTCCGTTTAGCACATCCTCATTTTTTAAAACTGCAGTTTGGAACCGGTGTGTTGGTTCAAATACGGTGTCATAGTGACCACTTAATAATAGCTGTCGTTTAGCTTTGGGTCTGACTCGAATAGACACCGCCTGCGCCTGCGTTCCCTCAAGCTTAATTTCTTTAATCTCTGCACCCTTGATCGCTGAGAATGCTTCAATAAGTGCTTTTCGCATCAAAGCTAATCCCTCCATATTGCTACTTCCCGAATTAATATTCGACCAAGTAACAAGCAAGGACTGTAGCTTCTTAAGTTCCATAACTTAATTGGATACTGACTAGCCGTATACGGCAAGACTGAGCTAGAGTTTAGCATAAAGTAGTTGCCTCTCTTTAGGGCTCATCAAGGCTAAGAAGCAATATATGGAACCCCAAAAGTCGAACAAAGTTAACCAACTCTTTGCTCGTAAATCAATTGAAGGCCTCATCGCCGATTCCAGCGCCGTTGGTCATAAATTAAAAAAATCCTTAGGTCCATGGAGTCTCACCGCCTTAGGTGTTGGAGGAATTATTGGCTCAGGAATCTTTGTTTTAACAGGTACCGCAGCTGCAGGTGAACACTTTGCTGTTCCCTCCATTATGCATGCGCCTGTTATGGATTTAATCTATAATTTTTTCCAACAAGGCCACTGGGTTACAAGTTTTGAACACGGACGTCCCGCTGCTGGTCCTGCAATTGCCATTTCGTTTATCTTAGTTGCAATTGCATGTAGTTTTGCAGGACTTTGCTACGCAGAGCTTGCCTCTATGATTCCGGTTGCAGGAAGTGCCTATACTTACACCTATGCCACCTTAGGTGAACTCATTGCATGGATTATCGGTTGGGATCTCATTCTAGAATACGCCGTCAGTAATGTGGCTGTTGCTGTAGGATTTGCAGGTTATCTCAAAGCTCAGTTAGTTGCATTTGGTATCACACTCCCAGACCACTGGTCGACCTGCGTATGGGCAGAAGGAAAATGGACCGGAGCTTATTTTAATGTTCCTGCGTTTTTAATCGTTTTTATTTTAACGGTTATTTTAGTACGCGGAATTAAAGAGTCGGCACGCGCTAATAACATCATGGTTCTGATCAAGATTGCCGCGATCATGGTATTTTTAGTTGTGGGTGGTATGCTCGTTCACCCAGCAAATTGGCATCCATTTGCGCCGTCTGGTTTTTCCGGTATACTTAGCGGTGGAGCTATTATCTTTTTTACTTACATTGGATTCGATTCCGTTTCCACAGCAGCTGAAGAAACAAAAAATCCTCAGCGCGATGTGCCCTTTGGAATTATAGCGTCGTTAATCATCTGTGCTCTTCTGTATGTCGGAGTGGCTTTAGTTCTTCTAGGTATGATGCGCTACCAAACGTTCGAGTCAGGACCTGCAGCAGATGCACCTGTGGCTTATGCCTTAGCCTTTTTAAAAGCTAATCCAATCTACCAATCGATTATTTTGATCGGTGCTTTAACAGGAATGGTTTCATCGCTGCTAGTATTCCAATACGGGCAAGCACGCATTTGGTTCGCCATGTCTCGCGATGGTTTATTGCCAAAACTCTTTAGCGCTGTTCACTCAAAATACCAAACTCCTCACTGGTCTACATGGATTGCGGGACTTGCGGTTGGCCTTCCTGCAGGACTTCTCGATATTGGAGACGCAGCAGACCTTTCTAATATAGGTACCCTCTTCGCATTCGTTTTAGTTTCAATCGGTGTTATTATTTTAAGAAAGAAACGCCCAGAACTTAAACGGGGATTTCGAGTACCCTTTGTCCCCCTATTCCCCTTACTCTCCGCAGGGCTTTGTTTATGCCTTATGACAGGACTTACGATTATCACGTGGATTAGGTTTTTTGTATGGCTTGCGATCGGTATGGTTATATATCTCACTTATAGCCAAAGACATAGCTCATTTTACGTAAAAAAATAATCCCTCCTGTTTAAATAACTAATAGGAGTCGGGATAGGTGCTTAGGCCGTTGCATATCGTTGTTTTTAGAAATATCTTATTAGCAACAGTTAACCTAAGGAGAAAACCCCTATGTCTAAAGCAATTGTTTCGCAGCTTTATGATTCCGATGTCTTCCGCATGGCATGCAAGCAATTCGATAGTGCGGCTGATGCTATTAACCTTCCAGACTCGATACGTGACCGCACAAAGTACCCGCGCCGCTGCCTTGCCGTCTCTATTCCCGTTAAAAGGGACGATGGGAGTATAACCATATTCGAGGGCTACCGTGTTCAACATAACCTCTCCACGGGTCCTGCTAAAGGCGGCATTCGCTTCCATGAAAATGTAACCTTAGGAGAAGTTGCAGCCCTATCCATGTGGATGAGCTGGAAGTGTTCCTTAGTAGGCTTACCTTATGGTGGTGCCAAAGGTGGCGTTATTGTTAATCCACGTGAACTCTCTCAGCGCGAGCTAGAGCATCTCTCACGCCGTTACATGCAAGAGATGATTCATTTTCTAGGACCTGATATTGATGTCGCTGCTCCTGATGTAGGAACCAATGAGCAAATCATGGCCTGGATGATGGATACCTATTCAAACCATGTCGGCTACTTAGCTACGGCTGTTGTTACTGGTAAACCACTGTCTGTTGGTGGTTCTGAAGGTAGACGTGAAGCAACCGGTGCAGGAGTTGCTTACTTAATAAAAAATTACCTAACGGATATGAAGCTACCAATCGAACAAGCTACGGTAGCGATACAAGGATTTGGTAATGTTGGATCTGAGGCAGCCCTAGCGCTCAGTCAGTATGGAGCAAAAATTATTGCGATTTCTGATTATACAGGAGGCATCTATAATCCTAAAGGTATCGATCTAAAAAAGGCACTCGCCTATCTGCAATATGCACGCGTACTCAAAGACTTCGATGGCGGTGAGCCGATTAGTAACGAGGCGCTCCTAGAACTCCCTTGTACCGTTCTTGTTCCCGCAGCACTTGAGCGTGTGATCACTGAAGTGAATGCACCAAAACTAAAGTGTAAATTACTTGCTGAAGCTGCTAACGGACCCACGACAAACGCTGCAGACAAAATCATCGAAGAGCGCGGTGACATCGAAGTAATTCCAGATGTACTTTGTAATTCAGGAGGTGTAATCGTCTCTTATTTTGAATGGCTACAAAATAGACAGAACTTCTATTGGAGTAGAGATGAAGTACTCAGCAAACTGACTGGAATTCTTGATAAAGCGAAAGTGAGTGTAGAATATCAAAAACGGAAATTTAAATTTAGCAGAAGGCTTGCAGCTCTAACCCTAGGTATTTCACGCGTTGCAGAGGCGAAACAAAGCCGCGGATTATTCCCCTAAGACTTGCTTAATAACTGAAGGAACTTCACTAAGCTCGGTAATAAAAGACCGAGCTTCTTTTTTTACTTTTTCTCGGCTAACGACTCCACCAAATCCGATAAATAAATCGACATAAGGTTTAGTCTCTAGGTCACTCACGCCGTCTCCGATCATTACAATCTTACTTGGACTGAGTTCTTTTTTAAGTTGCTCGATCACGATGGGCTTACCACCAGAGCGAGTCGTTGGATAATATTGATTAAAGCCAGCGTAATTCCCTAGCTGATCAAAATATAAATCTACGGCTTCAATGCGTGAAATATTTAATACGTGAGCCAGTGGCTCAATCGCTTGTTTAAAACCGCCACTAATAATGAGAGGCGTCCATCCCCTTGCTCTTAATTCATCCAAACACGCAGCTAAACCAGGGAGCTGCGTTTTAATATAACGAAGTCCTACCTCAGTGACATCGTTCCGAGTAGGCTTAATAATTTCGAGTCGTTTTCCAAAAACCTCTTCAACAGGTATTTTACCATCCATGGCTTGATGCGTCATGGCCTCAACCTGCTTAAATACGTCACTGCCACGTACGCGCGCCAACTCATCAATACCTTCAATGGTACTTAAGGTACTATCGCAATCAAAGCAGATGATTTTAGTGTTTGTACTCATAAAAAAACCCGCCGGTTTTATGGGCGGGTTTTATGAAAAGGATAGAACAACTTATTTCTTTGCAGAAACGCGTTTGAACTTCGTTGTGAACTTTTCAACACGTCCAGCTGTATCTACTAAGCGCTTTTCGCCCGTATAAGCAGGATGTGAGTCCATCGAGATATCACGGATTACTACATAGTAATCTTGACCATCGATTTTTTCGACACGTGGAGACTTCATTGTTGAGCGAGTCAGGAAGCGTTTTCCTGTTCCCACATCAAGGAAGCATACATTATTAAGAGTTGGATGACCTTCGGATTTCACGGCTTTATAGTTTGGTTAAATCAACCTTGCCGCGCTTTGTAGCGAGGATCGGTTTTGTTGATCACATAGATCTTGCCACGACGGCGTACGACTTGGCAGTCAGGGTGACGCTTCTTGGCGGATTTGATCGAAGATACGACTTTCATAAAAGGTACCAAAAAAGAGATACCACCCCCCCTATGTCAACGAAAATGCCCTAAAATAACCTTAATTATCCTGCGGATTCTCAGGCTCTTCCGCAAATAGACGCCATTCTTCCCCCTTACCCCTCAATACCTTACGCCATAATGCCTGATTGGGGTCATGGGTGAAAAGATCTGGCGGTATAGGGGATAAAATCCAGGTAGGAGTCTTAAGTTCTCCCTTAAGTTGGCCTTTACTCCAGCCAGAATACCCTAAATAGGCTCTCACGTAGGTATCCTCTTCCCCTAGAAAATCAGCTGCTTTTTCAGGATCTAGCCCTAGATGAAACTGAAAACCTGTCGATTTAGCCTGCCAGGCAGCAAGGATAAGCTGGTCTTTGTTAACAGGACCCCCGGTAAAGACAGGTACAGACGACAACTTACTGAATGCAAATTCACCACCCAACTGACCCAAGGTTTTAGAGCATGGTCGATTAAGAACGATCCCTAGCGAGCCTTCCTCTTCAGAATCAGCCGTCATTAAAATAACAGTCCGCTTAAAATTAGGATCCTTAAGAATGGGGTGCGCAATAAGCAGTGAGCCTGCTAAACACTGCGACTTATGTGTAATTCCTTCACGCATTAACAAAAATAGCTGTAATTAAAGTTTTAGAATCTGAATACCTGCATCTGCCAATAGTGGAGCGACCAATACATCATTATGGTAATCGGTGTGGTATTTGACTTCAGCAATACCAGCAGCTGCTAAAATCTTAGCGCAATTAATACAAGGATAGTGCGTCACATAGGCGACACACCCTTCAACAGAACTTCCACGGCGTGCTGCATCTGCGATTGCATTTTGTTCAGCATGAACCGTTGCTTGCTCATGACCATCCCGTAAACGAGATACATGTGGAGTGCCTGGTAAGTAACCATTGTAACCCGCCGCAACGATACGATTCTTACGCGATCCACCCGTTACAATCACACAGCCTACATGCAGCCGTTCACAGTTTGAACGAGTCGACATTAGAACCGCAGTTGCCATAAAATACTCGTCCCAACTTGGACGACTAGAAAACTTCTTTGTGGCCTCACTAATCAATTTAACTGGGCTTATCTTTTTCTTCATTAGACTTAGGAAATAATTATAAAACAGCGCTCTTCGGGCAATCACAATGCGTAAAATGAGTGAGGAAGTGCTATAATTTCGATAGCTTGCAAGCTACCTCGCTGTTTGCTTCACTCAGACTATGCCTACCCTGCAGGATTTAGTCTCTTACTGTGATAGTCGCACGAACAAAGTTGCCTTTAAGGATGCACCAGGTGCCTTCAACGGCTTGCAACTTTCAAATCGTGGCAGCGTGACTAAAATTGGAGCTGCCGTGGATGCTGGAGTTATTCCGTTTCAAAAAGCTGTTGCCCAAAAGGTTGATTTCCTGATCGTCCATCACGGTATGTTTTGGGATATGCCGCGTGCGTTTACTGGTCCTGTCTATGATAGACTTACTACCCTCATAAACGGAAATTGTGCACTCTACTCGAGCCACTTACCCTTAGATGCCCATAAAGAAATTGGAAACAATGCTCTGATTGCAAAACAACTCGGACTTAAAGCAAGTCGAGGATTCTACCCTAATGAGGGCGGAGACATTGGTCTTATCGCACACAATACGTTAACACAAACAGAGCTAAAAAAAGAACTCGGAAAACATTATTCAAAAGTAACAGCGATTGAATATGGAAGTACAAGCCCTCGAGAAGTAGCTATTTGTAGCGGTAGTGGCTCAAGTGCAATTGCTCAAGCACTCGCAGCAGGCGTTGATACACTCATTACGGGAGAATTAAGGGAAGAGCATTTCAATTTAGCTCAAGAAGCAAAACTCAACCTCTACTTATGCGGACACTACGCAACAGAGGTACATGCCGTACAAGCGCTCGCTAAAGAATTGTCAGAGAAATTCAATTTACCGTGGGAATTTATTGGAACTGAAAATCCGCTTTAATTTTAATCGAAAATACACGATACTTACTTTCATGAAAAAGCTCGCAGTACTCAATGGCCCAAATCTCGATCGTCTCGGTAAAAGAGAGCCTGAGATTTATGGCAAAGAAACACTCGCTGATTTAGAGGCAGCACTGCGCAGTTCTTTTTCAAGTAAAGTAGAACTGAGTTTCTTTCAGTCTAACCATGAAGGTGCTTTGATCGATAAGATCGCCTCCCTAGCTGAAGCTAAATTTGATGGGATCATTATTAATCCAGGCGGATTTACGCATACGAGTGTTGCACTCCGTGACGCTTTAGCTGGTTCAGGCTTAAAAGCAATCGAAGTACATATTTCCAATATTTATAAGCGCGAAGAATTTAGACATAATTCACTGACTGCTCCCGCCTGTGTTGCTGTGATAAGCGGCCTTGGTCTTGAGGGCTATCACGCCGCGGTACGTTATTTTCTCTTAGCTTAATGCGGTAAAACGATGCGCAGTAGGTGTAGCGTTAAGCAAGCTGCTAACGCTGCTACGAGATCATCTACAACCACACCCCAGCCTGCATTCAGTCGTTGCAATTTTTTAATACCAAACGGTTTTAAAATATCAAAGACTCGAAATAAGATAAACCCGAGTAAGAGTACTAGCCACTCAGAGAACGTGCTTCTGAGTGTGGAATAACCTAAAAAAACAAGCGGCATAGCAACAAATTCATCAAGTATTACTTCACCTGGATCTGTTTTACCAAGGCGCACTTCTGCTTCACCACAAAAAGCGACTGCAACATAGGATATGATCGCTGTATAAAACAGAACCTCCCAGAGAGTACAGCTTTCAAAAAAGAGTACAAAATAAGCTATACCAACAAGAGATCCCCACGTTCCAGGTGCAGGCAGTTTACTTCCTATTGGACCTAACCGAGCAAGCGTTAAAACAACAGAAGTTGGAAATACTTTAGGCCATGATGGCTGAGTAAGCTTCATAGCTATTATGCATTAAAAAATACATTTCTGAATTTAGAAATGTAACGCCATCCAGACCACACTGCTAGCGCTGTTCCAAGAACAAAAATATATTCACCCACTTGCTGTATTATATGAGAAAACCAGTCACAATTTTTCCCAGTAAAATAAGCAAAATCACGACTTAACATCGGAGCTCCAAGTAAAAATCCAATAGCAATTAATTGCGTTAACGTTTTACTTTTCCCACCACTATCGGCTGAAACAATAACTCCTTTAGCTGCAGCAACCATACGCATTCCTGTCACCATAAATTCGCGGCATAGTGTAATCAGTGTGATCGCAATTGCTATTTCATGTTTTGGACGCGCAACAAATTGAGCACAACCTACGAGAGAGATTACTAAACCCATCACCATAATTTTATCGGTGAGTGCATCCATTAATTTTCCAAACGTAGTTACTTGCCCCCAAGTACGAGCAAGATATCCATCCAACCAATCACCTACTGCTGCGATAATAAATAAACTAAAAGCAAGCGTCGCTGCACCAATCCATTCACAGTACATCAGTACCGCTATGATAAACATGAGCGGAATACGTGAAAGCGTGATTAAGTTAGGGAGATTCATCCTATAACCAAACAATACCACCTCGTAACAGACCGTCAATAGCATGACAGAGCAGAGTTGCGGAATAGCTAACTTTCTGCTCTTGTTATGCTGTCGCATGAAACATTGCATCTACCCTGGAACTTTTGACCCAATAACGTATGGGCATCTTGATGTACTTTCACGTGCGGCCAAACTATTCGACCAAGTGACGATCGCTATCGCTGCAAATGCAGGTAAGGAACCCATTTTTAGTACCGAGGAGCGTTTCAACTTAGTACAAAATAACGTAGCACAATTTAAAAACGTTAAGGTTGTTGGTTTCACAGGCCTACTCGTCGATTTAGCTCGAGATCTTAAAGCGGATGCCATTATCCGTGGCCTGCGAGCACTCTCCGATTTTGAATTTGAATTCAATATGGCGTTAATGAATCGTCATCTTGAGCCTAAACTGGAAACCCTGTTCGTCATGCCAAACGAACAATTCAGTTACACAAGTTCTAGTCTTGTTAAACAAGTCGCCAAATACGGCGGTGATGTGAAGCACTTTGTGCCCCCTGACGTAGCTGCAGCTTTAAAAAAAGCGTATAAAGTTTAGTGTCACCTTTTGACACATTTGGCGTCTTAGAGGAAGCAAGTCCTTCCGTTACTAGATGCCTGCATCTAGTCATCTCCTTATAAGTCTTTTTTTCACACCCTCAGTATGGCTAATTCAAAACCATTAAAACCCATTATACTAATCACACTCGGTGTGGCTTTAGCTTCCTTTGCTGGCTGGTATTTTTGGGAATCTGCAAAACCTACGCCGCCACAGTACTACACAGCTACAGCAGATAAGGGCGATTTAACAGAAGCAGTAACAGCAACAGGAATTCTTAAACCTTTTCTTGATGTCTTAGTGAGTAGTCAGATTTCAGGCTTAGTTAATGGTCTATACACAGATTATAATCAGAAAGTAAAAAAAGGACAGCTACTTGCTACGCTACTCCCCATTAACTACCAGGCGGCATTACGTTCAGCAGAAGCAAACTTACTTAACGCCAAAGCAAACAATAAACTCCAAGAGATTCAACTTAAACGCTATGAAGAGTTGTTAGCCAAAAAGTTAATTCCTCAATCGGAATATGATACTCAAGCCGCTTTGGTTGATGAATCACGTGCTCAAGTCGAAATCACACAAGGCACCGTTGATACCGCTAAAGCAAACTTATCCTACTGTAATATATTATCCCCAATTGATGGCGTAATTATTAATCGATTAATCGATGTAGGTAACTCCGTAGCAGCTTCACTTAGCTCCCCTACACTCTTCGAAATCGCTAACGATTTAACAAAAATGCAAATCGATGCTGCAGTTGCAGAAGCAGATATAGGCTCAGTACGCGTTGGCCAAGATGTGATGTTTCTAGTCGATGCATACCCTAATAGACAATTTCACGGAAAAGTATTTCTGATAAGAAATTCAGCAGCTACGATTCAAAATGTCGTAACGTATGATGTTATGATATCAGTAGAAAATGATGAGTTAAAATTAAAACCAGGTATGACTGCTACCGTTTCTATTATCGTAGCACACAGCACTAATGTTGTACGCATACCTAACTCAAGTCTTCGCTTTAGAATGCCTGATAATTTGCAGTACTTAGTTGTTAAAGCAGCAAAGGATGGCTCAAGTGATGATTCCCAACCCGCTAAAAAATTAAGCCCCGAAGAACGTCGCAAAGCGTTTGTACAACTCATGCAAGATGCTGGTTATGATCGAAGCGGTGGACCTCCATCACCTCAGGTTAGAGAAAAATTAATGACCTTAGCAAAGCAGCGCGGGATTGAACTACCTGAAGGGATGACAGGATCAGCCATGCGTAAAGGTGGCGCCTCTGCCGATGCACCTGTGTATCGCACAATATATCGTCTGCCTAACGGAGATTTAAACGCTCACCCTGAGGCAGTTGTAGTAAAACTTGGTATTACCGATGGCGCACAAACTGAAATTGATGAAGGAATTAATCCGGGGGATGTTCTGATTACAGGCGCCTTGCAATCTAATAATCCTACATCCAGTAGCCCTTTTGGTGGTCGTGGCGTAGGTAATATTATTCGGTAAACACTTCTACAACTAGGCATGCAACCTGTCGTTCAGCTAAATAACATCCAGAAAATTTATGATTCTGGAGAAGTTAAAGTACATGCTATACGTGGAGTATCGACTCAAATACTCCCCGGCGAGTTTGTTGCTTTGATGGGCGCGAGCGGCTCAGGAAAATCAACCCTGATGAATCTCCTGGGATGTTTAGATCGCCCCACCTCTGGCACATATCTACTCGATGGAGTTGATGTTTCCGGTCTAAACCGTGATCAACTCGCAGATATTCGTAACAAGAAACTAGGATTCGTATTTCAGGGTTTTAATTTATTATCACGCACAACGGCGCTAGAAAATACTGAATTACCCATGCTCTATGGTAGTCGCAATCTATCGAGAAAAACTATTCATGAGCGCGCCATGCACTGCCTCGACATCGTAGGCTTAAGTCAACGAGCTGATCATTTTCCAAGTCAACTCTCTGGTGGCCAACAACAACGTGCTGCCATTGCTCGAGCATTAGTGAATGAACCTCAAGTTTTATTAGCCGATGAACCTACAGGCAACCTGGATACTAAAACATCGATTGAGGTAATGGGTGTATTTCAAAAATTAAACAATGAGGGAATCACCATTGTGATGGTTACGCACGAACTGGATATAGCTAGATATTGTAAGAGAAATATTATCCTACGCGATGGACTGATTGTAAGTGATGTACAAATAAAAGATCGTTTAATTGCTGAAGAAGAAATTAAGCACATCAAAGAACAAGAAAGTGCAGCAAAACTAACTGCTTAAAACGATGCGTATTCTTGCTACATTTATCGTCGCTTTTGGAGCCTTACGCAGAAATAAAATGCGTTCGATTTTAACTGCCCTAGGCATCATCATAGGCGTAGGTGCGGTAATTGCCATGGTCAGTATTGGTGACGGAGCTAAATCTCAAGTAGAAGCTCAAGTAGCAAGCCTTGGCCAAAATATTATTCTAGTTTTTGCAGGCAGCATTAATTCAGGCGGTCAACGCAGTGGTTACGGTGGAGCAGGTACCCTAACCATCAAGGACGCAGAAGCAATCAAAGCAGAAATTCGCGACATACAAGCAGTCAGTCCAGAAGTCGTTGGCGGCGCTCAAGTTTTTGCAAACGGTTTAAACTGGGGAACTCGAATTAGAGGTGAAAGTGAAGACTATCTCATGATACGTCAGTGGCCTCTGAGCGAAGGCTCCATGTTTACTGACCAAGATGTAAAGTCTGACGCTAAAGTGTGCATCATTGGACAAACAATCGTAAACAACCTTTTCCCTGAAGGTGATGCCGTAGGTAAAACAATACGCATTCGAAACCTTCCATTCAAAGTACTAGGTATTTTATCAAGTAAAGGCTTTTCCATCCAAGGAAATGACCAAGATGATATGGTAGTTATACCCTACACCAGTGCTATGAAACGGTTTTCTAGACAGACCTATTTAGCTGTGGTTAATGTTCAAGCAGTACCAAACGCAAGTATTCCTCTGGTTGAACTTGATATCGCTAACTTACTGCATGCAAGACACCACATTGCAGAAGGACGCGACGACGACTTTAATGTTCGAGACCAACAAGAAATTGCAGATGCAGCGACAGCAACCACACGCACAATGACCTTTTTACTAGGTGCAATTGCCTGTGTATCATTAGTTGTAGGAGGTATTGGCATCATGAATATCATGCTTGTATCTGTCACCGAACGAACACGAGAAATCGGTATTCGCATGGCAGTGGGTGCACATGGATCTGATATACTCACTCAATTTCTTATTGAATCCGTTGTCCTGAGTTTAACGGGAGGTCTTCTGGGTATAGCAATCGGTATTCTTACAGCTAAAACGCTTTCTCATTTTAACCATTGGCCAACAGTTATATCTCCTTCTGTTTCGATGATTGCATTTCTATTTAGCGGAGCTGTCGGCGTTTTCTTTGGATACTATCCTGCTCTCAAAGCTGCACGGCTAGATCCAATCGATGCTTTACGCTTCGAATAAACGACTTAATACAGCCAGTTGACCTTACGTAGGTCTCATGCAAGTCTTATTTGTACACACCTATGAACCCTAAGACCTCATTTACCGAATCGCTTAAACAGGCGATAAACAGTGAGGTACTTAAAAAACTCATTCTATCGCGTTTTATTGGAGAAGATAAGACGATTAAAAAACTATCCGTTCGACCAGTATTACTAAAGTCAGGTCCTAAATTGTCCTTTGTTTGGCATCACAAAACAAATGATATTACGAAAAATTTCTCAAGTGATGAAGGACTAGAAATCATCACGCGTTTAATCGGTACTGACTTCTTAGATGCACATTTATTTTCAGCATCTGAAACACTCCAATTAGAATGCAAACAGGAGGGAACCTCTCGTCTTACACGTACGAAGGTTGCATTTGAAAAACCAACACTCAGTGGTAACGACCGAGAAAAAAATCGCGTTATTAATCCACAGACCCGCTGGCTTGAAGCACTGGGCATAACCAACTCGAGTGGCTTCCCTAAAGAAGGAATGGCGTCTAAATTTAAGCAAATTCAGAAATTCTCTGAGCTACTAACTTCTCTTTTAGATGAGGCTCACCTGACTAATCCAACTAAGCCGCTTACCGTTGTTGATATGGGTTCAGGCAAAGGGTATCTTACTTTCGCAGTTTCAGAATTACTTAAATCAAAAGCACAGGTGACTGGAGTTGAGTTAAGACCTGAACTTGTTTCGTTGTGTAATGCGTTAGCTTCAAAGTCAGGCATGTCAGATTTTCTAAATTTCAAAGCAGGCACGATTGCAAGCACCCCGCTACAATCAGTTGATGTTCTGATCGCCCTGCATGCATGCGATACCGCAACCGACGATGCATTAGCCCAGGCAATAAACGCAGAAGCAAAACTCATTATTGTATCACCGTGTTGCCAAAAAGAGTTACGTCCTCAACTCAAAGCTCCTCCAGTTCTTGCAGCTAGCCTACGCCACGGAATCTTTGAAGAACGCCATGCAGAATTCGTGACCGATAGCCTCCGAGCGCTCCTTCTTGAATGGGCAGGCTATAAAACCAAGGTTTTTGAGTTTATATCGACCGAACATACGGCCAAGAACCTGATGATCGCGGCTATCAAACAATCAGCTAAAAAGCCTGAAATAGCCCCTACAATACGTGCTTTAGCCCATTTTTATGGTATTACCCACCAAGCACTAGCAAAACAGCTAGGCTTTAGCCTAGTTGATAGCGCCTGAGGCTTGACTCAATTGCTAGGGCACTAAAGATAGACCCTTTATCTAATTAATCATGAGTAAACAGTACAACAAGGTCATCAAGAAACGCCGTCGCCTAGCCTATCTTAAGCGCAAGAAAGCTAAAGACTTAGTAGCTAAGAAAAAGTAATTGATTAAAGTCAGCCTCATTTCGCTTGGTTGCGCCAAAAATCTTGTTGATAGCGAGATTATGGTGGGCCACCTGCATCAAGCAGGTATGCAAGTGACCCCCGATGCCGACCAGGCTGACGTGGTCATTGTAAATACGTGCTCATTTATTGATTCCTCCAAAGAGGAATCAATTAGTCATATCTTAGAAGCACATGCTCAGCGTGGCTTAAAAAAGAGACGTAAAGAGCAAAAGTTAATTGTCGCGGGCTGTATGTCCCAGCGCTTTTCGAAAGAACTACCAAGCGACTTACCTGAAGTAGATGCATTTATAGGGTTAGATCAAATTACCCAAGTAGCTCCAATCATTGATGGACTCTACGGTAATAAACCTTCAGTCGCATCTCCTGAAATTAAAGCACCTCAAGGTCATAGAACCAAAGAAGGTCCTGTTAGTTTTGTTACGCCTCGCTCAACGTACATACCTGATTACAACACACCTCGTTTTAGACTTACGCCTAAACATACCGCGTATATTAAAATTGCTGAAGGCTGTAACCATCCCTGTACCTTTTGTATTATCCCCCAAATTCGTGGACGTCACCGTAGCCGCACTGTTGAAAGTGTTGTCGCTGAAGCAAAAGAGCTGGTTAAAGATGGCGTAAAAGAAATTAATTTAATTTCTCAGGATACGACTTTCTTCGGCATGGATACATGGGAAGAAAGACCTAACCCACGTACTCCTGTTGATTCCTCACGAGGCACTGCCCTCACTACACTTTTACGTGAACTAAACGCGATCGAAGGCGATTTCTGGATCCGTCTACTGTATACTCACCCTGCCCACTGGAGTGATGAATTAATTAAAACAATCGCCGAGTGTCCTAAAGTAGCTCGCTATATTGATATTCCACTGCAGCACATCAGTGATAGAATGCTCACGATAATGCAGCGCGAAACAAGCGGTGATTATATTCGCGATTTAATTAAACGTATCAGAAAAGGTATTCCAGGTATTGCTGTACGCACCACGTTCATTGTCGGTTTTCCTGGCGAACTCGATGCTGACGTAGATGAATTAGCCGCGTTTATTACAGAAACTGAATTTGAGCGCCTCGGCGTTTTCCGCTATTCTCAAGAAGATGGTACGCGTGCGGCCAAGATGAAAGATCAAGTCAATGCTCGCGAAAAAGATCGCCGCTATCGCCGCTTGATGAGTCTTCAAAAGGAAATCGCCTCCAAAGTCAGTGAACGCAGTATTGGTAAAACACTTAAGGTTTTAGTTGAAGAAACCGGCGTTGCCCGCGCAGAAGCCGATGCACCTGATATTGATGGCCGTGTTTACGTCAGCCCATCACTTCCCGTTGGATCTTTTACGAACGTAACCATCACTGGCAGTAAGGACTACGATTTATTAGCACTCCCTAAGGGCGAAAAACCTAAGAGCTATAAAGTAGCTAAAGTCGCTCAGTAGTTAACCTTTAACGGTTTTAGCAAAGTCGCTAATAATACCGTCAAAGCTACCGTTAGAGAAAAACGTAACCACACGTTCTGTTTTATCCGTCAACGTATCCTGCTTCAACTTGCGCAGGAGTTCGCCATTAGAAGGAAAGGCCTGAGCTTTCCTACCCTGCATATTCAACTGCTCTGCGACAGCTCTTGTATCAAAGCGGTTACTTAACTCTAATTTATCAAGGCGATGTACAGGGCCTAAATAAATTTCATCTGCAGCTGCAAAAGCCCGTGTAAAATCAGCCTCTAGGGTTTTGACACGCGCTGTATTACTGCGAGGTTCAAAAACACAGGTAAGTTTCGCTTGAGGATAACGAGCCCTGAGTGATTTCAGTGTTTCCAGAATCGCAGTAGGATGATGCCCAAAATCTTCAATGACTTTAAGTGCACCTACAGACGCCAAGATTTCCTGTCTACGCTGCACCCCTTTAAAAGAACTTAAGGCATGTATCTCTAACTTAGTCGGATCTTCTGGATACAAGGCAAGTGCAGCCGCAGTCATCGCCATGACTGCATTTCTTGCATTATAAATTCCAGGTAAATTCCAGCTTACCTTACCCCACAGCTTACCTTTATAATTTACGTCAAAGGTGACTCCAGAAAGTGACTCACTAAACTGGGTTATTTGAACATCATTACTTTCTGCGACACCAACGCGTACTACCTGAGTCCAAGCACAATCACCCAAACTCTTTAGGTTTTCATCATCTCCATTCATAACGATGTAGCCATTACGAGGAACAATACGAGTCAGATGAATAAACGTCCGTTTAACATCCTGCAAATCACGGAAGATATCCGCATGATCAAATTCTAAATTATTAAGTACAGCGATATGCGGTAAGTAATGAATAAATTTACTACGCTTATCAAAGAAAGCACTGTCGTATTCATCTCCCTCGATCACAAATGGATCTGTGTGAGATCCCACGTGGCAACCTTGAGGTAAATCACGTGGCACTCCGCCAATCAAATAGCCTGGATCACGCTTGTTTGCGCGTAAGAGATATGCACAGAGTGAAGTTGTTGTTGTTTTTCCGTGAGTTCCACAAACGACGATGTTACTGCGCTTAGCTAAAATAAACTCGGCTAAAATTTCTGGTAAGGAGGAATAAGCAAAAGCCCGTGTCTCAAGTAACCACTCTACTTCACTATTACCACGGCTCATCGCATTTCCGATCACCACACGGTCAGGCTTTAATGCATTTAATCTGACCGGATCATAACCTTCATAAATCGTAATACCGGCCTGATTCAGCACCGTACTCATGGGTGGATAAATTCCAGTGTCTGACCCTAAAACTTCATGACCAGCCGAGCGCAGAAGTAACGCGGCGTTACCCATCGCTGTTCCACAAATTCCCATGAAGTATATTTTCAAAGCGGTAAGAGTTTAAATGACGTGTGTTACAAACCTACAAAAAAGCCTCACTTAATCAAGTGAGGCCGTAGTAAATTTTAAGCTAAGTAACTTACTTTTTAACAGGATCCGCAGGTCCTTTGTCAGCAAGCGGAGTTACTTGAGCAATATTGGGTGTAAGATCAGCATCTACTCTGCCAGTTGCCCAGTTAAGCGCTCCAGCAATGATGTTCTGATACATCGCACTCATCCACATATCATCTCTATGACCCATATTCGTATAGAATACTCGTCCTTTTCCATAGGCATGAATCCAGGTCGATGGATAAGGCGTACGGTCGTATTGAAAACCCTGCATTCCTGCTGTATCTTGCACTAAGATAACGTGTAAATCAGGGGCAAAATTCTTAAGTGAATACCACTCTTCTGTAATTCCTGTTGCAGGAACTCCAGCAACTCCTGGAAAGGCAGAATCTGTAACAATTAATTTTGAAGGCTGCTGTTTACCATGAGATACGAATTCACCGCCAATCATCTTAATATAATCATCTGCTTTATCTCCGTCAGATTGAAAATGAGGAGCACCTTTTGCAGAATGTGAATGGAAGGTATCTGTAGCGCTGTGTAGACCAACAAAACCCTTACCTGACTTAATATAATCAAACAGTGCTTTTTTACCTTCTGCTGTCATAGCAGGATTCTTATCCGTACCAACGGTAGTGAGATCACCGGTCGTATAGAAAACTACGGCATCAAACTTGGAGAGATATTCGGGTGTAAACAAACTACCATCTTTAGAGAAAACAACTTTGATATTATTTTTCTCAGCAATGGCTTTAATAACAGGGAAAGAAATACCGTTTAAATCACCACCTAGCTTACTTGGGTGTGTTGCCGGATCCTTAATCGCTGAATGCTCAAATCCAGAGGATTTGGTAAAATAAAGAATTGTCTTAGGTGCCTGGCTTACTGCATTAGACTGAGCATGTATGCTAAGGGCACTCAAACCAACAAGAGCTGTGACAAGAAGTCTTTGGGTCAATCGAATCATGGGGATTTTATGGGTTACGGGTTATAATCAGACCTTTTAAAGCGTTTCTGCAAGTCACGAAAGGCCTAGATATGCTCTAAAGACGCCTTTTTATGCCTTAAGTTACCTCTTGCCTCCCAACGCTCTACGTTAACACTAATACAGCATGATTATCAAACCTCGTGTCCGCGGATTTGTATGTATAACCGCCCATCCCGTTGGCTGTGATGCACACGTCAAGGAATGGATTTCCCATATTAAGGCTAAAGGTCCCATTCAAAATGGACCTAAGAAAGTCTTAGTCATCGGTTCATCCACAGGCTATGGTTTAGCCTCACGTATTGCCGCTGCCTATGGTTCTAAAGCTGCAACATTAGGCGTATTTTTTGAGCGTCCATCTGAGGACGGTCGCCCTGCAACACCTGGTTGGTATAACACGATTGCCTTTACGAATGCAGCACGCGCAGAAGGACTGTACGCAAAAAACATTAATGGCGATGCTTTCTCAGACGATATCAAACGCCAAACACTTGACCTCATTAAGAAAGATTTAGGCCAAGTAGATTTAGTGGTTTATAGTTTAGCCTCACCGCGTAGAACGCATCCAAAAACGGGAGAAACACACCGCTCAGTTCTAAAACCAATCGGAAATAGCTACACAAATAAAACTGTAGATACCGATAAAGGCATTGTAAGCACAGTGACCATTGAGTCAGCAGTTGAACAAGAAATTTCAGACACGATTGCAGTCATGGGTGGCGAAGACTGGGAAATGTGGATGAAACTACTATCAGATGAAGGACTTCTAGCACCTAAAGCACAATCCGTTGCTTACTCTTATATTGGACCAGAAGTTACCTGGGCTGTTTATAAAAACGGCACAATCGGTATGGCAAAAAATGACCTCGAGCGTGCAGCAAAAGCCATCCATGCAAACCTCAAAGCAACCGTTGGTGGTAGAGCTTATATTTCCGTAAACAAAGCACTGGTTACTCAAGCTAGCTCTGCAATTCCAGTCGTACCACTGTATATCGCTATTCTTTATAAAGTCATGAAAGCAAAAGGCGTTCATGAGGGATGTATCGAACAAATGCAGCGTCTATTTGCGGATCACTTGTATTCCGCTCAAGGTCCTAAAGTCGATGAAGGTGGCCGTATTCGAGTTGATGAACTTGAAATGCAAAAAGATATTCAAGATGCGGTGGCAGCGATTTGGCCTCATGTCACAACAGAGAATCTCGCTGAATTAACCGATATCGAAGGCTACAGAACTGAATTTCTAAAACTATTCGGCTTTGGACTTTCTGGAATTGATCCAGAAAAAGATGTCGAGCCTCACGTAGAAATGCCTGCCAATTAATCCTTAATTGGCAGCGTTTGGTACGGTTAAAGATTTTCCGTTATCTTTAGCTCCGAGTTTTAAAATAAAAGGTGCGGCTATCTGTGCCCATGCTTCGGCTTTAATGTGGCCTTCCGCTTCATTGCCAAAGCACTGCCGTAGCATCTCTGTATCTATAACACCCGGATTAAGTGGAATAGCAGCTAGCCCTTTGGGTAATTCTAAAGCTAGAGCTTGAGTTAATCCTTCGATCGCCCACTTCGATGCACAGTAAGGCGCAACGCCTGAGGACACACTTCTACCCCAACCTGAACTCAAATTTACGATCACTCCTTTTTTTCGTTCAATCATTGCAGGAACCAATGAACGAATCACATTTGCTGTACCATTAATATTTACAGCCATCAGTTGATTAAATTTTTCTGCTGAAATATCCCAAAGCGGAGCCGGATCGTTCATCAAAGCAGCATTATTAATCACGATATCAGGTGCCCCGTTTGCAAGGACACGCTCTGCCCATATCGAAACTTTTACAGGCTGAGTAACATCTACAACTTCAAATAAATGGGGTGAAGGATGATCAAGTCTTAGATCAAAGATAACTTGGCCATTTCTACCACAGCCAGCAACGGTATGTCCGTTAGCTATAAACCATTTGGCTAAAGCAAGTCCAAGTCCGCGTGTTACACCCGTGATAGCAATGTACATAGTGCGCTTAGCTTGAAGCGCTTTACTTACGGCAGCAAGAATTAGCGCGACTGAATACTGACGCGACTTAAACCCGCCTTACGACAGGAGTCCCATACGAATGCTAATTTCTTTAACTGCGTAGTTTCATCAGCACGAATTAAAATAGGCGTATCCTTATTCGCATTCTGGACCTGAATTAATTGATCTACGAGTTGCTCATCCGTCATCGGTCTTCCGTTATAAGTAACTGAACCGTCTTTTTCTATTGCGAGCGTAATACTACCGGTAAATTGATTTTTACCAGCAGTAGAAATTTTTGGGAGCGTAATATTAAGCGTCTGATTGGTTTGGAAACGCATCGTTACAAACGCGAATAAAACCAACATAACAAGTACGTCGATAAGTGGAACCAGTGGGAGTTCTGGTCTACGTCTACGTTTAGCTGCAATTCCGCCGCTCATTAGGAATTACTTGAAGTTTCTTTAACTTTACGAGCGAGAATACGCTCGAGTAAAACATCAAGACGAGCGGTATGGTGATCAATGCGGCGTCCTAAATAACCATTACCTGCAAGCGCTATAATCGCTACGCAAAGACCCATGAGCGTAGCTGACAAAGCGTAGCCAACACTTTCAGTAAACTTAATCGGGTCAGGCATTTTCGTTTCAGGATCAATCACATTAAACGCAGCAAGAAGACCTGAGACAGTTCCAATAAGACCTAAAAGCGGAGCACCCGTATAAATAGTATCCAAATAGCTCACACCGCGTTCCATCTTCATTACTTCAAGACGTGCATAGGATTTTGCTCCCTCTGCATCACCTGGATGACGCTCAACAAAAGATACAATACGACCAAGTGCAGAATGAGCACCACCCGTTGCAGTCTTACCTTGTAATACTGCCTCCGCTAAATCAGCGGGAAGAATTGCTGCATCACGCAACGCAAATGCTCTTTCGAAAATAATATAAACCGCGCAAATCGAGCATAATCCCAAGGGATAAGCTAGAAAACCGGCTTCCCTCACAATACGTGTCCAATCAACAAGTGCTAAGAGCATAATAGGTTACAAAGTCTGACGCGGATTAGGTTAAAATGTTCTAATTTTTATGTGATTACCGCTAAAAGGATTTCAGTAATCACTTAAATTATCACGTAAGTATATGTATATTATATACTTAAGCTTATTTCGCTAAATAAGGTAAAGTTGCAGCACACGTGTTCATCGCAGGTAAACCTTCGATGAGTTCAGCGATTGCATCCCAGCGTCCATTCACAAGCGCATCGCGAGCTGTGTCGCGAACACTTGCTTTGACACGTTGATTACCAAAGCGAATTTCTTGGTTTGCTACGTCTAGCGTAACTTCAAGCGCAGGGTTTGCTTCAACTGCAGCGGAAATTTTTGCGATATCTTCACGCGCAGCTGTAAAACAAGGAATACCTAGCGTAGTGCAGTTACCAAAAAAGATTTCTGCGAAACCTTCTGCAACAACAGCCTTAAATCCATGTTTTTGAATTGCCTGTGGCGCGTGCTCACGGGATGAACCGCAGCCAAAGTTCGCACCCGATAAGAGTATCGTTGCATCCTTGTACTTAGGTTCATTCATAGGATGTGCCTTGTTTGAGCCGTCTGCATTTTTACGTACATCGTAAAAAAGAAATTCTCCGAGTCCATCGAAGGTAATACACTTCATGAAGCGAGCTGGGATAATGCGATCGGTATCGATATCATTACCAGGAACGGTAACAGCTTTACCAGTGATAGTAGTAATTTTAGCGAGTGACATGGAAAAGATTAGTTTGAAGAAACGTTAAATACTTCACGGGCATCAGCGACTGTTCCCGTGATAGCTGCTGCTGCAACCATAAGTGGACTCATAAGAATAGTACGTCCTGTTGGACTTCCCTGTCTTCCTTTGAAGTTACGATTAGACGAACTTGCACAGAGTTGATCACCAACAAGTTTATCTGGATTCATTGCTAGACACATGGAGCAACCTGCATCTCTCCATTCAAAGCCTGCCTCTCTAAAGACACGGTCAATGCCAAGTTCAGCACATAAAAGACCAACGCCTTGTGAGCCAGGAACCGCAATCGCTTTAACACCAGGAGCTACTTTTTTACCCTTTAAGTACTTAGCAACTTCTTGGAAATCGCTTAAACGGCCATTTGTGCAAGAGCCTAAAAATGCGACATCAATCTTCGTTCCTTTAATTGCAGAACCAGGAGCAAGCTTCATATAAGCGAGCGCTTCTTCGATTGAAGATTTTTCATCGACGGAGGTAGCTGTTTTAGGATCAGGAATTTTTTCTGTGATTGATATACCCTGCCCAGGATTAATTCCCCAGGTAACTGTTGGTGCAATCTCTGAGGCATTGATGGTGACTACATCATCATAATGACATCCTGGATCACTTGCGACTGCCTTCCATGAAGCGACCGCTGCATCCCACGCTGCACCCTTTGGTGAGTACGGTTTACCTTTTAAATATGCAAAGGTTGTTTCGTCTGGATTTACATAACCCGCACGAGCACCACCTTCGATGGACATATTACATACAGTCATACGTTCTTCCATCGTGAAACGATCGAAAACTTCGCCACCGTATTCATAGGCAAAACCAGTTCCACCATTAACACCAAGAACGCGAATAATGTGTAAGATTACATCCTTAGCATATACGCCGGGACGTAGCTTTCCGTTAACATTAATGCGACGTACTTTAAGACGTCCTAATGCCATCGTTTGAGTGGCAAGCACATCACGGATTTGAGTTGTTCCAATACCAAATGCAATTGCACCAAAAGCTCCATGCGTACTGGTATGTGAATCACCGCAGGCAATCGTTGTACCTGGCTGAGTAATGCCTTGTTCAGGTCCTACGATATGAACGATACCTTGTTTACCTGTAGAGCGATCAAAGAATGTGATACCAAAGTCTGCGCAGTTTTTACGCAATTCTTTGATCATCGCATCAGCCAAAGGATCAGCAAATGGTTCTAAAAATTTATCGGTTGGAACAATGTGATCTACCGTAGCAAAAGTGCGATGTGGCATCTGCACGTTAAGCTTTAAATCGCGCACCATACCAAACGCCTGCGGACTGGTAACCTCATGAATGAGGTGCGTACCAATAAGTAGCTGCGTCTGACCATTAGCCAGATTGCGTACGGTATGAGCGTTCCAAACTTTATCGAAGAGCGATTGAGCCATGATGAGTGTTAAATACGAAAAGGTAGAACGTAGCGATTAACTGGCTCGGCGCAATCCTTTCAATATGAAAAAAGGATTTTTTTGAGCCTTTTGGGTCATTTATAACTCATTGCCAGTACGTAAGTAACTTAGTATTTAAGTAAGCGTCTGATAGTCACACTTAAAAAACACTGCCCCATGAATAAACTCCCCTTATTTATCTGTAGCCTACTTTTAGTAGCCAATTTACACAGTCAGACTCCTACCCTTGGCGCTACTCCACCGATGGGCTGGAATAGCTGGAATCACTTTAAACGTACGACTAACGATGCAATCGTGCGAGCTCAAGCTGAAGCTATGGTTGCAAGCGGCATGCGTGACGCTGGCTATACCTACATTAATATAGATGACGCTTGGGAAGGTGAACGTGATTCAAACGGCGAAATTCATACGAATAGTAAGTTTCCAGACATGAAGGCACTTGCTGACTATGTGCACAGTAAAGGCTTAAAATTAGGTTTATATTCTTCACCAGGACTTAAGACCTGCGCAGGTTTCGAAGGTAGTTTAGGTCATGAACAACAAGACGCTAATACCTATGCTAAATGGGGAATAGATTATTTAAAATATGACTTATGCGGGCTTCGGGTTCAAATGAAGGCAGCTAAATCAGATGACGTTGCTTTTAAAATGATGAAAGATGCGTACATCAAAATGCGTGACGCCCTACGCGCAACCGGTCGTCCTATCTTTTATAGCTTATGTCAATATGGTCATAACCAAGTGTGGCAATGGGGAGAAAGTGTTGGCGGTAACGCATGGCGTACAACAGGAGATATCAATGATAATTTCAAAAGCATGGTACTGATTGGATTTCATCAAGCAGGACTAAGCAAGTACGCTGGCCCTGGACACTGGAATGACCCAGACATGCTAGAAATTGGTAATGGCGGAATGACTACCAGTGAATATCAAATTCACATGAGCTTATGGGCAATTCTTGCAGCTCCACTGCTTGCCGGAAATGACCTATCAAAGATGACCCAAGAAACAAAAGATATCCTTCTGAATAAAGAAGTCATAGCGATTGACCAAGATTCACTGGGAAAACAAGGCGACCGCGTTTGGTCTGAAGGCTCAATCGAGATTTGGTCACGTAACCTAGCAGACGGCTCAAAAGCACTAGGCGTATTTAACTTAGCTGATACGAAGGCTGTTACCTCGATTCACTTAGAAGACTTAGGTATAACCGGTACAGTAAAAGCGCGTGATTTATGGCTGCATAAAAATGTAGATGCTATCGACCCAAGCTATAAAGCTACCTTAGCTCCTCACAGCGTTTTACTGTTACGTATCAGCCAATAGGAGTTAATTGGTTGGAGGCAAAGGCACTTCATAGACCTCTATGAGTGCTTTTCCAGTAGCTCCTGATACGCTTGTTGCTTGTACGGTATATGAGCCGGGCTGCAAGTTGAGTACAACGGCTGTATCAGCAGTGCCAGAATTGGTGAAATTAAAGGCACCTACCTGAGAAATCGCGGACTGCACCGTAGGATTTCCAGCCCAAGCCACACAGTAGCCAAGCTCATTTGATTTACTATCATAAACACTGAGCTTTGGATCTGCCATAGCACTCGTGACATTAAACGTTGATAACGATGGTCCCGCTACTCGAATTAAAACATCTACCGCAGTACTACCCCCAATCACAAAACCTGCTGTAAGAATTCCATTGGCAGGAATTTGTTGAAGACATGAGACATTAACTAAGCGCGGCGTTCCTGCTACGTATTTAGAAGATCCAGAAGCATCATACACTTCAGCTAACACATTACCCGTAGACGTATCTTTGCCAGCAACTTGAACGGTATAGCCACCTTTAACACTTGGTAAACTTGCAACCGTAGCAGCATCTAAACTGGTGAGTGAGTTGTACGGGAATGCTCCTGTCGCGGTATTCGCTGCAATCACAGCTGCTTGATTTGTAACAGGCGTGCCCCAATTATCGTTTGTGAGTAAAGAAGTAGTTCCACTAAATAACGTTAAATTTGGATCAGCCATTACAGTCTTAACTCCGAAGTCAGTAAGCGCTGGACCAGATCCGCGTATAAGAAGATTTTGATTTCCTGAGGTACCTGCTCCCCCATTAACAAAACCTAAGGTTAATAATTGAGAGCCAGGACCGTCCAATGATAGAACAGATAAATTAATCAACCTTCCCTGATTGCCTGCTACGGATAAATAAGCGTTTGAAGAGGATACCGTTCCCCCTTGATTTGTAACACTCACTGCGTAATTACCTGCAAAAGTCGTATCTGTGGCTACAAAAGTATATGCCGATGACGTAGCTCCTTTAATTGGTACACCATCCTTACTCCACTGATATGTACAAGCCGTTGGACTTGTTACACCAACAGAAAAACTTACATTACTCCCAGCGGAAACAGCCTGACGTATTGGTTCTGTGTATATAAGCGGGAGTGAAGCGCTTGTTGGAGCACTCAAGGTGTAACTATACTGAACCTGATTATTTACCACTCCTGATTTTGATGCACTTGTGTCGGTAGCAATTACACCACGTACGTAATCGAATTTAGCACTTGTTGGACTAACTGTTACTCGGATATGTCCTGAACTAGGATAAAGTACTCCGGTATGATAGCCGTAGATTATACCAGTTGTAATGGCCTGATTACTACGACTTGGCTGAGGCACTTCTTGATAAATAAGTCTTGGAACCCCATTCCCATTAGAATCTAAAACCTGCTTTACATATAAATGATCATGCCCGTGAAAAACAGCTGTAACACCATACTGCAAAAGTAAATCTTGTATAGGCATTGCCCAGCCAGGACGTTGCTGAGTGAAGCCATAGGTACCATCAATATTGCTACCACCCCACTCATAAAAGGAAGATAACTCTACGCCACCACGCGCTGCACCATCCATACTGCCACCAATAATGTGATGCATAAAAACAAATTTAAATTTAGCATTACTCGACTTAAGGACATTCGTTAACCAGTCGTACTGCTGTTTACCTAGTGTCCATGTCCAAGGATCTTTATTATGAGCTACCCCTTGGCATGTATACCAAAACGGATCCAGTGCTATAAATAAGGCATCACCCCAAGTAAAAGCATAGTAAGCATCACGCGGTGCTCCTGTGTAGGAGTCTGGCGTTGTGGACATAGAGTAAAAACTATTAGCTACAGGACATGGAAAGTAAAACTGCCTAGCTTGAATTCCCCATACAGCAACATTCGACTTAGGACTCGAGTTACTGAGTAGCCAACCCAACTCCGGATCATGATTTCCACTTACTAAATATAGTGGTACTGAATTTCCAATAAGAGCCAAATTCTGGGACCTAACGGCTAAGTGACTTGCCATGACTTGCGCTAGTGTAGAAGCACCAAATTTTTCATCCATGTACGTATCGCCAATATCGATCAGAAAATCTGGCTTATCTGCTGCTATATTAGCCATCGTTTGCGCCCAAACAACTGGTTCATTATCCTGATAATGTGGATCTGCTTCTATATCGAAGCTAAATGTTTTCCCAGGGGCACGCTGTGTATAAAATGAATACTCTTTGTCATTGATATAAGTACTGCCTCCTGTTGCACGGTAACGAATACGATAAAAATAATTTGTATCAGGCTTCAGTGAACTAAGTGTTATTAAACTTGTTGCATTTGCAGCGATAGAGTTGACATCACTAGAGTTCGAATAAACTCCGGACTGGGTTCCATAGTCTACAATTACGTCAGTAGTCGAATAAGCTAACACGCTTAGTGCGATACTTTGATCTGTTTGCCTGCCAAGTAAAACATCGTAAGGCAGACCAGATAATGACTGAGCTAATCCAGCACTAGTAAAAGATCCTATAATAAAAACAATAACGCAGAGCGCATATTTGATCATTGATCTTTGCATAGTAATTTTAAGGAATTTCATATACTTCAATTAAGGTAACACCTGACTGACCCGTAGCACTTTTGACCTGAACTGTGTATGCCCCAGGATTTAAAGTAAGTACGGTGGCAGAATCTTTACTGCCATAACTTGAAAATTGAAATGCACCTGTTGCTGCATTCGCAGCAGTTACACTAGGACTTCCACCCCACACTGAATTAAATCCAACAACACTCGAGTTACTATCATAGACCGTGAATTGCGGATCAGGAATTGTATTAGGCACATTAAATGGACTACCTGCGAGTGTAGGTCCACTTGCTCTAATAAGAACTTTTTCAGGTGTACTTCCACCGACCACAAATCCTGCCGTTAAAACAGCCCCAGAGGCTACTTGCTCTAAGCAGGATATATTAACAAGTCGAGGGGAGGTAGATGTATACGAACTTGAACTCGTAGCGTCATATATTTCAGCTAAAACATTGCCGGTAGCATTGGATTTACCGGCAGCTTGCGCCGTGTACGCACCAGTAGGTACATTTAATAATAAGGCAGCATCGAGACTTGATGTTGAACTCAGGGCAAATGCTCCCGTTGCAGAATCAGCTGCAGTAATGGTTGCAATATTCGCAGACGTATTTCCCCAGTTATCATTAGAACCAATGACCACTTGATTAGCATCATAAACAGTTAGCTGTGGATCTGCCATGACCGTTGGGACACCAAAGGCGCTTAAAGCTGGACCGATTGCACGTACTAAGAGCGGCTGAGTACTACCTGCAGCGCCATTTGAAACAAAACCAATTGTAAGCAACTGGCTACCCGGTCCATCCATAGAAAGCACCGATAAATTCATTAGGTGTCCAGGATTAGTACTGGTAGCTACAACAGAGGCCGCGCTTGAAGTAACACTGCCGCCAGTTCCAGTTACCGTTACTGTGTAAACTCCTACGTTTGCATTCGAAAAAGAATTAATTGTATAAGAGGAACTCGTTGCACCTAAAATAGGAAGTCCATTTAAGTACCACTGATAGGTAAGTGAAGAACCTGTCGCACTCACAGAAATTTTTACTGCCCCACCCGCAGTAGCTACTTGAGCTACCGGTTGCTGGGTGATTTTAGGAATTACACCCTGAGAACTAATCACTGCAGTTCTAATCGTGTAATTTTCAAAATCACTAATATACAGTTTTCCGTTTGAATCGACAGCAATACAATATGGCCAAGCTAAACGAGCAGCAGAACCTACACCATCTACAGATCCTTCAGTAGTAACCAATCCACTTAGTGTTGTCACAACTCCAGTGGGTGTAACCTTTCTTATAACACTATTAAATTGATCACAGACGTAGAGATTACCCGAGGCATCTACGGTTATACCAGTTGGATAATTAAACTGCGCTTGGTTTCCCGTTCCATCTACTGAACCAGCAATGCCAGGATTTCCCGCTATTGTAGTAACAACCCCAGCAGGAGTGATTTTACGTATGGTGCAATTATTTGTATCTGACACATAGAGATTACCACTGGAATCTATCGTAATACCAGCGGGCATAAAAAAACGTGCAGCGGCACCTACTCCATCAGCAGTACCCTGCGCACCACCACTGCCAGCAAAGGTTGTAACAACTCCGGCGGGTGTTATTTTTCTGATGTCATAATTACCCGTATCAGCAACGAACAAATTACCTGAGGAATCTACCGCTATCGCACGAGGTCCATAAAACGTTGCTGCCGTACCAACACCATCAACGCCACCGCCTGAGCCAGTTCCTCCAACACCTGTTCCGCCAGCAAGTAACGTTACAGTTCCTGTTGTGGAAACAGAATATATACCCTGTGAAAGCGGATCAGCGATATATAATACTCCCTTACTATCAATTGTAAGACCCGTTGGATGGGATAATTTACTAGCTGCTCCTGTGACATAGGTAGATACGACACCAGCAGGAGAAATTTTACGTATAGTACCATTAAATTGATCTGCAATATATACAGAATTATCCGAGCCAATCGCCAAACCAGAAGGAAAATTAAAGGTCGCTACAGAGTTACTCCCATTCACAAAGCCAGCACTACCAACACTACCAGCCAATGTACTCAGAGCATAGGGCGTAGAATAATTACTTTGAGCTCTGATATTAACACCCAAAGTTAATACTACAGCAAATAAACCAAAAATAATTTGTTTCTTCATGCTGTATTTAATCACTTGTTCGTTGAAATGGTTGGATTTTGCTGCGAGGCGGCTACAGCTCCTAAATTTGGTCTAGGTGATAGCATGTACGAGTAAACGGTTGCTCCATTCACGCGCCCTGGACCTTCATCAGCTGGCAAATACGTTCTTACATAATCAATTTTAACGTAGGTAGGATTGACAGTTACTCGCGCATAACCAGCAGCAGGATAAATAACTCCAGAATCATAAGCATCGGCGTTATACAAACCGTAATTAGGATCAGCAGGATAAGGTAATTCTTGATATGTTACCCCATCTAACTCTTGGTGCGCAAAAGCATGATCATGCCCACTGAAAAATACAGTTACACCATACTTAACAAACATTTGATGGATAGGCATACTCCAACCAGGACGTTTTTGTGGGAATATGTAACCAAGAGAAGGATCATTACCTCCCCACTCATAATCTTTAGCACATTCAATTCCTCCACGGCCTGTGCCCATTTCGTGATGTGCAAAAACGAACTTAAATTTGGCATTACTCGACTTAAGCGTCTGCTCAAGCCACTTAAATTGAGTTTCACCAAGGGTATCTAGCCATTCATCAGAATTCACATGTGCACCACCCCCAAGAACGCTATCAACACAAACAGGAGATTCCCAATAAAAGTCTATGACTACAAAAAGTGCATCACCCCATGTCCAAGCAAAATAATCCCTCAAATAATCCTTTGTTTGATTAGGTCCTACTCCATCAAGTATCGTAGGATTTCCTGTATAGAAATGATCTGGTGCAGGATTTGAGTAATAGGTATTACGAGCACTTTGCGCCCAGGCAGCTACATTATTTGGAGTACCGTCATAAAGATATAAAGCAGCTTGTTCATGGTTACCGTTAGTAAGCATGATTCCTGTATTAGGACCTAAAATATTTAAATAGGGTAATTGCAGAGAATATCTACCCCAGACAGTCGACTGCGAATAAGTACTCAGTGTATCGACACTAAAATCGTCACCTAGTGTTACAAATAAATCAGGCTTTGATGCTGCCGCTGATGTAAGCGTTCTTATGTAAAGATTAGAATCAAACGCATTCTTACTGCGTTCTGGATGCGAATCTCCTTGGCAGCAAAAAACAAAACTAGAACCAGGAGAGCGCTGAGTCATGAACGAGTACTCGCTAGTTAAGGACGCACTCTTTGAACCACTCGGCGTATAGGACAATTTATAATAGTAGCGCGTATTAGGAGTCAGTGAGTTGAGTGTAATTTCTGCAGGCGTATTCGCTGCTAAAGATACTGCAGTCGTTTGATTAGGATAAGTATTCGACTGGGTACCATATTGGATAAATACTGTCCCAGCAGTAGGAGACATAACATTTGCTACGATTGAAGTGTCTTCAGGTCTTCCTAGAATTATCGTACCAGCGTATTGAGCATAAGCATTGGTTGATAAACTGACTATTCCTAAAGTTAATAGGCATAGTAAAAGATGACGTTTTAAAAACATAGGCAGTATTTATTCAGAGGGCTTAATTATAGTACCTTATTTAACCTTAATTTTAGATTAAGGTTAGGCTGCAACATGCTAATAATCATCACTCTCTTAACCTAATATTAAGGTTTAATTCTATATACTAACTTCCAACAGTTACGTTATTCATATTTATCATCTACTCATGTCTTTATTTGTTACCAACTACTCAAAACGTGCTAGACAGATAACGACCATCCTTTGTCTTGTTTATAGTTTTTGTGCACAGACGATCCTCAGTGCAAGAGAGTCTGCTACAGATACTGCAGCTCCAACGTGGTTTTCAGACCAAACTTCTTTACCACAGATTGATAAAAATCCTGCACTTACCATAGCACCTAGCGCCGTAACCATGGCTTCATCTTTTAATTTGTTTAAGCCACATGTTAGTTACTACTGGGATAACAGCTCTTTTTACCTAGAATCAGATGGAAGACCAATGAGTTCAATTATGCCAACACTGATGGTTGGCATTACATCATGGCAGCAGCAGATACCACTTGTTACATCGTATTTTAACTACACAACAAATCCGGAGTCAGACAAGGCATCTATAGGATATGGACAACCCAATGTCTGGAAACTTCCTTTAAGTCCTACTCCTTCATCTTCGCCTATACCTATTTCAGCAGGAAACTTTCAACGTGGTGCCATAGCGATAGCAGCAGACGGCGTTGCTATTTTTAATCCTCGAAACAATACGGGACGTGTATCCTATGAAATTGGCGAATTAGACCTTTACGGTGGCCATTGTGGTTTAGCTGACGATTACCATTATCACATTGCACCTGTTCACTTACAGAAAATCTTGGGTATTGATAAACCAATCGCCTGGATGCTTGATGGCTACCCACTCTATGGCTATACAGAACCTGATGGGAGTGCTCAACTACCACTCGATGCCAATGGTGGACACTCTCATGGCAATTGGGGCTATCATTATCATGCTATAGGTAGTGCTCAAACTGGCCCTAAGCCTCCGTATTTACCCTCAGCGTTTTACGGAAATGTAATCAATTACGGAGGACAAGTTGATGGTCAACCTGAAGTATCGTCTATAAGAAAATCGGGTACAGGAGGATACAATGCAAATCCAGTAAGTGGTGCATCAATTGTAGGCTACATGAATCCTGTAGCTCTTACTGCAGACACGGCAGGTAACCTAAGTTTAGATCCATCAGGAACTCCCTCTGCTGACAATTACCTCATGCGGGTAGCGGTAGGTAACTCAACCTATGATATTTGCTGGGTACTTAACCGCACCCCAAATCCAAAATCATTAACAATCACGTGGCGTCTACCTACTGTACCAGCAACAACGACGACTTACAGTAGCGTAAATAATCGTATTACTACTTTCCCCGTAGCAGCTCCTAGCTTGCTCAAATTACCAGATACAGGACAAACAATCCGCCAAGGTACGACATTTGGTCAAGATGCTGACTACTCTATTAATACACCTTCTTATAAGGATAATTTAGATGGTACAATTACTGATAATGTCACTGGACTCATGTGGCAAAAAGTCGACGCCGGTGAATGTACATGGGCAAATGCTCAGTCCAATGCTAGTTCGATTAGAACTGGTGGATACTCTGACTGGAGACTACCCACTCCTACAGAACTCTTCAGTATCATGAATCATAATATTGGAAATCCAGCTGCAATAAATACAACTTATTTTCCAAGTAATCCAAGTGGTGCTGCTGACTATTGGTGGACAAGTATAATCTATGGATCAGATGCTACGCATATATGGTGTGTTAATTCAGGTGGTGGTGTAGGACCAAAACCACTCACGGAAACACTCAGCGCAGGTGGAACATTCAGATATCATGCAAGATATGTCAGAGGAGCGAGTCCGAGTATCGGTCACAACTATAGCAATAATTTAGATGGTACGATTACAGATTTAGATACAGGACTTATGTGGACCCAAGTTCCTGGACCAGCTATGACATGGCAGGCGGCACTGTCTTATGCTACATCACTCAAAACGGGAGGATATTCCGATTGGAGATTACCTAACATAAAAGAGCTCCAAACTTTGGCTGATTACAATCTAACCGTAGCAACAACACAGACATCAGCTTTAGCACCAGTAAATCGTATTATGTTTCCAGCAGCAACTACTCCTGCAACAGCTTACTGGTCATCTACGGTTCAAATACAAGGAAGCAGTCCCTATACACGAGCATGGCTACAAGAGTTCGGTGTTAATAATTCAGTTCCAGCGGCAAATGGACCAACTCGCAACATGCAAGGGATCATTAGCTATGAGGTGATGACAGCTAGTTATCCTGTTTTTGCAGTGAGAACATCATCGAGTGGTTCTGCACCACAAATTACGTCACAACCAACAAGCCAAAATGTAGCTACTTCCAGTAGCGTTGTATTTAGAATAGTAGCGACAAGTTCTACTCCGCTTAGTTATCAATGGAATTTTAATGGAACTGCTATAAGCGGCGCTACAAATCAGAATTTGTACTTAAGTAATCTTACCTCGAGCTCAGCAGGAAACTACTCATGCACGATTTCCAATAGTAGTGGTTCGGTCACAAGTACCTCAGCGTTACTTTCTGTAGTCGATTCAGCAAATCCAGGAAGACTTATCAATATATCAACACTCGCTAGCATACAAAAAAATGGATCACTAACGTCGGGCTTTGTTGTAGGTGGCGCAGGCACCAGTGGATCACAGCAAGTACTCATCCGTAGCTCAGGACCAGCGCTCACAAGTTTTGGTGTTTCAAATCCACTCCCTGATCCTTCACTGCAATTAAATTTATTAAGTAATGTAAATACGGTCGTTGGATCAAATACAGGTTGGGGAGGCTTAAGTGCTATTTCACAAGCTGCTACAAGTGTAGGAGCATTCACATGGACATCTAATACTAGCAAAGATTCTGCTTTAATCTTCTCAGGAAACTCGAGTTTAAATAAAGCAAATTACTCTGCAGTTGTATCAAGCACATCGTCAAATACAGGAACTACACTGCTTGAGATTTATGATGCAACGACTACTTATACAACGACTACACCACGGTTAATTAATTTATCAAGTTTATCTTCCGTACAAGCAGGTGGAAATGCATTAACTGCTGGCTTTGTTATTGGCGGATCAACCTCAAAAACAGTGCTTATACGTGCTGCTGGACCATCTTTAGCACAGTACGGTATTTCAAGTTATATACCTGACCCACAAATTACTCTTTTTTCGGGTTCAAACACATTAGCATCAAATGCTGGATGGGCTGCTGATTCACAAATAAGTACAGTTGCTGCCACGGTAGGTGCATTTTCATGGGGCAAAACAAGCACCGCAGATTCAGCTATACTCATAACACTCGCACCTGGTAGTTATACAGCTCAGGTGAATGGAGTTTCAGGAGATACAGGAGCAACATTGATTGAAGTTTATGATGTTCCGTAGTATCAATTTATAATCCTTAAATACGTAATGAAGTTTTCTTGTTATCTTTGGTTTCTTCTATGCACATGCAGCTTTGAGTTAGTCCAAGCACAAGAAAAAACGACACCTATAAATAACAATATTTCATTTCCTAGGACCTATGATTTAACACGACCCGGAATGAGAGATTTTAGAATTCCTCAAGCAGGTTGTTTCACATGCCATCCAGAGGATGGAAAGTCTGTTCCTGGCAAATATCCTCAACTAGCTGGTTCTGAATGGGTAAACGGTGATGAAAAAAGACTTATTAAAATTATCCTATGTGGATTAAAAGGACCTATTAGTGTTAGTACGATTGAGTACCCTAACCCACCCGACATGCCTGCATTTGGAGTTAATGGCGCTAATTGGGATGATCAAAGGATTGCAGACGTGTTAACGTTTATACGAAATGCTTGGAGTAACGAGGGAACCTACATTACTAAAGAAATGGTTGCAGAAGTACGAAAAGAAGTAGGCAACCATAAAGAGTATTA
>DAISZL010000028.1:0-7756 GCA_036824825.1 Opitutaceae bacterium
TGTTAATACAGGTGTTTTCATAATACTAATTAAAGACGTTTATCGTTAGGCATTTATTTAGTTTATAGCGTTTTGAGTGTAGTTTTCCCTACGGAGAAAGTTCCGTTTAAAATGAGTGAATCGTATTTATTAACAACTTATTTATAAAATTTTATAAAAAAATGATAATAAATTTAAAATTGGCATAGTAAATGCCTGATCCTTCATAGAGGCCTCGAGATGAAATAAATACCTTATATTCCAGAGTTTCCAAAGATTCGGCTATCTCTATTGGAATTTTCAGTGGCTCTAATCACTAGAGCCACTCATAGAAGTATTCATGCATCCACACTATAAATACTAAATTTTAGGTACTTTATTTAAAAATACCTATCCTAAATTTAGTTACTACTTTTTCCTGAGTAAAAATGCGGCAGCTCCGTCATGTCCCGTAATCCACGGATAAGAGATTTCTTTTTTCTCTAAAACGTACACCGTCTCATTTTTCTTCAAGAAGTCTTCTACCACTTTTTCGTTTTCTTCCTTATCAATACTGCAGGTAGAATACACCAGTCGTCCGCCACTTTTTACGTATTCTGAAGCAGCTTCAAGGAGTCGGAGTTGCTGACGTGTATGCTTACTAAAATCATTTTCCTGTAAACGAAACCGCACATCAATGCGGTGACGCATGACACCTGTATTTGAACACGGTACATCAATTAATACGGCGTCATACTGCGTTGGTAAATTTTCCTGCCTTAAGCACCGAGCACCTTCACCTAAAATATCTCCAACAACGACCTCGGTCTTTAGTCCTTTTGCAAGCGACAGGTTTTCACGTAAGCGGTCAATGCGAGCGACAGGTAAATCCCAAGAAGCAAGTAGTCCTTCTGTTTTTAACCTATCAGCAATTTGTAAACTCTTTCCTCCAGGCGCTGCACATAAATCTAAAACACTTTCACCGGGTTTAGGATTAAGTAAATCAACAGAGAGTCGTGTACCAGGATCTTGTAAATAAATCGCACCCGATTTTAAAAGCACTTCTACGTCAGACCATTTTCCAGAACTTATTTCATAAAAATTTTCCCACGGTGTTGGCTTTAACCAATCAGGAATTCCTTGTGCTGCAGCCTCAACACCCGTGCGCCAGCGTGCATACACCGGTGCGGGTGATTGATTCCATTCAAGCAGTGAGCGTGTTGCCTGTGCACCCAACATCACAAGCCAGCGTTTCACGAGCCACTCCGGATGGGAATAGTACATGGAGAGATTTTCTGCTGATGCAATAGGTCCTGGGGGTGCTAATTCCGTTAAGGATTTTCCCATTTTTCTTGCGACCGCATTGATCAATTTAGCCTCCGCATGACTACTTAAATCTTTAGCGTGCTCCACCGCATGGTGCACAATTTGGGCAATTTGGGCTGGTTCATCGATTATTTCGAAGCCTGCCACATAAAGAATTGCACGGGTCACAAAGCGAGGGGGGTGTGCTACAAATTGACCCAGTGTTTTCTCAAGCTTTAGGGAGTGCCGAACGACGCCATACACAAGATGTTGACAGCGAGCTCTTTCCGTATGTGACAAATCATGAGACGTCTGTTCCATGATGCGGTCTAGCCGCTCTTTGGTCGAAAACCAGGCCGAAATCAGCCTAACAGCTTCCAACCAACCTGAAGTACGCTCTGGAGACAATTTGACAAGGGATACCATTGTAATCTGGAATCTCACGTTACATCGCTACTCACGCAACTATGAATTCCGCCGCCGTATCTACTTTGATCGCAAAAAACCCCTCCCTAAGAGGCCATAAAGCCAAACTCGAGGCGATGGTTCCTAATGCCTACGTGGTACATCGCAGCTGGGGTTTTGGCCAAATCAAGGCCTTTGATGAAGCAACCTATCGCCTCACAATCGACTTCGTTACAAAGAAGGGTCACGACATGGATCCAACCTTCTGCGTTACAACGATGGAAGTCTTACCTAAGAAACATATCTTAGTTGTTAAGGCTGAGGAGTCAGAACGTATTTCAAAATTAGCAACAGAAAACCCAGCAGACCTCGTTGTTGAAGCGCTTAAGGGTTATGAAAACAATGCAACGACAGCGATCGATTTAGAAATCGTTTTAGCGCAAGTTATCGGCGAAGAAAAATTTAAGAAATGGTGGACGGTTGCTAAAAAAGCAGTCGCTAACGATCCCCGTGTCAGCGTTCCTGAGAAAAAAACAGAATGCTACATCTTACGTGAAATTCCAATTTCAGCGGAAGACGAAATCTTAGAGCAGTTAAATACAACACGCTCCGCACGTCGTAAGATTAGCCTCACGGAAGAATTAATCACAGCTTCCAAAGCAACCGACACGAAAGCTGATTTATCTGCAATTCTTACGTCACTCAGTGACGCTGTACGCGATAGTAATCAGCTTGATGCAGCAGAGCGTCTTTATGGTGCATCCGTACGTGATCAATTAGCTAAATTAGCTAAGCACACAGCACCAATCGAACCAACGCAGGCTTCCCTCATCAGCAATGTTCGCGACCTACCTGCGATTGCTGAAAAAGTACCGGTTCACTTCCAATCCGATTTCCTCGAATTAATTAAAGAGGTTCATCCGATTGAATGCCGCGATATCGTATTTAACTTACTCAAAGTTTCACAAGGTAAGTTCACAACCGAATGTATCAATTTCTTAGTTGATAACGGATACTCGGATGATCTTGCTGCAGCGCTCAAGCGCTGGCAGACAGAGCAAAACTTACGCGCTCCTGTACTTCTTTGGATCGTTAAGAATCGTCACTCAAAGAAATTTGCTAAACTCCTTAACGACCTCATTGATCCACGTCTATTAAGTGCGATCTTCTTTGGTATCGATTACGAAGCATTACAGGCTGCTAGCGCACGCCGTATTCCGCTTGCTGACATCCTCAGTGAAGATCCTGACTTAATCAGCGATTTACTCTCAACCGCAGATCCTGAAACAGCACGTGATTTAGCGAATACCCTTTTACTCAATCAGGGCTTCGAAGAATTAACAAAGAAGTCGCTCCTTGCTCGTTTCATCAAGATCTTCCCAAACATTCAGTCCTTAGTTGCTAGCGATGCTGAATCAAAAGAAGAACAACTCTTAGTCTCACGTCAAAGTTACGACCGTAAGCGTGAAGAATACGAAACAATCGTATCTAAGAAAATTCCTGAAAATTCAAAAGCAATTGCAGCTGCTCGTGAACACGGCGACTTACGTGAAAACTCAGAGTACAAGATGGCTAAACAAGACCAGACCGTACTTATGGCTCAGAAGAGCCAGTTAGAGCGTGAATTAGCACGTGCTCGCGTCACTGACTTCAAGGATGCAACAACAGATCAAGTCAGTATCGGAACGATCGTTGAATTAAATCAGGGTGGTAACTCAGCTACCTACACAATCCTTGGTGCATGGGATAGCGATCCAGCTAACCACGTTATCTCTTACAAAACGCCACTCGGAGCTGCGCTCTTAGGACGTAAAGTTGGAGAAACAGTAAACGTGAAGTCCGGCGGTGGTGAAGAATCAGTTAAGATTCTAAACATCAAGCGCTACGCTTCCTAAGTCCTCTCTTTTTATTCAAAGCCTTTAAGGAGCATGCACTACGCATGATTTCTTAAAGGCTTTTTTTGTATCCAAAAATATAAGTCTTTTAAGGAGTTAGTCGCTAGAGCAACCCTGCTTCCTCTGTTGCAATTCTTCCACTAAACGCCACACTCTAGCATTACACACGTGAGCGCTTCTTGGGATACCTTAAAGATTTTATCTGATCCAACCCGCATGCGGCTTTTAGCCCTCTTAATGCGTGAAGAGCTCTCTGTTGCTGAACTACAAGAAATTTTAGGCATGGGACAGTCCCGCATTTCTTCCCAGTTAGCCCTCCTTCGCCAAGCAGGCCTTGTTTCAGACCGTAGAGATGGAAAGAAAGCTTTTTATTCGCTCCGCTCTAACCTACCTCTGACTCAATATAATTTGTTAAAGGCAGCCTCAGAATCTGTCACTGAATTACCCGTCATGGGCGAAGACTCAGAAAGTCTGGAGCGCATCTTACTCAAAAGGCGTAAAGTATCTGAGCAGTACTTCAATTTAATCGCAGGTCGTTTAGGGAAAAATTATTGCCCAGGCCGCTCGTGGGAAGCGATTGGACACTTAGCCCTTCGTCTCACCCCTACCATCGAAATTGCTGATCTAGGTGCAGGAGAAGGTCTCATTTCTCAGCTACTCGCTCGTAGAGCCAAACAAGTATGGTGTATCGATAATTCACCACGCATGGTTGAAGTAGGAACAGAACTCGCTAAGAAAAATGACTTAGCAAACTTAACCTACAAGTTAGGTGATATTGAAAAAGTGCCGCTCAGTGACGCAAGTGTTGATGTAGCTATCTTAAGCCAAGCCTTACATCACGCTCAGCATCCACAGATCGCTATTCAAGAAGCGTTTCGTATTCTCAAGCCTGAAGGCCAAATCCTTATTCTAGATTTAAACGAACACACCTTCGAAAAAGCCAGAGAGATGTATGCTGATGTCTGGCTTGGATTCAAAGAAAGTGTCCTTCATCAGTTTCTTAAAAAAGCTGGATTTCAAAACGTGGAAGTTTCCTTAGCAGCTAAGGAAACAACCGAGCCGTACTTTGAAACGCTCCTCGCTACAGGCTTTAAGCCTAAAGCGAGGTAAGTCCTTACTTAAGGTACTTCGCAAGCCAGGCGTGCACTTCGCTATACCAGTAGCGACTATCTTCGCCTTTTAAGATCCAGTGACCTGCGTCAGGAAATACGAGTAATTTACTAGGCACTCCAAGACGCTGTTCTGTCGCAAAATTTAAAAGCGCATTATTAATTGGTACGCGGTAATCTTTTTCACCAACCGTAATTAAGATAGGAGTTACAAAACCTGTTCCTTTGTCATGGTTACCACCCTGCATCACAGGACTTTGTTCACGCCAAACAGGGCTATTACCCCAGACCGGGGAACCACTATTCACTTCACGGCCGTAAATACTGTCACTTGTGCCCCACTGCATAACTAAGTCCATTTCACCTGCATGGGATATAATCGCTTTATATCGCGTTGTTGTCGCTTCTAGCCAATTTGATAAATGGCCACCGTAGCTAGCACCACCAGCTGCCTGACGAGTTGCATCGATAAAGGAATACCGAGCAATCGCTTGATCTGCTGCTTCATTAATTTCATCCGCAGGACCTTTTAGTGGATCGAGTTTAATAGCGCGGGCAAATGCTTCACCATAGCCCGTTGAACCTTTATAATCAGTCAAAAGGACCACATACCCAGGGGCTGCTAAGAGGTGATAGTTCCAGCGTAGCACAAATTGATCTTTCCACATACTCGCTGCTCCACCATGGATCACCACAAAGAGAGGATACTTTTTTGTAGGATCAAAGTGCGGTGGCTTGATAATCATGCTATGGATTTTTTGGCCATCCTTAGCAGTAAACCAAAAATGTTCGGCAGGTAACCAATCAATCGCTTCAGCTCTCTGTGTATTAAACTGAGTTAGCCGTTTAGGTTCTTTAGAATTCAGTAAATAGACTTCTGCAGGTGAAGTTACACTATCCCACGTTCCTACAATTGCATCCGCACCAGCTCGAATACCGGCAACACTTCCTGTCTTAAAGGATGATTCTTGTTTTATTTCTCCCCCGTTTAATCCAACCGAATATAATTTCTCTAAGCCTGCATGTTCGTAAGTGAAATAAATTTTATTTTCAGTTACCGCATAATTTGAAACCGAACGGTCTAAGGACTTTGTTAAGGACGTGATCTTATCTAAGGCAGGCCAGTTAAAGCTAACTAACCGAGTAAGATCATACACTTCGTTTGGTACATCATCACGGCTTAGGCTAATTAACGACTTACCGTCTTTTGTAAAAGTTAAGCTATCGTAGCTTGTACTACCTTGAGTCAGCATTTCTGGCTCACCCTTAGTTAATTTTAATTTGAAGATATGAACTGGCACATAGCTCTTCGCTGCATCCTGAGCATTGATTGATGCTACAAATAAAATGGCATCGCCTTCTGGTGTCCAAAGACATTCAAGCTTTTGATCTTCTCCTTCATGACTTCCAGAGAAACCTGGGTTCTTAGCGAATACAGAACCTGCTAGAAGATCCATAGCCTGAGAGCCTGCTTTTACATCCTGAACAAACGGATGAAGTCTTTTATCATCCAGCCATTCCATCCAAAAGCGTGGCGGAAACTGCTCGTACGCTTTTGCATTATACTTACGTGCCTTATGTTCTTTATCAGCGGCCTTATTCTCTTCTTCTGTTAAACATCCAGGATACGTAGGGCTCACAAAAAGAAGTTGTGCACCTGAAGGACTCCACTTGGGTGCACTCGCTCCGAGTGTGAGATGGGTAAACTCAACATCTTTTTTATCGGCAAGTGTTAAGAGGTGAATCTGTGAAGGACTCGTTGCCGTATTCTTCATCGTATACGCGATTTGCTTACTGTCAGGTGACCAAACCGGTAAACCTTTAATATGCTTTGTGTGCGTGAGTTGTTCTACGGGAGTATCACCTGTCAGTGACTTAATCCAAAAATCAGTTACCTGATCCTTACTGTCATACGCAGGAAGCGTAACTGCGATAATGACTGATTTACCGTCTGGGCTAGGTACTGCACCTGAGATACGGTTCATAAGCCACACATCTTCATGGGTAATAACATGCTTACTTCCGACTTCTGCAATCCCTGCATTCACAAGCACGGCTAACACGAAGCAAATAAGACTGATTCTATTTTTCATAAATAAAAAGATTAGACCTTTGTACGCTTTAACTGACTTAAATTTAATTCGCTAAAATCATTTTCAATCCCTTCATAACTTTTGTCCTGCTTATAGATCTGAAGGATTCGGGAATGCTCATACTCCGTCGTTGGAAAAATACGCGCTTCTTCACCGGGCAAAAAAATTGCCGTGTACGCTTGTTTTTTGTCTACCATGCGCCTAATTACAACCATTAGTATAAAAAGGTGTATAGGAGTACCTAGCTCAAGTCGAACCAAACGACTTTAAAAGGTAGGCTTAAACCAAACCGCGTGGGACAGACCTTCTAAGACAGGTTCCTTAGGTAAACTAAAGTCAAAGACGAGTACCGTATTTTCACCCTGATTTAACCAGCATCCTGGTAAATATAAGGCCCCTTGAGGCCCACGGTTCCAGTACCGGCCAAGTGCATGTCCATTAACCCAGACATAACCTTTACCAAAATGCCTCATATCTAAATACGTGTCTTCACACTGGGTGACATGAAACGTCCCTTGTAAAAAGACAGGTCCATTCACATCCGCTTTGATTTCAGAAAACGGTAAGTGATCTAAATACGTTTTATCTAAAGGTAAGGGATATACCTTCCATCCCATCGCAACACCTGCTCCGTAGGGATTTGGAAATTCAACACGCTCAGTGATTCCTTTTTTATCCATGATCCCTGGTCCGTACGTAATGCGTCCCATTGCTTCGACTAAGATATCTAACTGCGTCGGTTTTTTTCGTTGAGGAACAGGAATTGGATTTTCAACTAAACTCCGATCTACCGTTGAAACGGTTTTACCGTCAAGACGCACAAGTCCGTAGTCATGCAGTTCTCGAATCGTTAACTTAGACGCCTTTCCTGCACGTAATGTAGTCCTATATAGAATAAGCCCATGATCCTGGCCATAGGCTTCCATCGAATGAGGCTGAATATCATCAATACCTTCTGGCAAATGATCCAATAAAGACGCAACACGAGTTA
>DAISZL010000006.1:0-2126 GCA_036824825.1 Opitutaceae bacterium
CTAATCTCCTGAAAACATAAACTCTACGAACAGGGATGTTTATACTAACGAATTCAATTCTGCTCTCATCAAAGCCCTTAACTTTATAGTCGCAGCGCGAGCTAGTGTTATTCGTTCTTCACAGCCTTTTATAGTAACCAGTGATTCATTTCTTTCAATCCGGTGAAACTGAACTACTGCTTTTATATTTACTAAATGAAAACGACCAATCCGATGAAACTGTGCCTTGGGAAGTAGCTTTTCCCAATATGATATTTTCTGAAAGAGCATATACTTTTTACCTGTAGTTAGATAAAAATAGCAAAATTCCCTATCTGGCTTAATTAAAGCGATTTCAGCTACAGATACACGAATCAGTGATTTTTCTGAACGTATCACTACATCTGAATGATAGCTTAAAGGTGCTGAATTTGGTTTGAGCGATTCCAAAACACCAGCTTTAGCCTTAAGTGAAATCAGACGCTCAATGGTCTGTGCTATGCGTTCAGGACCGAAGGGCTTTAAAAGGTAATCACATGCTCCTATGTGAAAAGCGTTTACAGCATATTCACTATAAGCCGTAACAAACACAATAAGCGGATTATTTTTAAGTAAAGGGATAAGATCAAAGCCTGTCTTTTGAGGCATATTGATATCTAAAAAGATAACATCTGGGCTATGCAATCGACAGAGCTTATCTGCATCATCTACATTTCCAGCATCTCCTATAACAGTGATTTCCGGATGAACCGCTAAACTGCGCGCAAGCAGTCTTCTCGCTGGTCCCTCATCATCTACAATTAGTGCCGTGAGTGATTTCATGTATTCACAGGCAAGGCAACCGACACACGCACTGAATTTGTAAACTTATCAACAGTGATTTTAGCACGGTCTTGGTATTCAAGCCCAAGTCTATCTTTAAGATTTGAGAGTCCCAATTGCGTTCCAGGCTTGGCAGGCACAAGAGTTTCAATCCAAGAACCAGTATTCTCTACTGAAGCAGTCAAATAACCTCCATTAACATTAGCCTCGATATTAAGTAAAACTCGTCCCTGTGTAGTTCTAAAACTGTATTTTAATGCATTTTCAATAAGAGGCAAAAGCAACGGTTGAGGCGTTTTAACTCCCCTCGCCTCGTCTGATATATTCATTTTAATTTCCAAATTATTTTCAAAGCGTACTTTACTCACGCGTAAATAACTTGAGATCACATCCACTTCTTCAGAAAACATAGCTGCATGTGCAGTTTGACTTAAATTGTAACGTAAAACATTAGCCAACTCACGGCCAATTTCCTCAACTAGTTTAGGGTCATGCGACTCGGAAATAATTGCATTTATAGAATTAAATAAAAAATGAGGATTTACCTGCGACCTGAGCCTTCCCATTTCTGACTCAAGAGCTGCAAGCTCGTATTTTTTTCTATCTTTTTCTATTCTATCTTTTTGATGTTTAAGAAACCAGAAATGGTAAGTTAGAAGACTTAATACTAGAAATAGATATCTCATTGCTACACGAATATACACAGCATTCGAACCAAAATATTTAAGGTTATTCTGAGAGTATAAAGCTACGTTTGGATTATTAACATTCTTTCGAATGACATAATCTATATAAACATGCAGAATAAATTGATCGAAATATAAAACTAATAATCCCGAAAGTGATCCAGTAACTACTATTATTAATATAAAATTTTTGACGTATAATTGAGTAATATTGAATAAAATGATTAAAATGAGAAAAGTGATCGGGAAAAGTAACGCTTTAAGTAAATTAGTACCAATCGAGTAATCGTAACCTATACGCATTGTCTGCATAACACCCATATTTATAAAAAATACAGCGAACACCATCGAAACTGCTATAGACGCGTAAATACGCCAATCTATGTTTAAAAGTGCTTTTTGCATGAGTCAGTTATCCAAAAAATCTCACCATTAATAAGACAGATTAACCATTATACCGAAAACTGTAATGTTTTTACTGTATAAGAGATAAATCCACTGATCTAAATTTGATGTAAATTTTTCCATTAATTACCTAGAAGACTTATTTTAGCAGTACTTGAAACAAAAACTCATCGAAAAGGGCGATTTACTCCTACGAATAAAATATAAAGGGTAAAAACTGCTCTTTTAATAAAA
>DAISZL010000006.1:2226-8698 GCA_036824825.1 Opitutaceae bacterium
AAAAAATGGATTACATTTTAAACAGAGTATCCACTCGTTTTATACGCACTCAGTATCTTAGAATTATTTTACCAAGAATGATGAATTTTAAAGTCGGAAAATCTAACAAAACTAAAACTTTGTATGCAGCAAATTGGAGTTCAATAAATTCAACTCATTATGCTGCAACTAACATAGCCCTATTCACTAGATCCAAGTCCAAAACCCTTTTTTTTATTTTAACTATACTACTTAGTTAGATTTGTAGCATTTATATTCACCAGTTTATAGACTAAAAAGGGAGGATATAAATAAACAACAAAGCCTTCCTAAATCATTGATCCAGAAAGGCTTGAAGTAAAATGGAGCGGGCGAAGAGACTCGAACTCTCGACGTCCACCTTGGCAAGGTGGTGCTCTACCAACTGAGCTACGCCCGCAAACTGAAGGTAAGAGAGTTAAAGTGTTCCTAGGCTGCGTCAACCTGATTTTTATACTTATCTAAAGACTTATGAATCAGTGACATCAAGCTCTGGCCACTGAGTAAGCTTACGGTGCAAGGTTCTACGGCTAATACCCATAAGTTCTGCAGCCTTAGTACGGTTTCCACGGACTTTAAGGAGAGCCTCTTTCAGAAGACGCTTTTCATTCTCTTCTACGGATAACTGCTCCGCTACCCCATTAGGTGAACTTAAAGACACAACCACAGACCCACGGTACTTAGGATCTAAGTCATATTCCGTTAACTTGCCACCCCGGTGAGTTACCACGGCATTTTCACAGAAGTTTCTTAATTCACGTATATTTCCTGGCCAGCGGTAGGACTGCAGGGTGTGTAAAGCACCTGGTTCTAAGGTCAGTGGAGGTAAACCATTTTCTTCTGAGAACACTTTTAAATAATGAACTAAAAGAAGTGGAATATCTTCCGATCTCTCACGAAGTGGCGGTAAAAGAAGCCTTACAACATTAAGCCTAAAGAATAAATCTTCTCTAAACTTACCCTGACGACATAACTCTTCTAAATTTTTATTTGTTGCAGCAACCAAACGTACATCGAGCTCTATCGGTTTTGATCCACCTACTCGCTCAATCGAACGCGTTTCTAGAAAACGTAGTAACTTTACTTGGGTAGATAATGAAATTTCACCAATTTCATCTAAAAATAAAGTTCCCGTGTCTGCTGATTCAAAACGACCAATACGTTTGTCAGCAGCTCCTGTAAACGCTCCTTTTTCATGACCGAAAAGTTCACTCTCAAGTAAATTTTCTGAAAGTGCAGCACAGTGAACCGGAATAAACGGAGCTCTTGAACGTGGACTTGTTTGATGCACAGCTTGAGCAATCAATTCTTTACCTGTACCACTTTCACCTTCGATCAAGATCGTCGCCTTAGAACTTGCTACTAACTTCACCTGATCAATGACCGCTTGGATCTTAGGTGAATGACCTAAGATGCCATCAAATTGATATTTTGCATCTAATCTTTCATGCAACTGCTTTACCTCTACTTCGAGTGTCTTTGCTTTCAAAGCGCGCTGAATTAATACCTCTAAGCGCTCAATATTCACTGGCTTCGTTAGAAAATCTACCGCGCCGCGCTTCATCGCCTCGACAGCACTTTCAATCGTTCCATAAGCAGTCATCATTAAAACAGCAGGCTTGTTTGCTTGAAGCAGTGCATGATCAATCACCTTCAAGCCTGACTTACCTGGCATTCTTAAATCCGTAATAATGACATCAAACGGCTGACTCTGCATCAAGTTGTAAGCCTCATCTGCATTCGCAGCGACACTTACATCATAGTTGTCCGCGAGCGCTTGCTGTAAGCCTTCACGTGTATTTTTCTCGTCATCAACTATAAGTACGCTCGGAACCATAAAATGATTTTTTAAATTATTAAGTTACTTCAAACTTACTTTGAATTTGAAGTTTGATGAACCTCAACTGGTTTTACGATACGTTGAATATACGGTGCCAAACGCATCAGCTGTACTGAAGGAGGTGGAGAGCTATCGATTAAAGCGAGTACCTTTGTACGTCTTACTTTAAGTAAGTCAGCCGTGTGGGCTTTTTGCTGATCATCCAATTTATATTCTCGAGTCAGCATATCTAAGCGAAGCGGTAAAACGACATCCCCGATAATACTACGTGCAGGTGCTTCCCACATTAAATTATCAATTTCTTGGTCAGAAATAGGTTGATCAAGTTTTGAACCTCTAGGGCGTGATTCACGCCTTTTAGCACGCTCTTCGTAGCGCGTAACCTGATCTTTTGTTAAAAGCTTTTTAAAATCAGATGAGAACGCTTGGTCTATCACGATGAGCTGGGCTCTAAATTCTTCGAGCTGTGGCTTAAGTGCTTCGATCCGTGCAACCAATTCTTTACGATTAATGGCATGATCCCTTCTGCCTGCAAAAGGATAACTTAATTTGGTACGACCAAACTCAGCTCCTATTCCTGATGGAGGAGGCGGGAGTGGCCGATTGGTTTCGTGCCAAACTCCGACCAAGTAACCAAGGGTAAATACAACAGCGGTAGAAATTGCTACAAGAAGACGACGGTTCATTGCATTGAAAGTGAATCTTCATCTACCGAAATCACTTGCTGCCAATCAGAGGCTTGGCGCGCTTGATCCTGACTCACGGATACATGATTTACATAGGTCAGTGCAAAAAAACAGACCACAAGGGTTGCGGCACTCAGTGTCACGTAACTCAGTAATGAAGGAACAACCTCAGAAGTCGTACGCGCAACGCGTAAGACATTGTGAGCGAATTGAGGATGAAGCTGAGCGGCAGCTTTATCCCTGAGCTGATTCCAAGCGTGTAGTTCAGTTTTCATTGTCGGAATTATAATGTTCTTTTAATTGCTCTCTTGCACGATGAAGCCGCGCCTTTACTGCTGCAACGCTGGTTTTTAGCGTCTCAGCAATTTCAGCGTGACTTCTACCCTCTTGTACTAAGGCAATTAAAGCTCTGTCTTGAGGGCGTAGTTGCCCCAAAGCATGACGCAGCGCATCGAGTTCTTCGGTGTCTACCGCACCTGCTGGTTCAGCAACATCTTCGTGCTCTGGCTCAAATGGTAAAAAAATACGTCTTAATTTTTGTCTACGTAAATGATCAATACAGGTATTACGTGCTAACCTAAATAACCATGATTCGAATTGAGCAGGAGCCTGTAGTCCGGGAATTGCTCGGACCATTTTTATGAACACCTGCTGCGAGATGTCTTCGACTACATCGCTTCGATTCATCATGGCGTAAACGAACCCAGCAACCCGGTTTTGGTAGCTAACAATAAGGTCGTGGAGGGCGAGCTCATCACCCCGCTGAGCGCGGCGGACAAGATCGACCAGCTCGGTCGTTGGACTTTTATCCATGTAAAGGGCATCTGGTTACTCTAGGCTAGACGCACAAAATAACGTAAAGATGCGTTTTTCAATAGGCTGAGGTACCCTATTTAGGCAACCTTTCGTTGTAAATTAGGTCATTCTAAGCCTGTTTTGACCTTTAATATGGTAAATAGGTCATAAATTCATACATTTAAGCCTCTTTTATAACTCCTAATGAACCGATTCAGCCCTTCTGTCCTAGCCCGTAAGTCTATCCTTCTTATTACTGCAGCCAGTTTAGCACTTATTGTAGGCTGCCAAGAACGCCGCCCTACGGATGAATTAGCTAAAGCGGTAACTATGGGTGAGCGCCCCGTTGCAATGAAAGGGTCTGCTAGCTTTTTTAACGGTAAAGTAGTCGCCACGATCACAATCAGCCGTGGTATTGGTAGAGGCAGAAAAGCAGCTGCTGCTAAAGAAGCCGATGAGGCAACCAAGATTAAAAAGTCGAGTTCCAGCGAAAATGCCTTCTTAGGCGGTGGTGATGGTACCGGTGGTGGCTCTACCCCAGAACAACTTGACCAACATCGCGGCATCTTAAGCACACTTCGCGGCGGTAGTGGCGATAAAAATGAAATGGCTGATATTGGTAGCATGGATAATGACGAAGCCATGGCTTACTTAAGAGCTAAGGCAGCAGTCGGTAGCCCAATGCCTCCCGTCACCATTCGTTTCAGTGTTGAGAACACGAGTGCTGAAGCACTCTCCGTCAACATCATGGATTTCAATTCTGACCTAGGTAATTTTGCGGTTCATCCTGATGTACTTAAATTAGCCGCAGGACAAAAAATTTCTCCTGATCCTATGATTTCACAACTCGGTGTTACATCGGACGAAATTCCAATTCAGGTACGCTTAAAGTTAGGTACTAAATCTGAGACACAGACTGTGCTCGTTAAAAATTTGTTAGCTACCTCTAACGCAGCGCCTGAAAGTAAGTAATCTTACGAACCGCCGTGAAGCATGCGTACGCGCTTGTCTTTACGGGGGAACTGAAGAGTAACTACGGTACCTACCCCTTCCTTACTTTCGACACCAACTTGGCCTCCATGAGCACGCATAATGCGCTGCACAATCATAAGACCTAGTCCATGTCCTCCGACCTTTGTCGTATGATAAGGCTGAAACAGTTTGATAATGTCTTCTTGTTTAATGCCACTACCCGTATCCGCAAAAAGAACATAGACTCTTTCATCATCAACACCGGTTCTAATCTTTAATTTACCTCCTGGCTGCATAGCCTCCATGGCATTTTTAGTAAGATTAAAAAAGACCTGCTTAATTTGGTTTTTATCTGCCAATATTACCGGCAAAGCATGTGACGTTTTAGCCTCTAAAATAATTCCTCTATCAGCGATTTCTTGTTTTTGTACCTTAAGAACATCCGTAAGGACGTCCTCGATATTTGTTTCAAGCAAGTCTGGATCCTGAGGACGAATCGCCTCTAGAAAATTCTTAATGATGCCATCTAGGCGTTGCACTTCATCTCGGCAAATTTTGACCGATTCCGCAATCGATTCACTGTCAGCACCTGCTTTTAATTTCTTTAATTTGCGCTCCATGAGCTGCAAATGAATTGTGAGTGAATTTAGCGGATTACCTAATTCATGTGCAACACCCCCTGCTAAAAGTAATAGGGACGATGTTTTTTCGTCTTCAATTAATTGACCGGTCGCTTGTTTTTCACGCGTTATATCCGATAAAATAACGACATACCGTTTTTTTAATTCCTTAGCACCTGCCTTAAACGGAACCATGTTTAAACGCAGAGTACGTGGCTTAGGATACGTTAATTCAAATTCACGGGACGCAACTACAGGTGCACTTGTTTCATCGTTATCGAGTGCATGTACTAAGGAGGGCTTTAGACCAGGTACATACTTCCATAAAACGCCTCCCTCTAAGTCATCTTCTCTAACGCCAATTAAACTGTGTGCAGATTCATTGGCGTAATCAATGACTCCATCTGGATCGATTACGAGAACACCCTCTTGAAGGGTGTTAAATATTTCCTCAAATAAGCCACGTTCCCGAGCAAGACGCTGCACAAGATTTGCTAAATTAACAGAATCGAGCGTATCAAGACGTCCCAAAACTCGGTCGAGTGATGTATTTTTCTTTCCTGCCATGAAGTAAATCTAAGTCTACTTAAAGCGTTCTTAAGGTCAACTACGGGCCTTAGGTACTCTCACTCCCTGATAGAAAATCCATCTGATCTGGATCCACGCGCTCACTAAAGAGTTTACGTAAAAACATTTCCCGGTGTTCCACACTTTTCCCTAATTTAAGCAGTGCATTTCGGTGCTCTTCTGTACCATAGCCCTTATGCTGTGCGAAGCCATACCCCTTATGTTTTTTATCTAAAGTAATCATGAGTCTATCTCGTGTTACTTTTGCTACGATAGAGGCCATGGCGATACAGAGGGACCGTGCATCACCTTTAACGATACCTAAGTGAGGGTAAGGAAAATTTCGAAGGGCTAACCCATCCACTAAAATTTTGCACGAGACACTTGGCTTAAAGGCTTCTCGCTCCTTAACCGACGAAAATAAATCGGGCTCTGTTCTTTGAACAAAAACTTCTGGAGGATAAATCCCCTCTAGTGCTCGCTTCATCGCTAACTTAGTCGCACCTAAAATATTTAAAGTCTCAATTTCAGCAACGTGTGCGATCCCGTAGTTAATATGGATAAGTCCATGATTTACGCACTTCTCCAATGCTTCCCAAATCTCCTCACGCTCCTCTGAACTCAGCTGCTTTGAATCATTTACTTTAGAACCTTGAGTCGAGGCCCACTTACTTTCTAGAAACGCTTTATTTACAAGCACTGCACCCGCAACCACGGGGCCAGCGAGCGCACCACGTCCTGCTTCATCCACTCCAAGCAAGCCCTCGAAGCCTTCAATTTGCTTCAGATCAAATGCACGAAGTTGACGGCGCTTCGGCATCTTATCTCTCCCACTCTGTTTTTTCTTTAGGCTCCTTCAGTGGTAAATCGCCTAATTTACCTTCACTCGCCACCACCTCATAGGCCGTTCTAAAATGCAGTTTAGCGAAATCTTTCAGTGCTTGAGCACCAAAACGGCGAATGATGTCAGCGGC
>DAISZL010000006.1:8798-36071 GCA_036824825.1 Opitutaceae bacterium
GCATAGGGTACCTCAAAACTTTCCCAGCACTTTGCCTTCAAGATAGCATGCAAGGTATCCATCTGCTTATCATCGAGCTTAAGCGTATAGATCGCTAACTTCTTAGGAGCTTCTTCTTGCTCTGTTTTTTTCTTAGGCATGAACCCTATTATAGCCTCAAAATTAGAAGAAAAGGGCAAGCATGGAGCGTAAGCTAATATAAGCTAATTAGAGACTTGCATGAATCCCAAGAAATCACAGCGATAGCTGTACGTGATTGCAAAGGATACCTCCAGTGAACTCATCGCATCTAAAAAGGCATTCCAAGAAGCCCTTTTAGGCTGGTATAGCGTACATAAACGGGATCTACCGTGGCGCACAGAACCTACCCTTTATAAAACGGTTTTAAGTGAGTTCATGCTTCAGCAAACTCAGATTAAAACAGCCTTACCTTACTTTCATCGGTGGCTAAAAGAACTCCCTGATTTTGAAGCTCTCGCAAAGGCAACTCCTGAAAAAGTATTAAAACTCTGGGAAGGTTTAGGCTACTACACGAGGTGCAGAAATATTCACCGCTTAGCTAAGGCCTTGGTGAGTTTGGATAAGATTCCGCAAACGGTTGAAGCATGGTTAGAATTACCAGGTGTAGGACCCTACACAGCAGCAGCGATTACAAGTATCAGTTTTCATGTACCCCAAGCCTGCGTTGATGGAAATGTGGTACGCATTTTATCTCGGCTTACAGCAACAGACAAAGAATTTACCGATAGCGCTACGGCTTCTAAATATTTTAATTCCTTAGCTCAGGATTTAGTAAATTCAAAAAATCCTGGGGATCATAATCAAGCGATGATGGAATTAGGAGCAACTCTCTGCTCGAGAACAAATCCTCAGTGCCTTCTTTGTCCTGTAAAAAAATTCTGCAAAGCTTCAAAAGAAAATCCTGAAGCGTATCCACGTTTCACAGCTAAAAAAATTGAGAAAAAAGAAGTCGTTCGGCTGTGGTGTATTAAAGATAACAAAATTCTACTTCATAAAATTACGGCTAGTGCAAAACGCTTATCCGGAATTCATGAGCTTCCTAGCCTAGAAGAATCCAAGCTTTCCAAAGACAGCCTAGTAAAAAGTCATTTCATTAAGTCGAAGGTAAGAACGATTACTCGGTTTCAAATTACGGAAGCTATCTATCGCCATACCTGGACAACTAAAACACTGCCTGCTGACTTTGTCTGGGTACCGCTTGATAAAATTTCTACGATTACCCTATCCGGACCTCACAAGCGCTGGATTGTAGAACTGCTCAAACAATAAAAAATCCCCCTGCGTTTAAACAGGAGGACTTAGGACTAAAGTGATTGAAAGCTAGCTTAGCTATCGTAGCGGCGGCGTAGCATCGCGGTGAAGGCCATAACCTTCTCTTTACGGCGACGCTTTTCGCATGGCTTTTCATAGTAACGCTTTGCGCGAACACCTTTAATGATGTTCTCGCGGTCGAGCTTCTTTTTCATGCGGCGTAATGCGCGGTCGATTGGCTCGTTCTTACGAATTTTGATTTCGATGGACATGGTTCAACTGGACGATTTCAGGTGTTAAAAGGTTCATTAGGTAGCCCAAAAGCGACGCAGTCAAATGGTTTTTATTAGTGTGGTTTAACACTTGCACGGCTCTACTCTCATGCTTGGCTGGTAGATGTGTCGTCCGTAGATAAAAATTTCGTCCATCTCCACGTCCATAGCGACTACAGCTTACTAGACGGGGCATGCCGAATTGATAGGCTAACTGATAAAGCCGTTCAACTCGGAATGAAGGCTATTGCCTTGACGGACCATGGTAACTTGTTCGGAGCCATAGACTTCTACAACACAGCTAAAGCCAAAGGAATTAAGCCCATTATCGGCTGTGAGCTCTATTTAGTGGAAGGTTCTAGGACAGAACGCCATGGAAGAAGCGATGAAGGTAAGTCTATTTTCCACCTTGGCCTAGTCGCCAAGAACATGAAAGGCTACCAAAACTTACTTAAGTTAGTGTCAGACGCTCACTTAAAAGGTTTTTATTATAAGCCTAGAACCGATTTTGCCACTTTGTCTCAGTATTCTGAGGGTTTAATTGGGTTCACCGGCTGCCTAGCCTCCCTCGTTCCCTATCATTTAATGAATGACCGCTGGGATGAGGCAAGGAAGGCCTGTGCTAAGTTTGTCGATATCTTTGGCCGGGAAAACTATTTTGTCGAAATCCAGGATCACGGTATCAGCGAGCAAAAGAAAATTATCCCACTTTTATTAAAACTCGCCGAAGAATTTAAATTAAAAGTCGTTTGCTCAAACGATGTTCACTACGTCAATGCTACGGATGCAGGTCCGCATGACGCCATGCTATGTATTCAGACTGGCGCTAAGCTCGAAGACAAAGAGCGCATGCATTTCAGCACGGAGGAATTTTATCTTAAGTCGCGTGAAGAAATGGAACGCCTCTTTATTGAGGTACCTGAGTCAGTCATCAACACGCAAGCAGTCGCAGAAATGTGCGACATCTCAATTCCCTTTCCTAAAGGAAGTGAACGTTACCCTAAGTATCCACTACCACCAGAACTGAAAGGTGATCGCTTAGATTACTTACGTACGCTTTGTTTAGAGGGATTAAAAAAGCGCTACAACGTAACCTACAACAAAGAGGCGGCAGAAGGCAGTTTACAAAAAACCCTCTCTGATCGTTTAGATTTCGAACTCAGTGTTATTTCTAAAACAGGGTTTATCGACTACTTCTTAGTCGTTTGGGATTTTATTGCATGGGCTAAATCTCAAGGCATCCCTGTCGGCCCTGGTCGTGGTTCTGGTGCTGGCTGTATTGTTGCATACGTTTTAGGGATTACCAATCTTGATCCCCTCCGGTTTAAATTACTCTTCGAGCGTTTCTTAAATCCAGAGCGTGTATCACCTCCTGACTTTGATATCGATTTTTGTATGCGCCGCCGCGGCGAAGTTATCGATTACGTACGTAAAAAATACGGTGACCAGTGTGTAGCTAATATTATTACCTACGGCACCATGGGAGCGAAGATGGTAATTCGCGACGTTGCACGCGTACACAATGTACCCTTTGCAGACGCAGACCGTTTAGCAAAAATGATTCCGGATGAGCTGAACATTTCTCTCACCGATGCTGTTACTAAATCCGCAGAATTAAGAACGGAAGTTACCAATAACCCCGTCGCAAAGAAAATTTTTGAAGAAGCAACCGTACTCGAAGGTATGGTGCGTAACACCGGTAAACACGCAGCCGGCATCATCATCACGGACCAACCGCTTGATGAATTCGTCCCGCTTACACTTCAAGAAGGAGATGTCACCGTTCAGTTCGATATGAATGCAGTAGGTAAATTAGGCCTACTGAAGATGGACTTTTTAGGACTGAAGACATTAACCGTCATTGCTGATGCGGTTGATAATATACGACGTACCGTAAATCCCCAATTTGATATCGAGACAATTCCCTTTGATGACGCAAAGACCTTTGCCCTTTTAACATCGGGTAAAACAACGGGTGTATTCCAATTGGAATCTGGCGGTATGCAAAATCTTTGCCGTCAGTTAGGTCTCTCCTCAATTGACGAAATTATCGCTCTCATTGCTTTGTATCGTCCAGGTCCTATGGACTGGATACCGGATTATATTCGCGGTAAAAAAGATCCTAGTACGGTTACTTTCCCACATCCACTCTTAGAAGAAGTCTGCCGTGAAACATACGGCGTCATGGTGTACCAAGAGCAGGTCATGGAAGCAGCTAAAGTCATTGCAGGCTATACCTTAGGCGGTGCAGATATGTTACGTAGGGCCATGGGTAAGAAGGACGCAGACGCCATGGCTAAGGAAAGAACCAAGTTCGTTGAAGGTGCAGCTAAGTTGCACGGCATTGATAGCAAAGTAGCGAACGCGATTTTCGATATCTTAAATAAATTCGCGGGTTACGGTTTCAATAAATCGCACTCTGCAGCCTATGCTATTTTAAGTTATCAAACTGGATTTTTAAAAGCTAACTACCCTGTTCAGTTCATGGCAGCAATGCTTAGTGCCGAACTTGGTAACGCAGATAAAGTGTCACACTTCGTTGCCGATTGTAGTGCAACGGGCATTCAAGTGCTAGGTCCCGATGTTAACGAATCACGCGAAGCCTTTACTCCAGTTGGAAATAAAATTCGTTTCGGATTAGCGGGTATCAAAGGTGTAGGTGAATTAGCAGCAAAACGTATTATTGAAGAGAGAGAAAAAAATGGTCCTTACAAAGACTTTGATGATCTGCTCTTACGCGTAGATGGCCGTGCAGTAAATAAGCGCGTTTTAGAAAATTTAGCAGCAACAGGTGCATTCGATTTTAGTAAAGAGGACCCATCGCTTCTTTTTAACCGAATTGATGACGCCTTAAATGCGCTCAGTGAACTCCAACGTAAATACCCTGCACTGAAAAAAGATTCAGGAACACAAAAGACAGAAAAGAAAGTAGAGGCTATGCTTTTTGATTTTGTCGATACGCCTGCTGAAGCTCCTGAACTTCCTCGTCTTGCCAAAGAATACGCAGAAATTTTAAAGCATACAAAAAAGAACGTAGACCGTGGTACTACGGCACGAAGCGAAGATGATGCATTCTTTGGCATTTCGGATGGACCATCTAAAAAAGCTAAAAATGTAGCGACTCCTACCCCTGAGCGTAAATTAACTCAGGCAAATCGCCTTCTCTATGAGAAGGAGCTACTGGGATTCTATATTTCTGGACACCCACTCGATCCTTATAAAGGAATCACGGATGCCTTAGATACGTTTGCCCCTGATGTCCTGACTCAACAAGCCGGGAAAACCGAATTCAGACTCTGCGGTATTGTTGGCTCCATCGCGAAACGATTATCTAAAAAAGACAATAGACCGTGGGCCTCTTTCAATCTGACGACTCGTAAGGCTACGATTGCACTCAACATGTTTGCTGATGCCTACGCAGCCTATGGCTCGATCTTAGCAGAAAACGCAACCGTTGTCGTTGCAGGAAATATCATCGCAGGAACCGACGGTGCACGCGTAAACGTTAAAGAATGCTATGCTCTCGATAACTACGTTGCCTCACAAATTAAGAAAGTCACCTGGCTATTAAAACCAGAAGATCCTAAAGCACCTGAATTTTTAAATCTGTTAAGAAATACGGTTGATAAAGAGACTGGTGAAACACGCCTAGAATTCGCGTTTCTTTTTCCTGATAGAGCGACACCCGTTGCTGAAGTAAGCTCCGCTTTGTCTTGGAAAATTAATGCTCAAGCATTTCAAAAATTGCGCGAACACTCGGCCGTCGCTGGCGTACAGTTCGAAGCACGTAAACTCGAACTCAAACAGGAGAAATCCTGGTCTCGTAAAAAATGAACCAACGCACGATCTCACACGCAGCTCAAATTGTATCTAATACAACTGCAGATGTTCCAGCCGACATGGCGCTTAAACGCTATTTCGTAGAAAAACATTTTCTGAATGCAACGGAACGCCGTGATATTAGTCACGCTGTATTCGCTTACTACCGCTGGTTTGGTTGGCTAGATTCAAAAAAGAGTCGTCCTTCCCAAATCGAAAAAGCGATCGAATTAAACACAGGCTACATAAACGATAAAAAATCAGTTAAGGAACAAGCGATTACTGCCCTATCCGTTCCTGCTTGGTTAAAAGACGAGATGCCTGTAACGCCTGAATTTGTTCGTCAGTTACAAGCTGAACCAACCTTATGGCTTAGAGCTCGACCCAACAAAGCTTCTGACCTCAAAGCCGCTCTGGGTGACTGCGCTCAAACTCCGTTCTCTCAAGACGCACTTCAGTACCTAGGAACACGCGATTTATTTTTATCGCCGAGTTTTAAAAACGGTGACTTTCAAATTCAGGATTTATCCTCACAACTCGTCAGTGTGATCGCTTCTCCAAAACCAGGCGAAACGTGGTGGGATGTTTGCTCTGGCGAAGGTGGAAAAACCTTACATCTTGCAGACCTACTCCAAAATAAAGGTGTAGTATGGGCAACTGATCGCTCCCTAAGACGCTTAGAAGTTCTTAAAACACGCACAAAGCGTGCAAAAATATTTAACTACCGCACAAAGCCGTGGGAAGGTGGCGTACTCATCAAGGATCCAAAAAATCCTGAGGTATCGCACTTAGGAAAACTGCCCTTCAAAACCTTGTGTGATGGCATTTTACTCGATGCGCCTTGTTCTGGTGTAGGCACCTGGAGACGTAATCCGCACGCACGTTGGACCCTCACTCAGAACGATATTAAAGAACTTTCTGAGATACAAAAGAGACTCTTAAAGCAAGTTTCTAGTCTAGTAAAACCTGGTGGATTACTCGTGTACGCCGTCTGCACACTCACAACCAAAGAAACTACGGAGGTTTTTGAGCATTTCACTGCGGAAAACCCAGATTTCGTACCTGAATTAAAGACCGTTGATTCACTGCCTAGTGATCCACTCTCTAAACCAGGAAGTCTCTTTTTATGGCCTCAGACACTCAATGCCAATGGCATGTATGTGGCTACTTGGCGTAGACAAAAGAAGTAGCCTGAGAAGGCGAGTTGCTTGCAACGGAAGTGAAGTCACTCTAGGCTTAATTTCATGTTAGCTGCATTAACCGACCGAGAATGGATGTGGGCTGCTGGTGGATTATACCTCTTAGGTTTAATTCTAGGCACAACGTCTTTAATCAAAGGAGGTAAACCATCGGGTTTACTTATTTATATCGTTATCTTGGTAGGTTATGCCTTGCAGCTGATGGGGCTTGGTTTACGCGGAAAAGTAGTTGGTGGATGCCCACTGGGTAATTCGTTCGAAATATTTCAATTTACGGCATGGTCAGCTATCTCGCTGTACCTTATCATTGGGGTTACCTTTCGCTCAAGTCTCCTCGGTTATTTTACTTCCTGTTTAGCAGCGGCCTTAACCTTAAGTTCTCTTCTGATTCCCGAATTTGATGCAACGAGACGTGCACACATTTTTGGTAACAACCCATGGATTGAATTTCATGCTGCGATCGCACTCTTTAGTTACGGCGTATTTGCGTTGTTAGCACTCACCTCTGCCTTATACCTGCTTAGGCTTTACTCGCTAAAATCAAAAAAGATTGGTGGATGGTTTTCGTTTCTACCCTCTGCGATAGATCTAGATCAAATAGGCCTACGTTTACTTATTTCTGGAGTTCTTATCTTAGCCTTATCCCTCATTGTTGGTTCGGTTTATTGGAGTCATGATTTTCAAAGCGTAAGCCGTTTTAAATTAATTGTGACCTGCAGTGTATGGTTAGCTTATCTCGTAGCACTTCTTCTTAGATTACGCGGTATACTCATTGCAAAACGGTTTGGTTGGACGGGTATTCTCTTATTTGCAGCAGCACTCATTTCACTTTGGCCTGTGGATTCTAGCCGTCACACTGCGCCACAAACCACACCTACCCACCAAGCTCATCCATGAAATCCCCGGATATTTTTGTTATCGGGGCAAATCATCATAGAGCTCCGATAGAAGTACGTGAAAAGCTCGCTTTAGCAGCTAAACATGAAGATGCGCTACTCGCTGAACTCAGAGCGATTGAAGGTCTTCGTGAACTCGCTGTGGTTAATACCTGTAACCGTATCGAATTCTACGGTGTAGGTGATTCCGAACATATCGCTCACCAAGTAACCGAGGCCTTTTGTAAACAACAGGCATTCGAAGTAAGTGAATTCGAAACCTTCCGCTTAAGCTTAAAGGGTAAAGACGCCGTTCAACATTTAGCAGAAGTAGCCGCGGGACTTGATTCCCAGATGCTTGGTGAAACTGAAATTTTCGGCCAAATTAAAGAGGCATATGCTAATGCCCAGAGCCGTAAATCCACGGGGCCTATACTCAATCGAATTTTTCAAAAGATCTTTCAGGCTGCAAAACACGTTCGCAGTAATACGAAGATTACCGTCGGACAAGTAAGTATCGCTAATGTAGCAGTAGAATTAGCGCTTAATATTTTCGGCCAACTCAAAGATACCCGTATTCTTTTATTAGGTGCAGGTGATATCGGTGAAAAAACGGCAAAGGCGTTTCAAAGTCGCGGAGCACTCGCTCTCACAGTATCTAACCGTGGGTTCGAAAAAGCGCTGCATATAGCAACCGAACTTGGTGCCTCTGCCCTGCCATTTGATCAAAAAGATGCACGACTTTCTGAGTTTGATGTTGTTGTCTGTTCTACCTCAGCACCGGATGTTATTTTAACTAAAGAATCGGTACAACTTGCTATGAAGAAACGCCCAACACGGCCTCTCTTCTTAATTGATTTGGCACTTCCTCGAGATGTGGATTCTGAAGTCAGTACCTTACAAAACGTTTTCGTATACAACTTAGATGATTTAGCAAAAATTGCTGACGAAAACCGTGCATCCCGTGAGGCAGAAATTAAAACCTGTAAAAACTTACTCGGTGAAAAAGTAGAAAACTTGTGGAATCATATCGAGCCACAGTTAAAAAAGCCTGAAGAAAAAGCTCCGAGCGAGTAATAGTCTAGCTACTAGGCATTCATATGGCCACTGAGCCATTCTACAGCACTTGAACCAACTGGCTGAGCAAGTGCCTCTCGTAGCATCTTTGCTCTACTTAATGTAGCATTAATCCGAGAATCACTGGTTAAACATGCGTTTAACTCATCTGCTAAAGCCTCCTTCGTTGCCACCGCTTGTATGTACTCTGGGTACATCGTTTCTTTCAGAAGCAGGTTAGCGAGACCAATGTGCTTCACTCGAACAAGCAGTTTGCCGAGCAGATACGTTAGTGGATCAATTTTAAACGCAATCGCACCTGGTATACCTGCTAATGCACAGTGAACCGATATGGTTCCGCTACTCATAAGAACTGCAGAGGCAGCCTGAGCACCATCGTAGGCTTTTTCACTGAATGGTTTAAAAGTAACGTTAGATACCCCTAAATTGTTAGCTATCTCTTTCATCTGCTCTCCAATCACTTCACTTGGATAAAGAACGACTGCCGAAGATGCTTGAGAGGCTTTATAGGCACTTAAGAGTACTGGAAATAGCCGTGCTACCGCGGGCTTTCTACTCCCTGGTAAGATAAGGACTGGACCCTTGGGATCATAGCTAACCGGTGGCCTATAATCAGAAGCGGTAAATGGATGGCCTACAAAAGTTACAGACAAATCAGTATCGTCATAACACGCTTTCTCAAAGGGGAATATAACGCCTAAGGAATCGATTGATTGAGCTATTAAAAAGCGTCGATTTGCCCTAGATGCCCAAATTTGCGGACTCACATAATACAGGGTTTTAATACTGCCCCATCCTTTGCGACTTAAGCCTTTTTTTCTTAGCGCATTTGCCATCCGAATATTGAAACCACCGTAATCAACAAAGAGCACAGTCTTTGGCTTATAGGTTTCTATCCACTTAAGGGTTTCATTAAAGAGAGGTTTAAAAAAAGACTGATAGCGTTTTAAGACTTCAATATATCCAATCACGGAAGAGCCTGTCACATCACACAAAAGCTCAGCACCCGCCTGTTTAAGAGCAGGTCCACCAATAGCAGCTACGTTTAGCGACGGGGACCTTTGTAGCAGCTGGGAAATAACACGCGCTGCGTTTAAATCTCCTGAATGTTCTCCGGCAATAACGAGCAAATCAACACTCCCCTTACTTGGCGCAGGAAAGTGAAGTGATGTTTCGTTAGCCATAGGAAAAACGACTAGCGTACTTGTGCCTTCTTGATCTGATCGGTAATCGTAAGCGCAACTTCTAAAGCCGTTTTACCCATCTGGGCATTTACTTTAGGCTGCTTCGATTGAATCACACTACTTGTGAAATGAGCTAACTCCAAGGCAAGCGGTTCACCTTTTTCGATCGGAATTTCGTGTACAGGAATGGATGAATAGTCCCCTGCTTTGGCTAATCCTATTTTCATCTTAACGCCGTAAGCGATGATATCACTCTTTCTGACCAGATGACCGCCCTGATTCATAAAATCAAGCGAGAGATAGGCATCGTCTTGAAAGATTCTAATTTCACGTGCTTTCTTTAATGAAATACGGCTCGCATTCAGATTTGCTACACATCCATTTTCAAATTCAAGACGCGCATTGGCGATATCTTCTGTCTTAGAGAGCACCTTAACACCAACGCTATCGATACGCTTAAGAGGTGACTTCACGAGCGCTAAGACAATTCCAATATCGTGAATCATTAAGTCTAAAACGACACCAACTTCTGTTCCTCGGAGTTGATACGGAGCAAGACGCTCGGAAGTAATAAACTGCGGATGATTAGCTTCTTTTTCTAAGAATGCCATCACTGGATTAAAATGTTCGATATGCCCTACCTGAACAATACGGTTATTTTCTTTCGCTACTGCGAGAACGCGTTCCGCTTCTTCAAGCGATGCACAAATGGGTTTTTCGATGAGTAAGTGACACCCTTTTTGCAGCAAAGGAATAGCAACCTCTGCATGTAAATCTGTAGGCACAACGACAGATACAGCTTCACACGCACTGCCCAATGCTTCTATCGAATCAAACACCATGCAATTGTGAAGCTTAGCGATTTCCGCAGCACGTTTGCTATCACGGTCATAAACGCCCACAAGTTCAGCACTAGGAAGCTGAGCATAAATACGTGCATGATGCTGACCTAACGAGCCAACACCTGCTACACCGCACTTTATCTTGGGACTTGCCATAGCTAAAACGATGAAGGCTTATGCGATTCTCGCAAACTTGAAATATGCCTTTTTCAGACTAGATCTCAGTCAAAATACCCTGCTTTAGGATAAGTTTTCGTTCCGTACGGGATGCATGATTAGGATTATGGGTCACTAAAATGAGACTCGTTTTCATATCCCGGCACAGATCAAGGAGCAGTGTGATAACAGCGTCTCCGGTTTGTTCATCTAAGTTTCCTGTTGGCTCATCTGCGACGATTAGCTTTGGGAAATTCATGAGTGAGCGAGCGACCGCTACACGCTGACATTCACCACCGGATAATTGGGAAGGCAAATGGTGAGACCTCTCAGTAAGTCCCACTTTTGAAAGTAACATATCTGCTCTGAGAAAAGCTTCGGTATCAAGACCACCCTGAATGCGCTTCGCCATCAGCACATTCTCCCGTGCGGTTAATTCTGGAATGAGATAAAAGGCCTGAAATACCATGCCTAAATAACCAGACTTACGTACAAGGGATGGATCTGTATGCGTACCCCACGAGATCGTTCCTGCATCTTGCGAATCTAAACCCGCAAGCAAATGAAGCAGCGTTGATTTACCAGAGCCTGATTCACCGCGAATACTCAAGGTCTGACCTTCATAGACTGTGAGATCAACACCACGTAAAACGTCTAAGGTGCGATCGCCACTTAGATAGCTTTTTTTAAGCGCGTTAGCAACTAAGACGGTATTACTCATTGCGAAGCGCCTCCACCGGTTTAAGTCTTGCTGCAATAAAGGCAGGGATAAGTCCTGCGAGTGTCGAAAGTACAATTGCTGACACAACGATGATCACTAAATCGGAAAATGCCGTATGAGCAGGCATTTCACTGAATTGATAAAATCTCTCTAAGACAGCTTGGCTGCCAGTGAAGCGTGTAATGAGTAAAACAACATCGTTTCTAAAATGAAGAAACGTAAAACCTAAAACGAGGCCGAAGATCGTTCCTACAATACCGATACTTACGCCTTGAAAACAAAAACACAGTGCAATTTGTCTACGTGTTGCCCCAAGTGCATTGAGTAGTCCTATCTCGCGCGTCTTCTTCAGTACTAAGACAAGTAACAGACTCATCGTTAAAAAGGCTGCCACAATCACAACCGCGAGAAGAATCACCGTCATGATATTCTTCTCAAGCTGGAGAACCCACAAAAATTCTTGATTTAATTCTGACCATGAACGTGCTCTAAGACCTGGAGTATAAGGAACAAGTTTTGGCGCCTCTTTTTCTAGAACATCATTAATACGCTGAGTGACTTGATCAGCATCTTGATTCGGTGAAATACGTACATTAATTCCGTGCACACCCTGCCCTAGTCCATAGAGCTGCTGCATACGTCTTAAGGTTACTATAACCGTTGAACTATCTAACTGCTGATGTCCGATCTCAAAAATTCCGATCACTTTAAGTTCTGTAGGAAGTAGCACCTCATCTTGACCCTTAGCTACTTCCAGCATGAGTGGCGTGTAAATCTGCACTAAGTCTCCTACCCGTGCTCCCAGCGATAAGGCTAGTTGAGAACTAAGAATCACAGCATCATCATCCAAATCCTGAAGTGAACCTTGAATAATATAACGGTTAAGCGGAATCACTTTACCGACACTTCGCATATCGAGCCCCTGGATCGAAGGGAATGAAGGCTTTTGATCCTTCTCTAACATTACAACTCCCTGAGCAAAGGAACTCGAAGCTTCAACTCCAGGAACTGTATTAATCAGTTTTTCTACCGCCTTAGAATCTTGGATAAAACCCGAAGCACGCACCTGCAAATCACCCTGGGTATCAACGATTTTTTGGCGAATTTCGTACCTAAAACCACCCATCACACTCATGACTACAATCAGTAGCATGACGCCAAGTGCCACACTTACCGTGGATATCACAGTAAAGAAGAGTCTCTGCCCAGAGGAGAAGAGCTGCTTTAATGCGAGATAAAGATACCAAGGCATGCGGTTAAAAAAGAAGAGCCAAAAGTCTTACAACTTTCGGCTCTTCATGCAAACTTCCAAAGTATGCTTTTTAAGGCTTAAGAAGCCTCAATCTTTGCTGGTTCCATCTTAGGAGCAAGTAAATGGATAAATACTAGCGCTAGAATATAAGCTACAGAGGGAGCAATGAATACTGGTAGATAGTGTGTAGATGAAGCAGATAAGATTTTACCTACGTAGAATGAGAAGAAGATTGAAACTACGGATGCAATCATAGCTCCTAGGCCTGTTACGGAAGCAACAACCCTACGTGGGAACATATCTGATGTTAAATTAAAGGCATTAGCAGACCATGCTTGGTGACCAGAAGCAGCGAGTGTAATAAGTGCTACTGCTACCCAAACATTATCGGTAATAGCTGCAAAGAACACAGGCATTACACAGCATGCACAAATAAACATCGTTGTTTTACGAGCAAAGTTTGTCGTACGACCTTGTGACATGAAACGTCCTGATAACCAACCACCAGCAATACTGCCAATCGATGAAATAACGTAGATACACAGTACTGGGATAGCACGTTGTTTAGCATCCATGTGGAAGCGATCAGCAAAAAATAACGGAGCTCCAAATAAATAGAACCACCACATACAATCCGTCATACCCTTAGCTACTGCATAGGCCCATGTTTGACGGTGAGGAAGAAGCTTTACCCAAGGAATTTTAACCGTTGGTTCTGGTGGTTCGCTACGAATATAAGCTAATTCTTCAGCTGACACCTTAGGATGATCTTCTGGGCGTTTATAAATCGCTAACCAGGCAAATATCCAACCTAAGTCGATTACACCGTTAATAAGAAATGCACCGCGCCAACCAATAGGATGACCGCCAATCGAAATCTTAGCAAAAATCGGAAGTAAAAATCCGATCGCTACAGGAACAATCAGTCCGCCGACATTAGATCCTGAATTAAAAAGACCCGTAGCATAAGCACGTTCTTTTTTAGGAAACCATTCAGCAACGGTTTTGATACAGGCAGGAAAATTACCGCCTTCACCTAAACCTAAAAGCGTACGAACAACGAAGAATCCAGCCAATGAAGTAACAAGCGAGTGACTCAGTGATGCAAGACCCCAGAACGCTACTGCTAAAACAAAGCCTAAACGTAGTCCGAGTAAATCAATCATGCGTCCACTGACCATTAAGCTTAATGCATAAGCTCCTTGGAAGAACATCGTCATCATCCAATAGTCATGTGTCGACCAATTGAATTCTTTTTGTAATTCAGGAGCTAGATTACTAAATACACTGCGATCAATGTAGTTAGCGGTTGTTACCCAGAATAAAAGTCCGCATATAACCCAGCGGTAGCTACTTTTTTCAGGGCGAGTCGTTGAAGATGCCTGCATAATAAGAAGGGATTAATCTAAGTTTGGGGTTACAAAACAATACCTAAGCAATCAAAACCAAGAAATAAGTTTTGTCACTCAAAAGAAGCTAGAAAAGAGATTAAGCATTACCGCCCGGGCGTAGCTGAGGGAATAAGATCACATCACGTATACTCTCTGCTTCAGTAAGCAGGATACATAAGCGGTCAATTCCAACTCCCATACCACCGGCTGGCGGCATACCGTGCTCAAGGGACAGCAAGAAGTCCTGATCGATACTTTGCTTTTCTTCACCAGCTTGGCTTTCAAACATGGCGCGCTGAATATCAGGATCATTCTGCTCGGAATAAGCAGGAGCGACTTCCATACCACCAATACACAGTTCAAATACATCCAAGGTAGTTGGATCTTCTTTGTTAATTTTTGCTAAAGGACATAATTCCTTTGGTAAATTAAGCACAAAGGTTGGCTGAATTAAATTAGGCTCAATTAATTTTGAGAAAATTTCGTTCGTGATTTCAAAATCTTCCCACTGCGCTTCGACTTTGAGTCCAAGCTTTGTAGCAGCCTCAATGTGCTCGGCCTTCGAGAGATTAAACCAGTTAGGATTATTTGTCTGGGTGCGAATCAGGTCCTTGTAGGATACTTCACGCCACTCACCGCTAAAATCAATCTCTTGCCCACTCGCGATATGCTTTATCTTGGTCGTACCTAAGACATCACGGCAAATCGTCATGATCATGTCTTTGATCAGAACCATCATACCACGGTGATCACTGTATGCTTGATACACTTCAAGCATGGTAAATTCTGGATTATGACGTCTTGAAATTCCTTCGTTACGGAAATTGCGACCAATTTCGTAGACGCGGTCGATACCACCAACTAAGAGACGCTTTAGATAAAGCTCGAGCGAAATGCGTAAGTAAAAATCTACGCCAAGTGCTTTATGATGTGTTGTAAAAGGACGTGCTGCTGCACCACCGGCAACCGATTGTAAGACAGGCGTCTCAACTTCTAAAAACTTACGATCGTCTAAGAAACGTCTAATCGTAGAAACAATCTTGGAGCGAAGCAGTAAACGGCGACGGGATTCTTCGTTTACGATTAAATCCAAATAACGCATGCGGTACACTTGCTCTGCATCGGTTAGTCCATGCCACTTTTCTGGGAGTGGACGCAGTGCTTTTGAAACAAGCATAACCGATTCTGCACGAACCGTAACTTCACCTGCTTTTGTTTTAAAGAGGGTTCCGCGCACACCAATAATATCGCCAATATCTAACTTCTTAAACGCTGCGTAAGAGTCGTCACCAATGACGTCTTTTTTTACATAGATCTGTATTAAGCCTTGTTGATCTAAAATTTTTACAAACTGACTCTTTCCCATATCGCGGATGATCGTTAAACGACCCGCTACACTTACCGTGACCGCATTATCTTGGCCTTCAACATGCAGCTTGATGGCATCAGCACTAAAATGGGTTTGGTCAAAATGAGCACGAAAAGGATCAAAGCCACCGGCACGCAAATCGGCTAATTTCTGCCTTCTAACGGCGTGCTGATCATGGGAGATATCGCTTGTGGTTGTTTCACTCATGTAAGGAAAAAAACGTAGGGAAAACCACGTCATGGGGCAACCACTTTTAAAGCAGTCTTTTAGCCTACTTAAAGGAGCTAGACCCTATGGTTGCATCTTAGACCAACTCTAGTACGTTAGACCTCTATGTCACAGGCTTCAGCACTCCAGATTTTAGATTGGGGCAGAACCGACCATCAAGACGCCACAAAGCGTCAGGAAAGCTTGGTGACTGAACGCATCCAAGGCTCTATTTCTGATACCCTTATTTTCACAGAACATAATCCTGTATTTACGCTCGGTTTACGCGTAGGCGCTGAAAACCACATCTTATGGGATGAGCAAACACGCATCAAAGCAGGCGTTGCGACGGTTAAAACAAATCGCGGTGGAGATGTGACCTATCACGGACCAGGACAACTTGTAGGCTACCCTATTATTAATGTTAGCTCCCATCCAGATTTACATGCCTATTTACGATTTATTGAACAGGTTCTCATCGATTCTCTTGGTAGCTTTGGTTTAAAAGCGGAACGCAGAGAGGAACATACCGGCATTTGGATTCAGACGCGCAAGATTGCAGCCATTGGAGTCGCCGTAAGACGGTGGGTAACCTACCACGGATTTGCACTCAATATTAACCCAGACCTAAGTCATTTCTCAGGCATTGTCCCGTGTGGAATAGCCGCTACGACAGGGACCGTTACCTCGCTTAAAGAAGAATTAGGTAAAACCTATACCTTAGAAGAGGTAAAAACGGTCATTACCCACCACTTTAAGCAGGGATTACCTACCTTTTTGAACCGAGTATAAGTAAGACGCTTAAGACCTATACGTTCCTGTTTAACCTAACTTATAGCCTGAAAAGTGACTTTGATTATTCAACTAAAGTGTGTTTAGCTAATCCCTTAGTACTTACTCAATGAGCACCACACGTAAACCCTCTTGGCTTAGAGCAAAATTACCAAGCGGCCCCGGCTATTCGGCCGTCCGTGAGCTTGTTGATTCCAATAAACTCCACACGGTATGCCAAAGTGCGCAGTGCCCTAACCTAGGTGAGTGTTGGTCTAGGGGAACGGCAACCCTCATGATCCTAGGTAACATCTGTACCCGCTCATGTAATTTTTGTGCGATCCAAACCGGTAGACCTACCGAACTTGATCTTGGAGAACCAGCCCGTGTAGCTGAAGCCGTCGCTAAAATGAATTTAAAACACTGTGTACTTACCAGTGTTGCACGCGATGAACTCTCAGACGGTGGCGCTTCGGTATGGGCAGCAACCATACGTGCTGTAAAACATTTAAATCCTAAAACTGCCGTAGAAGTCCTCGTTCCTGATTTTAAAGGTAAACTAAATGACGTTGATACCGTACTCGATGCGAAGCCTGACATTTTCAATCACAACATTGAAACCGTAGAGCGACTTCAAAAACCTGTGCGTGTTCAAGCTCGCTATGACCGCTCTCGCAGCGTTTTAAAGCACGCAAAGTCACGTGGCTTTACGACAAAAACGGGTATCATGCTGGGTCTTGGTGAAGAACCGCATGAAATTGAGCAAACCCTACGCGATATCGCCAGTGATAAAACAGATATCGTAACGATTGGTCAGTACTTACAACCGAGCGCAAATCATTTACCTATTACTCGCTGGGCACCGCCTGAAGAATTTGAGCATTGGAAAAAATTTGGTCTCTCACTTGGCATTGGTGTGATTGAAAGTGGCCCTATGGTTCGCTCTAGCTACCATGCCGATGAACAGTCCCTCAAATACACAGGTACTGAGCATTTAAATACAGCAAATTCCTTAGCTTCAGCCTAAGCTTGAGAGCCCCATGGGGGCACGTATTTTTTAAGTGCGTTTTATGCGTGAATTGTCTATTGTCTTACAATGACAACACGCGATGAAATTGTTTCCAACTGGCTACCCCGCTACACAGGAAATCCAATCGATAAGTTTGGAGAATACATTCTTCTTACTAATTTTCAAAACTACGTAGACCGTTTTGCAGAGTTAAATCAGGTCCCAGTCGTTGGCAGAGATAAGCCCATGCCAAATGCTACAGCTGGTGATATCACCATCATCAATTTCGGTATGGGTAGTGCAACGGCAGCAACCGTTATGGACTTACTCAGTGCCATTCATCCTAAAGCCGTGCTTTTCTTAGGTAAATGTGGCGGCATAAAACACCGTGCTGAAATTGGAGATCTTATCTTACCAATTGCTGCTATTCGGGGTGAAGGTACGAGTAATGACTATTTCCCGCCTGAAGTACCTGCCATGCCTGCATTCGCTCTACAAAAGGCTATTTCGACAACGATTCGTGATCATGAACGCGACTACTGGACGGGTACCATTTATACTACCAATCGCCGCGTGTGGGAACATGACGAAGAGTTTAAAAAGTACTTAAAGAAAATCCGTGCCATTGCTGTGGATATGGAAACAGCAACGCTATTCATCACTGGATTTCATAATGAAATTCCAACAGGAGCCCTACTCCTCGTTTCTGATCAACCAATGTTACCTGAAGGAATTAAAACAGATCTAAGCGACCAAGAAGTAAATCGCCGCTTTGTTTCTGATCATATCCAAATCGGTATTGATGCTCTTAAACAGCTCATCAATAACGGAGTAACCGTTAAGCACTTAAAGTTTTAAGCGCTTGCTGGCCACCAGCGGTACAGGAAGAAATAAACAAGTACTCCTGTTACGGAAACATACCACCAGATTGGAAATACAATCTTTGCCCAAGCTTTGTGACGTACAAAGTCACCTTTAAATGCTAAGGCGAAGGTTTTAGGCACAAGGTAGGTAATCGCTACTGCTAAACTAATGTGCGAAATAAGCATGGTGTAATAGATCGTGCTTATAATGCCTGTTCCACCAAAGGGAGTATGAAGCCCTCTGCGTAAATAGTGATAGGTGACATAGCCACATAAGAACAATGCAGACACGACCGCAGCTGCCATCATTGATTTACGGTGGGCATCCTTGTTCCCTGTCTTAATGAATACAAAGCCAGCCGAAATTAAAACCGTCGCGAGTGCATTCAGTGAGGCATTTAATGCCGGAATTTGCATGGTGTTCATACGTGTATAAAAAGTCTATCAAGGACTAAGGCGCCAAGGGCTAATGGCAAATAAGCTATGGATGCTAAGAATAGTTTTCGTGCCGCTTGATCACGGGTTGAGGCCTTCAAAAATAAAATCGCGCAGTACAAAAACCATAAACCTAAAAGAGCTACAATAACGGTGTAGTAGATACTCACCAGATGGAGTGAATATGGAAGCACACTTACAACTAAGAGTAAGAGCGTATTTACAAAGGACCAACCAGCAGCCCACTTTCCTGATTCATCCGTTACGGTTGGCATAGGAAAATGCACCGCGGAATAGTCCTTACGGTATATCCAAGCAACCGCCATAAAATGAGGCATCTGCCAAAAGTACATGAATAGAAAGAGAATCCAACCTAAGGCACTAATTCTACCCTCGCCTGCTGCCCAGCCTATGAGTGGAGGAAAAGCACCAGCTATAGCCCCAATTTCAGTACTCCATCTGGAATACCGTTTAGCAGGCGTATACCAACCTAAATACGTAACAATTGTAAGCGCAGTAAAAAGAGCAGCTAGTTTACCCACCAAAGCAAAGAGCCCCATGCAGGAAAAAAGACACATCGTTGCACCTAAAATAAAAGCAGAGCCAGTAGGTATTTTACCTGAAGGAATAGGACGATTTGCGGTACGGTGCATTTGTGCATCTGTATCAAATTCTAACCATTGATTAAGAACCGCTACTCCACCTGCTGCTAAACTCGTACCAACGAAAACATAAATCAGAGTAACTAAATCTCGTTCGGGTTTACTCGCATAGTAGCCAACAATGGCCGTTAAAACAGACAGTAAACTTAAGCGTGGCTTCGTTAATTCAACGTAGTCAGAAAATTTAGCCTTAGTAGGCGCGCTCGAAGATTCACTACTCATGAGGCGTCCGGTTGTTCAATACGATCGCGGTGAGCGTAAAAGGTTAACCAAAAACATACAGCAAGAGTCATCGCTCCAACCACTACATGGCCTGTCGTAATAGCCACGGCTCTTAAAGACCAAATAATCGACATTCCAAGCAGGAGTTGAAAACCAAGAAGACATAATAAACTAGATGCTGCAAAACGCATACCTGTAGTAGCACCCTTGTCTCTCCAGATCTTTACTACAAAAAGGCTAATAAATACTGTGATCACAAAAGCCATAACTCGGTGAGCGAATTGAATTCCTACCTTGAAACTCCATACTGGTGGTAAAATAGCTCCATCGACACTTGAATAAGGAAACGTTGGAATTGCTAATCCAGCATTCGAATGACGCATGGTCGCTGCAATAGTTAGCTGTATAAATAAAAGAATTACACACCATCTACCAAGACGCTTCACACCGTCAGATACCTTAAACGATTTTGAAATCCATGCTTTGGAGCATCCGGTCGCAAGTGCGATTAAGAAACAAACATAAACCTGAGCTACAATTCCATGAGGAATACGAAGCAGTTGACCTAAGGTCATTTCAAACCCACCTAAACTAACTGAATCGAGTAAAACGCGTAGACCTCCTAAAAGGCCCTGAAGAAGCACCATACCTAAGGACCATAGCGCTACACGACGAAGCCAAGGGGTTTTAACCTGCCTAAAAATCCATACACATAAAACAATCGTAATTAATCCCATGGTCGTTGCACTGAGTCTATGGGAATGCTCAGCAAACATAGAAATGTTAGTCAGCCAGCCATTAGGATTTACGGAACCATTTGATAAAGGCCAATCTGCAAAGGCCATGCCTGCGTTAATCGTGGTTGTAAAAGCGCCTAAAGTAACCAAAACAAAGACCCATAAACTACCCAGGATAGCGAATACCGCTAAGGCCGCTGAATAGCGTTTATTCTGTGGAACTGGTGTCGCGGTTGCCATAAAATCGTAGAAAGGTAATAAGAACAAATTTTCATCGCATCAGCAAACTCTCTTTAGCTACATTTTAAGGTCATTAATAAGCTTTTTCATGGTTAGAAAATTTATTTTTATCGTTTTAACTCCCTTGCTTCTTATCAGCTGCTCCAAGCCGTCTGATAGTAAGCCTACGGCTACTCAGCCAAATTCGGAGAAAAGATATCCCCTATTAGGTGAAATCGTAGCAATTAGCCCTGCAGAGAAAACCCTCACGGTTAGCCATCAAGCTATCCCAGGTTTTATGTCAGCAATGACCATGGATTTTAACGTATCTGATAGCGACCTTTCGTTAGTTCATGTGGGTGAACACATCAAAGCAGAGTTAGTCATAACACCTCAATCAACGGCACGTTTAGAACATATTTGGCCTAACGAGCGCCAAGTAACCGACACATTAAATGCTTCAGCAACAGCCCTGCGTGAAGACACCCATGAGCGCGGGGAAAGCGCTTACCGTGAAGTAGGAGAAAATATTCCTCACTTTTCACTTCTAAACCAAGAGGGTCAGATCGTTAAAAGTGATCAGTTTCGGGGTAAGCAAATCATGCTTAACTTTATTTATACGAGTTGCCCTATTGCCGACATGTGTCCTGCAGCAACGATGAAAATGATGATGACCCAGCGCATGGCTAAAGAAGCCCGTGTTTCAAACATCGAATTCATATCCATTTCACTGGACCCAACCCATGATACACCCGGCGTACTTAAAGAATACGCGTCTATACGTGGTATAGACACAAAGAACTTTACCTTCTTAACAGGACCAGAAGGAGCAATACGGGATTTACTCACCCAATTTGGAGTCATTGCAGAATTTTCAGGCAGTATTGTTAAACACACGTTGGCTACCTTACTCATTAATCCTAATGGTAAAATTATTTGGCGAGCAGATGGTAGTGCTTGGGAACCTCAGGACTTTGTAAAACGCATGCACAAGGATACTTCTCCTTAAGTAGCACCAAGCTCTGATGTCTTCTCCAGCTAAAACGTCTAACGCTTTACTTCAAGCTACCCTCATAACAGCCGCTGCAGCCGTTATCGTACTAAGTGTTTATTTTTTTCGTAAATCAGAAAAGTTAAGCTTCGTTGATTTTAATCCACCGGGTAGTAATAACGTGCAATTCTGCGACCCTACTCGTCCACGAGTCATCACGGTCGAGAACAAAGTACCACGCATTCTTCTTTCAGACTTACAAGTTAAGAGTAATCCAAATTCCGTTTTAGTTCATGTAGAGTTTCATGTACTGAGCGCAACACGAAAACCTGTCACAGATACCGATCTTAGCTCTAAGAATACTGCTCATTTTCAACTCATTGCAGCTAGTCCATCCTTAGATGACATACAGCTTTTAGAGCCTCATTATAATGCTAAAGAAGGCTCATGGTCATTTGAATTTTCCCCTCAAGCAGAAGGCAATTACTCGTTGTTTGCAGATCTCATTCCAGAGGCAACCCAAGCGGAAATTTATACCTCAGCACACGTCACACTTCCTAAGTTAACACCCTCTCGAATAAAATCCACTGCACAGACTGATACAATAAAGGCAGAGCTCATTAAGCCCTCACCTAAACTCTACGCAGGCCAGGCGTACGAACTCTCCATTCAGTTAACAGATAAAAACAACAAGCCAATCCTAGTCATTCCTCAGCTTGGATCGTTCGCTCATTTAATTGTTATCGATACAAGTCAGACCGCATTCATTAATGCTAAAGTGGATCCACTTCACATTGATCATACGATCGATCTGCATACCCCTACTTTCTTTTTTAATCTCTTAGTACCTGATCCGGGTAAGTATGTGCTTTGTACCGCTGTAAATATTTCAGGAAAGTTAAATTATTTTACCTTCCCACTTACGATCGAGCCTTAGTTCATTTCGAACTTTTTGCCCACTGATAAAACGCGTGGCCAAGCGCTCCAACAAAGAAGAGAGAGCTAATTGCAGACAGTAAGATACCTCCAAAGACTTGATCATTGAGCGTATCAAAGCCTGCTATCATACGGGGTGCTAAACTATAGTTTGGATAAATAGGATGCTCAGCCATGAGTAAGTACGAGAAAACAGCTGTCATCGCTACTTCGAGCCCAAACAAATAGACCATGCGAGTAGCATACTTAAATGCAGGATGAGACTGAGACGGTGAAATAAGTGGCCATGCCATTACGATACCAGCAAGTAACACTACCGAGTATTCACAGACATGATTAAGCGGACTACTTATACCCCACTGAAAAACACGAGGCATGTACCACAAGCTGATGAGGAGTACAAAACTAGCACCGCATAACCAGGGATGAAACAAGATACGTCCTAGTAGTCTCATACCAGGGAATCTTAGCACGGCATCAATCAGCCATGCAGGTAAACCCAGTAAAAAAAGCCCCGCTACAGGAAACATAATCACGAGCTGAACACTCACGTGAACACTAAATAAATACAGAGCGCCGATTCGCGCAGCGGGAGAACACACTGATAAAAAGAGCAGTCCTAACCCGCTAAAAAAATAACGTGCTTCCTTTTTAGGAAATGCAGTAGATCCTTCAAACCTACTTCTTAAAGGTCCTATTAGAAGGCTGTAAATCCAGCCTATAAAAACAATCCACACAAGAGCCAATGGCTCATAAAACCAATCAGACCAGTCAATCATAGGTAAGATAAGACTGGGTTAAACATACATTAAACGGCAACAGGGCCGCTTCCTATTAAAGACTAGAAAGCGGAATACTGTTACTTACTGAGAACACCTGCAGAAGCGCCCACATCGTGAAGCCTGCAAGTACCATTCCGATAAAGAATAGAATCGTGCAGAACGCCTTATCCCAGCGTAAATGCATGAAAATAAAGATAACGAAAAGAAACTTAACTGCCGATAATACCATCAATACGGTAACGAGCGTGGTATGTGAGAAAGGTAAATATACGGTGATAATTTCAACACCCGTAATAACAGCGAGAAGCATCGCAAGTTGAACAAAGATTTCAAACTTACTGTGTTCGTTGCCGTGATCGTGGTTTGCTACAGCGGAGTGACTCATGGTCTTATAAAGAATTAAATGTATTCGAGTAGGTATACGACCGTGAAGATTACGATCCAAACGATATCAACGAAGTGCCAGTATAAACCCATGGACTCGACGTCGATCGCATCCTTCTCAGTTAAACGTCCTGTGTAGGAGTAAATTAACATCGAGGTAAGCCATATGACACCAAGTAACACGTGAATACCATGCGTACCAGTAAGCGTGAAGAAGGTCGTACCTAAAATGCTATTCGAAATCGTTAAATGCTTAACGTACACGAATTCATTAAATTCATAAACCTGACAGCCTAAGAAAATAAGACCGCAGATAATTGTTAGAATTAAGGAAGCGCGCATACTCTTTAAATTACCCTTCTGAATCGCATTTACAGCGAGCGCCATCATGAGTGATGACATCAGAAGTATGAACGTAGAGAATGAGGTTAATTCGATACTAAATACTTGTGTTGCGGCAGGGGTACCTGCTGGTGGATGCAAACGATAGATTAAGTGAGTCGAAATCAAACAACCGAAGAACATGCAGTCCGATGCAAGAAACGCCCACATGAGCAGTTTCTTGTTAGGAATACCGGTTGAGGTAGTCGAGTCGTGATGGTGATCAATGGCACCTGAAGCTACAGAACTCATGGTAAATATATAAAAGGTTTAAATTATAATTATGGCTTAGTGCTTATGATCGTCACCATGGTTATCAAGGTGGATGTGGTAGCCTTCGTTACCTTCAAGAGCCCAGCAGTAAACTCCGTAGAGGAATATTGCTAAACCGATAAAGCAAACCGTTAGTTTCTTACCAACGATTACTTTAGGATCAGGATTAGAATCCATGGTTGAAACACCAATACCGCCGATGAGTAATCCTAAAGAAGCTATGAAAGGATATAAAGATTGGAATGGCATATGGATACCACCATGCGACTCTTCTTCTTTAGCAGCTTTTGCCTTTTCAGCTTCGATTTCAGCTTTGTGCTGCTTTTGATACCAGAAAGCATCACGAGCATGAACGACTGGAATGACTGCGTAATTATATTCGGGAACTGGATTTGGAAGACTCCATTCGAGTGTTCTACCGTCCCATGGATCATTCTTTACTTTTTCACCTTTGAAATACGTATATACCATTACAACAAAGTAAATCGTTACGCCTACGCCTAAGATGAAAGCACCGATTGTTGCGATAAAGTTTGAATTGCTCCAACCCATGTTTGGATCGTAGGTGAAGGTACGACGTGGCATACCATTAAGACCTAAGAAATGCATCGGGAAGAACGTTGTATTGAAACCAATGAAGATTACCCAGAAGGATAACTTACCCCAGAATTCACTGACCTTACGGCCAAACATGAGTGGGAACCAGTAGTGAATACCAGCAAGTAATGCAAAGAGTGAGCCACCGATTAATACGTAGTGGAAGTGAGCTACAACGAAGTAACTATTGTGCTGCTGAGCATCTGCAGGAGCTGCCGAGTGCATAACACCTGATAAACCACCGATCATAAATAACCAGATAAAACCAAGGGCAAACATCATGGGAGTACGCATGGAGATGTGTCCACCCCAGATTGTACCAACCCAGTTGAAAATCTTAACACCGGTTGGAACCGCAATTGCCATGGTTGTCATTGCGAAGGCTGCCGTAGCAACAGTTCCCATACCTGTTGTAAACATATGGTGACTCCATACACCGAATCCTAAGAAACCGATACAAGCACCAGAGAATACAACGATAGGATAACCGAAGAGTGGCTTACGTGAGAACGTAGGAAGAATTTCTGAAATAATACCCATCGCAGGTAAGATCAGAATGTACACTTCAGGGTGACCGAATACCCAGAACAAGTGTGTCCATAAGATTGGCATACCACCGTTTGATACTTCAAAGAAGTTGGTTGAGAACGAGCGGTCCATCATCAATTCAATAAGCGCAATAGTGATCGCTGGGAACGATAGCACGATTAAGAATGCCGTAATCAGGGTCATCCATGTAAATACAGGAAGGCGCATCATCGTAAGCCCTGGAGCTCTCATGTTGATGATGGTTGTAATAAAGTTAAGGGAAGCCGCTATAGAAGCTACACCAAGAAGTTGCAGACCCATAACCCACATATCTATCGCGTGATTAGGGCTGAAAGTACGCGTGGTGAGTGGCGTATAGCCAAACCAGCCTCCGTTAGGAGCACCATCATGCATAAACCAACCTATGTTTAGAATTATAGCACCAGCAACAAATACCCATAAGGAAAAGGCATTGAGTCGAGGGAATGCTACGTCACGCGCACCAATTTGGAGCGGCATGATGAAGTTAAAGAAGGCAGCACTTAGTGGCATGATCGCTAAGAAGATCATGGTTGTCGCGTGCATCGTGAACATTTCATTGTACTGCTGAGCAGACAAGAAATTGTTATTAGGCACTGCTAACTGAATACGAATAAGGAGAGCTTCAACGCCACCTACTAAGAAGAAAAATAGCGCAAATACTCCGTAAAGAAATCCAATGCGCTTGTGGTCAACAGTCGTAAGCCAGCTCATTAAGCCAGTCTTAGCCTGTGGTCTATAAAACAGTGATGAGCGAGCAGTAATCTTCTCATCGTGTGCCGTGAAACCGGATTTGGTAATTGCGTCAGCCATACAAAAAAGAGTTTTAAGGGTCGGAATTATTTAAGACTTTGTAAGAACGCTACTAAAGCGACTTCGTCTTCATTAGTGAGTTTGATGTTGTTTAAAACGTAACCGTTGACCCACATCTTGTTACCTGGCTTTACAGCACCAGGATTATGAATCCAGCGTTGGAGTTGTTCTGATGTATTATCTAGCAGTCCGCCTGCGATAGTACTACGAGCACCCACGTGAGTTAAATCCGGACCAGCAACACCTACTGCACCTTGAAGACCACGAACATTATGGCACGTGATACATGTCTTTGAAGCAAAGAGTTCTTTACCCTTAGCAATCAAATCAGGATTTTCATTCTTTTCTGGGAATTGTTTAGCCTTCCATGCATCAAGAGGAGAAACTTCAAAGTTTCCAGAGATACCAGTTTCATTTTCTTTAAAGTTACGTAGCGATGCAAAAGTAGCCTTTCCTAAATTGCTACCGGTGGATTCAACTTTACGATAAGTCTGAGACTGCTGATCTAACCAATTGTAAAAATCACGTTGGCTTAAAGCGATTACACGGAAGCGCATAACTGCATGGGAATCTCCGCAGAATTCTGCGCACTGACCCCAGTAGTAACCAGGCTTGTTAGCCTTTATCCACATGAGATTGCCACGGTTAGGAATCATATCCACTTTACCTGCTAGCTTTGGAATCCAGAAGCTATGCATAACATCGATACTGCGTAAATTGATATGCACAGGACGACCCGCAGGAATAACTAATTCATTACCTGTAGTGATAACGCCACCACCAGGAATCTGCTCATTTGGATATTCAAACTTAAACCACCACTGATATCCTGTAGCTGTAATTTCATAGGCATTTGCTTTATCAGCAACAGGTACATCGTAAGTATACCAAATCGCTTTAAGTGTTGGTATAGCTATGAAAACAAGTGCGAGTACCGATGCAGCAATAAGCCCTACTTCAACCAGAGGATTTCCATGACCTTGTTCAGGTGGAAC
>DAISZL010000006.1:36171-38498 GCA_036824825.1 Opitutaceae bacterium
ACGCATGGATACGAATCTTACCAAGCTCACCGAACTGGGTAAGTTTTCAAGCATTAATCTACGTATTTATATACCCTTACGATGGTCATTCTTCGTTCTAATAACGCTATTAGGCAGGCAATCAGGGTTGCTAACGGTAGAACAAAATGCGACCAAAGTACTACCATGAAGCAACTAAGCATCTATCTATTCGGTTTAATAGCTCTCATAGGCACAGGATATAGCCAATCTTCAGCGGCATCCGAGCCACGTGAAATTGACATAAGTGCCAATGATACAATGAAATACGACACTACAGCGATCACAGCTACACCTGGTGAATCCTTACGTGTTGTTTTCACTAATGCGGGTACTATCCCTAAAGATGTGATGGGACATAATTGGGTACTTTTGAATAGCGGAGTTGATGTAAGTTCTTTTGCATCAGCAGCTTCTACATCAAAAGAGACAGGTTATATCCCAAAAGGACGTGCTGCTGATATTATTGCTAAGATTGACCTCCTTGGACCTCGCAAATCGGGTGAAATAGAGTTCAAAGCTCCTACAAAACCTGGCGTTTACACCTTCCTTTGCACCTTCCCAGCCCATTACCAAGCAGGCATGCACGGTACTTTAACGGTAAAATAATAAAGCATTAGACCCTACGATCCTTCCAATCTTAAGTTCGTATATTCTACTTATAAACCGCATAGCCTTGGCTATGCGGTTTATTTTTACTACCCATTCTTAGCTCCTGATCTATCACAATGGCTGATAAAACTGCCAAAATATCCATTCAGTTAGTTAAGGATCATTTCAATGATCCCGTTTCGGTCATTCATTATACACGTGCCGCACATAAACTAGGACTGTGGAAATCAGAGGAGCTATTAGTTAAAAAGTATTTTACTGATAAAAATGCACGCTTACTTGAAGCCGGTTGTGGAGCAGGTCGTGCAACCTTGGGACTATGGAAACTTGGCTACACAGATATTACAGCATTCGATCTTGCTGAGGAACCGATCGATCAAGCCAAATGCCTCGTTGAAGAAAATGAAGCTACTGAAATTAAACTCTGCGTAGCAGATGCAACCCACTTACCTAAAGACAATTTCTTCAAACGAAAATTTGATGGTGTTTTATTTCTCTTCAATGGGCTTATGCAAATTCCAGGCAGAGAAAATAGACGCAAAGCACTGTCTGAATTAAGACGTGTAACACGTGTTAATTCCCCCCTACTCTTCACAACCCACGACAGAGATTACTCAGCTATAGAACGTGCATTGTGGTCACTTGAAAAATTACGCTGGGAAAGTGGTGCACAGGATAAAAGACTTGTTGAATTTGGTGACCGCTACTTCACGCATGAACACGGAACAACTTTCATGCATCTACCAACGCGAACTGAAATTTTGGAAGACTTAAAAGCTACCGGCTGGCAACATGAGTTCGATTCACTACGTAAAGAGATTTCAAAAGAATCATCTGCTGTAAAAGACTTCTCGGATGAATGTCGCTTCTGGGTCGCCAAAGCTGAGTAAAAAAAAGACGTGCTAGTTAAAGCACGTCTTTTTCAATTAATGACGGTAAACGTTACAGACGTTTAGTAATATCGACTGTATACGTACGACCACGGGCCATTCTCGTATATAGACTTGTTTCAAAGCCTTGTGAGCTACCTGAAACTAATGGCGGTTTAGCATCTAATGCGTTATCTACGCCTAAACGAATGCGTGTATTAGCGAACCATTTATTTGATGACGCTAAACTGTAAGATACATATGTATTATACATTTTAGTATCATGCACAACGTAGCGGTAGCTATAGGAACCGTTTGAGAAAACAGGTTGTATGTATGTAGGATTACCAAGCGCATTCCACGTCGCTAATGTCGTAGTTGCACCAGTATCAGTATATCTGCCTATGTAATACATCGAAACGCCAGCACCCCACTGATTCTTCTTCCAGTTAAGGAGTGTAGTACCACGCCATGGAGGAGTTGCTCCACCTACGTTTGCACTATTTGAAGCGCGGTAATCGGTTCTAGGAGCGGTTGAAGAAGTGTAAGCATGGAAATCATTTAAGTATGTCCACGTGGTATCAAACGTGAAACTACCAATCTTCATTTTTGGTAAACGGTAATTTAAATCATAATCAAATCCGTTTACGAACTGAGAAGCAGCGTTATAGTAACTTACATTTACATAGGAAATAGCACCAACAACAGCTCTTTGATTACCAGGAGCCTGAGTAGCATTATATGCATTAAAGGCAGCGACATCTGAAGCAGTTACAGGCATACGCACCACTGAAGGATCACCTTGGTAAGATGCAGTACCAGAACCTA
>DAISZL010000006.1:38598-53109 GCA_036824825.1 Opitutaceae bacterium
GGATTTAAACCAGCATAAGGAGGTCTGAAATCATCAAACGCTTCATATCTGAATTCACCACCAAATGCAGCTCCAACTGAATTACCACCCCATATAGGGAATAAATTACCACTAGTATTAAAGTCAGTACTTCCTAACTTTGTTATACCATTACGAATAAAAGGTGCTGCAAAGGTATTAACTACACTTTGTGGATTTGTGTAAGCGCCAGTAACAACTTCAACACCATTCTGAATAGCGAAGGATTGTCCAAACGGATTCATCGCTTTTGAAGGATCCGTTTGATTAATAGCAGCATTAAGTAAGCTACGTCTTGTAGCTCCTGCTTCATATTCTATACCGCGTGCTGCAGAGTAAAGAAGCGCACCTTCATAGGTCCATGATTCTAAAAACTTACCACGTAAACCAAGCACACCACGATAAACAGAGTCAGTTACATAGTCCGTACGAGTAGCAAAATCTATAAAACGTTTATTAGTTATAGATACAGCTGATGGCGTACCCTTTAGACGAGGAGTTCCATCTGCATTAGGAGTGCCGTTCACATCCCAAAAACGTGTACCGAAAGGATTAAAAGGATTTGTTGCAGGAACAATTAAATAACCATCAGTACTTTGCGAGTATGCATCTGGCTCACGATATGCCGTAGATCTTGCTTGATACATATTGAATTCACTGAAGACAGTTAATTTCGGTGTTATATCATATTCACCAGAGGTATAAATACTGGTACGCTTACTAGAAGGCTGAATGTGACGGTAAGCGCTATTATTCCAATAGTAGTCATGACCAGGACCTGTTGCTGTACGGGTAGGTGCAGCTGTAGCAAAACCTACTCCACCAGCAGCAAGCGGTGTGAGATAAAAAACACCCGTGCTTGATGCCATCGTAGTTGGCACACCAGTTGGACGAGCACCTGTGAAGGTGCTTACCTGGCCATAAGTATTCGTTGCTGCTACAGTACCTAAAATATAGGATCCATAAGCACTCGATGTAGATAAAAGATTAAAGGTTGTATCCGTAGGTGTATTCCAAGGTGCAGGAGCATTAGCAGTATTATCAGGATTTGCTGAGAATGGTCTATTCGATGAAAAAACAACTCCACGATCATAGTAATCAGCAACCGCTACAAAGTGACCTTTACCACCTGCAAAAGTATTACCCTCTGTCAAAGTAACACGGCGATCTGTACCATCACCATAACGTGTTTGACCCCAATTGAGTTTTAATTCGGTGCCAACAAACGTTTTATTCATCTGATAGTTAATTACACCAGCAACCGCATCGGTTCCATAGATAGATGAAGCACCATCTCTTAAAATATCAATATGATCTACTCCACCGTTTGGTAATTGATTTGAATTAACCGATAAAGTTGGGACACCCGCTTCAGATTGGCTGATTGGATGAGGAACTAAGCGACGACCGTTAACAAGTAGTAGCGTATTACTTGAAGGTAAGCCACGCATTGAAATCGTTGCGTTGTCACCACGAGCAGTAGCACCAGCAACAGCCGTTTCATTACCTGGCATACCTGTAATTTCAGGTAACGCAGTAAGTAACTCAGATGCTTGATTTGCATCACGTGACTCAAACATTTCTTTATCCACTACCGTAATAGGTAGTACATTTTCCTGTTCTACACGTTTAATATTAGATCCCGTAACTGAATAAGCACTGAGTTTAACAATTTGATCGTTTGTTGCGACTGGAGCAGGAGCTACTTGCGCTGAAAGACGCATCGTTGCAACCAATGCAATACAAGAGAGTACACGAAGAGATCGTGTGGTGTTCAAAAAACGGACAGTTGACATATGTCTTTTATAGATAAAATCTATCGAAGGTACATACAAATGTAACATAAACCCCAATATTTTCATTCGAGCAATTTAGCTAAAAAAAATGCGCATATAAAAATATGCGCATTTTTTGTATTAACCTAATAACTTAGAAACTAAACGTATTACTCCATTGATAGAGTCGTGGTTGCCCATAAAAAGCAGCAGATAAATTATTAGCTGCGGTATAACCGTTAGTAACACTTGGTTGTATCACAATATCATAATGATTGAATAAATTAGCTACGTTCACTTGAGACTTCCAAGTGATTTTTCTAAATTTATGTGAATAACCAGCGATAAGATCTACCTGGGTTCGATTAGGTGCATAAAATGTCTGCCAATTCGTAGAACCTGCAGCAGGTAAATAATAATCCACCAAACGCTTAAACTGTGCGGATACTGTACCACCAATATTTAATCCCTTTAAGCTACCGGTGCTAAATGTATAGATATTAGTGAATGCAAAGCTGTACTTAGGATAGCCTGACGTTTTTTGCCCAGCAGAAAACGCTTGAATCGTTCCTGGTACAGTAAAACTAGGTGTGATCTGTAAAGCAGAAATAGGTAATCCAACTGCACCCGTTAATATGGATCCATGGACTGGGTCTACTGTTTTTAATACGGTAGCTACAGCTGAACTACTACTTATAGCTCCAGATGGATTTGTAGGATTTGCATAGTATGGACTTGCTGATGAATTCATCATCGCAAGTGTTAAAGGAACAGCTCCAGCTGTTGTAGATGTAACAACAGGGGTCTTAGAGTTATAGGTTGCTCCAACATATACTAATGTACCATCAGCGTACGTTACCTGCCCTGCTGAATTTTGGTGGAATTGATCATTGTATAATTGAGCGTAAGAAACATTCGAATTAATCGTGCCAGTCGCTTCAGCTGCACTAAAACGTAAACGCCAATTTGCAGTTGGATTAGCAGTTAACGTGAGGTCAAAACCAGATGACTTACGATCAACTTCAGCATAACTACCATTTCCAACACTACCATTTAACCCAGATGGGTTTACTGCAGTAGTAACGCCAGAAGGTGTATTATATTGTTCATTTTTACCTACAGCACTGTAAAAAGCGAGCGCTCCAGATAATGTACGTGCAGTATTATTAAATTTAAATCCAAACTCTGCACCTGTTCCTCGTCCTGCAGTTGGATTATGTCCAGCAGGATCAGGGAAATTAACTTGAGGAGGTGTAACCGAATCAGAAGCTGAAGCGTAAGCCTTAATCAAATTCGTTAATGCATAGTCTACACCAACGTCATAGTCGACAGATTTGAAGCGACTTACACGGTAAGGGTCAGGTGGATACAAAATTAAGCTGTCAAAATTTTCGTTTGGCCGAATACCAACGAGCGTATTCAGTTTACCGTCCATCCACTGCGTGAAGTTAACTAAGAATGCTCCCTTGTTATCAATAATACTATGTTCATTTAAATTAGTACTTGATAAACCAAGTGGATTAGCAGGGGAAATTAAGGAGGTATTAATCTGATTAGCTTGCTGACGTACATAGTTTACTCCGTTTAATGTAGCACGTGGCGCTTCTAACGAGTAAAACGGATACATCAAAGCTCCTTGTCCTACTGAATAATACTGTGAAGCAAGATTTGTGCGGCCATTATAAGTAGAAATTGAGGAACTATAGATTGGATTAAAATTACTATCCGCTTGGAACATAGAGAAAGAAATCGAGTAAGCTCTAGCTCCGACATAATCGGCACCGATAATTGTCTGACTATGTGCCCTACCTCCGAATAAATCATTCGTTAAAACCATGGAATAACGGAGCGCTTTTGTATGAGCAGGCTCAGTTGTTTCATTCGGTGCACCACCAATTGCCCAATCACCTGTTGGGTTAGCTGTTGCTTGTGGAGCATAGAGGGTTGTTCCAACACTACGGAAGCCGTAGTAGGATGTTGTATAACCAAAGGCTAATTCAGATGATACATGTGAATTCCATACTGTATCAGCAGCAAAACTCGTATATTTAGTGATCGTAGTTTCACTTTTGAGCCATCCAGACATTGCTCCATCTTGGGCCCAATTCATCATGCCGTTCCAAATATTACCAGATACATTAGGAGCACCTGCTGCATTGACTGTGTTAGCACCTAACTGATTTGTAGCTATAAGATAAGAAATCTTATCTCCTGAGCGGCTATCTGCAGTCGTACTTGACGACGTAAATGTCATATCACCACCTAAAATGCCGTGCTCTGTAGTTTCATCTCCTATCAAACGAATGGTTGTATTTTTGAATACTTTTAAAGCAATTTGTAGGTAGTTACCTGTAATTTCTTGGCCTACATTAACACGGCGACTTTGCTGATCATCTTTTAATACAGCTAATCTAACAGCAACTTTATCATTACCCGTATTATAATCGAGAAGTCCCGTTTTCGTACCATATTGATCAACGGTATACTTCATACTTCCCGTGGACTTTGTATTAAAACGTGCCATCTTTGATACCGAATTAACTACACCACCAGGGCCGCCACCACTATAGAGAAGCGCTTGAGGTCCATTAATTACCTCTACACGTTCAAGATCGAAATTTGATGTCATCCCTGGAGCAGTTGCACCTGGATTATACATTGGTCCTGAAGGCATAAGACTATCTCTTTGAATAACTGTTGTATCAAATCCACGCAGCTGAATCACGGTGTGCGCAACGTGATCGTTGTACTGCATACCTGCATTAGTGGATGGATCTGTTGAGCTAGAACCAGAACCAGAAGAATACGTTTGTAGCATATCTTCAACGGTCGTTGCACCGACATCATCCATGAAAGCTTGATTAAAAATATCAGCGGTAACAGGCAACTTATCTAATTCAACATTGAAGCGCGTAACTGAATTAGAATTTAGAGCCCCGTAGCTATTATCTTTATCTGCGGCTACATCAAAAGGACTTAGCAATACTACACTTTCTTTTTGATTTGTATCAGGTATGTCATTACTTATCTTAGAACTAGCCTGAGCTAGGAGTCCTAAAGAGGACATAAACAGTGCCGCATAAAGGGCACATGAAACTAGGGTTATGCGTGTGTATTTCATGTTAGGATTATAAAATTTGGGTGGGGGTTAGGTTAATTTAGCACTAAAAAAGTATATATTTTTATTATTAATTAAACGGATCCTTTATATCCTTAGACTTAACTTTTCCTGATAAATCCCATTCGAAACAACTATCATAAATAGCAGTAAAAATTCGGCCCTCTTGAGTAACCCAGCCGCGATACATACCCTGCGTAGTATACTGTATTGCTATTCCGCCTTTTGAGTCGATCGATACTAGGCCACCATTAGCGTTTAGTTTTTTATGGATCACCTCGCGCGCTGCATCGACAAGAGAACTACCTTTATACTCCATCTGAGCGCTAAGATCATAAGCCGTTAATGCACGCATAAATGCCTCGCCGAGACCTGTGCATGAAACAGCACACGTTTTATTATTAGCATAGACACCAGCACCCACAATACAGGACTGACCTACTCTGCCAGCATACTTATTAGTAGTACCACCCGATGAACTAGCTGCAGCTAGATTATGATTAACGTCACAAGCAACTGCACCTACCGTACTCATCGTAAAAGAATGCAAGGAGGCAGGTACCACGACATCCTCTGAAAGAGGTGTCTTATTAGAACCTCGAATCTTTAGCATCGCTTCATATCTGTAGGTAGTAAAAAAATAATCGTCCGCCTCCATCACCAATCCTTCAGATTGTGCAAACACTTCAGCAGCGTATGCAGACAAAAGAACGTGAGGCGTTTTCTCCATGACCTTGCGAGCCAATTTAACAGGATTACGCACATTTCTTAAAAGGCTGGATGCTCCGGCTTTAAGGGTAATTCCGTCCATAAGAGCCGCTTCCATTTCTATGTTTCCATCACGGTTGAAAGACGAGCCCCTTCCTGCGTTGAATAATGGATTATCTTCCAAGGCAACAACTGATGCTTCGACCGCATCTAGACTTGGTTTACCCTGATTAAGACAACTATAACCTACGTGTAATACATACCTAAGCGCTTCATGAAACTCCTGAGCTCTTTCCTGAGTCATTTCACTTTTCGGCAAAGCACCTGCTCCACCATGTATGGCTAAAGTTTTCATGCGTTAGCTTCCAGGTTGAGTTTCATCATCGTTTTTAACCTTTGCCATCGTGTAACCGCTCGCAGCCGCTATGAATGTAAAAATTAAACCTACATAGCAAAATACAGCCCAGGGGGCGTAATCGATTACAGAAACACCTAACGTTCCGCTCATGAAAGCACCTGCTATACTCCACGGAATAAGTGGAACCACCACGATTCCACAATCTCCAATAGCTCGTGTTAAATTTTTCCCAGCAAGCCCTAACTTATGATAAACTGGTTTATACAATTCAGCAGGTAATAATATAGTCACATAGGCAGCACCTGTCATTAATTCTACAACGAAACAAGTAAGTGCCGTAGCCCCAACTGCTTTAAGCGGCGTAGTTGTAAATTGAAATAGTTTTGAAACTAAAGGCGTAAGTAGTCCCGAGGTTTGAAGTATCCCGTTAAATGCAAAGGCAAGTATGGCAATTAACGTAACATGCATCATCCTCGACATCCCCCCTTGCTCTAAGAGTTTATCAAGCAGCTTATTTCCCGTATGAATATCAGGGCCTTCGACAAGTGCATTTAAAACAGCAGACGGAGACTGATGTTGTATAACTATAGCTAATACAACAGATACAGAGATTGATAAAAACATACCCGGAAGTACAGGCCTATTGCCAGCAGCAAGCCAAACTGAAACAACAACGGGGAGTAATAAAAATGGACTAAAAACAAAGTGACTTGCTAGTGCTTTTCTTAACACTTCTGTTTCATTTAGTGCACCGCCAGACGTGCCACTAGCCCCCATAAAATAATAAACACCTAGTCCTACTAATACAGCAGGGACTGTAGTCCATAAACAGTGGCGAATATGATCATAAATATTAACGCCTGCGATACTGACCGCAAAATTAGCATTCCCTGCAAAAGGAGAAATTTTATCTCCTAGATAAGCACCAGATACCAATGCCCCAGCTGCCTGACCTAAGGGAATATTAAGTCCGTGCGCAATACCCATAAAAGCTACCCCCACAGTAGCGATTGTCGCATATCCTGATCCTAACAAAACGGAAACTAAACTGGCACACGCACAGGCCGTTACTAAAAATAATTTTTGAGAAATAAGCCCAAGACCAAAATACGTTAGCATGGGTATAGTACCAGAAATGAGCCAACTTCCCGACAAGGCACCAACAACAATTACGATCAACATCGCTGGCATGCCTTTTCCAATACTAGCAACAATTCCAACCTGCATCTGCTTCCAAGAAAAACCTAGGAAATGAGAAACACCCCCTACCAATCCGCAGGCAATAAGAAGTAGTACCTCAACTTTAATTTTAAAGACTCCGTAACCGATGCAAATAAGCAGAGCAGAGCTAACAATCGTCACAAGCGATTGCATAAAGCTGGGCTCACGTGTGAGAGCACCTAATGGGGTTAACGGATCAGAATCCACTGAGGGGTAAGCTAGGTTTTACTTAAATTAGAAGATCGTATACTTGTATACAAGAGTAAAATATGCCAATTTCCTCGCTCGTTAGACTATATTTTCTAAGCATTTACACGTAGTTCAATGTCCATCCTCACCCGCCCATCTCTTATAGAGATTAGCCCTCAATCAGTAAGGCCATCAGCCCTACCTGATCACGTCTACGCGGTTTTAAAGCAGCAAATTCTTTCCTGTCTTCTTAAGCCTGATGAAAGACTAATTGAAAAAAGACTCTGTGAAGAGCTGCGTGTTTCTAGAACACCCCTTAGGGAAGCCCTTAATCGTCTAAGCCACGAAGAACTGCTCTCATTTCAACCTCACGCAGGTTACCGAGTAGCTTCTATTACCATCAATAGTTTTAGAAATCTCATTGAACTAAGAGCTATTGTTGAACCCCAAGCAGCTGCACTTGCTGCACAGCGAGCTACCGAGGAAGATATAGCAGATTTAAGAGCCTGTGCTTGCCTTCCCTTCGATCCAAATGACGACCGAGGTTTTGTGGATTACTGCCGAGCAAATGCTAAATTTCATCTAAGAGTCGTGCGTACGGCACGTAACGCAGCTCTCGAGAATATAGTCATGTCAGCGCTAGATTTATATCAGAGACCAACCTACCTAAAAATTGGCCGTCAACTAGATCCCAAAAATCCATCTGCCAAACATATAGCCATAACTGAAGCTATAGCTCAGCATAATGTCGAATTAGCACGAGATATCATGCTTCAGCACATTACGGGTGGCGGAGAGCGCATTTTAGCAGCCCTAAGCGCAGCTGGTTATAGCTAAGAAATAAGGCAAGGCTTAGTATAATAATAAATTTAATTTTACGCTTTGCTCTCAGCCAAAGCCGCTTACATGGTATAGGTTATGCCAACGATCGTATTCACCATAGCCAATCAAAAAGGTGGTGTCGGTAAGACAACCACGGCCGTGAATCTTGCTGCAGCATTTGCTGCAAAGCAAATTGCCACCCTTTTAGTTGACCTAGATCCTCAAGCAAACGCGACTAGCTCCGTTGGCGTTGAAAAACAAGAAGGTAAAAGTCTGTATGGTCCACTCCGCGGTGAAGGTAATGCGATGGATTTAATTGTTAAGACAACAACTAAAAATTTAAGTGTTATTCCTAGCGAAGAAGATCTCGCAGCTGCTGAGATAGAAATTGCTCAAACAGAAAACTTCTTATTCAAACTCAAATCTGTTTTAGATCCTGTAAGAGCATCAGAAAAATTTAAAGTCATCATTATCGATTGCCCACCTGCCCTAGGTATGCTGTCCATGAATAGTCTCGTAGCCGCTGACTATTTACTGATCACCCTGCAAACGGAATACATGGCCCTCGAAGGACTTGGCCAAATCCTACGCAACGTAGAGCGCTTAAAAACAGCAGGTATCAATACAACCTTAGAATTAGGTGGCGTTATAATGACTATGTATGACGCACGTACCAAACTTTCTAAGCAAGTGGTCGATGAAGTACGCTCTCACTTACCAGATAAAATTTTTGAAACCGTAATTCCTAGAACCATTCGTTTAAGTGAAGCGCCAAGTTTTGGTAAATCCATTTTCGCTTACGATGCAAGTAGCCCAGGAGCTCACGCATACAAACAACTTGCTGAAGAAGTGATAGCCCGTTTTAGCCTGCAATGATTCGAAGCATCACAAAGTACAAGCAAGCGTTCATCCTAGGTCTACAAAGTAATATTGTTTACCGTTGGACGTTTCTTGCACGTGGCGCGTTCTCGCTCCTTCACTTAGTGGCCGCGTTTATTTTATGGGGCGCCATTTTTTCCGTTAAAAGTTCTGTTGGTGGATTTAATCTAGAGCAAACGATCACGTACTTTGTTACCTTAATTATTCTGCAATTTTTTATTGGTGCCTTTAATGAGGATTATCAAATCAGTGAAGAAATTAGAAACGGCTTAATTAATCAGTTCCTACTTAAGCCAATCAATTATTACCTCTACCGCTTTAGTGTATTTATTGCAGCACGTCTTGTATCAGGCTCACTGGTTTTAATTCCCCTGCTCCTTATTTCTCCGTGGATTAAAAACTACCTCGTCGTACCCCATGAACTATGGAGAATTGCCTACGCTCTTCCAGCTATGGCACTTGCCGCGATCATCCAATTTACGATCGCTTATTGCTTTGGCATGCTCACCTTTTGGTTTCTAGATATTCAAGGATTTGTCATTCTTTCCTTTGCTGTTGAAACAGCACTAGGCGGACAAACATTCCCGCTCGATTTAATGCCAAAGGCTATTTACAACGTCGCTCAGTACCTGCCTTTCTATTACCAGATGTATTTTCCTGCTGCTATTATTACAGGCCGCATAGGAACAAGTGCCATACCACAGGGTTTTCTTGTGCAAGCGGTATGGGCAATACTCCTTCTAGTTATAGCGCAACTCCTATGGATTCGCGGACTTAAACGTCACACAGCGGTAGGAGGCTAATACCAACCATGAACTATTTTAAAATATGGCTCGCTGGTGCTCGTTACTCCATGGTTCGCACCCTTATGTTCCGCGGAGATTTTATCACGTGGTCCTTAGTTGAATTTTTATGGATGGGGGTAAACTTACTTTTAGTTTCTGTTATCTACCAACACACTCCCTCTATTGCTGGTTGGAACCAATACGAAATGGTGATGCTTGTAGGAACCAGTATGCTCATTCAGCGATTAGTCATGGGATTTTTTTGGACGAACCTCTTTGAATTAGGACGCAATGTGCGCAGTGGAGCTTTCGATTTTTTCTTAGCTCAACCTGGCCATCCTTTATTCATGGCATCGACTCGCAAATTAGATCCAGACGGACTTCTAAATTCCTTTGTAGCACTGGGTGTTGTTATATTCGCAGCCCATAAACTGAATTTACATCCTTCCTTAATAGATATGATAAGTTACGGCTTCATCATTATCGCAGCACTCGCCATTCATTACAGTATTCTTGTTTTAACCATGGCACTTTCTTTTTGGCTTACGAGCACGAGTGGCATTGAAGGAACTTACTTTGCACTCACCGAGTTTTCTCGATTACCGAAAGGCGCCTTTCATGGTATCGCGCGTTTAGTATTCGTATGGGTTTTACCTCTGGTTGTCGTAAGTAATACACCAGCTGATATTCTTTTACACGGATTGAAATTAAGTTGGGCTCTTGGACTCTTTGCTCTCGCTGTAGTTTGGGTGTGCGTTGCTATTTACGTTTTTAACCGCGGCTTAAAACGCTACTCAAGTGCCTCGTCATAATTTATGGATACACACGCAGACGAAGCACAGCTAGAACTCCTTCAAAAGCGTCTTAACCACGTCTTTAAAGAAAAACGTTTTCTCGTTCAGGCACTTACCCACCGTTCTTATTTAGCAGAGCATCCAGAGGCGACGGTAAACAATCAGCGTCTAGAATTTCTTGGCGACGCTGTGTTACAGCTCATCATGAGTGATTTACTTTTTTCACTCTTCCCAGGTGAACAAGAAGGTGGCTTAAGTAAAAAAAGAGCATCCCTTACTAAAGGTACCTTTTTAGTGGAAGTTGCAAAAGAGGCTAATATTCATGCGTGCATTCGGTTAGGAACAAGTGAAGAAACTTCGGGTGGCAGAAATCGCGCATCCACCATTGAGGACGCCTGTGAAGCATTAATTGGCGCTGTTTATTTAGACGGCGGTTTTGAAGCAGCAAAAGCGGCAGTAAAAGCCCTCTACGGAGATCTCACCCTACGCCTTGAAGGAGCAGGTAGTCGCGACAACCCTAAAGGTAGACTCCAAGAAATTATTCAACCCATTCATGGCAATCATGCCCTTCGCTACGAGGTCGTACTTGAAGAAGGTGAAGATCACGCCAAAGCCTTTGAGATAGCTGTATTCTTACTCGATAAACAAATTGGCAAGGGACGAGGCCACTCTAAAAAAATAGCTGAAGAAGCTGCTGCTCGCGAGGCATTAGCCTTATTCGAACTTAATCAGTAACTAGGTTTTGGACGTTTGCTAATTATCAAAGTTCGATTTGATTTGATCGCACCATGGCTACTTTGGAAAACAGCTTACGCTACCGATTAACTGGGATATGCCCAGCGGCACGTGCTGTGGTCATTTCTGAAATCTTAGTTCAGAAAAAATATCCGGTGTGCTTAATTATCGTAGACGATACGAAACAAGCCGAAGCACTCAGTGATGATATTCGTCTATTTTACGCAACCTTAAGTGAAACAAAGGGACCGAAAAAGGAGCGCTTAGAATCAGAAGTTCTTATCTTTAGCGAATCACAACCCGATTCTCCTGACTTGCGTGAAGTCTTCACAGCATCGAGTGAACGCCTGAATGTTTTATCTAAATTAAAAGGCCGATTAAATCATAGTTCGGTAAAGTCAGAGGCTACGGCTAAAAAGAAAAGTTCGAGCGTATCTCCTACTTTAATTGTCATTTCAACGCCTGCAGCACTCCTGCAGCCAGTACCTACACTAGAAAAATTTAGTGCACACGAATTAACACTTCACGCAAAAAAAGAATACGTTTTTAATACCCTTCTAAGCGATCTTCAAAAGCTCGACTACGATTGTGAAGCCTTATGTGAATCGCCAGGCCACTACGCAATACGTGGCGGCATAATAGACGTTTATCCCGTTACCGATGTTAGACCCTACCGACTTGATTTCTTTGGAGATGAGATCGAATCGATTCGCGCTTTCGATCCCGTAACGCAGCGATCCCTTGAAGAAGTTAGCTCGGTTACCTTATCTGCATCACCCCGTGTACGCTTGGATCAAGCCAGATCTGGTATAGCTGATTATATCCCCAAAGACACCACCTGCATTTTAATTGAACCCGCCTCCTTAGAGGAAGAATTTCGTGCTCTTAAAGCGGAAGGAACACAAGGCGCGGACCCAATTATCGCAGGCTCAAAGCAAGTGATTGCAATCGGTGATCTCGATGAAGCGAGTACCTATTTTGAATCAATCAAAGATCCCGATGTCTGGGATACAGAAAATTTAAGTCACACACGCCGTTATCCTAGCGATGATCTCGTCGCTCAAGATAGACTCGAAGCTGAAGAGAGTGCGCGTAGCGAATTTTTAACCCAACTCGATATATGGAAATCGCAGGGCTATGGCCTTGTTTTTATTGCCGCTAAAAGTGGTGAAGAAGACCGGATGCGAGAAATTTTAAAAGCACATCCTAAGACAAAAAATCTTGAGCCCCATTTTTTAAGAGCAGGTCTCAATGAAGGTTTTAAAATTAAATATAGGGATAATTTAGTTTCTGAACTCCCTACCCAGCTTACTTTATTAAAAGCTAAACAAGGAATTGTTTTTGTAACCGAGACAGAAATTCTAGGAAGACAAAGACCACGTCGAAGTGTTGGTATTGAACGTGCTCGTGTACAAAAAGCTCAAGTAGATCAGCTTCTTGATTTCTCGGACTTAGTGGAAGGTGACTTTGTGGTGCACTTGCAGCACGGTATCGCTTTATTTAGAGGCCTTACAAAACTCGACACTGCTCAAGGGGTGCGTGAAGTAATCTCCCTAGAGTTTGATGAAGGTGTAACGCTCCATGTAAGTCTTTCTGAATCTCATCTTTTAAGTCGCTATGTGGGCTTAGGAAAAATTCGCCCTCAACTAGGAAAAATTGGATCCGGTCGCTGGGAAAAAACCCGTCAAGCTGCGGAGCGAGCTACCTTAGATATGGCTGCTGAACTACTACGGGTACAAGCCCGTAGAGAAGCACAACCAGGATATAGCTTTAGTTCCGATAATGATTGGCAGCGTGAATTTGAAGCCTCCTTTGCTTTCACTGAAACCCGTGATCAACTAAGAGCGATTGTTGATACCAAAGCAGACATGGAGCGAAATCGTCCCATGGATCGACTTATCTGCGGCGATGTTGGATATGGTAAAACAGAAGTAGCACTCCGTGCAGCATTCAAAGCAGTCCAAGACGGAAAACAAGTTGCGGTACTTGTTCCAACAACCGTACTCGCCCAACAACATCTCAATACGTTTCGGGAGCGCATGGCCGGCTATCCGATCGCGATTGAAATGCTAAGCCGCTTTAAAACGCCAAAGGAAATTAAAGCGATTCTTGAAGCAACCGCCTTAGGCCAAGTGGATATTTTAATAGGGACCCATCGCCTCATTCAACAGGATGTCGTTTTTAAAGATCTCGCGTTAGTGATCATCGACGAAGAACAACGTTTTGGTGTTAAGCATAAAGAAGCTTTTAAGAAAATGCGTGAGAGTATCGATGTACTCTCGATGAGTGCCACTCCTGTCCCTAGAACACTCTACTTAGCTCTAACCGGTGCCAGGGACTTAAGTGTTATTGAAACAGCTCCTACCAATAGACACCCCATTCAAACGATTGTAAAAACCTACGACGAACAAGTTGTGGTAGATGCAATACGCCATGAACTGCGCCGCGGAGGACAAGTCTTTTATCTCCATAACCGAGTGGCTACGATTCAGTATGTAGCCAACCGCTTAATGGAGCTTCTTCCCGGAGTAAGCGTTGGTGTAGGTCACGGAAAAATGGACAGCGATACACTCGAAAAAGTGATGACTGACTTTGTTGCTGGAAAAAATCAGGTCTTAGTCTGCACAACGATTATCGAAAGTGGTTTAGATATACCAAACTGTAATACGATCATCATTGAGGGTGCCGACCGATTTGGTTTATCCCAACTCTATCAACTGCGCGGAAGAGTTGGTCGTTTCAAACATCAAGCCTATGCCTACCTCCTTCTGCATAAGCACACGAAACTTCTGGAAGTAGCTCGCCAGCGATTATCCGCCTTAAGACAGCACAATCAACTAGGCGCTGGTTTTCGTATCGCCATGCGCGATTTGGAGCTACGCGGAGCCGGAAATCTCTTGGGAACCGAACAAAGTGGTCATATTATTGGGGTTGGGTTTGACCTGTACTGCCAATTACTCAGGCAATCCGTGGCACGGTTAAAGGGTGAATCCTCGGCTTCTTACATACGAGCGAGCGTGAAACTAGACTTTGTCTTAACCGGTGAAAAAATAAATGCAGACGCCAAATCAAGCGGAAGGCGTATGGATAGCTATACCGCGATTAAGGA
>DAISZL010000006.1:53209-90738 GCA_036824825.1 Opitutaceae bacterium
CTGAAGTGTTTACGTAATAGTGGTCGCAGGGATGATTGGATCATGCCAGGGTCCCGTTTTCCGAGGTTGACCGCAGCGAAAGCCCTTCTACGTTTGGAAGAGATCGTTTGTTTCCTCAATAATCTGCCGAATTCATGACGCTACGTCACTTTAGTACTTCCCTTCTTATTCTAGCTGCTACCTGCTGCCGCGTATTCGCTCAATCCGAGTCCACAGCCAGTACCGTAGCACCTGGTGACAATTTAAACCTGCGCTTTGCAGATGGCATTGTAGCAATTGTTGAAGAAAAAGTTATCACGGTTGATGATGTTCGCCACGAAATCCAACCGCTGGTTGCCCAACTTCAAAAGGAAGCAAGAAACGAACAGGAATTTAACCAGAAGTTAGAACAACTTCAGGACAGCGTTATCCAACAGCTCATCGACAAAGTTCTTATCATTAAAGAATTCCGTAAACACAAAGACGGAGAAGATGAGAAGAAGATTCCAGAAAGCTTTATCGATAACCGTATCGCAGAAATGCTCAGCGACCAGTTTGATAATGATCGCTCCAAGTTCTTAGCCTACTTACGTAGCCGCGGTATGACCATGAGAGAATATCGTAGAGATATCGAAGAAGATATCATTTATCACTACATGCGTCAGCAGCAGGAAAAATCACGTAGCATCGTAAGTCCTGTCAAAATCGAACAGTTCTACAAAGAAAACAAAGACCAGTTCTATCAAGAAGACAGCATTCACTTACGTCTTATCCAATTGAACAAATCGGATACAGAAAACGAAGAAGGCTTAAGAAGCCGTGCTCAGGCGATTATTACCCGCTTCAATGCTGGTGAAAAATTTGAAGACTTAGCTAAAGAACTCAGTGAAGACACCAAGCGTTCAAAAGGTGGCGACTGGGGTTGGATGAAGCGTACTGATCTCAAACCAGAATTTGCTGATCCTGTATTCGTACTCAAAAAGAACAAAGTTACCGACCCTATCATGACAGCTGACGGATGCTTCGTACTCTTTGTTGAAGACCGCAAATATGCAGGTATCCAACCGCTTGATCAAGTTCGTGAACAAATTGAACACATACTGATGACACAAAATTCTCAAGCCTCTACAGAACACTGGCTTGAGCGTTTAAGACGCAGTGGTTACGTAAAACACTTTTAATAGCTAAAGCGGCTTCCTAAAGAAGCCGCTTTTTTTATGCTATCTTTTGATAGGTTCAAGTAACAGTTGCTTCTATAAGAGTGATGCAAATTGCTCTTTTCCCAGACCTTCTCCCTACCGTAAAGCGCCTCATCGATCAAAATGAAGATCCCCGAGATCGCCTGCAAAAACGAGGTGCTCTCGCATTAAGTGATACGGAACTACTTGCTATACTCTTAGGCAACGGAACCAAGGGTAATGATGTGATGACCTTGGCTAATGCTTTAATTGAAGAAAGCGGATCCCTAGGCTCACTCCTTAGCTATTCTGAATCGGACTTTAGAAAGCATAAAGGCATAGGATACGTAAAATCCCTTCAACTCATGGCCGTCATGGAAATCGCCCACCGTGTCATTACCCACCGCGGTCAAAGTTATGAAGCCCTAGATAGAGCTGAACTCGTAGCAAGCCATATGGCGAGTTACCAAGAAGGCTTAACGGTAGAGAAATTCTGGGCCGTGTGTTTAAACAGAAAAAATAGACTCATTAAAGTAGTCGAGATATCATCTGGAATAGCCACAGCAGCACTTGCACACCCGAGGGAAGTGTACCGTGCCGCAATGCGTCAATCAGCGTGCGCTATCGTCTGCGCTCACAATCACCCCAGCGGAGACCCCAAACCCAGTAATGCTGACTTAGATATTACTCGGCAACTCAAGGAGGCATCAAAAACAGTTCAAATCCCCTTCTTAGATCACGTTATCCTTGGACGAGCAGAACTAGATCCCTTAGGGCGCGGTTTCTACAGCTTCCGAGATGCAGGACTTATGTAAACTTAAAGCAGTGGAGCAAGAAGACGGCTTAAGTCTTCTGCTAAGCTACCAATCAGGCGCGTGCGGCCACGCCTTTCAAGTTTAGCTTCCTTACAGTGACTGATTAATTCATGAGACCAATCAAGCATTTGCTTAACGTCCTCTTTAGAGTAAGCGAATACACACACTTCAAAATTTACAAAAAGACTTCGTAAATCAAAATTAGCGCTACCAAAAATTGCTAAACGATCGTCTACAATAATCGCTTTTGCATGTAACATGCCATCAGGGTACACAAGTACTTTAGCTCCTGCTCGATTCAGCTCCCTTAAGTAGTAGCGACGCGCAAAATCAGTAATAGGATGATTTGAATGCTGTGGTACAACTAGGGTTACCGTTTTTCCAGCACGTGCTTTCACAATCAACGAGCGAAGCAGCACTTCGTCCGGAATAAAATACGGCGTAATAATCGTAATCTTTTCATCTGCCTCTTGAATCGAAGCAACGATGCCTTCGTAAAGAGGATCACCTTTTACGTCTGGTCCACTGGCAACCACTTGTAATTCACTATTACCGACCAGTTCTGCAACCGCAGCAGAAATTCCACGGTGCACCAAATCCGGATTTTGCTTCGTAGCAAAACACCAATCTGCAATAAAAACTTCGTTCAAAAGTGCAGCTGCAGGACCTTTAATTTCAGCACCTAGATCACGCCACCGGTGCTTAAAGTGATGCGGTCCCATATATTCTTTAGCAACATTTCGTCCGCCAATAATGGCCGTCGCATGATCAAAGATAGCGATCTTTCTATGATTACGTAAATTAGCTGAACCACTTGATGAAAAGGGCACAACGGGCATAAAGCGCCCTACCTCACCGCCTGCATCGCGGATTGGATTCATCAAATTCATACTAGAAAAAAGACACCCTACGGCGTCCAATAATACACGTACCTTAATTCCTTCACGGGCACGTTTAGCGAGCAGTTCTACAATTTTTTTACCGCTTTCATCGGCTTTAAAAATGAACGTTGTAATATGAATCGTATGCTTTGCTTCTAAAATATTTTTTGTAAGAAGTGCATATTCCTCTTCACCTGTAGGTAATAGTTTTAAGGCATTTCCTGGAACTGAAGGTGAAGCACCAGCCTTCGTTAATGCATGGGCTATTGAACCTCCTAATAGAACCCTTGGGTAAGAAGACCCCACAGGTAATTCTGGGTGGAGTTGCGACTTACGCTTAATCAGACGGCGTAATTTACGCCCTCCTATCAGTAAATAAAGTGGTACCCCAATGTAAGGGATGAGTATAATGACCAATAACCAGGCAAAAGTGTTAGCCGGGGCCCTTTTTTCGCTCATGAGCCTAGCTACAAGGAAAAACGCCAATAAAAAGCCAGATATCGCAAATAAGTGGGCAATATAGCCACTAGCGAGGGCTTTTTCGATAAAATCGCGTATTTCGGCGGTCATTTGTCTCAAAATGATCAAATACTATACCCCGCGATTAGCAAGATGTGTAAGTCATGTGAAAAAACTCTTGAATTTAAGCCAAGTGCTTGAAGACTAGACCCTTCTTGTTGGTAGGATACTCAAGTGGCCAACGAGGGCAGACTGTAAATCTGCTGGCTCACGCCTTCCCTGGTTCGAATCCAGGTCCTACCACCATTTAGCCAAAAAAAGCCATGTCATAAAAGACATGGCTTTTTTATTTTTAAAAACGGGCTAGTTGAGTAACAACGCTCATGATCCTGAAACAAACAAGACCTGCGGGTCTACCGCTTACGGGTGATATACAAAAATCCGAGGATAAGAATAGCGGGTACTAATAGACTACGCATAAGAAATAATTCTCTCGCAGCAATTTCAGTGACGATTAAAAACCGTGGCACGAAAACAACCCCCACGACAAGAAGTAGGATAAAAGCAATAAAAGCTAATCTACTGCGTAGTTGGCTTAACATAGAGGGACTAAAAACCTATACTTGCTCCACCATCAACAGGAAGGACAACACCCGTAACAAAACTAGCGGCGTCTGATGCCAGATATACTGCAGCCCAGCCTATATCTTCTGGCTTACCCAATTTTGCCATAGGGGTACGGCCTAACACTTTTTGTAAACGAGCAGGATCTCCAGCAAACGCTTTCGCTGACATCGCCGTTTCAATCCATCCTGGAGCAATAGCATTAACACGTATACCTTGAGATGATAATTCTGACGCTAAAGTTCTAACCATACCAACTTGTGCTGACTTAGCTGCACTGTAAGCGACAACAAGTGGAATTCCAAATAAAGAGGCCATGGAAGCGATGAAAAGAACGGAACCTGATTTACGTTCAATCATATGCGGAGCGAAAGCTTTCGTCAGCGAATGAGCTGCTAGTACATTTGTTGAAAGTATCGTTTGAAATTCAGCTTCAGTCGTAGTGATAGCTGACTTTTTCATATTAATACCGGCATTATTAACTAAACAATCGATCGGACCTACTTCTTTTGTAACACGCTCCACGAGCTCCTGTGATTTATCAAACTGAGTGATATCGTGTGAGATCGCATAGGCTCTGGATCCAAGCTCTTTAACTGCCGCTTGTAGTTCTGCTTCACGTCTACCGACAAGTACAACCGTAGCACCCGCTGCGTGCATACTCTTGGCAATGGCAGCACCAATTCCTGTACCGCCTCCTGTAATTAAAGCCGTTTTACCTTTAAGTGAAAATACGTCTGGGAATGTATGCATTAGGAAATAGCTAAAGCTCGCATGGATGCCTTCATATAACCCATCGCGTATGCCATACCAGCATGCCACGGAGCACCACAGGCCATCTGAGGAGTATGATCAGGAATTAAAACTCCATCGAAATTATTTTTCTTAAGAATTGTAAGAATTCGCATCATATCGACATCACCATCATCGATGAAGGTCTCTTTATAGGTAGGCACTTTACCACGTACATTACGAAAATGCACATACCCAAGACGCCCTTGCTTGCTGTACTGTTCGACCGATTCGTAGACATCACCCTCTGTCATTTCCGCTAAGGAGCCGATACAGAATTCTAATTGGTTAGCCTTACTGGTATTTATATCAATGAGTTTTTGATAATGATGAGGCTGATAAACAAGACGCGGCTGTGCACGAATTGTAGGCAGTGGTGGATCATCGGGATGCGCTGCGAGTGTTACCCCTGAAGCTTCAGCAACCGGTAAGACTTCATTTAAAAACCGTGTTAAACGGTTCCACAATTCTTCATGCGTAATGGATGCTAAGGTACCTTGTGGTGCACTTTCATCATACACCATATTCCATACCATACCCTTTGGTAGTGGCTTATCGAGAGGACCATCCATACCAACAGAAGGGGCACTGCCGCGGGCAAAGTTTCCAGTCACGCGGCCCGCGACACCTGCAATACTAAAATTGTATCCCATTATCGGAATGCCGGCCTCACCCATTCTACGAATAATCGTTTTTACATTTTCAATCTGCTCTTTGTATTTCGGACCATTGAGTAAAATATCATGCCAGTGAGCAGGATCAAAATTTTCAATCGCTTCGAGTTTAAGTCCTTCCGCTTCAATATTACGACGCAGCGTAACCAACTCTTCGAGGGTCCAAAGCTGTGGATCTCCTGCTATACCCCACCCACGATCAGTTCCCGTAGGTTGATCATCTTTAGCGCCGTGAGACGAACCACGAAAGTAGTCCACTAAGTGAGCTACAATGTGCGTTGCACCCGCTTGCTTCGCAAAGCGGAAGTTCTCAGGCGTTAACATATGACGATATAAGCCAAGACCTAGTTTCATAGAGGTTAGGTAGTATTTACGCAGCTTAAGGATGGAGCAAACCAGATTTTGTGCCTCTTAGTCGTACAGTCAGATAACCTACCTCACTTTACCCACTCCCGAAGGCTTAGGTCCTTGACAGGTTAACTGGGCAGCTTTTTCCTTATTTCTTAGTGCTGCCGATGTAGCTCAGTTGGTTAGAGCGGCTGTTTCGTAAACAGCAGGTCATCGGTTCGATTCCGATCATCGGCTCCATTTTCACATGGAGATCGGCATGGCAGACAAGTTACTCTCTTACCTTTTCTCACGTGCCAGCTTCCCACACGAATCAACGCCAAAACCAACAGGTAAGCGCGTCTAGGTTTAGGAAAGAACAATCCAGTAGCAAAATCTCAAACCGCTACTTTCTTAAACCCTATTTAACTGAAAAAACACTTCAGTTAGGTACAACCAGTTATGAAAGTTTAGGGGCTCACCTTATTACACATGAGGGCGTACAAGGAGTTAACTTTGCGGTATGGGCTCCCCATGCCTCTTCCGTCAGTGTTGTTGGAGATTTTAATGACTGGAACCCGAAGCATGATCCCATGTGGCAGATTGCACAAACAGGGGTTTGGGAATTATTCATTCCTGGCATTAAGGAAAATACCTACTACCAATACAGCATATGCCATGCGGATAAAAAAACGCGTGTAAATAAATCAGACCCTTACGCCTTTTACTCCGAAGTTCGTCCCAAGAAAGCATCGATCGTAGCAGCTCGTAATACCTACACCTGGCGAGATGCAGCCTTTATCAAGTCTCGAATCAGTAAATACGCCGTTAATAAGCCAATCAGTATTTACGAAGTCCATTTAGGCTCCTGGAAATTACCTACGTCAAACGAAGGCTCCAAACGCTGGCTAAGCTACCGTGAATTAGCGAAAACACTCATTCCGTATGTAAAAGAGATGGGCTATACGCATATCGAGCCACTCCCCATCACAGAACATCCTCATGATGGATCGTGGGGCTACCAACTCACGGGACAATTCTCTCCTACTTCACGCTTCGGTTCTCCCGACGACTTTAAATATTTTATCGATGAAGCGCATGCTGCAGGACTTGGGATCATCTTAGACTGGGTCCCTGGTCACTTTGCTAAAGACGAACACGGCTTGGGTAAATTTGATGGGACAGCACTTTACGAATCGAGTGACCCTGCACGCAGTGAAATACCTTCCTGGGGAACATACAGTTTTGATCTCGATAAAAAAGAGGTACGCGACTTTCTCTTAAGTAGTGCTTACTTTTGGTTCAAAGAATACCACATCGATGGACTCCGCGTTGATGCCGTATCATCCATGGTTTATCTCGATTTTTCGTACGAAGATAGTGCATGGAAACCTAACGCTTTAGGAGGAAATGAAAATCTCAGTGCGGTTACCTTTTTTAAATCACTGAATCGACTCATTCATTCACATTTTCCCGGTGTTATGATGATCGCCGAGGAATCCAATGGATGGCCACGCGTTACAGGACCCAATAAAAAGCAAAGTCTTGGATTTGATTTCAAGTGGAACATGGGCTGGATGCACGACACGCTTACTTATTTCAAAGAAGATTTCGCAGGTCGTACAAATCATCACTCAACGCTTACTTTTCCACTCGTCTACGCTTTTAACGAATCCCATGTACTACCCTTCTCTCATGATGAAGTAGTTCACTTAAAGCGTCCGCTTCTACTTAAGTCTTTAGGAAGCCGTGCGTCTCAATTTTCGCAGCTTCGCTCTCTATATGCCTATATGTTTTCACACCCAGGAAAAAAGTTACTCTTTATGGGAAGTGAATTAGGAGCCCTTACGGAATGGAATGAATCAACAGAGCTTGATTGGTCCCTGCTTAAAAAAGTACCGCACAAAAAACTCCAAGCTTTCGTTAAAAAACTAAACTCACTCTACACGCAAACACCTGCACTCTACGAAAAGGACACCACTTCTGATGGATTTGAGTGGATTAGTGTTTCTGACAGTAAGCGCTCCGTTATTAGTTATATAAGAAAAGGAAAAAAAGAGTTCGTTATTTCAGTAAGCAATTTTTCGGAAAAAACGTACGAAAACTATGCGTTAGGTGTTCCTAAACTAGGAACGTATAAAGTCATACTTTCGAGTGACGAAGTTGCCTTTGGTGGTACAACTTCGAAGCAAACACATGCGTATGAAGCTAAGCGCGGAAAAACCGACACTCAGCCCTATTTCATCACATTAAACGTACCTGCCTCTACCACACTCTACATTAAAAAAGAGGCGTAAAGCACCTGCACTTAGGAGTGCAGGTAGGACATAATGATGTTCTCTAAGTATTCTTGCTTACCTGATTTTGGTGTTGGTTCACCAAGCTTTGTAAGCACTAATTTTTCAAGATCCTTAAAGCCGATCTTCTTTTTCTCGATTAATTTACCGTAACCGGAATCAAAACTCGAGTAACGGTTAGTAACAATCGCCTCAAGCTTACCATCCGCAATGATACGGCGAGCAATCTTAAAGGCTAAAGCGTAAGCATCCATACCACCGATATGCGCATGGAAAAGATCTTCTAAATCAATCGAAGGACGACGTAGTTTAGCATCAAAATTAAAGCCGCCAGTTCCTAAGCCACCTGCTTTTTGAATGGAAAGCATAGCTAAGGTTAGTTCACGTACATCGGTATTAAACTGATCAGTATCCCAACCCAGTAGTAGATCACCCGCATTAGCATCGATAGAACCTAGCATTCCTTGTGAGGCAGCTACCTCAATTTCATGCTGGAAGGTATGACCTGCTAAGGTTGCGTGATTTGTCTCAATATTGAACTTAAAATATTTTTCTAAGCCGTACGTTCTTAAGAATGCGATACCGCTTGCGACATCAAAATCATATTGATGCTTTGTTGGTTCCTTTGGCTTTGGTTCGATTAAAAATTGACCCTTAAAGCCAATTTTTTTTGCGTAATCAACAGCCATATGTAAAAACGCAGCGAGATGATCCTGCTCACGTTTTAAATCTGTGTTAAGTAGAGTTTCATAGCCTTCTCTACCACCCCAGAAAACATAATTTTCGCCACCCAATTCTTTGGTGACTTCGAGGGCTTTCTTTACTTGTGCAGCAGCATAAGCAAAAACGTGTGCATCAGGATTTGTTGAAGCACCACACATATAGCGTGGATTGGAAAATAAATTCGCTGTGCCCCATAATAAGCTAACGCCTGTTTGCTTTTGGAGCGTTTTAGCGTGAGCAACTAACTTATCTAAATTCTTATTTGATTCACGTAAGCTAGCTCCTTCAGGTGCGATATCACGGTCATGGAAACACCAGAATGGTACACGAATTTTTTGGAAAAATTCGAACGCAGCATCCATACGTGTCTTTGCTACTGAGATAGCGTCTTTTCCTTTTTCCCAAGAACGTGTGATCGTACCTGGTCCGAATGGATCACTTCCTACGCCACGAAACGCATGCCAGTAAGCGATCGAAAAACGCATCTGCTCTGAGAAGGAAATACCGTCCATCATTTCATCCGGATCAAAATGACGGAATGCGAGTGGATTATCACTCGTTAGACCTTCGTAGCGAATCGTGTCTATTTTAGGAAAGTGTGAGAACTTTTTCATGGGGAGGTATTCCCCACATTGAGCTAAGCTTGTCTACAAATCACGCCAAAAATAGACCCTAACCTATCGCAAATAGGTTTACGTAGACATAATCATGTACTCGACCGCTTCAACGAGTGCTTCCCAGCTAGCATCGATGATATTGTCGCTTACGCCTACGGTAACCCAAATTGATTTTCCATCACCACTTTCTACAATGACACGTGTTCGAGCAGCAGCACCTTGATTACTTTCCAAGATACGTACTTTGTAATCACGCAGTGTCATTTCACGTAAGTGCGGATAAGAGGATTCTAGCGCTTGACGAAGCGCACTGTCTAGAGCTCCAACCGGTCCAATCGACTCAGCCGTTTTCTCAATCACTGTATCGCCTACTTTAACTTTAACGGTAGCAAATGCGGTTAACTTATCGCCCTGGCGGTCAATGACGACGCGGTAGCTCTCAACCGTGAACGGCATAGGACGTTTTCCCATCCATTTAGCAACGAGTAGCTTAAAGGAAGCATGGGCTGCTTCATATTCATAGCCTCTAAATTCACGGTCCTTTAAATCGTCGATAAGCGATTTCATTTCAGGACGCTTTTCATCGAGTTCGAGTCCTAATTCTTTCGCTTTTAAGGTGAGACTACTGCGACCAGCCATGTCGGATACCAGTACCCGCGTACGATTACCTACAAGTGCTGGATCAATGTGCTCATAGCTGCGCGCTACTTTCTGCGCTGCATTAGCATGAAGCCCACCTTTATGCGCAAAAGCAGATTCACCGACAAACGGAGCCTTTGTGTTTGGTCTTAAATTAGCCAACTCATCAAAGAATAAAGAAAGTTCACGAATCCGAGAAAGATTAGGAGCACAGTATGCCTGCTTACCCATCTTCAGAAGTAAATTAGGAATAATGGTAACTAAGTCAGCATTTCCAACACGCTCACCATACCCATTGATTGTACCTTGAACGAGTCCTGCTCCAGCTTGAATACCAGCTAAGGATACAGCAACTCCAAGACCACTGTCATTGTGACAGTGAACACCAATCTTCTCATGACCAAAATGTTTTACGGCACTTGCTGTGATACGCTCTACTTCAGAAACTAATTTTCCTCCGTTCGTTTCACACAGAGTTAAATTGGAGGCACCACCACGAGCCGCTGCTTCCAAGGTGCGAATCGCGTACTCTGGGTTATCAAGATATCCATCAAAGAAGTGCTCTGCATCGTAGATCACTTCCCTACCTTGTGATACTAGGTAACGAACGGAATCTTCGATCATCTCTAAATTCTTTTCAGGTGTTGTCTTTAAAATTTCTAAAACGTGAAGCATCCATGTCTTACCAACAATGGTAACAACAGGCATTTCACTATCTAACAGTGTCTTTAACTGAGGGTCTTGATCAGCTCTTCCATCCGCTCTCCGTGTAGCACCAAACGCAGCGAGCTTCGCATGTTTAAGTTTTAACTTTTTTGCTTCAGCAAAAAATGTGATATCACGCGGATTTGAGCCAGGAAATCCACCTTCAATATAGTCGACTCCGAATGCATCAAGGCGTTCAGCAATGAGCAACTTATCTGTGACCGAAAAGCTAATGCCTTCACCCTGTGTGCCGTCACGTAAGGTGGTATCGTAGATTTTGATTGTTGTGTTGCTCATAAAAAAAATAACCCCGGGGCTTAAGATTAGGCCCGGGGTGATAAGTTTAGCGCTTTCGACTGTGATTACGCCAAGTTACCATTCCCGGGTAAGGTGGGAATAATAATAGAGCTAATAATAATCGCTATCGATTGCATGGGTTTGAAGTTAAGAGTCTTAACAAGAGCTAAGCGGGTGTCGATCTTGTTTTTAAGCGCTTAGCTTACGTTTCCAGCAGCGGTTACAAGGTCTAGGAAGCTACGAGCCTCTAAGCTTGCTCCACCGATCAGACCGCCATCGATGTCAGCCTGAGCAAGTAATTCACCTGCGTTAGCTGGTTTCATCGAACCACCGTATAAAATACGGATCTTTTGAGCCGTCTGTTCACCAAAGAGTTTACCTAAGAGACCACGAATAAAAGCATGCACTTCTTGAGCCTGCTCAGTCGTTGCAACCTTACCTGTACCAATTGCCCATACAGGTTCGTAAGCGATCACGAGACTTGAAGCGGTATCTTTATTTACACCTTCTAAGGCTGCTTCGAGTTGTGTCTTAACTACCGTTAACGTTGTACCCGCTTCACGTTCCGCCAAAGTTTCACCAACACATAAAATTGGCTTTAATTGGTTCTTAATAGAAGCGAGCACTTTTTGATTAATGGATTTATCCGTTTCACCAAATAAGGTTCTGCGTTCGCTGTGTCCTAAAATGACATGTGTCACAAACAAGGAGCGAAGCATAGGTGCTGAGATTTCTCCCGTAAAAGCACCACTTGCTTCATGATGCATGTTTTGTGCACCGAGTTTAATGACAGAATTTTCTAGAGCAACAGCAGCACTTTCGAGTGACGTGAAAGGAGGACATACAACGATTTCTACATCGTTACGTTGACCAACTGCGGTGCGGATATCCTTAAGAAGACTAGACGCCTCAGCGGCTGTCTTGTTCATCTTCCAGTTACCAGCTATTAATTTTTTACGAAGAGAAGACATGAGAATGAAATTTTAAACTTCGAGATAAGCGACACCAGGAAGCACTTTGCCTTCGAGGAACTCGAGACTTGCACCACCACCGGTTGAACAGTGCGTTACTTTGTCAGCGACTTTAAACTTCTTTGCAGCGGTTGCTGTATCGCCACCACCAACAACTGTGACTGCTCCTGATGCGGTCGCTTGTGCTACAGCTTCTGCCATCGCTTTCGTGGAACCAGCGAATTTTTCGAATTCGAATACACCGGAAGGTCCGTTCCAAACAATCGTCTTAGCACGGCCAATGGCTGCCTGATAAAGCTTAATGGATTCTGGACCACCGTCTAAGCCCATCCAGCCTTCTGGAATACCTGTCTTATCACTCGCAATTTGCGTGTTTGGATTTGGATCGAATTTATCAGCACAAACAAAATCAACAGGGAATACTAGATTTACACCCTTTGCTTTTGCTTTGTTAACTAAGTCTTGAGCGATCTTAGCACCTTCTGGATCAAAGAGACTTGTTCCGATTGGCATCTTTTCTACAACGTGCTTAAATGTGAATGCCATACCGCCACCAATAATAATCTCATTTGCTTTCTCTAAGAGATTGTTAATCAGAGGAATCTTATCTGCTACTTTTGCACCGCCCAAGATAGCAAGAAGCGGACGCTTTGGATGATCAAGCACTGCAGCAAACGCATTAAGCTCAGCTTCCATCAAGAAGCCAGCTGCTTTGTCCTTAAGTGCAACACCAACCATAGATGAGTGAGCACGGTGTGCAGTACCGAAAGCGTCGTTTACAAATACGTCACCTAATTTAGTGAGACTTGCACGGAAATTTTCTACAGCTTTAGGATCTGCTTTCTTAGACGTACCATCTTCGAGTTTTACTTTACCCTCTTCCTCGATGTGGAAGCGTAAGTTTTCTAAAAGAACCACACTAGCTGGCTTTAAATTTGCGCACGCAGCTTCAACAGCAGGTCCAACACAATCATCTAAGAACGTAACAGCTTTACCTAAGAGCTTTTCTAATTCTTGAGCAATTGGCTTGAGTGAAAACTTAGCAATCTTTTGTCCATCTGGTCTTCCTAAATGGCTCATGAGGACAACCGAAGCACCCTGATCGAGCGCATACTTAATGGTCGGCAGTGCAGCGACAATACGCTGATTATTAGTAATAGCGCCGGTGACTTTGTCCTGAGGAACATTGAAGTCGACACGGATAAGAACGCGCTTACCTGCGAGTTGAAGATCACGAATTGTTTTAAACTTAGACATAATTAGAAATTTAAAGCTAAAGCGAATGACTCAAACGTTATAAACAAAGAAAGAGGAAGTTTGCTTAAGTGCACACTTCCTCTTTCAAGCGATAAAAAACCTTACTGATTAGAGGCCAGTGGCGACCTTCTTAAGAAGATCTACGCAACGGTTGCTATAACCCCATTCGTTGTCATACCACGAAACGAGTTTAAAGAAACGGTTGTTAAGTTCGATACCTGAACCTGCATCAAAGATGGAAGAGCTCTTATCGTGAATGAAGTCTGAAGAAACCACTTCATCACCGGTGTAAGCTAAGATACCCTTTAAGTAGGTCTCACTTGCTTTCTTCATTGCTGCACTGATTTCAGCATAAGAAGTTTCTTTTACGGTACGAACTGTTAAGTCGACAACGGAAACGGTTGGAGTTGGTACGCGGAATGACATACCAGTTAATTTTCCTTTAACTTCTGGAATTGCTAAGCCTACTGCTTTAGCTGCACCAGTTGTGGAAGGAATAATGTTGATCGCTGCTGAACGTCCGCCCTTCCAATCCTTCTTTGAAGGACCGTCTACTGTCTTTTGTGTAGCTGTGTAGGAGTGAACGGTGGTCATGAGACCTTCTTCGATACCGAAACCTTCTTTGAGAAGTACGTGTACAACAGGAGCTAAACAGTTCGTTGTGCAAGAAGCGTTTGAAATGATATGGTGAGAAGCTGGTGAATACTTATGGTCGTTTACGCCCATAACGATTGTGATGTCTTCACCTTTAGCTGGAGCAGAAATGATAACTTTCTTTGCACCTGCTGCGATGTGACCTTTTGCTTTTTCAGCTTCTGTGAAAAGACCAGTTGATTCGATAACGATTGAAACACCTAAAGCACCCCATGGTAATTCAGCAGGAGTCTTAGCGCTAACGACTTTGATTTCGTGTCCGTTTACAACCAATACGTCATCTTCTAATTTATCAGCAGAAGATTTCTTTGAGGAAACGGTACCACTGAAGCGACCCTGGGTAGAATCATACTTAAGTAAGTATGCTAAGTTATCAGCTGGAACAATATCGCCTACTGCCACCACATCAAAGGTGGTGCCAAGAAGACCTTGCTCAACGAGAGCGCGGAATACGAGGCGGCCAATACGTCCAAAACCATTAATTGCTACTTTGAGAGCCATAGGAGTCGTTTGTTATTACGTTAGATTTTTGTGTGATTGTTCCCCACAAACGTGAGGAAAGAATAACCAATATTCTTTACCCCTTTTTTGCAAGGGGAATGCTTCCAAAATCGATGTTTGTTACAGACTTATGACAGCTCCTGAACCCAGAGGGTACAGCTCATGGCTGGAACGTGTAAATCTGACTCCACAAGTCGCTGTGCCCCATGCTTTGGTATGTGAAAGCGTTCTTCATCAGCAAGTTGCTGCCATCCACCAAGTTGAGTAACTGTTTCGTCTAAACGAATTACGGTAGCACTAAAGGTAGGATTTATTGCAAATAAAAGCCTGACAGAGCCGTGCGTAAGATTTGTATTATACAGTAGAGTAAGTGACTTCCCATCTACCCCGTGGAAGGACGTAAAAAAGCCCTCTTCAGGTCGGCTATAAAGCCTTAGAAGCTTACCTAAATGCCCTTTTCTAAAATCAATCCACTCGGTGAAGTAAGCGTGCGTACTTAAGTACTTCTCTAGCCTTCCATAATCGAGCGCATTTATATCACCCCTTAAGTACGTATTATTAATCCCGTACTTAGACCTAAGGAAATCTTGGCCACTTGAAAGCATCGGAATTCCGAGCGACATAAACAGTACCGCTGCCATTAAGTGCGTTCGGCGCACATCGTTTGCTGTAGGACTATACCCGTTAAAATCGGGGTTCTCAGTAATCCCATCAATCCAGGTTCTATCATCATGTGACTCCGTGTAATTTACGGTCTGAGCTGGCCACTTTGCAAAATACCACGGAGAGCCTTTTAAATAATACTCCAGGCTTTCTGACTTACCTAAAGTTAAGACATATTCTTTTAAGAAATTTCTGTATCCGTCATTCCAAGACGACCAAGGTGTATCACGTAAAGCACCAGCTATATGTCCACGGAAACTCCATGGTTCAGCGATCAGTACAACATCTGGTTTTGTTTTTTGAAGTGCTTTTGCAATATCACACAAGACATCAACGCCTAAGAGTTCAGCTAAATCAAAGCGGAACCCGTCGATTGCATAGGTGTTAATTAAATGTATACAGCTATCGATAATTAAACGCTTAGCCATCGCCGACCTCGCTCTTAAATCATTGCCGCAGCCACTCCAATTCATCAAGTGCCCAGCTCGGTCCACGGTGGCGTAGTAAATCCGGTCAATTCTAAGTAGATGCTCGGGTACTCCGACGTGGTTATAAACCACATCTAGAATGACTGCTATACCCCGCTTATGAAAAGCCTCCACAAGGCACTGAAATTCTTGAATGCCTGAGGCCTTGCTTGGATCAAGACTGAGAGTTGACGACGGAGAAAAATAATTGGTCGTCATATAACCCCAGTGATACTCTTCTTGTGTTACACTATCGCACTGCTGGACCGGCTGTAGTTCAACGCAGTTAACGCCTAAATTACTGAGATAAAAATGTGGCGCCTCTACGACTTTTGTTAAGCCCGTAAATCCACGGCGCTCTGCTTCGGTTGCAACAACCGGTGCTTTTGCAGCCAGATCACGCACATGGGCTTCAGCAATAATTAAGTCCTGCCAGTGGGGCGTCTTATAGTGCTTAGGCTTCGAGATACACTCCGGGGCAATAACAATGCCTGGTCCTTCTCTCGATACACAGGCTAAGGCGTATGGATCGAGGACTTTTGCATCGGGATCAAATGCACCTGCTCCGTCACGCACACCGTCGAGTAAATACCAATATCTCCACCCGTGCATATTTTGGTAAATTGTTATTTCCCAAACACACGGTACTTCATCCCCCACCTTTAAACGCTGGAGATGATATTCATACACTTGCGAGCGGCTCGTTTCACTCGTGCATAAGGTGACAGCACTTGCGCGTGGAGCAAAAAGACGAAACACGGTCTCTTGACCTTGTACATGTGCCCCCATCGGCAAATCAGATTTTAATTCGTAGAAAAAATCTCCTAAAGCAAGCGGTCTAGGACCTGTAGAGCCTTCAATTTCAATGAGAGGCAGAGAGGATAATTCAAACGCTTTTGAAGCGGTAAATTGCCACATCTGTCTACCTAAGCGGTCCGGTAAAATAGCGCGGTTATGATTTCCTGAAGGATCTAAAATAATATTGGGCGCATAGTCAGGAACTGGGAGCCAAATATGTTCTGCCGTTACAAATTTGAAACTTTGTATTCCGGAATATAAAAACCTATCCGCTTTGCCTCTCCAACGAAGAACTCTAACACCATCGATCACATCTGGATCTAATCTCCAAATCGGATTCCCGATTGCTTGATTCCACTGATTAAATTCACCAGCGACATACACGGGATCATGTGAAGCGCCAAAATCACTTCCATGACTTAATGGATAGATGAAATTAAATTCCTGTTCTTCTTCATCATAGTAGTAGCCATACAAGCTACCAACAAGACCACGGGGAGCTAACTCGACCGCTAAGGTAGTAGCTGTCTCAGGAATAAGTCCTATGACAGGAGGCTTAGGTTGTATCCAGTCACGATCAAACTCCACAATCCCCACCCGAGAAGATTCGAGCCATGCCCCGATAAAGTGTGGAGTTTCAAAAGCCATGAAAGAACTCTAGCTAAGGCTTAATCGCGTTGTTAGGCAAGTGATGTACACACCGGTATTAAAGCAAGGCGAGTGCCTAAATATAAGCTAAAAGTTGAATAAAACGGTTCTTGAACTATCCTACCTAAGAAAGTGATGATTGTTTTTTGATTTATGGCTTCACCCGGTAAAATATTAGTCGCTATGTCTGGCGGAGTAGATAGCTCCGTGGCTGCGCTACTGCTTAAAGAGGCAGGTTATACGGTTGAAGGTGCTTACATGAAGAATTGGATCAACGAGGATAAGGTGATTGGTCACTGTCCTTGGGAAGAAGACATTGTTGATGCACGTAACGTTGCAAATCACATCGGTATTCCCTTCCAAGTGGTTAACCTCATGGAGGACTACAAACACAAGGTCGTTGAATATCTCTTAGAGGGTTATTCACGCGGGCTTACACCAAATCCTGATATCATGTGTAATCGGGAAATTAAATTTGGCGTTTTTAGGCACTGGGCAAAAGAGCATGGCTTCACCCATGTCGCCACAGGACATTACGCAAGACGTGGCGAAGAAAACGGTAGATCCATTATTCTTGAAGGCCTCGATAAAGAAAAAGATCAGACTTACTTTTTAGCACTCTTAAACGAAGCTCAAATTAAGGACGCCTTATTTCCGATCGGTCACTTGCAAAAATCAGAACTTCGAGAGATAGCACGTAAAGCAGGACTCCCTACTGCTGAAAAAAAAGATAGTCAGGGAATTTGTTTTATTGGTGAAGTTAAAATGGCAGATTTTTTAACTGCCTATGTTCCAGAAAAACCAGGCCCAATTGTACGAGCAAGTGATGGTAAAGTCCTAGGAAAACATAAAGGACTGCACTACTTCACCCTTGGACAAAGAAAAGGCATTCGTATTCCATCCAATACGGATAACGAAAATTATGTGGTCGTTGGTAAAAGAGCAGAAGATCACGCACTCTTAGTGGCGTTCGACCACCCTGATGCGCCAGGACTTTATCAAAAAGAAATCCGCGTTCATCATCTAAGTTGGACACTCGATCCGATTACCGAGGCTTGCGAATGTGAGGGAAGAGTACGCTACCGCGATCCACGCGTACCGTTTCAATTTATTCCCGCCTCAGACGGAACAGCTCAGATCATATTTAAAACACCCCAGCGTGCACTCGCTTCTGGACAAGTCTTAGCATTATACCGTGGTGAAAAACTCTTAGGCGGCTGCGTCTATCTTTAACGAAGCGCTGCAATCGCAAGACTTACTGCGAAAGCAATAAAGACTACTCCTAAGATTCGATCGATCCAGTAACCCTGGCGTAGAAAAAGACTACGTATTTTTTCCTGGGTAAAAATAAATCCAACCAGTGAAAACCAAGCAATGGTTGTGCAAGAAATCCACACACCGTAAACGCATTTAATCAAGTAAGGGGTCGTTGGACTTACAAGCGTTGCAAAGAATGCCACGAAAAAAAACGTACACTTAGGATTAAGTAAATTAACCATAAGTCCTGTTTTCCATGCATCTAAGTTACTGATCTGAACGTACTCTTGCTTGAGTGCACCCGAAGCAACTTCCTTAGAAGGACCTGCTCTTAATCCCAAAAATCCGAGATAAGCCAAGTATCCTGCACCTAGGGCTTTAACGAGTGTGAAGGCGAATGCAGAGCTTTTAAGGAGCACCCCTAGCCCAAAGAGCGAGTAGCTTACATGAAACAAAATACCGGTACCAATCCCTAGTGCAGTCCAGATAGCGGGTTTACGTCCGTATTTTAAACTTTGCTTTAGGACTAATGCAAAATCTGGCCCTGGACTTGCCACGGCCAGTAAATGTACTGCGGTAAGCGTTAGGAATTCCGGCCAGTAGGACGACATGCGAGTTTCTTTTCTTGAGCACGAAACGAAGCAACTCGTTTAAAGAGGTCACGCTTTAGGCGATCAAGACCGAGCGATTCGGTACAAGAAATAGGAATTACACTGACATCATACTTCTTCTTAAATTTTGCTAAATTAGCTTTAAATTCAGCAAGATCCATTTTGTTAGCTACAACCAAGCGCGGTTTTTTAAGAAGCGCTGGATCATACATTTTTAATTCTTTGAGCAGATGCTTATAGTCGTCCCAAGGATGACGACCATCGTAGCCTGCCATATCAATAATCAAAATGAGCAGTGCGCAGCGTTCGATGTGACGCAAGAAACGGTGCCCTAAACCTTTGTTTTCATTCGCACCTTCAATCAGCCCAGGAATATCAGCGAGCAGTAAGCGCTTAGATCCACCAAACTCATCGAAGAGTTCAATCACACCAATTTGGGGATGAAGAGTTGTAAAAGGATAAGCTGCTGTTTTTGGATGCGCTTTCGTTAATTGCTTTGTTAGCGATGATTTTCCTGCATTTGGAAATCCCACTAAACCTACATCTGCAATACTCTTTAAGATGAGTTTAAACGTACCACGTTCACCGGGTTGACCATCATTCGCACGCTTAGGAGCACGATTGGTTGATGTCTTAAAATGGGTATTACCCCAGCCACCATTACCACCTTTGCACAGAACAATGCGCTGACCGTCTTCGATAATTTCAGCAACGACTTGGCCACTTTCAACATCAGTTACTACCGTTCCAAGCGGCATACGTAGTTCGGCATTCTCACCTTCTCTACCGCTACAATCGCTACCTAGACCGTGTTCACCACGCTCTGCTCTACGGTGCGGCTGAAACTTATAATCGACTAAATTATTTGTGTTAACGTCTCCAATTAAAATTACGTCTCCACCTTTACCTCCATCGCCACCGTTGGGTCCACCCCACGGTTCAAACTTTTCACGGCGAAAAGAGATACAGCCACGGCCACCATCGCCGGCTTGAATTTTAATAGTACATTCGTCAACAAACATGCCTCAACACAAGCAGATGCGAGGGACTTTGCCAAGGTATGCCTTACCTTTTAAAGCGCTTTAAAAAGCGCTAGTCATTAACTATCAATAACTTATAAAGTTATTTTAATCCCTTTTCTTAAATAGGTAGGAACATCCAAATCCTGACCATCAAAGAGATTACGGTCTGTTCTCTCAAAGTTACCTCGGCTTTCGAGTTCACCAAAACCAAACTCATGCTGAGCGGTTTTATCCTTAAGCGACTTAGGCTTTGCTGATTTATCAATCGCTTGAGAAGGAACTTCCTCCTGAGGAATCAGTTCTTCCGTGAAAGGAGCCTCGGCTACAGGGGCAGATACTTGGGATTTTGTCTTAACGGGTTGTATGCGGCGTGCTGGTACAGGACGCCCTCCCATATCACTGGTTCCAATCACACAAATCTCAACTTGTCCTTGGCGAGATTCATCGATGACTGCACCCATCACAAAGTTGGCATCCCGTCCAAACTGTTCACCAACCGCACTCATAATCGCATTTACTTTCGCAAGTGTCAGATCGGTGCCACCTACAATATTAACTAGTAAGCGGTCTGCTTTACGTGAAAATTCTGGCACATGAAGAAGCGGACATAACTTTAAACTAGAAATGGCATCATTGACTGCATTTTCTCCACTGCCCTCACCAAGACCAAACAACGTTTTTCCACCGCGGTGTTGAAACACCTGCCTGAGTGTTGAGAAATCTAAATTGATTAGCCCTGTCTTATATAAAATTGCCCAAATCGATTTAACACCACGACCAACCCAGTGATCTGCACGTGCAAATGAATCTAAAACGGTTTCGTTTTCTGCTGCTTCTTGAAGAACAACATCATTAGGAAGAGCGATTACGGCGTCACAAATTTGTCTTAAATTACGCAGCGCTTCTTCTGCCTGCTTTAAGCGGCGACCACCTTCGAAACTAAACGGCATCGAAACAAACGCGATAACAAGAGCGCCAGATTCAGCAGCAATTTCTGCAACAATAGGACTAGCTCCGCTACCTGTTCCACCACCCATGCCTGCTAATAAAAATACTAAATCCGTGTCTTTAACCGCTGCTGCAATTTTTTCGCGGTCCGCTTCCGCTGCGTCACGTCCGATTTCTGGATCACCACCCGCTCCTAGACCACGTGTAATTTGTTTTCCAATTAAAAGCTTTTCTTGAACAGGAGATGAGGCAAGCGCCTGACTATCGGTGTTGATACACGCAAGCTGAAGACGGTCGAGATTCTCCATCTTCAAACGATCAACCGCATTAGAGCCTGCACCACCAACACCAATAATTTTGATGGTCGTAGTTCTCTCCGCTGAGAGTGAGGCATCTAAGGGTAATTCGTTTAGATCCATAATTAGCTATTTGAGAATAGGCGTGAGATCTTACCCAAGAGCCCACTGGTTTGTGCGGATGCAGATGCCTTACCTGCTTTACCGCTTAGACTGTAGTAGAGAAGTCCTAGCGCTGTTTGGTAGCCTGGATCTCTTAAATTATCTGCAAGCCAGCTTGGTGCTTCACCGAGGTGCGCAGCAACTCCAAATACCGTGGAAGCACAGTCGGTGATTCCAGGTAATTTTGCACTACCTCCAGTAAGAACAACACCTGCCGAGCAAGTCTCTGGTGTAAATGCGTTTCCTAATTTCTTTTTAACGACCTCGAGTAATTCCCACATACGAGCAGACGTGATTTGCTCAATGGTTTGACGAGAAAACTGACGATCACCAATCGCGAAATTACCATCTAGCCATACACGATCATTTTTATCTTTAGACTGAACTACGGCTCTTCCAAAACGCAGTTTTAATTTCTCTGCCTTATCATTAGTCAGACGCAGTCCTAAACTTAAATCATTTGTTAAGTGGGCTCCACCAACCGCAACAACGCCCGTTGTGTGAGCAACTCCATCCTTATAGAGCACATAATCCGTTGTGCCTGCACCAATATCAATAGCGAGCACCCCATTTTGTCTTTCCTCAGGAGTCGTAATCATGTGTCCCGATGCAAGACTCGATAAAATCACTTCACGCACCTGGAGATTACCTCCTCCTATAATATGAATAAAATCGGCGATGCGCTGTTTTTGTCCGTGTACGGTCCAGTAACCTACCTCTAAGCGTTGACCCATCAAGTGCTCCGGAGACGTTGGAACTAAACGTCCATCAACACGAAACGGTCTTTGAATATTATGAACCACCGAGCGTCCTTCAGGTAACATCTTTGCTTTGGCTAGTTCACAAACGGTGCGAATGTCACTTTGGCTAATCATATTATCAGCCGACTTAACATTTACCGAAGCTTCATTATAAAAACCTTCTAAGTGACCACCTGATTGAGCGAGAAATACGCAGTCGATATCTTCTCCTGCTTCATTTTGAGCCTGAAGCAGTGCTGTCTGGGTTGCATCACTTGCTTTTTTAAAATCTACAATCGAACCTTTGATAATTCCATGCGAAGGACATTCGCCTCTACCAATGATGGCGAGTTCGCGCCCCGAATATTCACCAATAAAAACGGTGATCTTCGAGGTACCGATCTCAACAGCAGCGATAAAGGTATGCTTCGATTTCAAGTTATGGAACGTGAATATTAAAGGTTGGTTTAGTAGTCAAAGTACTGGATTGCTTAGACTTACCCTCTAACGTTGAAGAAGATTTTGATGAATTGCCAGTCACAGTTGTTTTTGACGTAACTTTTTCCTGACCCATTGGGTCCACAGCCACAAGACTTACAGGAACGTCTGCTTGAAGGCTGTTAGGCCGTTGACCGAGGGATAAATTTACATCCTTTAAGGTTGCCCGACCAGCCGTGCCTGCTTTTACGGTATCCATCAAGGTATCAAGTCGAGCAAGCTGACGGAAAAAACCCTCCTGGGTACCAAAGGTAATGAAGATACCGTCTTTGGTTTTTACTTTAATAATCCCATCCGACTGAAGCTTGTCTAACGAGACAACTAACCACGTCTGATAAAGGCTATTAACCCACAGTTTAGACTGAATAAGTAAATCAGAGACGGTAGCCATACCTGCTATAGGCGCAAAGCCACTCCCTTGGCGAACCAGGGAAACTCCGTCTAAGTACGGTAAACTATTAATTAATCCTGGATCATAATCGACACCTGGATAAGCCACCCCATCTCGGGATATCAAAAACGTATACTTACCTTCCGCACTTTCAGCTAAAATACGGGCAACAGGGGTACGCTCTGATAAATTAACTGATAACGTGGCAGGAAATATACGCACAAGCGTTGCCCCAGAAACTTGGCCTTGCATGAGTAAACGGTCCTGCAACTGCTTAAGATCTATACTCATGAGAGTTGCGTCTCGCGGAAGCTTCAAAACCTGAGCTAGCCACTTTACATCATTATCCAGTACCCCATCAGAACTTAATTTTAAGTGGTTACCAATGGGAGCAGAACTCGTTGATGCAACAGATGAGCGTGGTCCATTATTAAGGAGCGTGTACACTTTCCATCCTATCCAAACTACAACAATAAGACTTACAACCGTAACACCGATTCGAAACCCACGACCCATTCTCCTACGCTTGCCCTGTTTAGACATGGCACGCGGATTCACCGCTTGAGGAATGTCTCTCCAGCTATGGGATGGCGGTAAATTTAGGTCGTCAAAATTCAAGTTCTACTGTCTTGAAGCTTCAAAACGAGCAATCGCAGGTTTGATCATCTCTTTTACTAAACTCGTAAAATCTAATCCCACACACCGAGCACTCATGGGAAGTAAACTGGTTTCTTTCATTCCAGGGAGTGTATTAATTTCAAGAAGGTACGGTGTGTTATCAGGTGTGAGAATAAAATCGACACGAGCATAATCACGACAATTGCAGGCTGCAAACGCAGTCTCCGCAGCAGCTTGAACCGTTGCGTAGATCGCAGGCTCAAGGGGTGCAGGCGCCTGATACTGCGTCATGCCTTTTGTGTACTTACTCGTAAAATCATACACACCCGACTTTGGCGTAATTTCAACGATTCCCATCGCTTTACCACCAAGGACACCCACCGATAATTCACGGCCACGAATGCGCGATTCCGCAATCCACGAACCGTGTGTAATACCAGTTAACGCAGTTTGTACTTCGGATAATCCAGAACAAATACTTAAACCAACACTGCTTCCTTCGTTATTGGGTTTAACGACAACCTCATTGCCAAGTTCTTTAACCATGTCAGCAGCACTTGGTTTTTTTTCAGCGGTAAAGGTAATCGACTTTGCTGTGATGACTCCTCGTTTTACGCAGGCTTGCTTAGTCGCTGACTTATCCATCGTGAGCGCACTGGCTTTGGCATCACACCCGGCATAAAAAATTCCTGCCTTCTCGAGTAGGCTTTGCATACCACCGTCTTCACCGAAGGTACCATGCAGTGTGGAGATTACTACGGTTGGTTCACTTCCTAAGTCTGCAGGGAGTGCATTACTATCAATACGAATGAGACGCGTTGGATATGAAGCGCTCATTGCAAGAGCGCACGCTTTACCAGAGCCAAGTGAAACTTCGCGCTCGGAAGAGGTGCCGCCGTAAAAAACTGTGACCGTAGGTGTTTTCATAAAACAGAATTCCAATGACTACCAAAAAGTAATACCTCGGGTTCAAGCGTAATACCAGAAACTTCATGAACGCGTGCTCTAATTTTACGCACGAGTGCAATCACGTCTTCACTGGTAGCTCCACCCTTATTTACAATGAAATTAGCATGCACATCTGAGACCTGTGCTCCTCCAACACATGTATTTTTAAGTCCCGCTTTATCGATAAGACGTCCTGCAGAATCCTGAGGAGGATTCTTAAATATACAGCCAGCACTTGGCTCACGTGGCTGACTCTCATGCCGTTTCTTACGGTAAACATCAATTTGACGTGAAATATCGTCCGAGAGTTGTGTGGTGGCAGGCTTGATAACAGCTCCAAGCGCAATGGCATGATCTAATTCCGCACAATGACGGTACCCCACATGCACATCGTCTTTTTTCAGTGTTTTAACCTCACCCTCTAAAGTCATGAGCTCTAACACGTCTACAACATCAAACATCCATCCCCCCATAGCTCCTGCATTCATTCTAAGCGCTCCTCCCACATTGCCTGGGATGCCTTCCATAAATTCAAATCCAGCTAGTCCAGCGCGTGTTGCTAGGCCGCATAAATTTTTAAGCCTAAGTCCTGCTCCTACTTTGACCGTGGTTTTATCTAACACACTAAACGTGGAAAAAGCCTCAGCTCCTAAATGAACAACAATCGCATCCACACCTTTGTCTAAAACAATCAGGTTTGATCCACGGCCGAGCATTAAAACAGGAATCTGTTTTTGTTTAGCGTAGCGTGTTAGTTTACTTAAGTCATCAACGCTAAAAGGCTCTACATAGAGTCTGGCTGCTCCACCAATCCCAATCGTTGTTTTTCTCGCTAAGGGTTCCTCACGCTTAATTTTGGAATCTACAGAAAGAAGACTTTTCAAGTCTCCTTCCACATGATCCCAAGAGTGTGTGAGTAAGTCAGGCATGGCTTAGTGTCTAATTTTTGACGACTTAAGGTCAAGACACGGAACGCGTGAGATCATGAATCATTACCTCACAGGGATTGTCTTGGCTTAAGATCGCTAAATTGGCTCTAATTTTTTCTAAATGCGTGTCCGTTATACATGCTTTTAAGAAGTCCCAATCAAGGCGTGTAAGCTCTGCTTGGTTAATTACAAAGCAACCACCCTTCTTTTCAAAATAAGCGGCGTTGGCCGCCTGATGATTATCTGCTGCCTGTGGATAAGGAATTAATATAGAAGGTACCTGACAGGTTATAAGCTCCGCAATACTGCCAGCGCCAGCGCGGGAAATAACAAGATCACACGCATTCAAAAATTCTGGCATCGTGCTACAAAAGCCAATAAAGCGTGATTTAACTACTACGCCTTTGTCTGAAACTGTTTCACGTGTTTCATCCGGTCCTTTACCTAAACCTGTGACACAGAGTACTTGAATTTCATTTTTACCTAAGATTTCTACGTGATTTCTTGCCCAATCATTAAGAGCAAGAGCACCCTGACTACCACCCAGTACACCCACAACTTGCTTCGTGGGATCGAGACCAAAAAATTGTTTACACATCTCTTTATCCATCCGCTTTATTTCTCGTCTCACTGGCATTCCGATCGAGACAAGTTTTGAAGTACGCATGTGAGGAAGGGTCACTTCCGGAGGTAAATAAATACGCTGCGCCAAACGTCCTAATGTACGCATCGCAAGCCCTGGGACATGATTTGATTCATGTAAACAGACGCGGACACGGTGCAAACGAGCAGCGATAATAATCGCAGCTGACGTGAATCCTCCAAATCCTATCACAGCTTGTGGCTTAAAATTTCTCACAAGCTTTAAACAATTAAAGAATGCCTGCGTTTGTGTATAAACACATTTCACAAGTCCCACTGGCTTCCACGTAAAGCCAGTTCCTGGGATCGCTCTAAACTGCAAATGCGGATACTTCTGACTTAACGTTACATCTACTTTTTTCTTACTGATAAGCAAGATAGGTTGGTGGCCCTTTTCTGTAAGCGCCTCTGCAAGTGCAATTCCTGGAGAGAGATGTCCGCCGGTTCCTCCACACGAAATCAAAAAATAACTCACGCCACTACCTCCTGGAACTGACGTTTACTATCATCAAGACCTGTTCGTCTCCAGGTACGTGCAGTATTTATAAGTACGCCTAAGAGTATCCCCATGAGCAGAAGATTAGATAATCCTGCACTAATAAAGGGTAGCGACATACCTTTTGTCGGTAAAACGCCCGTTACTACTCCAATGTTACTGATAGCCTGATAACAAATTAAAAGAATACAGCCCGTGGATAATAAATAATGAAAGAGATTAGGCGCTCGTCGGATATGAAAATAACCAGCAATAAATATAATTCCGAAGAGTGCTACGATACCACCTGTGTAATAAAGTCCTAATTCTTCACCCACCACAGCTAAGATAAAATCGGTGTGCGCTTCGGGTAAGAAATTGGATTGTTGTCTGCCTTGCCCTAAGCCCTCCCCACTCACACCCCCTACAGCAAAGGCGGCAAGCGATTGATACAACTGATAAGTACCTGCTTTTTTATTACCTTCTACATCCATATAAGCCATGATTCGTCGCTCACGGTTTGGATTGTGCATGACTAATAGTACGAATGCTAACGCTACAAATAGAATACTGGGTAAAATATAAATCCACCGTGCACCGGCTAAAAAAAAGAGTGTAGCACCAACCATAATGATGAGTGCCGTGGTACCAAGATCTGTTTCAACAATGATAGGTGCTGCAAACAAAACAATACCGCAGGCAGGATAAACAAATCCAAACTTGAGATCTTTAATTTTTGTTTGATACAGCGCTAAATAATGAGAGAGCCAAAAGACGATACCAAACTTAGCAAATTCTGATACCTGAATGCGAAACGGTCCATAACCCAACCACCGCTTACTTCCATTCACACTAATTCCAATATGCGGAATAAGCACCAAAATAAGCATCACAATTAAGATACCAGCTATGAGATTAGCATATTTTCTTAGCTGATCTAAATTGATCCTCACCATCACAACGCACAAAAAAAGCGCCCCAAAGACCCCACCGATTTGTTTATTTAAATAATAATAAGGTCCCTGCTTAAACGAAGCACTCGCACTAAAAAGAATCGTTAAACCCAGAAACATTAAGGCTATCGCACAAACGACGATAACCATCACGGGATCTGGTAGAAAACGGATAGCACCTTTTTCACGAACCTTGGGTTGATCGCTCATAGGTTGCCGTACTGATTCTAACCTTAGTTAGCTGGTGCTGGCTGAATCTGAATTGTTGGAACTTCTGCAGCGGGTGAAGCAGCTGGAGCTGCTTCAGGAGCGGTACTGATTGCAGGAATTGCAATAGTAGGAGCTGGTGCTGGAGCTGCCTTCGTAGCGCGTGCACTTGCAGGAATAATTAAGATCTGACCAGGATGTACATTCTTTGGATCAGAAATTGAATTTGCGATAGCAAGCTCACTGAGACGTACATGAAACTTACGAGCAATTGCACCGAGTGATTCTCCAGATTTAACCGTATACTTGGTTGATGATGCAGGAGCTGAAGCTGCTGCCTTAGGAGCAGGTGCTGCTGTTGCAGGAGCTGAAGCTGTAGGTGCAGCTGCTGCTGTTGCAGCTTGTTCTGGTTTTGTTGGAATAAGAAGTTTTTGGCCAACACGAAGACTTGAACTTGTCTTCATATTGTTAGCTGCTGCTAATTCAGAAACTTTTAAATGATTCTTCTTAGCAATCGTCCATAAGTTATCTCCACTCACAACGGTATACGTGTTTGCAGAAACCACATCACTGACAGGTTGAGCAACCAGTGCCGCTTCCGTTGGAGTATTTGGACGTGTTGGACTAAATGTGATTGCAGGAGCTAAACCTTCTTCAGCTGGTGCAGCAGGAGCTGGTACTGTAAGTGCAATTGCAGGTGTAGCTGCATCTGCTTTTGCGGCAGGAGCTGGAGCGTCCTCCTTTTTGGACGTAGATTGAGCGACAGGAGCTTTAGATGTTGAGCTGCATCCAGGCACTGCGAAAAGCAATAAAAAGAATAGCGCGTGAATCCCCGCGACGATTCCGATGATTTTCATTATTTTCATAGTAAAAAAGTTAATGATTAATGGTTAAATGGAAATATTATTTAGTACTAAAAGTGACTATTTTTATCTGAGTTTGAGTGTTCCAAGACCTGCAATCGCACAAATGAGCGAAATAACCCAAAAACGAAGGACAACTTTGGTCTCAGGCCATCCTTTGCGCTGAAAATGATGATGGATTGGAGCCATAAGAAAGAAACGCTTACCCTCACCCGTGCTTCGCTTGGTGTATTTGAAGTAACTCACTTGGATAATCACAGAAACTGCCTCCCAAACAAACACTCCACCCACAATAACGAGGGTTAACGGTTGCTGAACCATAAAAGCGATCACACCAATTAATCCACCTAGTGCTAAAGAACCCGTATCACCCATAAACACTTCGGCCGGGTGCGAATTGTACCATAAAAAGGCAATACCTGCTCCAATGATTGCACCGCAGACAACTGTGAGTTCATCGGTTCCCGGCACGTGCCCAATAAATAAGTACTCAGCAATCGTGATACGACCGGCTGCATACGCCATAATACCATAAACTAGAGCAACCGAGATTGTACAACCAATCGCGAGTCCATCGAGTCCGTCTGTTAAATTAATCGCATTCGAAAAGCCAACGATCCAAAAATAAACAAGGACAAATAAAGCAACCAGGGGTAATGAACCAATCACAGGATGCTTAATAAAGGGAACCCACAGTTCTCTTATCTTTTGAGCGCTCATTGGGTGCAGACATAAAATAACAACTGCTACTATAGTCGTTAGCGTCTGCCATAAAATTTTTTCCTTAGAACTAATTCCGTCCCTACTCTTTCTGATTACTTTTAAGTAATCATCTCTGAACCCAACGGCCGTAAGTGCTGTGAAAACAAACAAGGAAACAAATACCCATACATTAGGAGCTGCCCACAGGGCAGAACTCACAAACACACAAATAAAAATAAGCAGTCCACCCATCGTTGGTGTATTCTTCTTATCAAAGCGGGTCGCTAAATCACCGGTTCTATCATCATCGTAATGCTGCCCAAATTTAAGAGCTCGAAGACGACAAATGAGCCAGGGTCCAATGATAAAGCCAATCAAAGCTGCCGTGCCCGTAGCGCAAAGGGTACGTAGCGTAACATACCGTAAAAGACGTAACGGACCAAAGGTTGTAAAATAATGAGCAAAATAGCTTAACATGGTAAATTAGTGACTTGCGGTGGACTTAATCAGATCTGGAATGTAGGTTTCTAAAGCATACCGGCGACTTCCCTTCATAAAAATTGCTCCACGAAAGGAAGCGATTTTCGACTGAACTATATCACGACTTGGGTTAATGTGTGCCTGAGTAGGTGGTAAGTTACTCGCAATATAGTGAGCATTATCACCTAATAAAATAACCTCATCCGAAATTTTTAACTTAAGCGATTTTCCAAATTCAGTGTGATACTCTGCAGCTTTAGCACCTAATTCTTCCATACACCCAATCACAAATAAACGCTTTGTATGATTTGCACTGGCACGCTCGAAGGCACTTAGGGCATCAAGCATGGAGGCTGGATTTGCATTATAACAATCCAGATAAATCAAACGCTCTTTATCCGTAAGAATCTGACCGCGCATGGACGGGGCGTGCCATGTTTTAAGGCGACTATTTAAGACCTCACTTGGGATACCTAAATCAAGAGCGACAAGAAGCGCTAATCCTGCATTGGACGCCATACCGTCACTGACTCGAGGTAAACTAAAATTAACCTGAGGTAGTGTATCACCACACAAACTGAGTTCAGTCGTAGTCGCAGTATGCGTTAGCGTTACAAGAGCACCCTTTTCCTCACTGCCTAAAATACACACCTTGCCGGTTAATGCTTTAAAAGCGTGGTAAGCAAGACAGCTAGCAGGAAAAAACCGTGTACCCGATCTAACCTTTTGCAGGAGTACTGATTTCTCGTTAGCAACACCTTCTAAGGTAATCAGTTTCTCTAAGTGTGCCGGTGCAATTAGTGTAACGACAGCACTATCTGGCTGAATCATATCAGCTAAGAGCTGCATTTCAGAAGGACCACTAATTCCTGCCTCAATCACAGCATGGGTATGCTTACGAGGATCTATCCGTGTTAACGTTAAAGGCACCCCCAGTTCGTTATTTAAATTTCCTTCGGTTGAGAGAACCGTGTCTTTTCCACCTAAGAGTAACGCCAAAATTTCTTTTGTTGATGTCTTACCAGCACTCCCCGTTACTCCAATGACAGGGCCTTTAAATTCTAGGCGGTGATTCTTTGCAATAAGCTGAAATGCTTTGACCGTATCTTTTACTACCAACTGCGAAATATCTACATCAGGAACATAGTTCTGAACCAGAGCACAGCTTGCTCCTGCCTGTTTTGCATCGTTTAAAAAATGATGTCCGTCTCTTTTTTCTGTTTTAATCGCAACAAACATCGCACCTGCTGCGCAGTGACGTGAATCAATACTAAATGAAGTAATCTCTGCACTCGGTAGAGACGTCCATTTACCTTCTGTCCATGTACTTAATTTATGTGCCGAAAATAAGCTCATGCGACTTCTTCTTTAGGCAGTTTACTTAAGATTAATTCAGAAGCTACCTGTCTATCATCAAACGGATGCATAGCACCACCGACCTGTTGAAAACTTTCGTGACCTCTCCCAGCAATAACAACCGTGTCTCCTTTTTTCGCGACATCGAGTGCAACATTAATCGCACGTCTACGATCCTCTACCCATGCAATCCTTGCGGGATCGCGCACCCCTTGATGCATATCGCTAAAAATCGCTTCTGGTGTTTGCTCGTAACTGTTATCGAGCGTTGCAAAGGAAAAATCAGCATGTGCTTGTACTACCTGAACCAGTGCTTTTCTTTCTGCTAAACTGCGATTACTCGCACTTCCAAATACGACAAGTAAACGTCCTGAAGTTAACTTTCTTAAGGCCTCTAACGAACTATAAAACGCATGACTAGTTGGTGCATGATCAACAAACACGTCATAAGCCTGTCCAACCTCAATACGCTGCATGCGCCCTGGAATATCTTGGAAGTGCTTTAAGCGGTTTAAAAATAAGATCGGATCTTTATCTAGTCCTAAACAGGCTGCTGATGCGCACAGTAAATTGGTAAGATTAAAGGAACCAACAAGATCTAAGCGAAATGCCGCTTCACTGGTAGAACCATCTAGTTTTTTCCACTTTAAAACTCCTGACGTCCCCAAACTCGTTGCAACAACCTGATCAACTCTAACGACTGCTGACTCATCATACCCCACCGTTATAAGTCTTACCTGAGGTGCCGTTTCTTTGATTTCTGATGCTAACTTGGCACCAAAGCCGTCACTGATATTAACTACAGCAACTTCTGGAGCTCTGCCTAATTTACCTGTGAAGAAATCAACCTGGTTTTTAAATTCCTGATCTACCTTTTCTGGATCTACTGAATTCAGATTGGTAAAGACAGCCACTTTTAACTGAAGCGCATGAATATGTTCACGCTTAAGAGCTTCAGATTCAATTTCCACAATGGCTCGGCGAAGTCCTGCGTCACGCATTTGCGCCATCATTCCAAATAAATCAATAGCGCTTGGCGTTGAGGTATAAGAAGGAACTGTCCGTGTTCCTAAATCATAACTAATCGAACTGAATAGACCAGATGGCTCCGCTTCACCGAGAAGTGCTTTGATTAAATAGCCTACGGTTGTTTTTCCATTACTTCCTGCAATACCCACAAGCCCTAACGAGGTATCAGGTGATTTAAAATAACGTTTAGCTACTTTAACTAAAACGGATTCAACCTGCTTAACTTTAACATATGTAACTTTACTCGGAAGAGCGCTGGGCATTTTTCCTGTGACGATAGCTGTAGCACCGCGACTGATTGCTTCATCAATATCGGCAGACCCGTTACGAACATTTTCCTCTAATACAAAAAAAACGTTACCCGGAACAACTCGCCTACTCTCAGTAGCTAATCCTGAAACAGGACATTCTAGCGGACCTTTAACTAACTGGACTTCATCATCATTGAGATAATCAGACAGCTTCGGTGCACGTGCAATAAAGCGGTTGAGGGCTTTTAACTCACGCACTGGTTTTGTTTTGGCCTTATCTGCTAAAGCATGAATTAAGGCATAATCGTGTGTTAGGTATCCGATCATGGATTACCTCCTTGCGTAACAACCATCGAGCGACCTGCAGCACCAAGTACCGACGGTGCACGAATTGCCATATAAGGAATGAGCTGTTCACCTAAGTGCTTAAACGAAGGTGCTGCTACGAGACCGCCGTAACCAATCTTACCTGGGGTACGTGCATCAGCATCATCCACAATCACAGAAATTTCTACTTGAGGATCCGTTGCTGGGAAAAAGCCTACAAAGGAGGAAACGTGATGCGTTTTAGAATAAACTAATTTACTCTTACCGCTCGCCATTTGCATCGGCACTAATTTTTGCGTCGTTCCTGTTTTTCCACCTACTTCGTAACCAGGTATCGCAGCTCTAAAACCAGTACTATCAGAACCAGAGGTTACCCCAAGTAACATGCGTGCCATTGTTTTTGCAGTACTTGCTTTGATAACACGGCGTTCTTCCACACGGTCAAAACGGCAAACAATATCACCATTTGAATCGCGTATGCGTTTAATGATTTGCGGTTTTAAAAGTACACCACCACTTGCAATAACACCCATCGCTTGATGCATTTGGAGTGCTGTAGCAGCAACGGACTGCCCCATCGGAATACGTGTGAATGTGAGACCATCCCAATATTTTGGTGGTGGAACGAATATTCTAAAGGTACGAGCATCCGGTTCGTTACCAACAGGAAAACCGGTTGGTAAACCAATACCAAAAGAATGCATATAATCATAAAAGCGCTGCTCACCTAGCTTCATCGCCAGTTGAACTGCTCCTTTGTTTGAGGAGTGAGCAATGATTTCTGAAACAGTCAGTGGATGATCAAAGTGATCACTCTTATCCTCTGCTGGAAGCGGCTTTATCTTTCCCTTGTATTCAATTTCTTTGAGTGTGCAGTCAAAGGTCGTATTTGGATTTACTAAGCCATCATCAAGCGCTGCAGATGCTGCAATAATTTTAAATACGGAGCCTGGTTCGTATAAATCAGAGACTGCCACATTGCGCATCTTCGATAACTCTGATGCAGGTAGCTTATTATATTCGTTTAAATTAAACGTGGGATAATTTGCCATCGCCAGAATAAATCCCGTTCTTGGATCTGAAATAATGATAGTGGCTTTTTGTGGAGAATATTTATCCCGAATTTCTTGTAGTTCAGCCTCTGCTAAGTGCTGAATTGCGGAATCAATCGAAAGATCAACCGAGTAGCCATCGGCAGCGGGCACTTCTCTGGTTCTAAACTGAGCCAGCTCCCGTTGTTTACCATCCTTCTCGGTTTCAACCCAACCATCTTGTCCTCTTAAAAAGAAGTTAGCGTAATGCTCAATACCGGTAAGAGGTACTTCTTGATGATTTAAGTATCCAATTAAATGCGAGGCTAATTCATTATGAGGATAGGCCCTACGGTACACATTCGTACCATAGACTCCATGTATCTTTAGTTTTTCGATCTCTGCATACCGGGCTTGGTCGATTCCTTTACTTAAGCGGGCATAGCGAATTAAGCGCTTACCCGTATTATCCGCCTCGTCCATGACGGTAGAATCGTCATTGTCTGCCTGAACCGTCGGATTCTCAATTTTAGGAAGTGTAACACCAGGCATGTCCTGCGTTATTTCCGTCTGCTCTTTTTCTACTTTGGGTTGATTACTCTCTAAATGAAACACCAAGCCTTGGGGGTTTTTTACGCCAGTAACAGAGGCCTCACGGTACTTGGTGGTTAAAATGGTTTTTAATTCTTCAAAAGGCATTCCTAGCAGCTCAGCTAGTTGTGGCCATTTGGACTCTTCCTTATCTCTTAAAACACTAGGGTCTACTCCAACTTCTACGACCGACATGCTTGTTGCAAGCAGTGCCCCATTGATATCACGAATATCACCACGCCTTGAATACGTGGGAATAATTTCATGTCTTACGTGTTCTACATAACTTAAATAGTGATTTCGTTTCAGTACATGTAAGGAGTATAGCCGATATTCGAGCGACCCAAAGACGCACAGTGCTAAGACTGCGATAAACGTCATTCGGTGACTGGAGGCAAACCCCTTTGACATAAATTAACGCTGCACAGGAATGCTAAAGGTAATGGGTTTAGGAGCCGCTGAATTAATTCCTCGGTCCGTTAAAATGCCTTGGTCTCTTTTTGCAGTAAGACGAGCGACTGAATTCTGAGCGATAATTTGAACCTGGCCTTCTTGAGGAGGAACAAGTCCTAAGTGCCACTCATTATTTTTCTTAAGCAGCGCTGTAATATCCTGCTCTTCAGCGACCCAAGCAGTGACTTGCTGATTTAAGCGCCCTACTTCAACAATATGATTTTCAATCACTTTATTCTCATTAGCAGCGACTGAAATCTGATGGCGCATCCACACAGAACCTAAGCCAATAGCGCCGCTACCGCAGACGACTAACATCGTTCCCATCACGAAGGGATTAACAAAGGCTCGGTTTTGTAGCGTTTTCATAAGTGTATTTAAATTTTAGTTACAGTTTTTTTATAGCCCTCAACTTGGCTGAACGACTGCGAGCGTTATTTTCAATTTCTAAATCGGTCGGAATTTCTGGACGCTTTGTAAGCGCTTCCGCTTTTTTGACGCGTAAATCTTGAGGCATAGAATCCTCTTCACTTTCAGGCATTCCGCACCAGCGGCGCATCGCACGCTTCACAGCACGGTCCTCTAATGAGTGAAAACTAATCACACATAAAACTCCGCCTGATGCTAAACGCTCAAAGGCCTCTGGAAGTGCTTTTTCTAAAGCGCCTAGTTCATCGTTTACTGCGATACGAATCCCTTGAAATGAACGTGTTGCTGGATGAATACGTGCTACGCGTCTTTCCCTTTCAGGAATCGCATTAACAATCGTTTCAGCAAGAGACGAAGTACGAGCAAGCGCTCCCGTTCCACGAGCAGCAATAATTGCCCGAATAACACGCTTCCACTGCTTTTCTTCGCCGTAGTCACGAATCGCTAACACAAGCATGGATTCTGAGGCACTCTCTAACCACTCTGACGCGGATACCCCACTGCGAGGATCCATGCGCATATCCGCTGGAGCATCTGAGCGAAATGAAAACCCACGCTCCCGGTTGTCTAACTGAAATGAGGAAACGCCTAGATCAAATAAGATTCCATCAAAGTCACGGTTTGGAAGAGATCCAAGATCTCCAAAGTTTAGATCAACTAATTGAAATCGGTCTTGATATTTTTTGGAAAGCTCCGCTGCTCTTGCCTGTGCATCAGGATCACGGTCTAAAGCAATCACTGAAACCTTGCTTGCTGAATCGAGGAGAGCTTGCGTGTGTCCGCCACCACCAAACGTGCAATCGAGATAGCGAGCACCTTCTTTAGGAGCGAAAAATTTTAAAACCTCGTTTAGTAAAACAGGTTTATGCCCCACAGGTGCTGCGGCGTTTGCGACAAAAGTTGTGTCGTACGCTGTCATCAAATTCCTAATCGGCGCATTAAATCGCCGAAGTTCTCACCAGACGTACGGTCTTCAACTTTGCTCCAACGTGCTGGCGAATAGAGATTAAATTTTGTGAGCGAACCTACGAGGACAGCCTCTTTGCTGATGCCCGCGTGCTTGAGTAAGGCTTCATCCACACCAACACGACCTTGCTTATCAAAGGCGAAGGTTTGTGTTTGTGCGAAAAACCGTGCTGCGAAATCTTGCGCTGCTCCATCGCTTAGCGCCATCTGCGCAATTTTTTCGTGAAGCTTTTCTACTTCAAGTGGAGGTAACACAGCGATGTAACCATCTGGATGTGGAGTCGCTAAGAAACTCTCTCCTTCAGCATGTGCAGTTCTCCACGCAGACGGGATCGTTAAACGACCTTTATCGTCCAAGTTGTGCCTAAAAAGGCCGGTGAAAAATGCTTTGCCAGGAAGTGACATGAAAGGGTGTAAACGGGGTATTTGCCCCACAACGCCCCATTTCTCCCCATTTTACCCCACTTTTGCAAGTAAATCCGCTCTGAAAACTTCATTTTTTTATCCCCAAGTTATTCACATCGTTTTGAGCCCATTTTTTCGTAACCCATGGGCTACCGTTTTTTGTCATAAAATGGGCTCATTTTTAGGCCTCTTGACATACCCGATTGGTACCCATCAAATCCTCAAAACCCCATGCCCTTTATTTCGGTAAAACAGATCAAAAATGACTACGATGTCATTGTTGTTGGATCAGGAGCAGCAGGTGGCCAAGCCGCCTACAATTTAACCTTGGAAGGCATCAAAGTACTGATGCTTGAATCGGGTAGAAATTACGATCCCGTCTCTGAAACTCCTATGTTTCAGACGAACGGTGACGCTCCCCTTCGAGGTGCAGAAACGCCAGATAAACCACTTGGCTTTTTTGACTCCACGGTGAATGGCGGCTGGGTGATTCCAGGCGAGCCTTACACAAGTGCCTCATCCCATCCCGACCAACGCTACATGCTCTGGAGATCACGTATGTTGGGTGGCAGAACAAACCACTGGGCACGTAACGCGTTTAGAAACGGACCCTATGATTTTAAGCCAAAAGATAGAGACGGTTTAGGAATCAACTGGCCTATCAGCTATGAAGATGTAGCACCCTACTACGATAAAGTTGAAATGCTTGTCGGAGTTTATGGGGACGCAGAAGGCATTGAAAATAGTCCTGATTCTCCTCCTGGAATTCTCTTACCTCCACCGAAACCACGGCTTGGTGAAATCTTAGCTCAGCAGCGTGGAAAAAAACTAGGAATTCCGATAGTTGCTATGCACCGAGCCGTACTGAGTACCCGCTTAGATGCAGACAATATACCTAGGAAATTACATCCAAATAATCCGCGGGCTCAGCGCTTAGTCGCTGAATCTATGCGAAATAGAGCGGCTTGTTTTTGGGCTACTCC
>DAISZL010000006.1:90838-104588 GCA_036824825.1 Opitutaceae bacterium
GGCTATCATATCGAATTCGCCAGTGGTAGAAAAATGCCAACCATGACCACGGCAAATAGTCTCGAAAACTACACACACGGCTCCTATGGAAAGCAGTTTAAAAAGGATGCAAGGCGTTACTACGGAGCATCCATTTCCTTCTCTGGCAGAGGAGAAATGATTCCAAATGAGGACTCCTTCTGTGACTTAGATCCTGTCGTTAAAGATAAATGGGGAATCCCTGCTATGCGCTTCCACTGGAAGTGGTCTGACCATGAAGTAAAGCAAGCTATCCACATGCAACAAACCTTTGCTGATTTAATTCATGCGATGGGTGGCAAAGTAACCACCAAGCCAGATCCTAAAGGACGTGGAAATATTCTCCCTGGTGGCCATGTTAAACATGGTGTTGGTGGAGCAATCATGGGTAGTAATCCGCGTACCTCCGTGACTAATAGCTACGGACAACTCTGGGATGCTAAGAACGTGATGATTGCTGATGCAGCTACCTTCTGCTCAAACGCTGATAAAAATCCGACCATTACAATTCTTGCCCTAGCTTGGCGTGGCACAGAGCACCTCATTGAGCAAATGAGGCAAGGCTCACTGACATAAAAAAACCTCGGGCGTTTTAACCCGAGGTTTGAGTAAAATGAAGGATACGCTTCTTAGTGTAGACGGCTATGTTTACGGCTGTACACGAAGTAAATGATGATACCAATCACCATCCATACGATTAAGCGAAGCCACGTATCAAACGGTAAAGCAAGCATCTGAACTAAGCAGACAAGGGCTGCTAAAATAGGCACTAAAGGAACCCATGGAGTTCTAAAAGGTCGTGGTAAATCAGGACGGCGCTTTCTAAGTAAGATGATACTTAAACTAACAATAACGAAGGCAAAGAGTGTACCAATCGATACCAGCTCACCTAAGAGCGCTAGCGGTAAAAGACCTGCAAACACACAGGCAATCGCTCCCGTTAATAGTGTTGTAATATAAGGTGTTTTGAAGCGTGGGTGAATTTTAGCAAATACGGGCGGAAGTAAGCCGTCATGAGCCATCGAGAAGAAAATACGAGGCTGACCCATAAGCATGACTAGAACAACCGAGCAAAGGCCTGCCATCGCAGCAATTTCTACCACAAAGCGTAAAACAACCGGTGCGTTCGCAGCTTGAAGAGCAAATACAACCGGAGCATCAACTTTGAGTGAGGAGTAATGCTGCATGCCGGTGAGAACCAAAGAGAGTGAAATAAAAAGCACCGTACAAACAGCCAGTGAACCTAAGATACCGATCGGCATATCTCGCTTTGGATTTTTCGCTTCCTGTGCAGACGTTGAAACAGCATCAAAGCCAATATAGGAAAAGAAAATAACCGCAGAACCTTTAAAAATACCACTCCAGCCAAATTGACCGAAAATACCTGTATTTTGAGGGATGAAAGGCGTCCAATTTTTAGTCGCAAGCCCTGGGTGTTGTAATAAAAACCAAATACCAAAGCCAATCACAGCTATAAGCACAGAGACTTTGGTCACCACCATTAAGTTATTGAAGGCAGCAGACTCTTTAATGCCTACGACTAAGAGTAAGGTAATAGCGATTACGATACAGGTTGCTGGAAGATTCATTAAAGCACCTGTCGCAACCAAGTGTCCATTGACATATTCCCAAGGAGCCGTGGCAAGTGAGTGAGGTAGTACAATACCAAATTCCTTTAAGAAACCTTGGAAGTGACCTGACCACCCTACTGCAACAGTCGGTGCACAAAACAGATATTCTAGAATAAGATCCCAGCCAATAATCCATGCGAAAAATTCGCCAAGTGTTGCATAGGAATACGTGTAAGCACTTCCTGCAATTGGAATCATGGACGCAAATTCAGCATAACAAAGTCCTGCAAATAAACAGCCAAGACCTGAAATGATAAAAGAAATCGCAATAGCAGGTCCTGCATATTGTGCGGCCGCTTGACCGGTTAATACAAAGATACCAGCACCAATCACAGCACCAATGCCAAGACTCACGAGATTAGTTGCCGATAAAGTCCGATGAAGACCTTGACTATCTTGCGATTGCAACTGCAGGGACTCCATCGATTTCGTTCTGAATAGACTCATAGTTTGGTAGTATAAATAAAACGCTAAGCAGATTAAAAATTTAAAGGGGGTAAATTTTTAGTACGTCGTTAGATCAAAGTGATTTCGCAACTAACTCAAGACATTCGAAAAACTCATTTTGAGGACGATTCATTTTCCTAAGCCTTGATTCACGCATAGCTAGTCGTGCAAGGTGCACGAACGTTTTATTTTTTTGTAAGTACTTCATGGTCATTACTACAGGAAGCTGAGTGAGCCATAAATGTGCCAAAAAGGCCCTTTTTTATAATACACGTAAAAATTTCATGATTATTTTATATAATATTACTAATCATATACTTAAGAATGTATAAATCGACTTAGGAACGGCTTTTTTGCGCGGTAAATCGGTAAGGGAACCTGGAATGAACCAGGAAGAAACCATAACCGATATGAAAACAGTCCTGCTCGTTACACTCATTATTACAACATTCCTAAAGACGCATTTAAGCGCTCAAACGACCACCCCATCAGCGGAAGATTTTTTATACGCCATTCGAGAAGTAGAAACCGGTAATTGCTATGACGCACCCACGGGATCGTGCGGCGAAGAAGGCGCATATCAATTTAAGAAAAGCGTTTGGGCACAACACACAAATGTGTCTTTTCATGAAGTACACACACACTATTCAGATACGGTCGCCTTAGCTCACTACCACTGGATTATTAAGCGGCTAAAACACGCGCACATCACTCCCAGTATTTCTAAAATTGCTGCCGCTTGGAACTGTGGAGTAACTGCAGTCATTCGTGGTAAAATACCTCATTCGACGAAAGACTACGCAGAGCGTGTTTCTAATCTTGCCCTCGATCATGCAAAAAATCGCATGTTAGAAACCTATGCGGACAATCGTTAAGGTCTACCTAAGTCAAAAAGATCCGTCGTACGACTATAGGTATCTCGTCCTAATCTACCCACTAAATTCAGCTTTACAGGATCAGGATATCCGTCACTCGCTAAAACGTTTTCATCTACATAGGCAGATACAATACGTCCAAACACAACCTGAGCGTTTGCTCCTACGGGATAAATATCATGTAACACACACTCGAAAGCAACCGCTGCACTGGTAACGCGGGGCGGTTTTACTTTTGAACTAGGAGTTTGCGGAATGGAAAAGGTAGTAAATTCACTTTCATCATGAGGAAGTGGATACGATGACATATTCATCGCCTCCACATCTTTATAGGCTACTACATTAACAACAAATTCCTTAGTCGCTTCTATATTTAAAAGTGTGTCCTTTTTTTGTCCGTCTCGGTTATTAACCGGAACAAACATTAGTACAGGGGGATAAGCTGAAACTGCCTGAAAAAAACTAAAGGGAGCCAAATTAGTAATCCCAGAGAGCGACTGCGTAGACACCCAAGCAATCGGCCTAGGTCCAATCGAATTAATCATCCAACCGTATGCATCACGTGGATTCGCTTTGGCGAAATCAATGATCATGTCTTAAGGTGTTTTAACGGATTTTAGAAATTCAGTGAATGCCGTTTTTTGTGCCATGACTGCATCCTTAGAACCCGTGAGTTTAAAGAACCACGTACTCCCATTCCAAGGTAGTAGCGCTGCAACGATGGCTTTAGAATTAGTACCAACCGCTTCTATCACCATAAAATGAAGCCCATGTACCTCAAGAGTCGTGCTCGTTTTATCAAGCTCTGCTTGATCAATTGCAGATAATCCAACCTGATTTCTCCAGCGATTTACATTTGCAAGCGGACCACCTACATCACCCGGGAATGCACTGATTGCGATCTCTGCTTCACCAGCACTGAACGTGGCCTTACGCATCGCTACCGCTGGCTTTAAGGTCCATGCCTTATTCGGCGTCCAAAGAAGAGAAGCTCCGTCGCTTGTTGGTACTGCTGTGGAACTCATATCCATAGGAGCACCGATGAGCGGAGGCGTGGCTGCAACAGGAACAACTGAAGCTGAAGCATTCAGCGATTTTAAAAATGAAACGAAATTATTTTTCTGATCATTCACAGCTGCAGGCTCACCAAGTAATTTAAAGAACCAAGCTTTTCCACCTAACCTAAGCCATGCGGCTAACATGCGCTTTGCTGGTTTTCCACCAGTCGCGCTCCCTGCAGAATCAGTGAGTTGTAATGTACCAGCAGCAGATTGAATAGGAAGTAAAGCACTTGAGAGTTGATCTTGTGTTAAAGGATTTAATCCAACTTGTCCTCTCCAGCGGTTTACATTTGCTAAGTCATCTCCCCCATCCCCTGGAAACGACACAACAGAAATATCCAAAGCATCCGTTGATACCCCTTGTACAACAAAGGTTGCAACACGCATACCGGATGCAGGCTTACTTTCCCAACCCTGTGGCAAAGTCCATGTCAAACTACCCGTTTGCTGATCTATTGCCTTATTTTCGTCAGCAAATGCTGGTGGCGGAGCATCATCTTCTTTTGGAATTTGATACCGTGTTATTTGCTTATCACGGCAACCAGATGCGATAACACATAAAGCAAGGATTACAGGGCAAAGAATACGTGAGTAAGCCATAAATGAAATTATCCTAAAATGTAATCTCCACCGATCGATTACACAAGCTCTGTAACAAGGCCTGAGTAAAGCTATTATCTTTTAACACAAACGCCATTAAAGTAGCCACTATAGCCCTAAGATCTTATCGACAAATACTCTGAGTAGGCGTTCGATAAGGGATATGAAAGTGAGAAGATTTGCTACCTTAATTTGCCTTGTTTCCCTGTTAAGCGGCGTATCCAAGGCAATCACCACTCCAGGCTTACAAAGTGATGGTTCTATCCTCCTTCACAATCAGTGGCCAATCAGACCTGCGGGTACACAACTTGCCTTAGACGAATTTCCTACAGCTGTTGCCGTACACCCTTCAGGCAACTATGCCGCAGTCATTCATGCAGGCAGTGGAAAACATAGTATCTGGCTCATTGACTTAAAAACGCAAAAAACAGCCCAGATCGTTTCTATCGTAGAAACCTTCAACGGAGTCTCTTTTTCAAGTGATGGCAAACTCCTTGCCTTAAGCGGTGGTAGCGAACCACTCATTCGACTCTTTACCTTTTCTGACGGGACCTTACATGACCATAAACCCGTTATTATTGGTCAAACAAAAGACCGTGCAATTGTAAGTGGAGTAAGTTTCATACCTAATACCCATACAGTCCTTGCTACACGTCTTTTAGAAAACGACATTCACTGCGTTGATTGCGATACAGGTATTAAACTTTGGACTACACACCTAGGTGAAGCGTTAAGTGCCAATAAACATGCTCCTGCCCTTGAGCCTAAAAATTTAAATGCACCTAACGACGTTGAAGGTGCAAATGAAATCATACAGGGTGAACAACCTTTAAACATTCTATGCGATGATTCAGGGAGTCATGTCTATGTCAGTTTATGGGGACAATCTAGCGTTGCAGTCTTAAATGCTAAAGATGGCCAAGAAATCACGCGTTATGCCTGCGGTTTACATCCTAACTCGCTACAACTATCCCCGCGCAATGGAATCTTTGATTCCGGCAAACGCCTCTATGTATCAAATGGCGGACTTAATACTGTAACAGTCATCGATACAAGTGACGGACATGTACTAGAACAATTAAATACCTCTATTATTCCAGGAACTACTCCAGGCTCCACACCCGAAAGCCTTGCATTAACTCGGGACGGAAAAACGCTCTACGTTGCAAACGCCTCTAATAATAATATCGCTGTATTTGACGTATCGAAAGCAGGCAATTCTAGCCCTATTGGATTCATACCAACGGGATGGATGCCAACAAGTGCTTCTCTTACATCCAAAGAAGATACCTTACTGGTGATTAGCGCACGCGGCTTAACTCCTAAGCCAAACAATATCGGTGAAACGACTAAATTTAAATATATAGCAACCTTGTTTGAAGGTTCTCTCGGATTTATTTCACTTCCTAAGGGTGAAGCCTACCTAAAACAGTTAGCGTTATGGACACGTGATGCTCAAACGTGCATCCCTGCAAATCACACCCCAATAGCTAAAGAAATTTTAGCTCTCCAAACAACACCTGAGAAAAAATCTCCGATTACTCACGTTATTTATGTGATTAAAGAAAACAGGACCTATGACCAAGTTTTTGGTGATATTAAAGAAGGCAACGGAGACCCTGCCTTATGTTTATTCCCAGAAAATGTAACTCCTAACTTACATGCTTTGGCTAAACAATTTGTTCTCTTAGATAATTTATACGCAAATTCAGAAATTAGTGCGAGTGGTCACGAATGGAGTATGGCAGCTTACTGCTCTGAATTCGTAGAAAAGATCTGGCCACCAGACTATGGTCACAGAACTCAAGTTACAGGTCTAGCACAAGAAAACTTCCCTTATCCCGCTGAAGGCCATTACGCTGCCGCTTTCCCAGCATTAGGCTACATTTGGGATCAAGCCGCAAAAGCACATGTAACATACAGAACCTACGGTGAATTTATAAATAACGGCAAATCTCCTAACGATCCTGTAACTGCTTCTGTTCCTAGCCTAGAAGGCCACTTTGATCCTTACTTTAGAGGTTTTGACTTAAGCTACTCCGAACAAAAACGTGCCTCCGAATTTATTTCTGAGTTAAAGCGTTTTGAAAAAGAAGGCGATATGCCTCAGTTGCAAATTGTTCGTTTTGGTAACGATCATACCATGGGCGCAAAAGCTAATGCTCCAACACCGCGTGCATTAGTAGCAGATAATGATTTAGCGGTAGGTCGTCTTGTCGATGCGGTTAGCCATTCAAAATTCTGGGACAGTACGCTGATTCTTGTCATTGAAGATGATGCTCAAAATGGACCTGACCACGTAGATGCTCATAGAACTGAAGCACTCGCCATTAGTCCTTACACACAAAAAGGTAGTGTAGATTCAACTCCTTATACGACCTGCTCGATGCTCCACACGATGGAACTCGTACTAGGCATTGAGCCAATGTCAGAATTTGATGCGAATGCAGAACCTATGTGGGGATCATTTCAAGGAACCCCTAACTTAGCGACCTACACCGCTCGTAGCGCAACGATTGATTTAAATGAAAAAAATCCAGCCGGAACACGCGGAGCAAAAGTATCTTCTAGCTTTGATTTTTCTAAAGAGGACTTAATCGACGATATAGCACTTAACCAAGTTGTGTGGAAAACCGTTAAGGGCGAAAAATCCAAGATGCCTGCCCCGATTCATTCTGCGTATGTGCGCACCATAAAACACGCTACCGATAGCGACGGTGACGATGATTAATCCAAAACATATTCAAATCATTGGAAACGAAGTGGCGATTGCGTGGAGTGATGGTGTAGAAAGCTATTACACCGGTGAATTCTTACGTGCCGCCTCCCCGAGTGCTGACAACCTAGGTGAGCGTGATATCTTCGGAAATCAGTACGGCGGAGATGGCCCTCGCCATTTCCCAGGGGTTACGGTCGTTAATTATGAATTTGTAGGTAACTATGCACTTCGCTTTGATTTTAGCGATGGCCATAGAACAGGGCTTTACACGTACGATTACTTAAGAAGACTTAATCATTCTAAAACATCATGAGTATTCCCGTTTTTCCAGCACGGACAAACACAGCCGATATTGAACTCGGTCAATTGCTACAGCCAAAATTTGGCTCAGATGGCCTTATTCCTTGTATCACGACCGATCATATCACCAATGAAGTGCTTATGTTTGCCTTCATGAATGCGGAATCACTTGCTCATACGCTAAAATCAAAAAAAGCAACCTACTGGAGCCGCTCACGTAACAAGCTTTGGATTAAAGGTGAAGAATCTGGTAACGCTCAGTTAGTTAAAGAGCTTCGGGTCGACTGCGACCAAGACGTTATTTTACTGAAAGTAGAAAACGTAGGCGGCGCTTCATGCCACAATGGCTACCCATCCTGCTTCTACCGCAAATTAAGTGACTCAGCAGATGCAGATAATCCAGCATCAATGAAACTCGAATTTGCAGCGGACCGCGTATTCGATCCTAAAGACGTCTACAAGAAAAAGCACTGATCAAGCATCGAGTGCTTGATCATCCAGTACCATAAACATCAAGTCCGCTGAGGAAACGACTTGGTCATTCACCGCACATTCTGCGGTTGCTGTAGCCAATTTTCCACCGCGTGACTTGAGTAGTTTTGCGGTAATCACAAGTTGGTCACCAGGACGAACGGGCTTACGGAATTTAACTTTATCCGCACTCATAAAAAATGCGGTTTTTGACGTATTACCAGACATACGAAGCATTAAGATACCAGCGGCTTGCGCCATGGCTTCGAGCTGTAAAACGCCTGGCATAACCGGATTACCTGGGAAGTGCCCATTAAAATACGGTTCATTAATCGTCACATTCTTAATCGCAACGATTTCATCTGTACCCTTAAATTCGAGTACGCGGTCAACCATCACAAACGGATAGCGATGTGGGAGCGTCTCTAAAACACGGCGTATATCAAGGGACGTTTCTGTGGCTAAATTAAACTTAAGAGGAGCTGCTGCTTTCTTTTTTCCTGATGCTTTAGCTTCTTTTAATTTTTCAAATAATACTTTGGTTAATTCCGCATTGATTGCATGGCCAGGACGTGTTGCCACGATGTGTGCTTTAAGCGGTTTACCAAGTAAAAGAATGTCACCAATGATATCTAAAATTTTGTGACGAACGAATTCATCCTTAAAGCGAAGTGGTTCTTTTGAAATGATTGCGTCACCTTTAATCACGACAGCGCAGTCGAGTGAGCCGCCGCGAATCTTACCGAGTTTAATTAGCTCTTCGATATCTTCGTAAATGGTGAAGGTACGTGCAGCAGCAATTTGTGACTGATAAACCTCAGGGTCTATCGTAAGAGACAAATGCTGCGTGTGTATACCGCGGTCATCAGCCGAGGTGCATGAAATTTTTAAGCAGTCACTGGGTAGTGCTATGATAGACGAATTTCCACGTGTAACAGAAACAGGTGCATCTAATTCAAAGTATTCACGCTCTGCATCCTGCTCTACCGGCTCTCCCTCAATAATCATATTCACAAATGGACGTGCAGAACCATCCATGATCGGTGGTTCAGAAGCATCCATTTCGATTGTGACATTATCTACACCACATCCATGCAGAGCACTCAGCACATGCTCTACCGTATGAATCTTTGCGTGACCTGATTGAATCGTAGTTGCACGAACTAAGTCAGTAACGAGATCAACTCGTGGTAAAATTTCAGGACTACCGTGTAAGTCGATCCGCTTAAAGACGACCCCTTGCCCCACAGGTGCTGGCTTCATGGTCAAAGTCACAGCATCACCGGTATGCAAAGCACTGCCTTTTATACTAACTTCACGAGCAAGAGTTCTTTGTTTCATGGAAACGTGGCATTAAGTGTCATTCACGAGCCTAGGAGGGGGCAAGCGTGGATATTTTGTATTAGTAACTAACTAATAATCAAACACTTAATATTAGTATCTGAGATAATGCCTTACCCTTTCACTAGGTTTTAAGCTTATTGAGCTCATTTTCGTCCTAATAACCGTAAACGAAGCGAGGGATAGACTTACGCCATGGCTTGACACTATAGCAGGCCTTCACTTACTCAAATCCTTTACTCACGTAATTAACCCTTAAGTACGAAACACAAAGCATCATGGCAGCAGCAAACGATATTCGCAAAGGTCAGGTTATTAAATTTAACGGTGAACCACACTTAGTGATGGAAACACAGCACCGCACGCCTGGAAATTTACGTGCTTTCGTCCAAGTTAAGATGCGTAACTTACGTTATGGTAAGGCCCTCGATCAACGCTTTGCTTCTACCGACACAATCGAAGTACTACCAACAGATCGCCGCGTACTTGAATTCAGCTACGCTGACCGTGACACCTATGCTTTCATTGATCCAGACACGTTCGATCAAATCGAAATCAGTGCTACCACATTAGGTGATGTTAAAAACTATTTAACAGCAGGTGGTAAAGTTGACGTTTTATTCGTCGACGAAAAAGCTCTCACCGTTGAAGTTCCATCCACCGTAACCCTTAAAGTGGTTGAATCCGCTGACGGTGTTAAAGGTGATACAGCAAGCAACGTTCAAAAACCTGCTGTTTTAGAAACCGGTATAACAATCAATGTACCACTCTTTGTTAAAGTTGGTGAATTGATCCGCGTTAGCACCGAAGACGGTACTTACTTAGGCCGCGCTTAATCGCATTACTCAATCTCGTGTTAAACAACACGAGACCATAGGACCTTCAGGTACCTACTCTCGAGACAATTACTATAGACAGGGTGATCCACTCCGGCACCTGTCTTTGAAAAAAACTGCAGTCTACGATTAAGGCGGTGCGCCGCTTTAATCACGTGAGATTCGAAATCAACTTCACTCAGAAGTCCTGAACACGAACAGGTCACAAAGATTCCACCTGGCTTAACTAAACTTAAAGCCAATTGATTGAGATCTTCATACTTTTGTCTACCCTCCCAATTACCGTGTTCGTCACGCGTAAAAATAAACTTTGGTGGATCTAAAATAACCACATCCCACGTTTCTTTATTTTGCTGCATTTGACGCGCATAAGCAAAAGCATCGGCATGCACAAAATGAAGTCTCGCCTGATTTAAATTTGCGTTACGCTTAGCTTGAGCAATTGCCTTTTCATCAAGATCAACGCTCGTAACTTCAGAGGCTCCACCTAAGACCTTAGCATTTAAAGAGAAGCCACCAGTGTAGCAGCATAAATCAAGAACGCGCTTTCCCTGAGTAAAGCGTGCAATTTCTTTTCGATTATCTCTTTGATCACAGAAAAAACCCGTCTTGTGACCTTCAGCGAAATCAACTTCGTAGCGAACACCATGCTCTTTAATTTTTACGCGGTCCGGTGCTGCTGCATTAAGTTCTTTAAATTGAGACGGTTTAATTCCCTCTAAACTTCCTAGATCATGATCTACGTGAACGCGTGCAAACTTAGTGCCACAGAGTTCATGAATCAGTTCAATCCAGCGGTGAAGCCTAAGGGATACACCTAAACTATACACTTCACACAGTAAAACATCACCATACCGGTCAATCGTCAGTCCACTTAAGCCGTCTCCGTCAGAATTAATTAAACGATAAGCATCCGTTGTTTGATCGAGTTTAAAGAGATTTAAGCGCAGTTCTACAGCTCTACGAATAGCAGCATCAAAATACGCTTCACTTACAGGCTCTTGGGCATGGCTTACGACACGCAGTGGAATTTTTGCGCGGGGATTATAAAGTCCTGCTCCTGTAAATTTTCCACCCTTATCATACACATTCACTAAGTCACCAGGACGTGCATCATCGGAGACATGTCCAAGGAGGCGTGGGAAAATTGCAGGCTGAAACGTAAAATATTTAAGCTGAGCCCACGGACGTATCCAAGTCGAACGGTCGTAGCTTGGTACCTCTTTTGTTTCAGGCGCAAAATCGTCCATAACCGGTGAGGTAAGACCTGCGTGAGTAATGTTTAATTTAACTGTTTAAGCGACACGCTCAACCACGAGTGGAGGAGCTGTTGGGCGCTTAGGAGCTAAACGGTAAGCATTCTTAAAGTATTCTAAGGCCTGCTCTAATTTTGCTTCATCATTATAATGAATCATCATGAGCGGTTCGCCTTGTTTTACTTGTGTGCCAACCTTCTTTACTTCGGATACACCGACGGAGTAATCAAGCTTATCATCTGGATTATCACGTCCTGCACCTAAAATGTGAACACCACGCGCAATCATTGCTGCACTGATTGTGTGGACATAGCCACGCTTTGGTGCAGGTAGTTTACGAATATGACGAGCTTGTGGGAATTTTTCTGGGTGATCGATAAACGATACATCGCCACCTTGTGCTTTCACTAAATCTTTAAACTTAGCGAGTGCTGAGCCATCACTTAGGTGACGCTGCACAGTTTGTTTTGCAGAAAGGGTTGAGCCAGCAACACCAGCAAGGCGTACGATTTCCATACCGAGCTTTAATACTAGCTCCTTCATGTCTTCTGGACCTTCGCCTTTGAGCAATTGAATCGCTTCTTTTAATTCTAAGGAAGTACCGACCGTATCACCGAGCGGCTGATTCATATCAGTAACAAGTGCTACACAGCGGCGCTTCATGGAGCGACCAACGCGTGTCATGGAGCGAGCTAATTGTTTAGCTTGTTCTAAATCACGAATAAAAGAACCGTTACCCCATTTTACATCAATCACTAAACCTTCAGCACCCGCTGCTAATTTACGGGATAAAACGCTACCTGTAATGAGTGGTAAACTTGGAATTGTACCTGTTTCTTTTCTGAGTGCGTAGAGTTTAGCATCCGCTGGAGCTAAATCAGGATTTTGAGATACAATTGCTCCACCAATCTTACTTAGCTGGCTTGCAAAATGATCGTTCGAAAAATCTCCCTTAAAGCCTGGGATAGCACCTAATTTATCTAAGGTATTAATAATGTAGTCGTGCTCAACACCGCACATCATAGGTACAACGACGCCAGCTGCCATTGCAAAAGGAACTAACACTAACGCGGTTTTATCACCAACGCCACCGGTTGAATATTTATCAATCTTTGGTTTTGCGATTCCGGATAAATCAACCACTTCGCCAGAGAGCATAAGCTCTTCCGTTAATTGAGCTGTCTCTTGAGCAGACATACCCGAAAAATAAATAGCCATAGCTAAAGCAGCTAACTGATGCTGAGGCATTTCACCATCTAACGTGCTATCGACAAGATAACGAATTTCGTCTTGAGTAAACTCTCCCCCATCACGCTTCTTTTCTATTAAAAAAGTAAAGCTAGGCTTTATAAATCGACGAGTCGGTATCGGGCGTTTGCTGCTGCTCATGGGAGTAATAGTTAAAGTGGAGGGTCCGTTCCGGTGAAGCGTAAGAACAAAACAGGTTCCTAGAAATAGTCGAGCCTAAAGCTACCTCCTAAATGAGTCAAAAAGGCTCATTTTTCTATATTTATCGCTTTATTAAGCGCTTGCCCACTAGATTAGGACGAGTGAGATAAACCACTCACACCACGCACTATGCAGATTCAATTCAACCTAGCCTATCAACTCGATGCTCTCTTAAGTGAAGCAGCATCCAAGGCAGGTCTTGATGCAAAACAATTTAAAGCTGAAGTCCGATCTGCAGATCCGGTGCATGGCGATTATCAGGCAAATGGCGTTTTGGGTTACGCAAAACAAAACAAAGCAAATCCTAGAGCTGTTGCGACATCCCTCTTAGGAGCCCTGCCTTCAGAACTAAATGAAGTGTTTGATATCCAAATTGCAGGACCAGGATTTATAAATTTTAAGTTAAAACCAGCGGCCCTGAGTGCCTGGCTACTTAAATACGGATCGTTAGAAGCGCTCAAAGAAGGTGCATCGCAAAATAAAAAGAACGAGCGCTGCGTTATTGATTTTGGTGGACCCAATACGGCAAAACAAATGCATGTTGGCCATGTCCGCAGTTCAGTGATTGGTCACGCCCTGTCTCGTATCTTAGCTTTTAATGGAGCTACCGTTATTACAGATAATCACCTCGGTGATTGGGGCACCCAGTTTGGTAAACTCATTTACGCTTACAAACGCTGGGTAAATCACGAGGCAATGAAGTCAGAGCCGATTGAAGAACTAGAGCGTTTATATAAACTCGGTAG
>DAISZL010000006.1:104688-112697 GCA_036824825.1 Opitutaceae bacterium
CAGCCCTTTATCATTCGTAAATCAGATGGCGCAGCTAACTATGCGACAACCGATTTAGCTACCCTCCTTTACCGAGTTGAAACGTTTCATGCGACATCGATTATTTATGTCGTTGATAAACGCCAGAGTGACCACTTCGAACAACTCTTCTTAACAGCCAAAGCGTGGTTTAGTAAAACTCATAGAACATTACCTCATTTAAATCACGTAGACTTTGGAACCGTCTTAGGTGAAAACGGAACTCCGCTTAAAACACGTGAAGGTGATAATATCAAACTGCAGGACTTACTTAACGAAGCTAAGCAGCGCGCCTACACCCTTGTATCAGAAAGAAGCCCTGATTTTTCAGAAGATGAAAGACGTGAAATTTCAACGGTTGTTGGCGTAGGCTCCGTTCAATACGCAGATCTTTCCCAGAACCGTTCAAGCGACTACGTTTTCTCATGGGATAAAATGATTTCCTTAGAGGGAAATACAGCAGCCTACTTACTCTACGCAGCAGCTCGCATTCACTCCATTTTTAGAAAAAATTCTATCTCAATCGATGTTTCAGAACTCAGTAAAAACGCATCTGTTTTAGAAACACCAACCGAGATTGCACTGGCTCGTAAACTCATTGGATTTTCCGATGCCATACGTTTAGCAGGAGATACACTACGTCCCCATTTCTTATGTCTTTATCTCTATGAATTAGCAGGAGCTTTCAGCGCCTTCTATACTGCGGATAAAGTTCTTGTAGAAGATATCGCCGTTCGCAATCGGCGTCTTGTCTTATGTTCACGAACCCTCCTATTTCTAGAAACAGGACTTAACCTTTTAGGCTTACGTACGTTAAAGCGTATGTAATATAATCTGTGCGTATATTATTTTCTAATACACCTAGAAGTATAACATCCATTAAAGAGGTCGCTACGCAGACCTTTAACGTTTTTTTTGAAACGCACGCCTTCAACCGTGCAGCAGCGTTAAGTTTTAACACGATGCTCGGGCTAGGCCCTGTTGTTGCTTTAGCGGTATTAACAATAGGTCTTATTTTTTCACGCCACGATCAGCACATTGCCGTTACTGCCCTTAACCAAGTCATTCACTTTATTGCACCTCAGTTAACCGAGTACGAAAAAATAAGTGCTGCTGATCACTCGCTTCGCTATGGCGGCTCGGTAACCTTTAATCCGAAACTCATTTCCATGATCGACGGCTTTGTGGCTAGTACCCAAAAAAGCTCTGCCGGGGTCATAGAAACGATCTCCCTTATTATCGTAGTTTTATTACTGATTAATTCGATCGAAGAGGCCTTCAATGACATCTGGCACATAAAAGCACCAAGACCATGGCTTAAGCGACTTGGCTTCTTTTTAACGATTATGACCCTAGGGAGTGTCCTATTTGTAGCTACCGTGACACTCTCGGGTACAAGCGCCTTTATTTCAGTCTTTTTAGGCCATAGTAAACACTTTGGACCACTCCTTGCCTTCCTATCGAAGGGTATTTTTTCAATTATTTCCTTTATTTTACTGATCGGAATACTCGCTTTATTCTACCGTATCTTACCATTTACCAAGGTCTTATGGAGATCAGCACTCTGTGGAGCTACGGTAGCTTCCGCACTCCTCATTTTAAACAATTACCTCGGGTTTTTATATGTAAGACGTGTGATCGATACCCGCAGCTTATTTGGCTCTTTAGGGATTATTCCGGTCCTTATGTTCGGGTTATTTATCTTCTGGCTGATGGTCTTAATAGGTGGGCAAATCAGCTACGCTATCCAAAAAGTCTACTTTCAGGCTAAAAATAGCTCCGTTTAAGTAGGCCAAGGGGTAAGAAAGACCCCTAAGAAGGCCTATTTTCTCCCTTGCCAGTGGTGCTACACGACCTAGCCTTAACCCTTTCTACCCATGATTTCCTGGATTCAAAGAACCTTTCAGCATCACTTCCGTACTGTATTCGCCATCCTTTTGGCCGTAACGATTATCTCGTTCATCGTTACCATTGGCGCTACACCTGGCATTGGCCGTGGAGATCGTAGAGATATACGCCGCGATTTCTTTGGGCATAACCTTGCTTCCCAAGAAGACATGGGACGCGTGATGGGTGATGCTAGCCTAAGCGTTGAATTACAAGCTGGCTATGCAGGTCTTGATGCAGAACGCATTAAACTCTACGCACTCCAACGCGTTGCTGCTCTTCACTTAGCTGATGAATGGCATGTTCCAGCTGCATCAACTGATGAAATCACAACCTACATCAAAAGTTTAGGCATCTTTTTAGACCAAGACGGAAAGTTTGATGCAACACGTTACGCAACCTTTCGTCAGAACGTAAAAAATAGCGGCTCCGTTGGTGAAGCTGATATTGCTCGCGTGATTGCAGATGACATTCGCGTAAAGAAAATTGAACGCTTGCTCGATGGTCCAGGTTATGTACTCGATAATGATGTAAAACTTGAATTACAACGCGCTGAAACGCAGTGGACACTTGCTACAGCAACAATCGACTATTCAAGCTACAAGCCAACGCTTTCACCAAGTGAAGCTGAATTAAATAAATTCTTTAAAGACAATTCATTCCGCTATCAAATACCTGTCCGTATCGTAGCAGAAAGTATTGATTTCCCTGCAGCTAACTATGCTAGCTCCGTATCCGTCACTGACACGGAAGTTCGTTCTTATTACGATCAAAACCGTGAAAGATTCCCAGCTCCACAAGCTGCGAAAACAGCAAAAGTTTCAGCAAATGCTGATACCGATTTCACTCTCGTAAAAGCTGACGTAAAAGCAGCACTTATCCAAGAAAAAGCAAGACAAGCAGCCGCTAAAGCAGCATCTGACCTCGCTTACTCACTTTACGAAAGCAAAGTCACAGCTGGTGATGCATTTAAACAGTTCCTTGCAGCTCGCAAATTAACTACACGTCCTCTTGCTCCATTTACAATTGAAGAAGGTCCAAGTGAATTAGGTAATTCAGCTGATATCAGTGACGCTGCATCAAAACTGAATTCAAACCGTTTCTTCTCTGAAGCAGTAAGCACCATGAGTGGCGCATCCATTCTTGTTTACAAAAGCTCAATCGCTTCAACACAACCTACTTTACTTGAAATTCATGATAAAGTAAGAGCCGATTTTATTGATAATGCACGTCACCGTAATTTTGCACAACTAGGTAGCACGCTTCGCGGAGTGATCCAAGGCCGTGTTGATACTGGTATGTCTTTTGATAAAGCTGTAGCTCAAGCAAGTAAGACCTATTCCGTTGCGATTAAAACAGGTTCAATCGCAAGCTTTACCCTACGTGAGCGTCCAAAGGATTTAACATCCCAAATTGCTGGAACTTTAGATCGTTTAGAAAAAGGACAAGTTTCAGACATGGTTATCGATAACGATAGTGGCGTTCTCGTTTACGCACAGGACAAGAAAGCTCCTGCTCTTTCAGCATCCAATCCACAAGTTGCAATCATGCGCCAAGCGATCGCTACTTCTACAGCACGTTTAGGCTCAGGTTCCTACTTAGGTGAGCTGGTTAGCAAAGAACTCAAGCGCACTGAGGAAGTTGTTAAGCAGTAAGCTTAGCTGCTTTCGTTCATTTTAGTAACTTAACTTTAAGTCAGGACGTCTTTCTCTAAGATTTAAACTCTTAAGCGAATCCCTATGATTCGCTTAGGTTTAAATTTTATAGTTACGTTTGTTTAGGATCATAAATCTCTTTTCTTATGTCACGTATTCTTTCACGTATTATCAGCCTTAGTGTGGCATTTAGTCTAGTAAGCTTAAGTAGCGCACAGACAGCGAATCCTCCTCTCACCCTCAAAGATGCGGTAGCTCAGGCGTTAGCTAAAAATTTTACAGTCAAAATTCAGCAGTACTCTGTAAGTCGTGCTACCGACTCAGTCATCATTGCTCAATCGGTTTATGATCCAAGTTTTGGGGTTAACTGGCAAAAAACGTTTAGCAAAAGTCCAGCCATCACCAATTCCACAAGTACTGTCACCGGTGGAAAAAATCCTGAAAATTCGAGTAACACCACAAACCTTACTCTTACTCAGGCCATCGCAACAGGCGGCACTGTAAGTGCTAACTATTCACTCAATCGTACGGCAAATAACACCGTACAGTCTTTATTTAATCCTGAGTACTTAGGCCAAGTGGCACTCAACGTAAGCCAGCCACTCTTACAGGGAGCAGGAACTGATTATGGTATGGCAGCAATTCATAGCGCTGAATTCGGCAAAAAAATTGCGAAAGAAAACTTTAAAAGTGCTGTGTTAACCATGATCTACAACGTGGAGGCAGCTTACTTAAATTTAATTTATACGCGTAAGCAGTACATGGTAGCGCAAGACACTCTTAAACTTGCTCAGCAACTACTCGATGAAAATACAATTAAGCGCCAAACAGGTATTCTCACTGACTTAGATGTAACGCAAGCCGAAGCTGGTGTTGCGACAGCAAAGAGCCAACTCATTGGCTATAAGCAAGCGATGCAAAATGCAGAAGACACACTTCTGCAAACCATGGGAGAATCCCAGTTCAAGGACACTGTTGGTAGTGTAGAATTTCCTAGCGAATCTACCTTAGATGTTTCCTTCGATTTGTCGTATAAAAAAGCACGTGACAATGGACCTAATCTTGCCGTGATTGAAGCTACGATTGAGCAGTACAAACTGACCGCTCTTCAAACAAAACGTAACACATTACCTCAATTAAATGCTGTTGCAGGCGTTGGCTATTCGAGTGCTGACCACTCCTATAGTGATGCAAGTAACAACGTATGGAATGGCCCTGGTTATAACTGGAGCGCTGGCTTACAACTCACTATTCCTTGGGGAATGCGCGCGAACCGTGCGTTATACCGCCAAGCCATGGCTAACTTAGAAAGCCAAAAGGTAGCTCTTGATCAAGCGGACCAAACGCTCACCGTACAAGTTCGTAGCGCAATTCGTGCTGTCAATGCTAACAAAGAAGCCGTAGCAGCCAGTGAAGCAACGGTAGCATTAAGCCAAAAGCAATATAGCCTACAAAAGGCTAAATTTGATGCAGGTTTAGCAACCAGTTACGATGTGCTCCAAGCTCAAAACCAATTGGAAACCGCTTTAAATACTCAAATTCAAGCTAACGTAGCACTTCACTCATCTGTCGCTAATTTACATTTCTTAGAAGGCTCTTCACTTGATACCTATCAAGTGAATCTTAACTAAGCATTAAATAAGTCTCTAGGATTTTTAAGCGTATCAGCAGTTACTAGACGATGCTCTGGCAACTGTGTTTTGAACCACGTCTTTTGCTTTTTAACCAAATACTTAGTATTTGAAATTATTTCATACGCTAATCGGTCACGTGCTAACTTACCGTCTACATAATCAATCACTTCACGGTAACCGATCGCTTTTGACGCAGTTAAATTCTTCCTAAGCCCATTCGAGAGAAGAGCCCTTACCTCATCAATGAGGCCTGCGTTAAGCATGAGTTCCACCCGTTTTTCTATACGCTTCTCTAAGACGTCTGGCTTTTGCTCAAGCTGGGTTAATTCGAGTGTATAATCACAAAAAGGGGCAGGAATTTTCTCAAATTCCAGAGCTAATTCACTCAACGTTTTACCGCTCGCTAAACAGCGCTCAAGGGCACGTGTTACACGTCGTGGATTCTGAATATCTAATTCACCTAAACCCAATGGATTTAAACGCTTTAATTGTTCAACCAAACTACCGAGACCTTCTTGGTTTAATTTTGAATCAATTTCAGTTCTTAATTCTGGGGTAATTTCAATCTGATCCGCTACCGCACTAAAAAAAGCTTTTAAGTAAAATCCGCTTCCTCCTACAACTAATACTGAATTACCCCGCTTGTGAATTTCTTCCACGATTTCTTTAGCGAGCGCCACATAACGGGCAATATTCATGGTTTCACTCACTTCCATGATATTAATTAAGTGATGCTTCACAGAACTTAATTCATCTGCAGTAGGCTTTGCAGTTCCAATATCCATTCCCCGGTAAAAGAGCTGGGAATCTGCTGATATAATTTCAGCCCCTATTTCATGCGCATACTTAATAGCCCACTCTGTTTTTCCTGACGCAGTACAGCCAGTTAGAACGCGTATGACAGGACTAAATGGCTTAGTAGACACTCGCTATGCGTTATTTACGACTTACGCCTAAGACTAAGTCAGAGGCTTTGAGTTTTAATTTGGGTCCTACAGATGCGCGGTTAGCTAAGTTATCTTTGATAACGTTAACCAAAGCACTACCTACAATAACACCATCAGCTAAAGCAGCGACTTCAGTTACGTGCCCTCTATTTGCGATTCCGAAGCCAACAGCAACCGGTAATTTGATCACAGATTTTATACGGGCAACAGCTTCTGCTATACCCGTGGCTACTTGATCACGTACTCCAGTAACACCTTCTCTAGAAACATAGTAAATGAAGCCAGTAGCTATCTTACCGATGATCGCAAGGCGTTCATCGGGAGTTGTTGGTGCAACAATGAAAACATTATCTAACCCATGTTTTTTCGAAGCTTGAGATAATTCAGTCGCTTCTTCAGGAGGTAAATCAAGGGTAAGCATCCCATCTACTCCGGCATCTTTCGCTTGTTTTACGTATGCTTCCACACCGTTTGAAAATACGAGATTATAGTAGGTATAAAATACGATAGGTACCTGACTTTTTTCACGAATTTTTCGGACTAATTCAAATACGCGTGATGCGGTCATACCACTTTCAAGTGCACGCTGAGCGGCAAGTTGATTTGTTATTCCATCAGCGAGAGGATCAGAAAATGGAACCCCAAGTTCTAAGATATCGACTCCTGCATCGATCAACGCATGGCATGCTGCTAGGCTCGTTTCAAAATCAGGATCTCCGGCACACAGATAGGCTATAAAAGCCGCACGGTTTTGTGATTTAGCTGTAGCGAATGCTTGAGATATGCGAGACATGAATGAGTGTTAAGGTGTATGAAAATTGAAGCCTTCTGGCAAGGCAGTAGGATGAGTATTATCTTAAGGAAAATTCCACAACTACCGGGCAATGATCAGATATCATTGCCTGAATGACCTGACACTTGACCTTACGGCAAGCCGCAGGAAGAAAAATAAAATCTAAGCGTCGTCTTGGAAATGGTGAAGGAAAAGTCGCTTCATTAAGCGGCCTTATCCAATAGTCACCGTAATTAGAAAGTATAGACCACAGATAGGCAGTTGCATCATCTCTTTCGTTAGAATTATTAAAATCCCCACATACGATCGGAGGAATAAACCACTGATCCTTGGCCAAAATATACTTCAATTTTAGCCAAGCGCTTAACTGTTCGATTTGATTCATTCGCTGAGCTCTAGAACTCGCATGTAAATGCAAATTGATAAAAGGAACTTTTTTCCCGTGGAAATTTATCTCAGCGTAAAAGAATCCTTTCTCCCCTATTTTTCTTTTTCCAAAAACTATCGTCTCCGTATCCAAAATAGGTAACTGAGATAAAAAAGCGTTTCCGTAGTCTAAATTCAGTATGCCTTGTCTTCTATTATGAATACCAAAGGCAGCATGAGCAAAACCAGCATGGACGCGTATATAATCCAGATGATCAAAGTTACCAGACCAACGAGCTCTCTCATCAATTTCCTGGAGGGCTACTATGTCTGGCTTAATATCGCTCAAAAGTGAGGCTATTTTCCTTAAATTTAACCTAATTTTTCGCGAAGAAGTGATACCTTGGATGGGTGTCAGACCCCTTCCATGGGCAATATTAAGGGTCATTATCCTTAATCGCTTCATATAGATAAGATTAATAGCTTATCTAAGACGTGAAGAAACAAGAAATTACACGAGTATACCTAAAACCAAGCAAATTAAGCCTTTAGCAAGCGCTTGACAGGGCTTTTAAGCCTAGAGATTCTATACCTTCATTTATTTACGGCGGTCATAGCTCAGTTGGTTAGAGCACAAGATTGTGAATCTTGGGGTCGCGGGTTCGAGTCCCGTTGGCCGCCCCATTTCTCTTCTGTAGGCCAGTCCTTC
>DAISZL010000029.1:0-7446 GCA_036824825.1 Opitutaceae bacterium
CGATAAGCGTGTACTGGAAAAACAAGCCTCCCTGCATCATTAAGTAAAACATAGTCAACTCCCCAACAATCAACGCCAACAGAGTGTAGGTAAGCATTCTTGGGCAATAAAGCAGCAGCTTTATTTATACCAATTACGACTTCTTTCCATAAAGCAGGTATATTCCAGTAGTCATGACCATCCATACTATCAAACTGATTTAGAAAGCGGTGCGCTTCGTTGAGCGTAAGCTTGTTATTCTTCCACTCGCCTAGAATAACGCGACCACTTGTAGCTCCTAAGTCAATCGCTGCATAGTAATGGGAGGTAGCCATGAGAAAGTACGTATCATCATGCTACTATCTTTAATAAAATCTACATAAATTGTTTATAATTTCAGTGGTAAATTCATTTGCCACTAAGGCTACTAAACACAAAAGTAATTCTCTCAATAATGTTGAATCACTCGCGAGCTCAAGTCACAGGAAAACGAGTACAACTCATGGCCACATGCTTATGTGACGCCTTCTATGACGATGTAGCAATCGCTACAGTTCAAGTCTTGGAATATTTAGGATGTGAAGTCGTTTTCCCAGAGTCTCAAACTTGTTGCGGTCAACCGGCTTTCAACGGCGGTGACTGGGAAGCTTCACGCAAAGTTGTTCGTCATACTGTAAAAACTTTTGCTGAAGATATTCCTGTAATCGTTCCATCAGGATCTTGCGCTGGAATGTTATTTCACGGAGCGCAACTGGAGTTTGAAAAAGAACCTGATAAAGAATCTGTTAATGCTCTAGGGAAAAAGACATGGGAAGTTGCTGATTTTATTGTTAACGGCTTAAACAAAACAAAGTGGGAAGGATCTTTTAATGCAAAGATTGCCTTTCATAAATCATGCCATACACGCGGGACTCAAACAGCTGAAGCATCTCTTCAGTTATTAAAATCGATTAACGGGCTTTCAGTAGTAGAAATTGGCGAAGCTGAACAATGCTGTGGATTCGGAGGAACGTTCTCGGTGAGTTTTCCTGCTATATCATCATCCATGGGAGAATTGAAACTGGAACACGTACGCGAAAAAAATCCAGATCTTCTCGTATCAGCTGACATGAGCTGCATGATGCACCTTTGTGGTTTAGCATCACACGAACAGAAACCTATAAAGGCAATGCATGTCGTTCAAATTTTAAGAGACGCATTAAAAAATTCGGGGCTTATTAAATAACATGGCACACCAGCCTATAGACACTTTCGCTTCTTGCTTAAAACCGGAGACGCAAGCAGCCGTTTACGATGGCTCTAAAAAAGGCCACGAAAAAAGAACTAAAGTATTATTTGATAATTACGCTAATCCTGATGATTTACGTAAACTTGCTGGTAAAATTAAGCAGCATGTAGTTGAGAATCTAGACACTTACCTCCCCAAAGCTGAAGAAGCACTTACTCGTAACGGAATTAAAGTACACTGGGCATCAACTGCTGAAAGTGCATGTAATCACGTACTGGATATTATGCGTGCGCGTAATGCTACGCGTATCGTAAAAGCTAAAACGATGGTAAGTGAAGAAATCGAACTCGAAGCCTTTCTTCATAAACACAATATTGAATGTCTAGAAACAGATTTAGGTGAGTTTATTGTTCAGCTCGATCACGATAAGCCTTCCCATATCGTAAAGCCTATTATCCATAAGAGTCGTAAAGAAATCGCAGAGCTCTTCGAAAAAAATGGATTGGGCGATTATAATGATGAACCTCAGGTAATCACACGTAGGGCGCGCGAACATTTACGAAAAAAATACCTAGAGGGCGATGTTGCGATCACAGGAGCTAATTTCGTTGTAGCTGAAAGTGGTCGTATTGTTGTCGTAACCAACGAAGGAAATTCACGTTTTTGTCTAGCAGCAACTTCCTGTCACATCGCAATTGTAGGCATAGAGAAATTATTACCGCGCGATAGAGATTTAGCCTTACTTCTTAATTTGCTCGGCCGCTCTGGCACTGGACAAGAATTAACCGTATACACTGAATTTATATCTGGCTCAAAGCTATCGACTCAACCTGATGGCCCGCAGGAAATGCATGTTATCTTTGTTGATAATGGTAGAACAGATGTACTAGCAAGTGACTGTAAGGAAATCCTACGCTGTATACGCTGCGGTGCATGTTTGAATGTATGTCCTGTTTATCGCCAAGCCAGTGGTCATGCTTATCGTAGCGTTTATCCTGGCCCAGTAGGTGCAGTACTTTCACCACTGCTTCTTGGAAAAAACTTTCCGCTTAAAGCCGATCTTCCTAAAGCCTCAAGCTTGTGTGGCGCATGCAACGAAGTATGCCCTGTGGATATTCCGATTCCTGATCTGCTCTTACGCCTTCGCTCAAAAGCGAAAGATGAAGGGATTGCTTCACCAGGAACTCCACCTATGGGAGGATGGGCCGTAATGGCGTCACAACCTGCAGCTTGGAAAGTAGCACTTACAACAGGTAAGTTAATTAATTTTGTTCCGACTAAGTTACTGCCTATTCCAGCACTACGTGCCTGGGAAAAAACACGTGACTTACCAGCATGGCGCGGTGGAGCATTTAGAAGTTGGTATAAAAATCGTAAATCATGAGTACCCCAAAACACGAACCGTTTATTCTTCCTTCAACCCCAATGAAGGAGTTTACATGGAGAGCTGTCCTGACTGGCACTATATTAGGTGTCATCTTTGGCGCCTCCTCACTCTACCTTGCTCTCAAGGTTGGATTAACTGTAAGTGCCTCTATTCCAGTAGCCGTTATATCGCTAGCCCTATTTCGTGGACTATCAAAAATTGGTGTACGTGATTCTACAATTTTAGAAAACAATATCACGCAAACTGCTGGATCTGCAGGTGAATCAATTGCATTCGGTGTTGCAGTTACGATGCCTGCAATTATGATTCTTGGATTCGAACTAGAACTAACACGTGTTCTACTCGTTGCAGTGCTGGGTGGTCTTTTGGGAATCTTAATGATGATTCCATTAAGACGGGCTCTCATAGTTAAGGAACACGGAATCTTAAAGTATCCAGAAGGTACGGCATGTGCTGCTGTTCTTACGGCAGGTGTATCCGATGCAGATACAAAAGTTGCGTCTCCTTCAGCTCAAAAAGAAATTCAAGCAGCCCACGATGCAGGTCTTGGTAAATCTCCTGGCGGTAAAGTTATATTCACAGGATTTTTCGTAGGCCTAGTCTATAAAGTACTTAATATAGCTGCAAAAGGATGGAAAGACGTACCTGAAAAAGTATTCGGTGCTCCATTTAAAGCTGGATCCATAAGCATGGAAATTTCTCCAGAACTAACAGGCGTTGGTTATATTATTGGTCCTAAAATTGGGGCACTCATGTGCGGTGGTGGTGTGCTGGCTTATTTGGTACTCATCCCCCTTATCAAATTTTTTGGAGAACATATTTCAGGACCACTTGCTCCAGGAACGATCCCAATCTCTGAAATGAGTCCAGGTCAGATTCGTAGCGCTTATATTTTATATATTGGCGCAGGAGCCGTAGCAGCTGGTGGAATTATTAGTCTGTTACGCTCTATTCCAACTATTTGGAACGGGCTTAAAGCAGGACTTAAAGATGTAGGATTTTTAAAAGACGAAAACATCGCTACAACCAAAGAGCGTACAGATGAAGATATATCAATGAAGCTCGTTGGCATTGGTATAATCATTTTGATTGTAGGAATTATTGCAGCCCCATCCCTCCACATGAATCCACTAGGGGCATTACTCATTGTAGTCTTTGGATTTTTATTTGTAACCGTGTCTTCTCGTTTAACAGGAGAAATTGGCTCTTCTTCAAATCCAATTTCCGGAATGACCGTCGCTACACTTCTTTTAACCTGCTTAATCTTTTTAGTCGTTGGTTGGACGGGTGGTACTTATTACGTAACAGCATTATCTGTCGGTGCTATTGTCTGTATAGCTAGCTCTAACGGAGGTGGAACATCGCAAGATCTAAAGACGGGTTACATTTTAGGTTCTACACCTAAATACCAACAAATCGCTATATTAATTGGCGCATTTGCTTCTGCTGTAGCGCTAGGTCCAATTCTCATGAAGCTAAATGAATCTGCTACAGTCTATGTACCTGCAATTCAAGCTGCTCCTAATGGATTAAGAACAGACGCGTCTGTACTTACAGCTGAAGAACAAATTAAAGGACCTCAATCTAAGGATGATACGCATACATACAAAGTGTGGCAAAAAACATCACTCGAAGGCGGAATGCCTGGAAAATACTTAGTTGATTCTTCAGGCAAGGCGGTATGGTACGTCGATCCTGGTATTAATGGTCACTTTACCCGCAGACCAGATGGCAGTGAGGTAAGAAAATTTGATGCACCCAAAGCTACCCTCATTTCCTATATCATAAAAGGTATTCTGGACCGCAAACTACCTTGGGCACTTGTTCTACTCGGCGTAATGATATCCCTTGTATTAGAACTCTCGGGCGTTCCATCACTAGCATTCGCTGTCGGCGTTTATCTACCTATTGCATCTTCTACACCAATCTGGATCGGTGGACTCGTTCGCTGGCTTGTAGATTGGCATCAACGTAGAAAACTTAAGCACCTAGAGTTAAACGAAGATCAACTTAATGCCGAAGCAGACAAAAGCTCCGGTGTATTATTGGCTTCTGGATATATCGCAGGCGGTGCAATTGCAGGGATCATCATTGCATTTCTTTCAGGTGTATTAGGACCTATAGATAATGCACTCAATGATTGGTCTACCGCTCATAACCCATTCTTTGATGGTCCATATTCTGATGCATTATCGTTAATTCCATTCACGATACTTACCCTACTTCTTTACTTTGTAGGTAAAGAGAAAATCTTATCTACCAAGAAGCGCTAAAGTTATGTCAAACGATAGAGAATTAATTCTTAAGAAAGTTACTGAATCACTTTCATCTCTTCCTCAAAGGGCATCGTTACCTGAGTATGCAGGTGACCTAGCAGTGATGCGTAAAGTAACGGAGGGAAGAGATCTACTCGAATTATTCTCCGAGCGTATTGCTTTAGTTAACGGTAGCGTAGTTACCAATCTAGAAAAATTACGTGATAGACTGATAGAAGGAAACTGGAAGCATGGCTATTGTGATCCTGCCCTTTGGCCAAGCTTAGCCCCAATTCTAAGTCCTCATTTTACAGTTGAGACAGTTTTTGATCGTACACGAATTGATGACTACGCTTTCGCTATAACTCGAGCTGTAGGTGCCATCGCTGAAACAGGTACAATTATATTAAATGATAGCCTCACTAGTTATAGATTAGCAGCACTTACTCCATGGGTGCATATTGCTTACGTTCGCAAATCCGAAATTATGGCAGATATGTCATTAGCCGTTTCGGCTCTAGGCAAAGATCCAAACGTAATTTGGTGCACCGGTTCTTCAAGTACAGCAGATGTTGAAGGTATTTTAATCCGTGGAGTACACGGACCAGGCGTACAAATAGCACTCGTAATTGAGTGATTAAATCCGCTCGTTAATCACAGGATTGGTGAGCGTTCCAATTTTCTCAATTTCAATTGAGATTGAATCGCCTTCCTTAAGAAAAACTTGCGGCTTACGAGCAAAACCCACGCCGTGTGGTGTACCAGTAAGTATCACTGTTCCTGGAAGCAGCGTCTTACTCGCACTTAAAAATTCTATAAGTGTTCGTACATCAAACACCATATCGTCTGTATTCCAATCTTGCATCACCGCTCCATTTAAAACGGTTTTAATTTTTAAAGAATTTGGATTAGGAATTTCATCTGCTGTAACAAGTACAGGGCCTAATGGACAGAATGTATCGAAACTTTTGCCTTGGCAGAATTGGCCACCACCAAGACGTTGTTGCCAATCACGAGCAGAAACGTCGTTAGCACACGTATATCCTAAAACATAATCGAGCGCATTCGCTTTAGTCGCATTCTTACACGTTTTACCAATCACCACTGCGAGTTCACATTCAAAATCTACCTCTGTGCTTGGTAACTTAACGGGAATTTCAATCGGGTCTCCAGGATTTTGAAGCGTGTTAGTACTTTTAATAAAAAGCATGGGACGTTCAGGTACACCACGACCTCCCTCTTCAGCATGCTTACGATAATTAAGGCCTATTGCTAAAATATTAACCGGTGCAACTGGTGCTAAGGTCTTACCTAAAGTAACCGCTTTATCAGTTACTTTATAACTACCAAATATGTCTCCAGTAATTTCACGTGCAGATCCATCTGAATGAATCGCAGCATATGCAGGACCTTGGGGCGTAAGATGACGAACGATTTTCATGGGGTAAATTTGAATTACTTCGTTTCTGCGTATGCTTCCATACCAACGCAGGAGCATACTAAATTGCGATCCCCATAAACATTGTCAACACGTCCAACAGACGGCCAGAATTTGCTTACGCGCGTCCATGCACTTGGATATGCTGCTAGTTCACGAGAATAAGCACGGTTCCAATCGTTTGAGATAACAACAGCAGCTGTATGTGGAGCACCCTTTAGCGGATTATCAATCGGATCTGCCTCGCCATTTACAACTGCCTGCATCTCGCCATAAATCGAAAGTAAGGCATCACAGAAACGATCGAGTTCGTCTTTCGTTTCACTTTCGGTTGGTTCAATCATGAGTGTTCCAGGAACCGGGAAAGACATCGTTGGAGCATGATATCCGTAGTCCATAAGACGCTTTGCAATATCTTCTACTTCAATTCCGTTCTTTTTCCATCCTCTAAAATCAAGAATGCATTCATGCGCAATAAGTCCACGATTTCCCTTATACAACACTGGGAATCGTGTTTCTAAACGTTTAGCCATGTAGTTCGCGTTTAAAATAGCCGACTTTGTAGCGAGGGTAAGTCCTTCAGCACCCATCATGCGAATATACATCCAAGAGATAACAAGAATGGATGCACTGCCCCATGGAGCGGCAGAAACTGCTCCGAGTCTTTCTCCTTCAGAGGCGTATACCGAAACAACTGGATGATTAGGTAAATGTTTAGCTAGGTGTGCAGCTACTGCAATTGGTCCAACTCCAGGTCCACCACCACCATGCGGGATACAGAATGTTTTATGTAAGTTTAGATGACATACATCAGCACCAATATGCCCTGGAGAAGTAAGCCCCACTTGTGCATTCATATTAGCACCGTCCATATAAACTTGTCCGCCGTGCTGATGCACTAATGAACAGACCTCTTTGATTGAACTTTCAAACACTCCATGTGTTGAAGGATAAGTAACCATCAAAGCAGCTAAGTCTTTTGAGTGTGCTTCAACTTTTGATTTTAAATCAGCTACATCAATATTGCCCTGTGAATCACAAGCCACAGCAACTACTTTGTAACCACATAAGCTAGCGCTTGCTGGATTTGTTCCATGAGCGCTGGTAGGAATTAAACAGATGTTTCTTCCACCCTGTCCACGTGCTTCATGATATGATC
>DAISZL010000030.1:0-7077 GCA_036824825.1 Opitutaceae bacterium
GATCATATCATGAAGCACGTGGACAGGGTGGAAGAAACATCTGTTTAATTCCTACGAGCGCACATGGAACAAATCCAGCAAGTGCTAGCTTATGTGGTTACAAAGTAGTTGCTGTGGCTTGTGATTTACAGGGCAATATCGATGTAGCTGATTTAAAATCAAAAGTTGAAGCACACTCGAAAGACTTAGCTGCTTTGATGATTACTTATCCTTCAACGCATGGAGTGTTCGAAAGTTCAATCAAAGAGGTCTGTTCATTAGTCCATCAGCACGGCGGACAAGTTTATATGGACGGTGCTAATATGAATGCTCAAGTAGGGCTTACTTCTCCAGGGCATATTGGTGCTGATGTATGTCATCTAAACTTACATAAAACATTCTGTATCCCGCATGGTGGTGGTGGACCTGGAGTTGGACCAATTGCAGTAGCTGCACACCTAGCTAAACATTTACCTAATCATCCAGTTGTTTCGGTATACGCCTCTGAAGGAGAAAGACTCGGAGCAGTTTCTGCCGCTCCATGGGGCAGTGCATCCATTCTTGTTATCTCTTGGATGTATATTCGCATGATGGGTGCTGAAGGACTTACCCTCGCTACAAAGTCGGCTATTTTAAACGCGAACTACATGGCTAAACGTTTAGAAACACGATTCCCAGTCTTGTATAAGGGAAATCGTGGACTTATTGCCCATGAATGTATTCTTGATTTTAGAGGATGGAAAAAGAACGGAATTGAAGTAGAAGACATTGCAAAGCGTCTTATGGATTATGGATATCACGCTCCAACCATGTCTTTCCCGGTTCCTGGAACACTGATGATTGAGCCAACTGAGAGTGAAACAAAAGACGAACTCGATCGTTTCTGTGATGCCTTACTTTCGATTTATGGCGAAATGCAGGCAGTTGTAAATGGCGAGGCAGATCCTATTGATAATCCGCTAAAGGGTGCTCCGCATACGGCTGCTGTTGTTATTTCAAACGATTGGAACCGTGCTTATTCTCGTGAGTTAGCTGCTTATCCAAGTGCTTGGACGCGCGTAAGCAAATTTTGGCCATCCGTTGGACGTGTAGACAATGTATACGGTGACCGTAATTTAGTATGCTCCTGTGTTGGCATGGAAGCATACGCAGAAACGAAGTAATTAAAATTTACCCCATGAAAATCGTTCGTCATCTTACACCCCAAGGTCCTGCCTATGCAGCAATTCAATCAGATGGATCTGCTCGTGAAATTACTGGAGATATATTCGGTAGTTATAAAGTAACTGATAAAACGGTTACTCTAGGTAAGACGTTAGCACCACTTACACCTGTAAATATTTTAGCCATAGGTCTTAATTATCGTAAGCATGCTGAAGAGGGTGGCCGCGGCGTACCTGAGCGTCCTATGCTTTTTCTTAAAGGCACGAATACACTTCAGAATCCAGGAGATCCTATTGAAATTCCTGTTAAGCTACCAAGTACAGAAGTAGATTTTGAATGCGAACTCGCAGTAGTGATTGGTAAAACGTGTAAGAATGCGACAAAAGCGAATGCGCTAGATTATGTTTTAGGCTATACGTGTGCTAACGATGTATCTGCTCGCGACTGGCAACAACGACTTGGTGGTGGACAATTCTGCCAAGGTAAAAGCTTTGATACATTCTGTCCGCTAGGTCCTGTACTTGTTACAGCCGATGAAATTCCTAATCCTAATTCTTTAAGAATTAAAACCATTCTTAATGGGAACGTGATGCAGGACTGGAATACCGATGATATGGTTTTTGATGTTCGAACACTTATAGAATTTTTAAGTGCAAGTAAGACGCTACTTCCAGGTACGGTGCTACTCACAGGTACACCACACGGCGTAGGTGTTGCGCGTAAGCCACAAGTATTTCTTAAAGAAGGCGATTCAATCTCAATTGAAATTGAAAAAATCGGCACGCTCACTAACCCCGTGATTAACGAGCGGATTTAATCACTCTATTACGAGTGCAATTTGTACGCCTGGTCCGTGTACTCCACGGATTAAAATACCTTCAACGTCAGCAGTGCTTGAAGAGCCTGTGCACCAGATTACGTTTGGATCTTTTCCTAGAGCAGAGACGGCTAATGACATATCTGCCATGATTTCAGATTTTCGAACGTAGGCTATATGCACCCATGGAGTAAGCGCAGCCAATCGATAGCTAGTAAGGCTATCATTTAATATAATTGTACCTGTTTCAGCGATTGCACCTACAGCTCGAGTAACAGCGAAAGCGTAGTCATCAATTCGTGTGCGATCAAAAATAGTCTCAACAGTAAAATGAGGACTTAAAATTGGTGCTAGGCTTGGCCAAAGGGTAGGGTCACAATAACCATGCTTCCAATTTCCTTCTATTAATCTATCACGTAATTTTTCTAGATTTGTAACTACGCTGCCGTTAACTAAAGAAATACGCTCAGAGAATAATTCGAGTAAATCTCTTCCCTCGGTTACTTTACGCATCACAGCTAGGTCACCTGCATACTCAGGTAGCGAAGCCCTGCTAGGAAGGGATGAAAGTGATTCAGTAACTTTCTTAAGAATTAATTCTCTATCGTTTGACATAACTTTAGCGCTTCTTGGTAGATAAGATTTTCTCTTTACCTACAAAGTAAAGAAGTAGGGTAAGTATCGTGAATGGAATTAACGATAATGCATCAGAATATGGACCATCAAAGAATGGGTTATGAGCGGTAGACCAATCATTGAGTGCATTATCTATAGGTCCTAATACACCTGAAAGAAATGCAATGATGATCCCTGCAATCGCACCGCCTGCGATATAGCCAGAAGCCAATAATACACCGGAGCTTTTATCTGCTTCGGCATTAAGTTGATCTTCGTTTAACTCTAGGTGCTTAAGTTTTCTGCGCTGATGCCAGTCTACAAGCCAGCGAACGAGTCCACCAATCCAGATTGGTGTAGAAGATGCAATAGGTAGATAAACTCCGACTGCGAATGCTAGTGATGGAACGCCAGAGAGCTCTAATACAAGGGATATCATTACACCGAGTAGAACAAGTGCCCAAGGTAGTTTGCGGTCCAGAATACCTTTTATAATATAGGAAATGAGGGTAGCTTTGGGTGCATCAAATTTTCTTACCTCACTACCATCTGGTCTGCGGGTAAAGTGACCATTAATACCAGGATCGACGTACCAGACTGCCTTGCCTGTAGAATCAACTAAGTATTTTCCAGGCATTCCGCCTTCGAGGGATGTTTTTTGCCATACTTTGTATGTATGGGTGTCATCCTTAGATTGAGGTCCTTTGATTTGTTCTTCAGCTGTCAGTATAGACGCGTCTGTTTTTAATCCATTAGGAGCAGCTTGAATTGCAGGTACATAGACTGTAGCAGATTCATTTAGCTTCATGAGAATTGGACCTAGCGCTACAGCAGAAGCAAATGCGCCAATTAATATAGCGATTTGTTGGTATTTAGGTGTAGAACCTAAAATGTAACCCGTCTTTAGATCTTGCGATGTTCCACCTCCGTTAGAGCTAGCTATACAGACAATAGCACCGACAGATAATGCTGTTACGTAATAAGTACCACCCGTCCAACCAACGACTAAAAAGATTAAGCAGGTTAAAAGAAGTGTAGCGACGGTCATTCCGGAAATTGGATTTGAAGAAGAGCCAATTTCTCCTGTTAAACGAGAAGACACGGTTACAAATAAAAATCCAAAGACTACAATGAGTAATGCCCCTAGTGGATTCATGTGGAGGGATGGGGCTGCAATAATTCCTACAATCAAAATGATTATACCAATGCCAACGAGCTTCATTGATATATCTTCATCTGTACGCTCTTTGGTTGTAGCGATGTTTTCGTCTTTTAAAAATCCTACATCTTTAAGTCCTGCTTTAAGCCCGTTCCAAATAGTTGGAATAGAGCGTAACAGACTAATAATTCCACCAGCTGCTACGGCTCCTGCGCCAATATATAAAATATAAGCGCTACGAATCTGACCTGGACTCATTTCAGAGATTGGGATCGTTCCTGGAGCAAGTGGTCCTGAAATATGTTCTCCAAAAAATTTGATAAGGGGGATGAGTACCAAATAAGCCAGCACACCACCACCGCACATGAGTGCCCCAATTTTAGGACCAATAATATAACCAACGCCTGTTAGTTCTGGAGAAATTTCCATGCTTATGGATCCAGCTTTAAATGGAGCACCGAATACTTTTTCAGGTACGTCTTTCCATCCTTTTGCAGCTATATTAAGTACTTTATAGACTAGGCCTACGAAAAATCCTGTGAATATAACTTTACCGCCAGGAGATTTGCCAAGACCTGCATCGTGAGCTGCTTGAATTTCTTTTTGGGCTGAAGGAGATGCTACTTTTACATCTGCATCTGATACCCCTGCTGTAAGAACAGCTGCGCATGCTGTTCCTTCTGGATACTTTAAGATTCCATGTTCCTTAACTATGAGAGCTCTTCTTAATGGAATCATCATTAAGATTCCCAAAAGACCACCCAACACTGCAACGAGTAGAACACGTGTTAGTTCTAGTTCGAATCCAAGGATCATAATTGCAGGCATCGTAACTGCGACACCGAATGCAATTGATTCACCTGCAGAACCTGCAGTTTGTGTGATATTATTTTCTAAAATTGTAGAATCACGTACTCCAATCTTAGATAGTCCACGAAATAGTGCTAAGGATATAACGGCTACAGGAATGGAAGCGCTTACAGTTAGGCCTACCTTGAGCGCAAGGTAGAGTGAGGAGGCGCCAAAGATGACACCTAATATAGTGCCAGTCAGGACAGCTCTCCATGTAAACTCCTTCATTGGGGTTGAAGGAAGAATAAACGGTTCGTGTTTTGGGGTACTCATGATTTACGATTTTTATACCAACTTCTAAATGCTCCACCGCGCCATGCTGGTAAGTCACGTGTTTTTTCCCAGGCACGTAGTGCTGGAATAGGCAGTAACTTAGTCGGAACAAAATTAATTAACTTACCTGTTGTAAGTGCTACTTTCCAAGCTGCAGGTTGTGACGCCATTACGGCCCATCCTCCCATAGGTGGAGTTCCTGGTGAAGCAATCCCTTCATCTTTCGCTTTTGAGCGAAGGCGTAAGAGCAGATCAGGAATCGGAATATCCACAGGGCATACTTCGTTGCATGCGCCACACAAGCTTGAGGCTTTAGGAAGATCGGCTTTAAGCGGAAAGTTTTTTCCAAGAAGCAGTGGTGAAAGTACTGCACCTACTGGGCCAGGATAAACGCTACGATAAGCATGACCACTGGCTTGGCGATAAACAGGACATACATTCAAACATGCACCGCAGCGTATACAGCGTAGGATTTCCTTACAGTCACTTGCTAGTACATCTGTTCTACCATTATCAACAAAGATAACATGCATTTCCTGCGGGCCATCAGGTTGAGTCGATAGCTTTGAGCCAGATATAAATTCAGTGTATACGGTTAATTCTTGTCCAGTGCCAGAGCGGCCGAGCAAATTAAGAAGTAAGGCTAAATCTCTATCTCGAGGTAATAATTTTTCTATGCCTACAATAGCGATGTGACAGGAGGTTGCTGCTAGACAAAAACGTGAATTGCCTTCGTTGGTTACGACAACGATACGACCACTTTCAGCTACTACGAAATTAGCTCCTGTTATTGCAACATCACCCTCTAAGTATTTTTTTCTTAAATGTTCACGTGCCCTACGTGTGATTACTTGAGGTTCATCATTATAATCGCCTAATCCATTTTTTTCGAAGAGCTCTGCGATTTCCTTGCGACTCTTATGGATGATAGGTTTTACGATATGAGAAGGCTTATCGTGATCGAGTTGAACAATAAATTCACCCAAATCTGTTTCTAGACATTCAATCTTATGTTTATGAAGAAAAGCTTCGAGTTCGATTTCTTCACTTACCATCGTTTTAGCTTTTACGATACGTGTAGCATTACGCGCCCGCATAATATCCAGTACGTGATTACATGCACTTTCAGCGGTCGATGCCCAGTGTACTTTAATTCCGTTACGAGTAAGTGCTTCTTCAGCTTTCGGGAGGTAAGTGTCTAGATTCTCAACTACATGCTGCTTAATGTTACCAGCAAGTTTACGTAAATCGTCAGGATTAGCGTAATTATCAAATAGTACTTTAGTTCTTTTTTCGTGGCCTTTTTTAGAGCCATCGTAAACGGCTGCTTGCGTCTCCGGTTTTAAGCAAGAAGCGAAAGTGTCTATAGGCTGGTGTGCCATGTTATTTAATAAGCCCCGAATTTTTTAATGCGTCTCTTAAAATTTGAACGACATGCATTGCCTTTATAGGTTTCTGTTCGTGTGATGCTAAACCACAAAGGTGCATCATGCAGCTCATGTCAGCTGATACGAGAAGATCTGGATTTTTTTCGCGTACGTGTTCCAGTTTCAATTCTCCCATGGATGATGATATAGCAGGAAAACTCACCGAGAACGTTCCTCCGAATCCACAGCATTGTTCAGCTTCGCCAATTTCTACCACTGAAAGTCCACTAATGGATTTTAACAACTGAAGAGATGCTTCTGCTGTTTTAGTGCCGCGTGTATGGCATGATTTATGAAAGGCGATCTTTGCATTAAAAGATCCTTCCCATTTGGTTTTGTTTAATCCGTGAACAATAAAATCAGCAACTTCCCATGTCTTTTTTCCTAGAGCATTAACAGATTCTTTATCTGGTTCTTTTTCAAACTCGAGTTGTGCTCCATGGAATAGCATTCCAGCGCAAGATCCCGATGGAACGATGACGGGAATATCTTCAGCAAAAGTTTTTACGGTATGACGAACTACTTTTCGAGAAGCCTCCCAATCACCGCCGTTGAAAGCAGGTTGACCGCAACAAGTTTGAGACTCTGGGAAAACGACTTCGCATCCTAAATATTCAAGGACTTGAACAGTAGCGATAGCTACATCGTCATAGAAGGCGTCACATAAACATGTGGCCATGAGTTGTACTCGTTTTCCTGTGACTTGAGCTCTCGAGTGATTCAACATTATTGAGAGATTACTTTTGTGTTTAGTAGCCTTAGTGGCAAATGAATTTACCACTGAAATTATA
>DAISZL010000016.1:0-7389 GCA_036824825.1 Opitutaceae bacterium
AAAACGTAGAGTCTGTGCTTAAAAACTATGGTTTTAATGCAGCTTTAGTGGGTACGTCGCTCCTCCGCGGTGGAGCAGGGCATACAAAGCAGGAATTAGACTTATTTTATCAAGCGATTCAGGCTGCGATTTAAGCCTATATAAAGTCTGTAATATAGGCTTTACCCCTCTAGGAATTGCTATATCTCTTTACTAAACAGAAGCTTATTGTTTGTTCGCTGCTATATCAATTTTTAAGGCTATAAATTTCTGCTTAAAATTTTTATTATATATAATGAATAAACTACTCAGTCGTTTTGTGTTTGTTTTAGGCTATGTCCTAGCTGGAATTTCAGCTAGTTACGGCCAAGCTGTTATCACTACCGTATCACCATCGGTGGGTGTGTCAGCAGGTGGCACCGTTGTTACTATTGCTGGTAATAACTTTTCAACTCCCAACGCAGTAACTGCTGTTACGTTTGGTAATACGCCTGCCTACAACTTTATTGTTGTGAGCAATAATTCAATCACGGCAGTGACGAGCGCTAACACAGCAGGTACAGCAGACATTTACCTCACAACAAATACGGGTATTATTTCGACTGCGATTTCTGCGGATCATTACACCTTCGATACACCTCCTACATACACGACTCCTTCTTTTACAATTAATGTAACGCAGAATGTCGCATATACATCACTCAATACGCAGTTAATTGTGAGTGACCAAGACACAGGTCAGACAGAAACATTTACCCAGCAAACTGCTCCTAGCCACGGTGCATTAGTGCTTACAAGTGCTACAGCAAACTCAGGTGGTATGAGTATTACTACCAACGGACTTATTAAGTATACACCTACGACAGGTTATACAGGCACTGACAGTTTCGTGATTCAAGTTTCTGACGGTACATATACAGCTAATCAAACCGTTAACGTAGGTGTTTATGCTCTTCCAACCATCAATGGTGTAACACCAAACTACGGTGCTACAGCAGGTGGAGCAATTGTTTCAATTACCGGTAATAATTTATCAACTGCAAGAGGCGTTGTGTTCGGTACCATTAACGCTGCAAGTTTTACAGTTAATACCAATAATTTAATTACCGCTGTCGCTCCTACAAATAATGCAGGTCTATATGATATTACGGTTGTAAATCCAGGTGGTTCAACAACACCGAACTCAGCAGATCAATTTACCTATTATAATACACCTGTTGTCACAGCGCTCTCTACTGGTAATGGACCACTCGTTGGTGGATCAATTATAACAATTACTGGTAATTATTTTACCAATGCAGGCATTCCTGTCGTTAAGTTCGGAGCTACGAATGCTTCGAGTATTACCGTTAATAGCGCAACACTCATTACTGCAACAGTTCCTACGCTCGTTTCTGGTAATGTTGATGTGACTGTAACAACCCTTGGTGGAACCAGTGCTACTTCCAGTGCTGATCAATACACAGCCTATCCAATTCCATCCGTTACAGCGATATCTACGAATAGTGGATCCATGGCTGGTGGTACGTCCGTTGTAATTACTGGTACGAGTTTAACAGCGGTTTCTACCGTTAATTTCGGTACCGTATCAGCTCCTAGCTTTACCGTTAATAGCGATACACAAATCACTGCTGTTGCACCTGCAGGTGCTCAAGCAACAGTTGATATTGTTGTAAGAAGCCCAGGTGGCTACAGCCCAACTTCGAGCGCTGATCAATTCTCTTATTATGCGACACCAATCATCGCATGGAGTAATCCAGCTGATATTATTTATCCAACACCACTCTCATCAACTCAGTTGACTGCAAACGCGACTTACAATGGAGCAGCTGTTGCGGGTGTTTACACCTATACTCCTGCAAGTGGAACCTTGTTAAATCCAGGTACACAAACCTTAAACGTTGTCTTCACGCCTAATAATACAACGGCTTATGCCTCAGCAAATGCCTTCGTTACATTAAACGTAGATAATGCTCCTACCATTACAACACAGCCTCAGTCGATTTCTGCGATGGCTGGTACGACAGCAAATATCTCGGTAGTTGCTACGGGTTTCCCACCTCCAAGTTATCAGTGGTACTTTAACGGTGCGCCAATCGCTGGTGCAACCAGTGCTACCTTAACGACCAATAATGTACAGGCTGCAAATGCAGGTAATTATACGGTGTTTGTTTCAAACAACATCAATTCTGCACTCAGTTCTGTTGCTACATTAACAGTAACGTATCCAGCAAGTGCTCCCGTATTTACTGTATCACCAACGACAACTGCTTTAACGATTGGTACCAGTGCGACCCTAACTGCTACTGCAACGGGTAATCCTGCTCCAACCTATCAGTGGTACTTTAACGGTGTAGCAATCACCGGTGCAACAGCTTCAAGCTTAAGTATTCCAAATGCACAGCCTGGTAATTCAGGCAGCTATACAGTTGTTGCTACAAACACGTCCGGTAGCGTTACAAGTAACGCTGCGTTTGTAACAGCAAATCCAGCTTCTGGTGCTCCAACCTTTAGCTTACAACCTGCATCCCAAGTTGTATCGCCTTCCTCAACCGTTGTATTCCGTGCTGCTTCAACAGCTAATGCGACTTATCAGTGGTACCTAAATGGTAAAGCCATCATAGGTGCTACAAAAGCGTCTTATACAACTACGGCAGTACCTGCTAACTATGGTAATTATCAATGTATGGCAGTTACCCCTACGGGAGCCGTCATTAGCTCTATTGCTACGATTTCTCCGGTTACTACTTCGAATCCTGGACGCTTAGTAAATATCTCCGTACTTACACTGGATGCTCCTGGTAGTCAGCTCCTCACCTTAGGCTTTGTCTCAGGTGGTGCTGGTACGAGTGGTACTCAGTCGCTTTTAGTTCGTGGTATTGGTCCTGCACTGACTGCTTACAATGTAACCGGCGTTCTTCCTGATCCAAAGATTTCACTCTTTAATGGAAGTACCTTGGTTAATTCAAATGCAGGCTGGGGATCAACGGTAACCAATATTACTCAAGTTAACGCTGCTGATACAGCAACGGGTGCCTTTACATTACCAAACACTTCAAGTCTTGATTCTGCGATGGTACAAACGCTTTCAAGCGCTGCATACACAGTACAAGTAAGCAGTCCATCGAACAGCACGGGTAATGCACTCGCTGAAGTTTACGACAATACGCCTGCTGCTTCTTATACAGCAACAACGCCGCGTCTAATAAATCTATCCTGCTTACAGCGCGTAAATGCTAACGGCTTACTCACGGCTGGTTTCTCCATTAGCGGTATGACAGCAAAGACCGTTCTTATCCGTGCTTCTGGTCCTACACTCTCTGGCTTCAATGTCAGCGGAACCATGCCTGATCCATCACTTGCGCTTTATAGCGGCTCAACCGTTATTGCGAGCAACACAGGTTGGGGTGGTGATGCAGCAATCTCATCCGCTGCCGCTTCTGTCTACGCATTCGCCTTTGCAAGTTCGACAAGTAAAGATTCAGCCTTACTCGTAACGCTAACACCTGGAACCTACACGGTTCAAGTAACCAGTGCTTCTGGTGTTGCTGGTACGACCTTGGTTGAAGTTTACGAAGTACCATAAGAAAAAAGATTTAAACTAGGCAGGTTTGAGCTATAACTCAGACCTGCCTTTTTTTATGGCTACACAAAACCAAGCTTTAGATTATTCGACCGTTTTAGTGACGGGAGCTAATGCTTTTCATTTTTCCAATCTGCATATCTTAATTGCGTCCTGGAAACTGAATAATCCAACCCTGCCTTTATGTGTCTGTGATTTTGGTTTTAGTCCTGATCAAGTTGAACTGCTCAAAAAAATTCCCGGTATTTTTTATCTACCTCGTAAAGGTCCCGCCTTTACGCACCCCTGGGAAGGTAAGGCAGCAATTAAAGATTTTTTAAAGGAATATCCCCATTCCTATGACGTGCTTGTGTGGATAGACGCTGATGCCTTTTTTGCGAGTCCCTATCCAAATCTCCCAGAGTTAATGAAGGGGTATGACATGATCATCGATCCGCATATCAATTCGGTTGAAGAGATCATGCACGAATGTAACCGTGAAATTTTAAAGGTAAAAAAAGAAGATCCCTACTTTAGTGCTGGATGCTGGATTGCACGAAAGGGTGTACTGCTTGATACGTATCACACCTTAACTAAGCAGGTGATGGGAAAAGGAAACTTGTGGGAATGTGATGCATTTGTTGCAGCTATTTACCACGAAAAATTAAAACTACGCGTAGTCGACGGAGGCTTTTGGCATAGCCGTGGAAAGACCTCGCTTGCAACTTGCACTGTCTTAGGTAAAAAAGCCTATCACAACGGCGAGCCTATCTATGTGCTTCATGCGAATGCGGACTACACCGTTCGAAGTGACGGAAGACGTATTTTTACTCGTCCAGAATTAGCTGCGATACAGGACTATTACGAAGACTATTTTTTAAAGCACGTGAAGCCTTAACGGCTTAAGCGTTTGACTGCCTCTTCAGCAGGGGTGAAGGCTGGATTTAATCGTAACGCCTCACGGTATTCGGCCCGTGCTTCAGTCTGGGTAGCTACATCTTTTTCAAGTTGAACTGCTAAATTAAAATGGACGGCAAATGAGTTAGGGAGTCGTTTTAAAGCTTCTTTATATTCCGCAATTGCTAAGAGATGCGTGTCCTTTGTTTGACTATATAAGTTTCCTAAATTGTTGTGCGCCTCGGCGTAGTTTGGCTCAAGACTGAGGGCGATTTTATATTCATTCTCCGCTTCCTTTCCATAGCCTTTTAAAGTAGCGAGCAAAGCTCCGTAATTATTATGGGCCTGAGTAAAATTGGGATTTAAACGGATTGCCTCTTCGTACTCCTTTTTACTGTCGAGGTATCGAGCTGGAATTTCTGCGAAGATGAGAGCCAAGTTGTTGTGTAAATCTGCTACCTTGGGGCTTAGTTTAATCGCTTCTTTATAATGCTTAATGGCCTCCTCTTTTCCTTGAGGAATCTCTGCATATAATTTTGCGACTGCGACATGAGCCTCTAAACTCGATGGATTAAGAGCTAACGCTTCCTCATACGCTTTGATTGCTTCCACATGATGCTCTGCGTGGCGGCTTAAGTATTCAGCATACTGAACTGCAATAGCAAAGGACTTAGGATCAAGTTCGATTGCATTTTTTAAGTGGGTAATCACATCCAGGTCGTGATTCCCGAGTTTTTCATACACCCCGGCTAAACGTAATTCTGCTTCAGGAAATGAAGGGTAGAGTTTAAGAGCTGTCGTATATTCCGTGCGTGCACCCTCAAGATCTTTTTTTCCTTCAAGCATAATGCCTACATTGCAGTGCTCGATTGAAAGCTGAGAGTCGCTATCCTTGGGGTTAAGCGCTAACGATAATTTAAATTCGTTTAATGCTTCTTCGGCTAAAGCGGGATTACGCTTATAAACAAGTCCGAGATTAAAATGCATGAAACTCGAATTTGGCTGCAGTAAGATCGCTGCTTTGTATTCACGAATCGCCTCTTCGTCCTTACCAGGAATCGTGCTATACAGATTTGCTAGATTGTTGTGCGCTTCGGCATACGTTGGTTTTAATTCAATGGATTTTAGATATTCACGAATTGCTTCTTCTTTTCTAGCAGGATCCGCTGCAACTAAGATCGCATAGTCATTATGAAATTCTGCGCTATACGGCTTAAGTGCTAATGCCATTAAGAAGTGGGCTTCAGCGTCTTTTTCTTTACCTGGAATCTTTGCAGCGAGATTAGCATAGTTACTATGCGCTTCTGCATTTTTTACATTATATTTAAGGGACTCAGCGTAGTGAGCGATTGCTAGATCGCGTTTTGCAGGATCATCCGCATACAGCATTCCTAAATTATTATGGGCATCCGAGTAATCCGGTTTCTGTCTTAATGCCTCAATAAAATATTTTTCTGATTCTGGCTTTAGTTTTGGATCTGTTAACAGCATGTAGCCTAGATCATTTAAGGCGCGCGGATTGTTTGGTTCTTTAGCAAGTGTATCTGTCCATATTGAGATGGAAGTTGCATAGTCTTTATTGCGGGAATACGTAGCTAAAAGAAAAAAGATAACTAAGCCTAATGAAAGAGTGGTGAGTACTTTTTTGCCTAAGTAGCGGTAGACGGCGATTACGACTAAACTCACCACAGCAATAAGCGGAAGATAGATACGGTTCTCTGCAATCGGTACTTCTGCGACAGGTACAACACTTGAGGTAGGAGATAGAATAATGAAAAACCACGCACCTAAAAAGCCAAGGGCTGGTTTTTTAATTAACGCATAGATACTTGCGCCTGATAAAATGCATAGGCCTAAGATGTAGGGAAGTGCTTCACTCACAGAGTGTAAAAAGTGAGCTCCACGATCGAAAATGAGCGGATGTGGAAAGAGGCATAATCTAAAGTAGGTTGTTACCGCTTTACATTCCGTTAAGGCATAGGTGTACCACGTAACACCAATTCCGTAACCCACCGCTTGGTGTTTGATCGCTTTAAGTAAAATAAGAAACGGAATCCAACTTGCGACTAAGGACGCATACACCTTCCAGCGCTTCTGAAACGATTCTAGAAAGCTACCACTTAAAAAGATTCGGTCATAGATGATGACAGTGACCGGTGCTGTGATAATCACTTCCTTACTCATCACCCCGAGTACACAGCTAACAGCACTGATTACATACCACGTTTTTTTATTCTCTAGGGTTCCTCGAATAAATCCATACAAAGTCATCAGATATAAGAAACCCATCAGAGCTTCCGTTCTCTGAGACATGTAGGTGATTGTCTGGGTTAATAACGGGTCCAGTGCCCAAAGGCTTGCGATAATACCAGCTAAGAGAGTGGCATCTTTTCCAAACTTTTCACGTAAGTTACGCGTGTTTAAGGTCTGTCTTACGACTCCAAAGAGGGTTAAGGCACCCGCACAATGGATAAGGATGCTAAAAACGTGATGAGCCCAAGGTTCTAAACCGCTGATTGCATAGCTCAGAGCAAAGGTAAGGTTTGCAAAGGGTCTCCAGCCAAGTCCTGGGTTAATCGGGGGTGATAATACATCCTTTAGGGCTGTTAAGGAGCGTATGGACGTATTTTCTACTAAAGTCGCATAGTCATCAAACAGGATAGGAACACTAAACGTATTACTGTATCCTATTACTATTAATAGAGTTATGAAAGAATAGAAGAAGAAATAAAGCCGCTTATCGTATAACGCTTGATCGTTAGGTTTAAAAGAGGATACCGGCTTATCTTTCATTACTTTAAGGCTATGACAGCGATTCTTAGCATCTGGTCAATTATGACTTCTCGAGTGAGAATGGCGGAGAGGGCGGGATTCGAACCCGCGGTACCATTGCTGGTACACATGATTTCCAATCATGCTCATTCGACCACTCTGACACCTCTCCGTTGTAC
>DAISZL010000016.1:7489-28252 GCA_036824825.1 Opitutaceae bacterium
TACACATGATTTCCAATCATGCTCATTCGACCACTCTGACACCTCTCCGTTGTACTAACTTAAAATCGTTCAATCGTTGGCCGTTTGACGAACCGGTGATCACACACCTTAGGGCTTATTAGGTCAACGCAAAACACGGTTTATTAGCCCTTTACTTCATAGCTAGAAGTAACACATGAATTCCACGTTAAATTTATGAATCCCACGCTATTTTAAGGAAAACCGTCTTGCGTGAGTTCACGGGTAGCCTAGCGTGGTACATGAGTATCTTCACAATACAATCCACCTATGGTTTCATCTAACTCAGAGCTCGCATATAACAGTAAAATAGAGGGCGATGTTATCGTTTCACGTGCCGATGCCGTGATTAATTGGATCCGCTCTAATTCCATGTGGCCTATGCCTATGGGTCTTGCGTGCTGCGCGATTGAGCTGATGGCTGTTGCATCAAGCCGCTTTGATATTGCCCGCTTCGGAGCCGAGGTCATGCGTTTTTCTCCCCGTCAATCCGACGTGATGATTGTTTCGGGTACGGTGACTTACAAGATGGCGAGTTCCGTACGCCGTATTTATGACCAAATGCCTCATCCTAAGTGGGTGATTGCGATGGGAGCATGTGCTTCTTCCGGTGGTATGTACCGAAGCTACGCAACGCTTCAAGGAGTAGACCGTATTATTCCTGTTGATGTCTATGTCAGTGGTTGTCCTCCACGTCCTGAAGCACTCCTTGATGCCTTAATTAAGCTTCAAGAAAAAGTAAAACGTGAGCCTTCCGCTCGTAATTTACTTAAATCCTAATTTTACGCATGTCCACGACACCCGTGAATTCATCTTCAACCGAGGCCTTTGTTACTCGTTTCCCTCAGGTAACCAAGCGTGCGAGTTTAGATTATCCTGCCTTTCAAGTATCACCAAACGATATTATTTCGGCTCTCACCTTTCTAAAAAACGAAGCTTCCTTTGATTTTCTAGTCGATGTCACAGCTGTAGATTGGGCTGAAGGTTCAACACCGCGCTTCACCGTTATTTATCATTTATTCTCAACGACTACGTATGAGTACGTTCGTTTAGCAAGTGACTGTGCAGATAATGCAGCTCCATCGATGCCAACCGCCACGCTTCTTTGGCCTGCAGCCAATTGGCATGAAAGAGAAGCCTATGACATGTTTGGTATTCAGTTCACTGGGCATCCTGATTTACGCCGTATCTTAATGTGGGATGGTTATCCTTATCATCCGTTAAGAAAAGAATTCCCACTCGCAGGAATTGAAACCGATTTACCAGACAGCGAAATCGCTGCTGAAACAAACGCAAAAGTTAAACCAGCTCCTATGGCAGGTGGTCCCTTCACCGCAGTCCCAGGCCAAATCAACATGACTGAAGCTGAACCTATGGGTAAGGATCAAAGCTGGTCAGAAAAATCGGAGAAACCACTCTAAGCCATGGCAACTGACATGACATTTCCAGATGCCGCAGCGCGCACAGCCGCTCAAGTGCATGACCAAGAAACGATGCATTTATCGATGGGTCCTTCCCATCCTTCAACGCACGGTGTGCTACGTCTTCAACTTGAATTAAACGGTGAAATTATCACCAAAGCTGATCCTGTTTTAGGATATCTGCACCGCGGTGATGAAAAAATCGCTGAGAATATGACGTATAATCAGTTTGTTCCGTACACGGACAGACTTGATTACTTAGCTCCGCTTGCAAATAACGCAGCTTACGCAATCGCTGTTGAGCGTCTTGCAAAATTAGAAGTACCCGAGCGCTGCCAAGCGATTCGTGTTATCACCTCTGAATTAGCACGTATTTCGTCTCACTTAATGGGCCTTGGTGCTTATGGTATCGATGTTGGTGCATGGACTGTCTTTTTGTACTCTTTCACTGAGCGTGAAAAACTCTACAAACTTTTCGAAGAACTAACCGGTGCACGTTTCACGACCAGCTATTCACGTATTGGTGGTGTAGCGCGTGATGTTCCAGAAGGTTGGACAGACCGCGTTCTTTCCTTCTGTGATCAGTTCTTACCAATCTTAGAGGAAACACTTTCTCTTCTTACGAGAAATAAAATTTTCATGGACCGCACCGTGGGTGTGGGTGTCATTTCAAAAGAAGACGCGATTGCTTACGGTTTAACAGGTCCAAATCTTCGTGGCTCAGGTGTACCACTTGATCTGCGTAAAGATAAGCCATACAGCGGCTATGAAAAATACGACTTTGATGTTCCTGTAGGAACAACCGGTGATTGTTATGACCGCTATATGGTGCGTGGCGAAGAAATGCGCCAATCGGTTCGTATTATCCGCCAAGCCATTGCGAAGTTCCCAAGTGGTCCTTACTACGCGGTCGACGCTAAGAAGATTTATGCTCCTCAAAAAGCCAAAGTCTTAACGTCCATGGAAGAACTGATTCAAAACTTCATGCTCGTTACCGAAGGCCCTCAAATGCCAGCGGGTGAAGTCTATTTCGAAGCAGAAAATCCTAAGGGAGCACTCGGCTTTTATATCGTCAGTAAGGGTGGTGGTGTACCGTACCGCTTAAAGATCCGCGCCCCCTCGTTCTGTAATTTATCAATCATTCCAAAAGTATGTGTGGGCTCGATGGTAGCAGACGTTGTTTCCATTTTAGGTTCACTCGACTTCGTTATGGGTGAATGTGACCGTTAATTTAAATTTTTACTCCTTGTGAATCTTTCCGAAAACACAGTTAAGCAAATCGAAGAAGTCATTACGCACTATCCCGTGAAACGGAGTGCTGCATTACCGCTGCTTCATTTAGTCCAGGAAGATCAAGGGTACATTTCTCAGGATGCGATTGCCTGGATTGCTGCTAAGTTGGAATTACAGCCAATCAATGTCTATGAACTAGTCACCTTCTATCCTATGTTTAGGCAGAAGCCGATTGGTAAGCGTCACATCAAAGTGTGCCGCACCTTATCGTGTGCCCTCATGGGTGGTTACAAAACCTGTGCAGAATTTGAAGCTCAGTTTAAAACAAAGCGCGGAGAAACATCCGAGGATGGTGCAGTCACCATTGAATTTGTTGAATGCTTAGCAAGCTGCGGAACAGCTCCTGTTGTTTTAATCGACGATACGCTCCATGAAAACGTTGATTGTGCTAAAGCTCGTGCACTTTCTGACCAAATTAAAGCTGAGCTTAAGAAATCCTAAACTTTAGACCTCATGCCAGAACAGCGCCGCATCATTTTTAAGCACATCGACCAAGCTGGTTACACGAATGACCTTGCGTGTTATCAGAAGCATGGTGGCTATGAAACGCTCAAAGCAGCCGTACTTCGTAAGCCTGAAGAACTCATTGAAGAAGTTAAGAAATCAGGCCTAAGAGGACGTGGTGGTGCAGGTTTCTCCTGCGGACTTAAGTGGAGTCTTCTTGATCGTAAAAGTGGAAAACCGATTTACTTAATCGTAAACGCTGACGAATCAGAACCAGGTACGTTTAAAGACCGTTATATTATTCATCAAGACCCGCATCAATTGATCGAGGGTATGATGATCACCTGTTTTGCGAACAATGTTAAACAGGCTTACATCTATATCCGTGGTGAATTTCCAATCGGTGCACGCATCTTAGAGCAAGCCATTGCAGAGGCGAGAAAAGCAAACTTTGTTGGAAATAATATTTTAGGTACCAACTACAGCTGCGATATATTTGTTCACCGCGGTGCAGGTGCTTATATCTGCGGAGAAGAAACAGGACTGATCGAATCAATCGAAGGTAAACGTCCTTATCCGCGTATTAAGCCGCCTTACTTCCCAGCCGTACTTGGACTCTATCAGTGCCCAACGATCGTTAATAACGTTGAAACGCTCTGCCACGTAAAACACATCGTTTCGATGGGTGGCGATACGTATTCAAAAATTGGAACACCTGGAAATACAGGAACACGTATCTTATGTGTTTCGGGTCACGTAAAACGTCCTGGCTACTATGAATTTGAAGTAGGTAAAATTACCTTAGGAGAACTCTTAAACGATGTCTGCGGAGGTCCACTCCCAGGTCGTACTTTTAAAGCAGTCATTCCTGGTGGTTCTTCAGCTAAAATTTTACGCTTCGGAGAACGCTTCAAAGGAAAACGTAAAGTCGGTGCAGAGATGCAAGACTACGACTGGGGCTTAGAAGATTTACCGATGGACTTTGATTCACTCGCTATGGTCGGCTCGATGGCTGGATCGGGTGGGGTGATCGTGATGGATGATTCCGTCAGTATGGTAGAAGCACTCGCTAACATTAATTCATTCTACGCTCACGAAAGCTGTGGCCAATGTACACCGTGCCGTGAGGGATCTTTATGGATGAAGCGTATCACAAGCCGTATGGTGCTTGGTGGTGCCCGTGCTGAAGATGGTGCACTCTTAAAGAATGTCGCTGATCAAATCGCTGGTAGAACGATCTGTGCATTCGGTGAAGCCTGCTCCTGGCCAACACAAAGTTTCGTTTTAAAGTTTGGTGACGAATTCAAACAGTATGCTGAAAAGTCCAAGGATTTAGCAGCAGCGAAAGAAACCACTCCTCTTGTATGACTTCCCCTGCACCTGCAGATCTAATCACAATCAATGTTGATGGAAAGGACGTATCCGTTCCGAAAGGAACCAACGTCATCGAAGCAGCCGCTAAGGTGGGAGTAGATGTACCCCATTACTGCTACCATCCTAAACTCACGGTCGTAGGTAACTGCCGTATGTGTTTAGTGGAGATGGGTATGCCAGCGGTTGATCCAGCTACGAAAGCGCCCGTTATTGATCCAGCAACAGGAAAACAAAAAATCAACTGGATGCCGCGTCCCGTGATTGGCTGCGCAACCAACGCAAGTCCCGGTCTTCATATCCGTACCACGACCCAGCTTGTTAAAGACTGCCGTGAAGGCGTCATGGAATTTTTACTCGTTAATCATCCACTGGATTGCCCGATTTGCGATCAAGCCGGTGAATGTAAATTACAAGAGCAAGCAACGGGCTATGGCCGTGGCTATTCTCGTTACATTGAAGATAAGAATGTAAAACCAAAGAGAACCGTTCTTGGACCACGCGTTACCTTAGATGATGAGCGCTGTATCTTATGCTCCCGTTGTATTCGTTTCTCTAAGGAAATTGCGAAAGACGATGTCCTTGGTTTCATCGACCGTGGTAGTACGTCCACTTTGACCTGTTTCCCAGGTAAGCAGTTAGCAAATAATTACTCCTTAAATACGGTTGATATTTGTCCTGTAGGTGCTCTCACCAGTACCGATTTCCGCTTTAAGATGCGTGTTTGGTTTTTAAAACAAACGAACAGTATCGATACAGAAACGTCCGTTGGTGCTAATACGATCGTCTGGTCCCGTGAAGGACAGATCTACCGCATCACCCCTCGCCAAAACGATTTTGTTAATGATACCTGGATGGCAGATTCAGGACGTATTCTTTATAAACATGTTCGTAGCGAAGACCGTTTACTTACAACCCGTGTTTCTGGAAAAGAGGCTTCCTTAAGTGAAGCGGTCAGTAAAGCAGCTACGCTTATTTCAGAGAATACCTCTCACGTGCGTCTTGTTGCATCCGGTAAAAACACGGTTGAAGAACAGTTTTTAATTAAACAACTCGCTGATCAGATCGGTACAAAGGCGTCTCTCGTAAGCCGTATTGGTGAAGGTGACACAATCTTAGTATCGAAGGATAAAAATCCAAACGTACGTGGTGCCTTAGTTACCGGTTTAATTAACGAACTCCCAAGTCAGAAACTAGACCTGTTAAGTTCCGAGATTGATTCTGGTAAGGTAAAAGTAGTGATCAGTTTTAATGAAGACTTAACTCTCGCTGGTCTTAACCCAAGTCAGCTCGCTAAGGTCAAAGTGATTTATATTGGTACTCACCAAAATAAAACTAGTGACGCAGCTGAAGTCGTCATTCCATCGCTCACGGTATTTGAGAAGAGTGGCACCTTCATTAATCAGCAGTTTAGAATTCAAAAGTTCTTACTCGCAGTTCCTGGTCCAAGTGGCGTCGTAGATGACTTAGTTATTTTAACGCATCTGTTGACAGCCCTTACCAGGTCAGCTCCTCAGGCAACGCAAGCTGCCGGTATCTTGGCTCATACGTGGACACAGATTGCTTCACGTGTTCCTTCGTTATCTCAGATTTCGTTCTCAAGTCTTCCTGAAGTAGGAGCTTTAATCGACAGTTCGGCATTCCAAAAGTTGCCGTTTGTTGAAACTCAAACCCTTCACTTTAAACCGGCCGTATGAACCTCTTTTTTCAACTCCCGGTAATTATTCAGGTGCTCATTAAGGGCATCGCTGTGATTGCTGTCATGTTCCCGATCGCGGGTGCTTGTTCTATGGCTGAGCGTAAAATCTCAGCGTGGATTCAAGGACGTCCTGGTCCTAATCGTGCCATTCCATTCTGGTTTGCATGGGTGCCCATCCTTGGACCTATCATGCAAAAGCTAGGTGCTTTCCACCTGCTTGCTGACGGCTTAAAGTTTTTATTCAAAGAAGACTTAGTCCCTGGACACGTTAATAAGAAGTACTTTATTGCAGCCCCTATCATTGCGATGATACCTGCACTCTCCACGGTTACTTTCGTTCCGTTTGGTGCTTATATCGATGTAGGAGGCCAGGTTGTTCCACTTATGCTCGCTAATGTAGACGTAGGTCTTTTAGCGGTATTTGCTGTTTCATCCCTAGGTGTTTATTCGGTTATCTTAGCTGGGTGGGCATCCAATTCTAAATATTCCTTTTTAGGCGGAGTACGTGCTTCAGCTCAGTTAATTTCCTATGAGCTTTCTATGACCTTAGCGGTCGTTCCGGTGCTTCTTTGGATCAATGCTCCAGGAACAGCGGGTACCATGAGTTTAGCGAAGGCAGTTGAATTTCAATCGCTTCCTGGATTTTGGGGTGGTGCGTGGTTTGTATTCACGATGCCAATATCAGCCTTAATCTTCATCATCTGTTTATTTGCTGAAACCAATCGTCAGCCGTTTGATATGGCAGAATCTGAAGCGGATTTAGTGGGCGGATTCCATACTGAATACGGCGCTTTCAAATGGTCCTTATTCTTCGTTGCTGAATATAGTCACATGCTCGTTGGTTCAGCCGTCTTCATCTTACTTTTCTTTGGCGGATGGAATCCACTGCCTTGGTTACCATTGTCTCAATTCGTGAGCCTTATACACGTAGCTCAGTATCCCCTCGTAGTGGGTATACTTTCTATCGGTATTTTCCTCACCAAAGTTTTATTCATGATCTTTGTGTTCATGTGGGTACGCTGGACCGTTCCTCGTTTCCGCTATGACCAAGTCATGAAACTCGGATGGCAGAAATTACTGCCTCTCGCTATCATCAACTTACTTATCACAATAATTGCAATTGCGGTTATTCAACGCTGATCACCCATGGCTGTTATTAAATTAGAACGTAAACCTTTAACCTTAGCTGAGCGCTCCTATTTGCCTCAGATTGTAGGAGGTCTTAAGATCACTCTTAAGCACCTGTTCCAGCCTAAGATCACGCTACAGTACCCAGAAGAGCGTCCCGCTATTCCTACGGGTTACCGGGGTGCACCTACCTTAGTTAAAGATCCACACGGAAGAGAAAAATGTGTTTCGTGTCAGCTCTGTGAATTCGTCTGTCCTCCGCGTGCTATTCGTATCACTCCAGGAGAAATTCCAGCGGATTCACCAAACGCTCACGTAGAAAAAGCACCGCAAGCATTTGATATCGATATGCTCCGCTGCATTTACTGCGGACTTTGCCAAGAAGTCTGTCCAGAGGAAGCGATCTTTTTACAAAACGTATATTCTACAACAGGCTATACCCGGGACTCGTTAGTAAATCACAAAGAGGACTTATACCGGATGGGCGGCACCTTACCCGACGAACACTATAAGTGGGATAAAAAGAAGGAAGCTGCTGAACAGGGAGGAGGCCACCATGGTTAATCTCATGTTTATTATTTTTGCAGGGGTTACGGTCTTAGGAGCACTGGGTGCTATCTTAAATCGTAATACCGTGAATGCGGCGATGTCGCTTCTTGTATGCTTAGCAGGTGTTGCAGGCCTTTTTATCCAGCTCGATGCATTCCTCTTAGCCTTCTTACTCATCTTAGTTTACGCAGGTGCAGTCGTCGCACTCTTTCTATTCATCATCATGTTACTTGATGTGAAGGGAAGTTTAGGTGGCCTGAATCGCAGTATGGGTACTGTAGCGACACTCGTTGCGGTTGCACTCATGATTGCTGGGGTTGCTGCCTTTTTACGTCACGCAAATCTACCCAGTGTAGAAACACCTATGAGTGTTGGTGTTGGCTCTAGCTTAAAAGCGTACGCTGAACTTTTATTCACGACTTACCTCCTTCCTGTAGAAGTGGTGGGTTTCCTTCTTTTATCTGCGATGCTTGGTGTGATCGCACTATCCCGTAAACTATCATGATCCAATCAAGCCTCTTTGCTTATATCGGATTAAGTGCCGTTCTTTTCGCGATCGGTTTTATTGGTGTACTGATACGCCGTAATGCGATCGTTATTTTCATGTCCTTAGAATTGATGCTCATTGCATCAACCTTAGCGCTGGTTGCTTTTTCAAAGTACAACCAAACGATGGACGGCAATGTGTTTGTGTTCTTCATCCTAACCGTAGCTGCTGCTGAAGTGGCTGTAGGGTTAGCGATCGTCGTCGCACTCTTTCGTCAGAAACAAACTATCCAGGTCAGTGAACTCGATTCCTTAAAGCACTGATGAATCCTTCTACTTTAGCTTTACTTCTTATTGTCGTACCCGTGGGTTCCGCGGCTTTGACAGCTTCTTTCTTACGAAAGAAGCATGCGCTTGCGACACTGCTCTCCGTCCTTGTTGCTACCTTTTATTTAGGGGGTGCTCTGCACTTAGCGCTCGGTGGTGCACGCTTTGAATCCAGCTACTCCTGGCTTAAACTAGCTAACCTCTCGGTTGATCTAGGCTTTAAATTCGACGACTTAGCAGCACTCATGCTTTCGATCGTTGGTATCGTTGGCTTCTGTGTTCATATCTTCTCGTTAGGTTACATGAAGGAAGATCCAGCCAAGGCACGCTACTTCGCAGGACTTTCTATTTTCATGGCATCCATGACGGGTATCGTTTTTGCAGACAATCTGTTCATGATGTTTATATTCTGGGAACTCGTTGGTTTTAGTTCCTTTGTTTTAATTAATCACTGGCACGAACAAAACGGTCCTATGAATGCTTCAAAGAAAGCGTTCATTACTAACAGGGTCGGTGACTTTGGTTTCTTAATTGGTATTATTCTGTGTTACTACTTACGGGGTACAGTTAACTTATCCGAACTTTCTACTCAGGCTAAAGCCGGCGGTGCAGTATTATCAACAGCAGTGCCTTTATTATTATTCTGCGGCGCTGTGGGTAAGTCAGCTCAGCTTCCACTCCAAGTCTGGTTACCAGACGCGATGGAAGGTCCTACGCCTGTATCCGCTTTAATCCACGCGGCAACCATGGTGGCAGCAGGTATCTATATGCTCTGCCGTATTGAAGTACTGATGGTTCCTGAAGCACTGACAGTAATTAGCTGGGTTGGGGCACTGACAGCGGTCTATGCAGCCCTCTGTGCTATTATTCAGCGCGATATTAAAAAGGTTTTAGCGTACTCAACTCTTTCTCAGTTAGGTTATATGGTCACAGCCTTTGGCCTTGGCTCATTAACGGTACATTCAGAAAGCGGTGCAGAGATTTTGATTAAAGCAGGCGTAGGCGCTGCGATGTTTCACTTAACTACCCACGCATTCTTTAAAGCACTTCTCTTCTTAGGTTCTGGTTCTGTAATCCACGGATGTCACCACGAACAAGATATCTTTAAGATGGGTGGACTCAGTAAGACGATGAAAGTCACCTTCCTTAAGTTCACGATTGGTGTAGCAGCTATTTCTGGATTCCCACTCTTAGCTGGTTTCTTCTCGAAGGATGCAATTCTGTTTCTTGCGTACTCAAACAATAAAGCAATTTTCGTAATTCTAGCGCTTACGGCAGCGATGACCGCTTTCTACATGATTCGTATGTGGATCATCGTATTCTTTGGTAAAGCTCGCAGTGACAATGCAGCGCATGCCCATGAAGGTGGATTTATTTTCCAAGCACCGCTCGCAATTCTAGCTATCCTTGCAATCGTTGGTGGTTACCGTGGTCTTTATCCACACGGGTTTGATGGCATTTTAAACCTTGTCCAAGAAGCGGAAGGTCCAGCAAAACTGGGCATGTTAGTTGTAAGCTTAATCGTATTAAGTCTTGGTGCTGGAATCGCCTTTGCTCTGTACCGCTCGGTTGCAACGCTCACGCAGCGTGATCCACTCGAAGCAAAATTCCCTAAGCTTTTTGTAAGCCTCGTTCACTTAAAGGAAAGCTTCGATTCTCTTTATTCCTACTACGTCGAAAAAGTGCAGCAGCGTTTTGCAATGCTCCTTAATTTCTTCGATCTCCTCGGTATCGCAGGCCTTCTTCGCATCGGTGCTGGCGCCTTTAGTCTCTTAGGCTTTGGTGTACGTGCTCTTCATGTAGGACGTCTTAATGTTTACCTCTACTGGTTTTTCTTCGGTGTTGTTCTCTTATGGCTCTATGCAGCCGGAATATTCTAAAGCGCCATGTTCTTAACTCTTGATCCTTTCTTACCAGCCATCGCTGTACCGCTTGTTATCGCGTTACTGATTGGTCTTGGTCTTCCCAAGCGTTGGTCCGTCAGATTATCCTACGTAGGTTTTCTAGCGCCGCTTTTATCAGCACTCCATGTCTGGTGGTATTATTCGAGCGTCCCTCAAAACGCAGGCTTTGCTTTTTATCATACCTATTCCACAGGACTTGATTCGTTAGGGATTGGTTTAAAGTTTGGTGTAAATGGTATCTCCATGCCGCTTTATGTCTTAGCTGCACTGGTTGGTTTTTCAGCAGGACTGTATGCGATTCGCTCCGGTGCAGAACGCCTCAAGTGGTACTTGATGTTACTTCTTGTCATGCAAGCAGGCCTTATGGGTATCTTTGCATCGATTGATGTATTCTATATTTATTTCTTCCACGAATTAGCTCTCATTCCAACCTTCATCATGATTGGCGTATGGGGTGGACGTGATCGTAACTACGCTGCGATGAAGATGACGATTTATCTTACGGTGGGTGCGATGCTTTCCCTCTTTGGTTTAATCGCAATCTACGTGAAGAGTGGGGTACACAGTTTTGATTTAATCACCTTAAAAGCAACACTCGCTCAGTATCCTTTAGAAGTCATCAAACAAGAACACTTCGTTGGTATTCTTCTACTAGGTCTTGGTATCTTAGTTTCACTTTGGCCGCTTCATACGTGGGCTCCTTTAGGCTACGGTGCTGCACCAAGTTCAGCTTCGATGCTCCACGCAGGTGTTTTAAAGAAGTTTGGTTTATATATGCTGATTCAAGTGGTGTTACCACTTTTACCAAGCGGTTTAGCTCACTGGAGTCATCTCTTAGCACTCTTAGCTCTCTTTGGTAACGTGATTGTCATTGGCTTAGTCACCATTGCTCAGCGCGATTTAAAGCAGATGGTAGGTTATAGTTCAGTCATGCATATGGGCTATGCCTTCTTAGGTATTGCTGCGAATTCTGCACTTGGAACTGGTGGCGTCGTGATGCTCATGGTAGCGCACGGTTTATCGGTCGCTTTATTATTCTTACTCACGACTTCGATTCATCAAAGAACAGAAACCTTCTCCTTTAATGATATGGGTGGCTTAGCCCGTAAGGCGCCTGTGTTAGCAGCGCTTTTTATGGCAGCTACCTTTGCAAGTATTGGTCTTCCTGGTTTTGCAAACTTCTGGGGTGAACTTTCTATCTTCGTAGCACTCTGGCATTACTCAGCATGGATGACCTCAGTTGCCATCTTAGGAGTTATTATTTCTGCAATCTACGGACTTCGCTCTGCAGCGTATGTCTTTTTTGGAGAACCAAGTAGCACCTTTGCCCTCGTTGATTCAAAACGCCCTGCATCTGATATCACGTGGTCAGAACGAATTCCGGCTCTTATTCTCTTACTTGCTTTATTATTTGTCGGTTTCTATCCGGCCTCACTCACAACTGCGATTAATGCAAGTTTACCTGCTTCAAACGTAACGCAGGTAGGCACGCATCCTTGATCACCATGGATACTTCCGCACTACAACATCTCGCTAATCAAAATGTTTGGGGATCACTCTGGCCTGAGTTGTCCTTAGGAACCTTAGCACTGCTACTCCTTGTTTTGGAAATCATCCTTCCAAAGAAGTCTCATGACGTGATTTCAAAAGTCGCGATCTTTGGCCAATTCATTTTACTTGGGCTCCTCGTTTTCGGTGCCTGCTCCGATACACTATCAAAAACAGAAATCTTTAACGGACTGATTACATTAACGAAGACGACACATCTCTTCCGTATCTTCTTCTTACTCGCTTCGCTCCTTGTTTCGATGATTGCACGAGTCACCTTAGCTAAGCAGACCATGCCTAAGGTAGAATTCTATCACATCGTGATGGTCGTAGCTGCAGCGATGATGCTCCTTGTAGAAAGTACCCACTTAATGATGGGCTTTGTTGCTTTAGAAACCGTTACCATCGGTCTTTATGTGCTTGTGAGCTACTGCCGTGAAAGTGCACTCACCTTAGAAGCAGGTTTAAAGTATTTAATCATGGGAGCATTAAGCTCATCGCTCCTTCTTTTCGGTATTGTGCTTCTTTATGGCATTTCTGGAAATCCCTCTCTAGTAGGGCACACGGCTGATGGCATGCATTTCCAAGCCTTAGGTGCATTTTTACAATTAAATCCTCATAACTTTATTGCGAGTGTGGGTGTCATTTTAGTGATTGCTGGTATCGCGTTCAAAATGGGTGTATTTCCCTTTCAAATTTGGGTACCTGACGTTTATCAAGGTGCACCAACGCCAACGACAGCGTTTCTTGCAGTTGCTTCAAAAGCAGCGGGTTTTGGATTTCTTTTAGGACTTTTTAAACTCGTTCTCTTACCTTACAGCTGGCTTGTAATTCCTGTCTTAAGTTTCATGGCAGGTGCCACGATTCTCTTTGGTAATTTTGCTGCATTAACCCAGACCAATGTGAAGCGCTTAATCGGTTTATCCGGTGTTTCTCATGCAGGATTCTTACTCTTAGGCGTAATTGCTTCAGCTACCATTCCGATGGCAATTGGAGCTGTTTACTTCTATCTATTTTCTTATCTCTTAGCGTCGTTCCTTGTCTTCTTTGTGATGGCTCATGTTGCACAGGCAGACGATGCAAATCAGGAACTCACGCACTTTATTGGCTTATCCAGAGATAATCCTTTCTTAAGTGCTATCTTAGCAATCGGGCTTGGATCCTTAGCAGGTATTCCACCGCTTGCAGGATTTATGGGTAAGTTCTTTGTCTTCTTATCGGCTTACCAAGCTAAGATGTATAGCTTACTCTTTGTCGCAATCTTAGGCGTTGTAATTTCGATCTACTATTATTTTAGCTGGATCAAAGCTGCCTTTTTCGAATCCGTTGAACTCGATCCTGCTACACCAAAGCGTGCACGGACAGAGGTTTGTATGGGTAACCGAATCATTTTTACTGTGATAGCACTTGCTACCTTAATCCTTGGTTTTTACCAAGGTTCACTCGGTCAGTGGCTAAGCTGGTAATTTAAAAGTAACCTTTTAGGCCTGACTTATTAGGCCAATAAAAAAAGACCTGCATCACTGCAGGTCTTTTTTTTAAGCTTCGTTGGATTATCTCCAGTAGCCTTCAATCCATACATGGCCATGACCACGGTCTTCCCAGTGTCCTGGGTACCACATGGCGCCTTCATGGAAGTGAGGGTGACGTCTCCATTCACCTGGAATCCATACCCAAACGCCTTGCCATGACCAGTGACCACCCACCCAGAAGAAATCATGTCCTGGGCGTCTGCCTGGCGTTTCAACAATAAGTGCTGGAACAGGTTGCTCCACCATCAAGACCGGCTGCTGAGGTTGTTCAATCACAGCCTGAGGTTGAGGTGCGTATTGTGGTTGAGGAGGCTGAGGAACAACGACTTGAACCTGAGCCTGAGGTGGAGGAGGTGGGGCCATCGTTAACCACTGATCATCAATCCATATCCAACCTTGGCCGCGCTGTTCCCAGTGGCCTGCAATATAACGCATACCGGGTCTACGGTCCCAGTGTCCACGAATCCATTCCCAGCGGCCGTGGTGGTTATTCCAGTGGCCTTGTATCCAAATAAAATCAGGACCAGGAGCATGTTCATGGCGCTCCACACGTGGTGGTGGTGGTGCTTCGTGAATAAATACACCAGCGCCGCCTAAATTAATGCCAACCGAGATATCGGATGCATAACTGAGCGCAGGGAGTGCGAGAATAAGACCTGTATAAACGAGGTTTTTAACTTTCATGGTTTAGGTAAGTATCTAACGAAAAGTGGTTATCTATGTCTATCTAAGATGAGTAGCTTAGCTAAGTAAGACCGTAAAAAGAAGCGTAGGTTTCCTTATCTTTTTGATTGCCCATAGGGTTGTATACTATGGTTTTAATATACGCTTTATGAAAGTAACTGGCTTAGCCCTTGTTCCACCTCCATCAGCTTCGGATGCTCCTAAGGTTACGCCTGAACTTTTAGCCTCAGTCCTTGCTCGTTATTCCCGCAGTAATGAGGGACTTGAATCGATTCTTTCTAAAGTTGATATTTCAAATCCGGATGCCTCGATTGATCGTATTTTGAAGTTTGTGGACTATGGTCACGCTTCTATCGGTGGATTAACGGGTGGTCTTGCCGTTGCGATTGACGAAATTTCGATGTGGCTTGCGTATAAGATTTTTGAATTTGCGCAAATGGCAGATGGTCAGGAATCGAGTACGCGCTATATCACGATGGATCAGACAAATATTCCAACCGCTGAAGAGTTGGGAATTCCTACGGATTTAATTCCGCAGTGGAAGAACGTGATGTCGCAAGCTTTTGCTGCCTATAATGAAGAATATACACGTCTTGATGCACTGGCAGTAGCAGAACCGAATAGGGTCCGTTTACCTGCTGATGCAAAGCCTGCGGTAGTGACTCGTCTTCGTAAAAATTACGCGTTAGACCGTGCTCGTTATTTTATTCCGCTTGCGACCAAGACAAGTATGGGACTTGTGCAGTCCTCACGTATGTGGGCACTGACACTTAAGCAATTAGACGCGCTTCATCAGCCTGAGGCAAAACAAGCAGCTGATTTAATTCGTCAAGAACTCCTAAAACAATCACCGCGACTCTTAAGACATAGTACGGCTGATGTTTCTTTTAAAGAGCAAGCATCACAAGAGTTAGCTACGAGTATTGCCCTAGGAAAAAAACGTTTATCGCATACAGCGTTAGAAGATCAGGTATGGGTGAGTGTGGACCGCTCGTCACCTCCATTTTTACTCGAAGATCAAACGATTGCGGAATCGCTTAAGCACCGTTCTAACCGCTACGGTCAACAAGGTACGGCAACTCGCCGTATGCGCGTTGCCTTTGCATGGAATAACATGGCGATTGCAGAACTGCGCGACTTAAACCGTCACAGAACCGGTAATCGCTATTGTCCCCTCATTCAGGCAGGATTTTATTTACCGCAGGAAATTGACCGCAGTCATCACACCCCGCTTTTAAAAGAGCAGATGGCATTAACCGCAGCCTTACTAGAGCGTGGTTCTCCTGCGTATGTGTATTCACTGCTCTTAGGTGCACAAACACCGTTTGAGCATAGTACCCACGCAGATAAATTTATTTACGAAGCAGAATTAAGAACCGGTATGGGTGCTCATTACCGGTATGCTGAACATTTGAGTGCAGCACTCAGAGCTTTCTTTGATAAAGTCCCTGAAGCTAAGCAGTGGGTGGTAGAAGGTACGGCTGAACCAGAATAAAAAATCTTTTTTCTTAAAAAGAGTTTCTTAATTTTTCTTTTTCACTTTCTCTATTGTCTTCAAGACGAGACTTTTCGCTTTGTTTCTGCTTTTGAATTTTCTCTACTTCCTCTGCGTCGCCTTCAAGCAGAGCTTTATTAAGTTTCTCGTCTAAGAAAATCATGCGCTCAGCCAGTTTACTTTGATAGGCTGTATCAATCTCTTGCAGTTTCTTTTTCTGCTCAGGTGTGAGTTTTTTTCCAGCGGATGGATCCGCTTTTGCAAGGCGTTCCATGGCGAGTTCGTAAGCGCTTTTCATAAAGTTAGAATTTATATCTTAAAGTCTAGTTACCAGCTATTTCGTAGACTTCAATTAAAGTTACACCGGATTGTCCTGTAGCACTGGTTGCTTGGACTGTGTAGGCACCAGGAGCTAAACTTAAAACAACAGCAGAATCTTTACTTGATTGATTCATGAAGGGGAATGCACCAACCGCTTGCGCAGCGCTTGCTAAGGCTGGATCTCCCGCCCATCCAGCGTTGGTTGCGAGTACCTTGGAATTACTGTCAAAGACAGTGAGTTTAGGATCAGAGATCGTATTAGGAACAGCGTAGTTGCTTGCAAGGGTAGGTCCACTCGCACGAATAAGAACACGTAGGTTCGTCGTTCCAGAAATCACAAATCCCGCGGTGAGACTTGATCCAGAGCTAACTAATTCTAAGCATGAAATATTAATTAGCCGTGGTGTACTGAGTGTATAATTAGACTGAAGCGTCGTATCATAGACTTCAGCAATCGCGTTACCGCTTGTATTATTTTTACCCGTAATTTGGGCTGTGTAAGAACCTGGCGTTAGGGTTGTCACAACGGCTGCATCAAGACTTGTTGGTGAGACAGGAGTGAATGCTCCCGTAGAGGCATCGGCTGCTTGAACACTGGCTAAATTCGACGGAGTTGATCCCCAATTATCATTGGAAGCAATGACTGTCGTTGTACTCGAGAAAACATTTAATACGGGATCTTGTAATACACTAGGAACTCCAAAATTCGTGAGTGAAGGTCCCATGCCTCGAACTAACAGCTGCTGGGAACCAGTCGTATTACTTCCTCCTGTGACAAAGCCAATCGTCATGAGTTGAGAGCCTGGTCCATCCATAGATAGTACCGAGAGATTAATTAAACGTCCTGGGTTTACAAAAACACTTACGGTGAGTGCTTGGGAGAGTGAGGTATAACTTTGTGAGCCATTAGAAACGACTACCGAATAGTTTCCAGAATTAGTTACACTTGACGAGGTGAGGGTATAGCTTGCTTGTGTGGCACCCGGGATTAGTTGGTTATTGAAATACCACTGGTAGGTGTAGGTAGCTAATCCTAGATTTAAAACACTGAACGTTTCCTGGGATCCAACACTAATAGAAGCGGAGCTACTCGAGAGTGAAATGACAGGTTGTAATACAAGAGCTGCAGGCGGCGTACATTTTCTAATGAGGTTATTATAGGCGTCTGCTACGTAGAGATTTCCTAGATTATCTACGCAAAGGCCGTACGGATTATAGAACGTCCCACTTGTACCGACTCCATCACTTGAGCCCTGAGATAGGCCACACGCTGTGGTTACAACCCCACTAGGGGAAATTTTTCTAATACAATTGTTACTGGTATCACAGACATAAACAGAGGAGGCAGAATCAACCGCTAGACCAAAGGGGTAATTAAAGCGTGCTGCTGAGGTTGTACCGTCACTATAGCCACTACTTTCTGCAAGCCCTGCTAAGGTGGTTACTTGAAGGGTTGTATCAATTTTTCGAATCGTATTGTTACCTGTATCGGCTACGTAAAGATTTCCCTTAGAATCAACTGCAATACCGGAGGGTCGATCAAACCGTGCTTGAGTTGAAAATGCATCTACTGCACCTGCCGTATTTGCAAGCCCTGCGAGAGTAGAGACGTTGCCACTGGGAGTAACTTTTCTAATCGTGCAGTTATAGGTATCGGCAACGTAGATATTACCCTGGCTATCTAAAGTAAGTGCGAAAGGATAATTAAAGCGTGCTGCACTTCCTAGTCCATCACTAGAACCAGTAACACCCGGACTTCCTGCGAGGGTAGTTACTACGCCTAAAGGAGTAATTTTCCTAATCGTACTATTTCCAAAGTCGGCAACGAAGATATTACCCGCTAAATCACAGGCAACACTGTAAGGCGTATTGAAGGTTGCATTACTTCCTGTTCCATCATTTGAACCTGCAACACCCGGATTTCCCGCTAGGGTAGTAACGGTACCCGTAGGAGTAATTTTTCTTATGATATTGTTTTTCGCATCTGCAACGTAGAGGTTTCCTGTTGTATCTAAAGCGCAGGACGTAGGAAAATTATAGAGGGCTTTAGTTAAAGCTCCATTACTGGTTCCTTGGGTCAGTGCTGTACCGGATAAAGTCGTTACAGAATAGCCTAAACTCCCAGCAAGCATTGAGAGGGGAAGTAAAAAACACGCAGCAAAGAGAGCTGTGATTAATCGCATGAGTGTTTTAAATAAAAAAATCGGTTAACGATATAAGCTAAAAGTACGGAAGCTCATGACGTCTGAAAAGCTATTTAGCTACAGGCTTAAAACGCACGTGATACGTTATAAGTGAAGGGCATAGTCGTCATCTCTACTTGGCGTAACGTACTACCCATTAGGCTATACATAACACGCTAAATGGATATTTAAATCATTGTTAACCAATAAGTAACGTTAATATCTTGCTTTAATCTATACTGTTTTAGTAGGATTTAAACACAATGAAGGTCTCTAAACGAGGAGAGTACGCCCTACGCGCCCTTATTAATTTAGGGATAGCGCATAAGGTGGGGCGTAAACTCGTTCAAGTATCTGAACTCGCAAAAGCAGAGGACATCCCGAAGAAATTTTTAGAACAGGTAATTCAGCAATTACGAGAAGCCGGATTTGTTGCGAGTGTACGTGGTAAACATGGGGGATATGGCCTAGCAGTTGCTGCTGATAAAATTGTAATTGGAAATGTTATACGCCTTATCGATGGACCGCTCGCTCCCATAGGGTGTGTAAGTCAAAGTGCTTATGAGCCGTGTAATTGTCCGGATGAAGCACACTGCGGACTTAGGATGCTTATGCTTGATGTAAGAAATGCAATAGCTGCAATTTTAGACCGCTATACGCTTGCGGATGTGGTCGACGTCACAACGCGTAAAATGCATGTGGACGGAATACAAATTCCGTTTACTGGAAAAGTAGTAAACGTGGTTACTAAGACTAAGTCGAAAAAGCGTAGTAAAATGCTTCGCCCAACCGATGGAATTATTCATCAGCTCTTGGGGGATTATGCTATCTAAGGTAAACGAAGTATGAAGCGCGCTTTACAAGATCACAGTCTAGTGAGGTTTATGATACACGTCCTCATGTTTTTTGGCGTGGTTACGAGTATGACTGCTTCTGCAAAAACAATACAGTTACTGAATGTATCCTATGACCCAACACGTGAATTTTTTAGTGACTATAATAAAGCCTTTAATTCCTACTGGAAGCAGAAGACAGGCGATGAAGTCGTGATAAAACAGTCGCATGGAGGCTCGAGTAAACAGGCACGCTCTGTTCTTGATGGTCTCCCAGCAGATGTTGTCACGTTAGCGCTTGCAGGGGATATCGATAGTTTAAGTTCTCTTGGAAATTTACTGCCTTCAGATTGGCAAACACGGCTTCCTAATCTGTCTATTCCTTATTACAGCACGATTGTTTTCTTAGTCAGAAAAAATAATCCAAAACACATTAAAGATTGGAGCGACTTAGTAAAAGAAGGTGTCTCTGTTATAACGCCAAATCCTAAGACTTCCGGCGGAGCTCGGTGGAATTATTTAGCAGCCTGGAGTTATGCGCTTCACGTGAGTCATCAGGATGAAACAAAAGCCTTTGATTTTGTAACCAAGCTTTACCGAAACGTGCCTGTTTTAGATAGTGGAGCACGAGGAGCAACGACTACGTTTATTCAGCGTGAAATTGGAGATGTGCTCATATGCTGGGAAAATGAAGCCTATCTTGCTCTGAAAGAATTTGGAGAAGACACGTGTCAGATTATTTATCCGTCGCTCAGTATTCGGGCAGAGCCAGCAGTGAGTTGGGTTGACCGTGTTGTGAATAAAAAAGGGACTAGAGAAGTAGCAAAAGCCTATCTCACGTATTTATATTCTAAAGAGGGGCAGGAGATTGCTGCTAAACATTATCTAAGACCGATTGATCCTGAGTTACTTAAGGCAAATAAAAATCGTTTTCCTGGTTTAACCTTAGTAACGATTGATGATCAGTTCGGTGGATGGGCTAATGCTCAAAAGAGACATTTCGCCGATGGTGGAACCTTCGATCAAATCTATAAGCCTTAGTTACTTCCATGGCTAAAAATAAATTACGTGTATTACCCGGGTTTGGCCTATCACTAGGTTACACGGTATTTTATTTATCGCTCATTGTTCTTATACCGCTTTTGGCTGTCTTTTTAAAAGCTGCAACACTGAGTTGGCATGACTTTTGGCATATTGTCACAGACCCACGGGTAGTTGCTTCTTATAAAATAACGGTTGGAGCTGCACTCAGTGCTGCGGCAGCCAATGCTATTTTTGGACTTATTGTTGCATGGGTGTTAGTACGCTATTCTTTTCCTGGTCGAAAAATTATAGACGGACTTATTGATTTGCCCTTTGCACTGCCTACTGCCGTTGCAGGTATCGCACTTACTGCTGTGTATTCTAAGAAGGGTGCACTCAGTGGCGTAGATCAGCTTTGGACGACATCACTTGTCTACTTAGAAAGTAAGTTTTCTTTTCTGCATGTGATTTCAGTTATTGGAAGAAAAATTACCTATGATAGGC
>DAISZL010000016.1:28352-32024 GCA_036824825.1 Opitutaceae bacterium
TTTTCTTTTCTGCATGTGATTTCAGTTATTGGAAGAAAAATTACCTATGATAGGCCCGGTATTTTTATAGCCCTTATTTTTATTGGACTGCCCTTTGTTGTAAGGACCCTTCAGCCGATCATCCGTGAGTGTGAACCGGAACTGGAAGAAATTGCTGCAACTCTTGGAGCAAGTAGACTGCAAACCTTACGCCGTGTGGTATTGCCCGAACTTTTACCAGCACTTATCACGGGGTTTGCTTTAGCGTTTGCACGTGCACTGGGTGAATATGGTTCAGTCATTTTTATTGCAGGCAATAAACCGATGTATAGCGAAATTACGTCACTTCTCATCGTAACAAAACTTGAGCAGTATGATTACCAAGGAGCGACAGCGATAGCGGCTGTCATGCTTGTGATTTCGTTTATTTTACTACTTATCATTAACCTGCTTCAGAAATGGAGTCAGCGCTACCGGAAATCATGAAACATTATTTCAAGATCGCTGATATTCGCGCTAAAACAAGACAGCAAGCTTCTGATCCTGTCTGGCTTCGTGTTCTTTTAACAGGAATAGGCTTACTCTTTTTAACCTGTTTTCTCATTTTACCTATCTACTCTCTATTTGAAGAGGCGCTAAGAAAGGGTGTAGCGACGTATTATCAAGCACTGGTTGATCCCGATGCATTATCTGCCATAAAACTCACCCTGCTTACGGCTTTGATTGTAGTGCCGTGTAATTTTATTTTCGGACTAAGTGCAGCCTGGGTTTTAACTAAGTATGAATTTCGAGGTAAAAGTATTTTAATTACGCTTATTGATTTACCGTTTGCTGTATCACCGGTGATTGCGGGCCTTATCTATGTATTAGTGTTTGGCATGCAAGGGTGGTTAGGTGTCTACATTGCAAGTAGTCATCCCTTATTCCCCGCCATACAGTCATGGATTATAGCTCATGATATTCAGATTATTTTTGCAAAACCCGGGATTATATTAGCTACGATTTTTGTTACCTTTCCTATGGTTGCTCGTGAACTCATTCCACTCATGCAAATGCAGGGAACCGACCAAGAACATGCGGCAGTCATGTTAGGAGCAAATGGCTGGCAAATATTTTGGCGTGTTACCTTACCTAATATTAAGTGGGGACTTATCTATAGTCTTGTTCTTTGTAATGCGCGAGCCATGGGAGAATTCGGGGCGGTCTCCGTAGTAAGTGGTCATATTCGTGGAGAAACGAATACTGCCCCCCTTCATATCGAAATTTTATATAATGAATATAATTTTGTGGGAGCATTCGCTGTTGCGTCGCTCTTAGCGCTACTTGCCATTGTTACCTTAATTATCAAGTCACTCGTTGAGTGGAGACTCGAGCATAAGAAAACCCTTTAACTGTCATGAGTGTTAAAATTTCAAATATCAGTAAGACCTTCGGTTCCTACACCGCGTTAAAGTCCGTGAATCTTACGGTACAAACAGGAAAGTTAACGAGTCTCTTAGGTCCATCTGGTTCGGGAAAGACAACGCTGCTTAGAATTATTGCGGGACTTGAATTTCCAGATGAGGGCAGTGGCGCCATTTATTTTGATAATCAGGATGTAACTCGTGTTCCCGCAGGTAAAAGGCATGTAGGTTTTGTTTTTCAGCACTATGCTTTGTTTAAGCACATGACTGTGTTTGATAATATTGCCTTCGGTTTAAATGTGAAATCCTGGAAGGATAGACCAACGAAACAGGAGATTGCTGATAAGGTGCATAAGTTAATCGATCTTGTTCAGTTAGGTGGATTAGATAAACGCTATCCTACCGAATTATCAGGCGGTCAAAGACAGCGTGTTGCTTTAGCGCGTGCTTTAGCGATTGATCCTAAAATTTTACTACTCGATGAACCCTTTGGTGCATTAGATGCAAAAGTACGTAAGGATTTACGCCGCTGGCTAAGAAAGTTACATGAAGAGGTAAATCTAACGACCATCTTTGTAACGCATGATCAAGAAGAGGCGCTGGAAATTTCGGACGAGATTGTCGTCATGAATCAAGCATCGATTGAACAAGTAGGTAAACCGCAAGATGTGTATGACAAACCAGCGACGCCTTTTGTGTATGAATTTTTAGGTAAGGTAAATCAGCTGCAACTGCCTTCGCGTGGATTTGCACATGCCGCATCTTTCAATGAAGCTCAGGGTAAAGTGGCTTATGTCAGGCCTCATGACATTGAAGTCTTTGCTACTGCTGAAGCACTCAATACGGAAGCTGCCTATTTAGTGAGTGTGAATACAGCGGGTCCTCTCGCTCGTCTTTGGTGTGCAAGACAAGATAACGATCAGATTATTGAAGTTGAAATGGCTCGGCAAAATTTTACCAAGCTTAACCTCAAAGTAGGAGACTGGGTCTATTTACGTATGCGTTAGTCGAATCGGTTTGTAAAAGACCCTGCTATTGAGTCAGAGTCTTTTTTTACAAGAAGATCGACTTTTTAAGAAATCCAGTTGGTTCGCTGCACGGGATCAATCAAGTGATCTGCGCTGAGCGACTTTGGTTTACCGGCTACTGGATCATAATCGAAACTGCTTCCGAGTTGGGTACCAAGTAGTCCGAGTAAACAGGTTTCGGTCATACGGGTAGCAATATCAAAACTCGAATAGGGTTTTGGACCTCCTTGGCATCCATCAAGCCATTCTTGCATGTGACTTTTCACACGGGGTAGGGTCGCTGCAATCGTATGGGTTGGCTGGTGCCATAAAATATCTTTCCAGACCTGTTCACCGTTTAATTTGATGAGTACATGTCCGTTATGTGGGTTTGTGTAGAGTGTTCCTTTGTCTCCTACGATGACGACTCCCGCTGTTCCTTCATCATTTTTAGGTAGGCCTTTAAATGCATCTGGTGTTGGAATATTTTCGTGCCAGTAGATTGAAAAAGGCTTTCCCGTATTGCAGGTGTTGAATTGATAGGTAATTGTTCCACCCGTCCAGTACGCTTCTTTACCAAGACCTGTACCATTAATTTCGATACGATCAGGCATACCTAGTTCAAGAGCACGTATGACAATATTGAGTGAATGGGTTGCCCAGTTACCAATTTGTCCAGTTCCAAAATCAAGCCATCCACGCCATTTGTATGGGTGATAGATGTCAGTCTTGTAGGGCCTAATAGGACTTGGTCCTACCCAAAAATCCCAATTAAATCCTTGTGGAATCGGATCTTCACCAGCAGGACGATTTACACCGGTAGGATATCTCTCACCTGGTGAAACAACGTAGGTGTGGGTTACGGTACCGAGAGCACCGGCTTTAATGACTTCGATACTACGGCGAAGAGCTGGATTTGCACTGCCTTGGTTTCCCATTTGGGTTACTGATCTACTTGTCGCGACAAGTTTTCTAAGTCTTCTTGCTTCAGCAATCGTACGGGTCAGTGGTTTCTCGCAGTAGACGTGTTTATTGGCTTTTAAATAATAACTGCAAATAGCGGCATGCCAGTGGTCAGGGGTTGCGATAATGACACCGTCTAAACTGTTTTCTTTTTCAAGGAGTTCGCGGTAATCGGTATAGCGAGCGGTAGTAAGCATTTTATCACCACCAGATTTAATCGCCTTACTCATCATTGCTTCATCAACGTCACAGACGGCAATTATATTAGCACCACAGGCGAGTGCGTTTTTTAAATCTCCACTCACTCCCATATTTCCACA
>DAISZL010000016.1:32124-34921 GCA_036824825.1 Opitutaceae bacterium
ATTGACCTTATTTTGTTACATATTTGCGTATAGTTAACCTAACCCCCTTATAAATATATCGTAGTATGAAGAATATTATTCGCGCGAGCTATGCATTACTCGTTTTGATTTCGTTGAAATCTGGGTATGCACAAACGGCATCTAGTGCCTCTGCTTCAACACAGGACACGTCTAAATCTGATGTTGTGGTCTTAAATCCATTTACCGTGGATGATAAAGGCGACAACTCTTGGACAGCTACCAGCACCTTGGTTGGTACAAGAACGAATCAAGAGCTATCTAAAGTTCCTACTTCGGTTGACGTTCTTACGTCGGAATTTTTAACGGACTTAGGTCTAGAGTCTATGGATGATGCAGCAGGTTTCGTTGCGGGCTTAACCGTATTACCACGTAACGAATCACGTAATGACGATAGCCGCGTAAGCTACCGTGGTTTAACTGGTGGTACCACAATCTCCCGTAACTTCTTCATGTGGTATGTTCCTGCGGATACCTACAATGTTGAGCGTTTAGATTTCAGTAAGGGTTCTAATTCTCTTATGTTCGGTGACGCAGCTCCTGGTGGACAAGTGACCGTTTACACAAAGCGTCCTTCTCAGCGTAGCATTACCGATCTTTATGCAATGGTTGGTAGTTTCGGTGCTCGTCGCTTTACGCTCGATGTTAACCGTAAGATTAATGATAAACTCGCTGTTCGTCTTAATATTGTTGACCGCTTAGATACGACTTACATTGAAAACAATTATCAGCGCTTACGTGCTGAAGATATGTCGGTTCAGTATAAGCCTTTTAAAAACACTACATTAATTGTTGAAGGCGAAGCGGGTAAATACACACGCCGTAGAGCAGATAATGCTATCTCCATTTATCAAAACGCAGCTCCTGGTGCAGGATTTTCTTCTTCCAATAAGTGGTATTACACGTCTGATGGCACCATTATTCAAAATCCAGGTACATTGGCTTCGGTCGATAAAACAGCCGCTGGTGGTAATCAATTAGCTTTATTACAAGGTATGACTGAGACAATTTATTTACCAGGTGGTGTTGCTAAACAGTATCAAGGTTTTAGTAAAAACTTTAACGCACTTGGAAGTAATGACTACTTAGATAGACCATATAATGTAGCAACTATTACGCTTGATCAAAACATCAATAAACTCGCGTTAGAATTTTCCTATAATCAACAATTCCAGGCTCAAAATAGAACGGATAATTCGTTCGGTACGAGTCAGACTCCTCCAGTTATGGGTGTTGATAGTAAGGGTAGACTTTATATCGATGAAACCGGTACTACACCATTTAAGATTTTCGGTAACCGTGTAGATGTAGGTAGAGTTTCCATGGCTTATCCATTCGAATTCGGAAAATGGACAAGTCAGTACTTGGTTGTTTCTGCATCCCGTCAAAAAGATTTCGCATCGAATCGCAGATTCGGTGTAGCGAACGATGCTGCTGCAGGAACCTTAGCTAATAATACGATTTATTTCAGAGCATACTTAGATGATCCAACCGCTGGAACTACTGCTTACTGGAATCAATTCCTACTTCAAAATCTAAAAACAAGCCCAACTTTCCATCCTGTCTTGTATGAGTACTACACAAACACAGGACCTTATGTTGATATCAGATACAACCGTAACTTATCGGCTTCTCTTTCTGGTGAATATTGGGGTGGCAGACTGCATACTATGGCTGGTATCAGCTTTAGCCGTGTAAGCCGCAAAATTCCTGCTGCTTATACGTACACAACTGATGCTACGGGACATATTATTGCTCCAGGTAATCCGGACGTTAATCCTGCAGCTTATGTCTATGACGGTAGTTATGATTTAGGTACACGCAGTGAAATGGCAGGGTTTAGCTTTGATGTAATCAAACGCGACTCTGCAACCCTCAGTGTTTACGGTGTCTATTCATCATCCTTTAATTGGCAGTCCGCTCAAACCTTCTACGGTCAAGTTTTAGGTCCAATCTTGGGTGTTACTCATGAAGCCGGTTTTAAAGGCGACTTGTTTGATAAGAAAGTTTTCGTAACGGCAGCTGTATTCGATATCAAACGTAAGAACGTACCCTTTGTTTGGTCTCCCGATAATTTAAATGCTACCCAGTTAGAAGACTTAATTAATCCAAATAATTTATCTCCAGGACAAGCTGGTTATATCTCAGTAGTTAACGGTCTAAATAACGAAAGAAAGACGGTTAATTCGAATGAAGAATCCAAGGGTGGTGAATTAACGATACAGGGACGTAGAGCTTACGGTCTACAGCTTCGTTTAACAGCTTCCATACAGGATGTAACTGCTGCACCAGACTTTGGGGTTCTTCAATCGTTACTCAATGCTGCGATTGCTAGAACAACTGCTGCTAATGCGACAGGTGGAACGGCTTCAATGGCAGAAAATGCAACGTATATTGCTAGTGCTCAAACGATCATCAATTCGAATACGCTCACAAATTCCGTGCAGGGTAGAAGAAGTGCTCCGTATTTAGGCAGTTTTGTAGCTGACTATGAAGTACCTCACGCAAAAGGACTTCGTGTTGGTGTTAATGCAATTCTTACACCTAACTACAATGTAGCTATCTATAATGGTGTTGTTTACAAACACGGTGGACAAATGCCTGTTGGTCTCTACGCAATTTATAATGCTAAGATTAGACGCCAAACGGTTACCTTTAGAGGTTCTGTCCAAAACCTTTATGATGTGATCAATGGTGGAAATCCTTACCGTATTACTGGCTCAACTGGCCAAAATACAGGAACAGGGTTACCTAACTACATTTATCGTTATAGAGATCC
>DAISZL010000031.1:0-1113 GCA_036824825.1 Opitutaceae bacterium
TCACGTATTTTCACGCTACGTGGTGGTAATGAAACCATATGGTCAAGTACAGGTGATATCGCTGCTGGTGAGTCTGCTAAGACCGTTCAATCCGCACCACCTACACGTGTACTAATCGATCCACAAAGTGGTGCCGTTCAAACCGACTTAGCAGGTCTCGCTACAGGTGGTGGTATTGGTGTACTCGAAACAGTTGCTGGTATTCCGCCTGCAGACGTCGATTTAATAGCTCCAGCTGGTGCTATTAATGCAGGTGATGCTGGTATACGTGCTTCTGGTAATTTAACCCTCTCAGCAGTTAAAGTCGTTAATGCAGGTAATATACAGGTAGGTGGCGCGACTGTAGGTTCTCCTATGGCTGCTGCTCCAAGTATGGGTGGTTCTTTAGCTGCAGCCTCAGGTGCATCTGCTGCTGCAAGTAGTGCTGCTGCAGATGTTGTTAAACAAACTCAGGCGACCCAAAACGTGGAAGAACCTGATTCTGACTTTGATGTTGAGGTCTTAGGGTACGGTGGTGGTGGAATGGCAGATAGTCCTGCAACACCCGTTAATAGTAAACCAGTTGCTTCTGCAAAAGCTCCTACACTTAAGGCAGTATTAAATTATTAATTTTCTTTAGTGAGTAGAAAATTTAAAAACGGTTTTTGAGTGATAGCTTTGACCGGCTTTTAAAACGTTTGATGGGAAATTAGGCTGATTAACGGTATCTGGATAGTGCTGTGTTTCTAAGCAAAAAGCGGCGTACTGTTTATATACAACGCCGTTTTTACCGGTTAATGTACCATCGAGAAAATTACCTGTATAAAATTGTACGCCAGGTTCCGTAGTATAAACTTCCATCTTTCTACCGCTTGCTGGATCATGTACAGTGGCTGCTAAACTAAAGCTAGATTGTTTATTTAGAACATAATTGTGATCATAGCCGACAGGATTTCCACCGACCGCTTTTAAGTTATCACCAATGGCGTGGGATGAACTAAAATCCATGGGGGTAGATTTTACTGATTTTATTTTACCTGTAGGAATGAGTGTGTCGTCTACTGGCGTAAAGTTATCTGCATTAATTAAAATCGCATGATTTAAGATTGAACCATGCTCAGCACCGGAAAGATT
>DAISZL010000031.1:1213-2839 GCA_036824825.1 Opitutaceae bacterium
TTTCCGTTTAAAGTAAATTTACCTTTTGCAATACGGTTTCCTACACGTCCAACAACCGCGCCAAAATAAGGATTCTGTGTATTTAAATATTCCTTAAATGTATCAAAACCTAAAGTCACATTATTCAGTTTTCCCATTCTATCAGGCGTTTGTATTTCAGTAATTGTTGCTCCACGGGTCATGATTTTGACAGACATGCCCTGTGTATTTGTTAAGTGGTAGAGTTCTACTGGTGTGTTTCCGTCTAAACCAAAGATACTTTTTTCAACGCTTGGGGATTGTGTGGATGCCATAGCTAGATTAATTGCGCATAGAGCAGTTAAAGTTGAGGTAATAATGGAGTGAGTTAGGGGTGATCTCATAGTGTATAAGGTTATTTTTTGGGATCGTCCTGCTTTGTAGGAGTTTGGCTAGGGGGTGGACGAACAGGTGGTGTTTGTGGACTAGGGGTTTTAGGTGGAGGCGGTCTTAGTTGATTTGGAGTAGTAGGTTGTCTATCTGTGTGCTGATTAGGGGGTAGTGGTGCTTTAGGCAAAGGTGTTTGTTTAATGGGATTTTGTTGGATAGGACGTGGATTATCAACACGTGGAGAGTGTGCATGGATTTGGGGTGCACCTGGTTGTAAAGTAGGTACTGGTATTTCTTTAAAAGACCGTGTTACAGCAGGATGATTTGCCGTACGATTGAAAATCTTAGCTCCTTCAAAGCGTCGGATGTCTTGGCTACGACTTAATTTAGAATCGTAGCGTAAATTTGAAACAATATGATGATTTCTCCAGTCGCATCCATACGTTAGCCAAGGACCCATGTAATAAGGGCGATCAAAGAAAATCCAAGGTCCCATGAGTCCTAGTGTCCTGTGAGAAAAGCATGCGTTAGGATCGTAAATAGGAATATAGATTAATTCTGGATCAGCTGGTTCAATGTAAATAATCGAATCAATGATTACGACTCGCTGCTCGTTCGTGTCTTTGAGTACGCCGTCAATGATTGCCCTTTGACGCAAGCGTTGAATGGAGTCGAGTACTTCGATCTCTTGATAGGTGTATGCGGTCCCTAATTGTTCAACCCAAGGGGTGTTGTAGCTCATCCATACGACTACCTGCGAATAGCGGGACAAGGCTTTGACGCTAGGTGCCCATCTCGCCTGATTAATTAACGAAACATCTCCTCCACCAAGTAGATAAAAGGCAGCGTCGCCGATATCCGATGGTGTGGTTGAAGAAGGTAAAATCAGTGATACTAGTAGATCAGGATAAAGAGCTATTGGTGCTGTTAATTGCTCAATTTGCTCAGGTGAAAATGACTGAGCTTTGCTAGTGTGAATGAAAAATGTTAAAGCCAATAAAACGCTAAGGGTATAAAAGAAACTGAGACGATAACGCATAGATGAATACATCGTCTTCATTAGCGTTAGAATCATTAAAAGTTAGGTACTACGGGCTCGTCTGCAGGTTTTGGAGGAGTAGGCGGCTGTGCTGGTAGATTCATTTCTTTTCTTAAGAAATCTTTGATGCCTGCTGGATAAGAAACGCCTTCATATAGTTCTGCTGAGGTTCCATCCGCATACGTAAAGGTGAAGCGATAGACGCGAAGACTATTTTCAATTTCGTAAATCCATTTAAC
>DAISZL010000031.1:2939-7002 GCA_036824825.1 Opitutaceae bacterium
GGTACATTCACTGAAAAGGTGCCTGTTGTGCAGCCAAAGCAGAATAAACTAATAGCTAGAACGAGGATATGCGTAGACTTTTGAGCCATAGAATAAGTAGCTAGTCTCACGCTAACTTAAGAAAACGACAAGTCTTTCGTTTCAGCCTAAAAGTAACCTAATTATTCCCTAAATGCAGCCTTCATCCCTGTTGTTACGATAAAAAGAGTAAGCAGTGAATTGATGGGCATTAAAATCGCCGCTAAAAGTGGGTTCATAAGCCCTAAAACAGCAAATCCAACGGCTATTACGTTATATATAACGGAGAAAATAAGTATCCTTATTTGTGTGATACTTCTTATTTTATCGATCGCAAATAGGGCATTTAGACCATTGATCCCTTTACCTAAATAATAAAAGTCAGCTTTACGCTCCAGAATTCCGCGGTGGATTACTGGCGTTCCCCGGCATAATGCTGAATCAAACGCTAAGCTATCATTAGCTCCGTCACCGAGCATAAGGGAGTCTGTTTTAGCATGCTGTGTAATCCACTCAGCTTTAGCCTGTGGGGTCATATGAGATAGGGCATGCTTGTTTGGTATACCCAGTTGTAATGCAAGTGTAGTTACTTTAATTTCAGTATCACCACTTAAAATGTAAGTCGTGTATCCCCGAGAAGTGAGTTTTGCTAAATCTTCTTTTACACGGGGTCGTATGCGGTCGCTAAAGTGAAATTGTGCTATAAGTTTATTTTCGAAAGTAAATCGAGTGCCAGGTTCGTCGTTCATGCCAATTTTCCATCCAGATTTACCAAGTGCCCATGGTCCTAGTTCGACTCCTAGTCCTATACGCTCAGTGCATGTGCCAGAAATTGCTTCAGGCGTTTCATGAATGAGCAAATGCTCAAGGATTGCTTCACTAATAGGGTGATGGGTATCACGAACGAGTGTAAAAAGGGCGTTTCTTTCTTCTCGTGTTAAGGATCTCAAAACCTCTGGGTTTTGCAGTACTGGTGTTTCTAGGGTTAGGGTTCCTGTTTTATCAAAGATAATTTTTTTAACACGAGATAACTTACTCCATAGATCATTATCGCGAACAAATACCCCTTTACGTCGTAAGGCTAACGATGCCATTTCCTCTGCAAGTGGAAATGCGAGCCCTATTGCACAGGGACAAGAGACGACTAAAACGGCCGTAACAACCGACCATGTTTTTACAGGGTTATGCGAATGAAACCACCAGGTAGTTCCTGCGATAAAAGCAATGAAGAGTATTCCTACGAGGTATCCTCTTACTATACGCTCAAGAAAAACATGTCTCTCGCTATGTCTTTGTTTATTCTCAAGGAGTTGAAATAGGATTGAATCACGCCAATCCTGTAAGGTGTGCAATTCGATGGGGGTGGTGGTAAGACTGATGGCACCAGCACTCACCAGTTGCCCTTTACTAAACTCTCTAGGTTCTGATTCTCCGTTGATTGAAGCGAGTGAAAATATTCCTTGCTCGGAGAGTAAGCGACTATCAACGGGTAATGTGTTTCCTGCTTTTAAGATGATCTGTAAATCTTTGGTTACTTGTTCTGACGCAAGCGTAGAGCCTGATTTGAGACTAATTTTATTTGGCCTTGGATTCTTGCTTAGAAGATGCCGCTGATTGCGTTCTACTGCCGCAACTTGAGCCCATCTTCCAATAAGCATAAGAACGATAAAGCTCCCAAGAAAATCGAAATAAATAAAGTGATCGATATGTCTAAACCATCCGTAAACGGAACCTATATAGGCGCCTACAATACCAATAGAGATAGGGGTATCAATATGTAGGGTTTTCTCCTTAATTGCCTGGTAAGAGCGGGAAATGAAGTAGGTTCCACCGACAAGAAAACTCAGTGTTCCAAAAACAAGTGATAGTAATTGAAACAGATGGGCATATTCAAAAGTTGGCTCCATGCCAAAGTAGGCTGGAAAACTAAACAGCATGATGTTCATCGCAAACGCTGTACATAATCCAATTTTTTTTATGATACCTCGACTCTCGGGTATTATACTTTGTTCACCTGCGGGACCGAGTAGGTAGCCTAGTGTTTGTAGTTTTTTGGCAAACCCAATCAGTGAAAACTCGGGAGGGTTCCAGCGCAGACGCAGGGTTCCGTACTGTGCGTTAGTGATACAATCTCTTGCTCCTGGTTGTTGCATAAACACGCGCTCAATAAGCCAAACACAGCCAACACAGGATATGCCTTGTACATCTAAGGTTAATTCAGGAACGGCACGTGTTGCGGATGTATCGGTGCATTTATTTTCTTCTTCACGTTGGGCACTTTCAAGCCAGGTGTAATCATGGTTTTGGAAGACATAGGACGCAGCGGGTGCAGTAACAGAGTCCTTAATCGTGTAATAGCTATCAAGGCCGTTATCATGAATGAGGCGATAGACATAGTTACAACCTGAACAACAAAATCCCGTCTCAAGCATAGTCTCATCGATCAGAGCTGCACCACAATGTTTACATGTGGGTTTTTGAGTAGGCGCTGTATGAACTGCCTCGTAGGTAAGACTCATACTAGAAACAGACAAAATTCTTCACGGATGGACCAATGAAGCCAAGTGTACTACGTAGTCTCCAGCTTATGATCAGGGCAATTGAGAGAGCTAATAGGATACGAGCTCGGTTAAACCAGAGTGGTGATAAGGCTTGTCGTATACGGTTAAATTGAAATTGAGTAAGCCATACGAGGGGTATTGTTCCTAGTCCGAATGCCACCATAAATTCAACTCCTTTAAGGGCTGAGCCAGAAACGAGTGCGATAGCTAGTAAAAAATATAAAGGACCACAGGGAAGAAGGGGTGTAAAAAAACCAAGGATAGCAGCGGCTCTGATTGCAGATTTGCCTCTAATCCATGTGTACAAAGATAAGGTTAGACGATTGAGAAATTGAGGTCTCGGTAGTTTACGTTCTAAACCAAATGCGAGTGCTAGAAAGAAAAGTACAAGTAGCCATGGAATCCATTTCGTGTAGGACTCAGACATCCAAGTAAGTGGTACAACACATAGGCCGCCAGCTAATCCTCCAAGTAAGGCATATGCGGTAAGTCGTGAAGTATGGTACACCGTTGCTATTGTTTCAGGATCCCCAGGTTTACCTTTCGAAGGCATTAAGCTGCATGCCAAAGGTCCGCACATTCCTACACAGTGTAAACTGGTAACTAGTCCTGCTAAAAAGGCTGCACCTGGGGAATTGATTGAAGCTAATTCCATTAGGGATGAATGTGTTTAACTTCGTTAATATCGCGTACTGGGTGATGTGCTGCGATGATAAACCATGCCGTCCATGCTGCGAATTGGATCAAGATAGCAGCAATAAAGATAAGCCAAAGTTTACTTTTTTTCTCATCAGCCATTACACCAATTACTTTAGTTTGAAGCTTGGATCAGGTCCAAGGAATTCGGTACTACGGGTTAGTGAGAATGCATGGTTACCATCTTCAAGTTCGATATTAAAAATAAACGCACCTTTGTAATACTTGTCTTCTTGTTGTAAAATGAGCGGTGCTGCTACTTCGGATAAGGCAGCAATATCGATACCTGAAGTAAGACCTGATTGGGTTATACCTCCGGGTATATTTTTTAAATGTATAATAAAGTGGGTAGTCGTGTTTCGCTTATTAACAATACGTACTAAGTATTGATTACGTATTGCATGATTATCGATAATATAAGGTGCTCCAATCATGCGAGTGACACCTAAATTAGCTGGTTTTAAAGTTGAAATAGCCCAACTTGCAACGCTAGCTCCGACGAGAAGAAAGAATCCATAAAGGATTATACGAGGACGAATGATACGCGTTGGTTTACGAAGTAATGCATTTTGTGAAGCATAACTAATAAGACCGCGTGGACGACCGAGTTTATCCATGACGTCATCACATGCATCAATACAGGCCGTACAACCTACACATTCGAGTTGTAGTCCTTGACGAATATCAATGCCTGTTGGGCAAACATGAACACAGCGACTGCATCCAATGCAGTCGCCTGCACCTGGGGTTCCTGCTTTGCCACGAGGCTCACCACGAATGCTGTCGTA
>DAISZL010000007.1:0-42958 GCA_036824825.1 Opitutaceae bacterium
TTGGCTGCGATTGTATCGCTTTGAAAATAATATTCTGCGCCTCTGACGGTATCAGCATAAGACTATTTCATGGCCAACACCCGATTTCGGCAATACAAGACTACCGCACAGCAAAGCTTTACCTCATAAAAGAATCCCGGTACGAGTAACGCCTCCTTTTGAATATCATTAAAGACCAGTATAGCCGAAGTCTACATGACTTAAGAATCTCTGTTACAGATCGCTGTAATTTTAGATGTCCTTACTGTATGCCCAAAGAAGTCTTTGGGGCAGCTCACAACTTTCTAACAAACCCTCAGCTTATGACCCGAGAGGAAATAGAAAAGATTGCCGCAGCTTTTGTTACCTTGGGTGTTAGAAAAATAAGACTTACTGGAGGAGAACCTCTAATCAGAAACGATATTGCTGATATCGTAGATGTCTTAAAAAACAAGGTGCAGGTACCCGATGTAGCTATTACAACTAATGGCTGGTTGCTCGAGAAACTTGTACCGAGTCTTAAAAAAGCTGGCTTAGATCGCTTAAATGTTTCTGTTGATTCATTAGATAATACAACAGCCGGTATAATGAACGGTTTAGGTTTTAAAGTAGAACGTGTATTAAATGCAATAGACGCTGCCTTAAATGAAAACATTCCGGTTAAAGTAAATTGTGTGATTCAAAAAGGAATTAATGATCATCAGATTTTAGATTTGTGTGAGTATTTCAGAAAAAAGAATATTCCTATTCGCTTCATAGAATTTATGGATGTGGGAAACACAAACCACTGGGATCAATCTAAAGTATTATCAGCTAAAGAAATTGTTTCTCTTATAAATCAAAAATGGCCGCTAGAACCAATCGGCCCGGCCTACCGTGGCGAAGTGGCCTCCAGATATAGATATCAAGACGGAGCTTCAGAAATCGGTCTTATTAGCTCCATTACCGAACCCTTCTGCAAAGACTGTCACCGCGCACGTTTATCAGCAGATGGTAAACTTTTTACCTGTCTTTTCACTTCGTTTAGCTGGGATGTTCTCGGCTGTGTGCGCGCTGGAGCAACAGCGTTGGAACTAAATGATTTTATTTCGCGTATTTGGAAAGGTCGTCTTGATAAATACAGTGACGAACGAAGTGAGCTAATCGCTCGAGGTGAAGCCAGATCTAAAGTGGAAATGAGTTTTATTGGGGGCTAACCCTTAAGAGCACCCGCAGCCACCCCTTTAACGATACGTTTTTGTAGGAAAACATAGATAAGCAATATAGGAATGGTTACTAAAACTAGTCCTGCAAAAAGAGCTCCATAATCACTTCTGTATTGGGCGGTAATAGACAAATTAGCTAATCCTAGTGGAAGCGTCTTAGATGCACCCTGGGTGTCACCACCTAAAAACATAAAGGCGTAAAAGTATTCTTTCCAAACACCGATGAATTGAAAGATGGCAACGGTAACAAGGCCCGGCTTAGCGAGTGGTAACATGATGCGGTAAAAAGTTTGGTATTCATTACACCCATCAATCACCGCTGCCTCATACAAGGACTTTGGTAATGAGCGAAAAAATCCCGCCAGGATAAAAATGGCAAAGGGCAATCCATTTGCTGTATAAACCAAAACAAGTCCGAGTTTTGAATTTAATAAACCAGCAAATTTTAATTCAAAGAAAAGAGGAATTACAGAAAGCTGCGCTGGAATCATTAGACCGGCCAAGAACAGCCAAAATACAAAATTGCCGATCGAATGATAAAACCTTGCTAGCGCATAAGCTGCGGATGCGCCTAAAATTAAAATAAGTGTCACCGCTGTTAGCGTAATAATAATGGAGTGGAAAAAATAATCTCCAAAGTGTGCTTGTTGCCAAGCATTGCTGTAGTTTTGAGAATAGGGATTTGCTAAGTCGGGTAAGGAAAAGGGGCTTTGAAAAATATCGCTGTCTTTCTTAAAGGAAGAATACGCAACCCATGCCATTGGAAAGATAAGCCACAGCGCATATGCTATGAGTGCAGCAAGTATTACTCCTTTAGAGATGTGTCGGTTATTTTTCATGCGTCGTTATTACTGCGCTTAAAGCTGCGCATGACTAATGCACTAACACTTGCTACCAAAATAAATAATATAACTGCTAGTGCTGAAGCCCTTCCAATTTCAAAATCATTAAACATAGATGATACAAGAAAGGTTCCTAGGGTGTGACTTGAGGCGCCGGGCGCTTGAGATGTTAAAAGCCATACCATTTCAAACGCATTTAGCCCTCCTATAACTAAAAATATTACGGATATGATAATCACTTCTTTAATAAGCGGGAGTGTGATGGAGAAAAACTGTTTTACTTTAGATACCCCTTCTAACTCAGCCGCTTCATACAGTTGACCGTCGATACCCTCCATTGCAGCGAGGTACAAGATGAGATTAAAACCGCACGCCATCCATATGTAGATAGGAATAAGCGACGTATATAAATACTGAGGTGCAAGCCATGGGAACCCATCAAAATCAGTGAGCGTTTTGCTATGAATTAATTTACCCAAAGCAACCAAAGTAGCGTTAACTAAACCACCATGGGGCTGATAGGCTGTTAACCATAATAAGCTAGCTGCAATACCACCTAATAAGTTGGGGAAAAGAAATACCGTTCTAAAAAAACTTTTCCCGTAAACTCCGTAGTGGAGTAAAGCTGCGCATCCAAGCGCGAGTGGTACCACAACCACAAAAGGAACGACCATTAAAAATCCGTTATTTTTAAGCGCTAACCAGAAGGTGTCGCTCTCGAACAAAAGCCACTTAAAATTAAATAAGCCCACAAATGTTTTTGCTCCAACGCCACTCCACCGCGTGAAAGACCAGGAAAAGGAAATGAGTGCGGGTATAAGTAAAAAAATAGCGTAAACTAAAAATGCTGGTCCTATAAAAAACAGTCCCGCTTTTGTGTTTAATGCGTTAAAATAAGCATCTTGTTTTTGGGTTTCGTTTTGTGCCGTTTGTTTGAATTTTTTGGAAACCGTTAGCATTAGTAACCCTGAAACAATAATTCCAACCACAGTAATTAACAAAACACCAAGTGACGTGTGTCTATATTCTATATGTGTTGGGTTAGCTTTAACATTTCTATCGATAGAAGCCGCTGCCTCTAAACTAGCTCCATATTGCTCTGGGGTGATGGTCTGTGAACCCAGTTTAGAATTAAGATCTACAATAACCTGTCTAACCTCGGCGGATAGCATCATCGTTGATGGCATTGCAAAGGCTTCTTTCGCGTTAAGAATTAACGTAGCGGTTTCTTGCATGCGCTGAGAATAAGAACTTAAAGCCACACCTTTAACAGAAACTGGCGAATTCATTTCTCGAACAAAAGCGGTTGCTCGCTCTTTTGATGTTAGGAATTTTAAAAATTCGATCGTTTTTTGAACCCTATCTGGGTTTCCCGTATTAAATACAAAAAAACAATCTGATCCTATATGAACCGCTGATGGATCTGTAACGCCGTCTTTAAATAACGGGAAATTCATAATACCCAACTCAAACGTATTAGAAAGTTTTCCTTCCATTTCGTTTACAAGCCACGAACCAGATACCGTCATGGCTGATCTTCCCAATAGAAATGATTGCTCTGCGCCTGTATGTGTTTCTCCCTGCCAGCCACGCATTGCGTAACGACTGATCACTGTTTGCTCTACTTCGGCCGCTCTAATGTAAGGCGATGCTGTTCTCGCTCCAGGTTTTAAATCTAACATCTCTTTCCATCCTTGTGCGCCGACTAAATTATAATACGCATATCTAAAAAATGCGTCGGCATATAACCACGAAACCCCAGGAATAGATATTGGCGCAACTCCCGCTGCTTTTATTTTATCGCATAAAACGTAGAATTCATCCCACGTTTTTGCAGGCTCCCAGTTATGTTCGCGAAATAAAGCTTTGTTGTAAAAGATAGTCCAACACGCCATCGAAACCGGTAAACCGCCTACACGATTATCCACCCTCCAAACATCTAACGTTCCTGGAAAAAAAGTGTTTTCCCACACTTCATCACCTTCCCAGTTTTTTTGTTTTAGATAAGGTGTCAGATCTAATACTTGCCCAGATCTAATTAGCTGCGGCCATAAAACATAAGGCGCTGAAGCTGCGTCTGGCAACTTACCATCCATGATCTGCACGCTGATTTGATCATCAATGCGAGGGCTTCCATAAATATTTATTTTTATGTCTGGATGCGTCTTTTCGTAAAGCCGCGCCGTTTCTTCATAAAATGCTGTACCATAACCTGCCGCCCTTATTGGAATATCTAACTGTGTGGTCGCACCTAAACCATTAGCTACGACAAAAAAAATAAATGCCGTAAGACTAAAATAAAAGCGTTTAGTTTGTTTTATCACTTTTCGTTCTTTTTGTCGAAAAGTGAACTAACCGCATCTTGTCTTAAGACACAAGTTACAATCCTGCGGCTTTAGCTTCTTGTGGCGGCGCTAGCTTTTCTAGATTTGAAAATAGATGTGCTGTTTCTTCTTTATCTAATTTTCCGTCTCCATTCATATCATATTTTTTTAGAATAGAGTCGTAAACTTGTGGCCGGTTCGTTTGTAAAAATTCTACCGCTTTAGCTTGTTGATCAGGGGTGAGAACTCCTTTGTTTTCTGTATCAAACTTTTTAAGTAAGGCTACATAGAGCTTCTGCGCAGGAATCTCTTTTTTAGATAACGTAGATGGTAGGTTTGAAAGATATTGGAAAAAGGCATTTTTCTCTCCCGCGTTAAAGCTGTCGCTCCCTGCTCGACCAAAACGTGCTATCGCTTTTTTATATGCTGTTGGATGATCCGTTTTTAAATACTCTAGTGCTTGATCCTGTTGGGCTGAATCGAGCTTTCCTTCATGCTGTGTATCAAACTTTTCGAGCATTTGATCGTAAATGCGCCTAGCCAAAATCTCTGCATCGGTTTGGCTGTGGTACATAGATTCATGTGCTTGAGCCAGCTCTTCGTCATCTAAAACCCCATCTCCATTTTTATCAAAACGCTTAATCAAGTCCTTATCTTGTTCTGATAGAGGATGTTGCACAGCAGGAGTTAAAATACCTGCTGCGTTTTGGGGTGATGGTTGAGCGCGTAAAGGGATGGCAACAAATAGCGTTGCTGCTACAAGTGGGGTGATTAGAAATTTAGTGTTCATTTAAACAAAAATCTTCGTGCGAGTTATATGATTTATCTATGGCTAGACGCTCGCCAACCAAGACTGTTTCACTCTACTGTATAAGTATGTACCAGGTCACCTTTTCGGAACAGGCTCTTCACGAAATGAACCGCTTAGATAAGCTTCAACAGCTTGTTGTTGTTGAACCTATGGGTACTTTGACCAAATCACACCTTGAACATCCAAGGGAGCCTTTGGGTAAGTTTAATCGCTCGGGTCACGTCTTTTATCGGTTACGTTCTGGTGATTTTCGCTTTTATTTCGAATCCCGTGGTGACACCTTACACGTTAATTACATATTGCACCGCAACAGTTTAGAAGATTTTCTGCTTAGAAATAGGCTTCCCGTAACTGAACAACAGTTGTTTGAACAGGACTCCAAGTTTTGGAAATATCTAGAAACATTAACGAAATGAAATTTTCGCGTAATTATTCAGACTCTGGTGAATCAGCCGATTTCCAGAGACGCCAAGATCCCTATAACGTAGCTAATGCGAGTAGGATTTATATCTTACCCAACCTAATGACTGCAGGAAATTTATTCTGTGGTTTTATGGCTGTAATTAACTGCATCCACGCTCGGTTAGCTGAGTCTGCACTCTCTGGTGAATACCTAGATGCTACTGCACCTGATCACTATAGAACTGCGGTTTGGTTCATTTTTGGTGCAGCTGTTTTTGATTCTTTAGATGGTCGTTTAGCCCGTTTAGGGGGTAGAGAATCTTTGTTTGGAGCAGAATTCGACTCCTTAGCCGATGTCGTATCGTTTGGAATAGCGCCGGCATTAATGATGTTTTTTTTAATCCTGTCTCCTAGCCAAGGAATTCCCTGGTTTAGAAATATAGGTTGGTTTGTAGGTTTTGTTTATTTGCTTTGCGCTGCTATGCGTTTAGCCCGCTTTAATGTGATAACAAATCCTTTGTTACATCCTGAACAAAAAGAACTTAGCAATGATTTTATCGGTCTACCCGTACCTGCTGCTGCTGCCACGGTGGCCGCTTTGGTTCTCTTTTTACTTAAATTAGCTGACTTAGATAAATCCCTTAACCGTTATGCCTTGGGGTTACCGTTTCTGATGCTTTTAATCGCTTTCTTGATGATGAGTACGGTTCGTTATCCAAGTGGCAAAAAAGTGGATCTACAGACACAAACCAAGGCTCGCCGCTTTGTGGTGCTTATTATTTGTGCCGGCTTTTTAGTTTTATTCAAAGAAATCGCATTTATCTGTGTTTGTTTGGTTTATATTTTTTATGGCCTTATCAGACAGTGGCGTAAACCAAAGGTTAATAAACCTTCCCAATCTTAACCTCTCGGAATGTTTAAAACTTTGTGAAAAACATCTTATTTTAATCTTGGTAACCTAAGTAGCTAAAAAAGTACCCCTTTATACACAAAGTACCGCAACTTATTCACATCCCAAAAACCTACATTTATAGTCTGAAGTAACACAGTTATTACCCTTGTTCGGCTCTTATACTATGACTGCTTTAATTAAATAATAAGGTATAGATATAAGAGGTGTGTTAATTCTCCTTGTACCAAACGCATTCGATCGCGAATCTTATCACATAAAGTCTTTTGAAATTTAGCCCTCATGAAATTTAAAATTAATCGTGACCACTTCGCTAATGGCTTAGCTCAAGTACTCAACGTTGTTGGGTCTAAAGCCAGCATGCCAATTTTAAGCAACGTGCTTATCGAAGCAGAGAAAGATCAAATCTCACTTACCACAACGAATTTAGATTTAGGTATTCGTTGTAAGATCAAAGCAGAAGTTAAAGAAACGGGTTCAGTTACACTTCCTGTAAAACGTTTAGCTAGCATCGTAAGAGAATTACCAAACGTAGATGTTACCTTTGATGGTTCACCAAATCATCAAGTTAAACTTTCATCCGGTGGTTCTAATTTTAGAATCATGGGTATTGGAAAAGAAGATTTTCCACCACTTCCTGAGTTCGGTGAAGAAAAAGCATACACGCTTCAACAAGAAGAATTAAATTCAATGGTGAAGAACGTTTCGTATGCTCAATCAACAGACGAAACACGTTATATTTTAAACGGCGTTTATTTTAATTTCCGTGACGGAAAATTATCTCTCGTTGCAACAGACGGTAGACGTTTAGCGGTTGTTAGCAAAGAGATGGAAGTTCCTACGCAAAGCGCAGGAGCAATTATTTTACCAGCAAAGACTGTTTCTGAATTAACTCGTTTATTAGATAAGGGCGAAAAAGTTAAAATTAATTTCGATGAACGTCGTTGTGCGTTTCAGATAGCAACCGACAAAGATACAAGCGGCTTAATAGATAACGTATATCTTTATTCGAAAGTAGTAGAAGGAAACTATCCAAACTACTTACAAGTCATTCCAAAAGAAACACACCAACGTATTAAGCTGGAAAGAGAATTACTTTTAGAATGCGTACACCGTGCAGCACTTGTGTGTTCAGAAAAAGCAAACTCAGTTCGTATTAAACTTTCCAGTAACTTACTTGAAATTACGGCACAGAGCCCAGACTTCGGTGAAGCCCACGAATCCATGGCAATTGGTTATAGTGGTCCAGAACTACAAGTAGCATTCAATCCTGCTTTCATTATGGATCCACTTCGTGCACTCACAAAGGACGAAGTATTTTTTGAAGTTAAGGATGATGTAAGTCCAGGTGTGTTCAAAACGCTTGATAGCTTCATTTGCGTTATCATGCCTGTTCGCTTAAGTTAGTCGGCTTGCAAACATCATATCTGATCATCGCTGCAGTTGTTGCTTCGTTAGTCATTGTACAGATTAACGCACGCATTGGATCGCCTATTTTATCGATTATCGATCGATGGATTAGGTGGGCAGGCTTTTCGCTTGGTGCAGCACTTATGTGCCAAAACTTTCAATGGCTTGATAGGCCTTTTTGGATTTTGGTCGGTTTCTTTTTTATCATCTGGTTCTTGGGAGAAACACTTTATAACTGGCTTGCGATTTCAGCCCTAAGTTTAAGTCCAATGCCTTTGTTTCCCAAGTATGTTGTAAACGACAGCGGGGAAGAATGGCCTACACAACCACGTCTTTTAAAGATACGTTCTTGGCTAAGAGACCAAGGGTTTCAGCAAGTACAAGCTCTTAAGGCAGAAGTTGGTGGAGGTATTTATTTACGCGTATCTATCTACGAAAATAAAGAAACCACACAGCGCATACAGATCACATTTCTTCCGCAAAATAGCGGAACGATCGTAGTTTGTTATAGCATTACCTCACTCACGAAAGACGGAAGACGCATTGTAACCGACAATTTATATATTCCGTTTGGAGGTTTTTATCCAGAATACTGGTATGTGCTTCGCTTACCGAGAAATAGATCCTTAAAGCGCTTACTCAATAAACATAAAGTAAGAATAGCTAACGAAGAGCTAGCACCGTTTAATGTGGAGCCCGTAGTAGATCTCAATTCAGTACAACATGAACTTGAGCAGCTAAATACCGAGCTAGGATTTCTGCATCCACACAGCGAAAGAGATGACCTTGGAAAAATTACCCAAGAGGGTAGGTACCGCGTTTGGAAAGAAATCTGGATGCTTAACTATCTAGGTAAAAGTGCTCGTTATCATTGAGCACTTTTTACTTAAGATGCAGATCAGTAAACTGCCTGTTCGAGAAGAGCGAAAAGTTCAGCTTCTGTAATGCGGCGTTGTTGCATAGAGTCTCTTTCACGCAATGTGAATGAGCCGTCTTTTTCGATCGTTTCGAAATCGATCGTAATACACCACGGTGTACCAATTTCATCCTGACGGCGATAGCGACGTCCTATAGCACCACCTTCGTCATAAAACACTGCATAGCGACGTTTTAAGCGGGTATAAATATCCTGTGCACGCTGAACAAGCTCAGGCTTGTTTTTAAGTAGAGGTAACACGGCTACTTTAATTGGAGCAATACGTGGATTGAAGCGAAGTACGGTACGTTTCTCTACATTGCCTTTTTCGTCTGTAACATCTTCTTCTGCGTACCCACCACAAAGGACAGCTAAGAAAATACGATCTACACCAACAGCAGGTTCGATAACATGAGGAGTAAACTTTTTCTTTGTTGCTTCGTCGAATATAAGCTGTGGAACACCCGAAGCATTTGCGTGTTGGGTTAAATCGTAATTACCACGTGCTGCGATACCCCATAACTCTTGTACGCCAAAAGGATATTTAAACATGATGTCAGTCGTACCCTTTGAGTAGAACGCTAGCTTTTCTTTAGGATGATTATACTCAGATAAGTGTGATTCTGGTAGACCAATAGAAACCAACCAAGATCTACACCAATCAATCCACTCGCGGTGACATTTAGCCCAGTCTGCATCTTCGTGGATAAAATATTCCATTTCCATTTGCTCAAATTCACGAGAACGGAAAATGAAATTTCTTGGAGTAATTTCGTTACGAAAACTTTTGCCGATTTGAGCAATACCAAAAGGCAGTTTAACACGTCCTGTATCAACAATACCTTTGAAATCGACAAACATTCCCTGGGCTGTTTCTGGACGCAGGTAAGAAACCGAGGATTCATCTCTTAAAGCACCAACATGTGTTTCAAACATCATGTTGAAGGCGCGAGGTTCCGTTAGGCTACCAGGTTCACCCGTTGCAGGAGATGGAATTAAAGCGATTTCTTCAGGCTTTGCTTCCGTCATGTCGCGCGGTGTTACAGGAAGTAAATTTCCACGAACAGCCTTTTTGCGCTTCATTGTTTCGGCTTTTTCTTGAAGATCGCCAGCAGTGTTATCGCTTTCTAAAGCAGAAACGTAACCTATAACTTGTTTGGAGTTATCTTCAGGATTAGCAACCTCCACAGGAGAAAAGAACAGTTGATCAGCACGGTAGCGCTGCTTGGAAGCCTTACAGTCTACTAAAGGATCTGTGAAACCGGCGACGTGTCCCGAAGCCTGCCACACCTTAGGGTGCATGATGATAGAACTTTCAAGACCCACAACATCTTCACGTCTACGAACCATATCGTTCCACCAACAGTCGCGGATGTTTTTCTTTAGTTCTACGCCTAAAGGACCGTAGTCAAAGAAGCCGTTAAAACCCCCATAAATGTCCGAGGACGGAAATACAAAACCACGTCTTTTACATAAAGAGACGATAGCTTCCATTAAGTTTGGGTTTTCGGATGGGTTAGACATAAGTACTTATGCGTTAAAAACTTCGTATAAAGTGGAATAGCAGATTGAACAGACCTATGGCCCATTGGTCAATAATTCAAGGATTGCACAATATAGGCCTTAACCATGCAGTTATTTGCTTAATTTTGTTCTGAAACCTATCTGTATTCAACGTGTCGTATCGAACTATGAATCCAAAACCATTTTCACGAATACTCTTAGCGGTGCTAGGTATGAGCGCTTTATTTAGCGGCTCCCTACAGGCTAAGGATAAAACAGAAACACATGCACCACTTAAGTTGGTAACTGATGCTACGCCAGTTGATCCGGATGCATTACTTAAAGCGAGTTATGCTGCGGTCATTAAAAAGGCTTCCCAGAGCGTCGTCTATATTGCGACGAGCAAAAAAGTACGAAACAATGCGGGACCAGCAATCAACGACCCTGTGTTTAGACATTTTTTTGGTATCCCAGGAGCTCCTGGACAGGGATCCCCACGTGATCAATTACAAGAAAGCTTAGGATCAGGCATTATTGTATCAAAAGACGGCTATATTATTACAAACAATCACGTCGTAAATGGAGCTGATGATATTAAAATTAAGTTCGGTAAGCCTGAAAAAGAATTTAAGGCTACACTCATCGGAAAAGACGAGGAAGCAGATCTAGCTGTTTTAAAAATTGATGCGAAAGATTTAATTCCAGCAAAACTTGCAGACAGCGATGTTGTGCAGGTAGGTGATACAGTACTAGCGATTGGAAATCCTTTTGGTGTAGGGCTAACAGTTACACACGGAATTGTTAGCGCTTTAGGTCGTAACAATTTAAATATCGAGGCATTCGAGGATTTTATTCAAACCGATGCGCCTATCAACCCAGGTAATTCTGGTGGCGCCCTTTTAGATTTAGAGGGACGTGTAATCGGTGTTAATACAGCGATTATGAGTAACGGAGGTGGCTCAAACGGTGTTGGATTTGCAATACCTGTAAATTTAGTGAAATCGGTTGTGGAGCAACTTGTGGCTCACGGTAAAGTATCACGTGGATTTTTGGGTGTAAGCTTACAAGAATTAAAACCCGATTTAGCTGAACAGTTTGGAACAACACGTGGTGCCCTTATTGGTGGAACAACTCCTGGTGCACCAGCAGATAAGGCCGGTTTAAAGAGCGGCGATGTTATTACAAAACTTAACGACAAATTAGTTGATGATCCCGCTCAGCTTAGAATGGCAATCAGTCAAATTCCTCCAGGTACAAAAGTAAAAATAGAATATTTACGTGATGGTAAATCAAATACAGTTACTATCACCTTGGGAGACCGTGCAGCAAATCTAGCTCAGAACCAGGGTAATAATGCAACTGGTGGTGGTAATGACGACGGAGTACTAAACGGGGTAACCGTAGGCGAGCTAACCAAAGAGCTGAGAGATCAATTAAACATACCGGGTACGATTAATGGAGCTCTTATCACGGACGTAGATCCAACAAGTGCTTCTGCACGCGCAGGATTACAAAAGGGAGATGTCATCTTAGACTTGGATAAGCACACCGTACATAATGCCGATGAGGCAGTTAAATTAAGCGAAAGCATAAAAGGACCAAAAGTTCTTGTTCGTTTCTGGCGTGAAGGCGCAAGTCGCTTCGTCGTCGTTGATGAAACACCGATAAATAAGTAATTAATTAAAGTATAATCTTTATTGAGAGAGGGTCTTGGGTGAGATATCACTTAAAGACCCTTTTTTAATGACCATTATTTTCAATAAGCCCTACGGCGTTTTATCCCAGTTTACTCCGGAGAAGGGATCTGATTGGAAGACCCTCACATTATATGGGCTTCCCAAGGGTGTATATTCTGCGGGGCGGTTAGACGCAGATTCCGAAGGACTGCTTATTTTATCCGACAACCACGATTTGGTTACAGAATTACTCGATCCCAAATGCGCACACCCAAGAGAGTACTGGGTACAAGTTGAAGGCGTTCCAGCGGCAGACGCATTAAAACGTTTAGAAAAAGGAGTTGTGATTGGAGACTATACCACAAGACCATGTCGCGCTGTTATATTAAACCCGATACCGGACCTACCTCCTCGTAATCCGCCTATACGGGTAAGAAAATCTATTCCTGATACATGGATTTCAATTACACTAACCGAAGGTAAAAATAGACAGGTCAGAAGAATGACTGCCGCAGTAGGCAATCCTACACTTAGGCTTTATCGAAACAGAATAGGAAAACTCAACTTAAGTGATTATCATTTAAAACCCGGAGCTTGGCAGGAGCTTTCGCAAGAAGAGCAAAAAAAGGTACTAGCAAGATAAGGGTGTGTATTTAGGCTTCGTCTTGCCTCAAAATAACGAAGTGGCATATTTGTAGTATGAACTACAAAAATACGATGGGGTTATTTGTTAAAAGTTTAATTATTGCCATCGGCTGTATTGGTTTAACTGCACAGGCTACAATGAGTAATGAGCTAGAAAACAGAATAGTAACTAAATTAGATTCTGATTATCCCGCAGTAGAAGCGTTTTATAAAGATCTTCATTTACACCCAGAACTTTCCCTAATGGAAAAAAATACATCTGCTAAACTTGCAGCAGATTTACGCTCATCCGGTTTTGAAGTAACAGAGCATTTTGGCGGATATGGCGTAGTGGCGGTTCTGAAAAACGGTAACGGTCCGACATTGTTGATCCGCTCGGATATGGACGGACTTCCTGTAGAAGAAGCTACAGGACTTGCTTATGCTAGTAAAACACGCACCACCGATCTTTCAGGTAGAGATCAACCGGTTATGCATGCATGTGGTCACGATATTCACATGAGTGTTTTAGCAGAAACAGGTAGGACCATGGCTTCTATCAAAGATGCTTGGAGCGGAACTTTAATTTTAATCGGTCAACCTGCAGAGGAGCGAGTTATGGGCGCACGTGCAATGATCGTTGCTGGTATCTTTAGAAAGTTTCCTAAACCAGATTATGCGATTGCATTACACGATCATGCTCAAGTTCCTGCCGGCAAAGTTGGTTTTGTAGATGGATATATTTTAGCGAACTCTGATACGGTTACGATCAACGTCAAAGGAGTGGGTGGGCACGGAGCTTATCCTCACACAACTAAAGATCCCGTTGTTTTAGCTTCCGAGATTGTATTGGCATTACAAACGATCGTAAGTCGTGAAATTAAACCCGGTGATCCAGCAGTCGTTACAGTCGGCATGATTCATGGTGGCAATAAACCAAATGTTATTCCTGATTCTGTTGAATTAAGATTAACAGTAAGATCTTATGCACAAGAAACACGGGATCACTTAATTTCGGCAATCGAGCGCGTTGCAAAAGGGCAGGGCATATCTGCAGGGCTACCAGAAAATTTATTGCCAACGGTTGAGGTTGAAGCGCAAGAGCGTGCAACGTCTACGTATAATGATCCAACCTTAAACCATAGAGTAAGATTAGCCGTAGAAAATTGTTTAGGTAAAGACGCTGTGGTAACCGAAGGACCCTCAATGGCGGCTGAAGACTTCGGTCAATTTGGTAGAACAGTCGAACGGGTGCCTACTTGTTTATTTTGGCTTGGAGCAGCCGACCCTAAAAAATATGAAGAGAGTATTAAAACAGGAAAACCTTTACCCGGTTTACACTCGAGTCGATTTGCACCACTACCAGAGCCCACAATTAAAACCGGCGTAAAGGCCATGACGGCTGCAGCCCTAGATTTTCTTGGTAAAACAAAGTGATCATGAACATTAAAAGAATACTTATATTATTTATTATGACTTTAGGAATTTCTGTACACGCGCAGTCAATTTACGATATTTCGGTTAAAACAATAGACGCGAAAACAGTTAAATTAGATCAATACAAAGATAAGGTTGTTCTAATAGTAAACGTAGCTTCTGAGTGTGGTTATACACCACAGTACGAAGGACTAGAGAGTATTTACGAAAAATATAAGAATCAGGGTTTTGTGATACTAGGTTTTCCGTGTAATCAATTTGGAGGACAAGAACCAGGAACCAACGAAGAGATTAAAGCATTTTGCTCTTCTAAATTTAATGTAAAGTTTCCGTTGTTTGATAAAATCGAAGTTAATGGAGAAAATCGTCATCCGCTATATGAGCTGCTTGCGGGTAAGGCTTCGGCTTTTGCCGGGGATATAACTTGGAATTTCAATAAGTTTTTAATCGGTCGCGACGGCAAAATAGTTTTAAGGTTTGATTCATCCATAGAGCCTACATCTAAACAGCTCACGGGTGCTATAGAACAGGCGCTGAAAAAGAATTAGTATGGATGGGGTGTTTTGAATCTAAATAAAACATACATAAACCGTTAAAAGAAGAAATTTACTACATATAAGACGTTATAAAACAAATACTTATATAATATAATTGCAAAATGGAGTTAGTAATGCCATTTTGCAATTAATGAAAGTTTTACCACGTGTCATTAACCCAAGTGACGGACACTATTTTTTGTTAGGACCGAGAGGAACGGGTAAAACGTTGTGGGCAAGTTATCATTATCCTTCAGCCTTAAGGATAGATTTACTAAATCCAGAAACAATGAGGCAATTAACCGCTAGGCCTGAGAGGTTAATAGAGTTGGTTGAAACGAATAGCGATAAGCAGCAAATAATAATAGACGAAGTACAAAAACTACCCGAATTACTAGATGTCGTTCATTTATTAATTGAACAAAAGAAAAGCCGGCAATTTATCCTTACGGGATCTAGTGCGCGAAAGTTGCGTAAACAGGGCGTAAATCTTCTAGGTGGACGCGCCGCAAAGAAGATATTGCATCCGTATTTAGCGTTCGAACTTGGGCAAGATTTTTCAATTAAAAAAGCACTAACACATGGAATGCTACCCCTTGTTTGGGCATCAAGCGAACCAGAGGAAATTCTTAAATCTTATAACGCCTTATATCTTAAAGAAGAAGTTCAAGCAGAAGGGTTGATTAGAAATATAGGTGCATTCGCTCGTTTTCTTGAGACAATATCATTCTCATACGGCAGTGTACTTAATATTAATAATATATCTCGTGAGGCAGAAGTTAATAGAAAAACAGTAGAGGGATTTATTATAATTTTAGAAGACCTCCTGCTTGCTTTCAGGCTCAACATATTTAGCAAACGAGCGAAACGTGAGTTGAAATCACATCCAAAGTTTTACTTTTTTGATGTTGGAGTATTTCGAGCAAATAGACCCAGGGGCCCATTTGATGATATAAGTGATTTAGAAGGTCTCTGTCTTGAAGGGCTTGTCTTTCAGCACCTTCGTGCGTGGTGCGATTATTCTATTGGTGGAAATGAGTTATTTTATTGGCAAACAAGACAGGGTATAGAAGTGGATTTTGTGATTTATGGAGAATCGGGTATCTACGCAATTGAAGTAAAAAAAACCACTCAGTTAAGACCCGAAGATTTTAAGGGGCTAGAGTTATTTCAGGAGGATTATCCAATCGCTAAAAGGTATATACTATACCAAGGAAAAGAACGATTTATCAGAAATGGAGTTCATTGTATTCCATGTGAGGAATTTCTTCTTAATCTTAAACCAAATTCAATTTTGGAACTTTGATTTTAAATGGTGGGCCCTGTCGGATTTGAACCGACGACCAAGGGATTATGAGTCCCCTGCTCTAACCGCTGAGCTAAAGGCCCGAAAAGATAGAAATAAACCTATCTGGTGCATAGAGTGTACAGTCTCGTGGCTATCGACAAGCTGTTCTCTCTAATAAAGAGAAAATAAAAGCACTTATTTCGCAAGAAAATATAAACATTAAGTATAGTATATCTTTCTTTTAAGCAATGACTTGCGGTATTTTTTGAGCGACCCACAGGTCAGCTGGTTTGATTTTAGATTAAACCTGTCGTTAGTTATACATTCCCTTTTAACAAAACTACCTAAATACAGAGTAAAATGAGTCATCCAATAACACGTGAACAGTTGATCAGTAATCTTAATTGGAGGTATGCAACGAAGCAGTTCGATCCCTCACGTAAGATCAGCCCTCAAGACTGGGCAGCTATTGAGGAGTCTATTGTATTAACTCCATCTAGCTTTGGTCTTCAGCCCATCACTGCTGTTGTTGTAGGTGATCAAGCAACCAGAGAAAAACTAGTTCCATCATCTTATGGTCAGCGACAGGTCGCAGACGCTTCTCACCTTGTTGTGTTCGCTATTAAAACAAACATAACAGAAGCAGATATTAATGCTTTTATTAAATTAGTATCAGAAAAACGCGGCGTCCCAGAAAGCGCTCTTGAAGGATATCGCGGCATGATGATCGGCAGTATCATCAAGGGTATGGATGATGCTGCACGTCGCATTTGGGCATCTAAACAAACCTACATTGCTCTTGGTCAATTAATGGCAAGTGCGGCTTTATTAAATATCGATGTATGTCCTATCGAAGGATTTTCTCCCGCAGCTTATGATACTACACTAGATCTAGCGAAGAAAGGACTCGCTTCCGTTGTAGTAGCTGCCGTTGGATATAGAGCAGAGTCTGATAATTATGCTAAATTAGCAAAGGTTCGTTTACCTAAGAGCCAAGTCGTAATTCACATTTAATACTTATTTAAAATATAAGAAATTTAGCTCCAAATTTTTTAAAAATAAAAGTTTGGAGCTTTTTTATTTAATGAGCACACAACAAAATGAAATACCTGCAGCAAGCCATCCAGCACAGGTCTGCATAAAAGTTAAAAGTTTAGCTCGGACATTACCTTTTTACCGAGATGTTGTGGGCTGGAAAATAATTTCCAAGACAGATACAAGTGCAATGCTGTCAGCATCGGGTAAAAGCCCCGCTCAGTTTGTATTGTTTCAAGACGAAAACGCTAGCGATAAACCAGATCATGCAGTTGGTCTCTATCACACAGCATTTCGGTTCCCCTCCAGGCAGGATTTAGCAAACGCAATTAAACGCGTAGCGATCAAAAAATATCCTTTTGAAGGAGCGTCGGATCACATTTTTAGCGAAGCATTCTATTTTAGCGATCCCGAGGGCAACGGTGTTGAAATGTATACAGATCGTCCTCAAGAAGTGTGGCCACGAAGAGACGGTAAGGTTCAGTTAATTCATAGTAAGGCACTAGACATACAAAATTTATTAGCTACCGCCTCTCCTGGAATCCCACCTGTATTTGCTCCAGAAAACGCAGATATAGGTCATATTCATTTACATGTAGATAATATAGAAGCTGCAGAAAAATTCTTTCATGATTTTTTAGGAATGGAAATCATGTATGCACTTCCAGGTGCGCGCTTTTTATCTGCGGGTGGTTATCATCACCATGTTGCAGCTAACGTTTGGGCAGGAGCCGTGGCATTTCCAGAAAAAGCACATGGATTAATGTCCTATAGAATCGAGATCAAAGATCAGGCCTATCTAGATAAACTAAAGAAAAAGGCTGTCGAGTTTGGATATGTTTATTCAACAGATGGCGGGCTTGATGGAGTCGAAGTATTCAAGGTAAAGGACCCAAACGGTCATTGGATGGAGTTGGTGGTAAACAGTGTTTAAAATAGAAGCTTACGTAAAATAGAGATCAACAAACGCGTTTTTTACGCTAAGCTTCTAATTTAAGTTATGGTAATGGAGGAAAATAAGTCTAAAAAAAATACACAATATACCACCGTGGATATTGTGGGACTTAGGCTTATTGCTTTTTATAGATTTAGTAAGGCAATCATTTTAACATTTGTTTGGTACAGTTTTATAAAAGGTATAGATTACCATCAACAAAGTGCGGCACTTCATCTAGCGAATCAGTTATACATAAATCCAGACAACAAAGCTTTTTTGTGGATTATAAATAAACTTTCTCATCTAGAAACATCTACTATTCAAACGGCGGGTTACGGTCTATTTGGATACGCCTGTATTTTATACGTGGAAAGTTTTGGCCTGTGGTTTAATTATTTTTGGGCTAAGTACTTAGTAATTATAGGAACTGGCTTTTTGATTCCCTGGGAGGTCTTCCAGCTAATCAAAACCCCAAGTGCTCCTATGGCCGTCCTGCTTATAGCGAACAGCATTATTTTAGTTTTTGTCGCAAGAATCGTTAGAAAACAAAAAAATAGGCCTTAACATTTATATAAAAGACGCTCGCGAAAATTTAAATAGCGCGCTTTTTTAAGAGTATGGGACTATTTGATAGATTATCTAAAAAGGCTGAAAATCAACAAGCTTCAGCTCCTGTTGAAACACCTTTAAACCAATCATCCGGACAGTCACCAATCATGGCGCGCCTAAGGGAGGCGCGTCAAAAGCTAGACGACAAAGATTTAGATGGCGCATTAAGTATTTATGAAGAAGTTTTAATGTCATCTGGTGATAGGGCAGACGTTTTAGTAACCATATCCGGTGATTTAGGTTCTACGGGAAACGTAAACAAGGTTATCGAACTTGTAGCTCCAAGGTATGATGCTAATAGGCACGGTCCTGCGACCGGTATCAACGTTTTGCAGGCTTATTTAGCGGTACGTAACCCAGATGCAGCACAACACATATTAGATTTATTGTTTGCGCTTAACAGACCCGATCTTGAAGAGAGATTATATGGATTTTCGAACGCGATCTCAGAGCTTATGCTTGGAGGAGATGTTGGTTTTGCGCCACCGCCACAAAATGCAAACGCAGAACTCCACACGATAAAAGTATCTATAGTAACCATTAGTAAGCCTATCTGGCTTTATGGATCAGAAGCGCTTGAGAATAAAATAATTCCAGAAAAAATTAGCAAACCGCGTCGCATAGCATTCGCACAATTATCTCTGCCTAACGCCTATTTTGATGCGATGCAGGAAATGAAAAAAACAGAAGATGAATTAAGAAAACTATCAAAAGCTATACCGCTGTGGTTGGCCGAAGGATTTTTAGCTTCACCCCTTTATAATCCTATAACAGCAATAGCATTCATGGAGTTTTCTGATGAAACGCGGCTCCCAATGATTTTTGAAACAGAATGGTCAACGGAGCAACTCAGGCAGATGAATGAAAGCAACAGTGATCCCGTCGATTATGCAATTACAGGAGTTTTAAAGCATCGTTCAGGAGATTATGAATTAGTTCTAAAGGTCTGGGAGATAAAAAAATATAGAGAAAGAAAACAGTTTGTTGCTAGGTGGAATCCAGCTACGGCTAATGATGAACTAGAAAAACTAAGACAAAGCATTTGTGCTTATATGGAATGCACCCCTGTTGGTTTATCATGTGCCGCAACCACCAAACCTCGTGCGTGGCTAGATTCGTTATCTGCAGGTTTAAGTTTATTTTTAGCCGAGAAGAAGCTCATGACGAAAGAACAACTGGCTTCACCTGAAACACTCAGTAAAGATATGACTCAGTTAACACAAGAATCTGAAGCTGCAGCAATAGGATGGCTTAACTTTAAAAAACGCTGCTTAGATTTATCTATACCGGTTCTAGAAAATCCAGCGTTAGTTGATACAAGTCTTATTAAAGAGTTACAGCAGCGTTAAGTCTGACTAGCAAGTTGACCACAACCAGCAGCTATATCTATTCCGCGTCTTTGTCTTACGGTGCTAGGAATTGAAAACTCTTCTGCTAATATATTTTGAAAACGACGAGCTGCGTCGCTGCGCGACGCAATGCCGTTAAAACCCTGCGTTGGGTTTAGTGGAATAAGGTTAACCTGTGCAGGCATTTTATTAAGCAATCTACCTACCGCCCGAGCATCTTCTTCAGAGTCGTTTTTGCCTTCGATAAGAGTCCACTCATAAAAGATTTTTTTCCCCGTTGCTTCGCTATAGGTCCTGCATGCACCCATAAGTTCATCAAGGGTCCATTTTTTTGCTGCAGGAACAAGAGCGGCTCGGCCTTCTTGCGTCGCTGCATGTAACGAGACAGCTAAGTGAAGAAGTCTTTTTTCTTTGGCTAATCGTAATATACCAGGCACAACACCCACCGTGCTTAAAGTGATACGATCGCCCGAAAGAGATAGTCCTGCGGAATCTCTAAATATATCTATAGCCTTTGTAACGGCATCGTAATTATGGAGAGGTTCTCCCATGCCCATGAGTACTATGTTGCGGAGTCTTTGAGCAGCTCCATGTTCTGCAGGCTGGCTTTTTATGATTCGTTGTACATGGACCGCTTGAGCAACAATTTCTCCCGTTGTTAAGTGTCTAGAAAACCCCATTTGTCCTGTAGCACAAAATACACAACCCATTGCGCATCCTGCTTGGCTACTAATACAAGCAGTTACTCGACCGGTGTAACGCATTAGCACGGTCTCGATTTTTTTATTTTCAGGCAAATCTAAGAGATACTTACGAGTAAATCCATCACTAGAATGTGTTTCTAGGGATGTCGGTAGTGTTCCTAAAAATGTGTCGGTTTTAAGCTTTTCTAATACACGCGTTGGAAGTTCAGGCATCTTATCAATCGAATCGACACACTCCCAATATAGATACCTCCACAGTCTCGTAGCATGAACAGGACTGAAATCCCAAGATACAAACAGCTGCGCGAGCTCATCGCGCAATAAACTGTATAGATCTATACCTGATTTCATAGATTATGATATTCACAAAAATTTCATTAAAAGAAACACTTTAAATAGGCTAAACCCATATTTAAGACGCTAGCGGTTGCGAAATATAAAATATTAACCATAGTAGATTAATGGCATCCAAAATTGTACTTCCAGGAGGTTCGGGTTTTTTGGGTAAAGCCTTAACGGATCATTTTGCTAAACTTGGCTGGGAAGTTGTTATATTATCTAGAGCACAAAATATATCACGAGATGGTATTCGTACGGTTTGCTGGGATGGCAAAAACCTAGGACCTTGGATTAGTGAATTAGAAGGTGCTACAGCTGTTATTAATTTAGCAGGTAGAAGTGTTGCTTGTCTTGATAATGAACCTAATCGTAAAGCTATACTTGAATCACGGGTTGACGCTGTTAACGCAATCACAGCGGCAGTAAACGCGTGCAAAAATCCACCGCCCGTACTTTTACAGGCATCCACATTAGCAATTTATGGCAACGAAGGTGCAGGTGTTTGTACCGAAAAAACAGAATACGGAACCGATTTTCTTGCAGAAGTTACAAAAGCATGGGAGGGGGCTTTTTTTAATACGAACTATAAATATACCCCAAGGCTCGTTGCCTTAAGAATCGGTTTTATTCTTGGTAATAATGGCGGTGCTTTGGCGCCGCTAAGTTTATTAACAAAATTATTTTTAGGTGGATCTACAGGCTCTGGAAAGCAGTACATAAGCTGGACGCACATAAAAGACTTTTGCCGTATTTGTGAATGGGCAATCACTACAGATTCGGCGCGCGGTTATTATAATACGAGCGCACCAACACCTGTTACCAATAAGGACTTCATGGCGTTATTAAGAAAAGCTCTTCATAGACCGTGGTCTCCAGCTGCTCCTGCATGGGCGGTTAAAATAATTTCGAAAACAGTTATTCGTGTTAACCCAGATCTAGCCTTAAAAGGAAGATCTTGTGTACCCGAACGACTGGTTAATGAAAAATTTACTTTTTCTTATACAGATTTATTAACCGCCTTTAAAAATCTGTTTAATAGTTAAAAGAAAGTATAATATTTTTCTTCTGCTAAACGGTTAATAAGTAGCGCAAGTTCTAGTGCGTGATAGTCGCCCCACATAGAAGATTCTCCACAAGGAACTTTTTTACCCTTAGGTATGTAGTCCCAACCGTTTGGTCTATGATATACGCTATGTAAAAGTAGTCCTTCATGTTTATCGTTTGTAGATAAATAAGGTTCATCAAATAACGTAGATGCTATAGTTAAACCCGCTTGGAAGTATTTTTTACCAGCTGCTTTTGAATCATTTGCAGATAGCCAACGACCTAAACGCAAGAAGCCTTGAGCAGCTATAGCTGCTGCTGAACTATCAATTGGTTCAAAGGGATTATATGGATTTGATACCTTTTTTGTATAATCACCTAAGAGGTGTAGTTTTTCGGCGCCGTTATCCCAATATGGAATACCATCAATAGTTGAGTAACCATTGATATAATAATCACAGGTGGCCTTAGCTGTTTCTAGGTATAAATCTGTTACGGCACGTCTTCCACCCATTGCGTCTAATTCAGTGCCTCGTACAGTGTCTAAATATTCAAGCTGTTCTGCATAGCCACAAATTATCCAAGCAGCACCACGCGTCCATGTGCTAAAAGGAGAATAGCCCTGTTGTGTGCTTGGGCAGCGATACTGGCCATCATTGCGATTAAAAATAGATTCATGCGCAACGCGTCCTCTCACATCATATGAATCTCTATTTTGTCCAAAGAATACATTAAAGCGTGCGGTTGTAGCTGCATGCTCAATTGAACGATGTAGTAGATTAATTTTCTTATCGCCTTCACCCATGAGTACGTGTCCCAACTGATGGGCTACACTCAAAGAGCGCATAGAACGAATTGTATCAGCAAATAAGGACTGAGGTCCGTTGAAGGAGTAAATGTAGCCACTTGGTATTACACCAGCTGTATTTGGAATAGGGGACCAAGGAAGTTTGCAATTCGTTGTAGCATATCGCGCAGCTTGTACTGCACCAGAAACCTTAAGTCCTAACTCAGCAAAATGTAGCTCACCTTTTTCTTCAATCGCTTTTCCCTCTAAAATAAGGCGACGCAAATTTCCGTAAGTAGAAACGTTGTTAAATCCATGATCATGCACACCGATGTGTGAAACATGAGAAGCCATATATTTAACTGTCTTTTCACGACCTAAACGTAGAGAGGATTTATCTCCGGTTCCATCGAAGTGTAAAAACGCCATACCGAACTGAAAGCCCTGTGTCCATTCAGTCCAGCCTCGTGAAGTATACTTTCCTTTAACCGTGAAAACAGGAGTGCCCTTGCTTGCATCCCAGTTTTTATTGAGGGCAGCAATTTTTTTACCAGCTAGTTCAAAAACAGCATCTGTTTTTTTAAGTAGTTTTTTAGGGGTAAGCGTTGAATTAATCTTCATTTTTTAAAAATAAATTATCCTTCGAATTGGGTAAGAACGTCAGCATATATTTTTGCCGAATCCACTAAGTCTTTAATCGAAACCTTTTCATTTACAGCGTGATAATCGTCGCCTCCTGGACCATAGCCTACAGTTGGAATCTTTAATTCTGCTGCGAAAAACTGCATATCATTGAAACCTGTCGACACACTAAATACGGCTGGTTCTTTGCGTACTTTTTCTAAACTTTGACCTACTGCTTTAAAGAATGGGTGCTTAGGCGGTGTAAAGCATGCGTAGTTTTCAGATATTTTTCTTACAGTAATTGAACACTGAGGTATTTTTTTAGCCACTGAGTATAAAAACTTTGTTAGATCCTTTTCGGCATTAGCATGATTTTCGACTGCTAAAACTCTGCGATCAATTGTAAAGGAACCAAAGGAGGGAACCGTATTTATTTTTCCTCCTGGGCCAGATTCAAAAACACCTCCTACGTTAATTGTAGGATACCGTATTTCACCACTCGGTGTTTTGAATGAAGTCTTACGTAAAATCTTTTTATAATCCTCTAGTGCTAAAACTAAAGCGGACATTTTCTCTAATGCATTTATTCCGTTTTGTGGTGTCGATCCATGGGCCGGTTTTCCATGTACGGATACCTCAAGCCAGACAACTCCACCATGACCACAGCAGACAATGTCCTTTTCCCCACCTTCCATGACTATGGCATAATTAGGATTGATAGGGGTGTTGTGAATCATCCATCCCGTACCTAAAGCAGAATCAGTTTCTTCGTCTGCTGTAAGTGACACTTCAACATTTAGGTTTGGCTTGGTCTTGGTTGCAGCAAGTGCCTCTAAAGCAAGAACAAGACTTGCTATCGAACCCTTCATGTCTGCTGTTCCGCGGCCATAAATATGACCACCGCTTACCTTACCGCTAAATGGATCGCCATGTTTCCAAGTTCCAGAAACAGGAACTACATCATAGTGAGCATTAAAATGGATGGTACGTTTACTGTTAAGGCCTTTAAGTTTTCCTAATACATTATACCTAGGATATCCCAAATATTGGGGTGCTAAAGCGTCCTTAAGAATTTTTTTTGGTACAGAATATCGCTTTGAGGATAGCCCCATTTGAATAAGCTTTTTATTCAACATCTCTGTCATCTCATCATACCTATCTCCGGGCGGATTCACTGTAGGAACACGGATAATATCGCCCAAAAAATTTAGCATTTGTTTTGAGTTACGGTCGATGTATTCGAAAGGAGTCATGGTTAGAGTAATGAGGATGCGATCGTTGTATTAAGACTAGTTTCACGAGCTTAAAGCGGTGAGGCGAGTGCCTTTTTAGGTAATAAGAGCACCGCTATTTCGTTGCTGAACGGGCTTATGGGGGGTACTTTTATTACTATAAAACCATTATGAACTTAGCCGATCTTAGAAAAGATTACAGTTTATCTGGTCTTTCAGAAAAAGACCTCGCAAAAGATCCTTTTAGGCAGTTTGAAAAATGGTTCCAAGAGGTTGAGGCAGCGAAGATTACAGAACCTAATGCAATGGTGCTGTCTACCTGCGGTGCCGATAAAAAACCAAGTTCTCGTATTGTTTTACTCAAAGATGTAGATGGCCGGGGTTTTGTTTTTTACACTAATTATCAAAGCGATAAGGGACGTGACTTAGAAAACAATCCGCATGCAGCGTTATTGTTTCCATGGATTGGTTTAGAACGACAAGTTGTTATTGAGGGAACCGTAACGAAAGTTGCTAGAGAAGAAAGTGACGCCTATTTTCATAGTAGACCTATTTTAAGTCAGTTAGGCGCTTGGGCTTCACAGCAAAGTACAATCGTATCGAGTCGTGAGGTACTGGAGCAAAATATGAAAGCAGCTGAAGCTAAGTATGCTGGACAGGTAGTTCCGCTTCCTCCTCATTGGGGTGGATATCGTTTAGCACCAGAAACGGTAGAGTTTTGGCAAGGTAGAAGAAGCCGTTTACATGATAGACTTCGCTATAGAAAAACGAGTGATGGATGGGCAGTCGAACGACTATCACCCTAGACCTGCTATAATTAGGAATGCTTTATTTAATTCGGCACGCTGACGCAGTGATTGGACCCATTGACGAGCAAAGGTATCTTAGCCCGTATGGAAATGCGCAGGTAAAAACGCTCGGTGCCTTTATCAAAAAAAAAGATATAAAAAAACCAGATGAGCTATGGCATAGCACGTTAGTGAGAGCAAAGCAGACTGCCTTAGGTTTATGTAAAGAAATAGGTTGGAGTATTCCTATACTGGAGACAGAAGATTTAAAACCAGACGATGATTGTTCTATTATTCTAAAAAAGTTAAAATCTGAAACCAGAGACATAGCTATAGTTGGACACAACCCCTATCTTGAATGTTTAGCTTCACGTTTACTTAAAAACGAAAGTGTGGTTTTTGAAAAAGCATCCTGTCTAATACTAGAAAGAATTAGCAGTAAATCATTGGTAGAGTGGAAAATGATTACTCAATTTAGTGCTGATAGTTTAAATCAATAATATCTGAATGAAGGTGCTTCATATATTACCGTTCCGTATAGCGCGAGCCGCCGAAAATATGGCAACAGACTTTTTAATGCTGCAGCGCTATCCAGGTATTGCGACGCCTCGTTTTAGACACTACGCATGGCATGCTCCAGCCTTTACTTTTGGTTATAGCCAAAAGTATGGATGGGTAAGTGAACAACTTCCTAAAGAAGAAAAATTTGATGTATGCCGTAGGCCTACAGGGGGTGGAATTGTTGACCATCGACATGATTGGACTTTTTCGCTCGTTATACCCCGAGGACATCCGCTTGAAGAAATTCGCGCTACGCAAAGTTATCGTGAGGTACATGAGTGTATGGTGCAGGCTTTAGTTAAGCAGGGTATTAAAGCTGAACTACAGTCAACTAAAGCCGATGATTCTGGAGAGGCTATTGCAGGCGTTTGTTTTGAACGAGCTGAAATTTTTGACGTGATAAATTGTGCAACCGGAAAAAAAATTGCAGGTGCTGCACAAAAACGCAGTAAACACGGATTACTTTTTCAGGGGTCTATAGCACGTGATACAATAGATAAGCCAATAGATTGGGATATGTTTCACGACGACTTTACAGTTCAATTAGCACAACTACTCAAAGTTGAACCTCAGCAAACTCCTTGGCCAGAGTTCAATGAGGACGAACTCTCGGGATTAATTGATCAGTATACTTCTTCTGAATGGTTAGAGTTTAGGTGAAACTAAACTCCTTTTTCTAGAGTGATAACACACTCAAGATGTCGTGTCTGAGGAAATAGATCAAAAGGCTGTATGCGTTTTACTACATAACCAGAAGTCAAAAACGGTTTTAAGTCGCGCATCTGTGTTGCTGGATCACAGCTAACATAAACAACTGCTTTAGGTCCGTAATTAAAGAGTTGGTTTAGAAAACTTTCATCGCAGCCTTTGCGTGGCGGATCTATGACAACAACAGTATCTGGTGCAGGAAAAGTTAAGCCTGCAAAAATAGCAGACGCTTCACCTGCTTGAAATTGTGCGTTAGTTATTCCGTTTGAAACAGCATTGGCTTTAGCACAAGCAACACTTGTTGCACTAATTTCTATTCCTGCAACTTCCTTAAATAAACAGGCAGAACTTAAGGCAAATAAACCGCTACCACAATAAGCATCAACTAAGTATTTAGCACCACTTAGAGATGCTTGGGTTCTAACATAATCTATGAACAGGGGTAAAATAAACGGATTATTTTGAAAAAAGTCTCGTGCTAGAAATGTAAGTTTTAATTCTGAAACGGGAGTTGAACCTTCAGAAATCAATTTTTTATCTACAGGAGGTAGTGAGACGCATTCAGTAATTGAGGCGTCGTAGTCAGTCGTTACGCTCCCACTTGCTTCACGCAGCATTACAGTAGCACCCCGAGAGTAAAGGCCTTCAGCGGCTTTTCGTTTAACCTCTGCACGCACTTCGGGTAACTTTAAATTAATGCGGTCTGTAGCTATCGGACACTGCGGTACATCAACAAGCTCAAATCGAGAGCTCTGTTTTAAGAAGCCGATTGGAAATGTATCTGCTTTTTCAGGTCTAGGTAAACCGAAGTGAGGAGTTATTTTTGAGCGATAACCTAATTCTTTGGGTGATCCAATGACGGGCTCTACAGAAAATTCAAGCCCGGCCATATATTTTAATAATTCAGCAACCTGTTGGCGCTTCCAGTGTAACTGAGCTGAATAATTCAGATGCTGATATTGGCAACCGCCACAACTACCAAAAAGAGAACATACTGGCTTAACGCGGTCTTTAGACTCGGCTATTACTTCTAATAAGTCTGCTTCGGAGTAGTTTTTATGATTTCTAAAAATACGCGCACGGATTTTTTCACCAGGTAATGTAAATGGAACCATTACAACCCAACCACCAGATGTTTCGGGTTCACCTTCAGCAGGTTCAGAAGGAGGTAGGGTAACCCTACCTAAACCAACACCAAGGTTCGTGAGCGTAGATATTTCAAGCTCGATTTCTTGATGATAGCGAAAGGGTTTATCGTTAAATGTGCGTTTTTTTGCCACGTAACTTAGGATTCAATATGGTCTTAAGGAAAGAGTCGATACTGCTATTTTCTCCGTGCGCATTTACTAGAAGCATGTTCATATAATTACTTTATGGCAGTAGAGCACATATCCAGTCTTCAAAACCCACGCATTAAGCAGTTGGTTAAACTAAGGGATCGCCGTCCCAGGGACGAAGCTGGAGTATTTTTAGTTGAAGGCTATCGAGAAATACGCAGAGCCTTGGAAAAGAACATTAAGCTCACCGAACTTTATTATTCACCGGATTGGTTTTTAGGAGAAAACGAACAAAAGTTAATCGATCAAGCAGAAGCCTCAGGAGCCAGTCTTTACCAATTGAGTAAAGATGCTTTTGCAAAGATAGCTTACCGCGAAAGACCGGACGGACTATTGGCTGTGGCTCCACAGTGGAAAAGGACCTTAGATCAACTAGACACTATTTTAAATGAAAGATGCGGCAACAAGGCTCCTTTCATATTAGTTGTTGAAGCTATCGAAAAACCGGGAAATTTAGGAACAATCTTACGTAGTGCTGATGCTGCAGGTTGCCATGCTTTGATTGTATGTGACCCTGTAACGGATCTATTTAATCCTAATGTAGTTCGTGCTTCTACGGGAGTGCTTTTTTCTGTGCCCTGCATTGTAGCTGAGAGTGAACCGGTAAAAAAGTGGCTAAACGCACATAAAATAAAAACCGTAGCTACAACGCCATCTGCAGAAGCTTTATACTCTGATACAGATCTTACAGGTCCCTTAGCTATTGTAATGGGTAGTGAGCAATATGGTTTAAGTGACTTCTGGATGAAGGGCGCAGATATTCCTGTTCGTATTCCTATGGCGGGACAGGCTGATTCTTTAAATGTAGCTATGGCTACAATTATTACTTTGTTCGAGGCTGTTCGCCAGCGAGGAGCCAAGTAACAAGCTCATCCGTTCCCTGTTTCATAGAAATCTTAGGGATATAGCCAAGATCTGTTTTAGCAGCATGGATGTTAAACCAATGATCTTTTGCTAGTTCAGCTGCAATAAAACGGGTAATAGGCGGTTCGTTTTTTAAACCAAAAAGTGCCCAGATAAGCTCAGCGAAGGAACCTAGAGTAAGACCGAGTTTAAGCGGAATTTTTTGTGTTATGGGTTTTTTATTTAAACGTACGAGTAACGTATTAATCCAATCCCAAAGAACGACGGGTTCATCGTTTGTAATAAAATAGGCTTTGCCTGAAGCCTTGGTCGAAACTTCTGCCAATAGATGGGCATCCACAACATTTTCTACGTGGACCATATCGACCTTATTTGTACCTGATCCAATAATTTTCAATCTGCCAGAATCGGCACGCTTAATTACACGTGGAATTAATTGTGTATCACCAACACCCCATATTAAATGCGGACGTAAGGCTACGCAGCTTAGCGCATCGCAATTAGCACTAAGAACATGTTTTTCTGCTATAGCTTTTGTAAGCGGATAAGGACTAGGACAGTGTGTCGTCAGAGGAAGCGATTCATCGGCGTTAGCTATATTCTCACCATTATAAACGACACTAGGAGTACTGGTATAAATAAGTTTTTTAACGCCAGCCCTTTTGCAGGCTTCTATGATTATTTGAGTACCTATTACATTTGTTTCGTAAAAATCAGCATATTTTCCAAATACACCGACTTTTGCGGCAACGTGAAAAACCGTGTCACAATTTTTACAGGCTTCGTTAACAATTATTTTGTCTGTTAATGAACCTTCAAAAAAATGAACACCTAAGTTGCGAAGCTCTTGATTAGATTTTCGTGCAAGTACACGAACGTTCCTGCCTTGGGATAATAATCTTTTAACCAAAGCTTTACCTAAAAAACCGGTGCCACCTGTTACAAGGACAACAGAACTTGGATTATTGAATGACGCGGGTGTATTCATACGGAATAACCGTTTTGTGTTTCAGCCCACTTTGCTAAAGTCAGACGATGTATTTTTGCGTTGTGACGAACATCAACAGGAAACTGAGCTTTAAAGTAGAATCGTGATATTTGCTGTGTAGCAGAATGCGATAAAGCTAAGTCGCGTAATTGCCTAGTTAAGCTTAAGGCCTCGTGGGAGGTGTTAACATTCAACTCAACCACTAGTGCAGGTGTTTGATTTGGCGCAGCGCCTAAACCGATTAGTGCACAACGCTTAATTCGAGGATGCGTTTTAAATATACGTTCACAGGGCTCAGTGAATAATGTCTTATGTTGAGTAATAACACGTTCAACTTTACGACCACAAAACCACAGATTGTTATCTTCATCAATGAATCCACAGTCTCCCATGCGATGCCAAATGGTGTCATCGTCGGTAATTTTGCTTAAACGTGTGGCATCTGGTTTTTGGTAATATTGCTTAGTAACCACAGGACCACGAACGATTATCTCACCAATCTCATTAGGAGCTAAACTTTTTGTTTCCGCTAAATTATTTATAACGCCGTCATTAATTGGAATAATTTTAACTGCTATGCCCTCAATTGGTTTTCCCACACATGCCCCTTGTGTATCAAGCAAAACAGATTTTTGATTTTGGCTAATGCTACTAATAGGTAGTGCTTCAGTTGCGCCATAAGGACTATGCATGAGTCCGTTTGGAATAAATGCTTCAGACGCTTGCCATAATGAAATAGGAACGGGAGCTCCTGCACAAAGCACTCTACGCAAGGTCGGCAGGGTTATGTTTTCTTTTTCGCAGTACGTAGCTATTAATCCCCAGAGTGTTGGTGATCCAAAAGAGCTAGTAACTTTTTCTTGGAGTATTGCTTGAACCAATTTTTTAGGATCAGCTTTAGCTGGCTTACTCGGATTAATTTCAGGGATTACTGCAGTTAAACCCAGTGCAGGATCAAAGAGTGCGAATATAGGAAGCAGAGGCAGATCGATTTCACCCGGCTGAAAGCCGTACGTTCGTTTTAATAGGTTAACCTGAGCCTCAAACATTCCGTGTTCATAGCAAACACCTTTAGGAGACCCTGTAGATCCACTTGTAAATAAAATCGCAGCCAAATCATCTGATTTGTTTGATGCTGGCGCCTCATCCTGATTGGCCCGATATTTGAATTGGGTACGCAGTTGATTAATTAAGGACGTACTTACCGAAATTCTAACACGAATAGTTTTAAACGATTTTCTAAATATTCGGCTTAAAACCTGAGCTATTGGAATACCAACAAGTGCATCCGGTTGAGTATGTGAAACACAGGACAAGAAATTTTTAATTCCCATACCTGGATCAATGACGACTGGTATAGCGCCAATTTTAAATAACGCAAAAACACAGGCAATTAAAGGCAGCCCAGGCTTAACCATAACTAGGACGCGGTCGTTACGCTTTACACCGCGATTAAGTAAGTGATAGCTCCATGCGCTTACTTCATCATCCAGTTCTGCGAAAGACAGAGACAGGTAATCGATAGATTTATCGGGTAATCTTCCGCGAGGAATTTTTATCGCTGCTGCCTGAGGATTAGAGGCAGCCATCATGCTTAGGAAGCGAGCAATATTGGCATTTGGAGTATCAGCCATTATTTGCAAGCGAAGGTAAATCGCGCATCAAACTAGCCTGCCACGGAAGAAGCAGTTCATCGAGTTTATTAGGATCGCGAGCAACTTGAGAAATAACAGCCCGATTAGCAATGAGTGTAGGCTCTATTCCTAGTTTTGCTGCTACTACATCACGTTCTGTTTTAATTTTTTCCATGCGGTTAACTTCGTTCTGAGTTAACGGCGAATGGTTAGGATCACGTCCAGCACGGCGAGGAAGAGTTTTGGGATCTTTTGCTAATCCTGCAGTGACTGCAGCGATGAGTGTACCTATCAAACGGTCATGACGTTTACCTAAATTAAGTCCTTCTAAAATAGCTTCCGCATTATCGTGATCTTCTGCCTGGATACAGATTCTGATTAGCGTGTCGTTTGAGCATACTTTAAAAGGAGGTGTATCAATGCGCTTGGCCTGTTCTTCTCTCCAATGCCAAACGCAAAATAAAACACTCAAACTTTTACCACGTAATTTTTCAGATTTTCCAATTCTCCAATCGTTTTCTTGAGGAGGACCAAAACCATCTGAGCCAGCTTCAATTTGTGCTTCACATTGCTGACGTAGCCAATCCGTGCGTTTTAATTTAACCAACTCTTTGTTTAGTAAATCACGCAGTTCGGGTAAGTGCCAAACATCTAAGGCCGCGTAATCGAGAAGTTTTTTAGTTATTGGTCTTTTAGACCAGTTAGCTTTTTGTCCGTTTTTATCTAATTGGACTCCAAACTCATCTTCTAAAAGGGAAGCTAGTCCGAAACGCTGCCTGCCTAGGAGCTGCGAGGCTAGCATGGTATCAAAAATACTTTTTGCTCTAAAATTACATAAATCATGCAACAGCCTTAGATCAAAATCACTGCCATGCATGATAATATGCTTTTTAGCTAATTTTGGCCACATAGGCGCAAAATTAATATCAGCTAGCATATCTAATAAAAATACTTCTCCCTCGATTAAAAACTGCATTAAACAGACACGCACTTTATAGTGGTACATGTTGTCTGCTTCTGTATCTAGGGCTACCTCATGACATTTGTCCAAGGCATCAAGGAGTGCAGGGAATTGATCTTGTCGCTCAATTAGCTGATAGGATGGGGGCCGTCCAGCAGTCTTGACGCCCAAGAGACGTCGTACCGGTTGAGGCAAGAATCGGGATATCATTTCTACAAGTTTTTAGGGTGCAGAGGCTATGGCCACAGGGCGATTTAAATAATATGTTTTTTATTAATTTTTGTGTGTTTTTTTAACATAAATTTGGCTAATAAACGCTACTTCGAGGATCTCTTGCGATTTTTCCTAAAATTGTCCCCATTATAGGTATGAAAGTTGTAGTCCTATGTTCCGGGGGTATGGATTCAGTCAGTGCTTTATACTGGGCTAATGCCGAGCATGAAGTCGTCGCTGCATTAAGTTATAACTATGGATCAAAACATAATCCCAGAGAAATACCTTTTGCCAAACTGCATGCAGATAAGTTGGGGATTCGTCATCAAATCATAAACTTAGATTTTATAGATAAGTTGTTTAACTCAGCCCTTCTATCAAGCGGTGGAGAAATTCCGGAGGGTCACTACCAAGCCGAGAATATGAAACAAACCGTCGTGCCCTTTAGAAATGCCATCATGCTTTCAATAGCAGCAGGATGGGCTGAAAGTTTAGAGGCCGAGGGTTTAGTTATAGCTGCACATTCAGGTGATCATGCTATTTATCCGGATTGTAGAGAGGCTTTCATGAAAGCAATGGCAGACACAATCCGTGAAGGTACCTATGCCGGAATAAAACTATTAAGACCCTTTATCGATCTTAACAAAGGAGCTATTGTAACTGTTGGTGTTAAACACGGAGTAGATTTTTCAAAAACATACTCCTGTTATAAAGGAGGCGCTATTCACTGTGGTAAGTGCGGCACCTGCGTTGAAAGACGAGAAGCCTTTATTGACGCACACATTCCCGATCCAACAGAATACTTAACACACGAGGCATTACCTAAGGCGCCTATCATTAAATAACCGTGCTTATCTCAGAGATATTTTATTCAGTTCAAGGTGAAGGAGAACTAACAGGCGTTCCCTCAGTATTTGTTCGTACAAGTGGTTGTAACTTGCGCTGCAGTTGGTGCGATACCCCTTATGCCTCATGGGAGCCCGAGGGAGATGCACACACAATAGACGGCATTATTGCACGAGTGAAAACATATCCAGTTACAAAACATGTTGTTATCACTGGAGGTGAACCCATGGTTGCTAAGGACGTAAGGATTCTTGCATCAGAATTAAAAGCTTTAGGTTATCACATAACGATTGAAACGGCTGCAACGATAGCACCCGAGGGCATTGCCTGCGATTTAGTCTCTATGTCTCCAAAGCTTCTTAATTCTGCGCCGGATGCAGTAAAGCACGGAGTGTGGAGAAAGAAGCATGAAGCGACACGGTGGCAACCAAATGTAATTCGCTCCTGGTTAGATAACGGCTATAACTATCAGTTTAAGTTTGTTATATCACAGCCATCAGATGTCGATGAGATGCAGCAGATGATAAAATCTTTAGAGCGAAATGTGCCTAGTGTTAAAATCTTACTTATGCCCGAGGGAATAACACAAGAAGCAGTAAAAGCTAAAGGCTTATGGCTTAGTGAGCAGTGCAAAAAATTTGGTTATAGATACGCAAACAGATTACACCTCGAGCTATATGGTAATAAACGAGGAACTTAAAATTAACGTTTTAAGTTATTTTTAAATTTATCTGTTGGGCAAGAGCTGCAACCGTGGTCGGGTTTTTTATTAAAAAAACGACGAATTAGTGCAAACGATGCTAGTCCAACCAAAACGAATGCTACAATGGTTTGTGTGGTTGATGACATAAATCAAAAGCCAAGTAGTGTACCTATTTGGTAAACTAAAAAGGTTAGAATCCATGCGGTACCAGTCATATAGAAAATCTGGAAGAGCGGCCACTTCCAGGTGTTTGTTTCTCTCTTAACGACTGCAACCGTGCTCATGCACTGCATGGCAAATACGTAATAGATCATCAGGCATAAACAAACGAGTGGAGTGAATAACATTCTACCGTCAGGCCAGTGAGCGTTTCTTAAAGCCAGGCGAAGCGGCTGAGTCTGTGTATGGGCAGTATTATCACTGCTGCTGAAGACCACTGCTGTAGAGCTAACAAAGATTTCTCTAGCAGCAAACGAGCTCACAAGACCTATACCGATTCTCCAATCAAAACCGAGGGGTTTAATTACAGGTTCTAGGAGATGGCCAGCTTTGCCTGCAAAGCTATGAGAAAGTTGCTCTTGTGCACTAACAGAGTCGTGTGCTTTCGGATAAGCCGATAAAAACCAAAGAACGATACTAATGGTTAGTATCACACTACCTGCATTGCGAAGGAACACCCACATGCGTTCTACAATTTGAAGTAGGGTTTGTTTTATGTGCGGTAAGTGATACGGAGGCAGCTCCATCATCATCTTTGGTTGCGAACCTTTTAAAAGTGTTTTCTTAAATAGCCACGCAAAACCAAAAGCGCCAAAGGTACCTAGAGCATACATTAAAACCATTAGCGAAGCTTTGGTGAGTAGAGGAACTTTATCTGAAGGCACGAACGCCGCGATCATCAGCAGGTATACAGGTAACCGTGCTGAGCAGCTCATGAGAGGTGAAATTAAAATTGTAATGATACGATCTTTTTCATCTTCGATTGTGCGCGTGGACATGATGCCCGGTATGGCACATGCGTAAGAACTCAGCATCGGAATAAAAGATCTTCCATTTAAGCCAACGCGATTCATCAAACGATCCATGATGAATGCGGCGCGAGCCATGTATCCAGTGCTCTCTAAAAGACCGATAAAGAAAAATAGAATTAATATCTGAGGTAAAAAAACAAGAACACTGCCAACACCTGCGATCGCGCCATTTGTAATTAAATCACGTAAATCTCCTGCAGGTAGCGAGGCTTTTACTAAATCGCGCAACAAGGTGATTTGCTGATCTATCCAATTCATGGGATATTCAGCCAGCGAAAAGATACTTAAGAATATAAGCACCATCGCTACGCCAAGTACTAACCACCCAAGTATTGGATGTGTTACTACGGCGTCGATACGGTCGGTCAAAGCAGGTCCTACATTTGATTCCTCAACAACTTCCGAGCACAGCTTAGAAATTGCATCATAGCGTGATTGCACCAAAGCAGAAGCCCAGTCGATGCCTTCCTTTGACCACCGTTTTTGCCACGTATTTAAAATCTCTGAGGTGCGAGGGTGGATGGCTTTTGATCCTTCAACTTGAATGGGTGATTGATCTGTAAGCAGTAAAAGCGCTTCAGCACGAGCCGTGAGATATAACTTCTGTGAGTCTGCAGTTAAAGAGGCCTGGAGTTCAGCAACGGCTAAAGCAATTTCACTTGGAATAGACCACGCATGTTTTGAAAGCGGAAGATCTAACCGACTCATCGCGAGTTTTAATTCAATGAGGCCTTTTCCCTTAGTTGCTTCTGCTGCAATAACAGGAATTCCTAATGTCTGCTTAAGACGATCGATATCGATATGGATTCCGTTTTGTGACGTCTGATCCATCATGTTTACCACAAGGATCAACGGTCTTCCTAAATCTAAAATTTGGTGAACTAGGTATAAACTCCGCTCAAGACTGGTTGCATCAACGATACATAAAATACGATCAGGAGTAGGTGTGTCTGGTCTTCTTCCAAGAAGTACATCACGTGTGACTGCTTCATCTGGAGAGCGTGATGCCAAGGAGTAGGTACCCGGGAGATCAATCACAGACATGGGAGTGCCATGTTGTGAATATACCGTGCCTACTTTCTTTTCTACGGTTACCCCAGGATAGTTACCTACTTTTTGCTTTAATCCGGTGAGCGCGTTGAAAAGAGTGCTTTTCCCACAATTAGGATTTCCAACCAATGCATACACAAAGGAGCGACTTTGAGATGCGCTTGTAAAATTGGGGCTCATGCTGCGCCTTAGGTTTTCTCTACGAGAATGAAATCAGCTTCACTTTTGCGAAGTGTAAGACGGTATCCTCGTACTTTGATTTCGATCGGATCCCCTAATGGTGCAGTTCTAAGAAGAGTAATTGGAGTTCCAGGAAGTACTCCCATTTCACGTAAGCGAATAAACTCAGTACCTGATTTAGGGTAGGCGCGTACGATCGCATTTGAGCCTACCACTAATTCAGAGAGTTTGATTTCTTGAGCCACTATTGTTTTAAGTCATTAATAAACAGTTATTTATAATATATATAGGATAGATAAATATTCAGTTTATTGATTTATAATGCGGGACAACCTGAGCTTCTATCTAGTTAATGAGACTGAGTATCATTTGTCAAGTGTTCGGGATTTCTCTAAAAAGCCGAAAAACGTTAAAAAGGGCCTATTTTTGATTAAAAACGCCTATTTTTAGGCAAAAAAGCCCTAAAAAGTCCCTATTTTAGCTAAAAATTATTCTACAGGTTGATTATCTGAAGCACCGGCAGAAATCCAACGCTCAATGATCTTAATTTCTTCAGGTTTAAGGGGTGGTTTGCCGCCGCCAGGCATTGCTTCGTCATCCTCTGGGGGAAGTATTACTCGGCGATACAGTTCACTTTTACTTACTACCCAAGGCGTAACGATCGAGCCATCTTCGCCACCTTTCATAATAGCTTCATACGAATCTAGCCGTAACTTACCTTTTACTTTTTGCGCTCCGTGACATGAAACACATTTTGCCTCAAATAATGGAACGATCTTTTCAGAATAGTACGTTTTTCGGGCAGCAACTGTTTGAGGTGATGACTTTTTCGAAGGTTTTGGAGCAGGAAGTCTTAGCAGGGAGCGCATGCTGCTAGGCATGTATTCTGTGAGGAATGTATCTCCATGAGATAAGGCTCCACCAAGATCACTGGTCCAAACGAGATCTAAAAGACACAATGTAATTACAATTTTATAGAGTATGCCTGTGTTTATCTTACGCAGAAAAAAGGCGCAGATACATAGACCTGTTAAAAGGGTGCCTGCTAATAAATGGCGAGACACGGTTGTTCCGCTATAACCACCGCTCCAAGCGAGTAACCATCCATCGATGGAAGTTATGCAGGTAGCAACAGTCGCTATACCAAGAACAAACTCAGTTGTTTGAGTAAGATGAGCGCGTTTATATTTTGAACCTAATATTTCTAGTACAGGAACAAGTACGAGCAGTGCGATGGGTATATGTAAAAATAAGGGATGAAGACGGCCAAAAAACTGGGCTGTAGTATTTCTCTCTATCCCATCTGGGCTAAATTTTGTGGAGATAAACCACAGACCTAAAAATCCTATAATTGAGATGATAAAATAGAGTTTAGTTTTAGCGGAGTTTTTATCTGCAGAATCCATGGGGAGAAAGTATTAGGACACAAAAAAAGACCGGAGGATTCATTCATCCATATCCGGTCTTTGTCTAAAGTCAGGATTAATTATACTTCGTAAGCAGGAAGTGATTTATCAATACGATGCTTTTCTAGATGAGCATAGACAGGTATGCCGTTATCCGTAGGAATCGTATTTTCACCTTGTACGAGTGGCTGAATGTAGCGCAAGAAATGATAATTCATGCTCACGCCGTCTTCATTAATCCAGTCTGCAGGTAGCTTCTTAATACCATTAGCAATTTCGCTTAATGGAGCTAAACCTGTTTCACAGCTATAGTGATCGGTATCGCCTCTTAATAGAGTAACCATCTTATCGGTTTCACCATTAATAGCAGCACGTACTGCAGCTTGGCCTGCTAAGAAAGCTTCGTCTGAGTCAGTCTTGGAAGCGATATGTGCAGCTGCACGTTGGATTAAACCAGGGCGAGCTACGCGTACTTTTACTCCAGGAATACCAGCTTCGATGATTTCACCTAGTGCTTCACCTGCACCACCGAGGCGGGCGTGACCGAAAGCATCTGTGGAAGCATCTGCTGCGAGGTAGTTGCCATCTGAATCAACGAGACCTTCAGCTACTACGATTAAGCAGTATTTTTCACGTTTTAAAACGCGGCGTACTTCTTCGAGTACTTTTTCCTGATTAAATGCTACTTCAGGGAGGAGAATAATGTGTGGAGGATCGTGTGGGTGATCTTTGCGTTTTGCGAGAGCAGCACCTGCTGCAATCCATCCTGCGCTACGTCCCATTGCTTCAACAATAGAGACTAAATCGCCCTGACCCATAGCTGCATTATCACAGGCAACTTCACGAACGGTTGTTGCGAGATATTTAACAACGCTACCATAACCTGGACAGTGATCTGTTACAGGTAGGTCATTATCAATTGTCTTTGGTACACCGATAACACGTAGCTCGTAGTTTTGTTGTTGAGCAAGCTTCGAGATCTTATCTGCGGTGTCTTGTGAATCATTGCCACCAATGTAGAAGAAGTAGCGAATATTGTGTGCTTTAAATACTTCGAGTACGCGTTCGAAATCTTGTTGTTTCTTTAGCTTATAGCGGCATGTGCCAAGCGCTGCGCCAGGTGTATGACGTAATGCTCTGATTTGTTGCTGTGATTCTGAAGCAAGATCAATGAAGTCTTCTTGAAGAATACCAAGAACGCCGTTGAGACCACCGTAGATCTCTTCAATGCATTCGTGATTGAGTGCTTCGGCAACAATGCCAGCAACGCTAGCGTTAATGACGGATGTAGGTCCACCGGATTGACCTACTAAAACGTTACCTATGAGTTCAGCCATGAGAATGTTATGTTATAAAATGCTATAAAACCTAATGGCTTATGAAGCCTGCGGGCACTCCCGGAAGCAAACGAAAATTTAGCCTTAAAGGCTTAAAATTTGCACTTAACGTGTAACTTTAGAGCAGTCGGGCTGGTTGGTAGGTGTCAGACCCTTTAAATTTTTTTACAAGAGGCTTAATTTCAGCCACAAAAGCATCTACTTGGAAAGGGGCTGCACCAACAAAGCGGGCGTTTTCGGATAAAATTCTTTGAAGTGCCTTTTTGCCTAAATTAATCCGCTTATCCCCTGATAGACGCTCGATTAGATTAGATTCACCGGTTCCAGAACGCATCGCTTTTGCAGCAGCTAGGGCATGTTCTTTTAAGGCTTCATGAGCGGTTTCACGGCCAGCTCCATGTTTAACTGCCTCCATAAGAATCGTTGTAGTAGCTAAAAAGGGTAGATTTCGTTCATTTTCAGCAGCAATAGCTGCTGGAAATACGTCCATTTGCTTTAAAATGGTGATTAAAGTCTCAAAAAGACCATCAATCGCAAAAAACGTATCAGGGAGTGCTACGCGTCTTACGACAGAACATGAAACGTCACCTTCATTCCACTGATGACCTGATAAACCAGCAGTCATGGTAACATAACCACTAATAATTGTGGCAAAACCACAAATACGCTCACAGTTACGAGCATTTACCTTATGAGGCATTGCAGAGGACCCAACTTGGCCCTCTTGGAAACCTTCTGTTAATAGACCAGCTCCCGCCATAAGACGTAAGGTGGTCGCAAGACCCGCAGGTGCGGCAGCTAGTTGATGGATAGCCGAAGTAATTTCAAAATCGAGGCTTCGTGGATAAACTTGTCCTACGGATCCTAGGGAAGCTTTAAAGCCTAAGTGTTTAATGACCCGAGCCTCTAATTCAGCGACTTTATGCGCATCGCTGCCAAGTAGGGTGAGTTGATCGAGTTGTGTACCAACGGCACCTTTTAGTCCACGAACTGGGTAGTTTTCAATTAAATGATTGAGACGATTTACAGCGACCAAGAGTTCTTGGCCAAACATGGCTAAACGTTTACCCAAGGTGGTGGGTTGTGCAGGAACATTGTGGGTTCTGCCCGTGATCATTAAATCACGGTGAGCTTCTGCTACGGTTGCGATGCGAGAAAGTGCAGCTACCGCTTTAAATTGAATAACTTTGAGAGCGCGAACGATTTGAAGCTGTTCAACGTTTTCGGTTAAGTCGCGACTCGTTAATCCCAAATGAATAAACTGACGGTTAGCGAGATCTGAAAATTCTTCGATACGTGCCTTAACGTCATGAAGCGTTTTTCTTTCGCGCTCAGCAATTGCAGCAAGATCAATTTGGTTTTTTACGCGTTCGTAATCTTTAATTGCTTCTTGAGGAATCGGGACGCCTAAATCCCGTTGAGCTTTCATAACGGCGATCCAAAAATCGCGCTCTAAGGTAATACGACCTGTAGGAGACCAAATGTCTTTCATCGCTACAGAAGCGTAGCGTTCAGCTAAAACATTAGAGATAGGATCTGAAGAAGAGGGTTGGTCGTTCACAGGTGTGTATACCAAAGTGAAGAAAATTCATCCCGATAAGGCGAATTTAAAAAAGTAAAAAGGCTTAGTTTTTTGTTACAGTTAAGCACCTTACTGTCATATCTCGTAACACGTCCTCTTGCTCATCGGGGCGCTTAATAATTTCTTCAAACGCTAGTATAAACTCATGTTGATTATCAATTAAGCGCTTGAGTGAGGGAATTTTACCACTCGCTAGTTTTCCTAGATAAAAAGGATGTTGAGTGAAAATATTATAGGCAGATTTAGCAGCACGTGCTTCTGCGTATTTATCACCGTATTGTGTCGCTGCGCGAGCAAGGCCGTCTACTCCACGAGGACCAAGCTTAATATCTCCCGAATCAATTAAGGCTCTTAATTGGAGGAGTAAACGATTTCTATTTTGAAGCGCTGCTAGTACTGGACGTGCGTCTCCACCCGAGAAAAAATGACGATGTAAAGCATCGAGGGTTCGAGTTATATTACCCGAAAAGAAAGCCTCAGCTGCTTCAAAGAAATCACCTTCTGCAAAATTAGGCGTTAGGCTTTCTACGTGTTCTTCTGTGATTACAATCTTGCCGTCTACTTCGGAAGCATAAGAGGCAAGCTTTCTTACTTCTTCAGCAAGAAGTCGTGTGTTAGCACCAATTTTTTCTACGAGTAGTTCAACGGCGTTAGAATCAATGGTTGCTCCTACTGCTTTTGCTTCAGCAAGCACAATAGGACTGAAAGCATCTAAACCATCCGCTTCACTATCAGTTGCAATAGCGTCGGCATTTTTTTCACACCACTTGATAAAACTTCTTCTGCGATCTACTGGAGATGCTGTGATAAGAATTGCGACTTCATCAGGATTAACGCTCGTGAGTAGTTCTTGAAGCGCCTCTACTTGCTGTAGAGTTCCCTCGGCGCGACCTGTTACACTATCTGCTAAAAAATTAACATCTTTGAGCCAAACAGCGCGTTTACCCCCAAACATAGGAACGGTTTGAACAGATTCTCTAAAACGATTAACTGCGGCTTCAACTTCACCCACATTTCCTGCAAAACCAGAAATAGTATCGCGAGAAAATTCATCCTCCGTGCCTTTGCACAGTTCTATGAAACGCTCCTGTCCTAGACGACTCACGAGGTAGTCATCTTGACCACAAACAAAGGTAAATTTTCTCTCAGAAGCCATTTCGTGTTTAATTTCACTCACCTATCTAAGTTAGGTCAAGGATCGTGGTTTAAGAAAATCAAATATTCAGCCAAAACGCGTATTAAAGAGGTGTAAGATGAGCTGGACGATTAAAATGGTTAATGGAATACTATAGACCGATTGTACGCCTCAAAACCCAGCTGTACTTATCTGATTAACCGAAAATCTTTTTTAAAGACGGTTGCGGTGCTGTGTATTGCATTTTTTTCATCTCTTAGTCCTTGGGTTAAAGCGAGTAATCTCGTCCTAGATAGGGCAGCAAGTGTTATTGAAGTAACTGTAAAAACAACAGTTGGACCTTTTGTCTCCAAGTTTAGCTCATTTAATCCGGATCTAACCATTGATCCAACACGTGGAAAAGTATCGGGTAGTGTTCATTTTACTATGAGTGATCTCAAAAGTAATGATGACGATCGTGATATGGAAATTTATATGTGGATGAGGACCGATCAATTTCCGAAGGCTGATTTTATTTTGGATCAAGTAACAACCGATTTAAAAACAGGTTCTTCGCAAGCTGTTGGTCGATTAACTGTTCATGGCGTACAAAAACAAGGAAGTTTTCCTGTTGCGGTAAGTATAAGAAATAAAGCGATCACGATCGAGGGAACTGCTGATATCGACACCAGAGATTACGCCTTACCTGTTTACAGAAAATTTTTAGTTATATCTGCAGATCCACACGTACACATCCATTTTAAAATAAGTGGAAGTGTAATTTTACCATGAGTTTATTTTCATCACTTTCTACAAGTCGTCGTAACTTGCTTGGACTTATTCTATTTTTTGGAATCGCATTTGCGTTTCGCACAGGTACCTATCCGCTCTTAAATCCTGATGAGGGTAGATATGCAGAAATACCACGTGAAATGGTCGCTGGTAATGATTGGATCACACCACGATTAAACGGGGTAAACTATTTTGAAAAACCACCGTTAATGTATTGGGCAGAAGCGATGAGTTTCACGGTTCTAGGTAATAATGAAACAGCTGCTCGTGCAGTTCCTGCTTTGTTTGCCCTGCTCGGTGTTCTCTTAACTTATTACGCTGTTCGTAAACTATACGGTGA
>DAISZL010000007.1:43058-106163 GCA_036824825.1 Opitutaceae bacterium
GGGCTAATCGTATTTTTAATAATAGCTGCACCGTGGCATATTTTGGTGAGCGGACATAATCCAACGTGGGTTCACCGTTATTTTGTTTACGAACATTTTCAGCGTTTCTTCTCTTCTGTTGCGAGTAGGCCTGGTCCTTGGTGGTACTTTATACCAGTTATACTAGTAGGATTATTTCCATGGACGGGATTTTTATATCCAGCACTCAAGCAGTCACTACAGGGTGGTTGGGCTAAGCGTGAGAATAATAAAGAAACGTGGTTTTTTGTAACATGGGTTGTGTTTATCTTTTTATTTTTTACTAAATCACATTCCAAGTTAGTCCCATATATTCTTCCCGTATTCCCACCACTCGCAGCGATTATCGGTGTGTGGTTAGCTAAAACAAAATCGAACTCAAATACGCATTTAAAAAAGGGACTAATAGTTGTATCTGTTTTTGGTACACTTTTAGCCGCGGCCCTATGCGTAGTCGTCATTAAACCAAATCTTGCACGCTTCTCTATAGATCAAGCTAATGCAATTAGACCTATCGCTTTTACTTTAGCGGCAGTCCTTTTCTGGGGAATTCTTAGAATTCCGTATTTAGCATCAAGAAGAGGCACCCGAATTACGGTTGGTGCATTAGCTTTAGTTATTGCGGTTTTCTTTGGTGTTTTTACGTACGCAGCTCCTTTCATTAAACCAGGTACAAAAGGATTAGCGCTCATCGTTAATGAAACAGCTCGGCCAACAGACCGAGTTCTTCACTATCATGAATTTTTCCATGATTTTACGTTTTATGCATCACGCACCGTTGATGTCGTTGCGTTTAAAGGAGAGATTGAGCTCGAAGAAGATGCCGCTGCACAAAAGAACGGACATTTTATTGATGAGGTTCAATTTAGAGCCGCTTGGAAACAGCCAACACGCCTCTTTGTTGTCGCTAGAAGGCAAGATGTAAGGGAACTCTTTAAAGATTCTACGTTCCATTATTATTTACTCGCGCAAACACAGGATCACACTCTTTTCTCGAATCAACCATAAGGTACCATGTCCGTTCCAACTTCACAGTCATCTTCACCTAAGGCAGTACTTCCCTACTTGCCTATGACGCGTCCTCTTATAGACGAAGAAACAATAGCAGGTGTAGTTGATGTGTTGCGCTCGGGATGGATTACCTCAGGACCCAAAGTAAAAGAATTTGAAGCTAAGTTATCTGCGTATGTAGGAGGAAGACCAGTGCGTGCATTCAATTCAGGTACATGCACCATGGAGATTGCTCTACGTATACTAGGAATCGGTCCTGGTGATGAAGTTATAACGACGCCACTGACCTGGGTTGCTACCAGTAATGTTATTTTAGCTGTTGGTGCTAGACCTGTCTTTGTTGATATCGATCTAACTACACGAAATATCGATTTGAATAAAATCGAAGCTGCGATCACTCCAAAAACAAAAGCTATCATTCCAGTAGACTTAGCTGGGCTTCCTGTTGATAGAGACCGTTTATATGAAATCGCAAATCGCAGAAAAATTCGCGTGATCGAAGATGCTGCGCAGTCATTCGGAAGTAGCTATAAAGGTAAAAAGATCGGTTCTTTTGGAGATTTTGTGTCGTTTAGTTTTCATCCAAACAAAAATATCACATCGATCGAGGGCGGTTGTTTGGTTCTTAATAACGAAGCAGAAGCAAAACTCGCAGAACAGTACCGCTTACAGGGTGTTGTACGTACAGGTTTTGACGGTATGGATGTAGAGCGCGTCGGCGGTAAGTTTAATTTAACGGACGTCGCGGCACGTGTTGGTCTAGGTCAATTAGCAAGAATCGATGAATTTAATCAGAAGCGTACCCAGCTGGTTAAACATTACTTTGATTTACTCACTAAAGCAGAAGTGCAGAAATTCGGACTGGGTTTGCCGCTAGCTAACTTTACAGATACTAATTGGCATATGTTTCAGGTTTTATTGCCACATAAACACTTAACCGTGAAACGCTCAGATATCATGGCAAAACTGCATGAGGCAGGAATAGGTTCTGGTGTTCACTATCCAGTCATTCATTTGTTTTCCATGTACCGTAACTTTGGATGGAAAGAAGGCGATTTCCCAGTTGCGGAAGAAGCGGGACGCAATCTTTTAACACTACCACTTTTTGCATCCATGACGAACGCTGATGTTGAGCGTGTCGTAAAAGAACTCTTAGCTATTATATCAGCCCATTTTAGATCATGAGCGCTTCACCACTACAGCTTTCCGTTGTTATCCCTGTTTATAACGAACAATCTAATCTGCCTATATTGTTTAATCGTTTGTATCCCGTCTTAGATAAATTGGGACGTAAGTATGAAATCATTTTTACGAACGATGGGAGTGCAGATAAATCTGCCGATTTATTACGTGCTCAGCATGCAGCGCGTCCAGATGTAACGCGTGTGATAGATTTTAATTCTAACTACGGTCAGCACATGGCGATCATGGCAGCGTTTGAGCGTGTGCGTGGTTCTGTCGTTGTAACCTTAGATGCAGATTTGCAAAACCCACCCGAAGAGATTCCAAAGTTACTCGAACTTATGGATTCAGGACATGATTATGTAGGTGGATATAGACTTAATAGGCAGGACAGTATTTTTAGAACCGTTGCTTCAAAAATCATTAATGGCGTACGCCGTCAGACGACAAATATCGAAATGACAGATCAGGGCTGTATGTTAAGAGCTTACAGCCGCGCGATTATTGATGCGATTGTAAGAAGCGGTGCGATTAACACCTTTATTCCTGCACTTGCTTATAGCTTCTCTGCAAATCCAGCAGAAGTAGGAGTTAAGCATGAAGAACGACATGCAGGCGTTTCTAATTATACGTTTTATAAACTAATCCGCTTAAATTTTGATTTAATCACAGGATTTTCGTTAGCACCCTTACAGTATTTCACGATGTTCTCGATGATTTGTTCAGCGGGAAGTTTAGCTTTAGTAGCACTGTTATTAGTTAGACGTTTTGCGTTTAATCTCGATCGCGAAACTTTCGGTGTATTTACCCTTTTCGCTATTTTGTTCTTCTTATTAAGTGTAGCGATGGTTGGTATCGGACTTATTGGTGAATATGTAGGTCGCACCTATCAGGTAGTAAGAGCACGTCAGCGCTATCACGTTAAAGAGATACTTGAGACAAAAGAATAATGACTAAGCCAAGAGTTCTATTTTTCGGTTACAGTGAAGTAGGGTATGAATGCCTAAGTCTTTTACTTAGCCGTGGTGATAATGTTGTTGGGCTTTTTACGCACGAAGATAATCCAAATGAAAAAATTTGGTTTAAAACGCCTGCTGTCGCTGCTCGTGAAAAAAACATTCCTATTTTTACACCACAAAAAATTTCTACACCGGAATGGATAGAAAAGATAACAGCACTTAAGCCCGATTTAATCATTTCGGTATATTATCGAAATATGATTAGTACGCGCATTTTAGCGCTGGCTCCTTTAGGTGCGTTTAACATGCACGGTTCGTTATTGCCTGCTTACCGTGGAAGGGCGCCGATTAATTGGGCTGTGTTACATGGAGAAACACGGATCGGGATGACACTTCATAGAATGGTTAAGTCAGCTGATGCAGGAGCTATCGTAGATCAAGAAGGTGTCGATATTGGAGCGCGTGATACTGCTGAGATCGCTTTTAGAAAAGTACTGCCTTGTGCAAAACGCGTACTCGAAAGACAGATAGATTTGCTTTTAGAAGGTAAGGCTAAAGAGACCCCTCAGGATGAAAGTAAGGTAAGTTATTTTGGCGGACGTACGCCTGAGGACGGCCGAATTAAATGGGAATCCAAATCAAAACAGATTTTCGACCTAATTCGTGCGGTTACAGATCCATATCCTGGAGCATTTACAGACATTCATGGTTCTAGACTTATGGTTTGGTGGGCAGAATATGAAACAACACCTGGACGTACATTGAAGGGTAAGCCAGGAGAGGTTCTTTCCGTAGAACCCCTTGTTGTAGGTACGCTAGACGGAGCTTTAGAGTTAACACGCACAGAATGGCGTGGTCCAAAACCTGAATTACAGGTTGGGCAGCTTATAAAGTAGCCTCTTTTGGGATCAATTAAGCTATAAAGTAGTCTGATTTGTTTAGGCTCATGCTCTTGCAACCGAGCGACTTATCAGTTTATCTCTTTTTTTAAATTCTTCCCATGCCTATCAAAGTTCTGATTCTTGGCGCCAACGGATTCATTGGCAGCTCACTGACGCACGCCATCCTTACCCAAAAAGATTGGGAAGTATACGGTCTTGATATTGGAGATCATAAGCTAGGAGATAGCTTAGGTAATCCCCGTTTTAAGTTTGTTGAGGGAGACATTACTATTTCTAAAGAGTGGATCGAATATCACGTAAAAAAATGTGATGTTGTTTTACCACTCGTTGCGATTGCTAATCCAATACAGTATGTCCGTGATCCATTGCGCGTATTCGAATTAGATTTTGAAGGAAACTTAGAGATCGTTCGCATGTGCGCTAAATACAAGAAGCGTATTATTTTCCCTTCGACTTCAGAAGTCTACGGTATGTGCCCTGATGAAGAGCTTAATGAAGAAACCAGCAGTTTGGTCTATGGACCAATCGAAAGACAGCGCTGGATTTATGCATGCTCTAAGCAGCTACTCGACCGTGTAATTTATGCTTATGGCGTACGTGATAATGTAGATTATACGCTATTTAGACCCTTTAACTGGATTGGACCTAAGTTAGATAATGTGTTCGAACCTAAAGAAGGTAGCTCACGTTTATTCACACAATTTATATCTAACGTCATTTTCAAAAAACCACTTCAACTCGTTGATGGTGGTAAGCAGGGCAGATCTTTTACCTATATCGATGATGGTGTAGATGCATTACTAAGAATCATCGAAAACAAGAATGGCAAAGCATCGCGCCAGATTTTCAACATTGGTAACCCAGATAATAATGTGAGTGTAGCCAAACTCGCAAAGTTGATAATCGAGGCCTTTAAGGAATTCCCTGAATACAGAGAACACGCAACTAAAGCTAAAACAGTTGTTGTTTCTTCAGGTCAGTATTTCGGTAAATACTATCAAGACATACATCGCCGCGTGCCATCTATCTCCGCGATAAACAAACAACTAGGCTGGAAGCCCAAAGTTGATTTGAAGACAGCTATTCATAAAACATTAGCTTATCACTTATCGCATAAGGGATACGAATTAGAATAAAGAATGCCTGTTCGCGTAGCACTCAAAATTGATGTCGATACCGATCGTGGAACACGCGAAGGTGTTCCTAATTTGGTTTCAGACTGTAAAGAGTATGGTGTACCCGCCTGCTTTCTTTTCTCTCTAGGGCCTGATCAAACAGGACGCGCAATAACGCGTATTTTTAGGCCAGGATTTTTTAAGAAAGTTAGCCGTACAAGTGTTGTCTCTATGTATGGTGTTCGTACGCTACTCAACGGCACGCTTTTACCAGCTCCACATATTGGTAGAAAAAACGAACGTATTTTAAGAGCTGTACGTGACCTTGGTTATGAAGTTGGGATTCACACGTATAATCATTATCGCTGGCAGGATTACGTCCAAAAATTACCGATTGAAAAAATTCGTCATGAATTTGATTTAGCACGCGCTGAGTTTAAACGCATTTTTGGGCAAGATGCTAAAACGGCTGGTGCTCCTGGTTGGCAAAGTAACGCACTAAGCCGACAAGTATACGACGAAGCTCATTTATTATATTCAAGTGATACACGTGGAGATCACCCTTTTTTCCCACGCATCAATGGACAAACGTTTAAAACACTAGAAATTCCAAGTACGCTTCCTACCTTCGATGAACTCTTAGGAAGACCTGAGTTTCCAGATGATAAGATAGTAAGTCATTACATGAGTCTTTTAAGAGAAGACCGCCCAAATATATTTACGCTTCATGCTGAAATTGAAGGCATGGGTAAAAGAGATTTATTCCGTGCATTAATTAGGGCTATGACCTTAGCAGAGGTGGAGTTTGTGCGCATGGATACGCTTGCACAGGAATACTTACAAAACCCTGATTCGATAAAGGTCGAAGATCAGGCTATGGCTGAAATAGATGGCCGTAGTGGGCTCGTTGCTGTTCAGCAGGCATAAACACCTAGGGTATAGGCTAAGTTATTATTAGTTAATAACTTAAATGTATTATGAGTTTTGCTCTGTTCTTCTAAAAAGCCAGATACTGATACAAATAAAGATGATATTGGGAAGTAAGAGCAGTATGTCGGGACGATATTCTGGATGCCGATCAAGCCAGCTCACCATAACGGTTAGGAAGTAATATCCTAGGGCTAGCCCAACTGCTACACCCAGGTTGGCACTCGTTTCCTTACGGGAAACTTTTATGCCTAAAGGGATTCCTATCAGCACAAAGGATAGTGCAGCCAAAGCGGTCGTAAATTTATCGGTAATAGTCATAGCGTATTTCATTTGAATACGCATGTGTTCTTTGAGTTGAGAGGCTGGAACTACTTCGGAAGCTAAGCGGCCAATCTCTGCCTTCAATTCCGAATAAGTCATCCAAGCTGGTTTACGGCGAGGGCCAACATGACCAAAGATATTTTCTAGCGATAGATGCATCGGCTCCACTTTTTGGAATACTCCAATCGGTTCTGCTTCACTCAGATTATCCGGATTAGATTCGTTACGTGTTTCTACCTGTGCTTGGTATAGCGTTAGAATAAGTTCATTGGTATTAGCGCTGTATTCGATATGGCCTGATGCAGCACGAATGAATCGTACTACACGGCGATCTTTATCGAGTTGCCAGAGCCAAAAGTCTTTTAACTCATCTTTATTTTTAGATCCGACGTAAGCAACAAAGCCAGGGAAGTCGCGGATAAATGTTTTAGGTTCAATTAAACTCATCGGACTAGCTCTCAGTGCATCGGTTAGTACGCGGTCGTACTGCATACGCGCTTGAGGCATAGATTCGAAATTAATAGGTAGACCAATAATAAAACCAAGTAGACCCAGTATGATAAGTGGTCGAGCAATTCGTAGTAAACTTACTCCACAAGCACGCATTGCTGTAATTTCACTATCTGCAGATAAACGCCCTAGCGTGAGTAGTACGCCTGTAAGCATTCCCATGGGTAGACCATAGGTGAGACCAAGTGGAATTAATAAGAGGATTAGTTGTATGAACGAACTAAGCGACAACTGACCCGATAGTCCTGGACCAATTAAGTCTCGCACCACGTTTCCAGTAACGAGCATAAACGCAAAAAGTCCAACTGCGGCAGCACAGGTGAAGAGGGCGCTTTTGAAAATATGGCGATCGAGAATATTCAGGGCAAAAAAGGTTATATTTACCTAAAAATTACAGACATAGGCTTTATCGCAAGGTTCATTGCACATGACAATAGCTTTGATGATAACTTTTAAGCTCTAAGATTGCATCTGAACAACCTAAGGTTGAATCTGTCTTATATCACTTGAATACATTATTTATACGACATCTGTTGATTGTAACTCTTGCCCTTGGGGTAGTTAACTACGCGCAGTCTGCAGATGAAACAGCAGAAATTACATTACCTGAGAGAAATCTTAAGAGAATAGTAGAACGCCAAAAGATTATCTTAGATAATGCAAATAAAGCAGGTGAGTCAGTAGATGTAGAAAGTATACGCGTACAACTGCAGGAAGTATGTCATGACTATGATATGCTGGTACATGATAGCCCTAATTTTGCGGCAGGCTATGCCTCATATGGTTATTTACTCTCAAAGTTAGGAATGAACAAAGAAGCGGCAGTCATGCTTTTAAAAGCAAACGCACTGGATCCGGATATTCCTCTCGTTAAAAATCAACTCGGAAATTATTTGGCTGAAGAGGGTAGACCTCTTGAGGCGATTAATTATTACATAGCGGCAATTAAGTTATCTCCTCAAGAACCGCTTTATCATTATCAATTGGGTACGCTTTTATACGAAGCGCGTAATGAATTTGTTAAAAAAGGTGTATACACACGTCCTAAATTAGATGAGGCAATGTTAAACGCTTTTAAAAAAGCAGCCGAACTAGCACCAGACCGCATTGAATTTACGTATCGTTATGCAGAAGCGTTTTATGATTTAGAAAAACCAGATTGGCCTGGTGCTTTAATTCAGTGGGCTCATCTCGAGGAGAAAGCAAAAACCGTTTTAGAAAGAGAAACGATGCGTCTACACGCAGTTAATGTCTTAATCAAAGATGGTCGTTTTGATCACGCGAGCTTACTTGTTGGAACAATAACTTCGCAGGAGCTTGAAAAACAAAAACAGAAATTAATTTCAGATTTGAATACTAAACTTAAAAAATAATTTTACATGTCATTTCTTGATCAACTCGAGCGCCGTTTTGGACGGTTTTGCATCCATAACCTAACCCTTTATATTATTGTTGGTCAGGTATTCGTCGTACTTACTGGAATGCTAGGGACGGTGAATCCAGATAATTTCATCTATGTTCCTGAATTAGCTAGAGAAGGGCAGTGGTGGCGTATGATTACTTTTGTCTTCATTACACCAATTCCGTCAGGAGGAATGCTAGGTTATGTGTTTCTGGTTTTCGGATGGTGGGTATTTTATTTCATGGGAAATGCACTCGAAGCAATTTGGGGTGCTTTTAAGTACAATCTATTTCTTGGGCTGGGCTGGGCTTTAACGGTAGGACTATCCTTTTTGGCGCCGACAACAATTGTTACCAATGCATATCTCGGCTACTCGTTATTTTTAGCATTCGCTTATCTCAATCCAGAATTTGAAATGCTGATACTTTTTGTAATACCGGTTAAGGTGCGTTGGTTAGCAGTCGTAGTTTGGGTCTTTGCTGTTTTAGGAATTATTCAAGGTAGTTTAGGTGTTAAACTACAAATAGCTGCAGCCGCAGCTAATATCATTCTATTTTTCGGAAGAGATATTTGGTCATCTGCGGGATATAGGACTAGACGCGTAAGGCAGGTTGTTCGCGTCGCTCAAACCCCAAGTTTTAGGCATCAGTGCACAATTTGTAAGAAAACGGATATTAGTAATCCTGAACTCGATTTTAGATACTGCTCTAAATGTGCTGGTGATCATTGCTATTGTTCAGATCATATTTTTAACCACGAGCATCTAACATCGTAATTTATGTCCAAAAGTTTAGGTAAAGATCCTTTCGAGAATACTTCTACACTCAAAACGCCTAAAGCGTGGCTTGCGTTTGCAGAAAAGCAGTACGTAAAACATAAACTAGCACTTGGACAGGTATCAGATAATGCCCATGATGAGGCGCTGTATTTAATTTTATTCACGCTTCGTATACCGCTCGATAGTGATCCTTCTGTATTATCCAAAAAATTAAAAGTAAGTGAAATAGAAGCCTTAGCGGTGGTTTTTAAGAAACGTATATTAGAGCATGTGCCAGCAGGCTATCTTACAAAAGAAGCATGGCTAGGTGACTATCGTTTCTATGTTGATGAAAGAGTCATCATTCCAAGAAGTTATTTCTTAGAAATTATTCCGTACATTGATTTACTCACAGGTCTAAGTCACAAGCCAAAACAATTGGTTGATGTATGTACAGGCTCTGGGTGTTTAGCTATTTTACTCGCGCATCAGTTTCCTCAGGCAAAGGTTGATGCGATAGATCTTTCAGATGGCGCGCTTAGTGTAGCAAAAATTAATGTAGCTAATCATGGATTAAAGAACCGAGTCCAGTTACACAAAAGTGATGTATTTGATTCAGTCCCTGTAAAAAAATACGACTTAATTTTGAGTAATCCTCCTTATGAGCCATCGGCACATGTGGATCAACTGCCTAAAGAATTTCATCATGAACCTAGACTCGCTCTTGATGGAGGGGTAGATGGATTAGACATAATACGAAAATTATTAATTCAATCTGTTCCACGCCTTACAGACACAGGAAGTGTTCTCATAGAAGTCGGTGGTTTACAGGATGAAATAAACGCAGAGTTTAAATCCTTGAAGCCGGTTTGGCTATCAACAGCGGACGGCTCAAATTGTATCTGTGTATTAAAGGCCGAAAACCTTAAAAAAATAAAAACTACTTCTCTAAATCGTAAAGCGCGTACCCGGAAAACAAGTTAGGCAAGAAGCGACATGGGCTTCTCCAATCGCCTAAAAGGTGCACACGGCGGCGTATCTTAATAGATTTACGCGAACAAAAGGTTTCAAAATCTTCAATGGTTACTGGATTAGCAGGACGACTTTCGTGCCATTCTGTAGGATAAATAATATTATTTATCTTCTTACCTTTAAACAGGGAGTACAGGCGGTTTTTCCAGAAGCCGTGGTTTACGAAACCTACGGTCAGTGTTTTGCCTACACGAAGAGCTTCTAGAATTACCCCTGCTGGATCGTGAAGTTCATGAAGCGTACGTGAGCAAATAACGCGATCAAAATGTCCTTCAGGAAATACAGTCATGAAGCTTGTCATGTCGCCTTGATAGGCATTCACGCCGCGTTCAACACAAGCGGTTATATGATCCAAATTTAAATCAACACCAGTAGTAACCGCATGCTTTTTTTGCATCAGGTAACTAAGTAATTCTCCTTTACCACAACCAAGATCGAGTACCTTAGAGTTAGGCTCTACCCACTCCCCAATCACTTGCATATCAATCGTACGTTTTTCAGGTAATGTACTCATGATTAAATGGTGAAATCATTTACGGTGTTCTTACGACTCAAGAAAGAGCGGACAATCTTATATAGCTCTTCGCTCTCAAGCAGGAAAGAGTCATGTCCAAGATCTGTTGCTAGTTCAGCGTAGCTTGCACGTTTACCACGTTTAAGAAGAGCGAGCGCTATTTCTCGATTTTGTTCAGGTGGAAATAACCAGTCGCTAGCAAATCCAACAATGAGGCATTCTGATTGTACATGGCCCATCGCGTTTTCGAGCGATCCGTAGCTTTCTGCTAAGTCAAAATTATCGAGAGCGCGTGTTATCGTAAGATAGGAGTTAGCATCAAAGCGGTTGATGAAGCTTTGTCCTTGGTGCTTTAGATAACTTTCTACTTCAAAGGGTGCATCAAGCGTAGGAGCGTCAGCTTGTTTCTGAGTTGTAGTTCTGCGACGTCCAAATTTGCGATCCATCGAGGTATCACTCAAATACGTGATATGAGCCATCATGCGAGCAATAGCCAAACCAACTCGCGGACCACCGTCGCGAGGGTAATCGCCATGGTTCCATGCAGGATCTTGCATAATTGCCTGACGGCCTACTTCGTTAAATGCGATCGCTTGGGCGCTTTCACGAGAAGTTGTTGCCATCGCGAGTACCCGTTTAACAAATGCTGGAAATTCAATTCCGAATTGGATGGCCGTCATGCCGCCCATGGATCCACCCATAACAGCATGTAGTGCTGATACGCCAAGGTGATCTAAAAGTAATTTCTGCGAACGAACTACGTCTGTAATAGTTACAAACGGGAAATGTATCCCGTATGCTTTTTGGGTTGTTGGATCTATCGAAGTTGGACCTGTAGATCCCTGACAACCACCTATCACATTAGCGCAAACTACAAAAAATTGATTGGTATCAACGGCTTTACCAGGACCGATAATATTATTCCACCAACCAGGTTTACGGTCATCGGCTTTGTGCCAACCAGCACAGTGATGATCACCGCTTAATGCGTGGCAAATGAGAATGGCGTTATCACGAGTCGCATTCAGTTTACCGTACGTTTCATAACGTAAAGTGAATCCAGGTAATGTTTGACCGCTTTTGAAAGTGAATGGATGCGTGTAAACAAAATCACAAGGCGTCACTAATCCAACATCACCTGGTGAGAGGTGATGAGAGACTTTGCCTGATTTAGGCTCAACTGTGACTTCATCGATCATTTAAATTTACACTAAAGTGCTAACGACCTGATGAGTTACCATCAGGTTTTTATTTTTTCTTACTTGGAGTAACGTTTTTAACAATTTTACCATTTGCACCAACAGCTGCAGTAGCTGGATCACCATCATCTTTTGCGCGATTAATGATGAGTTGTTGAGCTATCGAGAATAAGCCGTTGGTTGTTGAGTATAATGAAAGTGCACATGAGTAACGATAACAGAACCACAAGAACATGAGTGGCATGAACATCATCATCTTTGCCTGGGCATTATCTACGGTAGGTTGCGGTGTTAAACGCATCTGCACAAATGATACGATACCTAGAATTAGCGGAAGAACGTTTACTGCTATTCCCCACACATGACCTACGGTGTCTGGTGAAGAAAGGTCATGAGCCCATAGGAATGAAGCAAAGCGTAGTTCTGCTGTGCTTTGTAGCATAGAGAAAAAGCCGAAGAAGAAAGGCATCGTCAGCAGCATTGGAAGACAGCCACCCATTGGGTTAACCTTGTGCTCTTTGAAAAGCTCCATGGTGGCCATGTTCTTCTTTGTAGGATTATCCTTATATTTTTCGTTAATCGCTTTCAGTTGAGGCTGAATCTTCTGCATGCGACGAGAAGAACGGAAAGCAGCAAGAGAAGGATAGATGAAAATTACTTTAAGTGTTAGCGTCGTTAAAATAATCGCTAGTCCCCAATTTGGAACGAACGAGTGTATCCAAATCATGAGTGTAATTAGCAGTGCACTGAAGAATTTGAAAAACCCAAACTGCATAACTTTGTCTTGGTCGGCTTTAAAAATATCCGCATTTGATAAACGGCGGTATTCTTTTGGACCAACATAGTAGCTGGCTGTTAGGGTTGTCTGTTCACCTGGCTTTAAAGCAGGTAAGTCAAAACCAGCAGAATTAGATATGCCGTACGCGGTGTTGGATGTATCTGAAAGATCCGAGAGAAGCTTTACGCGTTTTACACTGATATTGGAAGCAGGTTGGTCAGGAGTAAGAATACCTACGAAAAAGCGATTGCTGACTGCAGCCCAGCTCAATGGACCTGATTTATCTATTGATGCTACAGAGTCATGAGCACCCATGCCGAAGAATCCACCGCTTTGTTCTAAATTACTACGTAAAATATTTTTAGGATCTTTGCCATCCGAGTACCATGCGGATAAATATAATCCGTTATCAGCAGCATCAAGTGGAGCTGCTGTACCAACAGCCAAATCTACACGCATTGGCTTAACGGTGTCTTTGCCTAAATTCTTAAAAGTTGTTTCTGTGCGAAGCTGATAAGGATCAGTATCAGTAGCGTTATCCGATGATAAGATGTAACGACGTGTTACTTCGTAGCCGCCTGTGATTACTGTTTTATAAACAACTTCTGTTGCGCTCTTAGATACAAGCGTGAATTGAGCGCTGCGGTCTAATCCGGGAAAATTAACAAACGCTAATGCAGGATCTGCATGTAGTTCATTAAATACAAATGGTTCTGGATCATCTAGCTTAGTAGGATATTGGAATTTTCCGTTTGATAGTTTGTGAACAAAAGCAATGTCACGAATCGCTCCGCCGAAGTTCGTAAAGTTTACTTTAATGAAACTGTTTTCTAAGGTAGCGGTTTGAGCTCCTTTGTTATCGGAAGTAGCGCTAACAAAGTTCGCTTGCGTACCGCTTGCTACAACAGCCGTTTCTTTTTCTTGGCTTGGTGTTGTATTCGCAACTTGTTGACGAACCGTTTGCGGAGTTGATTGAGGAGGTACCGAATACTTGTTGCCAAGAATCATACAGCCAATAGCTGCAGCAAGTAGAAGGATACCGATTGTTGTATTTTTTTTATCCACGGAAAAGAGAAAGGTTATATTACTCGCAAAGAGTTTTTAGTAAGGGAAATAGATTTTGATGACTGTTTACGCGCAGGAACTGGATCGTGACCGCCGGCACTGAACGGGGTGCACTTTAAAATTCTGCGTGTTGCTAAACCAGACCCACGTAGAGAGCCGTGTGTTTGGATAGCTTCTATTGCATAGTGGGAACACGAAGGAGTGAAGCGACAACCGCAATTTGAACCAAAAATAAGTGGCAAGGCAGGGGAAACAGCCTTTTGGTAACCTTTTATAGTAACAACAAGGCTGGATGACACCAGAGCGCTACATTTACCATACAACTTAAGGAACATGTTATAAATATATGACATTTATATACTTAAGTATAGTTCAGGGGCTAATGCGCTTACAGGCTTCTACGAACTTTTGCTCAATTTCTTTAAAAGGACGTCTTGTTACCGCATTACGGGCTACAAATACCAAATCGATATTATCCTTAAGTAGACCTTGATTCTTACGAAAAATCTCTCTTAAGCGTCTTTTGGCCTTATTTCTCTGGGTTGCATTACCAACGGATGCGGTAGATGCCACAAAGCAGGCTCTAGGACCCTTTACGGAAGGGCTTACTTTATCGGTACTCCTAACCAGCGACCATAGTGTAAACGTCTGACAATCAGTACGTTTACCATGTTCTCGGGGCGCACGAATTTCGCTCTGGCGGCGTAGATGCTGCTCAGGGCGGTAATCCATGTATGATAATGACTTACAAACGTTAGACTACAGTCAAACGTTTGCGGCCCTTAGCACGGCGGGCAGCTATTACTTTGCGGCCACCACGTGTGGCTTTACGGGCACGAAAGCCTATTTTGCGGGCGCGCTTTTTGCGGTGCGGACGGAAGGTCGGTTGCATATTGCTTGATAGTTAAGAGTTGACGGAAGTGCCTTATCCGGGGCGGGGTGTCAAGGATGTGATTCAGTTGGGCCGAAATCGGCATACTTAAACACTGCTTTGATTGACTCTATCCCTAGGCTGCACTCACTCAATTTATGCGCTTTTTTAGCCCTTTGCTCAAGGTTTTTGGCGTTTTATCTGCTTTTTCGGTCATTTTGCCTGTTTTGGCAGATACGACCCAGGTAGATGCCGACATACAAAAAATAGTTTCAGAGATATCACCCGAACGTATCCAGCGCTCTATTTACGTTCTAGCTAGCTTTAAGACCCGCCATACGCTGTCGGATCCCCTTCCAAGTGGTGATGGGATAGGTGGCGCAGCTTCATGGGTTAAGGCTGAATTTGAGCGTATATCGGCTAGTACGGGTGGAAGATTGCGGGTAAAGACAGATACATTCACTCAACCCATCTTTCTTCCAAGGGTGCCTCATCCCGTTGAGTTGATTAATATTGTGGCAACACTGCCAGGATCTGACCCTAGTGCCCAGAACCGTGTATATGTTGTTAGTGCTCATTACGATTCCTGTAATCGTAATATATTAGATACTACAAATTCTGCACCTGGTGCAGATGATGATGCATCAGGTGTTGCGGCTGTTTTAGAAATGGCACGCGCGATGTCGAAATACGAATTTCCAGCAACAATCGTTTTTATGGCGGTTGCTGGCGAAGAGCAGGGTCTTCTTGGTTCTGGTCATTGGGCTGAAGAGGCTAAGCAAAACGGGGTTCACATCGAAGGAATGCTCGACAATGATATTATAGGAAATTCGAAATCACAGTCAGGAAAAATAGATCGCAATTCGGTACGTTTGTTTGCTGAAGGTGTTTCACCTCAAGTTAAGCCTACAGATGAGTTGCTAGAACTTATCCGTACGGGCGGAGAAAACGATTCTCCTACACGACAGCTTGCGCGTTTTATACGTGATACCGCTAAAATATATGTACCAGATATGTCAGTACATGTTATTTTCAGAGCAGATCGCTATTTGCGTGGCGGTGATCATCAACCCTTTTTACAACGTGGATATCCTGCAGTACGCTTTACTGAACCTGCAGAAAACTATCATCATCAACATGAAGATTTAAGAGTAGTAAATGGTGAGCTGTATGGTGACAGACCAGAATTCGTAGATTTTTCCTATGTAGCTCAGGTTGCACGAATTAATGCTTCATCCCTCAGTGTGCTAGCGCGTGCACCTGCAGTTCCTAAAGGAGTTCAAATTGAGACAGCACGTTTAGAAAACGATACGACACTGCGCTGGCTTCCTAGCACAGAGGCAAACTTAGCAGGGTATAGAATTGTATGGCGTGAAACTACATCTCCTTTTTGGGAGCATTCCTTAGATATTCCTGCTAGCGTAAATCGCAAAACAATCGAAGGACTTTCTAAAGATAATGTCATTTTTGGAGTACAAGCATTTGATACTGCTGGGCACGTTAGTCCTGCAGTATATCCTAGACCACGTCGCACCCTGTGAGCCAATCGGTAGAAATTTCAGATTTATTTGGTAATCCTTCAGAAGCTGCAGAAACAATTGAGTTTCGTCGTAGCTTAAAGGCAACGCGCTATCGTATTACTTTAAAAAAGGATGGTACGGTACTAGCTACAATTCCTGCGCGAGGATCAGAGCGCGAGGCAAGAAACTTTGTTGAGTCGCAGAAAGGCTGGCTTGAAAGAGCAAGACAACGGCAACTTAAAAAACCACGAACGGAGGAAGTGTGGACAATAGGTACCTTTGTTTTATGGAGAGGTGAAATGACACAGATTCGTTTAGCCGCGGAAGCGCCACCAGCGGTGTGTTTAGCCTCCGACGTTTTTCGTGTATATAAGCTAGAGGGTAATTTAAAGCCTACGTTAGAAGCTTCGTTTGCAAGAAAAGCGCGTCATGAGTTACCTCCAAGAATGTGGGAGTTGGCTGTGTTAACTGGAGTTGATGCAAAGCAAGTGACCGTTCGAAATCAAAGATCTCGTTGGGGATCGTGTTCTTCCACGGGTACTATTTCACTGAACTGGAGACTTGTTCAAACTCCTGATTTTGTTCGCGATTATATTATATATCACGAACTCATGCATCTTAAAGAGATGAATCACTCGCAGCGTTTTTGGGACCGTGTCAAAGAAGTATGTCCTACCTGGGAAGAAGCTGAACGCTGGATTAAACAAAACGGTTCTCTGGTTGGCTTGTAAGCCAATTTAAAAATCCTGTAACTCTACCTCAAATACAAGTGTAGCACGAGGTGGTACGGTTGGTGGTTTTCCTTTTACACCATACGCTAACCAATAAGGAACAATTAACGTACGTGCCTCACCTTTTTTCATACGAGGTATCGCATCTTCCCATCCTGGAATAACACGTCCTTCGCCAATTCTGAAATTTAGCGATGCGCCACCTTGGTAAGAACTATCAATTGCACTACCGTCTAATAAACGTCCTACATAGTGAACACTAACCATGTCACCAGAACGCGGTTTTTTATCACCCGTTCCAAATTTGCGGATAATGTAGCGTAGCCCAGAGGGAAGTTTTTGTGCTGTTGGATATAGGCGATCGATTGTGAGAGAGTCTTCTGTCGAAAGCTGTGGATTGTTTTCAGCCATAACCGCACGCATAGCTGAATTAATGGGTTCATCATGAGTTTTGACTTCAAAAATACCCGAGCGAACAACCAATGCTAATGTGATGAGGAGAAAGCCAAAAAGTAAAAGAACAAAAAAGCTACGAATGGGTGAAGACTGCGACATAAGTTTACAGCAATGGTTAGAAGTGAGCGTGAATATTAATTAATAGCAGCTAATCAATAAGGCAACTCTACCAAAGTAAAAGTTTGCATTACTATTTTCATTTATATGCTCTTTAGTTGTGGCAATTGATCAATCAGAAGAATCAGCTTCGCTTGCAATTCAAGTTAGTGGACTAGTTAAAAACTACGGCCAAGTGCAGGCGCTTAAAGGAATAGATCTTTCAATTAAAAAGGGAGAGATGTTCGCTTTGCTTGGACCTAATGGAGCTGGTAAAACAACTTTATTTTCAATTTTAGCAACGCTTCGTTCACCAAGCAATGGATCGGCACGTGTTTTAGGTAAAGATGTAGTGAGTGAACGTGATGCTGTAAGACAGTCCATGGGAATTGTTTTTCAGGAGCCTGCCATTGAGAAGCGTCTATCTGGACGTGAAAATTTGGAACTCATGGGACTTTTCTATGGGCTTTCAATCGCTAAATCTAAGTTAAGAGCAGCAGAACTGATTACAGAACTTGGCTTAGAAGAAGGAGCAGATCGTCCTTCTGAAAGGCTTTCAGGTGGTCAAAGGCGCAAATTAGAACTCGCACGTGCTTTAGTCACGGATCCAGGCATTTTGTTTTTGGACGAAGCTACGTTAGGTTTGGATGTTGATGCCCGACGTGCTTTTTGGAGCCATATTAAAACTTTAACACAAACAGGACGTACCGTTTTCTTCACCACGCACTACATGGAGGAAGCTGAAGTTGCTGATCGCATCGCTTTAATTGATTCAGGAAGTATTGTTGCGTTGGACACACCGCGTGCTCTTAAGGCTAGACTTGGTGGTGGTGTTATAAAACTTAACACCGAAGATGATGTTAAAGCAAAACAGTGGCTAGAGCAGCATGGCTATACCTGTGAAAAAAATTCTAATGAATTAATGTTAATTCATCCAGATCCAGCGTCAGTTGTTCCAGAACTTATGCGTAATTTAAATGTTAAGGTTCAACGCGTTGAAGTGCATGAACCAAGTTTAGAGGATGTTTTTATTACGCTCACTGGTCGTAAATTAGGCGGTGAAGCGGCAGGCGCAGATAGCCGTCCTAAGGGAGGAAAGTGGTCATGATTCGTGGTATATACGCAATTGTTCTTTTAGATTTAAAACGTGCATGGCTTGATCGGGCCCGTCTTTTGGCTGGTCTTGCTCAACCGCTTTTATACTTATTTGTGTTTGGAGCGGGCATTGGAGCTAGTTCACAGCAGGGTGCAGCTGATTACCGCAGATATATTTTTCCAGGAGTTTTAGGACTTTCTCTTCTTTTCTCTGCTACGTTTGCAGCAATCGTGATCGTGTTTGATAGGCAAATTGGATTTTTTAAATCCGTACTCGTTTCACCTTTACCACGCTATGCAATTGCGTTTGGTAAAATTTTATCAGGTGCGATTCAATCATTTGTTCAGGGTGCGATTGTTTTACCTTTTGCTCCACTGGCAGGCGTAACTATGAGCATAGGCTCATTTTTCGAATTGGTTGCTGCTATGGCCTTAGCTTCACTTACTTTTTCTGCATTAGGTGTTGCTGTGGCATCTCGTTTTTCGTCAGCCACCGTTTTCCCTATAGTCAGCAACGCACTCATACTCCCCATGTTTTTTCTTTCGGGAGCTATGTATCCTCTAAAAAATGCACCGCATTGGATGCAAATAGTTACACACTTAGATCCCGTTGCGTATGCCGTAGATCTTATGCGTGGATCAATTTTAGGGGTATTTTATTTTAACCCAACCCTATCTATATCTGTCCTCGTTTTATTTGTAAGCTTCGTTTCTTGGTCTGCGGTTAATGTATTTAAACGCGGTGAAGACGACTCAAGTTTGGGAGCCACTCAATTTAACTGGAGAAGATAATTCTTAAGCTAAAATTAGCTTAAGAATGAACAGATATATTCACAAAGACCGGATTTAACAGTGATGTTAAATCCGCTTTTACCTGGGACATCAAAATACGTGCCGCTACTGTAAGTAGATTCGCTTGTGGATCCGTCTAGTTTTACTACACATTCACCGCTAATAATCTCCATGCGTTCAGGAGCTCCCGTTGTAAAATAGTAGGTACCTGGACGAATAAGTCCTAACGTTTTCTTTACGTCTCCTGGAAGTAATACTGTGTGGCTTACCACACCACCATCAAAATAGACGTTAGCTTTTGCTACGACTGTAACGCCATGGAATTGAGTAGGAATATTAGACATGGTGAATATAGAACAAGCCAAAGAGATGGGGTTAACTCGTCTTTATTGCAAGTATAGAGCTAAATAAAGCTGAAGTCTTTTGTAGTTACGACTTCGCAAACACGCAAAAGTCTGACAGAACATATTGCATGAAAGTAATGAAAAAAACCCTTATCGTACTTAGTTTTGTTGCCAGTGCTCTTTTTACATTCGCGCAAACACCAGCCAATACCAAGCGTGCAGATGTAACGCGCGGTAATTTTCTTAGCGTACAAGCTTTTGATATTAATCATGCGATACCCGAGCCTCCTAAAGATGGATCTCTTGCTGCATCTGCTGATTTAGAAACAGTATTGCGCGTTCAGGCTACGAGAACAGAAGAGCAAATTGCTTGGGCTAAAACTGTAGATAAAAATAGTTTATACATGTATCAGTCAGTATTGGGCGATTGGTTTACAAAAGAGAATGCACCAATCACGGTCGCTTTGATTAGATTAGTTGAGCAGGATACCAATGGGCTTAGCTTACGAATGAAAGCATTGTACAAACGTCCTCGTCCTCCAACCGTTAGCAGCCAAGTGCAGCCCTGTGTAGCTGTTCCTTTTTCTGGTAGCTATCCCAGTGGACATTCTTTTCAAGCCTATGCGCGTGCTGCTGTTTTAGCTGAAATTTTCCCAGATAAAAGAGACGCCCTCTTTTTAAGAGCTCATGAAATAGCCTGGGGTCGTATTATTGCTGGAGTGCATTTTCCAACTGATATTGAAGGAGGCCGTTTATTTGCTGAAGCACTCATGAAAGAAATGCTCAAGAATCCACAATTTATAGAACAAATTAATAAGGCCCGTACAGAGGTAGCTCCTTTTCTAGTTAAGAAAGCTGCTTAAGATTTTTATGCCAGCAACGCTTGTCATACTAGCAGCAGGAATGGGCTCTCGTTATGGTGGATTAAAACAAATTGATCCTGTAGGGCCCAGCGGAGAGACCGTACTCGATTATGCTGTTTTTGATGCGCTTAGATCGGGATTTAATCGAATCGTTTTTGTTATTCGTAAAGATATCGAAGAAGCCTTCCGATCAAGTGTTGGTTCTAAATACGAAGGTAAAGTAAAAGTAGATTATGTATTTCAGGATCAAAACGATTTGCCTGCTGGATTTTCTGTAACGACTGAAAGACTAAAACCATGGGGCACAGGTCATGCGGTATGGTGCGCTAGACATGCCGTCAACGAGGCATTTGCTGTTATTAATGCAGACGATTTTTATGGTAGAGATGCTTTCCAAAAACTAGGAGATTTTCTTAGCGCATCTCAGAATGCTGTATCCTCAGCTCATTTTGCCATTATTGGTTTTAAGTTGAAGGACACATTATCAGAGCATGGAGCCGTTGCTCGTGGTGTATGTACTGCTAATCAGTCGCAGCTAGTTTCCATTGTAGAAACAACGGGTATACAAAAAGCAGATGTCGGTAGTGGTAAGAAATTTTCTGGTGAAGAAATCGTATCTATGAATTGTTGGGGGTTTACACCAACTCTATTTAGCTTATTGGATGTAGAGCTTAAGGCTTTTTTAAAGCTCAACGGTAGTAATCCTAAAGCCGAATTTTACTTACCGGTAACCATATCTGATATGGTTAATAACAAATTAGCTCAGGTGGATGTTTTTACAGCTCAAGCGACTTGGTTTGGCGTGACATTCAAAGAAGACAAGCCTCGGGTTCAGAGCGCTATTAACGATTTGGTTAATCGAGGCGAATATCCTAAACGTTTATTTTCCTAAATTTATGAAATTTTCGAATGCTGCTTCAGATGTTTATGTGCCGTCAGGAAATAGTCCTGAAATCGCGCTTAAGCAAACGACACATTTATGTATCGCAGCACATCAAGATGACATTGAGATCATGGCATATTCTGGAATTAGCGAATGCTATGAGAGCAACACCAATCACTTTACAGGTGTTGTCGTCACCAACGGATCCGGTTCTCCAAGAACAGGCGATTTTGCTGCAATGACAGATTTGCAAATGCAGCATGTTCGTAAAGAAGAGCAGCGTAAGGCAGCAGATATTGGAAAGTATAATTTACAAATTCAGTTAGCTCATCCTAGTTCAGATGTTAAAGCAGTTAGGCATGCAGGTGTAGCATCAGATCTAAATACAATTTTTTCGGGCTGTTCACCAGAGGTTGTTTATTTACACAATCCAGCAGATAAGCATGAAACACACATTGCTGTATTACTGCGTTGTATCACTGCTCTACGTTCACTTCCCGCATCACTGCGTCCTAAAAAAGTTTTAGGCTGTGAAGTATGGCGTGATCTCGATTGGTTAGCTGATTCAGCAAAAGTAGGTTTAGACGCTAGCCAAAAGCCAGATATGGCTGCAGCACTTCTCGAAGTATTTGAGTCTCAGATTAAGGGAGGTAAGCGTTATGATTTAGCTGCACTTGGACGGCGTGTAGCTAATGCCACATTTCATACATCGCACCAAACCGATAAAGTTTCAGCAGTCGTTTGGGCTATGGATTTAACTGCAGCGGTTAATGATCCATCCATGACGCTTGAAAGTTTAGTAAGCGCACACATCGATGCTTTTAAAAACGATGTGACTTCAAGAATAGCGAGATTAAGCGGCTCTTAAAGGGGTGGATTATTTCATAGTTTTTAAGTTAAATAAGCCTTTTATACATAATAAATGTATAATTGATGCATATATAAAACACTGCTATCCAGTAACTTATAAAAACTTAATAAAGTTTTCTTAGTTCTTAAAATAGTTGGCAGCGTTCGTGCTATATAGGGCTAGTAACGGATTAATAACCCTTACACACAAAACCTATAAACTAAGAAAACTAACTATGAAATCACTTACCAAACTCGCAGCACTCGCTTCACTGCTTTCAGTTGTGCCTGCTTTTGCTCAAGTTAAAATAAACGACACCCTATCCGTGACAGGTTGGTCCGTAGGTTCTTATCAGTACACAAAACCTAACACGGGTTCCTACACTGACTCCTTTAATGTGGATGCTGCACTTTTACAGGCAAACATCACTCCTACTAAGAATTTAACAGGTGTATTTAGCACTTACTATAGACCATCATCAGAAGGTGGAGCCGCTCCAAGTAGCGATGTAACTTTGCTCGATGCTTACTTTTCCTATGATACAGGAACAGGTGCAGTTATATCAGCTGGAAAATTCTTAAGTTACCTAGGGTTTGAGTCATTTTATCTGAACCAAGATAACATGATTACTCTCGCTAACCAACAATTCTTAGCGCCAATTCCTGGATATCATGAAGGCGTAAAATTAGATTATACAGTCGATAAAACAACTACTGTAGGTGTAGCTGTAGTTGATTCACTGTATCAGAAACCTGGATATAATTATACTGAAGGATCTGGTAGTCTAAAGCATCAAGCGGGTTTTGAAGGCTATTATCAGTATACTGGTATTACAAATCTTACGCTTTGGGCAGGTGTAGGTTATGAAACACTTACAAAGCCTGGTTTTGATACTGGTGGTGTTGTTGCTCCTCACGGTGCAGCTGTTACCGTTTACGATGTCTGGGGAACTTACCAGATCAACAAAGCTTCAGCTTTATCAGCCGAAGAAATCTACAAAGATGGCGGCAAGGGTAATACTGGATCAAATTGGTTGCTCTATTACAGCTATGCATCCAGCGATAAAACAACAACTTACTACGGTTTAAGTGGCGAAAAAGTACAAGATGGACCTAGCTATGTAAAATATAGCATCAGCCCAACTTATGCGCTTACAGCTAACTTATCGCTACGTGCACAGGCTTCATATACGACCTACACAAATGATAAACCAATCACTAGTGCTACATTCTTAGGCGCAGAATTCCTATTCAAATTCTAATCTTATTTTAGGTTACAACACACACACTAAGGAGGCCTTTTGTAAGGCCTCCTTTTTTAATGACCATATCCGTTGCATACCTGATAAAATGCTGTGATAAAGAGTATATGTACCGAGTCATTCATTTTGTTTTAGCTACTGCACTTTGCCTCATTGTTTCGGGGTCACTTAACGCGCAACAATTAGATTTAAAGATAAGTAATTCAGCAGTAAGAAAACAGGTTATAAGTATCATAGATGGTCAACTTAAGGCATTTAGAGAACACAATTTAGATTTAGCGTTTTCTTTCGCCTCAAAATCTCTGCGTAGTCATCTACCACAGGCGGTATTTATGAGTGTTACCAAACAGAATTATCCGGAAATTTGGATGAATAAATCAGGTGACTTCGGAATCGTTAAAGACAATCAACAGCGAAGTACGATTCAGGTCAGGGTAGTTGCGCAAGATGGTTCTAATGCTTCTTACGATTACGATCTCGTTTTTGAGGATGGTTCGTGGAAAATACAGGGAATTCTTAGACATCAGCAGAAAAAGACCCCTGCGGCATAAGATTTAAGCCTTTTCATAGCTAAGCACTGTTCAAAAGGTTGCAAAGTACTCGATTACAGGGGAGTCTTAACTTCCTTCTGATCTAGGACAATATGTTAAGAAAGTTTATAGCGAAATTACGCGACACGTTTACATCTTCACCAAAGCCCAAAACTTTTGTTGGAAAATCGGATACTTCACGTCCTTCGCATAAATCACATCGACCTCATAGCCAGAAACAGGGAGCTAAATCAGAATATAGGCCAAAACAGTCCCAAGGTGGATATTCTGGTTCTCACCGAAATACTGACACGAGGAATCGTCTTCCTGATTACCAGCCAAAATTCAATAAACCTAAGACGGTAGATGAAGAACTACCGCGTGAATCGATAAAACCGCTTGTAGCTGTTAACATTCCAAAAATGGATACAGCGTTCACAAAACTAGGTCTATCTGATGCGCTAGCCTATGGAGTTCAGGAAATGGGTTATACGGAACCTACACCTATTCAGGCTCAGGCAATTCCTGTTGTTTTAGGTGGTGGTGATGTCATTGGCTCGGCTCAAACCGGGACCGGTAAGACTGCTGCTTTTGCTTTACCTATTATTCAAAGGCTTAATTCACACGGTAAGTTAAGATGCTTAGTTTTGGAACCTACCCGTGAATTGGCACTTCAAGTTGAAGAGTCATTTCAGAAATTCGCTAAATTTACAGATTTACGAGTAACCATTGTGTACGGTGGCGTGGGTTATAATAAGCAAATGCTAGATTTGAAAAAAGGAGTAGATATACTAGCCGCAACTCCAGGACGTTTGTTAGATCACTTAGAACAAGGTAATTGTAATTTAGATAATATAGACATTTTGGTTTTAGATGAAGTTGATCGTATGCTTGATATGGGCTTCCTGCCGGACGTTAAGCGTATTGTACAAAAATGCCCTAAGAATAGGCAGACCTTATTTTTTACAGCAACACTACCTCCAGAAATTGAACAACTCGCAAGTTGGGCATTACACAATCCGGTAAAAGTAGAAATTGGTCGTCAGCGCTCTGCTGCAGAAACGATCGCTCATGCGTTTTATCCAGTAGTAGCTTCACAAAAATTTGATCTTTTAGGACTCTTGTTGGAAAAAACTGAATTTAAGAGCCTGATTATTTTCTCTAGAACACGGATAGGCGCAGATCGAATTGCTAGCCGTCTTCAGGCAATGGGACATACAGTTGGTGTTCTACACTCTGACCGTAGCCAACGTGAGCGCGTTGAAGCACTAGATGGATTTAAGAGTGGAAAATTCCAAGTTTTAGTAGCAACTGATATAGCTGCACGTGGACTTGATATTGCTGGAGTGACCCATGTCATTAATTATGACGTACCAGAAAATCCTGAGGATTATGTTCACCGTATTGGAAGAACAGGTAGAGCTAGTCAATCAGGCGACGCTTATACATTAGTCACTGAGGATGATGTTCGTGATGCACGCAGTATCGAACGATTTATTGGAGCTAAAATTGAGCGTAAAAAAATAGAAGGATTTAATTATATCTATTCTGCTTTATTTGATGAAAAGAATATAGCTGATGCTGCACCTAAGCCACAAAGCCGTTTGCATCGCGGTATGCGGCGCTAAAATATAGAAATTGGTCGCTGCACCTATTTCTTGTTGTATGGTAAGATTGTAATTTTCTTATGCCTGTTAAACTAGACATTCCTAACGGACAATTCGCTGCATATATATTCGATCTTGATGGTACTCTAATAGATACCATGCCTCTGCATTATAAGGCTTGGGATAAAGCAATGCGGCTTGCAGGTTTAAAAACTCAACTCGATGAGGATCTTTTTTATTCTCTAGGTGGTGTACCAACAATCCGTGTCGCACAACTTATTGCTGAACATTATAATTTAACGATCGATCCAATTAAAGTTTATCACGAAAAAGAAAAATTTTTCTTAGAAATACATACCCAAGCTCAGTTGATTGATGAAACGGTAGCTTTTGCAAAGAAAGTACATAAAACGCATCCAATCGCTGTCGCTTCGGGCGGAACAAAAGACGTGGTCTTTAATTCGCTTCAATCAGCAGGCCTGAAGCATATGTTTGAAGTTATCGTGTGTGCTGACGATGTTACGCACGGAAAGCCAGCACCAGATATGTTTTTATTAGCTGCAAAGCTCTTAAATGTTGAGCCAACACAGTGTCTTGTTTTTGAAGATGCAGAACCTGGAATTAAAGCGGCGTATGCTGCTGGCATGCAGGTTGTAAGAGTTGATAGTCGTATAAAATAATTTCTAAAAATAGAACAAAGTTTGGCCATTAGGCTTTTTTATGTTCTAGTACATCAATGGACTTTAAGGCATTGGCGAATCCGCTCGTTTTAAATCAGCCGGTTTACGAACCAGGTAAACCCATAGAGGATGTTGCACGCGAATTGGGATTAGACCCAGCAGGTATCATCAAATTAGCATCAAACGAGAATCCATTTGGGCCTTCACCTAAAGCAGTCGATGCAGCAGTTAAAGCGTTACAGCATGGAGAATTGTATCCAGATGGGGGCTGCTTTGCTTTAAGAAATAAGTTAGCAGCTAAACTTAATTTTAAATCTGACGAAATTATTGTAGGTAATGGCTCTAACGAAATTCTAGAATTATTAGGACATGCATTTTTAAAGGCGGGTGATGAAGTGGTTATGGGAGCCCCCGCATTTGTTGTTTATAAATTAGTAACGTTGCTCTTTGGCGCCCGTGCTATTGAGGTTCCATTAAACAACTACACGCATGACCTGCGTGCCATGGCGTCTGCGATCACTGCAAAAACAAAAATGGTTTTTGTTGCTAGCCCCAACAATCCTACTGGTACTACAAATACGGAAGAAGAGCTAACGGCTTTTATACGTGCTGTTCCCGATCATGTAATTGTAGTTTTTGACGAAGCTTATGCAGAATACCAAGTAAAAGCTCCTGATTTACGACCTTTAATACGCGAAGGTAGAAAAGTCATATGCCTTAGAACGTTTTCAAAAATATATGGGTTAGCATCCTTGAGGGTAGGTTATGGCTATGCTGCTCCAGACTGTATCGCATTACTTAACCGTGTTAGACAGCCTTTTAATGTGAATGCGATAGGTCAAGCTGCAGCGGTAGCAGCACTGGATGATGACGCGTTTATGAATCAATGCGTAAGAGATAATTTATTAGGACTAAAGCAACTCGAGGATGGTTTTAAAGCACTCGGCCTTGAATTCGTTCCTAGTGCAGCCAACTTTATCTTAGTTAAAGTTGGTCAAGGAGCAGCAGTATTTAGTGCCCTTCAGACAAAGGGTCTAATCGTAAGACCTCTTGCTCCCTATAAATTACCTGAGTGGATACGAATTACAGTAGGCACAAAAGAGCAGAACGAAAAAATACTGCAGGCTTTAAAAGAAGAAGTTAAATAGCTTTTTCTATAGGCATAAAAATAGCGGCATTTTATATGCCGCTATAGAGAAAGTACTTTAATTAAGTCTTACTTAATTTCGTAAATTTCAACTAAGCCTTCGCCTGTGGTACCTGCTGCACCTGCGACATTAACAGTATATGCTCCAGGAGGTAGGGTAACCAGTAATGCTGAATCACCGAATGGATACATCATTGGGAAAGCGCCGACATAGTTTCCTGCATTATTAATAGCATCGTTATTATTCCATCCAGCATTAGATAAAATCTGTGTACCTTTTGTATCATAGAGGCTTACGACAGTATTTTTTAATGCATTACGTACTCCGTAGCCACCTAAGCTAGGTCCAACGCCACGAATTAAAACTTCTTCTGAGGTAGGTCCTGCAACTACAAACCCAGCGGTAAGAGTATTACCGCCTGTATAGACATAAGCACGGCCTGAAATATTTGTCATAGCCGAAGCAGGTGTGCCGTTATCTGCATCATAGAGCTCTGCAAGTGCAGTGCCTGTAGCAGTACCAGCTGCGGTAATGGTAGCTGTATAGGCTCCACTTGCCAGTGATTGAAGTAATGCTGTATCAGTAGACTTAAGATTGGTGAACGGGAAAGCCCCTACTTGTGCTGCCGCGGTTACAAGTGCTGGAGCACCACCCCAAGCAGAATTTGTAGCAATAACTTTTTGATTATTGCCATAAAGAGTAAGTGTTGGTGTTGCGAGTGGGTTACTTACTCCAAAACTTGAAAGAGCAGGACCTGCACCACGAATTAAAATTTGTTTCGATGCGGTGCCTTGAGTAACAAAGCCAACCGTTAATACATCGCCATTTGTTCCAACCATTCCTTTTACAGATAGGTTTAATAAACGCGCATTAGTTGTTACATTTAGATTTGCAGATTCTTCAGCAATAACCGTTGTGCCACTTAGAACTTCTGCGATGTAGTTTCCAGCTGCTGTTGGTCCAGCTGAATTTAAGGTTAGTGTTGATGAAGTAGCTCCAGAAATCGCACGGCCATTAAATAACCATTGATAGGATGAACCCGCAGGAGCTTTCACTGTTAGGTTTACGTTGGTGCCGGTATTTACCGTCTGGGTGGCAGGACCAGAGATTGATGAAGCACTAGCAACTGTAGCTACAGATAATGTAGCAGCATTCGACTTAACAACACCTGCAACGTTGTAAACTTCGACTTGATATGATCCAGCATCAGTAAGTTGCGCTGCATTTAATGTGTACGTTGCAGAATTTGCACCGCGAATTGCCGAGCCATTTTTTAACCACTGGTAATATGGAGTAGGTGTTCCTGTCGCTGTAGTAGCGAAGGTAACAACTGCACCTACGGTTGCTGATTTTGAAACTGGTTGTGTAGTAATTACTGGTGCAACTGATCCCGCTGGAGGAGTGGGTGAGGTAAAGGGAGCATAACCTAAATCAAATATTAGATTTCCTAAAATCTGAGGACCCGAGTATGGCAGATCTTTTAGATCTACATTGGATGCAGGTACGGGAGCTGAGTTTGTAGTTACAACAGGTGTGCTAGGGGTAGCGAAAGCCTGTAAGTCACTGCTTGCAGTTGTATCCGATGCGTGAGCGGCTTCAATTGCTAAGCAAAGTACAAAAGCAAACGAAACTAAGAAACGTAGGTTCTTCATGATAATGAAATTAACGTTAAACTAAGGGGGTGGTTAACTAGGCTATAAATAATGTAAATTTAATATAACAGATCAAGTTTCTAAAATAACGTAACTTGTTATATTGTAATGCCTTTAGTGATATGGGCAGGCCCCATTATTGTATAAGGTCAGATACTACGTTTAGCTGCGGCACGTGCCAAACGGTCATTAATTGCCAGAGCCAGTCCATTTCCTGGAGCTTTTTCTACGTAAATTCTAGACCAAGTTCCTGAATCAAGAGCGCGCAGTTTGGAAAATAAATGACGTGCTGTCTCTTTTAGATCCCCAGACTTACTTAAATAAAAACTATTTTTTGTAAGTTTACCTTTCGGTTTTTTTATAAAAAGCCACGCCTCGTTTGGAGAGCTTGTGCGTGCAGAAGAAAGGGTTAAACGATTTTTAAGTATTAAAGGGGTATGCGGGCTATAGTGATTTGTGAGGAGCCCTGGTGCGACGTGATTTTTATGAGACGATGTTTTTTTAAGAACTCGGCCAATTTTTTTCTTAAGCACAAGTTCGATCGCTTTTTTAGTAATGCCGCCCGGTCTTAAAATTGTAGGCTTAGAAATGTTTCTAAGATCTAAGATCGTAGATTCAACTCCAACTTTTGAAGCTCCGCCCTCTAAAATATAACGTATTTTGTTTCCTAAATTATTTAAGACATGCTCTGAAGTGGTTGGGCTAACATACCCAAATGGATTTGCACTCGGAGCGGCTAGAGCAAGACCCGACTTCTTGAGCAATTTTCTAAACGTAGGATGAGATGGAATTCTTACAGCGACAGAAGGAAGCTCAGAGGTAACAATCGCTGGAACGCAGGGTTTCTTTGGAAGTACGAGTGTTAGGGGTCCTGGCCAAAAGGCTTTAGCTAGTTTTGCTACTAGCGGATTTGTCTCTGCGATTTTTTCTAAATCACTTACTGAATAAACATGAACAATCAGAGGGTCGTTCGTAGGTCTGCCTTTAGCCTCAAAAATATGACGACATGCTTTGGCATTAAGTGCATCAGCAGCTAATCCATAAACGGTTTCAGTTGGTACAGCAACAAGACCGCCCTGTTTAAGTATACGCGCAAGAAAACCAATATTTTTTTCGGTTCCAGGATAGATACGGGCAGTAGACTTTGTTTTCTGAGTCATCTGTATTTACCAGTACAAAAAAAAGGCCGGAGTCGTTTAGACTCCAGCCTAGAAAGTGATATCAACCTCAGGGTGACTCAGAGGTGAGTCAACATGTTGCGTGATTTCTTTATAGTACGAGTAATCGCGCGTTGGTTTTTAGCTGTCAGACCGGTGTACTTACGAGGAAGTATCTTGCCTGTGTCTGTAACGAAACGAACCATTAGTTGAGGCTGTGTAAAAAGATACTCTGCTGGCGTAGGAGTCTGCTGCTTTTGCTCGGTAGTGCTCATGTTAGAAATGGAGGGTAGATCGTGCCTGTCTGTGCGCTCGTGTCAATGCTTCAAAAAATAGACCTTTTGAACGCTTAGTAATACCAGCCAACCCCCTTGACTTAAAAGTATACACATTGTATATACATTAGCTATGAAAACCTCGGTTCAAAAGTGGGGTAATAGTCTCGGATTACGTATTCCTGCGGCAGTTGCACGCTCCCTTGATCTGAAAGTTGAATCAAAGATAGATCTACAGATTGAAGAGGGTAGAATCATTCTTACACCCCAAAGAAAGAAGAAGCAGTATGAGCTATCTGCACTTCTCGAGCTGGTAACACCTGATAACCAGCCGGGTAGAAATGTATTACCCGGCACCAGTAATAAAGATATTTGATGAACCCATCTGACTATTTACCTAAATCTGCTGACTTGGTTTGGGTTGATTACAACGCACCAGTACAGCATGAACACAAGGAACATCTCCTAGCTCTTGTAGTTTCAGAACAGCGTTATAATTCAAAAACAGGTCGTGCGATTATCTGCATAGTTACGAGTGACGCAAAAGGATATCCTTTTGAAGTAATGCTATCTGAGTCGTGCAATATAAAGGGAGTTATTCTTTCTGATCACGTACGCACAATAGATTGGCAGACCTGTAAACTGACTCATGCAGGTACAGTTGATCATCTCACTTATGATGAAGTAGCAGGAAAACTTGCTGCAGTACTTGGTGTGTAAGCTTTGGTGCCCCCGCCCAGAATTGAACTGGGATCAGACGTTTAGGAAACGCCTGCTCTATCCATTTGAGCTACGGGGACTTTAACGCAGGACTTTAGCTTGATCGAACAGGTATGCTAAAGTCCAGTTTCTAGGTGAGTAATTACAGACTCTTACCGATCGCTTTTTCTAATGGTTTACGCATCAGCGTGAAAGCGACACCAGTAGAAATTCCGATAGTAGCTAACATTAAGAAATAACGTTCTTTAGGCATTGTTTCATAGAAAGTGCCTAGGTAGCCAGTTAAGTAATTACCAAAGAAATTAGAAAGGTACCAAAGACCCATCATCATAGAGACGATTTTTTTAGGTGCTACTTTAGTCACTAACGATAATCCAACAGGTGATAAATAGAGTTCACCAATCGTTGCTAAGAAAGTAGTAGCAACTAACCAGAGGACATTGCCTCGTGTTCCTTCAGGAACAAAATGAGCTGCGATAATCATGACTAGAAACGCAGATCCAATGAGATAGCATCCAATACCAAGTTTGCTTACGCTGCTCGGCTCTTTCTTCTTTTTTGATTGGCCAATCCAGAACCAGCTTAGTGCTGGAGCGAATATAAAAATCATCGCTGGGTTAAAAGATTGAAACCAAGTAGAAGGAATCGTGAAGAGCCCGAATACATTCCAGTTCGTTCTCTCATCTGCCCAAAGTTGTAAGGTATTGCCCTGCTGCTCGTAGACAGCCCAGAAGCAAATATTTAGAACGCACATGATCATGAGTGATCCTACAGCGATCCAATCTTGACGTGTGAAAGGAGCATTCGCTTTTTTATGGGCTTCGTGATCGTCCTTATGAATAGGAGCTGGTTGAGGTACAAGACCACCTGCAAAGTAGTAAATAGCTAGGCCGATTAACATACCAACTCCAGCCGCTGCAAATCCCCAGTGCCAACCCACTACTTGTCCCAGTGTTCCGCAAACAAGTGGAGATAAGAATGCACCTAAGTTAACACCCATATAAAAGATAGTGAATGCTCCATCTCGGCGAGGATCACCTTCAGGGTATAGTTTACCAACCTGGGTTGAAATATTTGGTTTAAAACAACCGTTACCCAAAACGAGGAAAATGAGAGCTATTAAAAAAGCTTGTTCACTTGCCATTAAGAAGTGACCAATCGCCATTAAAATTCCTCCAATATAAACGGTTTTATATTGGCCTAAGATTCTGTCTGCCAAGAGACCTCCTAAAAAGGGAGTGAAGTAAACAAATGCAGTATAAAGCCCATAAATTTGGGAACTCATTTGCTGCACACTTAAGTTTCCAAAAATAGAAACGAGTACGTGCTCTAAAGCGGGATATCCCCAGACGATACCGGCTGTGTGAGGGTCAGCGAGTAGATGCTTTGTCATATAAAGGACAAGCAGTGCACGCATTCCATAGTATGAAAAACGTTCCCACATCTCTGTGAAGAACAGGGCGAATAAGCCCGCAGGATGACCAAAATATTCTTTGCCGCTAAAACGGTGGGTAACCCAATTGCGCATACGTCTTAGACAGAACAACTTATTGCCTTACGGCAACGGAAAATAAAAGACTAACCTAGTTACTTTAGCTTCCCGTGTCGTTTTGCGAAGCTGTGCTGCATAGGTCTTCGTAAGCATAAATGATAGCTGCGCTTATTAGAACGATCGCAACAAAGACGCCTACAAGTAAACAAATAAGCCCAAGAATCAAAAATGGGATTGCTAGGAGTATCAGGCCAAACATTTGCCACCACTGAGCTGAAATAACTCGTCTACTTACCTCTAGAGCCGCCCAAAAATCCATCTTCTTATCAATGATGAGTAGCCAAGTAAAAAGGTAAGCTACGCACAGATAAATTCCAGGGATAATAAGTAATATAAATCCAAGTACGGTGAGTGAAGTGCCAACCAAGCCACCTAACATGAGAGGTAAAAATGCCATACTAAAACCACTGAAAGCATCTCCTGCTGTGGTTGGTAGTCCGCGGATCTTTTTTAAATAGTAATATTGTAGTCCACCGCTAAAAACACCGCCTATCACGAGTGATGCAAACATGCCAAGAACGGGGATCGTATTAACAAAAGCCTGAACTATAATCATTAAAAGTGTGGTTCCTAATAGAGGCCAGAAGTTGGCTTTTACTAGTTTCCAGGCGCGGTCGTAACAGGAGCTGATATCAAGTTTCTTGCCACGGCTAATTAAATTTTCAGCAATCTGTTTTGGTTCAAGATGAGCATGCGCTACAGGAGACTCTGTATTAGTTGATACTGGAGGAGTAGCGGATGTAGTTTGATCTGCACCGTGTGGTGAGAAATCACTAAACTCACGTAAAGGCATCCAAGTTAATGACGCTTCATTTTTGGCGAGCGTATCTAAATTTGCTCTACCTGAAGCAATCCAAGCTAATACTTGTTCCTTCGTAACAGGACCGTATTCTTTTCCGTCTCCACCAATGATCGTGTACATGATCATGAGGAAAACACGCCACTACTCAGGCGTCAATGTTTGTAGATTATGCTTTAGGAGCTAGACCCATTGCGCGATTCAGTGCTTTTTCAGCTATCGTACAATCGTAACGGGATTGTAAACGGGATAATTCAGCAGCACGTGCATTGCTTTGAGCGTCCAATAATTCAAACGTTGTAATAACACCGTTTTCGTAACGAGATTTAGCTAGAGCTAAAGCTTCTTCGGCTTCTTTAACGAGCATGTCAGCGCTTTCTATTCTGCTAAGTGCTGCTTTTAAATCGCTAATCGCGTCAGTTACGTCCGTTGCAATAATTCGATTGAGTTCAGCAACCTTTGCTTCAGCAGCACGTAATTGTGCTCGGGCCTCAATTTTTTCGCCCTCGATTTTTTTACCAGTTAAAATAGGTACAGATAAATTAATGCCTCCTTCAAAATATGTGCGGCTTGAGTAGAGATTAGGCATTTGATTATCTTGAACGACAGCAGCTCCTGTTGCGTTTAACACGGGACGATCGTTTTTATTTGCCACCTCAATTTTAAGATTAGCGCTAGAAGCGTAATCTTTAGCTAGTTTCATTTCAGGGCGATTTGCTAAACCTTGAGCAATAGATTCAGCTATACTTGGAATGGTTAATGAATCAGTAAACGAACCATTTAACATGATTGGTACTTGAGGATCTATTCCTAAGAGTTGACGGAATCTCGACTCTTGTTTTTCCAGGGAAGCTAAAATATTCGTTTTTTGATTTTTCGCGTTAGATAAACGAACTTGAGTTGATAATACATCAAAACGAGTTGCTGTACCGCCGCCTAATTTTTGTTCTGATACGCGCTGCGCTTCTTCTAGAGCTTTAATTTCTTCATCTGCTACAGCAACTGAAGAACGAAGCAAAATCACATTGTAGAAGTTTTGGATAACTTCATAGCCTAATTGAAAGCGCGCCTGTTCTAGTGCATCACGTGCTGATATTTCTCCAGATCTAGAAAGCGCTACAACCGCATCTGTTCTGCCAAAGTCGCACAAAAGCTGTTTAGCTGTAATACCTGCACTGTAACTATTGCTAACAGTCTCATATATTGCAGGGAAAGATGGAAAGGAGATATTAGGTCTTAGTGATAGATATGAATACTGAGCATTGACAGAAACATGAAGTAGGCGCTCAGATGCACTTTGCGTAGTACGACCATTAGCTGCATCAATTTCTGCTCTTGCTGCATCAAGACTTGGATATCGCTCCATAACAGAGTTGATGGCTTGACTAAGTGTCATGCCCGATTGGTTGTCTTGAGCGTAGCTTGTTAGGCTTAGTCCAATCACTGATGAAAGTGTAGCTAGTAGAATTCTCATAACAGAAATATTAATGTGATTCGTTTGCTGCTGCTGCTATTTTTGCAGCAGCAGGTTTCTTAGTTTTTCCAGCCAGGAAAATAATAGGAATGCAGATTACTGAAATAATAGATACTGCTCTAAATGCATCGATATAGCTTAATAATTCAGATTGGCGTTGGATTGTGAATTCGAGAATGCCTAAGGCTTTTCTGGATGCCTCCCATGCGCTTACTCCATGAGCCATGAGTCCGTGTGTGATTGAATTGATTCGCGATTCGGTTGCGTAGCTTCCGACGTTCATGTGACTCACAAGAGCTGTGCGGTGAGCCACGATGCGGTGATCAATAAATGTGTTTATTAAGGCAACACCAAATGAACCGCCGACTTGTCGCATCATATTATTTAAAGCTACACCTTGTGGTATATCTTTAACTTGTAAGCCAGACACGGCTAATTGTGTGAGTGGTATTGTCATCAAGCTTAAGCCTATAGCACGTAGGATAACTGGCCAAAAGAACTGGTCTCCATTCGCACTTAAATTTAAGTTCGCGAGCATACCTGCAAAGAGTGCTACAATTAAGAAACCTACAATAATGAGTAGCTGCGATGGTACGCCTTTTGTGAGCAGCTTGCCTATAATTGGGAGTATAATTAAAGCGACACCAGCACCCGGTAAGAAAAGCATACCTGTTTGCATTGCGGTGAAGTTAAGTAAACGCTGCGCAAATACAGGAACTATAAAAACAGTGGAGAATAGTGCAAAGCCTAGTACAAATGTTAATGTCGCAGCAGTAGCTAAGGATCTACTTTTTACTAACACATGTAGATCTACAACAGGATGCTCTGTTTTTAGCTCATGGATAATAAAGCTAATAAGGCATGCTGCTGCGATAAAGGTGAGAACAATAATGTATTTCGCTGAGAACCAGTCTTCTGCTTCACCGCGTTCTAGCACGGTTTGTAGTGCTGCAAGACCTGAAATCAAAAGTCCTATTCCCGTCCAATCAATCGTATGCGTTGCTCTAACATGAGCCGGCTCTTTTACATAAAGGTAAGATAGTACGACGGCCAATATACCGATAGGCATGTTGATGTAGAAAATCCAAGGCCATGAGTAGTTGTCTATTATCCATCCACCTACAGTAGGACCAATAGTAGGACCAATAAAAACACCTACACCGAAAATTGCTGATGCGAAACCTCTTTGCTCAACCGTATATGTTTCAAAAAGAATAGCCTGAGAGGTAGAGAGCAGAGCGCCACCACCAATACCTTGGATAAAACGAAATGCTACTAATTCCCAAAGCGTATGCGCTTGGCCGCAGGCCATCGATGCCAAGGTAAACAGGATTATTGATCCCATATAATAATTTCTTCTGCCAAAAAGCGCAGCAAAGAAACTAGTCATCGGAATAATAATTACGTTAGCGATAGCATATGACGTAACTACCCATGCAACGTCTTCTAAGGTTGCACCAATATTACCGCTGATATTAGTCAGTGCTACATTCACGATGGAGGTATCGATCAATTCAATGATCGCTGCCATGACCACCGTGAAGGTGATAATTATTTTACGAAATCCTGTCTCGGCCATAAAGGGCTATCGTAGACTTGCTTTAAGGTTTTATTTGAACAGCGGCATCTACACTCATTCCGGCTCTGAGTGGATGATCTGGATCTACAGGATCGGTAACGATAATTTTTACTGGAACTCTTTGAGTAACTTTAACGAAATTACCGCTAGCGTTATCTGGAGGTAAGAGTGCGAAACGAGCTCCAGTTGCTGGCGACATCGAATCTACTTTACCGTGAAATACTTTACCAGAATATCCATCGACTGTGAATTCTGCAGGCTGTCCTGCTTGCATGCGTGCAACTTGCGTTTCTTTAAAATTAGCAATTACCCAAGCATTATTATTTGAAGCAATAGACATGAGTGTCTGTCCTGCTTGAACATATTGGCTTGGCTCGATTGCTTTTCGTGAAACGGTGCCGCTAATAGGTGCGGTAATTTTTGTGTAAGAAAGTTCCAGTTGTGCATAGTGAAGATCCGACTCTCTTTGGCGTATTACAGCTTGGGCTTGGCGTACCTGTGATGTTGCTACGGCAACTTGAGTGAATGCAGATTCCGATTGGCGACGAATTGCTTCAAGGTTTGCTTTAGCTAAATCTGCAGCAGCCTTAGAATCACTTAGCTGACGATCGGTAATTGCATGTGTAGCAGCTAGGTTTTGATCACGCGCATAATCTGCTGCTGTTTTTTGTTGATTGATTGAAGCAGTTGCTACGTTTGCTTTTGCAACGGCTGCACTTGCCTTTGCATTCATTAAATTTGCATTTGCTGTTGCTAATGCTGCTTTTGCAGCGCCAACAGCCTCTATAGCAGCTTCAACTTTTAAGTTCGGCTCTCTATTATCAATCTCAACAAGTGTTTGGCCTGCTTCAACGATTTGGTTATCCTTGATTAGGATATTTGTTACATAACCGGAAATACGTGGTAGTACAGGACTGATGTCATTTTCAATTTGGGCATCATCAGTCTGCTCATGATTTAACGTGAAAGTAAGATGACGAACGCCGTAGAAGCCACCGACTAGAACGACAACCGCAGCTATTAATCCAGCAACGGTTTTGCGTTTTTTCATATCCGATTTTGGCGAGTGCGCGCTATGAGTTTGATGCGTCGTTGAATGCGTAGAGCTCATGGAAGAAGAATTAAAATAGTAATTAGGTACCTAATTACCCAAAAAGCAAGTACCTGGGGCTGATTTTCGTGTTAAAACTGGGCTACTAATGCATGAACTATATATAAGTTATTATATAATAACTACTTATATATAGTTTAGGTTCCTGGCTGTATATAGGATACCTGTGAGAATAGCTTACGCTCTAACCCCCGAGGATCTGAATCTACGCGTGCAACGCTGTCAAAAATCATTGTTTGGCGCTTATCTAGATCAAATCTTGGCCAATGTGGTAATGTAGGGGAGGCTGGTTTTCCAGTTCTAGCAAAACTGAGAAAGGCTTCACTGATCATGTCAGCCATATGTTGAGCATATGGGCTCACACCTGTCATAGATTGACCATAATTGATATTATCAAAAGCCAGAGGAACATCGAGTGTATGTGCAGCACGCCATTTTTCCTTATCTACGGGTGATTTCCAATCTAGCTGGTAAAGATAAGTTGCTGCTTTTGCATCACCGGCTCTTCGTTCGGATTCGATAATGCATCCACGCCATGATCTTGCAGCTGTTGATGCAGCAAAAAATACATCACTTGGTGAATATTTCGGATACCAAGAACGGTAGGAGGCAACTATCTGTTTAGGGTCTAATGTGCCAATGAAACTGCCTACGTGATATTTTAATTTATCGGGTACTTGGTCCCAAGATAACTCAAAGGTCGAAGGATCTTTTGAGCCAATCAGATAGGTTGTTTCATCATGAGTGTTTCCCATAATCATGGGAATCGAGTTTCCTAGTTCGGAAGCGTGCGGAGAAAATGGATCGTGCGGCAGAGTAACAGGATCAATAACAGGCGCCCACGTTTCGTTTTGCATCGCTGCAATTAAACTCTGCATGGGAACTTTGCTGAGCTCGTTTAATTGGTTTTTTGAAATATTTAATTTTTTTAAAACACTTAGCGTAGTTTCAGTAGCATGTTCTTGAGTGCGAGCGGTGATTTGTAGCCCACTCATTGTAATCACGCGGTGGAATAAACCCTTCGCTGCTGGCATTGCCATCAGTGTCGCACATTTAGCTCCACCTCCTGATTGGCCAAACAAAGTTATCTTGTCTGGATCTCCACCAAATTCTGCAATATTATCTTTTATCCACTGAAGTGCTAAAACTATATCCAGCATTCCAGCGTTTGCTGTTGAGGGAAAACCTGAATTCTCGATTCCGCCCAAATACAAATAACCAAAACCATTGAGACGATGATTGAGTGTTACTACGACAACATCTCCGCGATTACATAAATTTACTCCGTCGTATAAATTAATATTACTCGACCAACCTGTATAGCCTCCACCGTGTAGCCAAACCATTACGGGCCGTTTACCTTCGTCACGCAAACCAGGTGTCCAAAGATTTAATGTTAAACAATCTTCGCCGACGATATTTTCTAGTTTAGGTCTTGGATAAAAAGAATCTGTATTTGGCCTCTCTAATTTTTGAGGAGCCATTTGACCAAACTCGGATGTTATTTTGGTATCAGACCAGGATTCAGGTGGGCGTGGAGCTTGGAAACGATAGGCTGCTGTAGATGCACCATAGGGTACGCCTTTAAATATACTAATTGATCCGTGGGCGTATCCTCGAATTTTACCATAGGTCGTTGTAGCTAGAGGCCACTCTGTAGCATACCCTTTATCAGCGCGTATAAAATGAGGAATACTAACTGCAGCAGTTGCAGCTGATAGTGTTTTGATAAAAGTGCGACGGTTCATACTAGCTTTGGTATAAAAATTAAACGAACGATTGATCTAAAGGGAGAAGCTTCCATTCACCTAATGCAAGTGTGCCTAGTTCAAGTGACCCAAATTTAGTTCTATGCAGTCCAGTTACCGTGAACCCTTGACTAGCAAACATGCGACGCACTTGGTGATAGCGGCCTTCCATAAGAGTGAGTTCTGCTGTCTTATCATCTAACCAAGTAAGGTCTGCTTTTAAACAAGGATCTTTTTCTTGAGAAAGCATGAGTTTTCCAGAACCAAATACTTCTATCATATTACTGCGTTCATCATCATTGGCGCTACGATCTAAGATAGCGCGATAGACTTTAGGAACCTTATGCTTAGGAGATGTTAATTTATGAACAAGCATTGATTGGTCTGTAAGAAGAATGAGACCTGTCGTATCTTGATCGAGTCTGCCTATACTTGTTACTTGGGGATTACGTTGTTGCCAACGCGTTGGCAGTAAATCGTAAACACGGACTCCTTCATTAATATCATGCGAGCATACGTGGCCTAGTGGTTTATTAAGTAATAAGAGTAAGCCATCTGGGTTATCTAAAGGAAGGTCATCGATCGTTACATCTGATTCATTACAACGTTGGCCAGAGTCATCTGCTTCTACGCCTTTTATTTTTACCCTACCTTGTTCAATCCAATCCCGAGATTCGCGTCGAGAACAGTAGCCTAAATTAGAGAGTAGCTGATCGAGTCTTCGCATGATTTTATGCGTAGCGATCTTCTGTCCAAGGATCGGCGGTGTTTGAATAGCCACGCACTTCCCAGAATCCTAATTTATCCTCATTTAAAAAAGTAATGCCACTTACAAATTTTGCACCTTTCCAGGCGTAGAGTTTAGGGATAATCACACGAGCTGGTGCTCCGTGTTCTAATGCGAGCGGTTCATCATTGAACGATGTAGCAATGAGTACATCGTCATCTAAACATTTTTCTAAAGGTACGTTTGTTGAGTACCCATCGTTACTTGTGAAATAAACAAACTGTGCCTCCGATTTAGGTGATACGAGTTCGTAAAGGGTAGTGAATGCCACACCTTTCCATTTGCAGTCGTATTTAGACCAAGTTGTTACACAGTGAAAATCACTCACGTCCTCGACTTGAGGGAGATGATTAAAATCATCCCAAGACAAAGTAGAAGGCTTTTCTACTAAACCATTAATGGATAATTTCCACTCACTCAGAGGAATGTTGGGTTGAACTCCAAGGTCTAACACGGGAAAGCCAGTCGTTAATTTTTGTCCTGGCGGTAGACGATCTACAGAACGAATAGCACGAGCTGTACGGCCTAGAGATTTTTGTTTCTCCGCCCACTTCTGTTTAGCTTCTATGTACCGTTCTTTAGACATACGGGTATTTTATATCACAGGCATTAAACCTGCAAGTATAGTAGATCACTCTTCTAGTTGAAGTGCCTCGTTTACAGACTTTCTTCTACGACTATAGTATACCATCATACTGCCTTGATATATAAGAGTAACTAAACCGATGAGTCCCCAAGTAAACGTATTGAGTAGTTTAAGTAGCTGATCATCGGATAATCCTAATTGCTCTTCAGCTTTTTTAAGCTCAGCCATTTTTTCAGCCGAGTAGAGCGTATTAAAGCTAGCTCTTAGTTCTTCGATAGGTGGATGCGTGATTTTAAAATACGCATAACCTAAAACAAGGGCCATAAGCACAAACTGACTCCAAATGAGCCATGATATGCCACGTTCATCCCGGTTGTGTAACACAGCTAGGCCATGGAGTTCCATGGCACCCGCAGCAGCTATCGCTAACCCTATCGCTGTACCTACATAATCGTGGTCAGAAGCTGAGATTAATGCGAAGGTGCCAGCTATAGCTAACGTTATAGTGCCATTCATACGCGCAGTGCGTAGAACGCGACTTAGTGTTTCAAAGGGAAGGAGTGGTGGTTTTTTAGACAAGGTAGTAAAAGTAACTAGTCAACATCCTCTACCTTATCGGGCAACTCGTTCTTTTTATTTTTTTCAGCTGGAAAATGGCCAGATAAGAGCTCTCCTGCACGTTCAACACCGTGAACTACCCCAGCAGTAAAATCACCATTCTTGAAGTAAGAGGTCATTGTTTTAGTCAATTCTACCCAAAAAGTGTCACCACAATGATCGTGTACCGCTTTATCTCCGATAACTGCAAAAGTTTTTGATCTAGGAGCTATAAAAATTAACACAGCGTTTCGATCTGGTTTTTGGCCTAATCCCAAACGAACAAAATGTTTTTCAGCAGCAGCAACTGGGTGGGGTGCTTTATGCCTAGCAATGAGGACACGTATTTCGCCGGAAGTTTTTAATGAACATGCATTAATAGCATCTAAGACAGCGCCATGATCAACCGATGCAGGATTAGAAAATAACCATTTCATAGTATTTACCACGAGCCTCCTGAACCACCTCCGCCAAAACTGCCACCTCCGCCAGAAAATCCATCACTATTTCCTCCACCGGAAAAACCCCCTCCTGAGCCACCTCCGCCGGGAAAGATCCAGGGACCGCTACTCCACGAAGAAGCTCTTCCTGTTCTACTATAAGAAACATGTTGGCGACTGCGGATAATAGAATAGCCGAGTAAAAAGATAAAAATAACAAACAGACGAATTAGACCAAGTGAGTTGCGTAGACTTTTATCATCATGCACGGTCCTGCCAGAACCTTTGTATTCACCTCGTGTTGCACTTATTATAGCATTTATTCCCGAGATGATACCACGTTTGAAATCTCCAGTTTTAAAATATGGGGTGATCTCTTCTTCAATAATACGGTGACATAATGCATCAGGTAGGGAGCCTTCTAGGCCGTATCCTGTAGAAAGATAAAGTTTATGATCGTCTAAAAAGATGAAAAGAACGGCTCCGTTACTGTGACCTTTTTGGCCAACTCCCCATGACTGTGCTGTGCGAGTGCAGTAATCAGCGACAGATGCATCCGACTGCATATGTTTATAGACACATACAATAATTTGATTTGAAGTAGCACGTTCGAAATCAGCAAGTTTCGAATTTATGACGCGCGCAGTGTTTTGATCCATGACACCGACTTCGTCATGAAAGTAGGTGCCTGGATTTGGAACGAGAACTTCTGCTGCGCTGAGCAGATTAAAGCCGATACATACAGCTAAAAAAATGAATGTCCGGCAGAGTAAACGCATAGCTTCTTGAAATTAAAGAAGCTCAATTTCCAAAATCTACTTTAGGTGGTGTTTCTGCACCTGGTGTAGCGGTGAAGTAAGGCTTTGCATTAAAATGAAACATACCTGCAAGTATAACTCCAGGAAAGCTGCGAATAGTTGTATTATAAGCCTGCACGACTTCGTTAAAGCGACCTCTCTCTACAGCGATTCTGTTTTCTGTTCCTTCTAACTGACTCTGGAGGTCTCTAAAATTAGACGTTGCACGAAGCTGTGGATATTGTTCCGAGACAACTAATAGACGTGATAAAGCACTACCTAATTGACCTTGTGCCTTATCAAACGCAGCGAGTTGGCTTGCATCATTTGGAGCTGTTCCGCTCGGTAGTTGCACACGTCCAACAGAGGCACGAGCCTCCGTGACTGCAGTTAGGGTTGATTTTTCAAAGTTGGCGGCGCCTTTGACTGTACTTACAAGGTTTGGTATTAAATCAGATCTACGCTGATAAACGTTTTGGACCTGTGCCCATTGTCCATCAACGCCTTGTTGTAGAGAAACCATGCCGTTATATGAACTTACGGCCCAGACAACGAGAATAACAATAGCACCAATAATTACCCCAATAACGCCCAATAAAATTTTTACAGCAGTACTCATATATAAAAGATAGCGTAAGTGTAATTAAATTTTTCGCAAGAGGCATCGGTTAAGCGCTTTAAAGCTCAATTCATCCTCGTTTGACGAATTTTAAAATGTGGATTTTATAAACTTTATGAAACTAACACGGTTTTTATTTATAAGTGCACTCTCACTATTATCTATGAGCACAATTACGCATGCCAAAATTATATCACAGGCTGTTTCCTATGAACATAATGGCGTAAAGCTAGAAGGAGTTTTAGCTTACGATGATAGTCTAACAACAAATACAAAACTACCTGGAGTAATTATTTTTCCTGAATGGTGGGGTATTAATGATTATGTAAAAGATAGAGCAAAGAAAATTGCTTCACTTGGCTACATAGCATTCGTCGCCGATATGTACGGTGCTGGAGTCTCTACAAAAAGTGCTAAACAAGCAGGAGCTTTATCGGCCCCTTTTTATGGTAAGCCTCTTATGGCAGAAAGAGCACAAGCAGGGCTAAATACTTTTCTTAAAAGTGAATTTTTAGATTCTACACGTATAGCAGCGATTGGTTACTGCTTTGGCGGAACAATATCCCAAGTTTTGGCCTATTCTGGTGCACCGCTCGTTGGCATCGTCAGTTTTCATGGTGGACTTGCACCCGTTCCTTCGGATGCTGCCACAAAAAATAAAGCTAAGATACTGATTTGTCACGGGGCAGTTGATCCGTTTGTTAAAAAGTCTGACATTGAAGCTTTTGAGAAATCAATGAATGACGGAAAATTTGATTATCAATTTATAAGCTACGCACATGCTGTACACGCTTTCACAAATCCAGAGGCGACAGCACTTGCTGCAGCAAATGGAATATCAGGAGCAATTGCTTATAACGAACCTGCAGATCGACACTCTTGGGATCACATGAAACTCTTTTTAAGCGAAGTTTTTTCGCAGAAATAATTGATTTAAAAGGCCAAGCGGTAACGTTTGGCCTTTTTTGTAATCTTTAATTTTGAGTTGAAAGCTCGGCTGAGTATTCGAGAAGATATTAGTCTATCAACTTTTCCTTGAGAAAATACGCGACCTTTTTTGAGAATTAAAGCGTGCGTGAATTGAGGTAGAATTTCCTCAACATGATGAGTTACAAAAATTAACGTCGGACCACTTTTTTGCTCCGAGAGTTTATTAATGAGAGATAGAAAATCTTCTCTCGCTACAGGATCTAAACCGGCGCAAGGCTCATCTAAAATAAGTAGCTTTGGGTTATTTATTAGAGCTCTTGCAATTAGTACACGTTGACGTTCCCCTTGGGACAGAAAAGACCAAGGACGTTTTTCAAGATTAGCTAAGCCCACTTTTTTAATCATACGCCGAGCTAATATAATGTCATTTCGCGTAGGATTTTTCCAAAGATCAAGCTGTGCATATAAACCACTGATCACCGTTTCTAATATTGTTTCTCCCGCTGGGATAGAAGACTGGAGTGAATGAGTTATGATTCCTACCATCAGACGCAGATCTCTCCAGTCGTTATCTCCATATATTTTATTTAGCACAGCTATATAGCCCGAAGTTGGAGTTAAGTAGCCTGTTAGTACTTTGAGTAGGGAAGATTTTCCGCTTCCATTAGCCCCTAGTATTACCCAGTGCTCACCTGACTTAATATTCCAATCTACTGAGCTCAGGAGTTCTGCATTGTCTCGCGTTACACTTAATTGTTTTAAGTTAAGAATTAAACGGGTCATGATTACCTTTTAAGTGTAGGTCGACGGTCTTCTCTACGATATTGTAAAGGAGATACACCATAGGTGCTGTGAAAGGCTCGACTAAAACTATAGATAGAAGTGAAACCGCAGCTCTCTGCTATTTCAGTTACTCTATTTTGGCTCATACGTAGCAAGCCGCAGGCTTTTTCTAAACGTAAACTGCGTAAGTGTTTTCCGATTGAAACACCGCATGAAGCTCTAAATCGAGCTCTTAGATGACTACTGCTAATACCCAACTCATTCGCTAACCATTTAATGCTAGGTGCGGTTGAAGTGCTGTTAGCAAGTCGGTCTACCTGCATAATTAGCTGAGGAGAGCCTGAAACGGATTTATGACGTCGTTTGATGGGGTCCGCTTGTCTTATCCTAGATAGCAAAACACCCAACAGTAAGGATACTAGCTCTGAGTCAAATTTGCCCAAGTATGCTTCGACTAGATCTGTCGCAGCTTTATATACACCCTGCGTTATCTTAAACGGTCTATACTTAAGTGCTTCAAGGCTGCCCGCTTCGAACAATTCGAATGTGATAAAAAGCCACTTTAGGTTCTTTTTAGCCGCTTCGGTGTAATCATGAAATTGGAATGGAAGTATTAGTACACCTTCGTCTGGTTTTAGTCGTATGACGCGATCGTCAATGCAAACACTTACAGGTGTTTCTAAAGCTAAGATGAGAACATACCTGTTATGGAGAGCTCGTCCTCGTTCTGGTCTATTAAGGTCACTTGAGTTTCTTCGGCAAAAGCAGATAATGTTGTCAGGTAATGCCAATGGTGCGCCACGTCTTCCGTGGAGTGGGGTTAATGGTGAGGGTAGAAGTGTGCATAAGCGCTCTAGTCCTCGACCTTGCTTCTTTGAAAGCGTTGGCATAAATGTTAAAAACTTAATCAATTCTGACATTTCCAATTTTCGCAAGCGAGCTTAAGATAGAACTATACCCCTAAATAATATGATACGTAACCTTTTGGGTCTGCTAATTGTTTCACTTACATGCGCTTTAAGTGCTCATGCTGAATCGGCTCTAGATATCATGCCTATGCCTCAGCATGTTGAGGCAAATGGATTTCGATTACCTGTTGGTAAATCACTCACGGTCTATTATAGCAATGTATCTAGCACTCGTTTACAGCAAGCTACCGAAAGAGTAGCACTTGCTTGGCAGACAAGAATGTCTGGTGAAATGAAGCTGGCGGATGCGACAGAGCCTAAAGCACTGCTTGTTATTACGTGTGATGCTTTAAGCCCAGATATTCCTGCTGTATCTACAGACGAATCTTATTCTTTAGATATCAATGCTAAGCGTGCGGTCTTACATGCAGCTAATGAAATAGGAGTTTTGAGGGGACTTTCTACAATTCAACAGCTCTTATCAAATGATAAGCAGGGTTGGTTTATACCTGGGTTAACTATAAAAGATGCACCTCGTTTTTCTTGGCGTGGACTACTTATAGACTCTGGAAGGCATTTTATGCCTGTGGGAGTTATTTACCGTAATTTAGATGCCATGGCCTTAGTTAAATTAAATGTACTCCATTTCCATTTAACCGAAGACCAAGGATTCCGCATAGAAATTAAACGTCACCCAGAATTAACTGCACAAGGCTCAGACGGTAAGTTCTATACCCAGCAACAAATTAAGGAGATAGTAGCTTATGCTGCGAATCGTGGCATACGTGTTGTACCTGAATTAGATATGCCAGCCCATACAGTGAGTTGGCTTGTATCACATCCAGAGTTTACAACAGGGTCTGAGCCCGTCGTTTTAGAAAGAAGATGGGGTGGTTTTAATCCAGTCTTTGATCCAACGAATGAATCTGTTTATACGTTCGTTAACGAAGTTCTAGACGAAGTAACAGCTCTATTTCCTGATCCATTCTTTCACGTTGGCGGCGATGAAAATAATGGAGTTCAGTGGACTAAGAGTGAATCGATACAGGCATTTATCAAGGAGCACGGATTAAAAAACAATTCAGGTCTTCAAACCTACTTCAATCAGCGCTTAGGTAAGATTCTCGATCATTATAATAAACGCATGATTGGGTGGGATGAAATCTTAAACCCTGAATTACCACATCAGGATGTTATCGAAGCATGGCGTGGTGAACCAGATATCAGTAAAGCAACGAAAGAAGGTTATGATGTCATTCGTGCACACAATTATTACATCGATTTGCAGCGCACTACGGTGACACATTATTTAACGGATCCAGAGCCACAAGGTTCCGTGGGTAACCCGGGTCATGTTTTGGGTGGAGAAGCCACGATGTGGGGTGAGTTTGTAAATGAGCAAACAATCGACTCGCGCATATGGCCAAGAACGGCTGCTATAGCAGAAAGATTTTGGTCTGAGCGGTCGATAAAAGATGTAGATGATATGTACCGTAGATTAGATTATATTGATCTACGATTAGATGAAGTAGGAACACAGCATAAGAAATATGTAAGACAACTACTCGAGCATCTTATTGGATCAGATCACAGTAAATCACCTTTAGAAGTGTTAGAAAATTTTGTGGATGCCTGTGAGCCACTTCCTGGTCTTCCACGCAAAGGAATCACTTCAGTTACACCTCTCAATACATTTCCAGATGTAGTTAGAGCTGATGGTAAAATACAGCGCCATTTTTCCTATAAAGTTGGATCGTTTTTAAACTCCAAAACATTTAATGAAGCATCTGGATACTCGATTACACTCTATTTACTCAAATGGAAAAGCTCTGCTTCACTTGTTTTAAAAATCGCGAATACTTCACCCGCTTTAGCTGATGCAGCTACACTAGCTTATCAACTTAATGATGCTGCTGCAGTTGGTCTTGAAGCGATTAATTATATTAAACATGGCCAGGCGGCAACAGATGCCTGGAAGCAAATGGCACTTAAGCGATTAAAATTAGATAGCGAAGTGCGTAATAATGTAAAATTAGCAATTATTCCATCAGTAGAGAATTTAGTTAATACTGTTAAAATACAGAAATAACGATAATCGTTTTCGTTAAAAACATCGTCATTTCTGCTATACCTATAAAAGGAGAGTTTCTTTATCATAAGAATAAATCTTTCTAAAGAAACGCTCCCTTTTAAATAGAGTATACGATGTCTACACTTACCTCAGCTCAAAAACCCAAGCTTGTTTATAAAACACTAGCTCCAAGTCGCTTTGAGCGTGCTTCTGTTGCTGTCTTTGCTGGAAGTGATGAAGCATCATGTGTAGTAGCTCGTGAAATTGCAGATTTGGTTAAGTTGGGACAAAAAGAGAAACGTCAGGTTGTATTAGGTCTAGCCACTGGCTCTACACCTTTAAGCGTGTATTCAGAGCTCATACGTATACACAAAGAGGAGGGATTGAGTTTTTCTAACGTTATCACGTTCAACCTCGACGAATATCACCCTATGAAGCCGGATGATATTCACAGTTATCATCACTTTATGCAGGTGCATTTATTTGATCACCTCGATATTCCTGCATCACAAATTCACATTCCAAGTGGTACTGTAAGAAGCTCTGATGTTGATCAACACTGCCGTGAATATGAAAACCTAATTAAGCAGGCTGGCGGTATTGATTTACAGTTACTTGGTATTGGTAGAACGGGCCACATTGGTTTTAATGAACCTGGAAGTGCCTCACGATCTCGCACACGGTTAGTTGCTCTTGATGCAATGACGCGCAGTGATGCTGCAGCAACATTCGGTGGTGAGGAACACACGCCTCGATTTGCGATTACGATGGGAGTACGGACGATCTTAGATGCAAAGCGTATTATACTACTCGCATTAGGTCAGCACAAAGCTTCTGTAATCAAGGCAGCTATAGAAAACGAACCAAGTCCTCAAATTCCAGCTTCATTTCTTCAGGAACATGACCGTGCTGAATTCGTACTCGATCATGCGGCATCTAGTGAACTGACACGCTACAGAACGCCTTGGTTGGTTGGTCCATTAGAAGAACAGGGACTTTCTTGGGATGAGCGCATGACGCGTCGTGCGATCCTGTGGCTCTCAAAGAAAAAGAATAAGGCTATCTTAAAACTAACGAACGAAGACTATAACGAGAATAGCCTTCAAGATATGCTTCGTGTTCATGGGTCTGCATATGATGCAAATTTAGCAGGTTTTTATCAGATGCAGCATACGATTACAGGATGGCCTGGTGGACGTGATCCGAAAAAATCTCGTCCAGGTGATGCTCCCGTCCGTCCACTCAAAGCATCCTCCGCAGATATTTTCCCAAAACGTATTGTTATTTTCTCACCACATCCAGATGACGATGTTATCTCTATGGGTGGTACATTATGTCGACTTGTAGATCAGGGACATGAAGTCCATGTTGCCTACCAAGTATCAGGAGCTACTGCAGTTAATGATGAAGCAGTATGGAGATATTTATCTTTCTCAAAAGATGTAGGAATTGTTTCTAAGCAAACGGAGCAGACCGTTAAAAACCTATGCTCTGAATTTGAATCGACGGGACAAATTAAGCCTTCAGCTGAAGTGTGGAAGTGGAAAGGTCTAATTCGTCGTAATGAAGCACTCGCTGCAGCGCGTGTATGTGGTGTCTCTGCAGAGAAGCTCCATTTCTTAGATCTTCCGTTTTATGATAGTGGTACTGTACGTAATCGTAAATTAGAGAAAGAAGATACGGATATCATGTGCGAGCTCCTCGGTACTATAAAACCACATCTTATTTTCGCAGCTGGTGATTTAGACGATCCGCATGGTACACACCGCTTATGTTTACATGCATTACGTCAAGCGATTGAGCGCAGTAAAAACGAAGCTTGGTTAAATCAATCAGAACTATGGCTCTATCGTGGTGCATGGGCAGAGTGGGCTCCTGATGAAATTGATATGGCTGTGCCTTTAAGTCCGCAGGAAGTTATACGCCGTAGGGCTGCTATCTTTAAACATGCTACCCAAAAAGATCAGGCGTTATTCTTAGGCACGGATCAGCGTGAATTTTGGCAGCGCGCTGAAGATCGTGGCAGTAAATTAGCTGAGTCTTATAACGGATTTGGCTTAGCTGAATACGAAGCCATTGAAGCATTTAAACGACTTTCACCTGAAGAATTTTTAAATCACATTAAGTTATAAACCCCGTAATCTTAATTATTACCCCATGAATAATTCATCCAGTCTCACAACATACAACAGGCTCTTATTATTAGTAGCAGGTCTTGGAGGTTTATTGTTCGGTGTCGATGTCGGCATTATTTCGGGTGCATTACCTTATCTTGAAGCAACCTCAGGATTAACAGCTGGAGAGCTCTCGTTCATTGTAGCAGCTGTTTTGCTCGGTAGTGTTATATCTACATTATTTGCGGGTATGCTTGCTGATTTCATGGGCAGAAAAACGCTCATGACAATTTCTGGAATACTCTTTGTAATTAGTATCCCACTTATTGCATTATCACATGGTTATCTTCCTTTAGTAGGAGGAAGACTCTTACAGGGTATTAGCGGAGGCTTAATCGGTGTAGTAGTCCCTTTATATCTTGCAGAATGTTTAAGTGCTTCAAGTCGTGGCAAGGGAACCGGTATTTTTCAGTGGCTACTTACACTCGGTATCGTATTCGCAGCACTCATTGGTATGTATTTTAGTTACCGTGTAGCGAGTGTTGCAGCGGAGGGTGATGCAGCTAAACTGCTCGCTTTTAAAGATTTAGCATGGAGACGTATATTCTGGGTTTCTCTTCCTCCAGGTTTACTTTTTATCTTAGGAACCTTTTTTGTTACTGAATCACCTCGCTGGTTATATCGTCAGGGTAAGATTGATGCTGCACGCAAAGCTTTATTGAAATCACGTACAAGTGAGCAGGCTGAAATCGAGCTCTCTGAAATGGCTACTACTGCTCAAGCGGAAGTTCATGGCTCTGCTAACACAGCAAGTAACGATTCACTCTTTAGTAAACGCTACATTATTCCCTTTTTATTAGCCTGCGTGATTTTAGCCTGTAATCAGGCGACCGGTGTTAATTCAATCATTGGATATAACACGACAATTTTAATCCAAGCAGGATTGTCAGATGTTCAAGCGCATTGGGGTTATGTCATTTTAACAATCGTTAATTTCTTAACAACGATTGTTGGCTTTTCACTCGTTGATCGCAAAGGACGTAAAGTGCTGCTCTCTGTAGGTACAGCAGGCATTATTGTTTCACTTGTAATATGCGGCTTCGTGTTTCGTACTTCTGAAAATAAACGAGTAGATTGTAATCAAGCAGTTCAAACACTCGTTACTCAGTATCAAAGTTTACACTTAAATTTTAATTCTGAAACCGCTAACAAACTACTTCGTGCTAAAGGCAGCACACTGCCTAATCAGCCCGTCTCATTTATTGTAATCTATTCTTACGGTGATTTTAGAGCGGCTACGACCGTTGTTAGATCAGATGACATATCGGCTAAGCCAATTGCTATAACACGCGAGGGCTGTGTTCCTGCCAATAAAGTTGTCGCTTTCTTTTCGCATCCTTTTTCGGATCTTGATCAAGCACGTACAGCCCCACTTAAAATTGAAAATGCTTTAATTACTCCAGTCTCAACTGAGAGTAACGGAAAACTCATCGCAGTATGTTTGTACGGTTTCATGGCATTTTTTGCTGTAGGTCCTGGTGTATGTGTATGGCTTGCGCTGTCTGAACTTATGCCAACACGCATACGTTCTAACGGTATGAGTATTGCCTTATTAATTAATCAAGCCGTCTCTACAGGTATAGCAGCTGTGTTTTTACCGACGGTAGGTCGTTTAGGATATTCGAGCCTCTTTTTTATATTCGCAGGTTGTACAGTTGTTTACTTTATAACCGCCGCTTTCTTTATGCCTGAAACAAAAGGTAAAACACTCGAAGAAATCGAACAGCATTTTGCAGGAAATAAATCCTAATATTTATGGCTTATCGAATAGGAGTTGATGGCGGAGCTACTAAGACGGAATGCATTTTAATTAATGCAACCGGTGAAATACTTGCTAAACATACAACGACTGGAACAAACCCTAGTGTCGTTGGCGTAGAGCAGGTTAAGAAAACACTTACCGAGTCACTTGTTTTATTAAAGAAAAAGGCAAATATCGGATCAGAAAAACCTGAGGCGACACTCCTGTGTGTTGCAGGAAGTGCTGCGAGCTGGGATCAAGTGGTGAGCGGTTTGACGGATCTAGGTCGTATTGTTTTAGAAAAAGATTCTGTACCTGTACTTGAATTAGCAACAGACGGTAAGCCTGGGTTAGTTATCCATGCTGGAACAGGATCATTCATTGCGGCTCGTTCCAATAATGATGAAATTCATTATGCAGGCGGACTTGGTTGGAAATTCGGAGACCAAGGTAGTGGTTATGATATTGCTAAACGAAGTATAGAACGTGCCTTACTCGAAAAACAGGGTTGGGCAGAAAAATCACTCCTGAGTGATATTGTGTCTAAGCATACACAACGTTCCGATGTAGCTGAACTAACCCAGTATTTTTATAGTATAGAAACTGCACCTAGTGCGATATCTAGCTTAGCACCTGCGGTCATGGCTGCTGTTGATCAAGGTGATTCTGTAGCAAGACAACTTGTGATAGCATCTGCTACAGAGTTACTGGAATTAGGAATTCAAGTGGCACACATTTTGTTTGGCGATAAAGTTCTGAAACAAATTCCTGTAGGTGTGAGTGGTCATATTTTAAAGCACGATCTTGTTTTCAACGAATTATCAAAGAAGGCGCCTTTTGCATTACACCGTGTTGACGACACTCCGACGGAAGGTGTACGTAGACTTCTTTTAAGACTAAAATAATATACCCTCTTGCTTCCGAGCAGGCTTGATGTTGCGATTGGAATTCTATTTTCCATGGCTTTAATTGACACACATGCCCATCTAGATTCCTATGCGCGTAATGGAGAATTAAGCGCAGTCTTAGATCGTGCTAAAGCGCTCGGTGTTGTTTCCGTTATTGCGATAGGTACAGATGTCGATGACTGGGAATTCAATCGCACGCAGGCCACAGCTTACACTGGACAAGTATACTATACAGTCGGCCTGCATCCCTGCTCTGTCAAAGAGACATGGGCCGATTCACTCAACCAACTTGAAGCTTTTTGGATAGAGCCAACAAAGATTAAGCCTGTTGCTCTCGGTGAATGTGGTCTTGATAGATTTCATCTTCCTAAAGATGAAATAGAAGCGACTAAAATTTTCGCGTGGCAAAAAAACGCATTTAAAATTCAGCTAGAATTAGCACGTAAGTTAAATTGTAAACTCGTTATTCATGCCCGGGGTGCTTTCTATGAAACCCTAGAGATGATAGATGCAAGTGGAGTTAATTATAACAACGTAGTGTTTCACTGTTTTAGCGAAGGGGCGAAAGAAGTGGCTGCCTTAAATGAACGCGGAGGAAGGGCGTCTTTCACAGGAATTATAACGTATAAAAATGCAGATAACGTAAGGTCCGCACTTTTAGCTCAAGGGTTAGATAAACTAATGGTTGAGACGGATGCTCCCTATTTAGCACCAACGCCACATCGTGGTAAAACCAATGAGCCGGGTTGGGTGAGTTACACGGCAGAGGCTGCTGCTACTTTATTTAATGTTTCAAAAGAAACCTTGGCTGACATAACAACCAAGAACGCTAAAGCGTTTTTTGGGTTAGCTTAACGCTATCAGGCTTCGTCGAACTTTTTAGCAAATAACGCTTCAAGTTCTGCAAGCATCTGAGCTGCATCTGCTCCAGAGGCGATAAATTTCACAACGGAGCCCTTTGCTGCAGCTAGCATCATAAGCCCCATAATGCTCTTACCGTTTACTTGCTCTTCTTCTTTTTCAACAAATACCTCAGCTTTAAACTTGTTAGTGATTCTAACAATCATGGCTGCAGGACGAGCATGGATACCCATTTTATTTTGCACGATCAGCTCTTTGATGAGCTTTTGGTCAGATGCAGGTGTGTCAGGTTTATCCATGGTTTGATGTACTAAAGTAGTGATTAAGAAGGTGTCAGGTAAATGTAAAAGCTGGAGAAATTTCGTTAGTAGGGCTCGGCTTGCAACCTAAAAACTAATAGGCATGATACTATTCCATGAGCCGTACTGCGATCATAGTACCCTGCCGACTCGAGTCTAGTCGGTTCCCCCGCAAGCTTTTACATAAGATTAAAGGTAAGCCATTGGTTCTATGGGTTGCTGAAAGAATAGCACAGGAAGCGCCTCAATTTCCTTTGTATTTTGCTGTAGATCATGAACTTTTGAGTGTTTGCCTTACTCAGGCTGGTTTTAAGGTAATTATGACTAGCTCATTGCATGCCAGCGGCACCGATAGAATTGCGGAAGCCAATGAACAGGTAAAAGCCGACTTAATCATTAATGTTCAAGCAGATGAGCCACTTGTGTCGGCAAAGCAGATAGAGCTTTTGGATAGTTTAATTCGTGGCGATGCGGAGATGGCCACCTTAGCTACACCGTTTCAAACTGCTGCAGATTTTAATAACCCTAACCAAGTTAAGGTTGTAAGTGGTAAAGGTGGTAAAGCGCTTTATTTTTCACGGTCACCTATTCCTTATCCAAGAGATTTAGCAGGCAAGGTGGACGATGCGTGGGTTAAAGCTAATCCCTGTTTTCGCCATCTGGGCTTATACGCTTATAAAGCAGCACTTCTTAAAGCGTATGCTAAACTGCCATTAGGAAAAACTGAAGTAATTGAGAAACTAGAACAACTTCGTGTTCTAGAAAACGGATATTCGATAGCAGTAGGTATTACAGACGATCCCTCAATCGGCGTTGATACATTAGAAGATGCAGAAAAATTTGAGCGCGTTTTATCGCGCTAGTTTTTCTAAACCTTAAATCTTACCTGCTTTTCTTTGTTCTACTAAACGGTAGAAATCTACGAATAAGCTATCTGCATCGTTGGGACCAGGGGCAGCTTCTGGATGGTACTGAACACTAAAGACTGGAAGTTTTGTGTGCCGTAGACCTTCAACAGTTCCGTCATTCAAATTAACTTCTGTAATCTTTGCTCCCGATTTTTCTATACTTTTTGGATCTGTAGCAAAGCCGTGATTCTGGGCTGTTATGGAAACTTTTCCTGTTTCTAAATTTTTTACAGGTTGATTTCCGCCGCGGTGACCGAACTTTAATTTGAAAGTTGTTCCGCCAAGAGCGTGCGTAATCATTTGGTGACCTAAGCAAATACCAAAAGTAGGAAGCTCGGGAAGTAAGCTAGTCACAGTCTTGTGAATATAAGCGAGTGCTGCTGGATCTCCTGGTCCGTTTGATAAGAACAGGGCGTCCGGTTTATGCTCTTTGATTTCCTCGGCAGTAGAAGTTGCAGGGAAAACAAGCACTTCGAATCCGTGACGAACGAGTTTTCTGTAAATCGTATGTTTCGCTCCGTAATCAAATGCTGCTACGCGATATTTAACTGCGGGTGGTTGCGTGAGACCTAAAGTTGTACCACTAGGCACATAAGCTGAATTGTGATTCTTAGGATCTTCTAAGCGCCAAACATATGGCGTCTTACATGTAACATCTTTTACGTAATCGCTACCCGACATATCACGCCATGATTTCGCAAGATCGATAGCTTCTTTATCACTGAGTGGAAGCGTAGTTAGGCATGACTTCATTGCGCCATCCACACGTAGCTTTTTAGTTAAAGCACGCGTGTCTATTTCACTGATACCGGGAATACCGTTATTACGTAAGTAATCACTTAATGAAATAGTAGATCTCCAGTTGCTAACGATAGGAGAGAGTTCACGAACTACAAAGCCGCTAGCTTTAGGAGAAAGCGCTTCTGCATCTTCTTCATTAATTCCTGTGTTACCGATCTGAACACCGGTCATAGTCACGATCTGCCCGAAATACGATGGGTCGGTTATAATTTCCTGATAACCGGTCATTGACGTATTGAAAACGCATTCACCAGAGATGGTTGCGTCAGCGCCAAAGGCTCGGCCTCTAAAAATACTACCGTCTTCGAGTGCGAGGAGTGCGGGCTTGAATGCAGACATTAAAGAATTACGAAACAGTTGAGACCCACATATGCCAAGGGTTTTATGATAAAAAGTGTTAAATTTATATTATTTTGGTTAATTCAATTTTGTCCTCTAGTATAAAATATAAGTTACTGTTAAACAAAGACTTATAAGTGTCCATTTGACAGATTGCCTATCTCTGAGAATATATAGTGATACTATGCCCTACACTGAAGACCGCACTTATTGGTTTGAAGGCCAGGGCTTGTGGCAACATGTGCCTGCTGAAGATTGGAATAATTGGACATGGCAGCTGAAAAATCGTCTTACTACAGCGGATCAGCTGGAGCAGTACATGACGCTAACGCCGGAAGAAAAAATCGGATGTGCTGCAGCAGACACAAAACTTGCGCTATCGATCACGCCTTACTTCTTTAATCTCATCAATCGTAATAATCCTGATTGTCCGATTCGACGCCAAATTATTCCGCGTTCAGATGAAATGCTTATTAGTGCTGAAGAGCAGTTAGACTCTTTAGGTGAAGACGAGCATTCGCCTGTACCAGGATTGGTTCACCGGTATCCGGACCGCGTATTATTTTTAGTCACCGATCGTTGTGCTTCCTATTGTCGTTATTGCACGCGCAGTCGTCTTGTTTCTAACGCGCAGGACTATAATTTTCACCCAGAATACGAGCAGGGTTTGCGCTATATTGAAGCGCATCCAGAAATTAGAGATGTGCTTTTATCAGGGGGAGATCCGTTACTTCTTTCCGATAAAAAAATTGAACACTTACTCAGTCGTCTACGTGCTATTCCCCATGTAGAGTTTATTCGTATAGGTTCACGCATTCCGGTTTTTTTACCACAGCGCATCACGCCTGAATTAGCAGATATTTTTAAGAAGTATGGTCCTGTGTGGATGAGTATACATGTTAATCATCCCAAAGAGTGTACTGCTGATTTAAAAGCTGCGTGTGAAAGACTTTCTTTTGCTGGTGTTCCACTTGGGAACCAAAGTGTATTGTTGCGTGGAGTAAATGATGACGCCGATGTGATGAAGGCTCTCGTGCATCGTTTGTTAAGAATGCGTGTAAGACCTTACTATTTGTATCAGATGGATTTGATAACAGGAGGAAGTCATTTCAAAGTAGATGTTCGTAAGGGACTAGAAATTATAAAGGCATTACGTGGTCATACGACAGGCTATGCTATTCCGCAGTATGTGATAGATGCACCTGGTGGAGGTGGAAAAGTGCCGATGAATCCGGATTTTGTTGAGTCGATTACTGACACGGAAATCGTGTTCAAAAACTATGAGGGGAAGGTCTTTAAATATCCTCTTAAAAACACGATTATCAATAATAGAGATCCAGATTATATTACGCAAAATACTCATAGTGAGATAATTGCGTAGTACCTTTGTTTTTTTATCATTTATTTTGAGCGTTTGATTAAAAGACGCGTCTATCCTCACGTGTAAATCATTCTAATTATTATATTAGGATGATGTTTGTAGTTCTTACGGTTTGCTTGGTGTTAGGTCTCACGGGGCGCCTTTAATAGGGCGCCTCGTGTGTTTTATAGACCTGGAGTAAGTAATTTTTTATATATTATATATAAGTAGTTATTAATAATGTACTTAGATATAGTTCAATTAGGTGCACTGCATCTTTAATGATGGAACAAGCGTCTTACGTTTGCTGACATATCAGCTTACACATTTCACAATTTTTTATGAGCAAGCAAACGAACCTAATTACTGTTTTATCACTCTGCGTCCTGTGTTCAGGATGCGTGGGTACTGGCCCAAATACGCAGCAAGGTGCTGTTACTGGCGGTGCCATTGGTGCATTAGCTGGCGCTATTATTGGTAATAATAGCGGTAGTCATAACGGTCTCGCTGGTGCATTGATCGGTGGTACTGTTGGCGCTATCGCTGGTGGTACGATTGGTAACAGTATCGATAATCAGCGCGGTACGCTTTATACCTCAGAGCGCGAAGCTCGTACGCAGATCGTTTATTCACAGCCACCTCCAGCTGCTCCTGCTCCTCAAGCAGAGGTTGTTGGTTCACAACCACGTCCAGATGCCGTTTGGGTTCCAGGATTCTGGGAATATAATGGGCAAGGTTACGTATGGGTAAATGGATACTGGGCAGTACCTCCAGCATACCATCGTAATTATGTTGCCGCACATTGGGCATACCGCGGCGGATATTATGTATATATCCGTGGTTACTGGCGTTAATTTTTAATTTATTAACTTAAAGGACGATTCTTTTTTAGGATCGTCCTTTTTTTATGTATTCGCATCACCCATATCAGAACTTGGCTGGTGATTTGCAGGCAAGTGGTGGGGTAGAAAGAAATAATAATTCATCAGCCACCAACTGCGTGAAGAGCGATATAGAAGAATAGGGACTAACAAAGCACCTGCTACAGCTAAGTAAATCGCGAGTGTTATGCCAATAATTTCATTATAGGCTAATAGGCCTACAGGTACTAAGTAGCCGATGATTGTCACACCGTAATTTAGTGACATTGATCCTAGAAAAAAGCCTTCATCATTATCTCGATTAATTTTTAAGCCGCACGACGAACAGGCTTTACTAATTTTAAACCAAGATCCTTTTTCGAATAAACTCGATGCTCCACAATTTGGACAACGATTAGTAAGGCCACGAGTTACGATGTCGATACGTGTAACTTTAAATTGAGACGGCTTTTGATGAACGTATGACATGCGCTAAATTGAATGAATGAATTAATACCGCCATCGTTCTATTTTTGCAACTCAACGTACAAGGCATAAAAAAACTCACCTCTTATGAGGTGAGTTTTAGCTAAAAGCTTTAAAGCGAATTTTATTCGCCGATCTTGAAGCGAACAAAACGGCGAATTTGCATGTTTTCTCCGATCGTTGAGATCTTGTGAGTTAACATTTCTTTCACAGTTTTTTCCGCATCTTTTACGAAAGGCTGATCAAGTAAGCAGATTGTGGAATAAAACTTTTCAAGTTTACCTTCTACGATCTTCTGAACAGCTGCTGGTGGCTTACCTTGTACTTGAGCTGCAGCGATTTCGCGCTCAGAGGCAAGTAGTGCTTCTGGAACTTGATCACGTGAAACGTAAAGTGGACTTGCTGCTGCGATTTGTAAGCAGAGGTCTTTTACGAAAGCACGGAAATCATCGTTACGAGCAACGAAGTCTGTTTCGCAGTTTACTTCGATAAGTACGCCTACTTTTCCACCTAAGTGAATGTAGCTTTCAATTAATCCTTCGCGTGTTGCACGATCTGCTTTTTTAGCAGCAGAAGCAGCGCCTTTTTTACGAAGAATAGTGATAGCTTCTTCAACATTACCGTTGGTTTCAGTAAGTGCTTTTTTGCAATCAAGAAGACCTGCGCCTGTTTGGCCACGCAGATCATTTACCATTTGTGCAGTGATAGTGCTCATGGAGCTTAAATGAATATAATTAGAATTATTCAGCCTTTACTAAGGCTTTCTTAGGACGTGAGGATTTGCGCTTTGCAGCAGCAACTTCAGTTTCGCCTTCTACTGCAGCAGCGATGTCTGCAGGGAGAGCAACCTTAGAAAGATCTACTTCACCTGTTGCAGCAGCTAATGCGGCAGCAGCTTGAGCTTTTGCTTCAGCAGCAGCAGCACCGCGCTGAGCACGACGTGTGTCGCGTTGAGCGAGACCTGATTGAATTGAAGCTAAAATTGTTTCAACAACGATACGGATTGATTTAACTGCATCGTCGTTGCCTGGAATTGGGTGAGAAACTAACGTAGGATCTGAATTAGTATCTACTAAAGCTATACATGGAATGTTGCAGCGTTTTGCTTCAGCAACAGCGATTGCTTCGTGGCTTACGTCGATAACAAACATAGCACCTGGTAATCCGCCCATATCAGCGATACCATTGAAGTTACGTTGCATACGGCCCATTTCGCGCTTGATAGCGGATTCTTCCTTACGTGGAAGTTTGGACATTTCGCCTGAAGTTTCCATTGCTTGGTACTTCTTGTACTTAGCAATCGAGCGCTTAACGGTTTCGTGATTGGTGAGTGTCCCACCTAACCAGCGATCAACACAGTAAGGCATGTTGCTTGCAGCTGCAGCTTCGCGAACGATTTCTTTAGCTTGGCGTTTTGTGCCAACTAATAAAACGGATTGGCCATTAGCTACTAAGTCCTCAACAAAGGAGCATGCTTTTTCTAAAGCTGCATGTGTTTTGCTGAGATCGATAATTGTGATACCTTGGCGGTGATCGAAAACATAAGGCTTAGAACGTGGGTTCCAGCGCTTTGTTTGGTGGCCGAAGTGAACTCCTGCATCGAGGAGGTCTTTTGGGGAGACGCTAATATTACTCATATATCTGATCTATGTATCGTTCGAGACACAGGTCGGCCAAAAGGGCCGCCTTGCGATCGTTTGATGGTTATAGGTTTTAAGGTTGATTGTTTAAACTAACGGAAGGGAGAACACACAGTAGCGCCTAGCTTCTTGCAAGCGATTTCAGCTCACAATTTGGTGTCATTTTCGTGTACAAACGGGACGTCTTCCTGGAAATAGCGTTTGGCATAGCGGACAGGTTGTGCCGTCGCATCCCCTGGCTGTACAGAACTCTCTGCCATAGAATATGATACGTAAGTGTAAAGCATTCCAATGATTCTTAGGAAAGAGGGCTTTAAGGTCTTTCTCTGTTTGAACAACATTTTTACCGGAAGTTAGCTTCCAGCGTTGTGCAAGTCTATGAATATGAGTATCTACTGGAAAAGATGGGACTCCAAATGCCTGAGCCATCACAACACTGGCTGTTTTGTGGCCTACACCGGGCAGGCTCTCTAGATCTTCTTGGTTATCAGGGACTTGGCTATTATACTTAGCTACTAAAATCTTTGAAAGATCTGAAATGGCTTGGGATTTTCTGGGTGATAGACCGCAAGGCCTAATAATTTTTCTTATTTCGTCTACAGAAACCCACCTCATTTTTTCTGGGGTATCAGCTAATTCGAAGAGAGCCGGGGTTATCTGGTTTACACGTTTATCCGTACATTGGGCTGAAAGCAGTACCGCAATGAGTAGCGTGTAAGGATCCTTATGATCTAGGGGAACAGGGGTTTTGGGATAAAGTTTGGCCAAATACTTATCAATATAGGCAGCCCGCTGTTCTCGGGTTTTGAAGAGTTGATGTGATACCTGCTTTTCCACGTGTTAGTCAGTAGATGATATTTTAGCCTCCGAATAAATCCTTATCTCTTAATCTCTTTTGGGTTCTCGGTTGCGCGAATAAAGAGTCTGGTTAACTTCGTTTGTACGTATGCAATCCTTGTTCGCTCCTGAAGATACTTTTGCAAAACGCCACCTAGGTGACGATACACGCGCTGTTAGCGATATGTTGGATTTCCTTGGTTATAATTCACTGGACGCGCTTATAGATACAGCAGTGCCAGCAGGCATTAGACGAGGAGCACTGAATATACCAAGTGCTGCTTCAGAAAGTGAAGCGCTTGGTGAACTCAAGTCGATTGCGTCCCAGAATAAATTGTACCGCAGTTTTATTGGTACGGGATATTACGAAACCCATACACCTGGAGTAATTCAAAGAACCATTTTCGAAAACCCAGGTTGGTATACAGCGTACACACCATACCAAGCAGAAATTTCTCAGGGACGTTTAGAAGCACTCCTTAATTTCCAAACAGTTGTTACTGAGTTAACAGGCCTTGGTATTGCTAACGCTTCATTACTTGATGAAGGAACGGCAGCAGCGGAAGCGATGATGATGTGTTACCGAATGAAAGACGGTGGCACTGCTTCAGAATTTTTCGTTTCAGAAAATTGTTTTCCGCAAACGATCGATATTGTTAAGACACGCGCTAAGCCCGTAGGAATCACCGTTGTCGTAGGTGATCATAAAACGTATACACCTCATGCTGGATGTTTCGGAGTCCTTGTTCAGTATCCCGATGCAACAGGATCGATTCACGATTTTTCATCATTCTTTAAGAAGGCTCATGAAGTAGGAGCATCCTGTATCACGGCTTGTGATCTTTTATCATTAACCCTTTTGCAGCCACCAGGTGAGTTTGGTGCTGACGTAGCAGTAGGTTCTGCACAGCGATTTGGTGTACCTATGGGATTTGGTGGACCACACGCCGGTTTCTTAGCCACGAAAGATGAATACAAAAGGCAGATGCCTGGTCGTCTCGTTGGCGTATCAAAAGATGCACAAGGTAACCCTGCTATGCGTCTTGCCCTTGGAACGCGTGAGCAACATATCCGTAGAGAGAAGGCTACATCAAACATTTGTACAGCACAGGTTCTCTTAGCGGTGATGGCTTCGATGTATGCAGTGTATCACGGACCTGAAGGATTAAAAAAGATAGCACGCCGTGTTCGTGGGCTGACTGAATTATTAGCTTCTGGCTTAAGAGCTGTTGGCGCACGTGTTAATGCTGAGCCTGTCTTTGATACACTCACAGTAAGTAATGTAGATGCAGCCTTAGTCCATTCGGCTTCACTCGCTAATCATGTAAATTTACGTCACGTTTCAGCTACAGCTGTTGGAGTTTCCTTAGATGAGGTAGCAACCGTTGAAGATGTTAAACAGATCATCTCCTTCTTTAAAGGAGCTGTGAAAACTTCGGCTGATAAAGCACAAAGTTCAGCTACGGCCAATGCTCAATTCGAGCGCAAATCTGAATTCTTAAAGCATCCTGTATTCGAGCGCTATCACACAGAGCATGAAATGCTTCGTTACATAAAGCGTTTAGAGGCGAAAGATCTATCGCTTTGTCACTCGATGATTTCACTGGGCTCTTGTACGATGAAGCTCAATGCAACGAGTGAAATGTTTCCCGTTTCATGGCCGCAGTTCAGTAAGCTTCATCCGTTCGTTCCTGTTGATCAATCTAAGGGTTACGCAAAATTGTTTTCAGATTTAGAAACATGGCTTTCTGAAATCACTGGTTTTGCTGCAGTATCTTTACAGCCTAACGCAGGCTCACAGGGTGAATACGCAGGTTTACTTGCTATTAGATCATATCATGAAGCACGTGGACAGGGTGGAAGAAACATCTGTTTAATTCCTAC
>DAISZL010000008.1:0-62621 GCA_036824825.1 Opitutaceae bacterium
CAAATTGGTCACACAAAGCAAAAAAGTAAAATTGTACGCACAAAAACATTCTCCAAGGGAATGGATAAGGCAGCATACTCAGATCGTATTGTAATTCTCGATGGCAATGGCGAAGGGCATGGCGACTATAATTGTGCGAGTAGAGCTATTCAATTTCTTAGAGATAATAAAGATAAGCCATTCTTTCTTGGTTGCGGTTTTGTAAAACCGCACAGCCCACCGACTGCCCCTCAAAAATTCTTTGATCTTTATAATCCAGCCTCATTTGTTTTACCTGAAGATTTTGCTACTACTCCAACAGTACCTCCTGGGTTTCCATCTGCCGCAATTCGCAAAAGAAATGCAGATCTTTTTATAGGACGTAGTAGTGAGCCGCATGAGGCACGCGAAGTAATTCAAGCCTATCTGGCATCTATCTCATGGACTGATTGGAATATAGGCAGAGTAATTGAAGAACTCGAGCATCTAGGCTTACGCGATAATACCATAATCGTATTTGTAGCCGATCATGGCTATCAACTTGGAGAAAAGGGGAAATGGTCAAAAGCAGGATCCCTTTTTGAAATGGGTACGCGCGTTCCTACTATCATCTCAGCACCTATGGCGCAGGGTAATGGCAAAACCTGTACTACCATTACACAATCAATCGACTTGTATCCTACCCTTGCTGAGTTATGTGGCCTTACACTACCTGAAGGTATAGAATCGCGCAGTATTACTCACCTACTCAATGATCCAAACTCTCCATCGAGTGAACCTGCTTATAGTGTATGGAGTGAAGACGGAAACACGTTATATGGCGTATCTGTGCGTACACTGAAATGGCGATATGCAGAATATGGTAAAGAGGGTGTTAATGGCTGCATGTTACTAGATATGGAAAACGACCCACACGAATTACATAATGTTGCAAACGATCCTAAAAATGAATCGATTGTAAGTGATCTCTCTAAATTAGTTAGAGCATACGCTGCAAAGCTTAACGTTACATGATCTTTCTTAGTATCAATAATAAATCCCCATAATGTCACAAAAATTATTAAACAAAGTTGCTATTATAACCGGCGCTAGTGCAGGAATTGGCCAAGCATCAGCACGTGCACTTGCAGCAGAAGGAGCAAGTATCGTTATCACTGCCCGCAGGAAAGATCGTCTAGAATCTCTTAAATCAGAAATTCAAAAATTAGGTGGAAAAGCAGTAATTGTTTTAGGCGACGCAAAAGAAGAAAATACAGCCATTAACTGCGTAAAAGCAGCTGTAGATAACTTCGGCAAACTTGATATTCTGATTAATAACACAGGTATCGGAAACTACAAAAAATTAGTTGATACCACAGCTGAAGACTATGATCAGATGGTTGATACTAATGTACGCTCTACCTTTCTTTTTTCTAAATATGCAGTACCTGTTATGGAAAAACAAAAATCGGGTACTATATTAATGGTGTCGTCAATGGCAGGTGTTTATGGCTTTGGTGGTGAAGCTGTATATTGCATGACTAAATTTGCCCAAGTAGGTTTTGCACAAGCACTAGATCGTGAACTTCGCGAAAAAGGTATTAAAGTAGGTGCTATATGCCCAGGAGGAGTTAAAACAGAATTTGCAATAGGAACAGGCAGAACCGAAGAAGGCGTTGCAGCTTCAAACATGCTAGATCCTGAAGATGTTGCTCAAGTAATCTTACTTGCCTGTACCCAGTCTGCTAAATCACGCATCATAGAAATACAAATGCGTACAATGGCTGAAGGCTTAGCTTAATTATTTTTTCTTACCTAGCTGCACATCTAACCAAACAGCTAGTGTCAAAACTGTTCCTCGAGCGATAAATTTGATTTCTGGAGGAACAGCTATAAGCGTCATACCGTTGAGGAGCGTTGTCATAATCAAGGCACCCCATATTACACCTCCTACAGTTCCCCTGCCGCCTCTTAAAGCAGTACCGCCAATAACACAGGCTGCAATTGCATCTAGCTCCATTAAATCACCAACCGTTGTTGTACTTGCTCCAGAATAAGCGGTTGTCATAAATCCCGTTAAAGCGACAGCTACTCCCATCAGCGTAAAACTTAAAGTAGTAACCAGTCTTACATTGATTCCTGATAAAGAAGCAGCTTCTGGATTTCCACCAATAGCGTATATATACCTGCCAAACGAAGTATGCTGGGTTAAAAAATATACCACGCTTGCGGTACTCGCTAATACAAGCAGCGTTAGTGGAACACCCCGAAAGTGATTAAAAATAATAGTAATTCCAACTAGACCACAGGTGATGATTAACCACGATGATATTGATTTATAAGGACTGGATACGGTTAAGTGATGCTCACGTCTGGAATTTCGTTCGCTGTGAATTAAATAAGCAAGTACCGCAGCAATCAAAAAAGCTAATAATAATCCTAAACCGTGGGGTAGATAATACGTAGTTAATTTCGAATAAATATTCTCAATATCGCCTCGAGATACAGGAATGGTTGAATTTTGGATGATCTGCCAAAAAAAGCCTTTAAAAATTAATAATCCACCAAGAGTGATAATGAATGAAGGGATTCTTTGCTTAATAATTAAATATCCCATCAATGACCAAATAATCACACTTAAGATTAACCCAGTAAGTAAGGCTAAGTATGCTGGCCAATTATATTGAAATATAAGCACAGCTGAGAGACCCCCTATTAAACCAACACCACTACCTACTGAAAGATCTATCTGTCCTGTCAGTAAGACAAGAAACATACCGAGAGCTAGCGTTCCCGTAATAGAAAATTCTACAATTAATTGTGTTAAATTACGTGGCCCAATAAAGGATGGCTCTCGAATTGAAAAATAAATGCATATGAGCGTTAAAGCTAGAGGCATTGTAAGATTTCTAATCAATTTTAGATTCATGATTTCAAATATTTATAATTGCCCCATTGCTGCAGATAATAAATTTTCCTGCGTGTAGTCATTTCTATTAAATACCGAACTTAATTCACCTTCGTGCATCATTACAATTCGGTCACTCATAGCCATTAATTCAGGCAGTTCGCTGGATACTAATACAACAGCTTTTCCAGCGTCAGTTAATCGATTGATGAGTTCGTAGATTTCAAGTTTCGCTCCGACGTCAATTCCACGCGTAGGTTCATCAAATAAGATAATTTGAGGTTCTGTCATTAACGCTTTCCCTATAACAACTTTTTGTTGATTGCCTCCCGACAAGCCCTCGACACTGCTATTTTGATTTACTGCTTTAATATGAAGAAAATCATACATCTTCTGATTATCATCATATTCATCGAGAAGACTTAGTTTCCCAAATTTTGCATAATGGCTTAGATGGGAGAGTGAAATATTAAAACCCACCGTTTGCTCGATTATTAGGCCATATCGTCTGCGATCTTCACTGACTAAAACTAATCCCTGCTTAATAGAATCTTTAGGCGCACTTCTGTTATCTACCAGTCGATTACGGACATATAACTTCCCTTTAACACGCTTCCCCCATGCCCCAACTAAATGCATTAATAAACTAGTCCTACCAGCACCCATCAAACCACCAATGCCAAGGACTTCTCCACCTCTAACCTGTAGTGTTATATTTTTAATGAACACTTGATTAGAATTATCATCAGCAACACAGATCTGATCTGTTTCTAATAAAACTTCCCCTAGTTTCGTATTTACTCTCTTTGGAAATAAATCACTGATTTGCCGTCCAACCATGTAACGAATAATATCAGATCTAGTTGTTTCTGACGTTTGGACAGTCTTGATTGTTTGCCCATCCCTTAAAACCGTAATTCTATCAGATAGTTGGAAAACTTCGTCTAGCTTATGGGATATGTAAATACATGAAACACCCTCTGCTTTAAGACGTTTCAGATGCGAAATAAGTAACTCTATTTCATGGTCAGATAGCGCAGCAGTAGGTTCATCTAAAACTAAAATGCTCGGGTGTTTGTTAATTGCTCTAATTATTTCAATTAGCTGCTTCTGGCCTACTCCTAAATCTCCAACTTTAGTTTCAGGTGATAATTTTAAATCAAAATTCTTTAATAAATCAGCTGTGTTTTCGTAAACTTTAGCCCAATCAACACGAAACCCAATTTGAGGCAGATTTCCCAAAAATATATTCTCGGCTATATTTAATTCATCAATTAAAGATAACTCCTGAGTTACAACTGCCATACCTGCTTCCTGAGCGTCACGCACCGTCTTAAAAGCGATCAGTGTTTTATTAAGTCTTAATTCACCTTCGTAAGAGCCAAAGGGATAAACTCCTGACAATAATTTAATTAAAGTAGATTTACCTGCTCCGTTCTCACCACACAATGCATGTATCTCTCCTTGCTTAAGTTCGAAATTAACTCCGCTTAATGCAGTTATACCTGCAAATCTTTTGGTAAGGCTATGTGCTTCTAATAAAGCCACTGATTTATTTTATTTCTGCTTCTGAGTGAAATCCGTCTGCTACGACAGTCTGCATTAAATTTGATTTATCAACGGTTACTACAGCTTCGAATATTGAAGGCACTTCCTTAAACCGATTATTTATTGTTTGAGTAGTCTGAGGCTTAATACCTGTAGCAATATCAACAGCGATATTAGCAGCTAATGTAGCCAATTTTTTCACAGGTTTATACACCGTCATAGACTGAGTACCACGCAGTATACGTTGGCATGCAGCTAAATCTGCATCTTGACCAGTCACCAAAACCTTACCCGCCAAACCTTCTTCTAACAAAGCCTGAATTGCACCTCCAGCAGTACCATCATTTGTTACAATCACTTGGTCTATTGCATCTCCATTTTTTGTAAGAGCTGCATTCATAATCTTTTTTCCTAACTCAGGTTTCCAATCAAGAGCCCAATCCTCATGTAGTACTTTTATTTTACCTGAAGCAATAAGTGGATTAAGTATATTATCCTGACCTTGTTTAAACATAACCGCGTTTTGATCTGTACGTGATCCTAAAATACGAACAATGCGGGCCGGCCTATCTTGAGGTAAAAATTTTACTGCGTATGCGGCCTGGGCTTCTCCTACTTTTACATTATCAAACGATAAATAGTAATCTACAGCACAGTTCATAATTAATCTGTCATAAGATATAACTGGTATATGTGCTTCATTTGCTGATTTTACAGCACGCCCCATCGCCTCCCCATTATGCGGCACAATTACTAGTACATCCACACCTCGACTGATTAAGGATTCAACATCTCTTACCTGTCTTGTATCATCACTCGTAGCAGACTGTACAATTACCTGAGCTCCACGTTTCTGCGCTTCTTTAATGAATGTATCACGGTCAGAAATCCAACGCTCTTCTTTGAGTGTATCTAAAGAAAGTCCAATAACGGGATGCTCCTTTGATGCAAAAGCAGATGCAACTAAAGCAAGGGTTCCTAGTAAGCACAGAATACGAGAATACATGACTAATTGGGGTAAAAGTAACTAACTACTCCTATTAATAGTGTTTTTACTATATATATTGCAAGCGCCCAGACGAAAAGCTCAGGCTCCTAACTCAAGTTAATTGATATTCGGCAGATGAAAATACCGTGATCATAGCTCTTTTAATTTTACGTTGATATTCACGGGTGTTTTTTTCAGAACCGCCGAGATAACTTTGAAGCGCCTGAATATATCCAGGGCTTGGCTTCACACTTAGATATTGATCAACCAACTTCTGGCTTAATTCATCTACAGACAAACTACTTAAATGTTCTATGTCAGAATTTGATATTTTAAATGCTACATCACCTGAAGCTCTAGCCTGTGCAAGTAGGCGTTTTTCATCTTCATTTAATCCAGCTTCATAAAACGGCGTAAACAGTCCCTCGACCATAGCACGTCTTGCTGCGAGGGATGTGGAGTTAATCCAATGGTAGCCGCCCACCCACCCTCTAACATTCGGTGGATCAAAAATTACTTGTCCCATTTGCTTGAAAGGTGTCACTACAAATCTAGGTACAGGTAGCACGTGTAAATCTAGATCTTGCAATAGCCCTAAGTAAAATTGAATAGGACTCTTAACAAAATTACCTCTAAAACCAGATTCAAAAAATAACCGACTGCTAAAAAATGTTTTAGCTAACCATCTTAAATCATATTTATGCTGGCGCCATTTTTGGCCTAATGAATCAAGATAAGGTTTATCTATCATCGTATCACTTAGATAAAACTTAACTAATTCATGCGGTAAAAATGAACCGGCTGCCGGCAATGCATAGGCTATATTAATAACACCGTCTCCATCAAATCTACCGCTAACACCAAAAATAGTCTTAACGCCACGGTCATGCTGTTTAGGGATAATTACCGCTGTATCTTCATCCCTCTTAATTCGGTAACCCGTAAAAGCTCGAGCAGCTTCTTTGATATCTTTTTCAGAATAGTTGCCCTCACCCAAAACGAATAACTCCATCAATTCCCGAGCAAAATTTTCATTTGGAGTATCTTTATTACTCTTATTTAAATCGAGGTAGTTTACCATGGCAGGCGATCTCGATATAGCCTTGGTTAAACTAGGAGCATCTTTTAATCCATACTCAGCAATTATTTCAAAGTGCTGATATATGTGTTCGGGATTTTTAACTTTGTTATATCCTACTACGTATATATCGCTTAAAAATAATACCCACTTAGCAAACGCTGCATTTTCAGGTTTTCTAGCATACTCAAACCATTCTATAGACATATCCACAATAGCTTCTTTCGAAGCCTTACGGATTTGCTTTTGAATTTTTCTTTTATCGTTTTTTGATTCTATAATTGAACTATCAGAGCGAATTTTATCTTTCGCGTCCTGCATCTGTGTTAACGTTTGCGTCTCGTTAAAATGAGGTATTGTTGCTGGAAACAACCTGTCTAGTGTGACACTCAATCCATCTTTATATACGCGTTCTACCTCACGTGGTGTAGCAGTCCACTGAGTACGTCTTAGTAGATGACGTGCCGTGTCTAAGGACCACTCTCCAAGAGGAAGCGATTCCCATGCTATATCCGGGGTAAGAAGCATAGAATCAAATTACCTTACATTTCTATAATGTAGAGTGAAAACTGAATTATCTAAACCTGTAACTTATTGTCACAAATTGTTCTTAGTTTCTTAACTCCGTATCACACTTACAACCCTGTTACTTCCCATCCCTTACGATACGTTCTACGTAAATAAGCATTTGCCTGCGTTTCATTATCAAACTTCAAATCTTTAGAATTCCATTTCAGCGTAGTATGTGGATAACGCACAGCAATTGAACCTAGTAATACCGTTTCTGTTAAAGGTCCTGAATAATCAAAAGGAGCCTCTGGTTTTCCAGGTAAACCTACAATAGCTTCTGCCCAATCACTCCAATGATGGGTAGATTTAATATCGGGTAATTTATAATCGGAGAATTTATTTTCAGGGAAAAGTTCAGGGCTGGCAACGTGAGGCACGTGAAGTACACCTGCTGTACCAATTATAATAGACCCTTGTGAAAGTTCGATAGAAGTAGGTGATTTTGCTTTTGAGCTCTTAGCAGCTGTCTCTGATTTTGGTTTTTTACTAACAATCAATTCCTGTATCTCACGAGGTGGACGTCTATCGCCGTCATACCAGGTTACATCAACGGTGGAGTTAGCTGTGAATCGCGTTCCAGGAAAAGTATACTTAATAACTGCATTAGTCGCCCAATTCCAATGATCCGGACTTGGCCCTTCTGATCTAAGCGAAATAGGCGAAGTAAGAGCTAAAGCTGAAAACACAGGGTCAAAAATATGACATCCCATATCTCCAAATGTACCGGTACCAAAATCAAGACGTTTACGCCATTCGCCTGGATGGTAATAACCTGGGATGAAAGGTCTATCTTGAGCAGTGCCTAACCATAAATCCCAATTTAAGTTTGCGGGTACAGGACCGCGCGCTGCTGGTGGTGCACCTGCTGCGCCCCATTTTTTATTACTCCACGTGTGAACTTCTTTTACTTTTCCAATCACTCCACTTTGAACAATAGCAACAGCCTGACGATAAACTTTAAGTGAATGAATTTGAATACCCATTTGGGTAATCACTTTTTTCTCTTTCGCTAATTTAGTTAATACACGTGTTTCGTAAATATCATGAGCGAGCGGTTTTTCACAGTACACATGCTTATTCAACTGCATTGCAGAATAGGCTATAGGAGCGTGCATATGATCTGGAACCGATACATTTACTGAATCCAAACCACTCCCTTCTTTATCTAACAACTGTCTCCAATCCTGATATATTCTCGCTTTAGGAAAAGCCTGTCTCACACGAGCAACTTTATCTAAATCAACATCAGCTACCGCAACAAGTTCCACAAAGGGATTACTCATAATGGACTCTATATCATTCCACGCCTGTCCAGATGCTCCAAAACTTGCATGACGCAATACCTTGCTTGGTTCCGCAGCATGTAAACTGCGTGCTATGAAAGGTGCCCCCAATACAGCACCAGTAACCGATTTAATAAATGTACCGCGGCTTAATAATGTAGATTTATTAGACATAATAATTAGAGCTGAATGGTTTTTCCTTCACGAAATGATTTATCTGCGGCTAATACGATACGTAAACTATCTAGTGCACTTTGAAAATGACTGGTTAAATCTTTATTAGTCCGAATCGCGTCTAAAAACACTTTTTGTTCCCTTAAGCACAATTCATCATGACCAGGCTCATCTTTTACTTCGATTAATTCATCTTTTTTTGCAAATGATCCGTCCGCTTTTAATTCGGAGTGATGTAAAAGTATCGATTCAGTACTTGTATGTGAATCTACATTAGAGCTGTTACCGTCGCTTGAAGCTTTTTTAGCAACGATACTTGCGCTTCCTTTAGGCCCAATCACGTCTTTAACAAAAAATGCGGTCTCACTCATCATTGGACCCCACCCTGCTTCATACCAACCAACGGATCCGTCCGAGAACTTCACAAGCAAGCTTCCGTAGTTTATTTGTGAATCCGAAATTTCATTAGTTAGCCGAGCACCAACACTAGAAATTGAAACTGGTCTTGCTTGAGTCATTCGGCACATCACATCCACATAATGCACGCCACAATCGACGATTGGAGAAGTGCTTTGCAGTAACTTTTTATGCGTCTTCCAATTTGAGCCAAAACTTTGTTGATTTAAATTCATTCGCATAACTAAAGGTTTACCCAAAGTTTGCGCTAACTCTGTGAATTTCTGCCAAGAAGGATGTACATGCAAAATATATCCAATGATTAAAACGCGTTTACATTTTTTTGCACAAGCTACAACACGTTCAGCATCTTCAAGCGTGTCGGCTACTGGTTTCTCTAGAAATACATGAGCTCCTAGTTCCATCGCCTGAATAGCATATTCAGCATGCGTTTCAGAGTATGTACTGATACACACGCAGTCGGGCTTAGTTAATTGTAACGCTTTTGTATAGTCAGAGTATTCTGCATAACCCCCTCCTAACTTAGTATTAAGCGCGCGACGCGTAGCCTCACCCCTGCTCACAAGCCCAACGATTTCAAAATCATTCCCTAGTGTTTTGTATGCAAGGGCATGGGAAATACCCATGTGTCCACATCCAACTACAAGTACGCTCAATTTCTGTGACATAAACTTTATGTATTAATTTTTTCTGAAGCTCCTGGACCATATGTTGGTGGCTTAAAGAAAATCGCTAAAGTAAGAGCAGCAACAACGGATGCTACAAGAGGAACCATAAACAACGATTGGAAGGCTACTTGTCCATGGGTCACATAAACTGATTGTATTAACCAAGGACAAATTGAATTAGCAAGTAGAGCTCCTGTACCTAAAATCTGAAGATTAAAAAGCCCCTGTGCACTCACACGAATATCTTTAGGACAGTGTGAGTCGACAAAGATATACACCGTTGCAAAGAAGAATGCATAGCACACACCGTGCAATAGTTGAATTAATATGATCGATGTCATGCTTTGACTGCCAAAGGCGTATACTGCAAAACGGGCCGCATGCCCCATAATACCTACAGTCATCGTAGCCTTCCACCCGAGACGCTTGAGTGTAGTTCCTAGCACATACATCGTAGATATTTCTGCAATTTGTCCTAAACTCATTACGGGAGTAATCCAGTTTGAAGCAATACCCACACCACCTGCAGATTTAGCAGTTCCTAAAAAAACTCCTGTCCAGTTGAAGTAACAATTATGAACAAAGGAATCTACTAGTGTTACTAACCATAAAATTAATAAATAAGGATGCTTAAGAAGGCGTAGCGCTTCAACCCAAGCTAGTTTTTCAACCTTAGCGTCACTAGATGTTACCTTTTTAGCGCTTACTGGAATCGTTAAACTAAACGCACTCAGCGCTAAAGAAGCTAAACCTGCTACGACAAATGTCCATTTAGTCGCTACTTTTGCAGCGTCACCCGTTAATGGATTTGCAAAAACATTTCCAATCCATTCAACGAAACCATGGGATGGTAGTGCATGAACCGCAGTCCAATTTACAAAGATAAACGTGAATGGCCATGCAGCTAATATCCAGCCAAGCGTTCCACCCATACGCACAACTCCGAATTCCTTTTCAGGATCTTTCATATGAGTAAACGCAATCGAGTTAGTTATCGATATGGTTGGAACATATAATAAGCAATGCACTAACATTAGAACAAAGAAAGCGGTGAAATCTTTTGTGAAACCGCATCCTAAAATTGCGAGGCCACCAACTAAATGCGAGAAGGCCAGAAATTTTTCAGGAACAAATCGTCTATCTGCCCACTGATTACTGAAAAACATTCCAATAATTGATGCTACAGGAAAAGCATTGAGAATTAGTGACTGCTGCCCTGGAGAAAAACCTAAACTAGGCAGGTAGCCAAAAATAAGGGGTAGCCATGCCCCCCATATAAAAAACTCTAACACCATCATTACAAATAACTGTCCTTTAATTGACCGAGAGGTAGTAGCCATAAAGTTAATAGTGGTTGGGGTATCCTTAAAGCATTACCAAGTATCGCCTAAGGCCAAGCTGGAAAGAAGTTAACCTTTAAATAAAATTACGTTTCCAAACGTACTTAGATAGCATTATATCAAATTCACCCTTTATCCCTATGCTTAAACGCTTTATTTTTTCCATCCTTGTTTCTGTTTCGGCATTAACCGGTTTCGCACAAACCCCCGAAGGCTTTGAATCTTTATTCAATGGCAAAGATCTCACTGGATGGCGTGGTGGAGATACCTATGATAATCGCAAACTGCTCTCACTTCCTCAGGCAGAACGTGATGCACTCATTAATAAATGGAATGCAAAGCTGATCGAAAAAAATGGCGACACTCCGCACTGGACCGTTGTTAATGGTGAATTAGTCAATGACGGAGCTGGTTCTTATGCAACAACCATCAAAGACTATACGGATTTTGAATTATTAATTGATTGGAAAATGACTCAAGGTACTGACTCTGGAGTCTATTTACACGGAGCTCCTCAAGTTCAAATGTGGGATCCATCCATGCCTGATCCACACAATTTTGGAAACGCTAAAGGATCTGGTGGATTATGGAATAATGCCCTAACTTCTCCTGGACGCGACCCCCTTGTTAGAGCTGATAAGCCACTGGGAGAATGGAATCATTTTCGTATCATTATGGTAGGAAGCCGAGTTACCGTCTGGTTAAACGATCAACTTGTTGTAGATCACGCCATTTTAGAAAACTACTACGATAGACTTCTACCAAAAGATAAACGCCTACCTATCCCCCCTCACGGTCCAATCGAACTCCAAACCCATGGTGGTCGCACATGGTGGAAAAATATTTACATTAGAGAGATCAAGAGTGACGAAGCATGCAAAATATTAGCTTCTCGTGGTAATGCAGGATACCATTCCATTTTCGATGGTAAAACACTGGATGGCTGGGGTGGTCCGCTTGATGTAGTAAATATTAAAAACAACGCAATGGTTTGGCAGCTACACAAAGGTGGTACTATTTATTGGAACCATGAATTAAAAGACTTTCAGTCGCGTGTTTTATTCAAACTTCCTCCTGGTGGAAATAATGGTTTAGCAATTCGTTATCCAGGAACTGGGGACACGGCATATGTTGGCATGTGTGAATTACAGGTGCTCGACGACAATTACGAAAAAGTGAAAGGTAAGATAGATCCACGCCAAGCACATGGTTCTGCTTATGGCATGGTCGCTGCAGCACGGGGATATCAACACCCTATCGGCGAATGGAATTTTCAAGAATCCACAATTATCGGCTCCAAAATTACTGTAGAACTTAATGGCAATGTCATTTTAGACACCGATCTAAGTAAAGTAGATATGGCAAATGTCCTAGCCCACAAACAACATCCAGGCAAAGATAGAACAGCCGGCTTCTTTGGTTTCGCTGGACATAATGATCCTGTAGAATTCAAAGATATCTATATTAAAGAACTCTAAGTGATTGTGAGAACTGCGCATACATCTAGATTTCTGCGCACGAGTTTAAAAGTTTTAGGAATTTTAGTTCTAGGATTACTCGTCTATTGGCCTGCACTACATGCAGGCTTTATTTGGGATGACGACATGTTCCTTACGCTTAATCCTCTGATAAAAGCATCAGATGGACTAAGACGTTTTTGGTTTACAAATCAGGCAGCTGATTACTGGCCACTTACATCTACAAGCCTTTGGCTTGAGTGGCGCCTATGGGGTATGAACCCTATGGGTTATCATACGACCAATGTACTACTCCACCTTATAGAGTCACTCCTTCTTTGGAGAATTTTATTCAGACTTAAAATTCCAGGTAGTTACTTAGCAGCGCTTCTTTTTTTAATACATCCGCTTAATGTGGAATCTGTCGCATGGATTACTCAAAGAAAAAATACCATGGCGATGCTCTTTTTTCTGATAACATGTCTTTGTTTTACTAGCTGTGAAGAAAGTAGTGAACAAAGCCCCTACTATAAAAACAAATGGTATTACTTAAGTCTTTTTACTTTTGTATGCGCCTTACTTAGCAAAGGCTCTGTAATACTACTACCCATCGTTCTCTTAGGTATTATATATACCAAGAGATCTGTCCAAGCTTCCGACCTTATTAAGCTGCTTCCCTTCACTATCAGTGCGTTTGTTTTTACTTTTATTAATCTATGGTTTCAAACCCATGCAACCCACGAAACTATACGTACAGCTAATTTTACTGAACGTCTATTAGGTGCTGGAGCCGTACCATGGTTTTATTTATCGAAAATAGTTTTCCCTAATAATCTTAGTTTTATTTATCCACAGTGGGAAATTACGACTACACATTACATCTGGTGGACTTCATTGATAGCTACACTTGCTGTGTCTGTCGGATCATTAGGTCTATTAAGATCTAAGTTTAGTTTTATTGCGTATAGTTGGTTATATTTTTGCTTAATGCTAATTCCAGTCATGGGATTCGCAGATATTTATTTCATGAAATATTCCTTAGTGGCTGATCACTACTGCCACTTAGCGATAATTGGAATTCTGGTTTTATTAGCGTACGGCTTTGAAATGCTAATGGTTCGATTGGCTAGCATTAAGCCCTATATGCAAGGCCTAATACTAGGATGTGTTTTAATTTTAAGTATTATTTCCCTACGTGAATGTTCAAAATACAAAAATCTAGAGACGCTGTATACCACCACACTTCATACTAATCCTGAAGCCTGGTTCGCAGAAACAAATCTAGTCGTTCTACTCTGTGACGTAGGACGTATAGATGATGCGATTAAACACGGTGAGCACGCTGTTGCACTAAAACCTAATCAACCCGAAACGCACTACGATCTAGGTTGCGCACTTTCAAAAGCTAGAAGATATCCTGAAGCAATTAATCAATATATTTTAGCATTACAATTGAGACCCAACTACCGTGACGCACTTTTTAATTTAGGTAATGCGTTTCACGCCATCAGTGATTTTAAAGATGCCATTGAAGTATTCAGTAAAGTTATTCGATTAGATCCTAAGTCTGTTGAGGCTAATACAAATTTAGGTGCCTGTTTAGCACATGAAGGTAGGTATGATGAAGCATGTGTTGTATTTGAAAAAGTTATTACGCTCCGAAGTCCGTCTGTTCAGTCATACATTAATTATGGTAATGCCCTAGCTAATGCCGGAAATTTAAAGAAAGCCTGCGATGTTTTTCAGCATGCAATTGAAGCATATCCTTATTCAGCCGAAGCGCATAACAATTACGCCATGGCACTTTCAGACGCAGACTCATTAAAAGAAGCTATAAGCGAATTTAAAAAGGCAATTCAGCTCGATCCCTCGGTTCTTTCATACCACAGCAACCTTGCAAAAGCTTTAAAAGACTTAGGAGACATTGCTGGATCACTTGAAGAAGACGCAATAGGACAAGGTTTAAGACGCTCAAACTAAGGTCCAAATAGAGACCTTTTAGTCTTGTTTGTTCTTAAAAGGTCAAAACAGCAGCCTTTTAACTTATTATTTATCAATAAGTTAACCAAATGCTTGCGTTGAGCCAAAGCCTCTCTACTTTTCCTACATCTTTGGCCCTCATCGTCTAACGGTTAGGACACCGGGTTTTCATCTCGATAATCGGAGTTCGATTCTCCGTGGGGGCACCAAAGTTAATTTTTCAGCTGCCTGAAAAGCCAAAGAGCCTGCGGCGAAACAGGAATAGTAAAAGAGCTAAGCCTTCTGGGTAAATTTGGGTAAGTCTACACGCTTTCCGCCAGCCATAGCTGATTCGTGAGCACATAGACCAACACAGGTCCAGTTAGCAGAGCGTACGGCATTAGGATAAGGATCCCTATCCTCGATCAAAGCGCTAACGAACTCATGCGCAAGATGTGGGTGTGATCCGCCATGACCTGCTCCTTGCGTAAAACTTAAATGTGTTTTCTTACCTAAATCATAAACACCCTTAGTCGTGAAAGCACGAATTGCTTTAGGTAGACGATTTGCAAAATCTGGTACTTTTATTTTTTGAGGTATCTTATGTTCAGGCTTTTTAGCTGTGTGTAAGATATGGGGTTCATTTTCAACAAGTGACCACTCAAATGATTTCTTTGAACCATATACGTCGATACTCTCCCTGTATTGACGTGCAGTATCAAAAAGTGAGCGAATGATACGAGCCGTGATTGGAGAATCTTTAAGTTTAACGTGAGCTGTTTCTACAGCAAAAGGAGATCCGTATTTCTTTTTTAATTCATTACGAATCGTACCAGAACCAAAACAAGAAACGTATTCAGCAACAGCATCAGTCAATGCAAGCATCGGACCAACACAGTGAGTAGCGTACCACATTGGTGGGAGTCCTGGCCAATAGTTTGGCCAACCATCCATATCTTGCTGATGGCTTGCCTGCATAAACTGAATTTTTCCTAGATCTCCTTTTTCATAGAGCTCTTTAATATAAAGATATTCCCGTGCATAGACGACTGTCTCCATCATCATATACTTCAGGCCAGTCTTCTTCGTTAAATCTACAATTTTTTTACAGTCTTCTATCGAAGTCGCCATCGGGACAGTACATGCGACATGTTTTCCTGCCTTGAGCGCTTTAATACTCTGTATGGCATGATCAGGAATAGGCGTATTGATGTGGACTGCATCTATGTCCTTATCCTTAAGTAATTCATCATAGCTCGTGTATCCCTTTGGAATATTAAAGGCACTTTGAATGCTTTTTAATTTTTTCTCATCCCGTTGGCATACAGCCACAAGATTAGCATTCGGGTGACGTTGATATATCGGAATAAATTCTGCACCGAATCCTAATCCAATAATAGCGATGTTAATTTTCTTAGGCATGAATGTAAAATGTTAAGGTGTTACTACGAGTGTTGCTTGCATGATGCGCCAATGGCCAGGGAAAGAACATACGATAGGATAACGACCTGGTTCACGTGGTGCCGTAAAGAGAAGATCTGTTGCATCACCTGGATCAACGAGTGGTAAGGAGAAAAGTAAATCGCTTGTTCTAGGCCTATAGCTCTTTGCTAATCCTTGAGGATCCGTAAGCATTGCATCAATTAAAGCTCCTACTTTCTCAGAAGTATCAGGCTTTAATATCAAGATATTGTGCTGCATGTGATCATTATTAGTGAAGACAAGATCTACTTTAGTGCCTGCTTTTACAGTAATTTCATTTTTGTCATATTTCATAACATCAGGAATTACTCCTAATCGAATCACTAATCGGTTGGATCCAACGCCTGGTGTTGTTGGAGCAGATTTAGTAGCGCTTACATGCGATACTACTTCTAACACGGGGGCTTTTTCTTCAGATTCAATTTTGGCAGCTGCTATTTCCGCCTCTGTTGTACTTGCAATAAATCCCGCTGACTGCGCGGAAGCAGCCATCTTAGCTGCATCAACTAACCAGCGATCTAATGATTTATGACTTACTAGATATTGATGTATCTGAATACCAGCAATCGGCATGGCTGGACTTTCTGCTAATGCCAACAACGCAGCTAACTGCACTTGCGCATCACTATCTTGAAGAAGCTTTGCAGCAAGAATAGCACGAACACCATTTTTTGAACGAGGTAGCACCATCACCGCGTTACGTCGCACTGCTGCACTGACATGTTTTAAATCATCTGTTGCTACTTGTAGTGCAGCAGCATCCGAATCTAGCGCATGTAAACCATGAAGTGTCCATAGTGCGTGTATAACTCCAACATTAAGTCCAATCTCATCTTGTTTTGGATCTTTAGCTAAAGCCACCAACAGTGGTACGACATCTTTACGTCCCCGTTCAACAAGTAGACGTTGTGCGTGAGTGCGCCATAGCATGTTATCGTTCGATAATGTTTCTACTAATTTTTCAGGCGTAGCACCTGCTAAAGTCATGGCAGGTTTTGGCTCTTGATGGTTATCGCCCTTCCACACAATTCGGTAAATACGTCCATAACGTTTATCACGTAAGGGATTTTCATACGCATTACCTTGACCCATCTCAAAGCCCTTAGGCATTGGGTTGTGTTGAACGATATAATTATACCAATCGATTACCCATACTGCTCCATCGGGACCAACCTCTGTCATAATAGGAGCAAACCACTCATCATCACTTGAAATTAAATTCATTGGATTTTTCGAGTGAAAATCAGCTCCTTCGGCAGTGACATTGAATTGACCAACAAGATGTCCCGTTGGTTCAGCAACAAATGCTATTCTATTCCAATATTCTTTGGGATATGAACGTGCTGTATAGAATGCATGTCCTGCAGCTGCAGTATAACCCCAATGCACATCAACCTGTCTTACACGATTAGTAATCGGAAGATAACGCGAAGTGTCAGCTATTCCTCCGAGTGTTTTAGGTTCAAGCCCGGCAGCTATATAATACCGGTTCGGTATAGGTAAATATACACTTGGATTATTATTAGCCGTGGAGCCAAACACTGTTCCATCTTCTCTAAAACCTAATCCCCAGGTATTATTATTTGTAGCGCGTAAAAATTCGAGTTCAGATCCATCGGCCTGGAAGCGTGTAAAGCCCTGAAGAAATTGATTATATACACCTCCAACCGTTCCAGAATAACCTGAGTAACCAACCATGGACCAAATATGGTTATCTAAACCATAATGAAGATTACTTGGTCCTGCATGTGTGTCAGTTCTACCCCATCCGCTGAAAAGCACTTCTTTAAGATCTGCATGATCTCCGCCGTGCGTATCTTTTAGAAATAGCGTGTTAGGCATTTGGTGCACAATCACACCACCGTGAGAAAACGTAAATCCTGTTGGGATATTTAACCCATCTGCAAATACGGTGAACTTATCCATGTGGCCGGTACCTTTTGTGTCTTCACAAATGACAATTCGGTCACGACCTTTTTCACCAGGAGCTAGGAGGCGATTTGGATAATCAAGCGTTTCTGCAATCCATAAACGACCCCTTTCGTCCCAAGCCATTGCGATTGGTTTTTTTATGTCCGGATCACTCGCAACTAATTGGACTTCAAAACCAGCAGGAACAACAAAGTGCTGCATCGATTGTTCCGGAGTTAAAGGTAGCTGCATTTGAGGCCAGGAGCCATCACCTTGAGATTTCTTTCCAGGAACATAGTACGGTATGCCAGCCTGATCTTTTAAAACAAGCGGTGTAACAACGGGGCGATTATCAAGTGCATCTGGTAATTTCTCTCCTGCACAATATCTAATGCCACGTTCAACCAAGTCCTGAAATCCTGGATTTGTCCATGTACGGCTGTCATGACCCCATGCTGTATAAAATACCCTTCCTTTACCTTCTGTCCTTATCCACGTCCAAGGCTCATTTTCACGCACTTCAAGAACCGTTCTGTTTTCGGTGTTATGTTTAACATGTACATACGTTTCATCCCAACTTTCGAAACTTTTAAAACCCTGCATAACTGGATTATCAGAAGCTACGATTGTAGCTCTGAACGTACCCGTCTTATGACTTTTAAACTGTGCTCCAACCATGGAGATGTAAGTTGATGAATTTTGAAAACAGTAACTCGCACAGTGCAGTGCAAAAAGTCCACCTCCCTCACGTACGTAGCGCGTCAGTGCTGCTTCTTTTTCGGCACTAATTTTTTCGATATTAGCGTATATAAGTAGCGCGTCGTAGCGCTTCAAATTATCTAAGGACAGCGAATCGATATCCTCTGTATATACTAACTGTATGCCTCTACTTTGCATGACAGGAGCAAGTTCTCGCATCCTCTCTGCAGGCGTGTGATGACCTGTATCACCAAGGAATAAAACCTTTAATACAGGTTCAGTTGCAAAACACTGTGCGATAAACGCAACGCAAACACCAAGCAGTATGGATAGTCTCACAAATCAGCGGGGGTTAAAATTGGGGGTATAGTAACGATCCTTAAAATCACTAATTGATAGTTTAATTTCAAGATACGAAATGCTGATTTCGCATAATATTGATTCGGACGGTCAGACCCACAGTCCCAAGCTAATCATGCTACAGTTAGCCCCTATCTCTAAACGCGATTAAAAATCATACCGCTACACCAGCTATATAGGTCTTTAACTGCTCACACTCCGCTTGATGGTAATCTACAATCCAGCGATTCACGTCTCCTATTGAAAGAAGACCTATGAGTTTACCATCATCAATTACGGGTAAGTGCCTACAGTGTTTTTCGGAATAAATATGCATAACGTCTTCTACCGTAGCTGTAGACTTAATCGTTAATGGATTAGAAGTCATTACCGTAGAGACTTTAGCTACCTGAACATCAATAAGTCGTCCGACAACACGAGTAAGTACATCGCGTTCTGTAAAAATTCCGCATACTGCGCCGTTTTCAATAATAAGTACTGATCCAATTCGATGTTTATTCATTTCTGCAACGGCTTCTGCAATCGAAGCAGATGGCTTAACCGAATACACCTGTGGGCCTTTGCGGGCCAGTAATGTTAAAACCGGGGTAGCTTTCATTTTGTCTCCTTGGATTGAGGTACAACTCTTTGAAGCGAGTTTGATCCTGATCATTTTTAAGTGAGAAGCAATCCGCAGAGTTAAACCCCTGTTAGTTATTATATACTCTGATGCCTTGCTCATAAAATGATTACTGCATAACAATTATTAATAGCCTAGAGACTGCTTTACTCAAACCCCGATACTTTCATGGCAAAGCCTACCTCCTCCAATCAGCATTATTCCGCACCTATGGCTCGCTGGGGTATGGTCGCACTTTGTTTCACAGCCACCGCTATTAATTATCTTGATAGAACCAATTTAAGTTTAGCAGTTCCAGCAATCCAACATGAGTATAAACTTAGCTCAACGCAGATTGGTTTCATTTTAAGTGGATTTTTTTGGACTTATGCACTCATGCAACTACCCAGTGGCTGGCTCGTAGACCGCTACGGACCTAAACTCGTATATGCTATTTCTGTAGGATGGTGGTCACTGTTTACTATGGCTACCGCCGTTGCTCAAGGTATGGCATCCCTTGTTGGTTGCAGACTTATGCTTGGCGCTGGAGAAGCAGGCGCATATCCGTGTAACACGAAAGTTACCTCTGCTTGGTTTCGAAAAACAGAAAGAGCATTTGCGAGTTCGATCTTTGATAGCGGTTCACGTGTAGGTGCAGCGTTGGCATGGCCTGTAGTAGGTTATCTCATTACCGCCTACGGATGGAGAATCTCCTTTCTTGTTACAGGCGGACTTGGATTTATTTGGATTCTAGCGTGGGCTAAGTGGTACCGTAATCCGAAACCAAACGAACAGCCAGATGTAGAATTAAATCAAATAACATCAGATCAAGAAACAATACCTTGGAAGCAGTTGTTTCGCTACAGAACGATTTGGGGAATGATGATAGGATTCTTCTGTCTTAATTTTGTTATTTATTTCTTTATCACTTGGTTCCCTGCTTACTTGGTAAGGGAACGAGGATTTTCAATGTTAAAAGTAGGAACCGTAGGAGCCATACCTGCTATGTGTGCTATCGTTGGAGGCTGGATTGGTGGGTATTCGTCAGATTCTCTTTATCGCCGTGGCTGGAGTCTTACCGCTGCGCGAAAAACCTGTTTAGCAGGAGGGCTACTTGTATCTTCCTGTATAGCGGGCGCTGCACTGGTAAAATCTGAATCCTTTGCTATGACTTTGTTCTGTATATCTTATGCAAGTTTAGCTTTTACCGGTGCAAATATCTGGTGCTTACCTGCAGATGTTGCTCCTACAAAAAATCACGTAGCTTCAATTGCAGGCATTCAAAACTTTGCTTCAGGTTTAGCAGGTGCATTAACAACAACATTCACTGGCTACTTACTTACTATCACAGGGGGTTCGTTTGTTTTACCTTTAGTCATAGGTGGAGGCGTGTGTGTTTTAGGAGCTTTTTCCTATATTTTTATCATGGATGAACTAAAGCCTCTACCAAAGCTCGTACAGTAAGGGAGTCTACTTTTGTAAGCTTAGGTTTGATGATTGAAGATAAGGAATTCGTATATATAGTTAAGTACTTATCTACGACGTGAATAAATTTAACCGTATCACAACTCCGTTAGTTATTACTCTACTTGCCTGCTTTGTATTGGTTGGATGCAGTAAAAAATCAGATACAACATGGCAGGGTTATCTCGAAGGTGAATTTGTTTATGTAGCCACTCCTCTTGGAGGTAGATTAGATCATTTAGCTGTTTCCCGAGGACAACAAGTTAAACAGTCCGATTTACTTTTTACTTTGGAAAGTGATGAGGAAAAAGCAGCTCTCGCAGAAGCTAATGCTCAATTAACAAGCGCAAAAGCAAAACTAGCCGATGCTAAGAAAGGTTTACGCCCTTCAGAGTTGAGCAGTCTCGAGGCCCGTTTAGGCCAAGCGCGTGCAAACGCAGAATTGGCTCAGGTTAATCTGATTCGCCAAGAAGAACTCTTTAAAGAAAAAGTTATTTCACAAAGCGATTACGACCACGCTCGTTTAACTTACGAAGCTAACCAAAAGACAGTAGAACAAGCGACTTCCGATTTAGTTACAGCTCGTCTTGGCGCTCGAAGTGATTTGGTACAAGCAGCACAAGCTGAAGTTTATGCAGCAGATGCTGCTAAAAAACGTGCTGACTGGGCTGTAAATCAAAAAAGTAAAAGTTCTCCAGCGAACGCTCTTGTTTACGATACATTATATCGTCCAGGTGAATTTGTTGCTGCAGGAATGCCTGTTGTCACCCTACTTCCGCCTGAGAATTTAAAAATTAGATTCTTCGTTACAGAAAGTGCGTTTGGGAAATTAAAACCAGGTGATAAACTAAGTGTCGTATTGTCCGATAAATCACCTGCAGTAAAAGCTACTTTAAATTATTTTGCCCCACAGCCTGAATACACACCGCCTATCCTATTCAACCGTGATAATCGTGCTAAACTCGTTTACATGTGTGAAGCTCATTTCGATCAGGTCCCCGATTCAACGCTTCACCCAGGGCAACCAGTCGATATCAGCGTTCTGCCATGATTAATCAATCAAGGGCAACCTCTGATATTGTTATCGATGTCAAAGGCATCACCAAGCGCTTTGATAATAAAGTTGTAGTCGATTCCCTTGATCTAAGCGTTCGTAAAGGTGAGATTTTCGGATTTTTAGGACCAAATGGTAGCGGTAAAACAACGTTTATCCGGATGCTATGTGGCCTACTTACTCCTGACGAAGGTCAAGGCACGTGTCTTGGATATAATGTTCTAACAGAGCAAACGCTCATCAAGCGAAACGTGGGATACATGACACAACGTTTTAGCTACTATGAAGACTTAACTATCCGCGAGAATCTGGATTTCATTGCACGGATTTATCAAATCAAAAACAAAAAAGAGGCTGTAGAGCAAAGTTTAGTCAAACTAGGTTTACAAAATCGTAGTAAACAACTTGCAGGACAACTCTCTGGAGGCTGGAAACAGCGCCTAGCACTAGCTGCCTGTCTAATTCATAATCCTAAACTGCTTTTATTAGATGAACCAACGGCTGGTGTAGATCCTAAAGCACGACGCGAATTTTGGGACGAGATACACTATCTAGCGATGGGTGGACTTACCGTTTTAATTACAACACATTATATGGACGAAGCTGAGAGGTGCCACCGACTCGCTTACATTGCTTACGGAAAACTTTTGGCTCAAGGAACGACTGCTGAAGTAATCAACTCTGCTCGACTATCTACTTGGTCAATATCGGGACCCAATTTAATGGAACTATCACAGCTGCTGCGCACTAAACCAGGTGTTGAGCAAGTGGTTGCTTTCGGTGACACGCTTCACGTAAGCGGTCGTGATTCAAAATTACTTGAATCGAGCATTCTCCCATACAAGTCAGATGCTCATACGTGTGTAAAAATAAATTCGGGACTTGAAGATGTTTTCATCAGTCTGATGGACACAACGGAAGATAATTATAAATCCAAATGAATTATTTTTCCTTTTATAGACTTTGGGCGATGGTGCAGAAGGAGTTCATCCAAATGCGGAGGGACCGTGCAACCTTTGCTATGATGATAGGAATACCGTTACTTCAGCTCACTCTTTTTGGTTATGCTATTAATTCAGATCCTCGCCATCTACCAACAGCTGTTTTGATAGCAGATCATGGAATGTTTGCACGTACGCTCGCAGCGGAATTAAAAACAAGCACTTACTTCGAAGTTGTTGATGATGCATCTACTGAAACGAACGCCCATTCACTTTTGCAGCAAGGAAATGTTCAGTTCGTTATTTCAATTCCTGTTGATTTTTCCCGTAAATTATTAAGGGGTGAAAAACCAGAAATATTAGTAGAAGCTGATGCTACAGATCCTGCTGCCACGGGACCTGCTATAACTACATTTAAAGTACTCGCAGCACAGGCTTTCGATAGAGATCTCAAGGGCCCTCTAGCACATCTAAAACAAACCGCTGGCCCACTCTCCTTTAACATACACCTTCTTTATAATCCGGAAAATATCACCCAATATAATATCGTTCCAGGACTCATGGGTGTGATTCTAACGATGACGATGGTTGTGATCACAGCACTAGCTATAACACGCGAAAGAGAACGTGGCACCATGGAAAATTTATTATCTACGCCCGTTAAACCCGTAGAAGTAATGCTAGGTAAAATCATTCCCTATATCTTAGTAGGATACATTCAAATTACGCTGATTATGGTAGCCGCAAAACTACTCTTTCATGTACCTATGATAGGAAGTATTGTCCTTATCTATTGTGTGGCGCTTCTTTTCATCGCAGCAAATTTAGCTATGGGCATAACCTTCTCATCTATAGCTAAGAATCAGCTTCAAGCTGTTCAAATGGCTGTCTTTTTCTTTTTACCCTCTATTTTGATATCAGGCTTTATGTTTCCGTTTAGAGGAATGCCTATTTGGGCTCAATATATTGGAACCTGTTTGCCGATCACTCATTTTTTAAGAATTGTACGTGGCGTACTACTCAAGGGAAATGGATTGTATGAAATCCTACCAGAGTTATGGCCAATTGTTCTATTTGTTACCGTCGCTATGGCTATCGGAATCAAACGATATCGCCGAACACTTGATTAGCTTTTTCTAAAGTATCTTTCTTTAAAGAGGCTTGGCGTAGTACTAGATGTATCGTTAATTAAGCTATGCAAAAATTAACAGCATCAACATGGTTTAAGAACCCATGGCTAATCTTTGCTGTTTTTTTAGTTATCGCTGTTTCCATTTATAAACCAGCCATTTCAGGTGGTTTTATTTGGGACGATCAAGCACACGTCACAAAACCTGAATTACAATCAGCATCTGGTTTAGTTCAAATTTGGATAAATCCTGCAGCAACACAGCAATACTATCCCCTGCTACATACAGCTTTTTGGATCGAATATAAACTCTGGGCAAATAATCCACTAGGCTACCATCTACTTAATGTCTGCCTTCATGTAATAGCATCTCTGCTTTTTATAAGGATACTTAATTACTACAAAGTTCCAGGCGCTATATTGGCAGGAGTTTTATTTTTAATTCATCCAATCTGTGTTGAATCCGTTGCGTGGATTTCAGAACAAAAAAATACGTTGTCGTTAGTTATATATCTAACAACATGGTTAACCTATTTAAAATATTTAGATTCCAAACGTAATACCTATTACTGGACCGCATTTTTACTTTTTACATGCGCCCTACTAACCAAGAGTGTCACAGCTACTTTACCTGCAGCGCTCCTCTTAGCTACATGGTATAAGGAAGGCCGTCTTAATTTTAATAATCACATCAAACCACTCCTTATTTGGTTTGGGATAGCTATTACATCAGGCCTTTTTACGGCTTGGATCGAGCGTCATCTGATTGGCGCAACTGGTACCGAATTTAATCTTACTTTCATCGAGCGATGTTTTCTTTGCTGTAAGATCATTTGTTTTTATTTTTCTAAGCTGCTTTTACCGATAAACCTAATTTTCTTTTATCCACATTGGAGCGTACACACTCATTGGAATACGTGGATTTTATATGTTATAGTTGTCATCACAATTACCCTTACTCTTTGGTTTCTTAGAAATAAATTCAGGGGTCTCGCTGTAAGTTGGTTGTTATTTTGTGGATCACTATTTCCAGCACTTGGGTTCTTCAACGTATATCCATTTCGCTTTTCTTATGTTGCAGACCATTTTCAATATCTCCCCAGTCTTGCAATTTTCGCACTACTAGGAGCCGGTATTTCGATATGTCTAAAATCAATAAAAGCTTATTATAGCCTAGGTATTATTTTTATTACAGTAGGTATCATTTGCTTAATAACACTGGCCTACAACCAAGCAAACGACTACCGAGATTTAAAAACATTATACTCCTCTACTCTCTCCAAAAACCCTGATGCATGGATAGCACACTATAATTTAGGTATCATCCTAGCTCACGAAGGTGATTACGACCAGGCTATAGATCACTTCAGTAAAGCTGTAAGTTTAAAATCAGATTATACCGAAGCTCTTGTTAACTGGGGTGATGCAGTTGGACAGTCCGGAAAGCCTCTTGAAGCAATCGACTTATACCGAAGAGCTCTTGCTATCGATCCAACCCAAATTGAAGCAACTACCAACTTGGGATTTTATTTAGGACGTATTGGCCAAACCTCTGAAGCTATTCAGCAACTTACCTACGCACTACGTTTATCAAACACGTACTCTCCAGCACATTATAACTTGGCTAACGTACTACGCACCGCGGGTAAACTAGATGATGCTATTATGCACTACTCACTCGCCATCAAGTATGATCCTAATTTTAGCAATGCGTATTTAAACCTTGGAAATATTTATCTAAGCCAAAATCAATTTGCCTTAGCTATTGATCAATACAGCCATGCTTTGAAGATAAAACCTGAAGCATCTGAAATTCATAATAGCCTAGGAGTCGCACTTGTCCAAGTAGGCAACTACGATGAGGCAATCAATCACTACAGAGAAGCAATCCGTCTCAATTCCGCCTATGCTACTGCTCATGCAAATCTTGCAAGGGCTTTAATTAAAATTGGTCACAGAACCGAAGCAGAAACCGAGTGGAATATATCACAAAGTATCGCTTCACCACGGTAATAGTTTTGTATAGATTTTAATCTCTCAAGAATGCGTATCGGTCCTTACGAACTTTCATCTAATTTGTGTTTATCACCGCTTGCGGGATACACAAATTTACCCATGCGCTTAACCCTACGTGAACTTGGGGGACTAGGCTGGGCAACAACAGATCTTGTAAACGCACGCTCGTTGATCGAATCAAATCCTGCTGCGCTGCGTCTTGTCGCCACATCTGAAAAAGATAAACCTTTATCTATCCAACTCTTTGGAAGCGTACCGGAAGAAATGCGAGATGCAGCGATTAAGTGTGAAGCGCTTGGGGTTCAATCTGTGGATATCAATATGGGTTGTCCGGTTAAAAAAGTAACCAAGATTGGCGGTGGATCCGCCATGATGAATGATTTAGAAAAAACAGTAAGTTTAGTTTCTCAAATGGTGCAGGCTGTAAAAATTCCCGTCACAGCTAAACTTCGATTAGGCTGGGATGACGAGAATATTACCGCACCTGAACTTGCTAAGGCACTAGAAGACGCTGGCGTAAAAGCTATTTTCATTCATGGAAGAACACGTGCTCAAGGTTTCTCAGGCGTAGTAAATCTTTCAGGAATTCGTTCTGTCGTAGAAGCAGTAAAATCTATACCTGTTATTGGGAACGGCGACATAACCACACCTGAAGCAGCGAAGCATATGTTAGATCAAACAGGTTGTGCAGGAGTTAGCATTGGACGCGGCGCCTTTTATGATCCGTGGATTTTTAAGCGCACCGCGAATTATTTAAAAACAGGAATCCTCGATCAGGAAGCAGATTTTTCTGAACGGATCCGTGTCATGACCATTCACTACGAGAGATACTGTGAATTTTTCGGTGAAGATTTTGGATCTCGTTTATTTAGGAAAGTAGCTCCGTGGTACGCAAAACGCTTCGGTCCCTCAAAGCCATTTAAACAAGCCATCCTAACAATAACATCTAGAAGTGACTATTCACGTGTTCTAGAAGAATACCTGGGATGGAGAAAAACTTTTTGCGACGCTGAGGGTAATCTTAAAACAGAATTCGCTCCTGCTCCACTTGTTGCCTCATTTATGCAAAACGAAAATGAGCGTTCAGCTATTCCAGTTCCCCAGGGTCCAGTCGAATTTTGGTGACCGTTTTTAAGCTGACTCTACTCTCTTATCTAGTATTAGTTAGTTATGCATTTTTCAGTGGTATCACAATTTTGGGCTTTAATTTTAGGTACAATAATAAGTCTTCTTCCTATCATTAATCCTATCGCTGTTGCCTCTACCTTTCTGGCAATTACAGAAGGCGATACTGAAGCAAGACGCTTGGAACAACTTAAGCGTGCTTGTTTTTTCATGATAGCAATTTTGGTCGTTTCTCTTCTGTTTGGAACTTTCATTATGAGTGCCTTTGGAATTTCAATTCCAGGACTTCGTATTGCTGGTGGTATTCTTGTTATAGGTATTGGTTGGGACATGCTTATGGGTAAGCCCGACCAAGCAAAATCAAACGATGCAGCAAACCAAGCTGCTAAAGCTAAGCTAGATATTTCTTTCTCTCCTCTTGCGATGCCTCTACTCAGTGGTCCAGGTTCTATCGCTGTAACAATTGGGTATACATCCCTAGCTACTAACTACCTTGATTATATAGCTATTATCATCGGTATAGTAGCCGTTTCATTTATCACCTATGTCGTTTTACGACTGTCAGGCCATGTTGTAAAAGTCATCGGAACAAACGGGATGAACGCGCTGACTAAAATCATGGGATTTCTACTCGTCTGCGTAGGAATTCAATTTTTTGTTAACGGATTTGTTGGTGTCGCTACCGAACCTGCTCTTATTCAAGCTATAAAAAGTGCATTAAAATAATAAAGTTTCACTCGCTGTCTTACGTTATATCACCTATAGTATTTTCTAAGTACGTCATATGAAGCGCTCCATTATCATTTTCTCTGCTATTGCATCACTCGGCCTGACTTCAGGTTGTTCTCATCTTCTTTTTTGGAAGAAGCCAAATCCTTCAGAAGTTAAGAAAAAAGAGAAACAGGATCCGCACGTAGCAACAGTTACAGAGTTAGAGTTTAAGGCGCGCTGGGTAGACAAACGCTCTGCAGAACTTATTTCGCAAGGCGTCTCACCCGCCGACGCGAAGACGCAAGCGTCATCAGAATTTGCTGCTAAATTTAGCGCTACACACCCAGCTCAATAAGCTGGGTTTTCTTTTTCTTACAAGCGATTGATTGAAACTAACTCAATCGTAAAAACTAAAGAAGCGTCACGCGGTATCTTGGGTGCCTGTCCACGACTTCCGTAGGCAAGCTCTGGAGGAATAACGACTAAGATTTTTTCTCCCATTTTCATTTGTCTAACTATTTGGTCCCATCCAGCGATGACCTGCTCGCGACCTAAACGAAATGAAAAAGGATGTGTTCTATCTGTAGCTTGATCAAACAGAGTCCCATCTAGTAGACGACCCTCATATAAAACATTTACGGTATCACCTGGATTAGGCTCATCTCCCGTACCTTCTTTTTGAACAATATAGCGGATACCAGTCGAAGTTTTTTGCGCAATAGGATAAGTTTTTTCAATAAAATTTAAATCATCGATTGAAAACCTCTCCCTTTGCGCATGCACAGAAAGCTGCGTTAAAAGTAGTGTGCAGATAATTAATAAAATGGAGTTCAAACGCATATAAATAGAAAAGAGTTACTTAGTTACAGGTAAACGAAAGTTAAGCATCTGCAATTATTTTTCGGCTAACTTAATCACTGCATGGTTTGCTATTAATTTAAAAGCCTTACGCACCAATGTTTTACCAGGCTCCATTCTATGCCACGGAGATGCTCCGGAAGGATGAGGAAGAGGAATGCAGTCAACTTTTTGATTAGCGTTTGTTACATCAAACGATTTACCGATCATTTGATCAAGCGGCATAGCTGGTAAAAATTGGGTAATAGCTAATTTACCTACAGGAATAATCAAATCCGGTTTCAAAATTTTGAATTCCTTATTTAGCCAATGAGAACATTCTGCAATTTCATCAGGACTTGGAACCCTATCTCCACCTTCCTCTTTTTTACCTGGAAAGCAGCGACATACGGCAGCGAAATAAATTCTGTCACGGGTTTGATCTTCAGACCAACCCAGCCCTTCATTAAACCATTTGAATAAAGTTTTACCTGCTGTCCAAGCAAAGGGCCTTCCCATAATAGGCTCCTTATCTCCTGGAGCTTGCCCCACGAGAATAATTTTACTCTCAACGGTTCTTCCCACCACAACAGGCTTATGCATGCGTGGACAACGCATACAGGACTTCAAATCTTTTAGATGACGATTAAGCTGAGTGGACAAATTAGATAACTAGCATGCAAAACATGCCGCTAAGCTCAAGGCGTGACAAAAAAAAGACGAAGCTAATTAAAGCTTCGTCTTTGAAATGTGTTATCGGTTTTAAACCGACTTACAGATTAGTAACGGCGATCGCCACGATCACCACGGTCGCCACCACGGCCACCGCCACCGCCGCCGAAACCACGGCCACCGCCGCCGCCACCGAAGCCGCCACTTGGACGTTCTTCTTTTGGACGAGCTTCGTTAACCGTTAATTGACGGCCACCGAGTTCTGTTCCGTTTACTTTTTCAGCTGCAATGCGTGCTTCGTCATCGCTGCCCATAGTGATGAAAGCAAAACCGCGTGGGCGGCCTGTCATCTTGTCCATAGCGACGTAAACGTCTGTTACGGTACCGAATTGTGAGAAGTGCGAGCGAAGCTCGTCTTCAGTTGTCTTGAAGGATAGGTTTCCAACGTAAAGTTTGGAGTTGGCCATATGTTGATTTCGTAGAGCAAACCGTCATCTGCCAGTCCGTTCCCACTGTTGGGTTTCGAAATCATCACTTAAGCACCTGCTCAGCCAACGAATCACCAGACACTGTCATCTAAACTGTATCTCTATCGAGGTTAAGAACTTCTCAGAAATAGCAAAAAAAATCAAGGTTATTCACCTATAAGGGTTTACGTAGGTTTTAGAAGATTTGAGCCCTAAAACATCCCGGTATTATAACTTACCTTCAGACCCTTAAGCCTAGTTAAAATGAGCCCTAAACCAGTCTTTTAGGATATCTTTTTCAATATGAAGAGAATCTAGCCTGTCTGACGTAACTCTCATATCGAAAGCGAGATCCCTGATATCCTCTAGGCCATTTTTGAGCACTTTTCCTTCAGAATCTGTGAGTTTCCAGCTAAAGCAAAAATGCGGCGGATAAATGCTCTTAACGATGCGAACATTGTCCCAGCCAAAGCCTCTCCAAGGCTCATAATCACCTGCTAGGTCAATATCGGTAAAAACTATTGTAAGTTTCTGATTACTAGGAATATATGTATTTGACTCTGAAATAATGAATTCTTTCAGCTGATTGAGTATATCTTGCTGCCCAGATTCAGTAGCCATCGCCGAATCTTTAATATCCGTAAACTTTTCAGGGTTTTGAAAGACGACTTCAACTTTTGAGGGAATTGATGTCGTTTGAGTAGGCGAAACACAGCCACTTAAGGCACCAAGAAGTAATAATGCTAAGAAGGTAGTCTTCATGGTTTAAAGGATATGCTTATAAGATAATAAATTAGGCGAACTTGTTCCTCTATTGTGTAATCCTAAGTTCGGCTTTTCTATTCATTTCTAAGAACTAGGTATATACTATTACTTATTCATGCAAAAACCACTTTTTAATTGGTTAGGTAAACGAAGCGCGGGTGCTCTACTACACCCAAGTTCTTTACCAGGCAGTCAAGGGATAGGAACGCTCAATATCCAAGCATACCGCTTTATCGATTTTCTAAAAAAAGCCGGAATCTCACATTGGCAACTTTGTCCTTTAGGACCAACAGGATATGGCGATTCACCGTACCAATGTTTTTCTGCTTTTGCAGGCAATCCTTACCTAATCGATCTTGGAGAACTGGGTGAAAAACAACTCCTTACCGGTCTAGAACTAACAACGATTACTCACCTACCTAGACAAGAAGTAGATTACGGAGCTCTGTATGAACAGAAATGGCCGCTACTTAAAAAGGCCTACAAACGTTTTACAGAATCACCTCGCATTAAATTTGGTGAACACACTTTTGCTGGATTTAAAAAAGCTCATGCTGCATGGCTTAATGACTATGCATTGTTCTTAGCACTTAAAGATATGCATGGTGGAAGAACATGGACTGAGTGGCCAAGCCACTTAAGAAACATAACTTCTGCTCGCACCTCAGAAGAAGCTAAAAAGTTAGTTTCTGAAATCGAATCTCACCAGTTCTATCAATATATTTTCTTTGCTCAGTGGGAACGTGTTAAGTCTTACGCAAAAAAACATGGTGTATCTATCATTGGAGATATTCCTATCTTTGTTGCCACGGATTCAGCAGATGTCTGGTCTAGGCCTGAATTATTTGAACTAGACCCAGCTACCGGTAAACCTACTGCAGTCGCAGGTGTGCCACCCGATTATTTTTCAGCCGACGGACAATTGTGGGGTAATCCACTTTATAACTGGAAGAATCACGAAAAAGAAAACTTTGCTTGGTGGATTAGTCGATTAAAAGCGGCTTTTGATCTTTATGATATTGTTCGTATCGATCACTTCCGAGGCTTTGACGAGTATTGGCGCATACCGCTTCCAGCAACTACTGCCAAAATCGGTGAGTGGAAGAAATCTCCTGGCATTGAATTATTTAATGCGATTAAAAATGCTATTCCTAAAGCGAAAATTATCGCTGAAGATTTAGGACTACTCACTCCTAGTGTTGTAGAGTTACGCAAAAAAACTGGTCTTCCAGGTATGGGTGTCTTGCAGTTTGCTTTTGGAGGAGATGAATCAAATCTATATCTTCCTCACAACTTGATAGAAAACGAAGTGGTATATACAGGCACGCATGATAACGACACGACACTTGGTTGGTATCACTCGGCTAATGAAACTACCAAAGATCATGTAAGACGTTACTTACGCGTATCTGGTGATGATATCGCCTGGGATCTTATACGATGCGCTTATCATAGTGTTAGTAACTTAGCTATTATCCCCATGCAGGATATTTTAAACTTACCTACTCAAGCCCGTCTAAACACTCCAGGTAAAAGCCAAGGCAACTGGAAATGGCGCATGACCGATGAATTGCTGAGCCATGCTCTAAATTCAGGTGCTGCAGATTATTTAAATAATTTAGCATCTAGCACCAATCGTATTTAAACGATACCCTCTTTTATGATTCCGTATTTTAATAAATTTAATTCTCACGTCTCGAAACAAGACTACGCGGATTCCTTTATTAAAGAAGTGAACATCCATGAAGATATTCCGCATGATAAACGCACCCTGCGCTTAATGATCGTGTGCTGGATCTTGATCGTTTTGAAATGCATTTTAATAGCTTGGGCCGTTTCTCATTATAAAATTCCGTTTAGCGCTTGGTGGATTATCCTACCAACAATCGGTTTTGCAGCTTGGGTTTCACTTATTTATTTTTCTCGCGATTAATTGCCATGGCTTTTGTACCCCTTATTCGTAGTCCCTACATAAAAGTTGGTCGCATCGTCTACTTTGGTAGAATGATGGATAAAATTAGACTTCATGCTGTCGGGAAACTCCCTGAAGATTATCAAGCCAACCTAGGCGAAGCTAAACCCGTTTATTTTGATGCAAGATGTTGCCGGTTTTTAGGCGTTACGTTTGCCCAACTCCAAGAACAGGCGCTGAAAACAAATGATGATTTAGAGGTTCTAAATTGGGCACATGAAAACGGCATAAAGCACAGCGATGAAGCCTGTGAGCACTGGAATGCTTTCATGTTAAAATTAGGCTGGAGAGATTCTCGTTCCAGTATTCTTAAAATTCGCATGCAAGAATGCGGTGTAGTCGGTAAACCGATTGAAACTATGTTTGATCTCCAGGATTTTGATGAAGGTCGTGATCCTTCGCTCTATCAAGCTTGGGAATTACAAAGTCCAACGGTCATAATACTCATAGGTGTAGCTGGCTGTGGAAAATCAACGGTAGGTGCTGCTCTAGCGAAAGAACTAAATTGGCAATTTAAAGACGCTGATGAATTTCACTCTGCTTCTAATATACAAAAGATGGGTTCGGGCATCGCTCTAAATGAAGAAGATCGGGCTCCTTGGTTAAAATCAATTGCTGCGCACATTGAATCAACGATTGAGAAAAATATCCCATACGTTCTTACCTGCTCTGCTTTAAAGAAAAGCCATCGTGATACTTTATTGGTTAATAGAGCAAAAACACGTCTTGTTTATCTAAAAGCCGATATTGATGTTTTAAGACATCGTTTAATTTCGAGAAAAAATCACTTCATGAAGGAAAACCTTCTTGATACTCAATTTGCTGCACTCGAAGAGCCTGAGGGATTGGTTACCTGTGATGCTACTCTGCCCATACCTGAAATAATAGAAATTATCCGTAAACAATTCGGCGTATAGAAAATTAAAACACTCCTTGTGAAAACCGTTACCCGTTGGACTATCCGTATCGTAATTGCCCTTATAGTATTAACTGTAGCTCTTGGATTTTGGGCTCATCATTTTCTAGAAAAAAGTCTGCCTGTCCTTGACGGATCAACTCACTTATCTGGACTCTCAAGTTCTGTTACAGTTGAACGTGATAATTTAGGCGTTCCAACTATCCGCGGAAAATCACGTTTAGATATAGCTCGCGCATTAGGGTTTATTCACGCCCAGGATAGATTTTTTCAAATGGATCTTACGCGTAGAAGATCCGCTGGAGAACTATCCGAATTATTTGGTAAACGCGCAGTCGCAGTAGATAAAGCAGCTCGAAGAAACGAATTTAGAGTATTAGCTAAAAACGTATTACTTCGTGCATCAAAAGAAGAAAGAGATGTCGTTGAAGCTTATACCGAAGGAGTAAACGCAGGACTTGCTTCACTTAAGAGTAAGCCATTTGAATACTCCCTCTTACGATTAACGCCGGCGCCTTGGAAAGCAGAAGATTGTGTGCTGGTGGCTGCGTCTATGCTTATAACGCTACAAGATGATCAGAACCGCTATGAGCAAAGTCTTGTAACACTTCATGATACCTATGGAAGAAAGAGCCTTCCATTCTTTGCATCACTGATAACACCTGACGACGCCGCGTTAGATGGAAGTACTGCACCTGGAGCACCAATACCTGGACCTGATGTAATTAATATACGCGATGCAAAACCAGTTGCACTTAATTCGCTCATTGATGACGGAAGTTTAATGCCGGGTTCTAATTCAATGGCTATATCTGGAGCACATACAACGACTGGTGCTGCTATGGTTGCTAACGATATGCATCTAGAAATATCTGTTCCAGGTCGCTGGTACCGTGCATGTTTTATTTGGGATAATAATCGCGTAACGGGAGTCACCCTTGCTGGTACTCCATTAATCATAGCAGGCAGCAATGGCCACGTAGCCTGGGGTTTTACAAATTCCTGTGTTGATACAGCTGATATGGTTCCAATCGCTCGTAGTGAACAAGATAACGAATATCACGGACCAGGCACTTCTGGTATTCTAAAAATGTCACGGCACGAATCTGTCATTTTAGTAAAAGGCTCAGATCCAGTAAAAATGACAACGGATTGGACAATCTGGGGACCTATTATTGGAAAAGATTCTGATAATAGACCACTCGCTCTGCATTGGACTGGCCACATGGCAGAAGCATTTAATTTCTCATTATTAGGAATGGAAAAAGCAACAACAGCAGATGAAGCGATTGAAGTTGCTCATCAAGCAGGAATTCCAATTCAAAATATTCTTATCGCCGATAGTGCAGGAAAAATTGCTTGGACTGTTGCAGGCAAAGTTCCAAAACGTGTTGGATTTGATGGCAGACTCACGGTTCCTTGGGTCTATGGAGATAGACACTGGGATGGACTGTTGTCATCTAAGGAAACCCCTGTTTGGAGTCCCGCAGGAGTCGATTATCTGTGGACAGCTAATCAAAGAATACTAGGTGGTGAAGCTTTACAGTTACTTGGAGATGCAGGCTATGCACGTCCAGCGCGTGCAGCACAAATTAGAGATGATTTAAAAAATTTAGTTACTACTAAACCCAAAGGTATTGTTCCAAAAGATTTACTCTCTGTTCAACTCGACGACAGAGCACTCGCTCTCATTAAATGGAAAGAGCTACTCTTAAATCAAATTGCTGCCATGCATCCAGAAAAAGGTAGCGATCTTGATCAGTTGGCCGAAGCCGTTAGGACCGATGACTTACGTGCAGACGCAAGCTCCACAGCGTATCGCCTTGTACGCGAATTTAAACTGGCTACTTGGAACCGAGTTTTCACCCCTATATTCGCACCCTGTGTAGAGGCTTACCCAGAATTCCAATACCGCCATATGGTATCTGAATATACCCTTTGGACACTCGTACAGCAGAAGCCTATGCACTTACTGGCAGCAAACTATTTATCGTGGGATGATTTATTACACCAATCTGTAAACGATATTTTAGTGTCACTTAAGAAAGTGCATGTGAGTCCTAAAGAAGCAACATGGGGTAAACAAAACACGCTTGCTTCGAAACACCCATTCAGCGCACTGCTACCTTCACTATTAACCCGTAGCCTTAATTTTCCAGCAGACCAAATGAGCGGTGGTGATGATATGCCACGTATCCAAGGACAAACTTTTGGAGCTAGTGAACGATTTGCAGTTTCACCAGGACATGAAGAGGAAGGTATATTTGAAATGCCAGGAGGACAAAGCGCCCATCCTTTATCTTCCTATTATATTGCTGGTCACGAAGCGTGGGTTAAAGGAGAGCCGACTGCTTTCTTACCAGGTAAAACCGAACACGTACTCACACTTACAACCCAATAATAAGTATTTTACGTTGTGAGCATTTAAGTAAAAACTATCTTTAAAGTACTGAATGAAAAAGCGGGATACCAAAAAACGTCATCAAAAGACGGTTTATTTTGCTAGTGAACTTTATAATATTAATCCCCTGATAGGTAATGCCTATTTAGCAGAAGCGATCTACGAGAGATCCCACGGAAGGTATTTATGCATTCTTCCACAAGATGTAGAACCTGTGGGAACACGTTCACGCGCAATTCGTGACCAAACAATTAAGACACTTGTATCCTGCGATCTAGCGCTATTCTCATTTGATGGAGCTTCAATAGAACCAGCTACAGCTGTTGAGTTCATGTATGCGAAGTTTGCAGATATTCCTGCCGTCATATTTCGCAGCGATTTACGTCTCGCTGGAGATAGCTCCGATCCTTGGAGTTTAATGGCGAGTTATTATCCGCGCTCAGTACGCGTATTAATTGACGGCCTTAAAACCTATAAAACCATCATGAAATCCAAACACAAAAAGTTGGATGAAGTGATTCGTTTAGCAGGGCAACATAGTTCCGCAGACGCACAACGCATGTGCGATCTCATGGCTCAAGCCATTGTTAGAGCGCTTGATAAGGCGTCTAAGTTAAAACCTGTTATGCCTAAATATTTACGTGAGGAAGTTTACACGTGGCTTAGTTTTATGCCAGGAATACGAGGCAATAAAAAGAAACTGCGCCGTGAATTTGAACGCTTTCTCGAATATAAAGTACAAAAAGATCTCCTGTGAATACATCTCCTACTTCAGGTACAACCAGTCTTCTTGATGGCGGCTTACATCTACTTAATCATCCCTTAGCGAGTCATATTATGACTCACCTGCGAGACAAAACAACAAAGCCTGCCACGTTTAGAACACTCGCTACACAGCTAACACTGCTACTGGCTGTCGAAGCTACCAGAAATCTAGAAACAGAACCGAAGTCCATCGAAACCCCTCTAGAAAAATTTTCAGGAAAAGTACTGAAGCAAGACCCTTTAGTCATAGTTCCTATTTTAAGAGCGGGTCTTAGTATGGTTCAGCCTTTTGTAGATACTTTTCCAGATGTAAGTATTGGTTATATTGGTTTAGAGCGTGATCACGAAACTGCTAAAGCACGTAGCTATTACTGCAAACTACCAGATTTGAATCAAAGTCCAGTATTTGCATTAGACCCTATGTTAGCAACCGGTGGATCTGCTTCTCAGGCACTAACACTCTTAAAATCCAAAGGTGCAAAAAAGCTTATCTTTGTATGTATCGTAGCTGCTCCGGAGGGTTATGCTGCCTTACGTAAAGAACATCCTGACGTTCCTGTTTATGCCGCCTGTCTTGATCGTGAATTAAATGCTAAAAGTTACATTTTACCTGGTCTAGGTGACTTTGGTGATCGGCTTTACGGAACCTGACTGTCCGACGCAGCTTTGGTGTTGAGTTAGCATTAAACTCGTTAAGAATAAATAAAGCTACTCACCCCATGCCCAGAAACTTCTTTTCTCTTTTTACAGCCGGTATTGTTTTAACCGGTGTTTTAACAGCTCATGCAGACTCGCTTCCTGTACTTCTTACCCAAGAAGAAGGTGGCGTACGTGTTGATGTAGAAGGTAAATTTTTTACCCGCTATAACTTCACCCAAGCTGACAAACCTTACTGTTATCCAATCTTACAGTCAGACGGAACTGCAATGACACGTAACTTTCCAATGAAGTCTCCTGCAGGTGAGGAGCACGATCACCCTTGGCACCGTTCCTTGTGGTTTGCTCATAGCATCATTAACGGTGTTGATTTCTGGAATGAAGGAAATGGAGATGTAGGTAAATCTCCATCAAACAAAGGAAAGATTGTTCAAGTCGGTCTTCCTAAGATTTCTGGCAATACATTAACAACAGATGATAACTATGTTGATGCTAAAGGAAAATTAATCTGCACCGATACACGTAGCGTAACATTTTTAGCTACTAACGAAGGTCGCTTTATTGATTTCTCAGTAACCCTGCATGCTCCTGCAGATAAACCTCTGTTAATGGGAGATAATAAAGATGGAACCATGGCGATGCGTTTAGCTGAGTGGATGACCATGCAACATAAAGTAAAAGGTGTTATGATGGGCGGAACTGGCCACATTGTTACATCAACAGGCAAGCAGGATGAAAAGGCCTGGGGCGAACGCGCTGATTGGTGTGATTATCATGCAGATCACAATGGAATGACCTACGGCGTAGCTATTTTTGATTCTCCGCATAATTTTAAACATCCAACATATTGGATGGCTCGTGACTACGGTCTTTTCGGTGCTAATCCTTTTGGTAAACATGATTATGAAAATCTAAAAGATGTGCATGCTGGAGATCTCACTATTCCTGCAGGCGGATCATTAACTTTAAGCTATAGATTCTTTTTCCACTTAGGTGATGAAAAAGCTGCTCACGTTGCAGACCAATATAAAATTTTTACTTCCACCCCATGAACCCACAAAATCGTCGTACATTCCTAAAAACTTCTGCATTAGCCTCTGCTGGCTTAGTCCTATCAGCTAAAAGCTGGGGTCAAGTTACTAACGCTAATAGCGACATACGTATTGCTGTTATTGGTATAAATTCTCGCGGTAAAAGTCACATCGCGAGCATTAAGAAAGCTAAAGGTGCACGTCTCGTTGCTGTTTGCGACGTTGATTCTGCAGTCTTAGCTCACACTCTACAATCACTTGGCAGTGGGGTGAAAGGATACTCCGATTTACGTGACCTCTTTAATGATAAAGAAGTCGATGCAGTGACTATCGCTACACCAAATCATTGGCACTCACTCGCTGCTATTTGGGCATGTCAGGCAGGAAAAGACGTCTATGTCGAAAAGCCTGTTTCTCATAATATTTGGGAAGGTAGACAATTAGTAAGCGCTGCAGCTAAATATAATCGTATCGTACAAGCTGGAACTCAAATTCGCTCGGGCGAAGGTTTGCGTGAAGCTGTCAATTGGATTCAAGCAGGCAATCTTGGTAAAATTACTGTAGCCCGTGGTTTCTGTTATAAATACCGCGGAAGTATTGGTAAGACTTCAGGTGCTCAACCGATTCCACAATCCGTCAATTATGATTTATGGAGCGGCCCTGCAGCTAAGGAAGAATTACATCGCAAACGTTTACACTACGATTGGCACTGGCATTACGAAACAGGTAACGGTGACGTAGGTAATCAAGGCATTCACCAAATGGATGTCGCTCGTTGGTTCCTCGGTGAAACAGGTCTACCACGTCACACACTCAGTGTTGGTGGCCGCTTAGGTTATGTCGATGATGGCAACACACCAAATACACAGGTTGTTATACACGACTATGCTACCGCTCCATTAGTATTTGAAGTTCGTGGTCTACCGGGTAAAAAAGTTGGCTCCGGAAACGGTGATGACTCTGGTAGTGCTGAAGCAGCAGAAGCACGTGCTTCACTCATGGATAAGTATAAAGGTGCATCGATCGGAAACGTAATCGACTGTGAAGGTGGCTACCTAGTCACCAGTGAATACTTCACTGCAACTGCTTTTGATAAATCAGGTAAAGTTATCAAGCACTTCAAAGGCGCTGATCGCCACATGCAAAACTTCGTTGATGTTGTGAAAAGCCGCAAGAGTAGCGACCAATTTGGTCCTGTATTAGATGGCCACGTCTCAAGCGCACTCTGTCACTTGGGAAATATTTCTCATCAATTAGGAAAAGTAGCTAGCCCTGATTCTGTAAAAGAAGCCTTAAGTTCAAATCCAGTGCTTGGAGAAGCATTCAGTCGTATGGCAAAGCACATGAAACTGAATGAAGTTAAACTTCAAGAAACTCCTCTCTACCTAGGAGCTTCGCTCGATGTTGATACAGCAAACGAAGGATTTATTAATAACGCAGCGGCTACAGCTATGTTAAAGCGTGCTTACCGCGGCTCTTACGTCGTACCTCAGATTGCTTAAAGCAGTCTGAGTATTATTGATTACACTTCCCAGCGGCCATAAATACCGCAGGGAAGTACTTTGCCGTCTTTTTGAATTGGTATACCCACTTCACCGGCACAAATTGTACCTCCCCGCTCTCTAAAAAGTTCGCCAAGTAGATTTGAAACTACGGTAGGTGAAAGACGCGCTGTATATGCGTTGAGTAAAAAGAATAGAGGCTTTGGTGTTAGAACACTTCTGCACTCCTCTAACAGTGGCCATAAACTATCTTCTAAGCGCCACATTTCACCAGCAGATCCACGACCATACGTAGGTGGATCCATAATGATTGCATCGTAGAATTTTCCTCTTTTCTGTTCACGTCTTACAAACTTAAGGCAGTCGTCGACAATATAACGAATAGGTGCACTAGCTAAGCCGCTCAAAGCAGCGTTTTCTTTGCACCATTTAACCATACCCTCAGCAGCGTCAACGTGACAAACACTAGCGCCTGCTTTTGCCGCCGCACACGTAGCAGCTCCTGTATAACCAAATAAATTTAATACAGAAACTTCACGTCCTTCTTTCTTCGCTTTTTTTATAATTGCAGAAAACCATTCCCAATTAACTGCTTGCTCAGGAAAAAGTCCCGTGTGCTTAAAAGACGTGGGTTTAATTTTAAATTTTAACCCTAGAGACTCATAATTCATTTCCCAAGATTCAGGTAACTTCTTTTTGTATTCCCATTCACCACCACCTGTTTGGCTGCGATGATAAAATCCATCCCATTTGGACCAAGCGTCCTTAGAAATACCACTTCCTAATTTAGCGCCCGACTTTGGCCATATAATCTGAGGATCTGGTCTTACTAAATTATAGGGACCCCACCTCTCCTGCTTCATGCCATCACCAGATTCTAAAATCTGATATTCTTTCCACTTATCGGCTAAGATGAGTGCAGGACGTTCAACAGGAAGTGCCATAGGTACAGTCTCTAAAACAATCCTTCATCGCCTCCAAGTCGAGCCCGGAAGAGCGCTAATTAAAACTTCCTCCTCCTAAAGATTGATGTTTATCAAATCAGAACACATGGTAAGAATTATATTATGCTATCTCTTTCAGACACCTATTTTGAAAAAGCCAATAGTTTGCTCGTAAAAGCTCGCGCAAAAAACCAACCAGTGATTGCTAAAATAGCACCACTCATTGGAGCCAGCATAGCTGAAGGTGGAGTTGTTCATACATTCGGCAGCGGACATAGTGAATTAATTTCTCGTGAAATTATTGGACGCGCTGGCGGTCTAGTCTGCGTAACTGGTATTATGGATCCAACAGCAGGTTTCATAGAAAATCTTCCTGATTATGGACTACGTTTAATCGAACGTTATGACCGCCAATATGAACTGCGCAAAGGCGAGGTTATTATCGTTATATCTAACTCAGGTAAAAATGGTTCACCGATCGATGTGGCTCTCTACGCAAAACAAAAGGGTCTCACAGTTGTAGCACTAACATGTATGGCCATGTCTGAGGCTACTCCTTCTCAACACAAAAGTGGCAAACGCCTTTTTGAAGTTGCAGATTATGTTTTAGATAACGGCGGAGTTTTAGGTGACGCTATCGTCGAACTTAGTGGCGATGTCAAAGGTGGCCCAACAAGTACTTTCATTGGATGCTCAGTTCTCAATTGGCTTATGCTTGATTCTATTGAGTGGTTAAAAAATAACAATCACCCACTTCCAGTTCTAAAGAGCCAAAATTTACCGGGAGCAATCGAGCACAACAGAGAACTAGGCCGTAAGTACAAATCTCGTTTAAGCCGTCAGCTCGCTTAAACTGATTTTACTGCGACAGGAATGTAAGGATCTTCCTTAAGTTGTATCTGCTCTGGGTTAAGTAATAACTTAATCCAGACGCGTGCGTTAGCTATAACGACGATAATAACCAACGCCAGGAATACACCAGTGACACAGGCATCAATGTAGTTATTGAGTATTTGCTGTTTTAAAAACGAAAGCGTTTGTTGATTTGTTGCCGATGTTAGTTGTGATTGAAAATTATGTGCTGCACTTAAAAATCCAAGCTTAGGGTTATTTGAGAAAATTTTTATTAACCCTGCAGAAAAAGTTACGCTGAGCAGCCAACCAAGCGGAGCTAATGTTACCCATAAATAGCGAATCCGTTTCATTTTAATAAGAATTGTTGTTCCAAACGCTAACGCTATGACTGCAAGTAACTGATTTCCGACACCGAAAATAGGCCAAAGAGAATTAATACCTCCAAGCGGATCAATCACGCCCTGATATAAAAAATATCCCCAGGCAGCTACGAATAAGAGTGTAGCTAAAATACCTCCAAATGCAGAATTCGTATTACTGATTTTTTTCCACTTATATCCCAATAAATCTTGTACTAAAAATCTACCCACACGCGTTCCAGCATCGAGTGTTGTTAAAATAAAAAGCACTTCGAACATAATAGCGAAGTGATACCATAATGACAGAAGAGCGTTATTTAATGATTTACCTATATGTGCTTTTTCTATCGCTGCAGAAAAAAGCTCTGCCATTCCAATCGCAAAGGTTGGAGCTCCTCCCGTTCGACCTATCATAGTTTTTTCGCCAACACTAAGTGCTAGTTTATCCATTTGCTCCGTAGTAACTGGAAATCCTAGCGCTGTTGCTTTAGCTACAACTGCATGCGCCTCACCTGCCATATTGATGGCTAAGTATTCACCGGGTTGCATTGCACAAGCAGCTATGAGTGCCATAACTCCTACGCACATTTCGGTAACCATCGCACCGTAGGCAACCATTCTAATATCAGACTCCTTAGCGAGAAGTTTAGGCGTAGTGCCCGATGCAATAATTGAGTGAAATCCTGAAACAGCAGCACAAGCTATAGTTATAAAACAAAAGGGAAATACTGTTCCTGCAAAAACCGGTCCTGTACCATCAATAAATGGAGTAAGTGCTGGCATCCTAAGTACTGGTGCTAAAATAATAATTGCTACTCCAAGTAAACCTACGATTCCAATTTTCATGAAGGAACTTAGATAGTCCCGAGGAGCAAGCAGAAGCCAGACCGGGATAATCGAAGCAACAAATCCATAGATCATGAGTATCCATGCGAGCTGCGTTCCTGAATAAATAAAATATTTTTCATAAGCAGAATTTACTACTAATTGCCCTGCCCAGACAGATCCAATAAGTGCAACTAATCCAAAAATACTAATCGCAGTAATACTTTTGTTATTTTGTCCAGCAAAGCGCATCCCAATACCCATTACTAAAGCTATAGGTATAGTTGCCGTTATTGTAAAAACACCCCAAGGGCTATTGGTAAGAGATTTAACGATTACTAAACCAAGCACTGCTAATAAAATAACCATGATTCCTAAAATACCAATCAGTGCTGCAAGACCTGCAAAAGGCCCAACCTCTTCTTTAACCATTTGTCCTAATGATTTTCCTCCACGACGTATCGAGGAAAAGAGTATCACACTGTCATGAACAGCACCTCCAAGCGTAGCACCAATCAACATCCATAGTAGTCCTGGCAGATATCCAAATTGAGCGGCAAGCACAGGACCAACTAATGGACCAGGACCTGCAATCGCAGCAAAGTGATGACCAAAAACAACGTAACGGTTCGTACTAACAAAATCTTTCCCATCTGCCTTTACTACCGAAGGGGCTGATCGCGTTTCATCGATCGTTAAAACTTTCGCCATTAGCCATGCAGAATGAAATCTGTATCCGATCGCAAAAACACAAAACGAAGCGATAACCATCCATAATGCATTGACTGGTTCTCCGCGCTTAAAAGCCAAAACCGCAAGAGATACGGTCGCTAGACTTACGATAACCAACCAAACGATAACCTTGAGTGTACGATTACTTTGTACCTGTTTCATGGGGCAAAACCCAGAAAGCGTGATTATTTAACTAAGGCAATCTTACTTATTAATCTGTAGATTCTTACAAAACTACTTGCTCCTTCAAGTTAACCAAAAATCGATATCGTTCGTTATATTGCATATTTAAATAGGTGATAATAATATATATAATTGATAACGCTTTGTTTATTATGCATTAATATCACGTGGATAAAGATTCCCCACGTATTGCTCAACCGATCAAAGTCCTTTTAGAGGGACTAAGAAAAGCACGTTTAAGCCAAAATTGGTCGCAAAGCGAAATGGCTAAGCGCTCCAACATGTCACGAGCAGCTTATCAAAATTTTGAAAATGGGTACGGCAATATAACCCTCACCCATTTGTTAGGTATACTTAGGGCACTGCAATTGGATGAAAATCTAAGCCTACTCATACCCAATACCCAGACGTTAGAAGACACTAAGCAACGCATAAGAGCACGTAGACCTAAATCAAAACCAACGATGAAGTCACCCCATGCAGACTTTATGAGCTTATACTAAACTTAAGACTTAGCTTTATGATGCTCTAAAATCCAAGAAATCATTTTGGACATCCACTGCGGATCATTATCTGCATAAGAAATCAATCTATGTGGTGCTTTAGGTATTTCGATTAAGTCACATACACCACCAGCAAGAATTACTTTTTGTTGAAAATTAACAGACTCTTGGATCGGGACTGTTTTATCAGCAAGTCCGTGTATAATTAGAAAGGGTGACATCCCAACGTGCACAAAATTAATTGGTGCAGTTGCTTTCAGTATAGCATGAGCTTCTGGAGTTATCTCTTTAGAAATATGATGTAAATTTTGTAAGGATAAACCTATTTGCTTACGAATTGGTAATTCATACTCAAAATCAGTTACTGGAGCACAACCTACAACAGACTCTACTTTGAGTAAGGGATCTTTGTCTGTACCCAGTAAGAAAGCTAAATGACCACCGGCTGAGTGACCTATTACGGTAATACGCTGAGGATCTCCGCCGAATTCTTTTGCATGTGTTTTTATCCACAACAAAGCCGTTTTAACATCATCATAACAAGCGGGCCAACGGTGATTGGGTGCCATACGATAATTGATTGAAAACCAAACAAAGCCAGCTTTAGACAGTGGTTGAAACCAAGGCGTGATATCTGCGCCATCTCCAGGACGATTGCTACCAGCTTTATCCCCAGAGGACCATCCTCCACCGTGTATAAGTAAAGCAACGGGATGGAGTTTATCATGTGACTGAGGAGCTACATCTAGCTTCACGTCCTCCCCAGCTATACGTGCATAGACTACGTCTCGTACAATTTGCCCAGAATCTAAATTTGTATCTGAAGCGTATAAACCGAAAGGGATATAACTAAATATTATAAGTCTGAATAATTTGATACACATGGTGCACCATCAATTGAATTCTTTAAAGACTCATCACTTTCGATCGCTGATTGAACCGCCTTTGTTACGAGCTGATCAATATGATTTCCGTGTAGCGAATTAACAGGATATATTACAGCTATCTGTTCGCCGTCACCATTGACTTGTGTAGTTACATACGGACTAGCCGCATTTATTTTTAACCCGAGTATTGAATCACTTTTAAGTGAATTAGGCTCAATGAGTTTATGGTACTCATTATAAACAGACTCAACTACGGCTAAAATTTTATCCTTAGAGAATGCTAAAGTGCCCGTTTTTACATTAAGTTTAATTTGATGCCAAGCTAGCGTTGAACTAGCCATTTGCTTATACAGAGGAACCGGTTGAAAGATAATGGAGTTGGGAAAAGTAATGATACGTCCCGTCGCTTTTAAATCAGGTGGAGTTCCTGTTAATTCTTTGATGTAAAGTCTAACTAAACCTATATCAACTATTTCACCTGTAGCAGTGCCAGCAGTGATACGGTCTCCTACTTTTAAGCCGTGCTTTCCAATAACGAAAAAATAAGCAGCTACGGATAAAATAATGGTCTGTAGTGCTAAAGCAATAGCAACAGTTAGAAGACCTGTGATCGCCGCTAAAGAAGATAAGTTACTTACTAATCCCGTAATAGTGATAATAGTAAGCAAGATCCAAGTTACGAAACGACGAACAAATAGAAATTGTCTACGTCTACGATCATCATGAACGTATTTAAATGTTACTCTTCTCCAAAGTTCAGATAAGAGTAATACCAGGACGATAACTAAAAATAATGTAATAACTTTGACTAGAAGCGCACGTGCTAGATCTGCTTCATGATGCAGAAGCGAATCATGCCACTGCTGCAAGTTATGTTTACTGCGTTCAATTAAGAGATTAGCTTCTTGTAATGGCTGTAAAGCAGCCCAAATTTTCTCGAAATTACCTGATAGCTTTTCTACTTCGTGCTGAGCTTCGACAACTTGTTTTAAATCAGGATTCTGGATTGCTTCTCTTAGTTCATCACCTTTCTGAACAACAAGCCGTAAGGATAAACGCAAAGGTTCTTCTGATTTTATAAGATCTCCTTGCAGCTGATTAGTGATTTTAATTAACCCATCAATACCACGAATATCTTTAGCTAAACTAAATAAACTTTCTGCACGTGCATATAGTCCACCTGTATCCAAATCCTTAATAGACGTTACATCTATTGTATTACTTGAATTGTTTGAATTCAGTTCATCAGCTATTGATTGATGGAGACCCTCGAGTTGTCCCGCGAGAGTTGTGGAATCCAAAGCCTCTCCTGGTATTTTAAGAAGCCCCCCTGTTTTCTGTAGCGTATCTCTTAGTTTTTCTAAAAACAACAATTGTGCCTGCAAAGCCGAACGACGAGTCATTAACGCGGCTCGTGTGTCAATGTTATGCTCTGATCTAATAGCAGTATCGCACTGCTTCAGCTGCAACCTTACCTGCTCTATGCTAGCAGCCCTCTGAGCAGTGAGTTGATTAATGCGATCGGCATCTGTTACCGAGGTTACACTTTTACCAGGAGACTTTGATAAAATTTCAACAAAAGGAATCTGTGCTGATATTGATGTAAACGTAGTCTGTAAAATTTTCGTGGATAGATCATGCTCTGTATTCCAGTAATATAATTCACTGGGTTGGCTAATCCATTGACTACTTAACTGGACATCACGGTACCACCTAATCGAAGCGTTTGTACGATCTACGAGATTAGCACCTGAAACTTTTGGGAGTGCGTTCGCCTGTTCGTTAACATCAGCAGCAAATAAACTAAGTCCTGTTAAACAAACTACTATACTATACATCAAATATCGGGACGTATTTCGCATTGATTAACTATGGCTAAGTATAAACAACTTACCAGCCAGATTGTAGATTTAAAAATTAATCCTTAAAACCTAGACTCCAACAGAATGTTTTTCGTATATTACAATTATGGCTATACTATATCCAGATATTGAGATTCTAAATTTATTTATATCTCCAGGACATAATTTTGGCCGAGACAAAGTCGAGCCAGGCAATTATCCAACACTTGAAGTTAATGAAGTCCACTGTCTAGCAGGACGTGGCCTAAATGGAGATCGCTATCTAGACCATAAGCCTGACTATAAAGGCCAGATTACATTCTTTGCCTATGAAATTTACGATATGCTTTCTGAAAAATTAGATTGTAGAGGCAAATCGCTAGGTGTTTTTCGGCGTAACGTAATAACTCGTGGTATCGATCTTAACAGCCTAGTTGGTGTGGACTTTGAAATACAAGGTGTTCGTTTCAAAGGAATGCAAGAGTGCACTCCTTGCCGTTGGATGGACTACGCTTTCTGTCCAGGTTCACACAAAGCGTTAATCGGAAACGGTGGTTTAAGAGCTAAAATACTATCTGATGGTTATCTTAAAAAAAGCTTAGTTACTTAAAAAAATATTATAATCAAAACTGTGTATGTATTCTCAAAGAATATACAGGCACAGGTCCCCGAGATACATTATAACCAGGGTTTTTAATATATTGATAATCTAAGGATACCGACAAATAGCCTGTTAGCTTACAATTATAATACGTTTCGATAATATCTTCAGATCCATAATTTAGTTTACCGTCACCTAAAATTAATCCTAGGCCGCCGTTATTAAGGTATTTCTGATGTGCATCTGAAATCATGTTTTTAACTCCAGCTATACCCACAACGTCCGCTGGACGATTCCAAAATTTACCTGTATCGCTTAAGCCAGCAGCTATAGATTGATCGATTTCAGTAAACGCCCAGTCTTCTTCTTTTCCATCGTTCCAGCTAATACGATTAAAAAATCCTACTGAATCGCTAAGCTGTTGATCTAAAGAAATAGCTGCGCCAGTTTTTGATCTATAACTACGAGTTAAAATAATATTTGAAGGATATATTTGTTTATCAGCTGTACTATAAAGACCCATGTTAGCATCGTTCAAAAACGCCATAACTCTTATAGTACCGGAAAGTTTATCTATAAAATAATGCCTATCGTATTGTATTACTTGAGCATGCGCTTTTCCTAAGTGAGTATCTAAGTGCGCACCATTTGATTCAGCTGAATCCATAAATACCCCATATCTTAGTGTAGCATTTGATATATACCATTCTACGACTACTCCAGCAGTGAAACCTACTATATTGGCAGGATAGTCCCAGGCTCCACTCTCCCATAGAGACCAATTCATAAACTGTGATCTAGTGTCATGACTATAAGTATTATCATCAAAAAAATCACTGGCTGAGAATAATCCACCAGATAATACAATTCTATTTACGTCCCTTTCTCCTGGTAGCTGATTAATATCATCTTCTACTTTTTCTTTATCACCACCTAGTCCGATAGTGTGACGTATGAATAGTCTTGAAGTGTTATAGTGTAAGTTTGCGAATCCAGACTTAACCGCCTCGCCGTTGGGAAATCCTGCAATACCAAGTGAATGACTTAGTCCGTATCCTTGAAACAATTCTGGATTATAAATTAACTCTAAGTCTTTAAAAACTTCTAAATCTAAAAAAGCTGATATCGACAACGTATACTCTTGATCAGCTTTGCTGTTAAAACTGTTTAATCCCTGATAGGCAGATAAGAAATTAGGGTTTTCTTGATAGGTCCATGTAGCCTGATCATGAAAATTCCATTTATTAATTACATTATCGTTTTTAAATGTTAAGACATCTGCTTCTAAAAAAGCTGCAGAGGCTATAGCGATTATGACTGCAGCTATTAGTCGCAGGTTAATCATAGTAGTATAATTACTTTAATTTATAAATTACTAATCTATGAATATATCATTCTGAAATTATTTTGAGTCGACTTAATACACTCAAAATCATGCTACAATTAAGTGACATGAATAAATTTTGGCGTCCCCACAGGGATTCGAACCCCAGTTTCCGCCTTGAGAAGGCAGCGTCCTAACCGGGCTAGACGATAGGGACTCAAACTTTTACTATATATAGAATATCTAAGTATATTTTTTTAAAGCAAATCGATTTAGTACATTTTAAGCTTCCTAATTAACAATAAATTCATTGATTTTACATAGCCTCCACTATGAATACTGCACAATTGGCATCCTCTCTTCCGCTTAAAGCCGTAACTGAAATCAAAAATGTCACCTTCCCAAAAATTGGCTCGGGTAAGGTTAGAGATATCTTTGACTTAGGCGATGCACTCTTGCTCTGTGCATCCGATCGCTTATCTGCGTTCGATGTTATCTTGCCAGACGGAATACCAGGAAAGGGTATCATATTAACCCAGCTTAGTCTTTGGTGGTTTGAAAAAACAAAGGGACTCATCGACAACCATCTTTTTTTTAATCAAGAAGCTGAATACAAAAAAAGAGGCATTACAGATCGTGACCTTCAACTGCGAAGTATGATCGTTAAAAAACTTAAGCCTTTAACAATCGAATGTGTCGTACGTGGTTATATTGTTGGTAGCGGTTGGAGCTCATATCAAAAAGATGGAACCGTATGCGGAATTAAGCTTCCTGCAGGCTTAAAGCAAGCTGACCAATTACCCGAACCTATTTTCACTCCCACGACAAAAGCACCGAAGGGTCAACATGATGAACCCATAACGGATGCAGAGGGCGAAATAGCTATCGGCAAAGAACTCTACAATAAGGTAAAACAAATCAGCCTTACTCTTTACAAACTTGGCCATGAAGAGACTAAAAAAGCTGGGATGATTCTAGCTGATACAAAGTTTGAGTTTGGTACCGACAGTCAGGGAAATTTAATTCTTATAGACGAAGTACTAACACCTGACTCTTCGAGATACTGGCCTGCTGACGGATATAAAACCGGCATATCACCTCCAAGTTATGATAAGCAGTTTGTAAGAGATCACTTGCTTGCAATTAAATGGAATCAAACTCCTCCTGCTCCTACTCTACCCGAGGACGTAATTTTGAAGACACGAGAAAAGTATCTCGCTGCTTTTAAAAACTTGGTTGGCTAAAAAACAGATACTTATTGCGTAGCGTCGGTGATTTTACCTGCACCGTCGCTTGCATGAGTTGATCTTATCAGTTCACGTCTCAACCAGTCGAGTGCACCATTGATTGTGCGAGTAGCTACTGTTTTACGTGGACCAGGGTGACTAATCTTTTTCGCCCACGCTCCATGAGGTGCGTATAAGCCTATATAGACAAAACCTACAGGATTTTCTTTTTCACCAGCACAAGGTCCTGAAAAACCTGTTGTTGATAGAGCATAATCAGCACCAAATTTTTCTGCAGCTGCTGTAGCTAGGGCAACCGCTGATTCATCACTTACAGCGCCATGCTGTAATAAAATGCACTCAGGCATATCTAACATCTGCATCTTAGAATCATTCGAGTAACAAACGCTACTACCTGCAAAAAATTTTGCTGCACCGCATAAATCCGTAAATGCACTAGCAAGTAAACCTCCTGTTGCATTTTCAATAACAGTTAGCGTCTTATTTTGTGCTCTTAATAAATCGGCACATACTCTTGCTAACGAATCGTGCCCAAAACACATGAAGTCCTCACCGAGCAATACGGCACACTTATCTGCAATCACTTGTAACTGCGCTAAGGTTAAATCGCCGCTAGGTGAACTTAACCTACAGTCAACTTGTCCTGCATGTGCACAATAAGCGACACTGAGCTTATTTCCATAAGGTTCATATACAGGCTGTAACTTCGTCTCTAATAACGACTCACCTACTCCTGCAGTTCTTATCTGAATATAAGCTTCTTTATCTAGCAAATATCCCATTTTAGCTAAGCGTGGGATCACTTGCTCTGTCATCATAGGCTGCAATTCATTTGGTGGCCCAGGTAACATGCAGAGTACTTTGCCATCTTGTTCTACCCAAAGACCGGGAGCTGTCCCATTAGCATTAAATAAAACTTCGCCGCGATCAAAACGATAGGCCTGCTTTAAATTGTTAGGCGTCATTTTTCGCCCAAAATGAACAAAGCGATCTTCAATAGCTTTTTCGATTTGCTTATCAAAGACTAACTCAAGCCCGAGCACAGACGCTATTGATTCGCGGGTTCTATCATCACAGGTTGGTCCTAAACCACCGGTCGTAATTACAACATCAGATCTAGCCCAACTTTCTTTAAATTGTTCTGCTATAACATCAGCATCATCTGTAACCGTTACATTCCGTTTTAACATCACTCCGCGTCTAGCAAGCTGAGATCCTATGTAGGTTAAATGCCCATTTTGTGTTAAACCTAAAAGCAGCTCATCTCCAAGCGTGACCAATTCGTAGCGTAAATCAGCTACTGATCTGTTTGATGTTGAGGTTTTCGATTCCGCTATAGCCATACTGAAGATCAAACAATAGTCATTTTTTATAAAAAAGCTAATGGAGAAAGCATAAATGCCGTGTTTAATACACGATTGTTAATCGACCCAAAAAAGCCTACAAATTTACCGTGTCTGACACCCCTATAAATCTTAAAGAAAAAGTAAGGCAATTACCTGAATTGCCTGGGGTCTATTTAATGAAAGATCGGTTAGGCCGTATTATATATGTTGGAAAAGCAAGAAGTCTTAAAAAGCGTGTTTCTACCTATTTTCAACGTTCACGGTCCTATGTTTCGCAGCCTAAAATTAAAGCCTTAATCGACCTCATAGCCGATTTCGATATCATCATAGTCAACTCTGAACCAGAGGCTTTATTGCTCGAAGGTAAGCTAATCAAACAATGGAAGCCGAGGTACAATACCGATTTTATAGACGATAAACGCTTTCTTCTCATAAGAGTAGATCTCACGGAGGAAATGCCTAAGTTTCGTCTTACCCGTATAAAAAAGGATGATCGGTCTAAATATTACGGTCCCTTTCCTCACAGTGGGTTACTCCGCAAAACACTCGCCCAAATGCGTAGTAAATTCGGTATACTGTTAAGCGATGCAAATCCTAAAAAATTATCGGACGATGTTTGGCGACTCTATGATGATGTAAGAAAAGACATCTATGGTTTAGAAAATGAAATTACACGTGAAACGTATATAGAACGTGTGAATCAGGCATGTGCTTTTCTCGAGGGAAAATCGCATGAGTGGATCGAGTCGCTTAAGGAAGAGATGGCACAAGCTGCTAAGAATAATGCTTTTGAAAAAGCGGCTGAATTGCGTGACGTAATTATAGCTATGCAAAAGACCTTGGAAAAACCAAGAAACTTTGCTCGGACAGATCCAACGGGAATTAGCGCTAGTGAAACAGCACTGCGCATGTTAGCAGAAGCGCTTAACTTAGAAAGCCCTCCTCTGACTATGGAATGTTTTGATATATCACATATATCAGGAACCTTCGTGGTCGCTTCCATGGTACATTTTAGAAAGGGAAAGCCAGACAAAGACCAATATAGACGCTTTCAAATTAAAAGCTTTGTGGGAAATGATGATTTTAGAGCCATGGAAGAAGTTGTTTCCCGCAGATATCATCGTCTATCCGCGGAGAATAGCTCTCTGCCTAGTCTAGTGGTAATAGATGGAGGAAGGGGCCAAATTAGTTCTGCTTTAAAGGCTTTCGTATCGCTTGGCTTAACACCCCCGCCTCTTATTGGCTTAGCAAAAAAACAAGAAACTATTATTTTCCCAGACGAGAGGCCTCCCCTAAACCTACCTTTATCTCACCCAGGCTTACAGCTGTTACAGCGACTAAGAGATGAGGCCCATCGATTTGCAAATACCTATAATGCTGAGCTTAGATCTAAGAAAATTAGGGAGTCATTGCTCGACGAGATGCCGGGTCTAGGTGCAATTCGTCGTAAAGCTGTTCTTACTCATTTTGGTGATATAACTAAGCTTAAGCAGGCATCGGTTGAAGAAATTAAGCATGTGCCTGGTTTTGGACAAAAAATTGCTGAAGAACTCTATGCGTTTTTAAAACGCGTTTCTAAGAGTTAACTATTTTATCGTTCGCAAAAATAGCTTTGCTCGTTTTAGTCTGAATTAATGAACAAAGCACTCCTTGTTTCATGGCTAGCTATTAGCTCTATTTTATCTGCAAAAGCAGACCTGCTACTCGCCCCAATATTTTCTGATCACGCAGTTGTTCAACGCGATAAACCAGTCACTGTATGGGGCACAGCTACCGCGGGAAACCAAGTAAGAGTAATATTTCACTCACAGGAAGTGGCTGCTTTAGCAGGACCAGATGGCAAATGGACCTTAGCCTTACCTGCTTTACCTGCGGATAATCAAGGCACAGATATGATTGTGAATGAGCTGTCCTCTACGGGAGCCGTTGAACACAGTATCACACTACACGATATTTTAATTGGAGAAGTTTGGTTATGCTCTGGCCAATCTAATATGGAATTCAAGGTTTATGAACCTAAATTAGTTCATTTCAAATTAGATAATGTAGCCCACGAAGTTGCATCGGCCAACTATCCTTTAATTAGACAGTTACTGGTGAGCCGTAAAATGCATGAGACTTCGCAACAATTCACTCCAGCTGCATGGAGTATTTGCAGTCCGGACACGGTGGGACATTTTACTGCCGTTGGTTATTTTTTCGCCCGCGATATCTATGAAAGATTACATATACCTATAGGTATCATTAATAGCACATGGGGTGGCACCTCAATAGAGTCATGGTTAAGTCCAGATTCGTTACAAAATCACCCCTTGGCTAAAACAATCAATCAACGCTTTTTAGATGAAAAAGCATCCTATCCAGATAGGCTACTAGCCTATCAATCAAAATTAGATAATTGGAAAAAAGGTCTAACTGCTTCTAAACCTAAATACAGAGCAGGATATATTAAAAAGAACCCACAACCTAAGGCTCCAACTGTTCCCTCTCAAATACCGAGTGGATTATATAACGGTATGATAAATCCTATAGTACCCTATTCTCTTCGTGGAATCTTATGGTATCAGGGAGAGAACAATGCAGGACGTGCTTCAGAATACCATAGTTTATTTAATGCTTTAATTACCGGTTGGCGTACTCATTTTGCTCAAGGCGACTTACCTTTTTTCTGGGTACAACTAGCTAATTATAAATCTCCTGGCGACACCTCTGATGTTGCATGGGCATTCTTAAGAGAAGCTCAAACCCAAACCCTTTCTCTTCCAAATACAGGCCAAGCAATCACCATTGATATTGGTAATCCTAACGATATTCACCCTGGTAATAAACAAGAAGTGGGACGCCGTCTCGCGTTACTTGCAAAAAATCGTGTCTATGGAATTTCGGTAGACGACACAGGCCCAACTTTTAAGTCAATTGCGATAGAAGGTTCATCCATTCGCGTTTCATTCGTTGCCCATGATTCTGCATTAACAGCTGGCGGAAAACCTCTGCAGGCATTTGAAATCGCTGGTGCAGATCGCAATTTTATTCCTGCGCAGGCAACTATTTCAGGTGAAACAATTATCGTTCGTTCACCTAAAATTGATCATCCAGTGGCTGTGCGTTATGCTTGGCATAACGCACCCGAAGCAAATCTCTATAGCGGATACGGCCTTCCGGCTGTTCCTTTTAGAAGTGATTCTTGGTAAAATTAATTACCGTTAGGCAATTCGTAAATCTCGATTAGCGCCTGACCGTTACCTGCACTTGCACTCGTAATTTGAGCAGTATAGGTACCAGGAGGCAGTGTTACCAAGATTGCACTGTCAGCACTTCCAGCAGGTAGTGCGAAAGCTCCTGAATTAGCTATAGCTGTAGAAATCGCGGTTGCAGTTGCTCCAGGATAAGAAGCATTAACGGTGGTTGGTGTAGACCAACCTGTATTCGATGCAATTACGGTCTGTCCTTGATATAGCTTAAGTACAGGATCGGATAATGGAGAAGAAGCACCATACGAAGATAACGTAGGGCCATCACCACGAATTAGAACTGTCTTCGGAGAAGTACCTGTAATCGAGAAACCACCAATTACAGGGAACCCTGTCGTTACATAACCCATACTTGATAGATTCACCAATCTTTGAGCCGTATTAAGCGGTTTCAAGTCAGCATCATATATTTCAATTAACGCATCTCCTGTCGTGCCATCTGTAGAAGTAAGTGAAGCTGTATATGCACCTGGTTTAAGTGTTACAGCAATCGCACTATCAAGAGCTCCTGTTTTTAATGGGAACGCTCCTACTTGTGCAAAAACTTGGCTCAGTGACGCACTGCCATCCCAACCAGTATTTGATGCAATAACTCTGCCTGAGCTATCCATCAACTTTAAGGTAGTATTAAGAATTGGGCTTGGTATTCCGTAGTTGAGTAGCGCTGGTCCAATACCACGTATTAAAACACTCTTAGGTACACCAGCACCTGTTGGATCTGTTATAACAAAACCAGTCGTAATAGGAGTAGTGACACAGGATAATGCTGAAAGATTAATTAAACGTGTAGTTGGTCCCGTTGGTACACTAGGAGCAGTAGCTGCTACGTTATAAATCAAAGTATAATTCACTGTTCCCGTCGCATTTGTAAGCGCTAGCGATATATTATACGTACCAGCTTTTGTTGGGGATCCTGTAATAACACCAGTCGACGAATTAAAACTTAATCCAGTTGGAAGTCCTGTGTAGACGTAACTAGTAGCTCCGTATACTGAATCTGTATTTAAGTAAGTAGGCTGACCGACAACTGAATTAATTGTCGTTGGGCCAACATACTGAGGAGTTGAATTAATAAAGAACTGCTGAGCAAAGCTTACTAAGCTCGAAGATGTACCCTGAGAAGTTTCAGAATTACCTAATACTTTAATATAAAATGCTGTAGAGCTTGGTAATACGTTTACACCCGTTAAACTCCAGTACTCTGTTGCATCTGATACACCTGTTAAACTTTGAACTGCCGCAGGCGTTAAGCCTGATGGGATAACTCCGTTAACTGCTCCAATTGTGGTCCAATTAAGACCATCAGTAGACCATTGGAAAAGACCTGTAGTAAAGCTTGGTCCAGGGCCACTTCTTGCGAGAACAATGGTACTTAAATCATTCGATACAGTTATTCCTTGTTTGACTATACCTGTTGAAGCAAGACGACCAAATCCATTTCTTGGCAGACCAGCGAGTGTGGTGAAATTACCTACAACAACAAGTTTTCCATCATTACCGATCGCTAATCCAGTAACGGCTGCATCAGCTCCTGGATTGAAAGTAGTATCTACAACTCCTGCTGAAGTGACGCGTGCTAAATAGTTACGTGTTAGGCCACCAACTTTAGTGAACGTTCCACCAAGAATAATAGAGCCGTCAATTTGCTGTGTAATCGCATTAACGGTACCATTTGTTACTGGATTAAACGTAACATCTAGTGAGCCGTCAGCGTTTAGACGTGCAATACCACCACAAGCAACCCCATTCACTTGAGTGAAAGAGCCAGCGATAATTAATTGTCCGTTATACTGCTGTAAAATTCCGTTAACCGTTTGATTAACAACTGCATTGAAAGACGTATCAATACTTCCGTTTGAATTAAGTCTTACTAAATTCGATCCAGTAGCACCGGAAGCTATCAAGGTTCCACCAACAACAATTTGTCCGTTCGCCTGCATAACAATTGCGTTAACTGAACCTGAACCTGATTTAATCAAAGGTAGTGTACTTAATCCTGAACTAAATCCAGTATCTAGCGTACCATTTTCATAGTAACGTGCTATACGACTAGCAGCTTGAGAACCAACGCTGCTGAATGATCCACCAATTATAACTTTATCGTCACTTGGTTGAACAAATACAGCGTTAACAGCTCCGTTTGGATAAGCAGTAAAGTTTGTATCTAATGCTGATGTAGTACCACCGATATGGGCAAAATTTGCCGCACTACCAGATCCTAAATCTCCAGCTGCATCAATTGGTGCAATACCAACTGAAGTAAAGGATCCTCCTAAATAGTAAGATCCATCTGGCTGAACAGCTATAGCGTTAATTGCACCGTTTGGATTAGCAGCCAAAGTGGAGTCAAAAGAAGTATCAGCATGTAGTCTTACGAGATTCGTTGCATATCCACCTGCAATGTTGGCAAATGATCCGCCAATAACGATGTCTCCTTTAGGATCTAATGCTAAAGCATTAATCTTAGTACCTGTTGTTAATTGTACATTAAATGCAGTATCCACTGAACCATCGCCGCCAAAGTGACTGACGTGGCCAGATGGTGTAACAACACCACCTGCGGTAACACTTGAAAAACTACCGCCTACATAGAATGAATTATCTGAAAGACATAATATAGAGTCTACAATTCCATTAAGACTTACATTAAATCCATTATCAATGGATCCAGATGAGTTTAGACGAGCTATATTATTTCTGCTGCTTCCTGCTATAGATGAAAATATACCTCCAACAATTATTTGTCCGTTGTTTTGATTTACACCAATTGAGAGAACTACACCGTTTGGTTCTGGATCAAAGTTTGTATCTAAACTTCCATCAATATTAAGACGTGCAATACCCTGCCTTGTTGTAGGCTGCGTCGTTACGGTTGTTACTGTGGTGCCTGATACCGTTGTTTTAGTTGTTGGATTAGGTGTTAAAGTAGAAAAAGTACCACCTAACAAAATCTGTCCGTTAGGTTGAAGCGCCAGTGTTTCAACTATACCATTAGGATTTGGCTGGAATTTCGTATCAACAGATCCATCAGTTGCATCAATACGAGCAATGTATGATGACATCGTAGTAACTGTCGTTTTAAATCCAGCAGGAGTGATACTTGTAAAATCACCTGCAATAATTAATTGATCATGCGTAGCTGTTGATGGAGCTAATTTTTGTGGCTCATAAACAATGCTTGTAATCGGTCCACTTGGATTAGGTTGAAAGTTGGTGTCTAAACTTCCATCTGAAGCTTTGATACGCGCAAGATTTGCAGCAATTGTGCTTTTTAGAACTGCTGTAACTACATATGTATACGTCTGTCCATTGGTTAAACCGGTGACAACAACGGGTGATGTAGTGTTTGAATTTGTTGATACTACAGCTGAACCTGAATTCGCTGTTACTAGATATCCTGTAATATTACTGGAACCAGGGAACGAAGAATTAATTGTAGTAAAACTAACCGTGGCTTGACCATTACCAGTAACTACAGAAACGCCTGTGTTAGCTAGTTGTTGATTAATAATAGCCTGATTTTGTGAGAATGAAGAGAACGTACCACCAATTAAAATATTACCATCTGGTTGTATTAATATGGCACTAACTGGTCCGCTTGGTTCTGGATCAAATGTTGTATCTACAGTTCCATCACTATTAAGACGTGCGAATGATTGGCGTTGAATGGTAGTTGTGGAACCTTTGTATGCGTTTGGTTGGAAGCTAGAAAAAGTTCCGCCTACTAAAATTTGTCCGTTAGACTGAATCGCAATACTTTGTACAATTCCATTAGGTTCTGGATCAAACGTTGTATCCAAAGTACCATTAGCATTTAAGCGTGCTAGATTTGGACGTGTTACACCTGCAATACTAGCAAATGATCCAGCAATAATGAACTGGCCATTTGATTGAACAGCAATTGCTCCAATACCACCATAAGCATTAGGATCAAAGTTTGTATCAAGTGTACCATCCTGATTAATACGAGCTATTGCGTTACGATAAACACCGTTTGGAGAACTGTTTGGTTTTAATTGGGTGAACATTCCGCCCGCGATAATTTTTCCGTCAGCTTGTTCTGCAATCGCGTTAACCGAATAATTAGGGTTTGGTAAATAAGTGGCATCAGCCGTGCCATCTGGGTTTAAACGTGCAAGGTTAGGTGTCGCGGTTGTAACTAAACCGTTAGAAATAGCTCCAACCGATCCAGCTAACATAATTCTACCATCACGTGTTATTAATACGGACTGAATTTCTGCTGAAGCAGAAGCATTGAACGTATAGTCAGGCGATCCATCTGTATCATTTAGACGTGCAATTGATACGAAGGTCGCTGCTGTAGCCGATGTATTTGTAGCTAATCCAGGAGTTAACGTAGAAAACGAACCGACAATAATAAGTTGACCATCTAACTGCTGTGCAAAACCAGTCACTGCATTATTAGGTTCTGGATCAAATGTAGCATCTAAAGTTCCGTTAGCATTAAGACGTGCTAAGTGACCACGTACTGTAGCCTTCGAGGCACCATTAGGTTGAACCGTTCCAAAAGCACCACCAATGATGATTTGACCACTCTTTTCAACAAACACGCCTGTTACTATACCGTTTGCATTAGGATCAAACGTAGTATCAAGCGATCCATCAGCATTTAAACGTGCTACGTGATTGCGTGTAGTTGTGCCTACTGAAACGAAAGCACCACCTATAACTATTTGTCCATTAGGCTGTAATGCAATTCCGTAAACCTGTGATGTATAAGTACCTGTAACACCTAAATTCTTAAATGTGGTATCCAAAGACCCATCTGAATTCAGACGGGCTATGTGATTTACTGTAACTGGGCTACCTGTGCCATTGGGCTGAACAGTTGTAAAATTACCACCAATGATAAGTTTACCATCTGGTTGGAGAACCATGGAAAGCACCTGACCGTTTGGTTCTGGATCATAACTAGTGTCCACAGTTCCATCGACATTAATACGTGCTAAGTTACCACGACCCGTAGGAGTCGGTGTACCATTAGGCTGCAATTGGGTAAATGTACCACCCAGTATAATTTTCCCATCTTGTTGAATAACAACAGCATTCACAAGTCCTGAGACATTCGGATTAAATCCGTCAGCTGAGCTTGGAGCAGCTGTCTGTGCACTTAGGTGTGAGGCTATGCCTGATAAAACAAGGGCAACCTGTAAGAGTGAATACCTTAAGAAACGAGGGGACGAAAAAGGAGACATGAAAGATTAATCTGCTGACTTAAAACTAGACGCACAAGTGCAATACTACCGAGGAGGCAATATCACAAAAGTAATAGCCTGTGCTCTCTAGGAAATCAACTAAAGAGGGTGATCTTATTGATTTCCTAGACCAGGTAATAGGCATGTTAAATCGTCATTTAGTTCCCACGAAATACTCGATTTTAAGTCATTTTTGACAAAAAAAGCCGGTTTCTTGCTAAAAACAGGGCTTAGGGCTATCCTAACCTTATGAAACTTAACCCACTCCCCTATCTTATGGCTGCTGCATTCTTATCTTTTTTAACATCACTCTTTGGCACTCCTCTTAAAGTTGGAGATAAAGCTCCTGAGGTAATGGCTGTAACAGATTCTGGTGAACACTTAAATCTTTCAGAAGTTTACTCAAAGCAACCTTACACGCTTGTTTATTTTTATCCAAAAGCAGAAACCTCAGGCTGCACTGCTCAAGGCTGCTCTTTACGTGATGCCTATTCTGTTTTGAAAGAAAAAGGCGTAGCGATTTTAGGTGTCAGTCTAGATACCGTTGATGCTCAAAAAGCATTTAAAGAACATCATCAGTTTCAGTTTACATTAATTTCTGATCCTAAAAAAACAGTGGTGAGTGCATTTGGTGTACCAACACATTCGATTCCTATTTTAGGTGAAATCGCAAGTCGCCAAGCTTTTCTCATCAAAAACGGTGTAATCATTTGGGCAGACTACAAAGCATCTACAAAAAAACAGGCTGAAGATGTCCTGAAAGTTCTATCAGAACAAAAAAGTTAATTGGATTATGATTGAGATACCGTGCGAGTTATTCGTTTAACACGCACTTTATCTACACGCCTGCGATCCATCTCTGACACTTCAAATTTAAAATCCTGCCATTCAAAAGAATCTCCTACCGTAGGAATTCTTCCAAAGTGAGTGAGTACATAACCACCGAGTGTTTTGTACTCAGCTTCATTTTCATGTGGTAAAACTGTACCTTGTATACCAAGAAGTGTTTTTAGTTCTGCAATGGAAAGCGTTGCATCGACTAACCACGTTCCATCTTCTTGTGTTTTAGTTGTGGATTGATTGTTGCGACCAGGCTCAGGCAAATCTCCAACGATTGCTTCAAATACATCGATTAGAGTAACTAAACCTTGGACTGCGCCAAATTCATCGACAACGATTGCAACGTGACGTCCTGTTTTTTTGAAGCGCTCTAACATTTGCATCGCGGTTGTATCTTCAGACACAAAAAGCGGTGAAATAAGTAAATTTTTAAGCTGCGTTGGAAGTCCGATTGCTGAATGCGCCCAGAGTGCCTTCACCGCAACCATGCCTACGATTTGATCCCGGCTACTGTGATACACCGGAAAATAGGAATGTCCGCTCGTTACAATTTTTCTCCAATTAGTTTCCTCAGGGTCATCGATATTTAAAAATATAATCTTTGGCCGAGGTGTCATAATCGAAGTGACGAGAAGTTGATCAAGCGCAAGAACGCCTTCTACCATTTCTTTCTCTGCACGTTGAAATACACCTGCATGAAGACCTTGTTCAACAAGTGCTCTGACTTCGTCATCACCAACCGCTTCAGATGCGGGACGCGGTTTAACGCGTAGCAGTTTAGTAATGGTTAATGTTGCGATTTCTAAAATTTTTAAAAATGGCGCAGCTAACCATGCTAACGCTTTCATAAATCCAGCCAGCGTTTTTGCTACTTGTTCAGGATAAGCTACACCAATTCGCTTAGGGACCAACTCACCGACTAATATCATGAGTGCAGATAATCCAACGGTTACAGCAACATAAGCTAACACCCAAGCAACCGGAACTGATACCGTATGCGCTACAAGAAGTGTTTGAATTTGCTCTGCTAGTCCTGCCCCTCCTAAAACACCCGCTATCGTTCCTGAAAGAGTTAACCAAAATTGTACAAGTGCTAAAAAACGCGTCGGTTGCTCTGCAAGACTAAGCGCTTGATTAGCTTTATCATCTCCACGAAGTGCCATTTGTTTTAAGCGAGATTTACGCGCAGAAACCACGGCTGTTTCAGCCATGGCAAGAACCCCGTTGGCTAAAACCAACAGGGCTAAGATAAGCAGCTCGGTTGGAAGACTTAGCATATTAAGCACTATAGCAGATCACCCTATCTAAGCAATACCTGTAACAAACAGTCTATTGCGCTTATTTGTTAACTCTGCCACATCTTTTCATATGGAATCGCTGCAACCACAAGCTGCTGCAACAAAAAGAAAACCTAATTTTGCAATCAGTACCGGTTTGCGCTCCTACTTATCGCAGTACAGGCGAGAACGAAAGCTACCTGTGACCTATGAGCGTCTACGCAATTTCACTGAAGCTATTCCTTTAGTAGACAGCGACGGAAAAAATACGCTTTGGGAAACGGTTATTTACCGAGCTGAAGAAATGTTAGCGCTCAACGAGGCATTAAAACAAGTTTACGCTATTTTAAAAGTTGATGGAGATAAATCAGTCGTAAGTCACTTGTATGTAGACCGCGTTGATTTTTGTACGTTTGGAAATTCTACTCCTTTTAGAATTCGTATCGTTAATGCCTATAACGATAACCAAGATTATTTCTATGTTAAGAAAGCCGATGCATCACGTGTGTACGGATTAGAACTTGAACATTTACTATCCCCTAATCGTCTTAATTTTTTAACAGACGG
>DAISZL010000008.1:62721-95592 GCA_036824825.1 Opitutaceae bacterium
GATCAACAATCTTACGATGGGCGTTTAAATTTTTACTTACCTCAATTTTTTAAAGAAAATTCTCAATTAGCTATTTACTGCACAAAGCAACTGCGTCCAGAAACACACAAACAATATATTAGAGAAGAACAGACTTTAATTTTGCAGCGTGCTGAATTAGCAGCTGTTCGTTTGGCAAAACTTCTCGAACCTATGTGTGTCGATGAAATTTCTACGCCAGATCGAGTTACACTGTTGCGAGATTCACTCGGTGAGCACTACAAAAGAAAAGAATATGAAATCTGCAATTCAATGGGTGCACTCGTAAGAGAAAATATTGAATCTATCAGACTAAATCTTGGTGAACCTGTACCACGATTTATACCTTAACGCTTAATCGATTCTGCCTTCGTCGAAATCAATTAAGTCAGGAACACTTTTAATTTGTCCTGCCCTGTCTGCACAACCCATAGCTGTCAGCGCTTCGAGCAAAAACTTTTGTCCTTCTTCAGTCATCCCCTTTTGAACGAGCTCCCTATTCCACACAGAAGCTCTTACGTCTTTTGGAAAAAAGCTAAGTAGCTTTCGATCAAGATCTGCATCATCGACTGCGCTGTGAACAGCTTCTTCAACTTTAGCAGGATCGACTCCTAAATGCATGCTGAGGAAACGATCGAGTCCCCTTTTATAATTTTTAGCGTAACTTGCTGGTAAAGATCCGTGTGCCTTAACATAACGACACTTCGCTATAAAACGCGGCAAATATAAAAGCCCAGTTGCTGGATGAGGTATGTAAGGTGAAGGCAAACACGTTAAGACTTCACCTGTTGATCCAGGAATTGGTTTAGAGCCCATGTTGCTAATATAAACTTAGGCTAATAAATAAAACGATTCGAAATTTACGGCACTCTGTTTTTCGCAGAGTGCCATAAGGTTAAGCTAAATCGGTTGCACCCATGAGGTAACGATCGCACTCACGTGCTGCACCGCGACCTTCATTGATAGCCCAAACCACAAGACTTTGACCGCGGCGGCAATCGCCAGCTGCAAAGACGCCTTTAATGTTTGTAGCGAATTGATCGTATTCAGCTTTGATGTTGCTACGAGCATCAACAGATAAACCGATCTCTTTGAGTAATGCTTGCTCAGGTCCCGTAAAGCCCATGGCGATAAGAACTAATTGAGCAGGAAGAACTTGTTCACTACCTGGTTCTTCAACTGGTGTGAATTGTCCTTTGTCATTTTTCTCCCAGCGAATTTTTACCGTCACGATTTCTTTTACTTGGCCTGAACTATCGCCAACTAATTTCTTAACGGTTGTAAGATAAACGCGTGGATCTGCACCAAACTTTGCTGCAGCTTCCTCTTGGCCGTAATCCATACGATAAATCTTTGGCCATTCTGGCCATGGATTATCTTTAGTACGCTCTAAAGGAGGCTTTGGTAAAATTTCAATTTGAATTACCGACTTACAGCCTTGGCGAATTGAAGAACCTACGCAGTCAGTTCCTGTATCACCACCACCGATAACAATAACATCTTTACCGGCAGCTGAGATAGAAGCTTTCTTAGGATCACCCGCTAAGACAGCCTTAGTGTTTCCACCTAAGTATTCCATCGCGAAATGAACGCCTTTTAATGAACGTCCTTCGATTGGTAAGTCACGTGGTTGCGTAGCACCAACACAGAGAATTGTTGCATCAAATTCTTTTAAGAAAATTTGAGGCTCTACGTTATCTCCTACGTTTGCGTTACAGATAAATTTTACCCCTTCTTGCTCGAGAAGTTTTATACGACGAAGTACGACTTCTTTTTTATCGAGCTTCATGTTTGGAATACCATACATGAGCAGACCACCTGGACGATCTGCACGCTCAAATACGGTAACTGAATGTCCTGCTTTGTTGAGTTGAGCAGCAGCAGCAAGTCCTGAAGGACCTGAACCAATAACTGCAACTTTTTTACCAGTACGCGTTGTAGGAGCTTCTGGATTAATCCATCCCTCATCCCAGCCCTTATCAACAATCGAACATTCGATGTTCTTAATTGTTACAGGAGGATTGTTCATGCCTAATACGCATGAACCTTCACAAGGAGCCGGACATACTCTTCCTGTGAATTCAGGAAAGTTATTCGTACGATGAAGACGATCAAGTGCTTCGTGCCAGAGGCCACGGTAAACAAGATCGTTAAATTCAGGGATTAGGTTGTTGATAGGACAACCTGCAGCCATACCGCTAATTAATTTACCTGTATGACAGAAAGGAACTCCGCAATCCATACAGCGAGCACCCTGCTTACGCAGTTTGTCTTCTTCCATATGGTGGTGGAATTCATTCCAGTCCTTGATGCGTTCTAACGCAGCGCGGTCTACAGGAAGCTCCCTAAGATACTCAATAAATCCAGTTGGTTTGCCCATCGTATAAAGTAGGTTGAGGGTTATTTAGTCACTGATTACTTACCAGCAGCACGAGCTGATTCTCTTACGTTTTCTTCGAATGCTGCTAAGATAGCATCATCTCCCTTAAGACCACGTTCTTCAACGCGGCGAATAGATTCGAGGACCTTCTTGTAGTCCTTTGGCATAATTTTAACAAAACAAGGTAGCATCTTATCCCACTGATCTAGGACATATTTTGCTTTGTTACTCTTTGTATAAGTTAAATGACGTTCAATGATCGTCTTTAATTCTGCTACGTCTGCTGGAGCTTGTACTTTTTCAATACCAACCATTTCAGCATTAACACGTTTAGCGAAGTCGCCCTTTTCATCTAAGACATAGGCAACACCACCAGACATACCCGCAGCAAAATTGCGTCCTGTTGAACCAAGAATAACTACACGACCACCGGTCATGTATTCGCATCCATGATCCCCTACAGATTCCACAACAGCAGTAACACCACTGTTACGTACGCAGAAACGTTCACCAGCCATACCATTGATGTAAACTTCCCCACTGGTAGCACCATAGAGTGATACATTTCCGACAATAATATTATCTTCTGCTTTAAATGAAGATTTCTCTGGTGGATAAACGATTAGTTTACCGCCTGATAATCCTTTGCCGATATAGTCATTAGCATCACCTTCTAAGAAGAAGGTCATACCCTTAGGTAAGAATGCGCCGAAGCTTTGACCAGCAGAACCTTGGAAGTGAATACGAATTGTATCTTCAGGTAAACCTGCTGCGCCATACTTACGTGTCACTTCGCTACCAGTAATAGTACCAGTAACGCGATTCACATTACGTATTGGCATCTTAGCGACAACTTTTTCGCCACGCTCAATAGCTGGTTTGCAAAGATCAAGAATCGTAGTCAAATCGAGCGACTTATCTAAACCGTGATCTTGTTTAATTTGGCAATAACGACCGACTGAGTCATCTACATCAGGACGATAAAGGATGTTACTAAAATCTAATCCTTTAGCTTTCCAATGAGTAATCGCCTTTCTTGGTTCTAGACGATCAACACGTCCAACCATCTCGTCGATTGTTCTAAATCCAAGTTTAGCCATTGTTTCACGCATATCTTCAGCAATAAAGCGCATGAAGTTGATTACGTGTTCAGGTTGGCCTGAGAAACGTGCACGAAGTTGTGGATCTTGTGTAGCAACACCTACTGGACATGTATTGAGATGGCAAACGCGCATCATAATACATCCGGAAGCAACAAGTGCCGTTGTCGCGAAACCAAATTCTTCAGCACCAAGTAGTGCAGCAATGACTGCGTCACGACCCGTTTTTAACTGACCGTCTGTTTCAACAGCAATACGACTACGTAGATTATTTAGAACGAGTGTTTGATGTGTTTCTGCAAGACCAAGTTCCCAAGGTAAACCTGCATGAACAATCGAAGTCTGAGGCGAAGCACCAGTACCACCGTCATAACCACTAATTAGAACAACATCGGCATGTGCTTTAGCAACACCTGCTGCAATAGTTCCAACACCTACTTCAGCAACGAGCTTAACGCTGATACGCGCATGTCTGTTACTATTTTTGAGGTCGTGAATTAATTCTGCTAAGTCTTCGATCGAATAAATGTCATGGTGAGGTGGTGGTGAAATTAATCCCACACCTGCCGTTGTGTGACGTGTTTTAGCAACCCATGGATAAACTTTACTTCCTGGGAGCTGACCACCTTCACCTGGCTTTGCACCTTGTGCCATTTTAATTTGAATTTCGCGCGCATTGACGAGGTATTCGCTCGTTACACCGAAACGACCTGAAGCAACTTGCTTGATGGCTGAATTCTTAGAATCGCCATTAGCCATTGGCTTAAAGCGTTCTGGATCTTCACCACCTTCACCGGTGTTGCTCTTACCACCGATACGATTCATTGCGATAGCAAGATTTTCGTGCGCTTCCTTTGAAATAGAACCATATGACATAGCGCCTGTTTTGAAGCGCTTCATAATTGATTCTGCAGATTCTACTTCTTCTAACGGAATTGAAGTGCCTTCCTTAAATTCAAGGAGACTTCTTAAAGTACATAGCTTCTTTGACTGATCGTTAATTTGGTTAGCGTAGTCTTTATATGCAGCAGTACTTCCTGTGCGAACTGCTTTGTGAAGCTTGTGAATTGATTCTGGAGTAAAGAGGTGAGCTTCACCGTCATTTCTCCATTGATACAAGCCTCCTGACTGTAGAACAGTTTCGTTTGAATTAGCTAAACGTGGAGCAAATGCATCGTGGTGACGTGCTAACACTTCTTGTGCAATAACGTCTAAACCGATACCGCCAACGCGTGAAGCAGTGCCTGTGAAATAATGATCAATTACGTCGCGGCGTAAGCCAAGCGCTTCAAACACTTGAGCACCGCGGTAACTCTGGATCGCTGAAATACCCATCTTGGACATGACTTTAATCACACCCTTGGCCCCAGCTTTCACCATGTTCTTACATGCTGTCTTATGATCAACGCCTGTGATTAAACCGTCGCGGATCATGCCGTCGATTGTTTCGAAAGCAACGTATGGATTAATTGCACTACATCCGTAGCCAATGAGCAGTGAGAAGTGATGAACTTCGCGCGCTTCACCTGTTTCAAGTACGAGACTTGCGCGAGTACGCAGACCTTCACGAATTAAGTAGTGATGTAAGCCAGCGATAGCTAGTAGCGCTGGAACGGGAGCAAATTCACTATTAACACCACGGTCGGAAAGAATAAGTACATTAATGTCTTCTTCTTCGATCATGCGGCGTGCAATTGCACACAACTCTTCGAGTGATTTAGCTAAACCTTTCTCACCGCGGCTTACGCGGAATAAAATTGGTAATACACCAACTTTAAGTCCTGGTAAATTTTGACGACGTAACTTTGCGAATTCTTCGTTTGTTAATATTGGCCACTTAAGCTCAACGCGGCGGCAAGCAGAAGGTTGTGGGTTAAGCAAGTTTCCTTCAGAACCTAGACGTGTTTCTGCTGAAACAACGATTTCTTCACGAATACAATCGATTGGAGGATTTGTTACCTGCGCAAATAATTGTTTAAAATAATCGTAAAGTAAACGTGGCTTATTTGAAAGGACTGCAAGAGCTGCGTCATGACCCATTGAGCCAATTGCTTCAGCTCCATCTTTAGCCATAGGAGCTAAGATCGTGCGTTCATCTTCAAATGTATAACCGAATGCAACTTGCCGTTGTAGTAAGGTCTTGTGATCTGGCGCAGGAACTTCTGGCGCATCATCAATATCATCTAAATGAACAAGATGATCGTTTAGCCACTGACGGTATGGTCTTTCGGATGTGAACTTTTTCTTTAATTCAACATCGTCAACAATACGGCCTTGTGTCGTATCTACTAAGAACATACGGCCTGGTTGTAGACGTCCCTTTTGTACTACGTTTTCAGGATCGACTTCAAGAACACCAGCTTCAGAAGCCATAATAATACGATCGTCTTTAGTTACGTAGTAACGTGAAGGACGAAGACCATTGCGATCTAAGATAGCTCCAATTTGATTACCGTCTGTAAATACAATAGATGCTGGACCATCCCATGGTTCCATTAAGCATGAGTGATATTGATAGAACGCTTTACGTTCATCATCCATGGATTCGTTGTTCGACCATGGCTCAGGAATCATCATCATCATCGCATGTGATAATGGACGTCCTGCGAGCACTAATAGCTCGAGTGTATTATCAAACATACCTGAGTCACTACTGTTAGGATTAACAATAGGAAGAATCTTCTTAATATCTTCTCCGAAAAGTTCGGATTCAAAAAGTGCTTCACGAGCACGCATCCAATTTACATTGCCGCGCACTGTATTGATTTCACCATTATGCGCAATGTAGCGATATGGATGAGCGCGTTCCCAACTTGGGAATGTGTTTGTACTAAAGCGTGAGTGAACAATCGCAAGTGCTGTTTCTAGACCTGGTTCTAAAAGATCTGTAAAATAGCTATCGAGCTGCTCAGTTAATAACATTCCTTTATAAATAAAGGTTTTGTAAGAAAGACTTACTGAGTACCAGTATTCTGCACCATCTTGTGTTGATGCGCGAATTTCTTGATAAGCTCTTTTACGAATAACGTAGAGTTTACGCTCAAACGCCATTGCGTCTTTTAAATCTGGATTACGTCCGATGAAAACCTGACGCGCAAATGGTTCACTCGCTTTTGCTGTTTCACCTAAGGATGAATTATCAGTTGGAACTGTTCTCCAACCTAAAAATATTTGGCCTTCAGATTGTACGAGCTGTTCGAAGCGTTCTTCTAAACGGCGACGCTTAATTCTATCTTTTGGTAAGAATACAATACCGCTACCATACCACTCTGGCTCAGGAAGTGTGATACGTGCTTTTGTGCAAACATGTTTAAAGAAGCTGTGCGGCATTTGCATGAGAACGCCTGCACCGTCACCGGTGTTAGGTTCACAGCCAGCTGCGCCACGGTGATCCAAATTTTTTAAAATCTGGATAGCTTGTTTTAGAATCGCATTCGATTTTCGTCCTTTGATGTCAGCCACAAAGCCGACGCCGCATGCGTCGTGCTCAAATTGTGGATCATAGAGACCTTGCTTTGCAGGAAGGCCTAAGCCCTTAGAGGACTGTTTCGACTGTTCTGTGCTAGTATGCATCGGTGTAAGTGCGCAAAAAAGGCCGGCGACGGATTGTGGGCCGGCCTCTCAAAAAAGATTTGTTGAAAGATTCCGGCTCTTCAAAAGAAGCGGACTGTTTTAGTTGCCATTTTCGCGTGCTCTTCATCAGAGCAGCCAGAGTTTGTAGAAACGTCTGTTGCTGTGGCTGTTGGTTTAACAAGATCGTTACTGAGTAAGTAGTTTTCTACTTCTTCTCCAGAAATATCAGCTAACATTACGCCATCGATTTCTACACAAGGAGAAAGAGGTTGTCCTGATTTTCTAACCATTTCTGCGTAGTTTTCGCGATTATTGATGATATCAATATCTTCATAGGCTAAGTTATACTTGCGCATTATAGCACGTACGCCGTTTGACCAGCCACATGATGGTTTTAGATATGCCTTGATATTCATAAGCGGATATGAGCAGACGAAAAAATCGTTTTAATGTATAGAGTTGATCGACCCAGGTGCAAGTATTGTCTTCGAATTTTTCATATTAGATGGCTAAAAGTTATTCACATTTTCTTCGCATGTAGCCTAACCCGTACCAACACCAAATATTTTAACTTGGCTTTTATCCTAGCACATGTGCTTTAGATTCTTTATCACAGAAATATGAAAGTTCTCGTCACCGGTGCAGCCGGTTTCATCGGTCACCAAGTAGTCCACCGTCTCTCAGAGTCAAATCGGTGTGAAGTGTTAGGCGTTGATAACCTCGGTGACTATTACGACGTAAACTTAAAGAAGGCACGCCTAGCAAAACTTGAAAAATTTGAGGATTTTAGGTTCATTCAGGCTGATTTTGCAGATGCTGGTAAATTTACAGGACTCGTAGATCACTTTAAGCCCGATTATGTCGCTCATTTAGGTGCTCAACCAGGTGTCCGTTACAGTGTAGAAAACCCTGGAGCCTATGTTCATAGTAATTTAATTGGATTCGCTAATGTTTTAGAGGCATGCCGTAAAACACCCCCTAAGCATATTATTTACGCTTCAAGCAGCAGCGTTTACGGTGCTGGAGCAAAGGCACCTTTCAAAGAAGAGAGTGATACAAATCAGCCAACCTCATTCTACGGTGCTACTAAAAAAAGTAATGAGCTTATGGCTCATAGTTATGCACTTACGCATGGACTAAAGATCACTGGCTTAAGGTTTTTTACCGTTTATGGGCCATGGGGACGCCCAGATATGGCTCCAACTCTGTTTTCAAAAGCTATCTCGGAGGGAAAACCGGTTCGATTATTCAATGAGGGGAAAAACTTAAGGGATTTTACATATATAGATGATATTGTTGATGGTGTGGTTCGCGCCCTACTCTATCCAATCGATGAGGCTAAGGCACTTCCGTTAGGACCCTCTCGTATTTTCAACTTAGGTCATAATCGTCCTATAGAAACCATTCTATTTGTAAGAATGCTTGAGCAACTCCTAGGGAAAAAGGCCAACTTGGAACTATTACCACCCCAACCTGGTGATATGTTTGAAACCTGCGCGGACCTAGAGAGGGTAAAAGAGCACATTCATTACAGTCCGAAGGTACCTTTAGAAACCGGCTTAGCTCGTTTTGTTGAGTGGTATAAAGAATACTACAAAATATAGCTTTGCACAGAGCCTTTGCGATCACTTGCTATTATATAAGATAGGGGTTTCTTGACGACTTGTCTTGCCTCGGGCCGGATTCACTCAAACGTTTAGGTACACCTATCATTAATTCGACTAAAAATTAAATCGTATTTCGTATGTCAAAATCATCCGCTTCCAAAGAATCCAAAGAGTCCGCAGAGAAGAAGTCCGCTGCTCCTGCGGTAGACCAATCTGCTAGAAAAAATGTCGATTTAGCTCTGAGCGCTATTACTAAACAATTTGGTGAAGGCACCATCATGCGTATGGGTGATGCGCATAAAATGAAAGTAGACACCCTATCAACCGGCTCTCTTGCTATAGATTTAGCCCTAGGCGTAGGTGGCTTACCTCGTGGTCGTATTATGGAAATTTACGGCCCTGAATCCTCTGGTAAAACAACGTTTTGTTTAAGTGTTATTGCTGAAGCTCAGCGCAACGGCGGATTAGCAGCCTTTATCGATGTTGAGCACGCCTTAGATCCTAAATACGCTAAAGTAGTAGGTGTTAACCTAGATGATTTACTGGTTTCCCAACCAGATAGCGGTGAAGACGCTCTTAATATTACTGAAACACTGATTCGTTCAGACGCAATTGATGTGATTGTTTTAGACTCGGTAGCAGCTCTCATTTCCAAACAAGAACTCGATGGGCAGATGGGTGATGCAACCGTTGGCTCTCAAGCTCGTTTAATGAGCCAAGCTATGCGCCGTCTCACCGCTGTAGTAAGCAAAACAAAGTGTATCTGTATCTTTACCAACCAGATACGTGAAAAAATCGGTGTTATGTTTGGTAGCCCAGAAACAACTCCTGGTGGTAGAGCGCTTAAATTCTTCTCTAGTATTAGAATAGATATCCGCCGTAAGGATCAAATTAAGACCCCAGACGGTAAGGTTATTGGAAATAGAACTAAGATTAAGGTAGTAAAGAACAAGGTAGCTCCTCCATTTACTGAGTGTGAATTTGATATCATGTATGACGAAGGTATCTCTCGCACAGGCTCCATCATAGACCTAGGAATTGAACATAAAGTGTTGGATAAGAAGGGGTCATGGATCGCATACCAAGGTGAATTAATCGGCCAAGGCCGTGATGCAGCTAAGCTAACTTTAAGAGAAAAACCAGAATTAGCCGCTAAGCTAACGAAGGAAATTCTCGCTAAAGTAACCATCACCCCTGGTTCAACGATAGCAGCAAGTGCTGCTGAATAAGTACTGCGCTAACTGGATACGATCCAGTTAGCATGCGTATGGCTCAATCGCTAGATACCATTGCTGCTATCGCTACACCCACGGGTAGTAGCGCTTTAGCAATTATCCGCGTTTCTGGACCTGAAGCCCTACCCCTTGCAAAACTGTTTTTGGATGAAAATCCTAAACTTCGTTTTGCTACGTATCATGACTACAAAGATAAAACGGGGGTAACGGTTGATGATGTCGTTTTTACCTTTTACCCAGAAAAAAACTCTGCAACAGGTGAGCATGTTTTAGAAATTTCATGCCACGGAAATCCTTACATTACTCAGCGCATCTTAAGTGATTTGCTCGAACGCGAATGTCGCTTAGCAGAACCCGGTGAATTTACGCGCCGTAGTTTTTTAAATGGCAAAATTGATTTAAGCCAAGCTGAGGCAGTGATGGATATTATCTCTGCAAGAAGTGAAAGAGCACTTGCAGCAGCTAATCGTCAACTCAGAGGCGGCTTAGCCCGTCACATGAAGCCGCTCGTTGACGAGCTAGTCATGGCAATTGCTACCGTTGAAGCGTATATCGATTTCCCGGAGGAAGATCTTCCCCAGGAAGATAAACAAAGAATAAAAAACTATATTAGCGCAGTACTTGAAGGATCAGTACAACTGCTCGCGACACAGCGCTACGGAGATTTATTACGCGACGGAATGCGAACGGTTATTGTCGGTGAACCTAACGCAGGAAAGAGTTCCCTACTCAATCGTTTGATTGGAAAAGATCGTGCTATTGTTAGTCCACAAGCAGGAACAACGAGAGACTTTTTAGAGGAACGCATAATCGTTGGTCCTCACTGTCTACGCTTAGTGGATACAGCTGGTTTAAACATTAATCCTGATCCGATTGAAAAACTGGGAATCGATAAAACAATCGAATGTATCGAATCGAGTGATATTATTCTCTTTGTCATTGATGCTACAAAGCCCGCACCAAAAATAGATTCGCGTATCATAAACTATATTAGCAAGGACACTACCCTTGTTGTTTATAATAAAACCGATTTGTTAGAAACCGCTTTGCCTGCACCAGCGATTAATAAAGACATTAGTTCTGTTTTAGTTTCTGCTCATACCGGCAAAGGAATCGATTCACTCAAAGCGTGGATTGTTGCTAAAGCAGATAGCATGCAACCAGCTTCACAAGAAGATGCTGTATTTATAAATGCACGTCATGCACACGCTTTATCTCAAGCACAGAGCTGCTTACGAGATGCACTGACTAAACTTACTACAAACAGTCCAACCGAATTGCTCGCGAGTGATTTGCGCGGCGCCTTAAGTGCACTTGGCGAAATTTCAGGACACATTGATAACGAACAAATATTGGATCGCTTATTCGCTTCATTTTGTATCGGAAAATAGCGCTTCAAAAGCAGTTAAGAAAAATTAAAGCGGTGTGATTGCACTGTGGCGTAGGTGTTGCAAGCTGCACAACTAATCGTATTCGATACATAGAGCCTAATGTGGCTTCATATACTAAGCTTTTTTCGGTTTAGTTGACGGTTTTCACATTATACGCACTTAAATTTCATAATACATTGATATACAACAAGATACCATTCGACGTAATCGTATGTGGAGCTGGACACGCAGGTGTTGAAGCTGCCCTAGCTGCTGCACGCATGGGAGCCTCTACTCTACTACTCTCTGGTAATATTGATACGATAGCTCAGATGAGTTGTAATCCTGCTATCGGTGGTCAGGCCAAAGGCCAGATGGTTCGTGAAATTGATGCCTTAGGCGGTGAAATGGGGATCAACACGGATTTAACTGGAATTCAATTTAGATTACTCAATGAATCTAAGGGTCCAGCTGTGCAATCCCCTCGTGCTCAATGTGATAAGAAAGCTTACCAGTTTAGATTAAAGCATACCTTAGAGCTACAAAAGAACCTACAAATATTCCAAGCAACGGTAACGGGGTTAATTTTTAAAGATGGTAAAGTTGTAGGATGCCGCACCAATTTAGATATAGATTTTATTTCTCACACAGTCGTTATTACAACCGGCACCTTTCTGCGTGGTCTCATGCATATAGGTAGTAATAAAAATGAAGGCGGACGGTTAGGAGACTTTAGCGCTAAGTCCCTATCCTCTAGTCTACTTGAAGCCGGTATTGAGCTCCAACGTTTAAAGACCGGCACCCCGCCTCGTATTTTAGGTCGCAGCATTAACTTCTCAAAACTTGAAGAGCAAAAAGGTGACGCTAAGCCAACCCTGTTTGCATTCCATGATACGCGTGATTCCGAAGATATGTTCCACGTGGAACATTCGCGTGAAACGCGCTTGGGCTGGCAACCTGGTAGTGAACAAATCTCATGCTGGATTACCTACACATCACCCGAAACGGCTAAAATAGTTAGGGATAACCTTCATAAGTCGGCGATGTATAGCGGTGAGATCGAGGGCGTGGGTCCTCGCTATTGTCCAAGCATAGAAGATAAGTTCGTACGTTTTGCTGATAAGTCTAGGCATATGCTTTTCTTAGAACCCGAAGGTAGATCTACCAACGAGTACTACATCAACGGACTGTCTACATCACTTCCTTTCGATGTTCAGCTAGATATGGTACACAGTATTCCAGGACTTGAAGAAGCGGTGTTATTGAGACCTGCTTACGCTGTAGAATATGACTTCGCTCAACCAACTCAGCTATATCCGTCATTGGAGTCCAAAAAGGTAGAAAACCTGTTTTTAGCAGGACAGATTAACGGAACCTCTGGTTATGAAGAAGCCGCTTCACAAGGTCTGATTGCGGGGGTTAATGCCGTACAAAAGGTTAGGGGAGCTGATCCCTTAATTATGAAACGACATGAATCTTATATAGGTGTGCTTATAGATGATTTAGTCACTAAAGGTACTAATGAACCATATCGTATGTTTACGAGCAGGGCAGAGCACCGCTTGCTGTTTAATCATGGTAGTGCTGAACTACGTTTACTTCATCATGCTAAAAAACATAAACTATTGTCTGATAACAGAATAAAAAAGATAGAAGAGAAACAAAAAACCATCCAGAAATGGATTTCTTACTTTGAAGAAACAACCACCAAAGGAGGAAAGTGGGCCGAGCATATGCGTCGCCACGATGAATCCGTTAAGTTACCTTCAGAATTTTTAGCAGAATCCGAAGCCATACAGTCTGAAGTTACATATCGTGTTGTATATCAAGGATATCTAGACCGTGAACAGCGCCAGATATTAAAGTTAGATAATGTCGAGAAGATTAAACTTCCTTCTGACATTAACTACATGAATATCAGAGGTTTAAGAAAAGAAAGCGCTCTGAAATTGAACGACCTCAAGCCACAAAATCTAGGGCAGGCTAGCCGCATTAGTGGTGTTAACCCTGCAGACATTAGTATTTTGATGATTTATCTAGAATCTAACAGGGGAGGTAAAAACCGTGACGGAGCTACAGAAACTAACACCTGAATACCTAGAAATCGTTAATGCAAGAAGGGTCGGCCTTACCAACTGGATAGAAGACTCCCTTAAAGGTGTTAAAAATATCGTTTGGGAAGTAGGTTGCGGACACGGTCACTTTTTAACTGCGTATGCAGAAGAAAATCCAGACTTGGTATGTGTTGGATTAGATATTGAAAAAGATCGCATAAAGCGGGCTAACAAAAAGAAATCACGCGCAAAGCTCACGAATCTACATTTTTTACACGCCGACGCTTTTGATTTTATGGCAACACTGCCGGATAAAATTACTTTCAGCGCGGTGTATGTTTTATTTCCCGACCCTTGGCCAAAACGTAGACATCACAAGAATCGTATCATGCAGCCTGAGTTTATTGAAGCTGTATCAAAAAAAATAATGCCTAAAGGTCGTTTGTATTTTCGTACAGATTACAAACCTTATTACGATGCTGCGTATAATTTTGTGCTTTTAGAAAAACAATTAAAGGTTACCGAAGACCCGTGGCCTTTTGATAAAGAAACTGTTTTTCAACTACGCTCAAAAGGGTACAATTCAATTAACGCTGTTAAACAATAATGAATCGCTCAGAATCGTTACAAAAAATAAAAAACGCGTCTGAGCCTTTTGATATTTTAATTATAGGCGGTGGAGCGACAGGACTTGGCGCTGCAGTAGACGCAGCATCACGCGGTCACCGGGTTGCACTAATTGAACAATATGATTTTGCAAAAGGGACATCGAGTAAATCTACCAAGTTAGTTCACGGTGGTGTTCGATATTTAAGACAGGGAAATATTTCCCTCGTACTCGAAGCATTACGTGAACGAGGAAGACTAACACGCAACGCACCACATCTTGTACATGACCTTGCTTTTGTAATTCCAAACTACAGTTGGTGGGAAGGTCCGTTTTATGGTGTTGGCATGAAAGTCTATGACCAGTTAGCAGGAAAACTTGGTTTATCACCATCCAAGATGCTAAGCAAAAAAGAAACGCTGGATTTAATTCCAACAGTCGAAACAGAAAATTTAGTTGGTGGGGTAGTGTATCATGACGGCCAATTCGATGATTCGCGTCTTGCAATTAACTTAGCTCAGACTGCAGAAAATCTTGGCGGTGTATTAATCAATTACTGTGAAGTAAAAGGTATAATTAAAGAAAATGGATCAGTAAGTGGGGTAGAGGTGCGCGATACAGAAACCGGCTCTGAATTTTGTGTTAAAGCAAAGTGCGTTATAAATGCGACTGGAGTATTTGTTGATAAAATACGTTTATGGGATGACGCATCAGCTCAAACAATGGTGACCGTTAGCCAAGGTATTCACATCGTTTTACCAAAAAAATTCTTACCTGGTGATGCAGCAATCATGGTACCCAAAACGGCGGATGGCCGTGTTTTATTTGCAGTACCGTGGCACGATCGTGTGGTTGTCGGAACTACAGATACTCCCATCGATCATTCAAGTATAGAGCCCAGGGCTCTCAGTAGTGAACGTGATTTTGTTATGGAACACGCAAAGAAGTACCTATCTAGCGATCCATCTGATTCTGATGTACTGAGTGTTTTTGCCGGCTTACGCCCACTAGTCAAAGCAGCAGGTACTGCCGGAACTGCAGCATTATCACGTGATCATACAATAGTCGTTTCCGAAAGCGGCTTAATAACAATAACAGGCGGCAAATGGACAACTTACCGAAAAATGTCGGAAGATGTTGTAGATCAAGCTGAAATGATTGCAGGTGTTGATAATAGGAGGTGCAATACAGAAGAGTTACACATCCATGGATATCGAAAGATAACACCCATAAATGATCGCTTCACTATATATGGTACAGATTCGGAGAAAATTGAGGCCCTGATAAAGACTGATTCCAGCCTAAGTGACCCAATTCATCCCTTATTACCTTATCTTAAAGCAGAAGTTGTTTGGGCGGCACGTTTTGAAATGGCCAGAACAGTTGAAGATATTCTAGCGCGTAGAACACGTGCTTTACTACTAAATGCAAAGGCATCCATTGAGGCAGCCTCGTTAGTTGCAGAAATACTTGGTAATGAATTAGATAAAGATAAAATTTGGCGTGAATCTCAAATAAAACAATACACAGAACAGGCTAATGGATATATTTGGTAATTGTTAATATTGAAGTATTTATATAATTTTGTAGTCTATTTTACTTAATCCAGTAGAGTTAACGTTCACCTATAAGTTACAGTGAACACGGCCCCTTTCCCTCTAATTATATCAAAGTTTTACTACTTTTAGACTTTCAAGGGTTGACTGAGATAGGGTGGCTTGCCTTCGTTTATCCTTTCACCAGATCACCCGATCCACTTCACCAAAGTGCCATTACTTCGCATTAAAAATTTATCCTTTTTTGCACTGCCTTTTTTGGCAGCGCTACAAGCACATGCCGCTGAAAGCGGTGTGCCGCAACGCGCATCCCATCTGTTTCATATTGGACCACTTCCAATCAGCAACAGTATGGTTACAAGTTGGGTTGTTGCTTTAGTGATTATTCTAGCAATTCGTTTAGCTGCAGGAAAACCAAAGTTAAAACCAAGTGGTGGCCAAATCGTTGTAGAAACATTGGTACAAGGTATCTTAGATATCACTTCGCCAATTATTGGTGCCAAAGTAGCTAAGCATACGTTTCCCGTTTTAGTAGCTCTTTTCACGTTTATTTTATTACAAAACTGGAGCGGTTTATTTCCAGGTGTTGGAACAATAATGATTCAAGATCATGCAACACATACTTGGGAAGAATTAATCCGTCCTGGTAATGCTGATCTAAACATGACGTTTGCATTATCTATCGTCGCGTTTTTTGCGTGGTTGTATTTTATTATCCGTTACGCAGGTTTTGCTGCTATCTATAAAGATCTGTTTGGTAACAAAGCAGAAAAGTCTGAAGTTCCTTTTGTTTTATATCTAAGCCTATACGTAGTGTTCTTCTTGGTTGGTATCATAGAAATTGTATCAATCGTATTTAGACCTGTATCACTTTCGTTTCGTTTATTCGGAAATGTATTTGGTGGAGAAAACTTAATGCACTCCATGTCAGCTATATCTAAATGGGGGCTACCAATACCTTTCTACTTCCTAGAAATGTTAATTGGTTTTGTTCAAGCACTCGTCTTCACATTACTCGTCAGTGTTTATATTGGTCTAATTTGTAACCATGGCGATGACCACGCCGAGGAGGGCCACGGCCATCATTAATTTTTACACTGGGATCGTGCCAACGTGTGCGAGCAGTGAAACAAACAACAACTAAATAAATAAAATATCATGAACATCATCGCTGAAGTATCAGGTAGCATTCAAGGCGCACTCGGTTGTATCGGAGCTGCACTTGGCGTAGCTTTTGTAGGAACAAAAGCTGTTGAAGCAGTAGGTCGCAATCCAGCTGCATCTGGTAAAATTCTAGTTCAGAGCATTCTTGGAATGGCTCTCGCAGAAGCAGTTGCATTCTACTCCCTATTCTTAGGTAAATAATTCACCGTAATTAGATCATGGTGGATTAAAGTTAATTTAATCCACCACTTCTTTTTTTATTAAAATCCCATGAGTTCACCGCTGTTTTTATTAGCCGAAGCGTCCGGCGGAGTTACTGAGACGATAACCAAAATCATGACTGATTTCGGTGTCGATCTACCAAGCCTACTCGCACAAGTAATAAATTTTTCGCTTGTCGCATTCATACTATGGAGATTTGCGTTCAAGCCAATCATGGGGACCATTCAAGAGCGTCAAAAACAAATCGACGCTGGCCTTAAGTACGCTGAACAAATGAAAGCTGAACTTGATTCAGCTAAACAAACAAACGAACAGCAACTTAAAGAAGCACAAAACAAAGCTGCTCAAATCGTTGCTGACACACAAAAAGCTTCTAAAGAATTCGCTGATAAACAACAGCAAGAAGCAATCGAGAAAGCTAATGCTATTCTTTCAAAAGCACAATCTGCTATTGAACTCGAAAAGAAGAAGATGCTTGCAGAAGCACGCGCAGAAATTTCCCGCTTAGTAATCGCAACAACTCAAAAAGTTCTTGCTCGTGAACTCACTGATGCTGATCGCGCACGTTTTAACGATGCCGCAGCAAAAGAGCTTACTAACGTATAACACCAATGTCCGTTCAATCAAAAGCTGCTGAACAATTTGCACGCCAACTTTTCAAGTTGAGCGTAGTAGATGGCGCTGTATCACCAAACCAAGTCACTGGTGTATTACAATATGTTGAAGCGCATAAGCCATCGAACGTTGTACTCGTATTGAAAGCATACAAACGTTTGATTGCAGCTGAGCTTTCACGTAGTGCAGCAGTTATTGAACACGCAGGTCCTATTTCAGAATCCATCCAAAACGCTATTGGTTCTGCATTAACCGCAAAACTTAAACGTCCGATAACAACAACAGTTAAAGCTAATCCTCAATTACTAGCAGGTATCCGTGTTAAAATTGGTGATGATGTTTTTGAATCTTCAGTAGCAAGCCAACTTACCAGCTTAGCTGAAAACGCTTAATTTAATTTTATAACCCACTTACGCGAATGAGCACAGTCCTTGAACAAATCGAACAGCAAATTGCTAAGCTATCCGCTAAAGCGGTACGCAAGAATACGGGAACAATCCGTACACTTGCAGACGGTGTCGCTAAAATCGACGGCCTCTCGGATGTGATGTACAACGAGATGGTACAGTTCCCTGGTGGAGCTATCGGCATCGCGCTTAACTTAGAAGACTCAGAAGTAGGATGTGTCGTTTTAGGTGACGTATCAAAACTTAAGGAAGGTGATGAAGTTAAGACTACAGGAAAATTATTATCAGTACCTGTAGGCAAAGCCCTTCTTGGACGTGCCGTTGATGCACTTGGACAACCAATTGATGGCAAGGGACCAATCGATGCTAAAGAAACATATCCAGTAGAAAAAATTGCTCCTGGTATCATCGAACGTAAATCGGTAACCCAACCTTTACTAACAGGTATCATGGCAATCGACTCCATGATTCCAATCGGTCGTGGTCAGCGTGAATTAATTATCGGTGACCGTGGTACAGGTAAAACAACGATCGCTGTAGATACTATTATCAATCAAGCGAAGATTAACAAAGTTGGTCTCGCATCAGGTGATCCAAAGTTCCGCCCTGTTTACTCAATTTACGTAGCTGTTGGTCAAAAGAATTCAAATATCGTACGTACAATTGCAGCGTTAGAAAACGCAGGCGCTTTAGAATACACGATTATCGTTGCTGCTCCTTCAGCAGATAACGCAGCTAATCAATACATTGCACCATACTCTGGTGCTGCAATGGGCGAGTGGTTCATGGAAAACAACATGGATGCTCTTATAGTATATGACGATCTTTCAAAGCACGCTGTAGCTTATCGTCAGATCTCTCTGATTTTAAAACGCCCATCTGGTCGTGAAGCTTATCCTGGTGACGTATTCTATCTACACAGTCGTCTTCTTGAACGTTCTGCACGTTTAGATGGAAAAGGTTCACTCACTGCTCTTCCAATCATTGAAACATTAGCAGGTGACGTATCCGCTTATATTCCTACAAACGTCATTTCTATTACAGACGGTCAAATCTTCCTTGAAACAGATTTATTCAATCAAGGTATTCGTCCTGCAGTTTCAGTTGGTCTTTCCGTATCACGCGTAGGTTCTGCAGCTCAGCTCAAAGCAACTAAGCAAGTCGCTGGTAAACTAAAAGGTGAATTAGCTCAGTTCCGTGAACTAGCAGCATTCTCCCAATTCGGTTCTGATTTAGATGCTAAGACAAAATCTCAATTAGATCGTGGTGCACGTGTTGTAGAACTCTTCAAACAACCTGCGTTTAACCCAATCTCAATTGAACTCCAAGTTGTTACCTTGTGGGCAATGCAAAAGGGCTATTACGAAAACTTAGCACTAGCTAACGTAATGAATGCAGCAAGTTCACTACGCTCATACGTAACAACACGTCATGATGCACTATTAACAAAGATCCGTACAAAAGCTGCGCTAGACGCAGAAATCGAATCTGAATTAAAGAGTGCGTGCGATAGCTGGTTATCCACCTTCAAAGCATAAGATAACCTCCGCTTAAGCTCATGGCATCAACAAGAGACATCCGCCGACGCATCAAGTCGGTCAAGAATACCCGCCAGATAACAAAGGCGATGGAGCTTGTCTCAGCTTCTAAGATGAAAAAGGCCCAGCAAGCAGCACTTGCCGGTCGTCCTTATGCAAACTTAATGGCTGACATGCTTGCTGCATTGTCAGCACAGGTTGGTGAGTTAAACCACCCTTTCCTAGTTGAACGTCCAATTAAAACGCGCGGTATTTTATTAATCACGACAGACAAAGGATTATGCGGACCTTTAAATGCTAATTTATTCAAATTAGTATCTGAAATTAAAACTCCTGCTAAGTACTACGTAATTGGCAGAAAGGGTATGCAGTTCTTAGCTAGAACAAAGCGTGATCTAGTAGCCGATTTCCCTGTGCATGACCGCGTTCCTTTTAACGAAGTGCGTGCAGCAGCTGAGTTAATGGTAAAACATTTTACTGAAGGTCTTATTGATACAGTAGAAATTATCTACCCACGTTTTAAAAACACCTTAGTACAGGAACCTAAGTTACGTCCTGTTTTACCACTCCACTCACTCAGTGACTTTATTAAGTCGGATAGCTACACCAGCGGAAGTACAGGTGCTGCAACTAATGACGATAGAGAATTCCTTTTTGAACCTAATGCTAATGAGGTTCTCAGCTCTTTATTACCATTCTACGTAAACAACCAGATCTATCAGTTTGTTTTATCGGCAAAAGCATCTGAGCAAAGTGCTCGAATGGTTGCGATGAAAACAGCTAAGGATAACGCAACAAGCTTACTATCAGATCTTACACTTCAATATAACAAAGCGCGTCAAGCAGCGATCACCCAAGAAATTCTTGAAATCGCGGCTGCGTCATTCACCTCAAGTTAAATCACTATCCCTTTATCGCAATGAATACCGGCAAGATAACCCAAATCATCGGACCTGTTGTTGACGTCCAATTCGAAGAAAATGCTATTCCGCCAATTTACCAGGCGCTCTTCATTGAATTCCAAGTAGATGGACGCACTGAGCGTTTGACGCTCGAGGTTCAACAGCACTTAGGTGCAGGCCTTGCACGCTCCATCTCCATGTCCTCCTCAGAAGGATTAAAGCGTGGTATGAGCGTCATTGATACTGGTGGCCCAATTACGGTTCCAGTAGGTCAAAACGTTTTAGGACGTATTTTTAATGTAACAGGTGATCCAGTAGATGGTCGTGGTGAAGTTAAAGCAGACAAGCGCTATCCAATTCACCGTGCTGCTCCAGCTTTAGTAGACCAAGACACAAAAGCAGACATTCTTGAAACTGGTATCAAAGTCGTCGATTTAATCTGTCCTTTTATTAAGGGTGGTAAAGTTGGTGCATTCGGTGGTGCTGGCGTAGGTAAAACCGTCGTCATCATGGAACTCATCAACAATATCGCTAAGGCACGTAGCGGCTTCTCAATCTTTGCCGGAGTAGGTGAGCGTTCACGTGAAGGTAATGACCTTTACCACGAAATGTCTGAAGCAGGCGTTATCGATCAAAAAGATCTAACGAAGTCCAAAGTAGCCCTTGTTTATGGACAAATGAATGAGCCACCAGGTGCTCGTATGCGTGTAGCGCTATCAGCGCTCGCTATGGCAGAATATTTCCGTGATGAGAAAAACCAAGACGTGTTACTATTCGTAGATAACATTTTCCGTTTCTCTCAAGCTGGTTCAGAAGTATCAGCACTCTTGGGTCGTTCACCATCCGCTGTAGGTTATCAACCAACACTCGCAAGCGAAATGGGTATGCTACAAGAACGTATTACATCAACTAAGAAGGGTTCGATTACTTCCTTCCAAGCTGTATACGTTCCTGCTGACGATTTAACAGATCCAGCACCTGCAAATACCTTTGCTCACTTAGACTCAACGATCGTTCTTGAACGTTCGATTGCTGAATTAGGTATTTATCCAGCTGTTGATCCTCTCGCTTCCGTATCAAAAGCTCTAGCTGCTGATATCGTAGGTGAAGAACACTACAACGTAGCTCGTGAAGTACAACGCGTACTCCAACGCTATAAAGATCTTCAAGATATTATCGCTATCTTAGGTCTAGATGAACTCTCACCTGAAGATAAACTCACTGTTTATCGTGCTCGTAAGATTCAACGCTTCCTTTCCCAACCTTTCCACGTAGCTGAAGTATTCACCGGATCTCCTGGTAAATATGTAGCAGTTAAAGACACTGTTCGCGGATTCAAGATGATCTTAGATGGACAACTTGATGATGTAGCAGAAGGTGATTTCTACATGAAGGGCGGAATCGACGAAGTTATTGCCGCAAGCAAAAGCAAGTAACCGATGCCACTCAAGTTAGACATCGTCACACCTCTCGCTCGTGTTTACTCAGACACGATAGAAACTGTTGTATTACCTACTAAAGACGGAGAAGTAGGTATACTACCTGGGCACATTCCTTTAATCACGCACATTGAAAGTGGTGAACTTCAAATCATAAAGGATGGAAAATCTACATCTATTGTTGTAGGTGATGGCTTTGCTCAGGTCGTAGGTGATCGCGTTTCTGTTTTAGCACAGCGCGCGATTGAGGAAGAAAAAATTGACGAAGCTGCAGCAGAAAACGCCTTAAAGAGAGCACAAGAAGCATTAGCTAACGCTGAAACGTTGCACCCCGCAGAAGTAGAACATAACGAAAGTATTGTTCGCTTTGTAGTCGCACAACTAGGCGTGAAGCGTAGAGGTAGATAATTAAAATCGTCTTACGGTTTTGGTATATTACTTAATGAAGTACCTGAGCGTACCTCAATTAAGGAAATAACTTTAGGTACGTACATGCGTGTTCCAGCAGGTAATGTATCTGCAATCTGCTCGTAAGTTGTAGCGTGTTTTGATTCGAGTAATTTTTTAACACGGCCTTCACCAACATTATAACCTGCTATAGCAAGTGGCCATGAACCCAGGTCATCGCCTAGGAGTTTTAAATAACGTGCTGCTGCGTGTGCTGATTTAGTAGGATTAGTACGTTCATCTGGTAAAAAGGTACTTAAACCTAAACGCTTTGCTGTATCTGGTGTTAGTTGAAATAAACCCTTAGCACCCGATGGGCTACGAGCGGATGGATTCATCGAAGATTCAGCCTCTGCAATCCATATAAGCTCAGGAGGTACTCCTTCTGCCTTAAATGCTTTCTTCAATTCATTAATCAATGAAGCATCGACACGAGGCGATGGTCTGTTTCTTTCACGCTTAAGCCATGTTTCATAATAAGGGATACTTTCTGCCGTGCTAGTGGGCTTAATAGAATTTGGTTTTATAGGACCAGGACTCGTATGCGGAATATCAGCAACAGCCTTTGCTTCTTGTAGTTCATCTAATCTAGACTCTAACCACTTAGCAGTATCGGCTTGTTCTGGTACTGTATTCAAAAAGGCAAGAAGTAACCGCGCTTGAGGTTCATAAGCCGCTAAGTCGCTTAAAGAGTCACTATCTAAGGCTTGTTGAATTTTTACCAAAACCTTGTCTGCCTCTTCTCGAGACGGAAACTCATATTCTGCTTTAACCTCAGCAGGAGCATATTGATCAAACAATTGCTTACCTAATTGATACAAATCATCGTTTGAAGGCTTTGTTGGCTCTGCAAACACGGAGCTCACCTGGAGGCTTGATACAGCTATACTCGTAAAAATCCATTTTTTCATAAAAAAGCCTATCTACCCGTATTGTTCTTTATTTTGACCAAATACGAGCCTGTTTGTGCCATTCGAGGAATGTTTGACCCTGTGCTAAGTGTGTTTAATTAAGACAGTTCAAAACCGTGAATAGAGTTCATATCAAAACATACGGATGCCAAATGAATGAACGCGATAGCGAGGCTGTAGCCGCTATGTTGCGTTCTAGGGGCTATCGTATTGTGAATTCTGAAGACGAGTGTGATGTTTTACTACTCAACACATGTAGCGTTCGTGATGCAGCGGAACAAAAGGCGATAGGGAAGGCCGCTAATGTATTAAGTAAGCGTAAAAAAAATCCGGATTTCGTTTTAGGCATACTTGGTTGTATGGCTCAAAACAGAGGCGCATCTTTATTAGATCAACTCCCTGATGTGGATCTTATTGTAGGCACTCAAAAATTTCACCGTGTACCTGATTACTTAGATAATCTTAGGGCAGCCAAAGATTCTGGTATGCCCATAGGTTCGACAATCATTGATACCGCAGAAGAAACAGGCTCACAAAATACAATTCGAGATCACATTGAACCCGAAGAAAAACAAGTAAGTGCATTTGTTTCTATTCAGCAGGGGTGCAATATGGACTGCGCTTTTTGCATCGTACCTAAAACCCGTGGAGATGAGCGTTCACGCCCCATGGAAGATATTGTGAACGAAGCGCGTGCTTTGGTTGAGAAAGGTGTTAAAGAAATCACACTTCTAGGACAAATAGTAACAAGCTATGGCCGTAGAGATTATCCACATACGAACGGCATAACACCATTTGTACAACTACTTGAAAAAGTTCATGCTATCGATGGGCTTGAGCGTATTCGATTCACGTCTCCACACCCACGTGGATTCAAAGATGATTTAGTGCAAGCCTATGGCCGTTTGCCAAAATTATGTGAATATGTGCATCTACCCCTTCAGTCTGGTAGTAATAATATTCTAAAAGCGATGAATCGTCCGTACACACGTGAGCGATACCTAGAAATCATTGAATCGCTACGTAAGGTTAAGCCAAACATGTATTTTTCAACAGACGTGATCGTTGGTTTTCCTGGTGAAACAGATCAAGATTTTGAAGATACTCGCTCGCTATTCGAAGCCGCTAACTACGATATGGCTTACGTCTTTAAGTATTCCATTAGAAGCGGAACACCAGCTGCAGAATTAGCTCAAGTACCTGAAGATGTTAAAGAGTCACGAAATCAGGTTTTACTTTCTATACTCGAAGCAAACTCAATTAAACGAAACGCAGCCTTAGTGGGTAAAACCGAAGAAGTGCTAATTGAGGGTGTAGACAAAACTGGTCGTTTATTTACCGGTAGAACGCGTGGCAATCGAGTAGCCGTCTTTGCAGCAGCACCTCGTTTAATAGGCACGCTTGCTCCACTTAAGATCACAAGAACTTCTGTAAGTACGCTTTATGGCGATCTAGAGGTAAGTTTATAAAATTTCGCTTAAAATCCTCGTATAAAGAGCTTATATCATCATCAATCTTTCCCATCGTGACCTTAACATTAGCCATATTATTACCGGGTATTTTATTAACGATACTTGGCCTATCTCTTGTTTTTGCTCAGGCAAGCACCCTTTCTGTATTAAAAGCTTTTCCTAGATCAAAACTAGCTACGTATGTTTTTTTTGGCGCTGCTACAATTTGGTTTTTATACAATATAATGCATTTATCTTCTGCAGATTTTGGTGATTACAAAAACATTCTGTTTGTTGTTTTCACTCTCATCGCTGTTTTCGCATTTAAAAGCGTTCCCGATTTCTTAGCTGTGAGAGGTTTAGCGACCTTAGTACTCTTAGCCGCAATGCCTCTTTTAATGGCGGGATACATGAACTACAGCCATCCTTTGATCTATTTTCAAAAAGCCTTTGTCTATATCTGTATATCGTTCGCGTTATGGCTTGGTGCACAACCTTATCGTCTGCGTGATTTTCTAAATTTTATTTCTCTTAAACCTTCTCGTGCAACACTGCTTGGGTCTATTACCCTAGGCTACGGTTTACTCTTACTCATCGTAGCTTTTATTTATTAATCGAATGTCACGACATCCGCTGCTTCTTATTCTAGCTGGGCCGGCAGGTTCTGGTAAGAGTACTCTGTGTGACCGATTAGTTGATGCTAAGGTTGGATTCTCCCGAGTTGTAACAACAACAACAAGATCACCGCGTCATGGAGAAGTGAATGGAGTAGATTATCATTTTTTTAGCCACGAAGAATTTGATGCCAAAATTGCTAGAGATGAATTCTTAGAGTGGGCTTGGGTGCATGGACATAAAAAATATGGCACTCTAAAATCCAGCGTATTAACACCTTTAACCCATGGCCATGATCTAGTCATGAGTGTTGATGTACAAGGTGTAGCAAGTTTTAGAAAGTTCGCTTACCAAAATGAATTGATTAGAAAAGCCATGGTGAGCGTCTTCATCGTAGTAGATCATGAGCGCTTGGTACACCGCATGCGACTACGAGGAAAAGATGATGAAGTTGAGATAGCGAATCGCATGAAGACCGCTGAAGCAGAACTTAAAGAACAAGATAAATTTGATTATCGTATTCACAGCAAAACAAGAGATGAAGATTTTGCTGAACTCACTGCTATCATGGAAAAAGAACGGCTAGCTCGTAAGCATTAATCATCTAGTCGAAATAAAAGTTTAGTTGTGGTTTTTATATTTTTTGTGTTTCTAAGTTATTAGCGCCTTAGAAATTACAAACCCCGATTTTTATGCTCCTTAGAAATATTCTGCCTGTTGTAGGCTTTTCATTAGTACTAATGACACACAACGCATCTGCACAAAACGACGCCCACCAAGTCATTACCCTATGGCCTGAAGGTGTTCCTGGCTTAAAGCAAAACGCTACAGCTGAAGTAAAAGAAGAGGGTGGAAGAATCTCTAACGTTCACACTCCCTCGCTAACCGTTTATCTAGCAGATCCTAAAATTGCTAATGGCACTGCTGTAATCATTTGTCCAGGAGGTGGTTATGCACGCCTTGCTTTTGATCACGAAGGCATGGTGCCTGCAAAATGGTTTAATGCTCACGGGGTAACAGCCTTTATCATTAAAAATCGTCTTAAAGAATATGGGCATCCTGCTCCTTTACAGGATGTTTTAAGAGCCATTCGCACCGTGCGTTCACGGGCCTCTGAATTTAATATTAAGGCAGATCGTATTGGGGTACTTGGATTTTCAGCAGGTGGTCATTTAGCAGCAAGTTCGGGCACTCTATTTAATGCTCCTGAAGGCAAAACAGGTGCACCGTTAGATGCTGTAGATGCACGTCCTAATTTTCTGATGTTATTATATCCAGTAATCACATTTGAAAAACCGTACGCTCACATTGGTTCACGCACTAATTTAATTGGCGCACATCCTACAGACGAAGCGATTCATCATCTAAGTCTAGATCAACAGGTTTCTAAAGATACCCCACCGAGTTTTATCGTACAAACCGAAGAAGACAAAACGGTACCTGTAGAAAACAGTATCCTTTTTTATCAAGCTCTTCGTAAATATGGCGTACCAGCAGAACTTCATCTTTATGCCAAGGGTCCACACGGATTTGGCATGAGACCAGATTTAGGACCCGCTTCAGAATGGCCCGATAGACTCGAATCCTGGATGAAATCACACGGTTGGTTAACTAAAGAATAATGAAATCCTATATCTTAAAATCCTTAGGTCTTAGCACAGTTATCTGTTTCTTTGCTTTAGTAAACCTAACGCAAGCCAAACAGGGTATTACTATTCCTATTTGGCCCGAAGGTGTTCCTGGAGCTCATACGAACGGTGGCGAAGAAAAATATGAGCAGGGTAGGTTTTATAATGTTCAAAACCCAACCCTAACATATTTTCCTGCCGACCCTGCTAAAGCATGTGGAACAGCTATTATTTTATGTCCTGGCGGCGGATATGTAAGGCTTGCTGTAGGTTTAGAGGGTGGTGGTAGTACCGCTTGGTTAAACCAACTTGGTGTCTCTGTGTTTATTTTAAAATATAGACTGGGAGATTATGGTCAGCCTGCACCTTTACGTGATGTTCTTCGCGCTGTTCGTTTAGTGCGCTCACGCGCAAATGAATATAAAATCGATCCAAATAAAATTGGTATATTTGGAGGATCAGCAGGTGGTCACTTAGCTGCAGCCGCTGGAACGATGTATAATGATCCTGACGGCAAAACAGGTGCTGCATTAGATAACGTAGATGCACGTCCTAATTTTCTTATTCTGCAGTATCCTGTTATAACCATGTTCGAACCCTATGTTCATAAAGGTTCGAGAAATGCATTGTTAGGAAAAACTCCTTCAGAAGAATTGAAGAAGCGTTACTCGTGTGAATTGAATGTGACGAAAGACACGCCTCCGTCTTTTATCTTCTCTACGCTTGAGGATAAAAGTGTGCCTATGGAAAATAGTGTTATGTTTTACAGGGCGCTGAGAGAAAAAGGCGTTCCAGCAGAACTACACGTTTTTGAACACGGAGCCCATGGTTTCGGTTTTGGTAAAAACCTAGGCCCAACCTCCGATTGGCCTAAACTTTGCGAATCCTGGCTTAGATCCAACAAGTGGATCTCTAAGTAATCTGATTAATCGAACGTTACGTTTTTAAAGCGTTCGAAGCCTAATTGGGATGGCGGCCATCCCTTCACCCAGGGCTGCTTTAAATAAGGCTGCTGGCCGTAATAAAGCGGTATGAGTGGTACTTCATCTAAAAGTATAGCTTCAGCCTTTTGAAATAATTTATACCTAGCAGCTTGATCAGGTATGGCAGCCGCTTGATCAATACACGCATCAAATGTTTTATTGCTCCACGCTGCCCAATTATTGCCGCCGCCAGTTACCATCATATTAAGAAACGTAGAAGGATCTCCGTAATCAGCAATCCATGCAGAAAATGCAATTGTGTAGTTTTGGCTTTGTTGATTCTGAAAAAGTATTTTTTGCTCTAGAGGAGCTATCGTGATGTGAACTCCTAATTCACGTGCCCATAAGGCCTGTATTGCCTCTAACGTTTTAATAGAAGAATCATTATTGTAAGATTGAACCTCAAACGATGGCAGTCCGTTACCATTTGGATAACCGGCTTCGGCAAGTAACTGTTTTGCTTTAGCTAAGTTTGTATTGATACGAGCCTCCGGCGTGTAGCCTGCGCAATCAGGTGGTGTAAAAGCAAAGGCAGGAGTTCGTGTATTGTTTAAAACCTCCCTAGCCAGTGACTCCCTATCAATTGCCATCGCTAAAGCCTTACGCACTTTTACGTTATTTAATGGAGCCTTGGTAACATTAATAAAAAGATAATAACTAGCCAAACGCGGATCTACTCGGATCAGCTCAGGATGATTTTTTTGATACGGTTTAACTTTTGAAATAGGTAAACTATAAGTGACCTGTAATTGACCAGCACGAAAAGCGGCTTCTTCCGTTTCCGTATTTTCTATAGGGAAAAATTCTATTCCATTTAAAAATACGTTTTTGTTGTCCCAATATGTAGCGCTTTTTTCTACTACAATTTTACCGTTAGGAATCCATTCTTTAAGAATAAATGGCCCATTGCCAACCAGTCTACCAGGCTTTGTCCAAGCTGTGCCTTTTTGATCATACTTGCCGTATGTTTCGATGCACTTCTGATTAACGGGCAACCATGTTGTGTGAGAAGCAAGAGAAGGCAAATAGCTGGTGGGTTTATCGAGTGTAATTTCTAAAGTGAGATCATCTAAGGCTTTTACACCAACTTTAGAAAAGTCCGTTAATTTACCCGCATTATAAGCTTCAGCATTTTTGATTGGCCACAGCATGTAAGAGTAAGACGCTGCAAGGGCAGGTGTTAAAATACGTTTAAAAGAGAAAACGAAATCGTGAGCTGTGACTCGATCTCCATTTGACCATCTCCCATTAGCTCTTAAATGAAACACATAAACTAAACCATCTTTTGAAACATCCCAACTTTCAGCGGCTGCAGGAACAGGTTGCGTTGTTGCTTCATCGATTAGGGTTAGACCTTCAAAAAGGGCGTAGCCAATATTGCTGTCTGTCCATGCGTAAATCGTGTGAGGATCTAAGTCTGCTGGTTCAGCTACATTACCGAGTAATAAAATCTTATTTTTACGTGCTATGTCTGCTTGGCTAACATGTTTACTACATCCACCGAAAACCAACACCGTGACTAGACCGAGCCTAAAAAGAATAGTTTTAAACGAAACCATGGGAATAATTCGATTTACAAAAAAAGACCTGATTGAAGCGTATAGTATCAATATACGACGAGAATAGCCTCGATTTATACGTATAAAAACATCACTAGTATAGCTAATAAATTAAGCTCGATGTTAAACCCCACCACTCAGCTAGACAGACGTAATTTTTTAAAATTAAGCAGCAGTGGTTTAGCCGCTGCACTTGTAGGAACCAAGGCCACCGCGGCTGAATCTACACCATCTAATCAACGCACTGCGCGCCAAGCTGACCCAAGACCAAATATTCTTTTTATTTGGACCGATCAGTTAACAAGAACCGCTATGAGTCATGCAGGTAACACGTACCTAAATACTCCTGCAATCGATTCTATCGCACGTGAAGGCGTAACCTTTGATTGTGCCTTTACCTGCAATCCAATCTGTGTGCCTTCGAGAACAAGTTGGATAACTGGACAATTCTCACACAAAACTACTATTAGTTTTAATACACCTAAACATACGATAGCCGTTCCGCCGATCAGTAAACTCATGAAAGACGCGGGTTATGATACAGGCTATTCGGGTAAATGGCATATCCCTCATCCAGCAGAAGACACCGCTTGGCATGGTTTTGATTTTATACGTCACGCTAAAGCAAATAAAACAGATCCGTTTGTTGCGGGTGATTCAATCGAGTTTATAAACAAACCGCGTAATAAACCGTTCTTTCTTGTTTCATCGTTTGTTGACCCACACGACATCTGTGAGTGGGCGCGCATGGAATCTGGAATGAAAGACGATTTTAAGAACGGCTCTATTCCGCCTCCACCTCCTGCAAGTGAATGTCCTCCCATTCCTGCAAATTTTGCAATTCCTGAAAATGAGCCGCAGGTAATTCGAGAACTACAACCCCTTTCCGTCACAACGTATCCAACTGTAAAATGGCCCGAAAGCAATTGGCGCCAATATCTGTGGGCTTATTATCGCTTAATTGAAAAAGTAGATGCTCGTATAGGAGAAATTCTGAAAGCCCTTAAAGATAGCGGCCAGGACGAAAATACAATTATTGTTTTTGCGAGCGATCACGGTGATGGTAATGGATCACACCACTGGAACCAAAAAACAATTTTCTACGAAGAAGTCGTTGGTGTTCCTTTTATAGTACGTCCTCCTAAATGTTCACACGCAGGAACGCGCGATAAGACAAACCTTGTCTGTATGAATACAGATTTTTTCCCGACCTTATTTGATTATGCGGGAATTAAAAAACCAGATCACCTACCAGGAAAAAGCGTACGTGACCTAGTAGAAAGAAAACCTAACGCAAAAGGACATGATTTTGTAGTAAGTCAAAATGACTTAGCACCAATCTCTGGCCGTAGTGGTAAAGTATATGGACGCATGCTAAGAACGTCGCGTTATAAATATATACGTTACTCAAAAGGAACGCATAAAGAGCAGTTTTTCGATGAAATGTTAGATCCAGGTGAGCTCAATGATTTGTCATTGAAAACGACCCACCTCAAAGAACTACAGCACCATCGTGACTTACTCGATCAGTGGTTAATCAAAGAAAACGATCCGTTTCCAAACCCCATCTGCGAAGAAGACCTACACCCAGGCCCTCTCCCAACAGGTGCCGATTAGTTTAACTAACTGGACATAAAAAAAGCTGAACTTTTATAGTTCAGCTTTTTTGTTAAACACTTTCTTGAATTATACAGGTAATTCAGGACGATCTTTTTCTGGCCAATCAACGTGGAAGAATTTACCACGTGGCTTGTCGACACGCTCATAGGTATGCGCACCGAAGTAATCGCGCTGTGCTTGTAAAAGGTTAGCTGGTAAACGCGCCGAGCGGTAACCATCATAATAAGCGAGCGCTGAGCTAAAGGTTGGTACGGGTACACCGTGCTCAACTGCGAGTGCAATAACCTTACGCCAGTTTGCTTGTGCCTTCTGAACCGTCTTATTGAAATAAGGGTCGAGGAATAAGTTAGCTAGATCAGGTTTACGTGTGAATGCATCGGTAATCTTCTGTAAGAATACAGCACGAATGATACAGCCGCCGCGCCAAATTTGAGCGATCTCACCGAAGTTTAACTTCCAGTTAAACTCTTTCTGTGCTTCACGCATTAATTGGAAGCCTTGTGCATAAGAACAAATCTTTGAGCAGTAGAGTGCATCATGGATTGCTTTAATGAGTTCTTTTTTGCTGCCCTTGTATTTCTTCTTAGGTCCTTTGAGGATCTTGGAAGCAGCAACGCGTTCGTCTTTAATTGCAGACAAGCAGCGTGAGAACACAGCTTCAGCAACTGTTGGTGCTGGAACACCCATGTCTAAAGCACTTGCTGAGGTCCACTTACCTGTACCTTTTTGACCTGCAGTATCTAAAACGATATCTACAAAAGCCTTCTTAGATGAAGGATCTTTTTGGTGAAGGATATCTGCTGTAATTTCGATTAAGAAGCTATCGAGAATGCCATCATTCCACTCGGAGAAAATATCTCCCATTTCGCTAGCTTTGAGATCAAGAAGACCCTGCATTAACGCGTAGGCTTCACAGATCATCTGCATATCACCGTATTCGATACCGTTATGTACCATCTTTACGTAGTGACCTGCACCGTTTTCTCCGATGTAAGAGGTACAAGGTACGCCGCCCTCAACTGGCTTACCTGGTGTAGCGCCTTCAATAGGCTTACCTGTCTTAGCATCTACTTTTGCTGCGACTGCTTGCCAGATTGGCTTCAATTCTTTCCAAGCATTAAATTCACCGCCTGGCATTAATGATGGACCGAAACGCGCACCTTCTTCACCGCCAGATACACCGCTTCCAATAAAGCGTAAGCCTTGTTCACGTAAGCTCTTTTCGCGGCGAATCGTATCTGTCCAAAGTGCGTTACCACCATCGATAACGATATCGTTTTTATCGAGTAGAGGAATTAAGCTATCGATAACAGCATCAGTTCCTTTGCCAGCTTGAACTAAAATTATAATCTTACGTGGCTTTGCGATACTTTTTACAAAGTCTTTTAGTGTTGCAGCTCCATAAAGACCACCTGGGGTGTTTGGGTTTTCTGCTACAAACTTTTCTGTTTTTTCTGTAGTTCGGTTATATACCGAAATCTTAAAGCCGTGATCAGCTATGTTAAGTGCGAGGTTCTGACCCATAACAGCTAGTCCAATGAGTCCGATGTCTGAAAGTTCTTTAGCCATAGAGAACTAAGAACGTATGAAACCTACAGCTAAATTCCAATTCGTTTTTAAACACTACACCACAAACCTGCCGGGATTAACCCTATATTGTTTAAAATTAACGAGTTACGTCTTTATGTTCACCGCGGGTAGCACAATTAATCCATGCCCGTGCACCGTCACTATAGTGCTCTCGTTTCCATATGGGCACTCGAGCCTTTATTTCATCGATTAAAAAACGGCAGGCTAAGAAGGCGTCACCTCGGTGTTCTGCTGTAACACCAACCCAAACGGCTAATTCACCTAAGGATAAATTTCCTAC
>DAISZL010000017.1:0-2296 GCA_036824825.1 Opitutaceae bacterium
CTTCGTGATCGTAGCTTGGTTCGATATGAATTGTGATTTGATCTGCACCAGCTTTTGCAAATGCCTCAACATAGCGGTGAGGTTCAGAAAGCATTAAGTGGGTATCAAAAAATAATTTACTTCCGCTGCGACGTAGTGCAGCAAGCGTTTCAGGTCCAAAGGTTAAATTGGGTACGAAGTGCCCATCCATGATATCTAGATGTAGCCACTCAATGCCTAAGGATGAAACGAATGCAGCGCTTGATCCTAGATTTGCGTGATCACCTGCTAGTAACGAGGGAGCTAAAATCGGTTTATGCACGATTTATGATACTAAGGATCTTAATCATGTTTACCAGACATCTAATACAACGTGGCTTACTTTGTCTGCCAGCTCTTGGGCTAAAATGGGTACGGTATTATATTCGGATTGTTGCTGATTACCTGGGCCTGTGATGGCAGGAATGCCTTTATCTGTGAAGCTAGAGGCTTCGACAGATACATGTCTGTTTTGAAATAGTACCGTATGGGTGCGATTATCTGAAAGTGCGCAGACAGATTCTAACGTTAAAGTAAATTTGCTAGCTAATCCTGTATCAGTTTCGCGGACTGCGGAAACATCGCGGCGGAAATTACTTAAGGTTACAGTGAGCGTTACATCTGCAGCCTGGGGTGAATTCACTAAGGTTACACGTCCGTCTTTTTCAAGGGCGCTACGTAGTTGTTCACTTATGATTTCTTGGGCTTGTCGTAATGACGACTTATTGCCTACAGGCTCAATGTAAATACTAGTGAAGCTAAGTTTTCCCTGTGTTCCTAATGAGTAATGTGAACAGCTGCAGGTAAGTAAGCAGATAAAGAGAAGGCCCGTAGCTAGGCCCGTAGCTAGGGCTTTCATAAAAGATTAAAAGAAAAAGAATTTCTTCTTAGCAGGAGTAGCTGGAGTGCCATTGGCGACTTTTGAAGCTTTTGCATCAACTTCTACGAGCTTAGCACGTGCAGTTTTAGCTACGTCTGAATTTGGGTAGGAAGTAATAGCTTCGTTGTAGAATACACGAGCTGCTGTATAATTATCACGTTTATAGAAATAGAAATCGCCGATCTTAACTTTACTTTCGGCTAACATCTTTTTCATTTCATCTAAATTCTTAGCAGCATCAGCGATCTTTGCGTCACTTGGAAATAAAAGCATGAAGTCTTCGCTGTAGGTGATTGCTTGTTTCGTTTCACCTTGATCGTAATAAGCGCCTTCTACAAGTGATGCATGGAGCTTTGCTAATCGTAAGTATGCATCGGGTGCTAATACGCTAGAACCATAGTTGTTAATTAGGCGATCTAGTGCATCAACCGCTTCATCCGTATTACCTAAAAATTCATGGCCACGTGCCACATTCATAAGTGCTAATGGAGCATAATCGCTGTACGGAGCATTTTGAATGATTTGTTCAAAAAATCCTATACCACGTTCGCGATTTGAGAATCCAGGAAGGCCTAACCATAAACGTGTACGAGCACCATCTAGTACTGCACTTGCAATTTTGTATTCTTCAGCAATGATTTGATTGAAGCGTTTGACGTTTGGGTAACGACTTAAAATGGATTGGTAAGCATCGAATGCTTTGTAGACATCTTTTTGTGCTAAGCGAACTTGAGCAATACGGTAAAACGCTTCAGGAGCGTAAATCGAGGTTGAGTACTTATCTGTTACTTTTGAATACGTTTTAATAGCAGAGCGGTAGCTGTGATTCTCTTCTGCTTCACGCGCTTTGTTCATCAGATCAAGTGCGTCACGTCCTTCTGTGCCTGTAAGACCAGAGAGCATGCCACCTTCAATGCGCCATCCGCTTTGAGGTGTCCAAACAAGGTCTGCTTTAACCGAACCTGTGAAACAGGTGATTAAGGCAAGAATGACGATTAGGAGGAGCGATTTACGTACGTTCAAAAGTGACATGACTTATTACCAGCGAATCAGGGCGCTACCATAGGTCAAGCCCGCCCCGAAGGCTACAAGGAGTATTAAATCTCCTTTTTTGACCTTACCGGCCTTCCTTGCTTCATCCAAGGCGATACCTATGGATGCCGCTGAAGTGTTTCCATACCGGTCTACATTGACGAAAAATCTATCCATAGGCAGCTCCAAATACTGGGAAATGGACTCAATAATACGAAGATTTGCCTGATGGGGTATCACAAGCGATATCTGATCCGCTTTATAACCATGTTGTTCCAAAATATCACGGGCAGCTTCGTCCATTACCCGAACGGCCAATTTAAAGACCTCTTTACCCTTCATTTTGATGAAATGATCCCCTGATTT
>DAISZL010000017.1:2396-29460 GCA_036824825.1 Opitutaceae bacterium
GTTACCGTTGCAACAATCACTAAATCGATATCGGAAGGTTTTAGTTTTGCATCGTCAATGGCAAGACGAGCTGCCTCAGCACCCATGTCAGATACCGATTCATTTTCTCCAGCTATTCTGCGCTCTTTTATACCGCTTCTAGTGAAGATCCATTCATCGGATGTATCCACCATCTTGGAGAGTTCTGTATTGGTGAGTACTCGCTTGGGTGTGTATGAACCTGTTCCAAGTATAATTGTAGACGGAGATGACATAGGAGTACCAAGTGAGGTGATTAAACCTCAGACTTTGGTAGAATGATGAGGTTCGCTTTTTCTATGTCTGCAACAGCGAGGTGATTCATGTCAGCCTCTACAATTTGAGCTGCTGCGAAAATGGCACTGCGAATGGCTCGGCGATTAGATGAACCATGTGCTTTGAAAATATTTCCGTTTAGTCCTAAAAGGGGTGCACCGGAATAACGCTCAGGACTGATACGATTTTTAACTGCTTTAAAGGCACCTTTAGAGAGTAGTGCTCCGGTAGCTCTGAGAGGATTAGCTCTAAGTTCCTCTTTGAGCATGTCTGTAAAGAAATGAACGAGAGACTCCCAGCTTTTGAGCATAATATTTCCAACAAACCCGTCACAAACGACTACGTCGACGTGTTCAGCAAAAACGTGAAAGCCTTCAATAGGACCTGCGTAATTGATGATATGATCTATTTTTTTAAGGAGTACGTTTGTCTCAGTGATAAGCGCATTTCCTTTACCTTCTTCGGTTCCGATGGTGAGTAATCCCACTTTAGGTGAGGGAATACCAAGCATTACTTTGCAGAAGTGACTAGCAAGAATCGCATTGTGAACCAGGTGCTCTGCTTTGGCTTCTGGGTTTGCACCAGCATCAACTAAAATAAAGTGACCACCTTTGCGTGGAATAATAGCACCAAGAGCAGGGCGAGAAACACCTTCAAGGGTTCTTAATTTTAAAGTGCCACCTGCCATGAGTGCGCCTGTATTTCCGCAGCTTACAACACAGGAAGCTTCTCCCGATTTAACTAACTCGATAGCGCGAACCATCGAGGAATCTTTTTTCTGTTTAAGCCCAGCAAGTGGCTTATCTTCCATCGTGATTACTTCACTTGCGTGGAAGAGTTGAATGCGATCGCTTAATTCTATACCTGCCTGCTTTATAAGAGGCTTAAGAATAGCTTCATCACCAACCAAGATTAGCGGATTGAGGTTCTTGTTAGCCTTGAGGGCAAGGTCAACGGCAGCAACCATTTCTAAGGGGCCTAAATCGCCCCCCATCATATCCACTGCAATCCGTCCGGGTGTTCCGGAAGTCATTGCTATAAATAATTCAGCCGAGTGTGGGCTGAATTAGGTTTCAATATTAAGGACCTGGCGACCACGGTACATACCGGTCTTTGGATTGACGCGGTGAGGTCTGAAAAGTGAGCCATCCGACTTGTCGGTAGCGAACTGAGGAGCTTGGAAAGCGTTGGCAGCACGGCGGTTAGCACTGCGACGTTTTGACTGCTTGCGTTTCGGATTTGCCATGGGAGCGGAGTATTTAAGGTGACCTACTAACCCAAGTTAAAGGTTAGCAGAAGATCGATTTAAAGGGTTCTAAGTATAGGTCTAGGGGCTCTTCGTCAAGCGATAGATTTAAAGATAAAATCACTAAGTTTTAACATTAAGGCCTAGAATCTTAAAATATGCTAAAAATGAAATTGCGACGAGCCTAATGAGAGCCTCAGTTTAGAGGCTTAAATGGATCGTTTAGAAGAACTCACACTAGGCTTAAATCAAGGCAAGAGTCTTGGTGCTCAAGAAGTTGCCCAAGCGTGTGAATTATTAGCCTCTGAGGGACTAGATCAGCCTAAAGCAGACTTTTTGACGGCTTTGGCTAAAAAGGGGGAAACCTCAGAGGAGGTAACTTTTTTTGCTCGGGAGTTTAGGGCAAGAGCGGTTGATCCCCAGGTTTCAGAATTTTCAAGTCAAGCGATCGATATTGTAGGTACGGGAGGCGATCATGCGGGAGGCTTTAATGTTTCATCCTTAGTCGTACTCACACTTGCTTCTGCAAACGTTCCTGTGATGAAACATGGAAACCGTGGTATCACATCCAAATGCGGGAGTGCTGATTTAATTAGTGCACTCGGATTTAAAATTGATGCACCACGTGAAATTTTAAATAAAGCGCTCCATGAATTAGGGTATGCCTTTTTCTTTGCCCCACATTTTCATCCTGCCTTTAAGCATATTGCGCCGGTTAGAAAACAATTAGCAGCACAAGGTCAGCGCACTATTTTTAATATTCTTGGACCTCTTATGAATCCAGGACGTCCTGCTCACATCATGCTTGGCGTATATGCACTTCCTTGGGTTAAGCGTTTAGCAGCATCCTTAGATGCGCTCGGGATGAGTGCTGGACTCGTTGTTTACGGTGAATTACCAGACTCAAAAGGAACCGATGAATTAACAACTGCATCGCTTAATCACGTTCAAGGGGTTGGTCGCTTGAAGACGGTATCGGATATTTGGGATGCTACTACCTTTGGTTTAGAAAAAGCATCATTTGAAGAACTCAAAGGTTCTGATTTAGCAACGAATCTTTCGATTGTAGATTCACTCGTTGCTGGTAACGCTCCTAAAGGTCTTGTGGATACGATTGCTTTAAACGCATCCCTTGGTCTTTGGATTGTTGGAAAGACACGTGATCCTAAAGAGGGATATTTATATGCTAAAGATCTGCTACTGGGTGGAGCTGTAAAAAATAAGATCGAGCAAACCCGCGAATTTTTTCGTTAAACCATGAAACAAAGCTTTTTTGGTACAGACGGAATTCGAGGCGCTTATGGTAGTGAATATATCAATGATTCCTTTGCTTACTCGCTTGGAGAAAGTGTTGCTCAGTGGTTAAGTACAAAAGAAGAGACAAGTCACGTTGTGGTTGTTGGTCGTGATACACGTCTTTCCGGTGAGAATTTAAGTCATGCACTAATTGCTGGTTTAGATGCTGGGGGTGTAAAAGTTGAGAACCTAGGCGTAGTTCCTACGCCACTGCTTGCTCGTAGTTTACTTTCACCTCGGTACTCACTTGGTATCATGATTACTGCCTCACATAATCCGGCCTCTGATAATGGATTTAAGTGCTTAGGTGTAGGGGGTAAAAAATTATCTACCCAAGATGAAGTCTCTTTGAGCGAAACTCTAAAAACCTTTCTTAAAGAAAAGAAATCGAGTGTAGCAAGTGAACCTACCAAGACTGCTTCATCCTATGTTGCAGACTTAAAAAAAGAATATTTTCTGTCCCTTAAATCAATTATTCCTTCCGGTTTAAAAGGATGGAAAATTTGTGTAGATACAGCAAACGGAGCCACCTGTGAAACGACTCCCGAAGTGCTTAAGCAGCTCGGAGCAGAAGTTATTGCACGAGGTAATACTCCAACGGGATTAAATATTAATTTAGACTGTGGCAGTGAATATCCAAAGCACGTGATGCGGGATGTTGTAGCTAATCAAGCTCAATTAGGAATTGCGCATGACGGTGACGGCGACCGCTGTATTCTCTGTGATGAAAACGGTGAGCAGCTTAATGGAGATGAAATCTTGGCGATATTAGGCACCGATTTACTTAGTCGTGGTGAGCTTCTAAGTAAGACCCTTATTGCTACGGTTCATAGTAACCTAGGATTAGATCAAGCGATTAAAAACGCGGGTGGTGAAGTTGTTCGAACACCGGTTGGGGATCGTCATGTATCTGAAGCTATGAAGCGTGTGGGCTCTAACTTAGGAGGAGAATCCTCGGGGCATATTATTACTCCGCGTATTAGTCCTACGGGTGATGGTGCTTCAGCTGCACTTCACGTGATTTCGGTTATGCAGCGTACGGGGAAAAAACTATCTGAATTGCGCAAGGTCATGGAGCGTTACCCCCAAGCTTATATTGCACTTTCTGTTAAAGAGAAAAAACCAATACAGGAGCTTAGATATCTTCAGCAAAAGATTGCAGAAGTAGAGGCCTCTTTAGCAGGTAAAGGAATTGTACTAGTTCGATATTCTGGGACAGAAATGAAACTTCGGCTCATGGTACAAGCGCATGATTTAAAAACAGCCGAAGGAAGTTTAAGTCAGCTCGTTGAGGCTGCAAAAAAAGATCTCAACTAAGCGATTACTTCAAGACGGAGTTAATCTTTTTACCAAGTAAGACGCTAACACCAATAATCGCTAGTGACACAAGGAGCATGGCCCAACTGCCAAGCGCACTTGCAATAAATTTACCATCTCCAAGTAGCTGGAATAATTCCATGATCGCTTTGGTAATAGGGTAAAAGGTTTGCTTCTGAGCTAAAATTAACGAGTCACTGACTTCGAGCATTGCAAACGAGAAGGCAAGTATTGCTCCAGCAATTAAATTAGCTGAGATGAGAGGTAATGTGATTTTAAAAATCACACGTAAGGGTGGACTTCCTAGATTCATCGCTGCTTCTTCGAGTGATTCACTAATATGCTCAAATCCTGCTACAGCGGTTCGAATTACATAAGGTAATCGGCGAATAGAGTAGGCGATGATGAGTAGCAGTGTGGGATCACGTACTGGATTTAAGAAACTAAAAAAAGTGCCATCGCGTGCCATAACAAGATAGCCGAAGGCGAGTATTAATCCGGGAACTGCCAGAGGGAGAATCGAAACTAAATCGAGTAATTTTCTACCGGCTATTTTTGATCGAACAATCACGTAAGCAATCGCAACACCTAGGCATAAATCAATGAAGGTGGAGAGGCTTGCGTACTTAAGACTGTTTGCAATCGATGAAGTGGCGAGTGAATGACTCAGTGCTGTTTTGAAATTATCGGTCGTGAACTGATTAGGCAAAACGCTATGATACCAATCCTTTGAAAAGGCGATAAGGACAACACTTACATGAGGTAAGATTGCGAGTGCTGTGACTGCTATAAAGAAAAGAGTTGTTAACCAGGACGTAAGCGGTGAAAGCGGTTTACGTGTGTAACGTGCGCTTGATTTACTTGCGATTACATGGGGAGAATTTCCAAACAGACCCTTACCAATGCTATAAAGTCCAAGGCATGCTGTAAGCATGATAGCAACTAAAGCATAAGGATAGGGACTACTACCTATGTCTGTTAGACCTTGATAAATTTGAACAGGTGTTACGTTAAAAAAATCGAAAACCAGTGGTGTTCCTAAATCCGTGAATGACCAAATAAATACAAGGGTACCGCCAGCAAAGAGTCCTGACTTAATCAGTGGAAGGGTGATACGAAAGAAGCGGCGAAGCCCCGTGCAACCTAAGTTTTCTGCAGCTTCTTCACTCGAAGGATCTATTTGTGATAAACTCGCTGCTGCATTTAAGGTTATTAAAGGATAAAGAGAGAGGGCATCAACCAGTGCTACACCTAGAATTCGATTAGCACCAAGCCAGTCGAAACTCCATGATTGTGGTGCTAAACCCAGCGCAATGATGAGTGAATTGAGGGTTCCTGTTTGTCCTAAGAGTTGACGTATACCGATCGCACCCACAAAGGCTGGAAGGATGAGTGGAACTAAAATGAAACTAGAAAGGAGTTTTCTTCCTCTAAATTCGAACCTTTCAGATAGGTAGGCAAGTGGTAGACCAATAATCAGCGCGAGTAATGTTGTTAAACTCGCAATAATAACGGAGTTAAGGAGTGCTTTGAGGTAGAGAGGCTCTTTTAAGAGAGCGTAGAGTGAGCTAAAGGTAAATTTTCCCTCGGAACTGATAAAGCCGCCTTTTAAAATCTGGAGCAGTGGCCAGAAAAAGAAGACTGCGAAGAATAACGCAGTAAAAATAAGGACAAAGCGTGCGAAGGCGCGCGACATACTTTATGTACTTTGGCTCTAATCCTTGTGGTACATCAAGACTTTAGCGTAGGGTCTTGAAATGACACAAAAAAACCTAGGTTTTAAGGCCTAGGTTTAAATTAATAAGAGTAGATAAGCTAATTATGCTGTAACTACGGAAACGCTGCGGTGAACTTTGTCGAATTTAACAACACCGTCTTTGAGAGCAAAGAGTGTCCAATCGCGACCTACACCAACATTCTTACCAGGGTGTAATTTAGTACCGCGTTGGCGTACGATGATGTTGCCGGCAATGATCTTCTCTCCGCCAAACATTTTGATACCAAGACGCTTTGAGTGACTCTCGCGTCCGTTTGTTGATGTTCCCTGACCTTTTTTATGTGCCATGGCAGAATGTCTCCTTAAGCCTTAATAGATTGAATCTTGATTACAGAAAGTTCTTGGCGATGACCTTGTTTGCGTTCGTGACCTTTACGCTTCTTCTTTTTGAAGACGATCACTTTATCGCCGCGTTTATTCTCTAGTACTTTAGCGGAAACGCTAACACCAGTCAGTTTCGGTGTACCGATTCTGAAGTTTGCTCCCTCGCCAGCGGCGAGTACATCGGTGATAGTCACAGTAGAACCTGCTTCCGTATTTGGATAGCGGTTAACGATGAGGACATCCCCTTCGGATACTGTGAACTGCTGGCCTTGTGTTTTGATCGTCGCTTTCATGAGCAAAAGGGAGAAATAAGCAGGGTTGGGAAGACGGACGCAAGGCTTAAGTTCATGTAATTGAACATTAAGTGTTTTTTTTATGCAATTCGTGCATAATTGTGTCATTCAAGAGCTTCCCAAAGAGATTTATACTGACGAAATTAGCTCTTATACGGTTAAATGCCGTAATTCGATATGGGTTCAGCTCTTAGCAATCTTATGACACCTCGCCAGCAACTGCTCGCGAGAAAGGCGCGTTTACAAAAAAGCCTCTATTTAACGACCTGGGAGTGTCTTATTGCTAAACCTATTGTTACTATTGCTTTACCCATTAATTTATTTGTAACTGCCTTGGTTACAAAAGTTTACCCATTATCGAATCCTATGATAGGGCTCTTTTCAGCCCTACCTTTTGTAGCGAATTTCCTACAATTGGCTGCTTTACCCTTCATTTCGAAGTTTAAGTCATCAAAAAAGCTAACCATCGGCTTTGCCGGGCTAAATGCCCTTACCTGGGTATGGCTAGCACTTATGCTGCCGCATATTCCACGGCATGATCCTAATGCAGCAGGTACATGGTTATGTACCTGGTTTCTTATATCTAGTCTCTGCTGGGCTTTATGCTCTGTAACTTGGAATTCCTGGATTCAAGAATGGTTTCCTTTGGCAATTAGGGGAAAGTATTTCGGTTTTAGAAATGCACTCGGACAATTAGGTACGGTTATCTTCATGCTCGTTATGGGGTATATGCTCTACAAGTGGGATTACTCTGTAGGCGTTTTTCAGGCGATCATTTATGGATCCGTTTTTCTTCGTGTCATTTCGATGATTCTGCAACTGGTATGTCCTGCTGAGCCGCACCGGCATCTTGTTAGTCAGGCGAGTGATTTCACACAGCAAGTTTCTGCGCTTAAGAAGTCACGCTCATTTCTTATTTTTACTCTTTCAGGAATTGTATTCTTTTTCGCGGCCTACTGTTTTGGACCTTTTTATCAAGTGTTCATGACTGAGCACTTAGGACTTTCGGGTTGGGATTTAGGTGTTGTGAATACCTTAACTCAACTTGGGGGTGTTTTATCGCTTCCTGCGTGGGGACGTTTAATCGATAGGCATGGTAATAAATCAGTGATGGTTTTTTCTCTCGTAATTTGGCAGCTGCAGAATTTTGCATGGTGTTTTTTAGTGCCTCATAATCGCTGGCTTTTATATCCCATGTGGGCGTTTGGTGGGGTAGCAAATGCAGGATTTTTGTTAGGTCAGTTTACGCTCCTTCTAAAATTAATACCTTCGAATGCTAAAGACTTAGCTATTGGTTTTAATCTTGCGGTTACTTCACTCGTGGCAGCAGTTGCTCCAGTACTAGGAGGTTTTTTAATTAGCTACTTACAAAATAAAACAAACGATGTGTATTTTGCATATCACTTATGTTTTCTGATCCAACCAGTTTTCGCGATTATTAGTGCGATCGTTTTAATCAGTGTAGATGAGAAAGCAGCTAGTCCACTCTCCGAGGTGGTTGATGCGATGCGTGACCTAAGAACCCTGAGTGGAGTTTTAGGACTTAGTTTCTTTGTAGAATTACTTTTCTTTCGCGAGAGAGCTGAAAAATTAAATCGTAAGTAAGGCGTAGCACGAACGTGCTATAACTCCAGTTATTTTGCCTTTAAGTTATCTAATTTACTTGTTTCTGGTGGAGTGTAGCGAACGAGATTTGCAGTTCCTGCACCAAATTTAAAATTAACTCTGAAGCGGACAGGTAAAGGGTTTGCGTCTTGTGATATCCAAACGCGTACGGTGGTGCCTTTTTTGAACATGCCTTTAGGTGGTGAATGCTCCATTCTTGGTTCTAACACCAGTGTTCTAAATGCACCAAGGGGAGTTTCTATTTCTTCATAATTTAATGCATGAATAGTTAAATCATAGAAATCGTTTTCAAAAAGTACGAGTGCCTCATGCGACTGGCCAGGATAGAGGGTAATATTACGCATGCTTAGCAGGCAGGTTATAAGATCTGTTGGGTAACCTTCAGGAACAGAGATAGTCTTGGTTGTATCATCTTTGTAGATCGCAGTGTGATCTTTATAGGAAAATGCAACTGTATGAGACCGTGTTCTTCCGCGCGAGTAGCTACTCTCAGCGATGTTCATTAGTCTTCCATTTTGAATATCAAAAATGGATTCCGAAGATGCGTTAAATTTGAGTAGGGCGCGCGCTACATTTCGTGTAGCTGTCTCGGTTAATATTGAGAGGCGGGGAGACTGATTTGGTTCTGTTACCGTTTTTGCGCGAATCGTGATAGAGCCAGCGGATGGTATCACAGCCCAATCGACTTTGTACTCAAGTGATTCACCTTCTTTTAATGCCAGGGGAGGTGCTGCAAAAGCTACAGCACATAAAGCTATACTACAAAAAGTGGCTAAAAGTGATCTCACAATGACTAATTTAGACTAACTTCGATGCTCAAAACTTTGCAGAAAGGCAATTGGCAATTTTAGTCGATATGGTTTAGTCTACGTAAGAATGTCTAATCAGGCAGCCACGCATATCCATATCAAAGGTGCTAGGGAGCATAACCTCAAAAATATTGAGGTTCGTATCCCTAAGGGGAAGTTTGTGGTTGTTACTGGACCAAGCGGATCAGGTAAATCCTCGTTAGCGTTTGATACGCTCTACGCTGAAGGACATCGAAAGTACATGGAAAGCTTATCGACTCATGCTAGGCAGATGCTTGATCAGCTTAAAAAACCAGACGTTGATTTTATTCATGGACTATCTCCTGTGTTGGCAATCGAGCAGCGTATCGGAGGTGTTTCTCCACGTACTACAATAGCAACTGTAACAGAGATAGCAGACTATGCGCGTTTACTGTGGGCTCTATCAGGAAAAGCGATCTGTCCTAAAGACGGTGGTTTTGTTAAGCAGCGTTCCCTAGATGATAACGTAGAATTTGTGCTGAGTGCCTGTTTGGGCAGAAAAGTTATTTTGATGGCACCTTTCATGACGGCCAAGCCTGCAGTCTTACGGGATGAAATTCCACGTTTAAGACAACGTGGTTTTCAGCGTGTTAGACGTGACGGAGAAGTGCTTGAATTAGATTCGCCACATTTAATTCCTACAGGAACAAAGCCTGTTGTGATTGATATTGTGGTTGACCGCTTAGTTGCTTCAAAAGAGCAGCGCTCTCGTTTGGCAGATTCCTTAGAATTAGCATTTAGAGAAGGTAAAGATAAAGCACTCCTCTTAGTGGAGGAAGTAAGCGCCAAAGATAAGAAGAGTGCGTGGAAAGAGATTAAACTTAGTCAGTCCTTATCTTGTGAAATATGTGGTGATATCTTTGAAAAATTAACCCCGCGTCATTTTTCGTTTAATCATAAGGAGGGTGCTTGTGAGGTCTGTGGTGGATTAGGAAGAAAGTTATCTTTTGTTCCTGAGTTAATTATTCCAGATCCAACAAAATCGATTTCAGACGGGGCGATCAAAGCATGGCGAATTGGTGGGAAAAATCTCATCATGAAGCATAATTCGCTTCTGCGCCAATTAGTTGATCAATTGCCTTATGATCCCGATGTTCCATGGAAGGATTTACCCGAGGCTACACGCAATGAACTTCTCTACGGAGCTGGAGATCGTCAGTTTGCGATCAAAAAGCGCCGGGCGCGTGAAGCTAAAGACACTCCATTCTTAGGTATTCTCGCAGATCTTGAGGATAGTTTTTTACATACCGATAGTGAAGGTTTTAGAGCACGACTGATGACTTATATGGTAAGTCAGGAATGTCCGCAGTGCCATGGTTCTAGACTTAATCCACGTAGCTCTGCTGTTAAGGTTCAGATTGAAACAAAACGTGCTGAGAGTTTAACCATTAGTTTCCCTGAGTTTTTAGCTCTCGATGTTGAAAGTGCTCATAATTTGGCAAATTCGATTAAAGCTAAAATTAAGGAGCACGATCCACTGCGTGATATTGTTGATGGTATAGAGCAGCGCTTAAACTTTTTATTACAAACAGGACTAGGCTATTTAACTTTGGATAGGGATTATCAAAGCTTATCGGGTGGTGAAGCGCAGCGTGTACGCTTAGCAACGCAGTTAGGTATGGGATTAAGCGGCGTAATCTATGTATTAGATGAACCTAGTATTGGTCTTCATCCGCACGATAATGAGCGGCTTTTGGATCAACTTCAGGCGCTCCGCGACCGGGGTAATTCTGTGGTTGTTGTAGAGCATGATGAAGAAACGATGCGTTTTGCGGATGAAATCATTGAGCTTGGGCCGGGAGCAGGGGTAGAAGGTGGTAAACTATTATTTCAAGGTACGCCAAAAGCGTGTGCAGAACTATCTCTACGTGATTCAAAAACAGGTCCCTATCTCAGTCGCAAATTACGTGTTACAAAAGATGTTGCTACGAAAGAACCGGATGGCGTTTGGCTTACAGTAAGAGAAGCTAAACATCATAACCTTAAATCGATAGATGCTCGTTTTCCTGTTGGGCTTCTTACCTGTGTAACCGGTGTCTCAGGTTCTGGTAAAAGTACGTTGGTAAATGACATCTTGGCTGCTTTGGCTGCACGTAAACTCAATGGTGCAAAAACAATTCCGGGTAAGCATCGCCATATCGAAAACTTGGAGCTCTTTGATAAACTTGTGCAAGTGGATCAAGAGCCTATTGGAAGAAGTCCTCGTTCAAATCCAAGTACCTACATCGGACTTTTAGATTTGCTTCGTGATTTATTTGCTCAAGTACCCCTTGCAAAGGTGCGTGGTTATAAATCGAGTCGATTCTCCTTTAATGTACGAGGTGGTAGATGTGAGAGATGTCAGGGAGATGGTGTCATTAAACTAGATATGCAATTTATGGCGGATGCTTATGCGCCATGTCCAAGTTGTGAAGGTAGGCGCTTTAATCGTGAAACCCTAGAAGTACTTTATCACGGTAAATCAATTGCTGATGTGCTTGATATGACTGTTCGTGAGGCAATTGTTTTATTTAAAGCTATTCCGCGTATTATTGATAAACTGGATACACTCGAAGCTGTAGGGTTAGGTTATATAAAATTAGGACAGCCAGCACCAACGCTATCTGGTGGTGAAGCGCAGCGTATAAAACTCTCACTAGAATTAAGTAAAAGACAGCAAGGCGGAACCTTGTATATATTAGATGAGCCCACCACCGGACTTCACTGGGTGGATATACAACGTCTCATGGATCTGTTATTCAAATTAAGAGATGCTGGAAATACATTAATTATCATTGAGCATAACTTAGATGTGATTCGACTCGCTGACTGGATCCTGGATTTGGGTCCTAAAGGTGGAAAAGAGGGTGGAGAGCTTGTTTTTACGGGTACTGTGAAAGAGATACAAAAACACCCTAAGTCACTAACGGGACAAGCGTTACTTAAGCAAAATCAACAGCTTACTTAGGTTTTAAGGTGTGGCGCATAATGTGCACACAACTGTAACGGATTTTTGTTGGTCAATACTTGAGAGTTGGCCTCGGTAATGCTTAACTTATGGAGTTAGGTTCGGGGATTTTATTAACCGAAAATCAAACTCAATTATGAAAACAACAAAGAAAAAAGTTAAGTCGCCCGCCCCAGCGACTTCGAAGGGTAAGACGATTAAAAAAGTTGCTCCTAAAAAAGTAACGTTAGAAAAGCCTAAAAAGCCGCGTGCGATTAAATTACCGTCTGCAAAAGTAAGTAAGGTTACTTTGCATGATGCACCTACCTATATCACAGCACTCATCGACGTAGGATTTGGAAATACGCTCTATGTGCGTGGTCAAGGCTCGGGTTTAAGCTGGGATAGTGGATTACAGTTAAAGAATGAAGGTTCTTCTCAGTGGTCTATTGTTTTACCAGCAAGTCGAGATCAGGTTGTTTTTAAACTACTTATCAATGATCAGACATGGAATCTTGGAGATGACTACACAGCGTCTCCAGGATCACATGTTACCGTGACGCCTCTATTCTAAAACAAGTTAGTCGGGATTTATTTCCATCAACCGAGCTGCGATCTGTTCGGGTTCTGCAGCTTTAGGGTCTATTTCTTCACAGTGAATTTTCACCTGTGAAAAGGGCAGAGGTAGATAGAATTTATCCCAGCTTTTTAAACGTCGGGCAGATTTAAATTCTGCTCCGACTAAGAGCATGGTTGCATTGGCTCTTCGAGCTACAACCACTGCTCCTGCTTTAAAAGAATAGCAAGGGCCGCGAGGTCCATCTGGTGTAATGCCAACATCATTACCTTCTTTTAGTACGTTGATAATTGCTTGAGCTGCTTCTTTCCCCATGCGGCTACTGGATCCTCGAATAGCTCTCATTCCTACGAGTGAGAACAAGGCGGCTAGCCATGCCCCATCTTTACTCGCACTTACAAGGCCATAGATAGGACGATTACCGCGGTAGCGGCTGTAAAATTGAGGAGCTAGGAATAAGCGATTGTGCCACTGTACAAAAGCAATAGGCTTATCTTGCCTTTCAAATGTTTTTTTAGCTTCAGCTGTAATTTCGAATCGAAGCGTTTTGCCCCAAAGTCTAATGAGTATAGCAAGGGGAAGTAAGACGAGTTGTCTTAAGCCAGAAATGGAATGAATAACCTGATCTTCTTCTGGCATGTTACGTGTTACGATTGTTTACTGAAAAAAGCTTTAATACACTGGCATACGTACTCGAGTTCCTCAGTTTTAATATGTGGCCCGATCGGTAAACTCAAAATTTCGTCAGCTAATTTTTCAGCAAGCGGATAACTCCCTTTTTTGAATCCGAGGTGACGATAAGCTTCTGATAAATGGGGTGGTATCGGGTAATGGATTTGGGTTCCGACTCCTTGCTCAGTTAAATAGGCTCTTAAGGCATCTCTTTTTTGAGTGCGAATTACAAATAAGTGCCATACTGGATCTGCCCAATGAGGAACAACGGGTAAGATAATATCACCACAGTTTTTTAGCTTCTCAAGGTAGACAGTTGCACCAACTTTACGGCGATCATTCCAGGCAGTGATATGAGCGAGTTTAACCCGAAGGAAGGCAGCTTGCAGTTCACTTAATCGTGAATTCATGCCGAGTAGCTCATTCTTATATCGTTCTTTAGAGCCGTAATTACGAAGGGTTCTTACTTTGTCAGCGAGGACTGGATCGTTTGTAGTTACTGCTCCTGCATCACCAAAAGCACCTAAATTTTTACTAGGATAGAAACTAATTCCTGCCGCGTCAGCTAAGTTCCCAGCATAGGCGTTTCCACATTTTGCTCCGTGAGATTGTGCTGCATCTTCTAGGATGAAAATAGATTTTCCTTCACATACTTTTTTCAAGCAAGGATAGTCTGCAGTCTGGCCGTATAGATCGATCGGTAGAATGGCCTTAGTTCTTGGTGAGATTAATTTAGCTACATTCTTTGGATCTAAGTTGTAGGTTGCTTCATCACACTCACAGGGAATTGGGGTAGCTCCGACTTGTGTGACGGCAAGCCATGTTGCAATATATCCATGTGCTGGAACGATGACTTCGTCATTTTTACCAATATTTTTTGCAAGGAGACAAAGTTGAAGCGCCTCAAGGCCATTCGCTACACCGATACAAAATTTAGCTCCGCAAAACTGAGCATATTCTTTTTCAAAATTTTCAAGTTCAGGACCTAGCAGGTAATGCCCTGATTCCATAACTCGCTTGTAAGCTTGGTCGAGTTCGGCTGAAAGCTCGGTGTAAGTGGGCTTAAGTTCAAGGATTGGTACTTTCACAAGTGAGAATGAATAGACGTTTATTCTGCAGTAAAGTGTATAGGAAAGTCAAAGAAACGCTTGAGTAAATATGGCTCTGGGTGACTTTTAGGTTTGAAAAGAAATCAAATCGTGCGATTTTTTCTGCATACCCCTTATGCAACATCCCACGCTCTCGCTTGGCACTATTGATTATGCTATCCTGGTAATTTATTTTCTGTTTGTTCTCGGGATAGGCTGGATTCTTAAACGTAAAGTCAAAGGCAGTTCTGACTTTTTTATGTCAGGCAGGTCAATCCCGGCATGGGTAACTGGACTTGCCTTTTTATCTGCTAATTTAGGAGCTCAGGAAGTTATTGGTATGGCTGCTTCTGGTGCCAAGTACGGCATTATGACGAGTCACTTTTACTGGGTAGGTGCAATTCCTGCGATGGTGTTTCTAGCAATATTTATGATGCCGTTTTATTACGGATCAAAAGCTCGCTCAGTACCGGAATATTTAAAATTACGTTTCGATGAAAAAACACGTGGGTTTAATGCAATCTCATTTGCAGTAATGACTGTCTTCTCATCCGGTATATCACTGCATGCACTCGCTCGTTTACTCGAATTACTCTTAGGCTGGGATTACAATTTCTGTATCTTTGTATCAGCTTCAATCGTTCTAGTTTATATTTTCTTAGGTGGTCTTACTTCAGCAATCTATAATGAAGTACTTCAATTCTTCATGATAGTGCTCGGTTTTGCACCGCTTGTTTATCTTGCGCTAAAAGATGTAGGTGGTTGGGACGTATTAAAACAAAAATTAATTCCTGTTGCTACGAGCCAAGGTTTTGCACCAGGCACATGGGTAAATTCATGGCAGCATGTTGGTACACCTTCATCAAACCCTATGGGAGTTGAGTGGTTTGGTATGGTAATGGGATTAGGCTTTGTGCTCTCGTTTGGATATTGGTGTACAGACTTTCTTGTTGTTCAGCGTGCGATGGTTGCCAATTCCATGTCAGCAGCGCGCAGAACTCCGCTTATTGCAGCATTCCCGAAAATGCTTTTCCCGATTCTTGTCATCCTTCCAGGAATGATCGCTATCGCTATGCATCAAGCCAGTGGTGGACATTTATTACCGATGGGTGCGGACGGATCTCCGGATTACAACATGACCATTCCTGTACTTCTTGCGCGTTATTTTCCTGCAGGATTACTTGGACTTGGATTTACTGCGCTGATGGCATCTTTCATGTCAGGTATGGCTGGTAATGTAACCGCGTTTAATACTGTTTGGACGTACGATATTTATCAGACACTACGCCGTTCCTCAGGAAAAGCTGAATTGCCAGACAGTCACTATTTAGCCATGGGTCGTTTTGCAACGGTTGCTGGAATTATCTTAAGTATCGGAGCTGCTTATCTCGCACGTCAGTTTAACAATATTATGGATATGTTGCAGCTCGTGTTCGGATTTGTGAATGCGCCACTTTTTGCGACTTTCTTACTTGGTATGTTCTGGAAACGTACAACAGGGCATGGTGCATTCTGGGGTCTCTTGGGTGGAACATTGGGTGCAGCTCTTTTCCATGGATTTGCTTTATCTCAAGGTGCGCATCCAGGAATTAAAGGTGGATGGATAACTCCTGAATTTATGTTCCATAGTGAAATGGCTCAAAACTTCTGGATGGCTATTGTCGCTTGGTCTTCCTGCTTCGTTTTAACCTTTATTATTTCTTTGGCTACGAAACGTAACAAAACAGACGCAGAACTAACGGGTCTTGTTTATTCGTTAACTGAACGTCCAAAAGCAGAAATAGAAGCCTGGTACAAACGACCGCTCGTTCTGGGTATTATCGTTTTAGCAGCAACATTAATTCTAAACATACTTTTCTGGTAACCTTTAACTCCAAATACTTATGAATTTTGACCTACGTCTACCTATTGGACTGATGTTTTCGTTGTTTGGTGCTATATTGGTTGTTTACGGATTTTTATCGGATAAAGCCCAGTATGCGCGCTCTTTAGGTTACAATGTAAACTTAGATTGGGGCTTATTTTTGCTTGGTTTTGGTGCCTTGATGCTTGTTTTAGCTCTTAAGTCACGTAAAGACAGCTAAAAGCACGTATTGAAATCGCTTGCACCTAGTCATTAGAGCGCTGATGATTAGGAGGTTAATTTTTAGGACACAAACACAAGCAAAACTCGCGGTACTTGTACCGCTTTCGATTACATGGACGACACTACTGGCCAGGAGAATACCTCCCCGGCTTTCAACAAACTCGATCTAAGCCAATTATCTGGTTTTAGTTTCGGAACGCAATGGAGCCAAGAGAAACCCGCCCCTCAGGACGAACGCGAACGCGGATCACACCGCGGACCACGCGATGATCGCCGTGATAGGCGCCCACCTCGTAGAGCAGGGGATGATAGCGCAAATCAGCGCGACCGCTTTGAGCAACCTCGCAGAGGTCCTCAAGGTCCTGCAGGACAAAATCGCCCACAAGGCGATCGTCAGACGTCTAACTTTAGACGTGAAGGTGCTCCTGATAATCGTCAGCGCCAAGATTCTCGTGGACCGCGTTCACAGGAAGAGCGTTCATCCTATTATAATTCACGCGACCGTATGCCTTATGAAAGTCAGGTATGCGCAGTGGCATTCTATCCAGAAGACAATAGTTTTGCAGCGCTTGTAAAAACGATTCGTGCATCGTGCCGTACTATAGAACTTTTTGAAATCGCTCGCACGGTCCTTGGTAAAACAGAACGCTTTACTGTTTCTGTAACACCACGTGAAGTTCAAGCTCCAGCTAAAACCGCTGAGGAAAAAGCAGATGCTTCAGGTAAAAATGAAACGAAACGTAAAGCGTTTGCAGTTTCTATTCCTGATAACGTTCCATTTGATTCTGAAGATGCTGCAATTGCACATGTGTTAAGTAAGCATCTAGACAAATACTTTGATAAACAAGACGTAGAAGTAGAACCGCCAAAAGGTAACTTCCAAGTTGTAAATCGTTGTGGTCTTACTGGTGAACTACTCGGGCCTCCGAATTATCACCTTTACGCTCAAATCGTTCAACAGCATCACTCGGCAGCGAATATTCGTATGCCTCTTGATGCGTACCGTTCAAAAATTGAATCCGTACGTGATCCTGAACTCATCGCTAAATGGTTAGAGAAGATGAAGAAGGTTACGCGCTATACGTGGAAAAATCCTACGTTTGCACGTAAAAATGCTAAAGCAGCAGAGGCAGCAAAGTCAGCAGAAGTGGTAGCACCGGCTACTGCAGAAGCTACGCCAACTGCACCTGTAGAAGCTGCCACTGAGACTCCTGTGGAAACAGCTCCTGCTCAAGAAGCACCTGTTGCAGAAGCTGCTCCAGTCATCTCTTTTGACTCCTTCGAAGATGCACGTACGTACTTACTTACTGCAGCACGTGAGAAAGTAGTGAGATTTACTTCACAAGTTCGTATCCATGGACGTGATGCGGAAGCATTACCAGATGGCGAAATTAAACGTGCAATTGAAGGTGCCTTAGAGCGTCAACGCCGTTTCCCGCTAGATACAGCAAATGCACTACGTGGCCGTTTACGCCGTGAACATTTCACTATCTTTAAAAAGGGATCTAAGGGCATATCCTATGTTTGCGCTGTTAAGCGTAAATTCCGTATTCCAGGGCAAACCTTTGCAGATAGTATTGGTGCATTGATTAGCTTCATTGAAGCTAACCCAATGGTTAAGGCTGGTGACTTAGCTAAGAAGTATCTTGGTATTTCTGAAGCACCTGCTGACAGCGCAGCACCTGCGGATGGTTCTGCAGTACCTTCACGTTTATTATCAATTGAAGAACGTGAAAAAATTGCTCGTCTACAAGGTGATTTACTCTGGTTAGTCCGTGAAGGCTATGTGACAGAGTTCATTGATGGAGGACTTTACGCTTCTCCACCAATAGCTGAATCACGTAAAAAACAAGCTGAAGCGGAAGAAGATGATCCAGAGAATTTCCCAGAAGCGGCACCAGCTGTGGTTGAAACACCACAAGCAGCAGCTCCTGAGGTAGCTCCAGAAGCTCCAGCTACGTCTGAGGTTCCTCCAACTACACCCTAAGTTTTAGGGTGTGAGTTTTGTTAACAATGCCAAAGTCGAAGTGTAAGGCTTCGCTTGGTATCCAGCTGCCTAGTTTTTCTGGCCACTCAATGGCTAGGCAGTAGGGAGGTTTTAAAAATTCATCGAGTAGTAACGCATCTATCTCTTCGGGTCTACTTAAACGGTAGGCGTCTAAGTGAGCCAGTAAACGTTTACCTTGGTGTAGCGTGTAGATAGAGAAGGTAGGGCTTGTTACGGCTTCTTTGATTCCAAATCCAAGAGCGAGTCCCTGTACGAATGTTGTTTTACCAACACCCAAATCGCCATGGAGTGCTAGGGTTACTGTGGGTGGTAGTTCTAAAGCGAGTTGTTCAGCCAGCCGACGTGTTTCTTCAGCAGAAGTTGTCGTTACACCCAGTTTTAACTTTTCTATCACATTCATGCGAGGTGTTCAAATCCCTGAAATGTTGAGAGATTAATCGCAGTTTTATTTTTTTTGGATGCTGGGCTCATATGTCCGATTAAAGTAAGCGGAGTGTCTGGGAATCTTTTTTTCCACTGAGCCTCAAAGAGTTTGAGATTTGCTGTGGGCTTAACGGTGAAGAGTAGTTCGTAGTCTTCACCATCACACAAACCGTTTTTTACTGTGGCGCCACGTTTAAGGGGGATTTTATCAGCATAGATACATGCTGCAGCCTTCTTGGGTATAAGTGAATGAATGTCTTTTGCTAAGCCATCACTTATGTCCATTAAGGAAGTAACATACATTTTTTTAACTAGCCACTGAGCTTCCTTGATTCGTGGGGTGAATGTGTAGTGATGTTTGCTAGGCAAACTAAGGCCTAACTTGCCCGTTACGAAGATTAAGTCATTCGACTTAGCTGTGTGACGGGTTAAGAAACGGTTCGTAGTTTTTTCTCCTAAGAGAGTAAGAGTAGCTGCTAAAGAACCTTTTAATTCAGCAATATCTCCACCTACGATTTTGATAGCATAGCTCTGTGCTGTGTCCTTAAGTCCAAGGTAAAAATTTTTTAACCACGTGATTTTTACCGTAGGATCTAAAGTAAGAGATATAACACAACAGGTAGGTTTTCCACCCATAGCAGCTATGTCGCTTATATTTCTTTTTAATAATTTTTCACCGGCATGATAGGCACTAACGGTATCATCAAAATGACGTCCGTAAATGAGTGGATCTACGGTTATAAGTTGTGAGTTTGAGTTCGGTATTACTGCACAATCATCTCCGATTCCGTATGGAGTATTTGGATTCGTTTTTCCAAGCCATACCTTTATTGTATCAATTAGCTTTCTTTCCCCAAGTGAGCGTAGCTGATCTTTTTTAACGACTGTAAAGGGATTGTTTTTATTCATGATCCGACGCCACCTAATACCATTAAAATAGAATTTAGGTTAAACAGAGCGTGAGCGATAATGGTTGTCCCGATGTTGCCTGTTTTTTCATAGGCTAGGGCAAAGACAATGCCTAAAATAACAAGGGGTGGAAAATACGTTAAGCTACCATGTGCTGCAGCAAAGAGAGCCGCAGGTATAAGTAATGCAACCCACCTAGGAGTACGTGTTCTTAAGAAGCGAAAAAGCCCAGCTCTGAAAATAACTTCCTCAGCCATAGGTGCAGCAAGTACTGCAACAAGGATTAAAGTACTACGAGTGAGAGAATCGTTTGAATTTAATAACAGATCTACCATCTCTTGTTTAACAATAGGTATGTGAAGCGCGTTTAGCACGGCTTGCCATACAAACATGACTAAGAAGACAAGAGGGAGGGCGATTAAAACCGTTTTAAAACCTGAAATAAGTGTCTTTAAAAACGAAAGATTAAACTTAGGAAATGGATCGTTCTTAAATTGGTGAAAAATATAAACGCCACCTAGAATTCCTAAATCCATTGCTGCTGCAGATAAGATAAGTCGACAGTCTGAATTTAAGGCTGTGTGCTTTAAAACAAAACTAGCGCTTAATTGAAAAAATAAGGCACTTGCTATAGCTAAAAAACCGTAGAGTACAAAGTCTGACTTTAAAATATTCCACTCCTGTACTTTGGGTTCAACTGTTGCGGAGCTTTTCCGCCAAGTTATAAACGTAGTAATAAGTAAATAGACCCCGCTTAAAACAAGCGCGATTTCTACTCCGACAATAGGCAGTGTGTTTTCCACTGGTGCTTAGACGAGAATTTTTCCTGAGCTATATACAACTTTACCATCAACCAGTGTCATGACTGTTTTACCGGTAAAGGTTGTGTTATCCCAAGGAGAATTGGATGACTTGCTAAAACCTTTCTTGGAAAGGTAGGTCCATTTTTCTGTTGGATTAAATAAACAGATATCAGCTGGTGCACCGACTTGGAGTGTTCCTGCGTTTAAGCCAAGTATTGATGCTGGCTTGTGTGTCATTAAATCAATCACCTTAGAAAGTGAGAATTTATTCTTTTTAACAAGCACATCGAGGCATACAGCAAGGGCTGTTTCTAGTCCAAGAATTCCGTTTGGCGCATAGTCGAATTCACGATCTTTTTCGTAATCGGTATGAGGAGCGTGATCCGTAGAAATACAATCAATCGTACCATCTCTAAGTCCTTCGATGAGTGCGAGTCGGTCTTTTTCAGTACGAAGAGGAGGATTCATCTTAAGCGCCGTATCGTAACTCGATAGTGCTTTATCTGTGAGTGCGATGTGATGCGGTGTAGCTTCTGAAGTGATCTTATATTTTTCCTTCTTATGCATTCTGATTAACTCAACCGAGTATTCAGACGAAATGTGCTGAAGGTGAATATGAGCACCCGTGTACTTTGAGAGGATAATATTACGAGAAACAATTAGATCTTCTGCAGCATTTGGCCATCCGCGAAGTCCAAGACGAGTGGACATTGTGCCTTCATTCATCACAGAACCTTGCGTCATGGATGCGTCTTGGCAGTGATCCATTAATGGAAGGTTGAACATCTTAGCGTACTCTGCGGCGCGGCGCATGACTTCATTTGACTGTACGCAGTCGCCGTCGTCCGTAATTGCTACAACGCCTGCGCGTTTTAAGGATCCTATGGGAGCGAGAGCCTGGCCCTTCATCCCAACCGTGATACAACCGGTGGGTAAAACTTTAATGACAGCGTCACGCTCAATAGCATCTTTGATGAATTGAATGGTTCCTGTGTTATCAGCCGGTGGTGTTGTGTTAGGCATGCACACCACGGTAGTGTAGCCACCTGCTGCTGCAGCGCGTGAACCGGTACCAATGGTTTCTTTATGACCTTGGCCTGGTTCTCTAAAGTGAACATGGATGTCCACTAAGCCAGGGCATGCAACAAGTCCTTTAGCATCGATTTTTTTTGCTGATTTTTTTTCAGCTGCTGTGAGTGATTTTACGAGGATACCATCACGAACAAAGAGGTCTCCTTTTCCATCACGTTTTGAGGCGGGATCGATGACGCGTGCGTTTTTAATCCAAAGTGTAGACATAGTAGATTATGCTCCTGCGATTGCTTGTTCAGGTAGGCCACCGGAGCAGAGGTATAATACGGCCATACGTACTGCGATTCCGTTAGAGACTTGTTCTAGAATTACACTGCGAGAGCCGTCTGCTAAATCGCTATCAATTTCAACACCGCGATTGATTGGGCCTGGATGCATGATGATCGCTTTAGGATGTAACCATTCTGCACGAGCGCGGTTCAAACCAAACATACTTGTGTATTCACCCAGAGAGGGGAAGTGACTACTCGACTGTCTTTCATGTTGGATTCGTAGCAACATCACGACTTCTGCATCTGCGAGTGCCGATTTTAAATCGTGTGATACGGTAGCTCCAAGATCTTTAAAAGCGTGGGGGACGAGTGTGGATGGTCCAACTAAGGTCACAGCAGCACCCATTTTCGTAAGTGCATGGATATTAGAACGAGCTACTCGGCTAAATAAAATATCTCCTAAAATAACAACTTTTCGGCCTTTGAGTGAGCCGAAGTGTTCTTTCATGGTGAATGTATCAAGTAGTCCTTGAGTTGGATGCTCGTGAGCTCCGTCTCCTGCATTGATGACAGGTATATCTAAAATACGTGAGAGATAAAGGGGAGAGCCTGATGCAGCATGTCTTATAACAAGCATATCCGCATTCAGCGCCTGAATATTTTGAGCTGTATCACGCAGTGTTTCACCTTTGGTGGTAGAGGATGTTGCGGCGTCTACTGAGATAACATCAGCACTTAAGCGTTTCGCAGCCATATCAAACGCCATGCGTGTTCTTGTGCTAGGTTCTAGAAATAAATTAACGATCGTCTTACCGCGCAGTGCAGGTACTTTCTTAACGTTACGGCTTAAGATCTTTTTAAATGCACTTGCCGTAGCATGGATTTGATTAATCTCATCTAAAGAGAGTTCCTCAATGGTGAGTAGATGTTTTCGTGTCCAAGGCATAGTGTATTATTCTGAGTGAATCGTTATCTTGTCCAGTTTTGGATCATCGCTAAGAGAAACTGTTACTCTGCTTTTGTCATGCGCTTGTAGGATTAAGCCTGCATAGTTGCAGGTTACAGGCAGACGTCTACCGCCGCGGTCTACAAGTACGGCGAGTTCTACGAGAGCAGGTCTACCATGATCAAAAAGCTCATCTAAAGATGCTTTAACGGTACGTCCGGTAAAAAGAACATCATCTACTAGAATAATATGGGAACCGGTGACATCACCCGGAATAGATGTTGGCGTAAACTCTTTAGGTATCGGATGTCTTCCTAGGTCGTCTCGGTGAAACGATATGTCTAGGGTGCCAGCTTTAGCCTTTGTTTTGTTACCTTTTTTAACCGGATTAAGTCGATTAATCTCATCAGCTAAGCGGTAAGCCAGGGTAATACCGCCGTTTGCGATACCTAAAAGCCATATCTGCTCGGTCGCTTGGTGTTTTTCCGCGATGACCGAGGCAAGCCGCGAGATAGCAAGGTGAACCTCGGGAGCTTTAATCGTCTTAGTCGATGAACTCACAACGACTAGAAAAGCGACATTCTGGTAAAAAAGAAAGCCTTTTACTGAAAATCGTATATCTCTATGAGCGCTATGCCAGTCGTACCGCTTAAGCCTGTAACTTGAGCGGTATACGCCCCCGGATTGAGGGTTACGAGCATAGCTGTATCGGATGATCCGTTAACTAGGGCAAAGGCCCCCACTTGAGCTGCAGCAGATGCTAGGGAGGCATTATTTGCCCATCCGTAGTTCGATTGCAGCATACTTCCAGTTGAATCATAAAGACTGAGCTGGGGATTAGCTAAGGTGCCAGTGAGTCCAAAGCTTGTGCTGAGTGTTGGTCCAACCCCGCGTATCAGAACAGTCTTAGGCGTTGTTCCGCTGATAACAAAGCCGGCCACAAGACTGTTAGAACCAGTTCCAACCATCGCCCGTGATGAAATGTTTATCAAACGACTGGGTGAACTTAAGGGATCTAAATCATAGATTTCGGCCAAAGAGACCCCGGTTGTATTGTTTACCCCAGATACTTGTGTTGTATAGGTGCTACCTGATGGAAGATTTGCCGTAAGCGCACTGTCTGAACTATTGATAGTTAGAGAAAAGGCACCCACTTGATTAAATTGAGCTAGGGTAGCTGTGCTGAATAAAGTATTAAGACTCGATGTTCCACTGATCGGTGGGTTACTCCAACCGGTATTGCTCGCGACTACTAATTGTTTTGAATCATATAAACTTAAGCTTGGGTTAGGAAGTACTCCTGTAACACCAAAATTGGTTAACGTGGGACCTACTGCACGAACAAGAATTTGTTTAGAGCCACTTCCTCCAATCACAAAACCGGTCGCTAAAATTTGATTATTAGTTAGGACGTTTGCACGAGTTGAGAGATTAACGAGACGACTTCCGCCAAGGGATGTGTTGAGAGCTTGGCTTATGAGAGTGCCGGTAGGACCTGTTATTTTAACCGTATAGAGTCCTAGGTCTGAAGCGCTAGCACTTGCTACCGTGTAGGTAGAGCTTGTTGCACCGTTTATCGCTACTCCGTTTAGATACCACTGAAAACTTAAAGGTCCGATACCGGTTGCAGAAACCGCTAGATTTAATGCAGAGCCTAGGATGATAGGACTTGTGGCGTGCGGCTGAACTGAAATTTTAAACGTGTCATTAGGTGTATGCCCTAATCGCCGTGCGCCACCTTGGTACATAGGCCAAGCTGAGGCACTTGTATTTGATGCTATGTTAAAAGAGTAAAGCTTATGGTCGTAACTACCAAAATATAAATTAGTTCCAAAGATAACTGGAGAGGATCTCACCCAACCACCTGTTGCGTAGGTTCGTTTAATTGAACCATCAGCATTTACGGCATATAAATTATAATCATAACAGCCTACATAAATGACTCCACTTGAATCAATGGCTAATGAGCTGGCGCGAATTTCACTAGGTAGTTTTAAATTCCATACAAGGGTGCCTGAATTAGTATTCAGTGAATATAGGCTGTGGTCGTAGCTTGCAAAGTATACACAGTTATTAGTTCCAAGTGCAGGGGAAGAACTAATGCTATTTTGTGCGGTGTAGGACCATAGTTTAACGCCTTTAGGGCTTAAGTTGTAGATAGTTCCACCGAGGGTTCCAAAGTATAGGTTTCCGGATGCGTCGATTGCAGCTGCATTATAAATCGAGGCGTCGGCAGCAAAAGTCCACTTTAGTGAACCATTTGGGTTGATAGCATAAAAAAGTGAATTATCTGAGCCTAGGTAAACTGTTCCATCGTTAGCTATTGTAGGTGCGGCGTAAGAGGTCCCTGGCACTGAATACGTCCACTGAAGATTGCCTGTTGCAGTTGATAGGCAGTATAAAACTCCATTACTTGCTTTTAAGTAGAGGGTGTCATCTGCTGAAGTTACGGATGCAAGCGCTACAGGACTTGACGTGGTTGTGGAAGTAGGAAGTTGGTAGGTCCACTTAATTGTTCCATTAGCTGTAAGGGCATAAATGGTAGACGACGTTCCGACGTAGATTGTCCCATCAGAGGCTACGCTTGATGTAGAGGTATCAAAATAGGCACCGGTTGAGTAAGTCCAGCGTGTTGATCCATCCGGATTAATTGCATAAAAATTTCCATCTTCACTCCCGATATAGATAGTACCATCAGCAGCAACGGATGGACCACAGGTAATGGCATCACCGGTGGTTAATTGCCAATTAGAATCAACTAAAGATAACGTAAATTGACCGTTATTGAGCGACGTACTTGAGTCGATTGTTCCATCAATTTGAAAGTAGTAGGTAGTTCCTGCTGTAGCACTGAAGGTGCATCCACTGATACTTGCTGGTATCACAGCAGAACTGTTTATTGCATTTCCTTTAGCTGAATTTATGAGCGTTAATGCATTTATTTTACTCCCTGTATAAATCGCAATCAGGGGATCAAAGTCGTAGCTAAATGCAGATAATTGAAATTGGCCACTGCTTGGAGCTGTCCATTGATACCACATGGAGTGTCCCCCTGAGTTGCCTAAAATTGATGGCTCACCTGATTGTTTGGTCGCGTTCATCGTTGTGGATTTTATCAGTGCACTTGTGCCTGATAAAATGACTGGAGTTTCAAACGCGTCATTTTGATATTGAAGAGATAGATTCACCATCCCAGTTGCTCCATTTACTCCATCCACTGAAATCTCATATACTGCGTCCGCTTGAGCATTAAAACTTAACGAAGCTGTTGTTGTTGATGTTGTACCGGTAGCTTTTGCAGCAGCGATACTCGTTAAATTTGAGAGTGAATTTCCTGTGTACACACCTGCGAGTGTAAGAAAGGTGCTTCCTTGGGTTGTGAGTGTCACGGGACCTGTTGCTGGAGCTGTCCATTCCCACCACAGGGAGGCTCCTCCTGTATAACCTCCAATAAGTGGTTCATTACTCTCGGTGGTTGCTCCTACGTTAGATGACTTAATTGCAATACGAGATGCGGTAATTTTTCCGCGACTTTGGAATGAATCGTTAAATGGCGTATTATCGTTTGGTGCTGATGCAAGTGCGGACGCGATATTGAGTCTACCACCTGTTTGTACACGGTTAGTGAAGTTAACGTTTGTATCAACGTGGCGTAATAATCGGTTGATTAATTGCCTGTAGGTATCATTTGGAAATTGAGCCCGTAATAAAGCAAGTGATCCTGTGACAAAAGGGGTTGCCATGGATGTACCTGATAATACGGCTGTAGCTGAACTATTCGTATTGTAGAGTGATAGTATTTGGTAACCTGGTGCAGCAAGTTCTACCAAACCTGAGCCAGTACTGCTGAAAAATACGATATCATCGCGATTATCCGAGGCAGCAACAGTTACGATGTTGTCGAGTAAGTAACTGCCAGGGTAACTCGGGGTTAAGTCAATGTCTTCAGCAACATTGCCTGCTGCTACAACTAAAATGATACCGGCAGATTGAAGCGCTTGGATTGCAGTGTATTCAGAGGAACTATAGGTGTTACTTCCGTAGCTTGCGTTAATAATTTGCGCACCGTTTGCTAACGCAAAATCAATACACGTGATTTCGTTAGATGTACTACCACCACCGGTAGATGTCAGAAATTTAAGCGGCATAAGCTGCACAGACCAAGCTACGCCGCTTGTATTTAAGCCGTTATTGCCCTGCGCGCCAATGATGCCACTTACGTGGGTGCCATGTCCGTTATCATCATTTGGGTTTCCACTATTTGCTGAGCCACTGCCTACGGTTGCATTAATACCGTGTGCTGCGTTGATATACTGAAA
>DAISZL010000018.1:0-4386 GCA_036824825.1 Opitutaceae bacterium
TTGAAAGGTGAGCCTAAAACGGAAAATTGGTACATTGCCTCTACAACGGCTAACGCTCAGTTAATTGTCGGTTTAAAAAAAGGGGTAACGAAAGCTCAATTTGAAGCAGCGCTTGAATCCAATACCCTAGAGGCCTGTGTGCATAAATTTCCAGTCGCAGCGGGTGATTCTATTTTAGTTCACAGTGGAGAAGTTCATGCCATTGATGCGGGAAATCTTATTTTAGAGATTCAGCAAAATTCAGATACTACGTACCGCGTATATGATTGGGGACGGGTTGGCTTAGATGGGAAACCGCGTTCACTGCATGTTCAGGAGTCCTTGGCATCGATTGACTGGAATCACTTTGAGCCAGAGCCCGTGCGAGGTGCCCCTACGTCTGGAGTGATCGCTGACTGCGATGAATTTTCAATTAGGCGACTTGTCTTAGGTGCTGGAGAAACTGTTACCTTTAATGCAAATGAGATGCCACGTATTTTAAGTCTCGTGAGTGGTAAGGTTTCGATCACGTCAGGTGCTAAATCAGGCAAAGAAACGAGTCAGCTTTTAGAGCCGGGCTCTAATGGGCTACTACCTTATGCCGGAAGCTTTGAAATTACGGCAGAATCGACTTCAATAGTCATTGTTACTGAGGACTTTACGTAATATTGAGCCTAAGTCGTCGGGAGCGCTTGAAGATTTGTACTTCGGTGGTTCATTATAGCAATTCGTTATGACATCTCCTGATCCTCAAGTTAATCCAGAACCGCAACAACCAGCCGCACATGAAACAGCTCAAGCTGCCGCTGAAACTGCGTCCGCAGACAATACGGTTACTCAACAACTTGAAGCGCTCAAAAAAGAGTTAGCGAGTGCTCAAGATCGCTATTTGAGATCCGTCGCTGATTTAGAAAATTTTCGTAGACGCGTTGTTCGTGAAAAAGAAGAACTACGTGTTAGTGCAGGAGCCCGCATCGTAGAAGATACCTTACCTGTTCTTGATAATTTAGTCTTAGCGCTACAAGCAGCTAAACAACCGAATGCGGATATGAAATCCCTTTTGGGTGGAATCGATATGGTGCTTCAGCAATTTAAATCTGCTCTAAGTAGCCATGGCCTTGTGGAATTAAATCCCCTTGGAAAACCTTTTAATCCGCACGAGCAAGAAGCGTTATCGCACGAGCCAAGTAAAGATGTTCCAGCAGAGCACGTGCTTCGTGTAGTAAGAAATGGATACACCCTTAATGCTCGTCTTCTTCGCCCTGCCGCAGTCGTAGTATCGAGCGGTCCCGAAGTAAAATAATTACGTAATCACTATTCATGGCTAAAGAAGATTTCTATAATCTCCTCGGAGTTGATAAAAACGTTTCACCGGAAGAACTTAAAAAAGCTTACCGTAAGAAAGCCGTTCAATATCACCCAGATAAAAATCCTGGGAATAAAGAGGCCGAGGAAATGTTTAAAAAAGTTTCTGAAGCTTACGAAGTACTTAACGATCCTGATAAGAAAGCAGCTTACGATCGCTATGGTCATGCTGCGTTCCAAGGTCCGGGTGGCGGTCCTGGCGGCGGCGGTGGTTTCCAGGGTGGTGGACATGATCCATTCGATATTTTTAGAGAAGTTTTCAATCAAGGTGGTGGCGGCGGTGGAATCTTTGATGAAATGTTCGGTGGCGGTGGCCGTGGACATGATCAAGGCAGTGACGGTGCTGACCTGCGTTACGATTTAGAGATCACTCTCGAAGAAGCTGCTAAGGGAGTTGATAAAGATATTACTTTTAAAAAGCTCTGTGAGTGTGATCACTGTAGCGGTTCAGGTGCTGAACCAGGCTCTAAGAAAACAACCTGTCCTACCTGTAAAGGTGCAGGACAAGTCAGAAGATCTGGTGGCATTATTATGTTCACACAGACCTGTCCAACGTGCGGTGGCTCGGGTAAGAAAATTGAGAAAGTATGTACGGTCTGCCGCGGCGAAGGAAGAACTCCAAAGAATACTAAAGTCCATTTACGCATTCCACCAGGTGTTGAAACCGGTTCACGTCTGAGATCATCCGGTAACGGTGAAGCAGGAACGGGTGGCGGTTCTGCCGGTGATTTGTATGTTGTTATCTCTGTTAAAGAGCACGAACTCTTTGAAAGACAGGGAGACAATCTACAGTGTGAAATTCCAATTAAATTCACACTAGCAACGATGGGTGGCAGTATTGAAGTTCCAACACTTTCTGGAAAAGCAGTCCTTAAAATTCCTGCAGGCACACAAAGTGGAACAACCTTTAGATTAAAAGATAAGGGTATGCCTAATCTCCGTGGTGGTCGTCATGGCGACCAATTGGTTAAGGTTCAAGTTGAAGTGCCAACAAGCCTCTCTGCTGAGCAGCGCAAATTACTCGAAGAATTTGCAAAGATTAGTGGTGATGCGAGTGAACCAACATCCAAAAGCTTCTTTGAAAAAGCGAAGAAGTTCTTTTGATCTGAGAACTTATTCGTTATAGCTTTAGACTTCAGCCTTCCTAATGAAACTTAAAAATCCAAAACTCTTAAGTCTAGCGAAGGCTGTAGCGCTTAGAAAAAAACTACTAAGACAGAAAAAGCCTGTCGTCTTAACGAACGGCGTTTTTGATCTCCTTCATCCAGGACATTTGTCTTATTTGCAACAGGCGGGAAAATTAGGAGAACTCTTTATTGCGCTTAATTCAGATAAGAGTGTTAAGGCGCTAAAGGGAAAGTTTCGTCCTATTTTAGGAGAGAAAGAAAGAGCTTATGCCCTTGCTCAAATGGAGCACGTAAAGGCTATCACGATTTTTAGAAATAAACGTCTTACAAAAGAAATTCTAAAATTAAAACCAGACGTTTATGTAAAAGCAGGCGACTATACCCTTAAGACGCTTAATCCCGAGGAAAGAGCAGCACTCGAAAAAGTAGGTTCAAAGATAATCTTTTTACCGTTTCTGAAAGGCTTTAGTACAACACAACTCATTGCACGCATTAAAGCGGCAGGTAGTGTCTAACGCTACCTATCCTATGCGTATTGTACTTTTAGGTTCAGGAAGAGGAAGTAATGCTGAAGCGATTTTAAAAGCGGAAGCTGCTGGCAATTTAGGTAAGGCACATGTGGTAGGTATTATTTCTGATAAAGCTGATGCTGGCATTTTAGCACTAGGTCCTCGCTTTCAGGTTCCTGCTCAGTTTGTTGATGCCGCACCGTTTAAGACAAAACTCGATGGGGAAGGTGAAACTCGTTACATCGAAGCCGTAAAAGCGTACTCGCCTGATTTGATTGTGCTTGCTGGATTTATGCGGGTTGTGAAACCAGGATTTCTCAAGGCGTTTCATAAAAAGATTATCAATTTACATCCAAGTTTACTGCCGCTTTTTCCAGGTTTAGACGGAATTGGACAAGCGTTTCGTAGTGGTAATAAAGAAACGGGTTGTACGGTTCATTACGTGACCGCCGAAGTCGACGGAGGACCGATATTAGATCAGGCGCGTGTTACGATCGATCCGCATGATACGATTGAAAGTCTTTCTGTAAAAGTGCACGAAGCGGAGCACCGCTTACTCCCTTCTGTTATTGCCCGTTTAAGTAATTCAACTGCTGTATAAATGACTAAAGATAATAAGGGACTATTCGAAGTTAAATGGGGTATAGATCCTGCAAAAATTGATTGGATTGATGAATTACTGCTCGAGCACGGAATAGAAAATTGGAGTATCTTAGAGGATGCTATTACACGTAAGGCGTGGGTTGTAGGCATTTTCCCCTCCGAAGTAGAAGCAAAGGCTGAGATTAAAAAAGTAGAAGAACTCCTTAAGGAATTTGCGCTAGATAAATCTGACTTAAAGCAGCTCGAAGATTGTGACTGGAAAGAAAGTTACAAAGCCCACTTTAAAGCATGGCAGTTTGGTAAACTTCACTGGGTTCCGATTTGGGAAAAAGAGTCGTTTAAATTGCCAGCTGGAGATGCTGTTTTGTGGCTTGATCCAGGTCTTGCGTTTGGAACGGGTAATCACGAAACAACACGGCTTTGTATCGAGCGACTGGTTGCTTTTGATAAAGCACTGAGTGGTGAAAAATTAAAAAACAAATCGAACCTTCGCATTATAGATGCTGGATGTGGCTCAGGTATTTTAGCCCTTTCAGCTGCGCTTTTAGGATTTAATAATATCTACGGTTTTGATTTAGATCCAGAGGCAGTGCGGGTAAGTTTTGAAAACGCAGATCTCAATGGGTTAACAGGTAAAGTGCCATTTCAAACAGCCGGCCTTGATGATGGACTCTTAGGCGCAAAAGCAGATGTATTACTCGCGAATATTCAAGCCGACGTTCTGATGCGGTACGCACCGCTATTAACGGCGAGTGTTGCGGATCAAGGCGTTCTTATTTTAAGTGGAATTTTAGCAACAGAGC
>DAISZL010000018.1:4486-22865 GCA_036824825.1 Opitutaceae bacterium
GCGATCAGTTTGTAGCTTGTGACAACTTTAGTTTGTCCAATACGGTGGGCACGGTCTGTTGCTTGGGCTTCAATCGCTGGATTCCACCAAGGATCGAAATGAACAACGGTGTCTGCACCTGTGAGATTTAGACCTGTACCACCTGCTTTAAGGGAGAGTAAAAAGATTGGGACCTGATTTGTTTTTTGGAAGCGATCGACCTCAGCTTGACGTGCTTTTGGAGTCATGGAGCCGTCTAAATAGCAGTACTCAATTTCCTGTGATTTGAGATCATCACGCAGGAGTGCGAGTAGGCTCGTAAACTGAGAGAAGATTAGAATGCGGTGTCCATCATCAACTGCTTCAGAAATTAATTCTCTTAAAGCTTCGAGCTTTGCCGAGTCGACTGCTGCATCAGTTAATTCTGCAGCGAGGGTTCCCTCTGCTGGTGCTTGTTCTGATTGAAGAAGACGTGGATCACAGCAGATTTGGCGTAGTCGTAAGAGCTGGGTTAAAGCAGCCATGCGGATATGTCCTTCGCCTGCTCCCTTTGCTGCGAGATCAATTAATTCTTTTTCACCTTTTTGCTGCACTTGTTGGTAGAGCTTCTTCTGCTTAGGTGAAAGTTCACACCAAATGACTTGTTCTAATTTAGCTGGTAATTCTGGAGCAACAGAGCCCTTGGTACGGCGTAAGATATAAGCAGCTGTCTGTGCACGTAGTCTTGCATCGTGCCAAGCACGGTCTGGTCCTCGAACACCAGGAGGTAATTTCTCGATAAACCCTGGTAGAATGAAATCAAAGAGTGAACGTAAGTCGTCTAGTGAATTTTCAACAGGAGTGCCTGTAAGAACAAAACGGCTTGGTGCACTGATTGATCTTAAGGCGCGTGCATTTTGAGACTGTCTGTTTTTTATATGCTGAGCTTCGTCAGCAATGGCGCATGCAAAATCAAACTCAGAAAATGTTTTACCATCACGAACGAGAGTTCCGTAGCTTGTAATAATAATATCAAATTCTTCGAGAGTCTTTATATCGCTAATTCTTTTTGTGCCGTGATGCACAAAGGTTTTTAAGTGCGGTGTAAAGCGTTCAACTTCACGTCTCCAGTTTTCTAATAGTGAGGCCGGACACACAACCAGAGATACGCAGGGTTTGTTTGGCTTAGCGTCACCTTTAATCGCAGCTAAGAGTGCAATCGCTTGGAGTGTTTTACCAAGACCCATTTCGTCAGAGAGAATACCGCCAAGATCGTTTTTGTAGAGATGCCATAACCAGGCAGCGCCAAGCCGCTGGTAGGAGCGCATGATGTCATCTAGCTGACTTGGGATAGGTGCTGGTTTAAGAGCCGAAATATTTCTTAAAGCTGCACTGCGTGCTTTCCATGTTGCAGGTGGCTGAAAACCAGGAGCAATAGATTCTACGAGAGTTTCTACTTCAACTAAGCGGGTCGAGGCGATTCGCTGCGTTCTACGGGTTGTAACGCTGGCGGTACCATCTTTAGAAAGGGCACGCTGAGCATCGCCTAATGTTTTTAGTTTAGCTGAATCAATTAAAATGACTTTTCCCTCAGATTCTACGTACGAGCGGCCAGTCATTAACGCAGCATGAATATCCGTTTGTTTTGCACTACCTGCTTTTAGTTCAAGCGTGACATCAAATTCTTTTCCTACAGCCGTTGCCGAACAAGCGATTTCTGCAGGTTGGAGGTGTGCAGTATTCTTCTCGAAATTAGGTAGGATAATGGCACCAAACTCACCGCGTAAACGAGTCCCATATTTCGCAAGAAAGTTAAGTGTCTTATGTCTGTCTCTTAGCCACCATTTGCCGTTCGAGGGTTCTGCAACAAATCCATGAGATTTAAGCATCTCCAAAACCGCGGAATAACGGGAGTGTTCCCGTGAAGGTAAAGTGACCGCAAGAAAATGTTCAGAGCCGTCTACCGTTGCTGGTGTTGGACCTGAATCGTCATCATCAAATATGGCGGGAACTTTCGGACGTAACATACGAAGTGCTTAAATATCAACAATAGGTGGTTCGCTAGGGGACCAGTGTTGTAAGTAGCTTACGGTATTACAATCAAAACAAGGAGTTGTGCTAAATTGTGCTCCGCAGCTTGGACAGTTTCCCGGATTATTAAACATATCGAATTTTTGTTTGCACACAGGGCATGTCCAGTGGTTGCCGATTGGAGGCTGAGCATGACAGGAGGGACAGTTGTAGCCTGGTCTGCGCTTTGCATTCACCACTTTGGATAGAGCAAGGGCTGTCTTTAACCCTGACCAGCTCTGCATCAGTAAGAAGGCTCCCATAATAAGGTACCAAATTTGACCAGAACCTGCGAAGAATATGAGGCCAATAAAAGCCACGATACCAATAATACCAAGAATACTTGCGACCATTAAACTCCGAGCTCGTCCTAGAGGAAACCAGAGGAGGGATCTTAAAATTTGACCACCATCAAGCGGGTAGATCGGTAGGATGTTGAAGAATAATAGACCTATATCGATCCAGAAAATGCTATGTATAAATGAAAACAGATCTTGGTTAACGCTGTGCTCACCGAGTCCGATTAAGACTAAGAAAAGTGGTAGAAACCAAAGGATTGGGGCGAGTACTATATTTACTAATGGCCCAGCAAAGATCGTCCATAACGTAGCACCAGCACGTTGTGGAGGAGCGACGTAAGCTACACCGCCTAAAGGCCAAAGTATAATTTGATCTGCAAAGCCACCTACACTTCGGCAAGCTAGGGCGTGGCCAAATTCGTGAATCAGTACGATTAAGAATAAAGCTACGTACTCGCCGAGATTCCAGAGAAGGGAATGATATTCTCCTTTACGTTCAGAGAGCTCGATCGCTGCAATGAGAAACCACGACCAATGCAAGTATACATCGATCGCGAAGATGCGAAACAAATGAAATGAGCCTTGGCGTGTTGGCATAAGTGGAGTGTTTATTTGTTCGAATTTAAGTGAGCGTGGCCAGCTACAAATCGTTATTATTTAAAATATTTATCTGTGAATTTTAGGAATGCTTCCCAGTCAGAGTCGAGTATCGCATGCGCTCCTGTATGATAATGAAAACCTAGGTCTCCAGAAATAAGGGGTGTATCTACAGCAGGAAATTGGTTCGAACCTAAATCTTGTTTTCCAAGTAGACGATATACTTTACCCGCTTCTACTTCTGCTAGAAATTCTCCTTTAGGATCTGCCCATAAGTCTTTCGTGCCTCCGGTGATAAACACGGGATGGGGTGCATTGAGTGCAATCATCATATGTGTGTCCACAGGCATAGCATTCCAATTGCCTCTGAACTTTTGAATATTAGCGCAGAACTGATAGGAGAAATTTTCTGCCATGTCGTCTACGGTTTCTCCGTAATCACGGCGAGCTAGTGAGGTGCCTAGTTCTCCAGCGCAGCTTGAGAATACGAGTGCAATGCGGGTATCTTGTGCTCCTGTCCAAATCGCCGTTTTACCAAGGCGTGAATGTCCAATTAAACCAATTTTTTTAGAATCAATTTCAGGATCACTTACAAAATAATCGATTATTTTACTTACTCCCCAAGCCCAAGCACTAATCGCTCCCCAGTCTTTGGAGCCAGGCTCTGTCTGGTTTTTGTTTAAGGCTAAAGCGCGAACACCGAGTGGTCTGTTCGGCTTATTCCAAGGCATATCAGGCTCGATATCTGTATAGTGCAATATTGCATAGCCATAGCCGTGGGAGATGATTGTTTCGATTGGACCTTGTTCATTAAACGTGGCTCTACGTTTGTAGTCCGCATCGCTAGGACTCAGTTTAATAGGATAGGCTCCAGAGAAAGTCATGTGTAGAAGCAGTGGAGCAGGACCTTTTACATGTGTGGGTAAGTAGATAACAACATAGGCGATAGCATAGGATGCTTTTTCACCGAAGGTAACACGTAGTACTTTCCTACTCGCTGTGTTATTAAACAAGCCTTGTTCTGTAGATAGTAGGTCATAACGGACTGCAGGTGTGGTCGCAGGCACGTAACCGTAAATGTTTTCTTTATAGAGTTCTAAAATTTCTGGACGGCGGAGAGACAGCCAGGTGTTAGCGCTTGTAACTTGTTCGCCTGATTTGAGTGTGAGTACTTCAGGAAGGGTATAGCTACTCACCTTGGATTCGTCATAATTTGTGATATGACCTGTTTTAGCTTTTTTAAGCGTATTACCTTGAGCGTCTTTGATGGGGTAAATAACGGTCGTTTGAGCGTTTAAAGCGGTAATACTCAGAACGGCTACGCTTAGGAAAAGCGTGCGGAATAGGGTGGGGTTCATGGATTTATGCTAAGTAAAATAGCCTAAAAGGTCTATATTATAGCTAAATTTTTGTATGCCTTGGGAGTGGACAAATTAGGGGACTAAAGGTAGCCTTTTTTCTGTGGATACGCTCAGTAAATTATTCGATCAGAATCGCGCTTGGGCTGAAAAAATTAGCAAGCAGGATCCTGAATTTTTCGCCAAGTTAGCAAAACAGCAAAGTCCTGAATATTTATGGATTGGCTGCTCGGATAGCCGGGTTCCAGCTAATGAAATTGTAGGACTTATGCCAGGGGAACTCTTTGTACATCGTAACGTTGCCAATGTTGTCGTTCATACCGATTTAAATTGTCTGAGTGTTATTCAATTCGCGGTAGATATGCTTAAAGTGAAGCATATTATGGTGGTAGGGCACTATGGCTGTAGCGGTGTAGGTACGGCCTTACGCTGTGAACGGGTTGGCTTAGCTGATAATTGGCTTCGTCACGTTCAAGATGTGCGTGAAAAGCATGATGCCTGTATTTGCTCAGTAAAAGGCATGACGCAGCAAGTGGACCGTTTGTGTGAATTAAACGTAATCGAACAAGTTTCTAATGTGTGCCAAACTTCTATTGTGCGCGATGCGTGGCATCGCAATCAGCCGTTAACGGTACATGGTTGGGTGTATGGCTTAAAAGATGGAAGAATCCGTAATTTAAATTGCGAAGCATCTAACCCAACGGAAGCTGCTGAAAATTACAAAAAAGCTATCGCAGAAGTAAGTGTTAGCGCTTGAGCTTTATACGTATGTCGAGCGCTCCTGTGATCGTATGGTTTAGAAATGATTTACGCATTCAGGATAATCCTGCTCTGAATGCAGCACTACAACGCGGAGCACCCATCATTCCTGTATATATTTTGGATGAAGCGGGCGAGGGTAAGTGGAAAATAGGTGGAGCAACACGCTCGTGGCTTCATCATTCGCTCAAATCCTTAATCCATACATTTAAGGATAAGGAATCAGAACTTGTTTTATGTGAAGGTGATTCCCTGCAAGTTTTACAGCAACTGATCAAGAAAACGGGAGTATCGACTGTATTTTGGAATCGTAGATATGAACCAGATATCATTAAGAGAGATTCTGATATTAAGACAGCGCTTAACCACAGTGGTATCGAAGCTAAAAGTTTTAATGCTGCACTGCTTCACGAGCCGCACACGGTTTCAAATAAGTCTGGGCTTCCCTTTCAGGTTTTTACTCCCTTTTGGAAGCACTGCTTAACGCTACAGAAGGAAGATCCTGCGGTTTGTAAACTAACTCGTTTTCCAAAACCTGATGCATTTCCTAAATCGCTTAAACTGGAAGATCTAAATCTTTTACCCGCACTTGGGTGGGATAAAGGATTTTATGAATCGTGGCATCCAGGGGAAGCTGGTGCACATAAAAGGCTTGCTGGGTTTTTAAAGACAGCAGCTGAAGATTACTCTGATCAAAGAAATATTCCAAGTCGCGCTGGCACATCGGGATTGTCTCCGCATTTGCACTTTGGAGAAATTAGCCCGCGTCAAATTTGGAAAGCGTGCGTTGATTTAAAGGCGGGAGATTTTACTCAGTTAAGTCGTGGCGCGCAGGTTTTTTTAAGTGAAGTAGGTTGGAGAGAGTTCGCATTTCATTTACTCTTTCATTTTCCAAAAATTCCTAACGAAGCTCTCAGATCAGAATTTAATCAGTTTCCTTGGAAGAAAGACGCTAAAGCGCTTAAGGCCTGGCAAAAAGGTAAAACGGGTTATCCGATTATTGATGCAGGTATGCGTGAATTATGGGTCACGGGTTGGATGCACAACCGTGTTCGTATGATTGCAGGTTCTTTCTTAGTAAAAGATTTACTCATTACATGGGAAGAAGGAGTTGCGTGGTTTTGGGATACATTAATTGATGCAGATCTCGCTTCAAACACGATGGGTTGGCAGTGGGTTTCTGGATGTGGTGCAGACGCAGCGCCTTACTTTAGAATATTTAATCCTATCTTGCAGGGTCTGAAGTTTGATCCAGACGGATACTATGTAAGAAAGTGGGTTCCAGAATTAAGCAAATTACCTAACGAATTTATTCATGCTCCTTGGGAAGCACCGCACGAGGTTTTAGAGAAGGCCGGTATCATATTAGGTAAGCACTACCCAAAGCCGATGGTTGATCATTCTAAAGCACGCGATTTAGCTTTAGAAGCATTACAGAGTATTAAGAAAAAATAATTTTACCCCATGACTAACAGTTGCTCTCACGGTTTAAGCCGTAAGGATTTTATTTCAACAGCTGCGTTTGCTTTGCTAGGTACAGCAACAGGGCTAAAAGCAGCACAGGCAAGTTCCTATGCTAATTATCCCATCATAGCTTTTTCAAAACCGTTCCAAGAATTGAACGCTAAAGATACAGCTGATTTGGTCAGTGATATTGGATGGAATGGTATTGAATGTCCTGTGAGACCTAAGGGCCAAATTGAACCTGATAGAGTAGACGATCTCTTACCGCAGTTTGTAGAGACATTTAAAACGCGTGGATTAAGCATTCCAATTATTGTTACCGATATCATGGATATGCGGTTACCCTATGCCGAAAAAGTTCTTCGTGCAGCAGCTCGTTCTGGAATTAAGATTATCCGTTTAGGCCAAGTTAAGTATGTCGCAAATCGGAGTATTCCAGATCAGATCGATGAAATTGCTAAAAAGTTAAAAGACATTGGCGATGCCTGTGCTCAGTTAGGTATTAAGGCAGGTGTAGAAAATCACGAAGGGGCATCAATATTCGCTGCTCCGATTTGGGATGCTTATACTGCGATCACTAAAGAGCCTACTAAAAATATTGGTTTTTGCTTCGATATAGGGCACGCGACCATTGAGGGTGGTGTATCATGGCCAATTCAAGCACGGCTCGTAGAGCCATATTTACTATCTTTATATGTAAAAGATTTTACCTGGGTTAAGGGTCCTAAGGCCTGGAAGCCAACGTGGTGTCCTCTAGGTCAGGGAATGCTAGATAAAACCTATGTTCCAAAGCTCTTAAAAAGTGGCTTTAAAGGACCTTTATGCCAGCACCATGAATATCCGCTCGGTGATCGTAAACAAATGATAGCTTATATGAAACGAGACCTAGCTGTTTTACGTCAATGGATTGCCTAAAGTAAGCAATATTAGGATTGAGCGTAAAATTTAGTTTAAGATATTTAGTTTAATACCCCTATTAAGCGTTTTTTCATGAACTGCTCTTGGTTCATGACTTAATGCAAAAATTTTAACAAATGAGCATGGATCAAAAATCAAGTAATCGTGTTGCTTATGCAGCTTTGGCTGCTGCGTTTCTAGGTTGGCTTTTTGATGGTTTTGAAATGGGCATGTTTCCCTTAATTGGACAGCCCGCACTTCAAGATCTTATGCCAGAGGCGAGTGTAATCGTGCGTGCGCAAACCTTCAGTGTATTTATTGCATTGTATTTGGTTGGTGCAGCAACAGGTGGAGTATTGTTTGGATGGTTAGGTGATAAGATTGGCCGTGTTAAGGCCATCATGCTTGCGATTTTTAGCTACGCTGTTTTTACAGGACTGTGTGGGTTTGTTACGCATCTATGGCCATTTGCGATTTTACGTTTTATCGCATCTTTAGGTATGGGTGGTGAGTGGTCCTTAGGTGTGGCCCTTGTTAATGAAGCGTGGGGTGGAAGAGATAGACGCTGGATGGCAGCTTATATCGGCGCTTCATCTAATATTGGTTTTATGGCGACCGGTATCCTAAGTTTTAAACTCAATGGATCGATTGATACGCTAACCCATAGTTTACAGGCACTTCATATTCCTCAGCAAACGATTGGTTATTTAATTCATAATCGAGCATGGAGACTCTTAGCGATAAGTGGTGCTTTACCTGCTTTGATTAATGTTTTCATTTTTATTTTTGTTAAAGAATCCCATGGCTGGCAGGAGGAAAAGAAGACTGGTCGTACCGATCTATGGCAGACAAAAGATTTATACGGTGTCCTCATTGCATCGCTTGCAGCTCTTGTGATTATCTATGTGTGGTCTCCGTTTTGTAATATAGGAAAATTAGGAGCACTTGGCGTTTCTCTTATTGCTGCACTTATTTCTATATGGGGATATTTATTACCACTTAGAAATTATCTTAAGCGTTTAAATAGTGGTAGTCATCACGTGGTAGACCTGGATCGTCGTACATTAAAAAATCTTTTTATCGGCGCATGTTTAGCATCAGTTGTCCTGTTAGGAACGTGGGGTTCTGTACAACAGGCTGCACGCTGGTCAAGCGGCATAGTTCCATTAGGCAGTGTTATTCCGATTATGGAATACACGGTTATGGCAAGTTCGTTTGGATCGGTTGTGTTTGCTTTTTTGACTCCTCTATTTGCTGATAAATTAGGACGTCGTATTACGTATGCACTGTTAAGTACGATCAGTTTATGTGCTGCACTTGCTTTTTTTCAGCTTAATAAATCCTTCGTTACTAGCTTCGAACAGTACCGCTTTATTATTACGGCATTCTTGTTAGGTGGTACTACCGCATCGTTCTACGGATTTTTCCCGTTATATTTGCCTGAGTTATTTTCCACTAAGTTGCGGGCTACTGGACAAGGATTTTGCTATAACTTTGGTCGTTTGGTTGCTGCCGTCGGAACCCTACAGCTTGGTAACTTAACTTTATTCTTTAGTGGCTTCACGCAGTCATCCCTGCAGGCCTTTGGAAATGCTTACTCAGTGTTATCCTTAGTCTACTTGCTTGGTATTATTTTAATCTGGTATGCGCCTGAAACAAAAGGCTCTGAATTAGTATAAACTATGTCTTTACCTTCTGATATCACAGTAACCGGTGCTAAGCTTTACTTACTACCCGTTACGACTCGTATACCGCTTAAATTTGGCAAAGAAACGTTAACGAAAGTCACGTGTGCTCGGGTATGTCTCAGGGCAAAAAATCGTGCAGGGAAAGAAGTTGAGGGATGGGGTGAAACGCCCTTGTCGGTGACGTGGGTGTGGCCCAGTCAGTTAAGTGTTGAGAAACGCGAGATCGCTCTTATCGCCCTTTGTAAGCAACTCACCCATGCCTGGGCTGAATTTAAATTTACTGGAGATGTTTTGGAAGTAGGACATGCCTTTCAGAAGAAGGTACTTCCTGAAGTGCTTAAAGCGGTGAATGCACAGTTTGCTCCTCAAGAAGAGATTCCTCTTCTAGCGGCACTTGTTTGTTGCTCAGCATTTGATATCGCACTGCATGACTGTTTTGGGCTTCTAGCCGATAAGCCAGTCTATGAGCTTTATTCACGCGACTATCTAAATAAAGATTTAGCGTATTACTTAGAGCCAGCGAAGGACAGTGGGGTTTCTTTTAAAGGATTATATCCAGCCGATTTTTTTGTTAAGAATCCTCCGACGAAACTGCCTGTGTGGCACCTTGTGGGTGGCATGGATGCGGTACTAGAGTCTGAATTAACAGGAAATGAACCTAAGGATGGAAGGCCTGTTCTCTTTCGCGATTGGATTACTACCGATGGTTTAAAATGCATTAAGATTAAACTACGCGGTAATGATAGTGCGTGGGATTATAAGCGTTTAATAGAAGTCGGTACGATTTCAGAAGCGAATGGGGTTACTACGTTAACCGCAGATTTTAATTGTACGGTTGAAGATCCCCAGTACGTGATTGCGATTTTGGATCAGCTTAAAAATTCGCATCCAAGTATTTACGATAAAATTTTATATATTGAACAGCCTTTCCCTTACGATTTGGAAAAGTATCCAATCGATGTTAAAAAATTATCAGCGATCAAATTACTCTTTTTAGATGAGAGTGCTCATGATTGGACCTGTGTTGCGCTAGGACGTAGTTTGGGATGGACGGGCGTTGCACTTAAAACGTGTAAAACCCAAACAGGTGCAATCTTTAGTGCCTGCTGGGCTAAGGCTCATAATATGGCACTCATGGTCCAAGATTTAACGAACCCTATGCTAGCGATGTTGCCGCATGTGCAACTCGCAGCGCATGTTGGAACAATCATGGGCGTTGAATGTAACGGGATGCAGTTTTATCCCGATGCTTCGCTACCAGAAAATGATGTACATCCAGGAATTTTCACACGTCGTAATGGTATTGTTGATTTATCTACCATTAAGGGGCCAGGCTTTGGTTATAGACTTTCTGAAATTAAACGAACACTACCTGCAGCCTCCGTAGTATGTATGTAAGTTAAAACTTTGTATTTCATGACCGTAAAAATTAAGCATTTAATTTTAGCCGCATTATCTCTTGTGGGTAGTGCTTCATGGGTATCGCCAGTACAGGCACAGGCCAATAAGACTAGGCCTGGTTCTTATACAAAGACTCCTTGGGTAGAAGCCGATTTCCCTTTTTATTCATCTGTATTAGATGTACGTAATCTTCCTGCTGTTTCACCCCACGATAATTTAACTCCGCGTGGTCTTATTCTAAAAGTACAAGCAGACACATGGGTATGCTTTGATACCGATTTACTGAGAATTTCAGCTGTCTGGGTTGGTCAAGGTGTGGCCCCTAAAGCTCAGGCGCCTTTTTCATATCCTGATGGAAAATCAAAGACCCCTGACGGACAAAATAAACTCCCAACCATTTTAGGCGAAATTTGGACGGGGTCTGGAATTTATCCAGGATGGCAATCAGGGACTTCACTTACTAAGGTGGATCCGAGAGAGCCTGCTCCAAGCGTTAAAGAAATAGGCCGCGGACCATTGCCTACAAACTATGGTAGATTCAATTCCATCGAATTACGTGACCAAGCAGCAGTTTTACATTACACAGCTTCACATGCTCTTATTTCTGAGTGGTGGTCAACTGAAGGTGCTTTAGATAATAAAATTATTCAAAGGCACATCGCTGCTACGCATCTTGATCATGAACTTGTCTTAGTCGTAGGCGCCAAAGCTGATGCAGTTCATGTTTCCGTAGACAACCCACAGGTAGAAATTAAATCAGATTCGAATGTGGTATATGCGGTTATTAAGTCAGCTGCTTCTACGTGCGATTTCACTCTCACACTGTCCAAGAAGGAAGTTACTCAAGTACATGCCGTAGAACAGCCAAAGTCCTTAGTGAGTTCACAGTGGCCAGCCTTAGTCAAAGCAGCGGTAAAGCGTTCTCCTGATAAAGACAGTTATGTCATGGATCATATTGATTTACCGAGTGATAATCCGTGGCAGCGAAAAGTTAGAGCGTGTGATATTCAATTTTTTAAAAATGGAACTGCTGCAGTAGTAACCTACGATGGTGATGTGTGGTTAGTTGATGGCCTTGATAAGTCAGAAGGCACGGCTAGCTGGAAGCGCTACGCTTCAGGACTTCATGAGCCCATGAGTTTAGCGATTCGAGATGAACAGATTTATGTATTCGATAAAAATGGTATTTGGAAATTACTTGATCCAAATCACATAGGTGAAGCGACATCATACGAACTTTTTTCAAACGCGTTTTCACAAACAGCAGACATGCGTGAATTCGCAACTGCTATGCGTTTAGCTCCCGATGGATCCTTTGTGATCGCTAAAGGTGGTCAGCAATCAACGACTCTGGGTAAACATAATGGGAGTGTTTTACGCGTTTCTAAAGATGGATTAAGCTCAGAAGTGTTAGGATATGGTTTTAGACAACCTAACATCGGTGTTAATCCTGTGACTGGACTCGTAACGGGTAGTGATCAAGAAGGAGAATATATTCCTTCCACACCAATTCATGTTATTGAGGGTAATAAGTTTTATGGTTATCTGGCTAAGTTTTTGCCGCATGAGCAGTATCCTGCAGCAATTCAAGAGCCATTAACGTGGATGCCGCACTCAGTCAGTGCATCAGCTATGGGTGAAGAGTGGCTTATTGGTGCAAAGATGGGGCCTTTGACTGGGCAGCTCGTACATATCGCCTTTGATCGTCCAGAACTCTACCGGGTTATTTTAAATAGCCGCTTACCGCGGCTTCAGGCTTCTGTGATTTCATTAACACAGCAGTTTGATTTTCCTCCACTACATGGAAGCGTGAATCCTAAAGATGGATTTTTTTATGTAACCGGTTTTCAAGTGATTGGATGGGGTAATGTAATTGATACGGAAAGCGGCTTAGGCCGATTACGCTATACAGGTATTCCAAGCACTATGCCGTGTGAAGTTACGGCTACAACGCAAGGGGTTTTGATTCGATTTGATAATCCTTTGGATAAAGAGACAGCGTTAGATATTTCAAATTACGCAGCCCAAAGTTGGCATTATGTAAGAACGTATAAATATGGATCTCCAGAATTGAATGCCCGTGGTGTTCCTGGTCATGATCGATTAGCAGTTTCTGCTGTGTATCTTTCTAAGGATGAGCGCTCCGTTTTTATTGCAATACCTCACATGAAGCCGGTTATGCAGCTTCAAGTAAGTTATGATTTAAAATTAAAGCAGGGTCGGACTTTCTTAGATAGAATCTATACAACTCCCTATGAGCTGATTACTTTTGATCCTACGAAAGAAGGATTTGCTCCTTTAACTGTAGATTTAACACCAAAGCCTGTGATCGAATCAAAAGCCAAGCAGGCGAGTGTAGAAGAGGGTAAGCAGTTATCAGAAAGATATGGCTGTATTGCATGTCACACCGTGGATTCAAGTAATACCCCTAAACCAGGACCTACTTGGTATAAACTCTTTGGTAGAACACGTGATGTATTTGCGGATGGTAAAAAAGAAACGATCGTTGCCGATGAAGGCTATATTCGTGAATCAATTATCTTACCTAATGCTAAGTACGTAGCAGGTTACGAAAAATCAGAAATCGTTATGCCAAGTTTTGCAGGAATACTGACAGACGAGCAGATCGATTCACTGATCCGCTACATTAAAACGCTAAAGTAATTAGATGACGGCGGACAAACCGCCGTCTACGGTTAGGATTTGGCCGTTAACAAAATTAGCAGCAGGGGAGCATAAGAATACGCATGCTCCAACGAGATCTTCGACTTCGCCCCAGCGATTAGCAGGTGTACGACCTTTAATCCAAGCATCAAATTTAGGATCGTTTTTAAGCACTTGGGTGAGTTCTGTGGAGATATAGCCAGGCGCTAAACCATTAATTTGAATATTATCTTTTGCCCACTCTCCGCACATAGCTTTGGTGAGCATTTTAAGTCCACCTTTGGATGCAGCATAGTTACCGGTTGTCGGTCTAGCTAACTCACTCATCAGTGAGCAGATGTTAACAATTTTTCCTGATTTACGTTCTATCATGCCTTTTGCTACCGCCTGCGAAACAATAAAAGCTGAGGTGAGGTTCGTATCTATCACTGCTTTCCAATCGCTCAGTGGCATGTCAACAAGGAGTGAACGCTTTTGAATTCCTGTGTTATTTACGAGAATATCAATTTTACTTCCTACACTTTTTAAAACCGTTTTAATTTCTTCAGGATTTGTCACATCAAAACAGCAGCTTTCAGCACAAAGTCCTGCTTGTTTAAACGTAGCTTCAGCTTGGGCTAGTTTTTCTGCGTTTCTGCCATTTAAAATAACGTGAGCTCCTGCTTCTGCTAAGCCACGGGCAATTGCTAGACCTATACCTTGTGAAGAGCCTGTAACGAGTGCGGTTTTATGAGTAAGTGAGAAACGCTGACTGTGTGCCATAAGTTAGTCTTTAAAAATTAAGCAGATGTTTCGATTTCAATCTTTCTTATTTTACCTGATAAAATAAAAAGTGCGATCGTGGATAAAGGTCCTAAGATACCTGCAGTTATAAGCATAGGCGTATAGGAGAAATGATCTACAACCCAACCGGTGATAAACGTAAGAATCATAGCGCCCAGTCCTGCAGCTGTGCCAGAGAATCCTGCAATAGAACCTACAGCTCCTAGAGGGAAGAAGTCACTCGCTAAGGTTTGTACATTACTTACCCAAAACTGAAATCCAAATAAGGTGATACTAAACCAAGCGAGTGCAACATAAGGGGAATCAGAGAGTGCTCCGATGATACCGGTTGGTAAAAGAAGTGTTGCGATGACAATCGCTGTTTTTCTTGCAGCGTTTACGGAAAGCCCACGGTCGATCAGGAACCCTGAAAACCATCCTCCAAACAAAGCTCCTCCTGCAGCAAAAAGAAAAGGAACCCAAGCAAAGGCGCCAATCTGTTGCAGACTAAAATGTCTTACATCGGATAAATATTTAGGAAGCCAATTTAAATATAACCACCAGATTGGATCGCCTAAGAAGCGCGCCATAACGATACCCCAAAAGGCTGGAAATTTAAAAAGACTACGCCACGCAACAGGTGCTTGATCTTTGGTTACAACTGCGGGTGTTGTTTCTTTGGGATAGAGGGGAAGCCAGATGATTAGCCAGATAAGTCCTAGTAGACCTGCTGCTGCGAATGTGATTCTCCATCCGTAGGCGAGTTGTAGCGCAATAATGAGGGGTGGGGCCAAGGCTGGTCCAATCGATGCTCCCGCATTAGCTAATCCCATTCCGAGTGCTCGCTCACGTGGTTTGAACCAAGCTGCAACGGTGCGAGTAGCACCTGGCCAATTACCCGCTTCTCCAAGACCTAGTAAGCCACGTACCAAACTAAGACTAGAGAGTGAATTAACTGCGGTGTGAGCAATCTCAGCAATTGACCATAAAGTTATGGCAGCCGCGTAACCTAAACGGTTTCCGATACGATCAAATACGCCACCCCACAGCCACATGGATAAGGCATAGGTAAATAAGAATACAGATCCTACTGCTCCGTATTGCGTATTAGATAAGTGAAGATCTTTACACAGAACAGGTGCTAAAACAGAGACGGTTTGCCGATCGATGTAATTAATCAGCGTTCCAGAAAAGATTAATGCAATGATGACCCAGCGCCATTTGCTCTCTTCTCGGGGTAAGTGGGGTAATTTACTTTCGGTCATTTAAATTTATCTCGCATCGCTTGAATTCCAGGGATCTTGCTCATCAAGTGCGTATGCTTTGGTTCAAAAAATTGAATAAGTGAGCGTTGGTGTCTTCCAGCAAGAATCGTAAAAATGTAACTACTATGCCCCGGTGAAGTCACCGTAGGGTGGTAGCCTTTATCAACAAGAAAGGAGTCGCCGTGTTCTGTTTTAACGACCTGCGACATGGCTATCGCATCATAGCAGAACTGTGCACCAAATCCTGTTTCTGGATTAAATCGGTAGTGATATACCTCTTCAAAATCGGTTTCTTCTGGAGGACGTTCGGTGTCGTGTTTATGCGGAGGATAACCAGACCAGCAACCAGGATCAGCATACAATTCGCTAACCAGTAAGTTGCCTGCTTTACCTGCAGCATTTTGACCTAAGATGTGAAAAATGCGGCGACGCGAATGAGTTTCGACAGAACCAACATCAACCATGTGTACGTCATCAGGCGTGATCCGAAAGGCTTCGTAAGATTTTTTACAGAGAGCGCCTGCTATGGCTACTTCACTTGGAGCGGCTCCTGCAGTAATCGTTATTTTTTTATTCGTTCCTGAGTACACACTGTCTGCCTTACCTGACCAAATATCTTTTCTTTGGCCAACCGAATTAAATACCTGATCACCTACAGAAATTGTGACATTTCCCGACAAAACAACGCATAAAAGTTCGATATCTAATTCCTGAACTGAAACAACCTCATGAGCACTTAAACGCAGCTGCTTAAAATAGCTTAACGATGCATTGAGTGTAGGATGTACCGTTAGATTCTCTTTTTCTTTCAGGCTTTCTTTAATGTGTAGTGGCATACGCTATTCTATTAATAGTTATTACAAGTAATGAATTAACTTACCAGCGAATAGGAGAAGATAGGTGTACTAAAATGATAAGGCTCTTGAAATACGTTTGCAGGTATAGGAAGCTACTAGCGTTACCTCTTTTATGGCTTTACCCTCTTCTCAGCCAGTTCAGTCAGATGGGTTACGGGACAGTTTTCTAAGTATCCTTTTTAAAGGACTAATCTTACTTGTTCTGTCGTTTGTCATTTATATACCAGCCGTACATGGACTTGAGCTTTGGGATGACGCCTTTCATTTGACGGCGAATCCCTTACGATCTTTGGCAGGACTTAGAGATATCTGGTTTAAACTGGGTGCGACACAGCAATATTACCCACTCTTACATTCGTTTTTTTGGTTACAAAATAAACTATGGGGTCAGTCGCTGATTCACTATCACATCGTTAATGTTATTCTTCATGCTACGAATGCCTTCTTATTTTATCGTCTATTAAGAAAACTAGATATTAAGGGGAGTTATTTTGCGGCACTTATCTTTTGTGTCCATCCCCTGTGTGTAGAATCTGTCGCATGGATATCAGAACAAAAAAATACACTCTCTTTATTCTTTTATCTCACTTCTGCGTACGTTTATTTTAATTGGCGATCTGATCAGAGAAAACGAACTTACCTTTTTGCGTTTGGATTGTTTGTATTAGCGCTACTGACGAAGAGTGTTACAGCAACGTTGCCTGCTGCTCTTATTGTTATAGGACTGTGGCGTGAAGGTGCTTCTGCATTTAAACGACTCACTATTCCACTTATTCCGTGGTTACTCATTGCGACTTTATCGGGAATATTTACAGCCTGGGTAGAGTACACCATTATAGGAGCAGGAAAGTTTGGTAGTCCTTTGAGTTTATTATCCCGCATTATTCTTCTAGGAAAGATACCCGTATTCTATGTAGGAAAGTTTATTTGGCCTGAAAAACTTTCGTTTATTTATTCACACTGGAAATTAGATCCAAGTTCTCTGACTTCATATACGGCAACATGTCTCGTAATCCTTTTCATAAGCGTATGTGTTTACTTGAGAGAAAAAATAGCCGGCATTTTATGTTTAGTACTTTTATTTTTAGGAACGCTTTTCCCAGTTCTTGGATTTTTCAATATTTATCCTTTTGCCTATGCTTATGTAGCTGATCACTTCACGTATCATGCGATGCTTTTCTTATGTGTGGGTGTATCGGTTCTCTGGTATGCATGGTATAGAGCATGGATTTCATCGCAAAATCTTTTGAAACGCACGCTGCCTCGTAGTGTTGCCCTTGCTATTATATGTCTACTTGCAGCCAAAGCCTCTATACAGGCTAAAAATTATAAGGATAGTGAAACGCTATACCAGGCTACGATACAAACGACACCGGATTCTTTTTTAGCACATAATAATTTAGCGATTCTTCTTTCTGAAAAAGGAAAATCTAAGGAAGCACTTGCTCATTTTAAAGCAGCCTTGGATGTGAATCCTGATTATCCCCAGTCGTATAAAAATTATGCGGATGAATTATCTAAACAGGGTAATCACCATAGCGAGGTGTTATCTTTGTATCTTCACGCAATTGCACTGGATCCAGCCTATACTGATGCACACCTGAGTCTCGCTAACGAACTCACCCAGTATCCCGATAAAGTGCTTGAGGCAGATAAAGAGTTTACCGTGGCCCTTCGTCTAAGAGCTAATGATGCTAAAGCGCATAATGACTATGCGATCTTTTTAGGTAATGTGTCTTCCCGGCATGAAGAAGCGATCGAGCATTACCTGAAGTCATTAGCTATAGATCCAACTAATCCTGTAACGCATGCCAACGTAGCTTACGAGTATTCGAAAGAGGAGGCCTCACTTCCTGATGCGATCCGTGAATACACCTATTCACTTACGTTAAATCCTGCTCAATCTGAGGTGCATAATAATTATGCGAACTTACTTGCTTCTCTGCCCGGTCATTCAGCTGAAGCGGTAGGTCACTATGAATCGGCATTAAAACTAAATCCCTTGTATGCTGAGGCTCATAATAATTTAGCTAATTTACTGGTAAAAGATCCTTACCGGTTAGCTGAAGCTGTGCTTCATTACAAAAAAGCACTAGAGAATAATCCTCATTATGCTGAGGCTCATTTTAATCTAGCAGTAGCCTATGCAAACATGAATCAACTGCAGGATGCGGTAACGCAATTTGAGTTAGCGCTGCGCGACAAGCCTGACTTTAAGGAAGCTAAAGAAGCCTTGCGTCAGCTAACAGCGAGATAATCTTTTATTTTACCGGACCAAACGTTAATTGGTATGCAAGGTAAGTCTGGTAGCCTTTAGGCCCTGAGAGGGTAGGTCCTGCT
>DAISZL010000018.1:22965-27469 GCA_036824825.1 Opitutaceae bacterium
GAGATAGCGCAGCTGGATTTACCTTCGGAAGATTGTGACTGAGATGTAGATTGCATAGAGAGGTGAAGGTTAAATTATTTAGCGAGTAAGCCCATTTTGACGCCCATACCAATTACTCCCCCAAAGCCATCTGCAAAAAAGGCGATGAATGCGATTAATGATAAGACGGTAATGAATAGTTTTCTAGCATCGGCATTTTGTACGAGATCACTCTTTGCAGCGATCGGAAGGTAGCTAACCAGGAGAAGTAGCATGATCACAACATGCTCTTTAACTTCCATAAAAATATTGTGAGCAAATGGCCAAGGCCCTTTGAGAATAATCGCTTTATCAGGAGCGTAATGTAAGATGTAGAAATAGGCAGCGGATAGGTATCCTATCCAGAGTGTAAGTGAGAGAATTTTGCTTAATGATCTAACACGTTTTATATTCGCTTCTGAAATATAAAGCGTTTCAACGAGTAGCCATACAGCAATCAGTAAACAAAGGACGCCAAAAAGGACGTGCGCCATAAGGGCGAGTGTGGGATTCATGGTGATAATGTAAGCCATAGATTTCCCTTTGCACGTTAAATTATGCATGAGCAAAGAGGGTCAAATAGTCCTGCTTGATATATAGTCCGTTGCTGGCTTATATCATCTAACCCCTGTTACTTACCCTTATACGAAAATTACATATGGCCATTGCATCTACCCCAAACGCTAGTGCAGCGCATTCGAGTTCTGATTCTAGCAATCGCAGTTCTTTTTCAATCATGACTTCCCTTTTCTTTATGTGGGGATTCATGACTGTTTTTAATGATATTTTAATTCCACGCTTTAAAGAGGCATTTACCCTAAATTACTTTCAGGCGATGTTAGTACAGTTCGCTTTCTTTGGAGCGTACTTTGTCGGTTCATTAATTTATTTTGTCATTTCTGTTACACGGGGTGATCCGATTGCTAAAATCGGTTACAAAAATGGTGTTGTTGTAGGCTTACTTATTTCAGCTTTAGGAAGTGCCTTGTTTTGGCCAGCTAGTACTGCGGCTTCTTATCCTATGTTTTTAGCGGCTCTCTTTATTGTAGGTCTAGGATTTGCGATGTTACAAATCGCTGCAAATCCTTATGTCACTATATTAGGACCCGAAAAAACAGCTTCGAGTCGGCTTAATTTAGCCCAGGGTTTTAACTCGATTGGTACAACGCTCGGACCACTCATTGCTGGTTGGTTGATATTTCAATATTTTGCAAAAACGGGAGCCAATGGTGCAGATTCCGTTAAAGTACCTTATCTTGCATTTTGTATCGTATTCGTCGTCCTCGCGGTAATTTTTTATTTCCTCTCACTCCCTTCTATCGGTGAAGAGAAAATTGAGCCAGGTGCAGGAGCACTTAAGTATCCGCATGTAGTCCTTGGTATTGGAGCAATCTTCATGTACGTGGGCGGAGAGGTGTCTGTTGGCAGCTCTATCATTAACTTTTTGGGGCAGTCCAATGTTGCTGGTTTAGATGCAGTCAAAGCGAGTCGCTTTGTTTCTTTATACTGGGGAGGATTACTCATTGGTCGCTTTATGGGTGCTGCTGAACTCAGTGACCTGAAACCTTCAACAAAGAAATTGGCGCTCATCTTAATCCCTATTGTTTCCTGTTTATTTTTATGGCTCGCACAAAGTGCACCGCTTGATGCGCTGCGCAGTGGATTAAATGCTTCTGCGTTTGGCCTATGGAAAGAACAGTTTGTTAAAGATTCTTCTGTATTTGCACACTACGCACCTTTTCTTGTGCTTTGCTGGCTACTATTCCAGTTTGGAAAATCACAGGCGGGTAGAACGCTTATGATTTTTTCAACGACGGTAGTTGTTCTCCTTCTTATTGCTATTTTAGTCGGCGGTAAAACAGCTATGTGGTGTGTTGTCGCAGTTGGTCTTTTTACGTCAATTGGCTGGTCTAATACTTTCTCACTTGCGATTGAAGGAGTGGGTCCACTCAAAAGCCAAGCTTCTTCGCTCCTTGTTATGGCCATTTTAGGTGGTGCACTGCTTCCTCCACTTCAAGGATACATCGCTGATGTAACACAAAGTCTTCAATTTTCGTTTATCATTCCGATGCTCGCGTATGCTTATGTAGCATACTACGGTGCTAAGGGTCATTCTAAGCGTAACAAATAAATTTCTATATTATGCAAACATCCACGTCTTCACTTCCTGGTATGACACGTCGACAGGCGCTTGCTTCATTTGGAGCTGCTGTCTTAGGTTTTGCTGCTTTTCCGCTCGTTAAAGCAGCTAATCAGGGCACAAGAAAAGTGCTCTTTTTCACTAAGTCATCTGACTTTGAGCACGCTGTCATTAAACGTGAAAATGGTCAGCCAAGTTATGCTGAAACCTATTTGCAGAGTATTGGGCCAAAACTGAATATTGATTTCACGTTTTCAAAAGACGGTAGCTTGTTTAGTAAGGAATACTTAGCTCAGTTCGATGCGTTCTGCTTTTTTACAAGCGGCGATTTACTCAGCTCCCATAAATTTAAAGGCTCAAGAAATCCAGGTGATGGTAATCCAGCAATGACACCTGCAGGTAAACAAGCGCTTCTTGATGCAGTTGCTGGCGGTAAAGGTTTTGTTGGTATTCATGCTGCAGCAGATACGTTCCATACGGGAGAAACCGGTAATACTAACACCTCACAGCAGCGCACTTGGAGATATAAAAATTTCGGTGATAAGGCAGATCCTTATACTCGCATGCTAGGTGCAGGCTTTATGGTTCATGGTATGCAACAGCAAGCTACCGTAAGCGTTATCGATAAAAACTTCCCAGGCTTCGAAACCTTAGGCGCAAGTTTCACACGTAAGGACGAATGGTATTCCTTGAACGACTTTAATCATGATTTGCATGTTTTATTAGTCCAAGAAACAGCAACGATGGGTGGCATAGAAATTAGATCTCAAACAACAGACACGAATGCGTGGAAGCCTTATTTACGTCCCGCATATCCATCCACCTGGGCTCGTATGCACGGTAAGGGTCGCGTATTTTATACCTCTATGGGACATGGAGATAATGGCCCTGAATTAGGTAACGATTGGGATTTCCCTCAGTTTAGATCCATTCTCTCTGGTGGATTAACTTGGGCGTCTGGTTTAGCAGATGCGGATGTAACACCAAACATTGATCAGGTAACTCCACAGGCATGGGAATTACCTCCAATGTCACCGCCAGTTGCTGGTTTCCCGCCTAAAGCTTAAGTAAGTGACTGGGGAGGCGTATATTCGCCTTCCCACTTTGCTACGACGATCGAGGCAAGACAGTTGCCGACAACATTCACGGAGGTGCGTGCCATATCCATGAAGGCATCAACTCCGAAAATTAGGACAACACCTTCTGGTGGTAATCCAAAGGTGTGAAGCGCTGCTAAGAGAATAACGAGCGAAGCGCGTGGTACTGCAGCAACACCTTTTGATGTAATCATCAGTGTTAACATCAGAAGGATTTGTTTTTCTAAACCGAAATGCGCGGCGCCGCTACTTTCTGCTGCTTGAGCAACGAAAACGGAAGCCACAGCTAAATAGAGGGTAGAGCCGTCCAAGTTGAAGGTATAGCCGGTAGGGATAACAAAACTCGCAATGCGGCGGGGTACTCCCATGGCTACCATGGACTCTAAGGCTTTAGGTAAAGCGGTTTCACTGCTAGCTGTTGCGAATGCTAACGTGAATGGTTCACGCACGGATTTAAAAAACAGTTTCAGTGGAAGCTTTATAAAAATAACAGCAGCACCTAAGAGGATAATTAAAAAGACAATGAGGGCTAAATAGAGCGTTCCTACTAAGATTCCTAGATGAAGTATAACGCCAACTCCCTGTTTTCCTATCGTGACGGCTATAGCAGCGCCAACGCCAAGGGGTGCAAAGCGCATGACTATGTTTGTGAATTTAAACATGACCTGAGTGATGCAATCACACAAAACGACCACAGGTTTTGCTTTTTCGCCACATGCTAGAACGCCCAGACCGAAGATCACAGCGAATGCTACAATTTGTAAAACGTCTCCACTTGCCATTGATTCCACGACACTTGCTGGAAATACGTGTACAATCGTTTCTGTTAAAGTTTTCGGGTGAGCTTGCGTGATTACTTCAGCGGAAGCAGGAGGGAGCATTACGCCTTGTCCTGGCTTAATGGTATTAACGAGAACTAACCCAACAATTAAAGCAAGGGTAGTGGCTATTTCAAAATAGATGATCGATTTAAGGCCTAAGCGACCTACTTTTTTTGCATCTCCTCCACCAGCTATGCCGGATACAACGCTTGCGAAGATTAAAGGAGCTATGAGTGACTTAACGAGGTTAAGAAAGATATCTTTTAGAAATCCTGTTTGTAGAGCTATGCTCGGTTTCAGCCATCCAAGAAGGATGCCTAGAACGAGCGCTAATGCGATTTGTTGGGTAAGGGATAATCTCCACCAACTTTTTTTACTATTCTGATTCGATGCCGCTTGAGGTGAAGCAATCTGGGATTCAGTCATGC
>DAISZL010000009.1:0-2487 GCA_036824825.1 Opitutaceae bacterium
ATCTGATTATCTAATAAGAAGTGAGGATATTTTTCTCCCCAGGCATTAAAGTTCCAATCGGTAAGTGCAAGTTTACCTGTCTTTTTATGTTTAACAAAAATAGGTCCATGATCCCTACACCACGCATCATTGGTTGGGTGTTCATAGAAAGTCACCTTCCCCATATCTGCACCCGCATGCTTCACTAACGAAACTGCCTTACGTTTCAGCGACCGAGGTACATTGATTCTGACTTCCTCAAAGTGACTAATCGTAGCAATGATTTTAGCAAAGATGCCCGGTATTGGTCTAAAATGACGGGGCCACGTTAACTTACGGTGTGGCCAAGAAATCCAGATAGCTTCCTGTTTCTCCCATTCCGCCGGCATAGCATATCCCAAAGCAACAGGTGTTTGAGATAATGTGCGGTTTGTGGCCATAACGTTAAAGGAAGGGTAATTCTAGCCACCCTTATCCACCTTGCAAGCCAGCCGAAAATTAATCGCTTAAACGCTTCGTAATATTTCCGTAAGCATCTATCCTTCTGTCTCTTAGGAAAGGCCAATGGGTGCGCGTATCATCCATTTTTTCTAGATCAATCGTAGCAATTACGACTGTTTCTTCGGTTGATGAAGCCTTCGCTAAAATTTCACCACTGGTTCCAGCGACAAAACTCTGTCCCCAAAAATCGATCCCGTCTGAACCGGCACTTAATTCATGGCCAATTCTATTACAAACAGCTACATAACAACCATTTGCAACAGCATGTGAGCGTTGAATGATTTCCCAAGAGCCGTGCTGTTTCTCTCCTTGAGCTTGCTTCTCCTTAGGATGCCAGCCAATCGCAGTGGGATAAAAGATAATCTCGGCTCCCAGCATCGCCGTTAACCTTGCTGCTTCTGGATACCACTGATCCCAGCAAATCAATACACCCAACTTTCCAAAACGGGTTTCAAACACTTTAAATCCGAGATCACCTGGCGTGAAATAAAACTTCTCGTAGAAAAGTGGATCATCCGGAATGTGCATTTTTCGGTAGCACCCCAAATACGATCCATCGGCATCAATCACGACTGCAGTATTGTGATAGAGACCCTGTGTGCGTTTTTCGAACAACGATCCAATCATGACCACACCGTGCTTCTTCGCAAATGCTTGGAGTGCCTGTGTAGTTTCTCCGCGAATATCCTCCGCGAGTTCGAAATTTTTATAATCTTCTGTCTGACAAAAGTACGGTGTTAAAAAAAGTTCCTGCGTACAAATAATCTGAGCTCCCGACTTAACTGCTTTTTCAGCAAGCCTAAGGGTTGTAGCTAAATTAGAAGCACGATCAGGCCCACAGGCATGCTGCAACAGACCTAAAGTAACAGCTCTGACTGTGGCCATAATGATTAGTACACCACTTTATTAAGTGGATACTCGACGATACCTTCAGCACCAATGCGTTTAAGTTCAGGAATAATTTCTCTCGCAACACTTTCATCAATGATTGTTTCGAGAGCAACCCACTCTGGATTAGAGAGTGTAGAAATCGTTGGATTACGAAGGGCTGGAATTGTCTTTAAGATAGCTTCTAGAGCTGCTTTGGGAGCATTCATCTTAAGGCCTACTTTAGAACCAGCTTCTAGAGCACCGGTAAGTAAAAGCGCAATCGTTTCAATCTTACGGCGCTTCGCTGGATCAGCCCAGCTCTTCTTGTTAGCAATAAATTTTGTATTCGTTTCAAGCAGCGTATCAATAATGCGAAGCTTGTTAGCTCTGATCGAATTTCCTGTTTCTGTGATATCGACAATCGCATCAACTAAATCAGGAACTTTGACTTCGGTTGCGCCCCATGAAAATTCAACTTCAACGTTGATTTTCTTTTTTTCAAAATACCGTTTTACGGTTCCTACTAATTCTGTAGCAACACGCTTACCTGCTAAATCTTCTGGTTTCTTAAATGAAGAACTTTCAGGAACGCATAATACCCAGCGTGATTTCTGAACCGAGGCACGGCTGTAAATTAAATCACAGACTTCAACGACATCAGAATTATTTTCCTGAATCCAATCGTAGCCTGTTAGACCACAATCAAAAAATCCATGCTCAACATAACGGCTCACTTCTTGAGCACGAACAAAACGACCATCGAGTTCTGGGTCATCGATCGATGGCTTGTAAGAACGTGAGGATGTCGTAATTTTCCACCCTGCTTTTGCAAAAAGCGCTTTCGTGGAGTCTTCGAGACTACCCTTAGGTAGACCCAACATGAGTAATGGCTTTGATTCTGGCACGCTTAAGTAAAAGCAAGACTACGCTTACCTGTCACGGGCAAATAGCGTAGAGTTTCGTTACTTTTTAAAACAACTCTGGCTGTCCATAGCGCTTCTGAGCCTCTGCTAAAGTAGATCGCATCTGCATGTCATCCAATAGCTTATACAACTCTGCATGCTTTGGTTTACCCACTTCTATAGGTAATACTGGGTGATTTAAATTAAGGGTCGTTAAGGTACGATTTAACCTCAG
>DAISZL010000009.1:2587-21716 GCA_036824825.1 Opitutaceae bacterium
GCGTCTCCATCCAAGCTTTGGATTAGAGGTAGCGGGTGGCTGCATGATTGTAATTTTTTCGCCAACAATCTGTGCAAAGTCTTTATCAGAACTTAAAATTAAAACTTCGTGACCCTCTTTAGCGAGTTGCACCGCTTCTGAGGCAAGTAGGTCATCACTTTCAACGCCGTGTTGTTCCACAGCTTTAATTCCCATCGCCCGAGTTAAATCTTTTAGCACAGGAATTTGAGCCACTAACCCTTCAGGCATCTCTTTACGCTGCGCTTTATATTCGGGATGAAGCGCGAGTCTATCTTGCGCGCCACCTAAATCAAAAAACACAACACTTACGTCTGGGTTTTCTTGATCCTGTAAACGCCAAATTGCTTTCGTCCAACCATGCAGTGCATTCGTTGGAAATCCGTCGGAGCGAGTAAGTTCAGGTATTCCAAAGAAACACCGGTAAGCGAGATTAAATCCGTCTACAAGAAGGACCTTCATTCGCTCACTTGCTTGAAGCACCCGGTGTTACAGCAACAACAGATTCAGCGATGTTTCGACTCGTTGTTTCAGGTTCGCCGTGTTGAGCGTTAAATACCATGGAAACAATCTTTGAAACGCCGCGCTCTTCCATCGTTACGCCATAGATCGCACTTGCAGCTGCAACGGTGCGTTTATTGTGCGTGATGATGATGAACTGGGAATCAGTGACGAACTTCTTCAAGAGTTCTGTGAAACGACCAATGTTAGATTCGTCAAGCGGCGCGTCTAATTCGTCGAGTAAACAGAAAGGTGAAGGCTTCACCATGTAGAGTGCGAATAGTAGCGCAACCGCAGTGAGCGTCTTCTGTCCACCGGACAAGAGTGTAATACCTTTGAGCTTTGTACCAGGAGGTTGAGCTACGATTTCGATACCGCTTTCCAAAATATCTTCGGTAGCAATTAAATCGAGTTGAGCATTACCACCGCCAAAGAGTGTTTTGAAGGTGTAATCAAAGTTCTTCTTAATCTGCTCGAAGGTGAGAGCAAACTGCGCTTGCGAGGTCTTATTGATCTCATCAATCGCAGCAAGCAGTTCTGCCTTAGCAGTAGTAAGATCCGTGCTCTGACTCTTTAAGAAATCGTGACGTTCTTTGAGTGCAACGTACTCTTCGATCGCAACCAAGTTAACTGCACCCATTGTAGCAATACGCTGACGTAGTGCATCAACTTGAGCTTTAATTTCGTCCCAGTTCGTGGAATCCATTGCAGCCAAATCGGCTTCGGTAGGCTCACCGCGGACTTTATCCTTTTTACGGCGTGTCTTCTTTGGCTCTTCAGCGCCCTCAGCAACTGCAGCTGCATCACTACCTGCTTCAAGTGCTTTTGGAGCACTCGCTTCTTGATCTTCTTCTTCGTCGATATCGAGGAGATTTAAACCTTCTGGTTCATCATCTGCTTTCCAAAGCATTTGCTTCCAATCAACCGTAGAAATATCAAGACCGTGCTCACGATTAACATCTTCAGAGAGGAATTGAGCTCTTTGACGATTTTCAGCGAGTTTAATTTCGTTCTTACTTAATTCGGAGTGTGCGGATTCTGAATCTTGACGTACTTTAGCTTGAGAAGCTTCTAAGCCGTCGATTTCAGATTCAATCGAAACGAGTTCGACTTTAATTGCTTCTACTTGTTGCTGAGCTTGGGTGAGTGAATCAACTAAGCCTGTAGATTTATTTTTCTGTGTGCTGGTTTCTTTTTCTAATTCTACCGTTTGCTCTGACCAGCTTTCGATTTCGTTTTGTCTCTGACTGAGTAATTCTGCAAGCTGCTGACGGCGACGTTCCATTTCGCCTAAACCACGGTCTAGGACTTCCACTTTTTGTCTACGGTCAGCTAACTCTAAACGAGCTTGAGCTAAGGACTCACGTTTCACATCACGCTCTGCACGTGAAGCAACGAGATCATTATCAAGTTTAGAAATATGACTACGCTGTGCAGCGTCTGTGTCCTCTGCCTTCTTGAGTAAATCTTGAGCTTTTACCCAGCGAGTATGCGCTTCATTACGTGCTGCCTCTAATGCCGAAACTTCAGCATCCATACGGCGAAGTTTATTCGCTACGTCTTCAGCCGAGCGCTCTGCATTACGGTGTTCTGCCTGTGCGGAAGCGGAGGTTTGAGTAACCTGTAAAACAACCTCACGTGCTTGCTCAATCTTTTGCTCAGCTTGAGTTACAGCAGTGTTTAAAAGATCAATCTTAGCACGTTGTTCATCATGCGCTTTTTGCTCATCATTGAGTGCACGCGCTGTTTCACGTAAATCCACTTCACGTTGAACAAGACTGTTTGCTTGTTTCTTTTCGCTCGCATGACCACCCATGACTAAACCACGGCGATCAACGACTTCACCCTTACGTGTAGCGACTGCTAAAAAGCTTAAGCTTGGGTTTGCTTTCCAAGTATCTAAGAAACTGCCTAAATCATCAACGATGTAGCAGGCATCAAGAAGAGCCACTGCAGGATGCTCTTGGTCTGGATCCTTAAGGAGTGTACGTGCAGAAACAAGTCCAGCAGGTAAATCTGAGACCTCGGTTGGCTTAATGCCAATTTCTTGAACACGAAGAATAACAGAACCAATTTGATCTGACTCTAACTTCGCTAAAATACGTTTTGCTGTAGCTACATCAGCGACATCGATTGCTTCAGCAGCTGTTCCTAAAAGTGCTGATAATGCTTTAGCACCTTCTGGTTTAACATCGAGTCCTTGAAGAATTGGAGTCGCTTTTTTACCTTCTAGTGAATCCGTTAAGCGTCCCTGAAGAACAGCCTTAGCACCTTCACCAAAGCCTTCCCACTTTTCTTGTAATTGTTGTAAAACTTTTAAACGAGCACTGCGCTGAGCGAGTTGACGATCCAATTCTTGGAGGCGTCTCTGCCCTTCTCTAAATTCACGCGTTGCTTCAGCAAGTTCAGCCTGAGCAGCTTGAGCCTGCTCCTGTGCTTTTGCTTTTTCTTGAGTGACTACTGCTAAGCGATTTGCGGCTTCTTCTACTGCCTTCTGAGCTGTAGCCAACTCTTCCTTAACTTGCGCCATATCCTTAACGATCGATTCATGGCGATGAACACTGGTCTTTTGCTCTACTTCATAACCTGAACAATCTGTTCTTAAGCGAGCTACCGTACTTTCAGTCTGTAACAGAGCAAACTTAGCCTGTTGAAGTTCTTGTTCTAACTTACTTACCTTTCCATCAATAATCGATAAATCACGATTACGCTGCTGGAAAACCTGATCAGAGCTACCAAGCAAGTTGAGCTGAAGCTGCTTGTCTTGAGCGCCTGTATCAAACTGAGCAGTAACTTCCTTTAGCTGCATTTCTACTTCAGCTAAATTTGTCTTTGAAGAACCAATACGCTCTTCAAGTCCTGTCTTACGGATTTCAGCTAAACGAGCTGCGTTCTCTGCTTGCTCACGCTGTGTCTTTAAATCAAAGACTGCCTGTTGAGCTTCTTGAACTTGTTGATTTAAACGACTGCGGTTCGTTTTCTTAGCTTCGAGCGCTTGTTGCTGAGTTTCTAAACTTGTGCGGCGTTCATTCGCAGAATCTCTTAAGCCATTTACGCGAGATTCAAGATCTCCTAAGGTCGCAAATACAAGCCCGTGCTGATAGCCGCTCCATGCTAAACTTAAATGTTTTAAGCGGTGATTTAGGCGCTTAAAGCGCATCGCCTTAGCTGCTTGTCTACGGAGTGTTCCAATCTGACGGGAAACTTCGCCGATAATATCGGTAACACGTGCAAGATTTTGATCTGTCAGTGCGAGCTTATTGAGGGCTTCGCGGCGCTGACTCTTATACTTTGTAATACCTGCAGCTTCTTCGAAAACAGCTCTACGTTCTTCTGGCTTTGAGGATAAGATCTGATCGATCTGACCTTGTGCCATGATCGAGTAACTGGTGCGACCAATACCCGTATCCATAAATAATTTTTGGATATCTTTTAAGCGGCATGGCTGACCATTAAAGAAATACTCACTTTGACCATCGCGGTGCACTCGGCGCATGATCTCAATTTGGTGATACTCACTACCGAGTTGTTTTTCGCAGTCCGTTAAAAGTAAGGCGACTTCACACAGCTGTGCAGGCTTACGTGTGTCTGCACCTTCGAAGATGACGTCTTGCATCTTACCACCACGAAGCGCCTTAGCGCTTTGTTCACCCAGCACCCAGCGTATCGCATCCGCGATATTGGATTTACCACAGCCATTAGGTCCAACGACCGCTGTGACCCCTGGTTCAAACCTGAGAGTGGTATTGTCTGCGAACGACTTAAAGCCGCGTAAGGTTAACGCCTGAAGATACATGTATTACTTTCCTTAAACAGTGAGCTAGCAGACCGAATACGAGCAAATGCAAAGTGAAATTAAAACATTAATCTTTTATAAAAAAATGATGGCTTTTTTGCTGACTTTTGGCTCTACCGAAGCTCCTACCCAAGCCTAAAGGGCCAAAACCACCCCTACTTTGTCTTTCGGAAGGTCTCAGCAACCGAAGAAAGGTCCTTATCCCCAAGGCCTATTTCGATACCTTTTTTGAAGATTTCTAAGGCAGCGCCAGCCGAAATCATCCCAATTCCATGGGACTTCCCCTCCTCCACAGCATAACCTAAATCCTTAGCCATGAGCCTTAAAGCAAAGTTTGTGTTATCATAGTCAGGGGAAAGCATCCGTGTCGCCATGGTTTTAACCATAGGACTACCAGGGGTTCCATTCATGATTAAATCAACGGCTTTAGCACGGTCTAGTCCGCTTCGCTCAATAATCGCTAAGGCTTCCGCAAAAGAAGCCGCCTGAACACCACTTAAGAAGTTATTGATCAGTTTCATCCTAGCCCCGCTGCCAGTAGCTCCTAAGTGGTTAACTGCCTTAGAGATCACTTTTAAAACAGGGAGTGCTCGGTTTAGCGCTGTTTCTGAACCACCAACGAATAGAACCAATTCGCCCGCATTAGCCTGAGGCTTACTTCCAGCGACAGGGCAATCCAGGAATTCACACCCATGTTGGGTAGCATGCTTTGCTAGTTCTGTCACCCACCCTACAGTCAGCGTACTTAAATCGATCAGTATAGCCCCTTTTTTAGCTGCCTTCAAAGCTCCTGCCTCACCAAGCCACATAGCTTCCGATGCTTTATCATCCGAAACCATACATAAAATGATGTCAGAGCCTACCACTGCTTCAGCAGGTGATTTCGCTACCGTAAACCCTTCCGATGCAAACTGAGATGCTTTTGTAGCATTACGGTTATAAACCTTAAGTGGAAATCCAGCAGCACGAATACGGCGCGCCATTGCACTTCCCATGATGCCTAAGCCTAAAACGGTAACGGAAGGTAAAGATGAGGTGTTCACGTAATTACAAGGTAGCACAACCTTGCGAAAGTGCTACTCGCATTCACCTTTTTTAGCCTATCCAGCCAGATTAAGCTGGAAGGCTTACCTACGTTTTATGCAAAGCCGATTACTCAACCGGCTTTACTGACTTAACAAGCCATTTAGTAACGGTAACGCCTTTAGCAGCGCGGTTACTGACTGGTACTTCCGTGATATCGAAATCAAATTCCTTAACACGTGCACCGCCACGGCCATCTACCGTTACAGTTAATTTCTTAGGAATAGCTTTCTCGGTAGCAAAACGCTGGAAGTAAACCACGCGAGATCCTTCCGCTTTTGCGAGCGGATAAAGTTTATCACGGGTAACACCACCGATTTGGAATTTTTTAACGAAGGCCTTACCGCTTTCTTTGTCTTGATACATCATGACATAGAAAGCTTTGTCGCCGTCCTTAGGTAAGATCGCACAGTGAACGATATCTTTACCCATGAACATTTTGTCTCCCACGCGGGAAACTTTCATGGCGGTGTCAGCCATAATACATAAGACATCATCCAAGATCGTACATTCCTGAACGAATTCATGCTGACGCCAGTTTAGGCCAACGAAACCTTCTTCACGGTTTACATATAAGCGCTGATTTGCAGATACAACTTCAGCAGCACTGATCTGCTCAATCTCATCGTACTGAGTCTTACGCTTAATGCCCTTACCGTATTTTTCAGCTAATTTTTCAAACCATGCGATCGCATAATCATTCAGATTCTTGAGGTTGTGTTTAACCTCTTTCATCTCTGACTCGATCTTCTTCATAGCTTCATCCGCTTGGAAGCGGTTGAAAGCTGAAATACGTTTAATTTTAATTTCAGTTAAACGTGCAATATCTTCATCCGTGACTGGACGTTTAAGACCCTTCACAAACGGCTTTAAGCCGTCACGAATTTCTTCAAGAACCTCTTCCCACGTTTTTGATTTTTCAATTCTGCGGTAGATACGCTCTTCAATGAAGATACGCTCTAAAGAGTCCCAGTGCCATTGTTGTTCTAATTCAGCTAGGCGGATATCTAATTCTTGCTTAAGAAGATCCTTGGTGCGTTCTGCACTGCGCTTAAGAATTTCAGAAACACCAATAAATGCTGGTTTCTCATTATCAATGACACAGGACGCAGGAGAAATAGCGACTTGGCAGTCTGTAAATACGTACAGCTGTTGAATTACTTTTTCTGGCTCACTGCCCTGAGGTAAGTGAATTAAGATTTCCACAGCGTCTGCTGTGTTATCATCCACATGACGCACTTTGATTTTACCCTTCGCATTTGCAGCGAGTATCGAATCAATGAGTGACTCAGTCGTAGTTCCGAAAGGAAGTTCAGTAATTGCTAAGACGTACTTACCACGTGATTCAATCTTAGCACGTAGTTTTACTTTTCCACCACGTTCTCCGTCATTGTATTCAGAGAAGTCTGCAATACCGCCTGTTGGAAAATCAGGTACGATTCTAAAACGCTTACCCTGCAAATGATTAATCGATGCACGGCACAGATCATTAAAGTTATGCGGTAAGATCTTTGTCGATAAACCAACGGCAATACCCTCAGCTCCGTCTAATAAGACGAGTGGAAATTTTGCAGGAAGTGTAACTGGTTCACGAGCGCGGCCATCATAACTTGCCTGCCAAGTCGTTGTCTTAGGATTAAAGAGAACATCCTTAGCAAACGGAGTTAGACGTGCTTCAATGTAACGAGGTGCTGCAGCATCATCACCGGTTAATAAATTACCGAAATTACCTTGTGGCTCAATTAAGTAACCACGTTGTCCCATACCAACAAGCGCTGCTCCAATGGAAGCATCACCGTGAGGATGGAAGCGCATACATGCACCAACAACATTGGCAACTTTATGGAAACGACCATCGTCCATTTCCCACAGCGTATGCAGAATGCGGCGCTGAACAGGCTTTAGTCCGTCATTAATATGCGGAACTGCGCGGTCTAAGATTACGTAACTTGCGTACTCAAGAAACCAATCTCTGTAGCTTGTCGCTAGAGTTGATTCAGAGGAAAATACGCCGTTTTTACTGGAAGCTTTTTTTGCGGACATTGCTAAAATCAGGTTTCAACGAGATCTTTTTCGATCTTCAAGTTTTCAATAATAAAGTCCTGTCTTTCTGGAGTATTCTTACCCATGAAGAAAGAAAGGAGTTCGTCGCTACTGTGTAAGTGAGCGAGTGAGATTGGCACTAAACGGATATTTTCACCAATGAAGTCTTTGAACTCGTTTGCTGAAATTTCTCCTAAACCTTTAAAGCGTGTTACCTCAGCGGTCGTTCCCAATTCATCCATCGCTTTATCTTTTTCCTTTTCGCTGTAGCAGTAATGCGTTACCTTCTTATTACGTACACGGAATAAAGGTGTTTCTAACACATATAAACGCCCTGCCGTAATTAACTCTGGGAAGAACTGTAGGAAAAACGAAATGAGCAGTAAGCGAATGTGCATACCGTCTACGTCTGCATCGGTAGCAATAACGATTTTGCCGTAGCGCAGTCCATCGAAGCCCTCTTCGATATTAAGCGCTGACTGGAGCAGATGGAATTCTTCGTTTTCGTAGATTACTTTCTTAGAAAGTCCGTATGTATTAAGCGGCTTACCCTTTAAAGCAAAGACCGCTTGAGTTTGCACATCACGGCAAGCTGTGAGAGATCCCGAAGCTGAGTCACCTTCTACGATAAAGAGCGTACTATTTTCAGAACGAGGATCCTTTTCACCTAAGTGTAAACGGCAGTCTCTGAGTTTACGATTATGCAGGGATGCTTTCTTTCCACGTTCACGAGCAAGGTTACGAATACCAGCAAGCTCTTTACGCTCTGTTTCACTTTCTTGAATCTTTGAAAGGATAGCCTGAGCAGTCTCTGGATTTTTGTGTAGATAACCGTCGAGACTTTGCTGAACAAATTTACCAATAAAGTCCTTAATGGAAGGACCCCCTGGAGCAGCATCAGCTGAACCTAATTTTGTTTTTGTTTGTGATTCGAAAACGGGTTCGATTACGCGAACCGATACGGCCGCAACAATTGATTGCCTGATATCTGCAGCATCAAACTCTTTCTTAAAGAAATTACGCAGCGTATCTACGACAGCTTCTCTGAAAGCTGCTTGGTGGGTACCACCCATCGTTGTATGCTGACCGTTAACGAAGGAGTAGTACTCTTCTCCGTAATGGGATCCATGGGTAAGCGCTATTTCAATATCTTCACCTTGTAGATGAATGATGGGATAAAGCACTTCTCCTGTGAGGTTTTTCTCTAGCAGATCCTTAAGTCCATTATCTGACTTATAGGCCGTTCCATTTAAGGTTAAGGTAAGCCCACGATTTAAATAGGCATACGTCCAAAGCATGTCCTCCACAAACTCACGGCGGAATTTATAATCCTTACCGAAGAGTTGTTCGTCTGGCGTAAATTCAATGATCGTGCCGTTCTTCTCGGTGGACTTGGTAACTTTGTGATCTTTCTTAAGTTTGCCCTGAGCAAATTCAACCACCTTGGTTTCACCTTCACGTACGGCCTGAGCTCGGTAGCTTAAGGAAAGCGCATTTACGGCTTTTTGACCTACACCGTTTAAACCCACGGCCTTTTTAAAGGTTTGGCTATCATACTTAGCACCCGTGTTGATAATCGATACGCACTCTAAGAGTTTTCCCAGTGGTATACCGCGGCCATAATCGCGGACTTTGACGGTTCTATCCGTTAATTCGATTTCGATCTTCTTACCATGTCCCATGGTAAATTCATCGATTGAATTATCTACGGTCTCTTTTAAAAGCACGTAAATGCCGTCTTCAGCGTGGGTTCCACTACCCAAACGCCCAATGTACATGCCAGGTCTTAAACGGATATGATCCGTCGAAGACAGGGTTTTAATACTGGATTCGGTATATTCAGATGCCATATGACAATTTTTGCTAGGCTTTCCTGCATTTGGATAGACACAAGCAATTTCTGAAGGTTTAAGCACTTGATGTCTTAAGAAAGCGGGGTAAATCTCCTGTTTCAGGGGCTTTTTGACACCCCTTAAGCCACCACCTTTTCCCTATGAAAGTAACCTATTATCTCGATATTATGTCGTCGTGGTGCCACTGGTGCGAACCAGCTTGGGCAAATTTAAAGAAAAAATATGCCGGGAAGGTCGATTTTTCATGGAAAATAGGCCTTATGAGCCCTTCTGACTTCCCTACCTCACGTAAACAATGCGACTGGTTTTATGATAGAAGTGGCGGAACGGTCATGCAATCGCCCTATAAATTAAACTCTGGTTGGCTAATTGAAAAACGAAAAGGCCACTATGAAGCACCTAATCTGGTAGCTGAAGCAACCAGAAGCCTTGGGCACTCCGATGATACCGTTCGTTTAGCCTTAGCGCATGCCGCTTTAATTGAAGGTAAAGATGTAGGTGATCTTAAGGTATCTGTATCAGTCGCTGCTAAAGTAAGTAAACTCAGTGCTAAGAAATTACATGCCGTGAGTGATTCCTTGGCCGTTAAAAAAACGGTGCAAGCAAGTACGCAGTTATTTTTATCCTATAAAATTTCCCAGCGTCCCTCCTTCATTCTAGAAAGTCCGATTGGGGATAAAGCTGTGTTTTCTGGACTGGTTGCAGTAGAACCACTCGCAGCAACGATTGAATCAATGCTCCATGACGCAAAAGCCTACGCTTCTCACAAAGCCCACTACGGCTTACCGCCTGCACAATAAAAAAGCTGAGTACTTAGGTTTGATCCTAAATACTCAGCTTTGAAAGCTTAAGAGGGCTTAGACGATACCAGCCTTCTGAAGAATGAGATTAATATCATACTCAGCACTGCGTGCTTTGCGGCTTAGGTATGAATTTGCTTCATCATCACCTACAAAGCGCTCTGCGGTAGCATCCCAGTTTAATTTACGTCCGACTTTCATCGAAATCCAGGAAGCAGCACAGGTTTCTAAGGCACGTGAAGATTGGCTAATTGGAGCGATTGGATCGCGATTAGCTTTAATACATTCGAGCCAATTTAAGTGATGATTCTTACTTGGCATCCAGCGCACAGCGTCACTTGGTAGTGCTGAGAGTAAGCTTGGCTTACTTGCACGCAGTGAATTATCTGGGCCTTCAGCGTTTGGATCAGAAGCGGTTACGCGTTCATGTCCGCGGGAGCAGAAAATACTTCCTTCTGTACCTTCGAAGAGTAAACCATTTTCAAATTTATCATCTAAGATAACTTGTGTGCCGTTAGGCATAAGCATTTCGACATGATAATTGGTGTGAACTGTCCACACATCGTTTTTCATGAAGTTTACTTTTGATTCTACAGTCTTTGGACCAGAAAGTTCTAAGCCTAATGCCCAAAGCATTTGATCGACGTGGTGTGCACCCCAGTTGGTAATCATACCAAGACCAAATTTTTCTGTGGTAATCCAACCTGGACGACCAAGACCATGCTGCGGATGAACACGACCTTCATCATAATCCATCTGTTCAACAGGTCCTAACCAGCGGTCATAATTAAATGTCTTTGGTACAGGCATCGCTTGAGCTGGTCTGCCCTTCGGTGCATCTAAACCGATACCAATCTTAACGGTTTTAACTTGGCCGAGGCGTCCGTTACGAACGGCTTCTGTAGCAGGACGGAATGACTTGAATGGCCATTCTGATCTTTGCTGACTGCCTGTTTGTAAAATAACTTTTCTTGCTTCTACGGTCTTACGTAGAGCGATTGCTTCAGCAACACTGTAAGTGACTGGCTTTTGAACATAGATGTGTTTGCCAGCGAGTGCTGCTTCAATCGCGACCTGTGCATGCCAGTGATCTGGAACGCAGATAAGGACTGCATCAACATCTGAACGTGCTAAGACATCACGGTAATCTTCGTAGATCTTAATATCTACAGCAGACTGACCTTTTGACTTATAGTGGTTAACGAGTGTCTTGTGCGCAGCTTTTGCACGGTTTGAATCAAGATCACAGACTGCTACAAAGCGGCAGTGATCTACATACTGCATAGTTTCAGTCATGTCGCTAGTACCCATACGGCCACAGCCGATTTGAGCTACATTGATGCGACTATTTGCAAGATCTGCAGCGCGTAAGAAACGTGGGGTGAGTGCTAAACCGGCAGCACCAACTAGCATGTTTCTTACAAACGTGCGACGTGTTGAAGAATTAAGCGATGGGGTGGACATAGTTTTTTAGACGAATTTCAGAGGTTTAAGTAACAAAAATGATTAGTGCTTTGAAGCAAGCGTAATGACTTCGTGACCGGCGAGTAAAAAGGCTCCAGGGCCATAGGCTTCTGTGCTTTCTGGACTAAATTTCTGTGGAGCTGCACCAACAGGTTGGACGTGGTTTAGACGGCCACTTGGCTCTACACAGGTATTTAAAGCAGCCCATGCTTTTAATACACTTGGCTCATAGGTAGCACGGTCTAAGAGGTGATTATTAATACCCCAAGCAAAAGCAAAGCAGTAAAATCCTGTACCACTTGTTTCAATATTTGGAGTACAGCTCGTTGGATCAAGTAGACTTGAGCACCAAGCACCACTAGCAGGTTGGATTTCAAGTAGGCGTGCTGCCATATCCTTGAAAAGCTTTTCAAATTGTGGCCTTGCTGGATCGTTCGCTGGTAAAATAGTTAAGAATCGAGCAAGCCCTGCAATAACCCAACCATTACCACGGCTCCAAAATATTTTTTGTCCATTAGCTTCACGCTTATCGAAGTAAGTGCTATCGCGGAAATAGAGATGCTCTTTTGCATCATAGAGGTATGCCGTTGTACGCCACCATTCATTCACAGCAAAATCACGGTACGCTTTATTTCCTGTTAAAGCATACATACGTATCCAAGCAGGAGGTGCCATAAATAGCGCGTCACACCACGACCACTGATCTGTTTTTTGTTTACCAACGAATTCGAGAGAGAAATTCTTAGGATGAGCTAAAATGTAATCACAGCGCTCTTGAAGCGACTTGATCATCTTAGGATCATGTTCTTTTAGATAGAGGTCATAATAGGTCTGACCAACACAACTATCATCGGCGTGATAAACACGTGCACCGAGTTGCCACTGATTGCCTTCAGCAATTTTTAATAATGCTTGATGAAAACGTGGACTTTCAGAAATCGAATCAAGAGATGAAAGACCTGTTAAGAATGCACCTTGAACCCAATCGGTGAATGCCTGACGACCAGGATGACTAATTTGATAGTCAGCCACTTTTTCCATCGTCTTTAATACCTCACTGGATGTAGGAGGTGTTACTTCGGCACGTGAAACACAAGGCGCAAGAGACAAGAGCGCTAAAACAACGAGGGGTAATTTCATAAGTATGAAATCTAACTCTAGTTCACTTTTAGCCCCTAACTCAACGCCTTATTGCAGCCTTTTTCTTTACAGAAAAACGCTGCTTTTAGGCTGCTAACCCGACCTAGCTTAAAACAGCGATTTTGAGAGAGCTCCAACGGCGGATATAGGACCCGAATCATTTAAGCCGTCCATCGCGCGGTCTGCTTTCTTGAGCGTTCCTTGAAGACCAAAATACAAACTATCATCATTAATTAAACGACCCAAGGTTCCCTGCCCTTTAGACATTTTATCTGAAACATCTCGGATATCATGAAGTGTAAATTTCAGATCTTCAGCAGCTTGCTTGTCATAGACCAAAACGCCTAAGGGACCCTGTCCTGATTTAATTTGGTCTAATACCGAATTTGCATTAGCCATAGCCTGTTTTGCTTCACTTGCTGTTGCCTTAAAATCATTTACAGCTGCGAGTAAGTTATCATGCAATTGAGAGTCATTTACTAATTTACCGAGTGTACCTTCACCGCGATTAATTTTACCGGTAATATCCTGAAGGTTAGTCATCGAAGCATCGATCTTAGACTGATTCTGAGAAAGAATCTTGTTCAGTTTTTGGAATACGCCGCCGTCAGGACCATCTCCATTTACTGCGTTTGAAATCGAAGAAAGCGCTGAATCTAATTTATGTCCTAATTCACCCATCTGGGTCATAATGGATGCAATATCAGGAGTAATCTTCGTATTGATTTCAGCACCGTCTGTAAGTGCAGGAGCTTGAGGAGATCCTAAATCAATCGAGATATAATCTGTTCCGATGATACCAGCCATCACGATCGTCGCTGATGCATCTGAAGGTACTTTATACTGAGGATCAATCTGAAGTACCGCTTCAGCTCTGTGCTTACCGAGGCGTGTTTGCGCTACGCTACCGATACGAACACCAGCCATGCGAACATCGTCTGTTACCTTTAAATCCTGTAAATCAGGAAAACCAGCTACGAGTGTATAGCCTCCTTTATGAAACGTCTTTGAGCCACTTAGGGTTTCATACGTTACATAGATCAAAGCTATACCCAGTAAGAAGAATAGTCCTACTCGTAATGTTTGTTGTGTGTTATTCATCGTTTCAATCTCCAGTTTTAAAGTTCTAGTAAATTATTTTTTAAAGCGCGGATTCTTAAGATCTACAGTTGGATATAAGAAGTCAGAGACGCGCTTATCCGTTGGATTAGTAAGAGAGTCTGGTTTACCGACATGGATTAAATTTCCGTCCATTAAAATGCCCACACGGTCCCCAATACTAAGCGCTAGATCACGGTCGTGCGATACAACAATCGTTGTAACTCGGTACTGGTCACGCAGCGTTGCAATAATTTCATCAATGGTAGCAGCTGTTACCGGATCGAGCTCGCTCGTTGGTTCATCATACAGCAGTAACTGAGGCTCCATTACGAGTGCACGAGCAATTGCGACACGCTTTTTCATACCACCAGATAACTCGGATGGATATTTTTTAGCAGCTCCTTCAAGTGATAATAAGCAGAGAGCCTGCATCACTTTATCTTTTATTTGCTTCTCATTACCGAGACGATGCTCGCGCAAATAAAGAGCGAGATTATCGTACACGCTTAGTGAATTAAATAAAGCTCCAGCCTGAAACACGAGAGCCATACGAACATGATCTCTCACGTCTTCACTCAGCGCATCCTTACCATTAATCAGTACACGACCTGCGTCAGGCGTTTCTAATCCAATAATATGACGCAGTAGAACGCTCTTACCAGAACCACTCGGCCCCATAAGGACAAAGATTTCTCCAGGCTCAACATTGAGTGAAAAATCTTTAAGAACGGTTAATGTCTTAAAACTTTTCGATACGTTTTGAACCGAAACACCAACGGCTGTGTTTTCTTTGCGTACTACCGGCTCTTCGGAATTTAAAAATTGGTTAAACATGCGTTGGTTCCTTTACGAGAGTAGCGCGAGTAGGATTTTAGTTACGAAGTAATCGAGGACTAAGATTAAAACAAGCGAGGTCACAACGGCTTTGGTCACTGCGGCACCTATTTCTCGTGGTCCTCCACGCGTACTAAGTCCGATGCTTGAACAAACAAGAACAACCACAAATCCAAATATTTCTGCTTTAATAATACCATCAATCACGTCTTTAAATTTTACGACATGACGCAACGCTTGAAAGTATTGCTGCGTATCGACTGAAATAAAACCGGTGTACTTACATACGATTGATCCACCGAACCAACCTACTAAATTGGCAATCACCGTTAAAACTGGCATCATGAATAAAACGGCGACTAAACGAGGCATCACAAGAATCCGAGCCGGTGCTATATTCATTGTCACTAGGGCATCCACTTCCTGATTCACTTTCATCGAAGCAAGCTCGGCTGTGATTGCAGACCCAACACGGCCTGCGAGTAAAATTGCTACCATCATAGGTCCTAATTCACGCACCATGGAAAGACCAACTAACGCACCAATGAATTGCTGCGTACCAAAATCTTGCATCGAGTAACCTGACTGCAGCGCAAGAACACTTCCAATAAAGAAACTAAGAATACCAACAATAGGTAGTGTCGTATAACCAATCAGATAACACTGTTCTATGAAACGTGCTTTTTGCCGAGTTAGTGTTCCCACATGGGAAATAGAGCGAACTAATAAAATAAGTGCGCTTCCTACTCCTTCGAGAACTGATCTGATTGAATTCATGAAACTTAAAATATTACTTATGTGCCTCAGCTACTGTAGGATCGTTTTGTGAAAACTCCATTCCGAAGATACTCCATCCTTTTAAAGTATCATGTTTAAATCCAAATAACCCACCTAGAAAAGCCACCTGCTTCAACGAGTCTTGTGTTTTGACCTGAAAAAGCGGGCCTAGATGAAAATCCGTTTCTTTAGCTTTGTTACTTTCAGTCCAAGTGAGTGCATTCCACGCTATACTTAACCGTGTTTCACCAGGAGAAGACTGCTCGAATCGAATAAATGAAAACAGTGGAGCCCATGCATAACGCATTTGAGGACTATCTGCAAAAATACCTTCGAAAGGACTAAACAACTGGGTTTGAACTTTTCCTGCTCCATTGTCCCAGGTTGAAACCAGTGGCCACACGGTTGTTTTAACCGCATGTGCTTTTTCAGGATGCGAAACACTGAATTGTTCATCTTTAGACAAAAGAAAAAAGAGAACTCTAGTTTTTTCTTGGCCTAAATCGGCATCTGCCCACTTTTCCTGACGATATAATGGCCACATATACCAGGTCTTATCTAAGCCTTTTATAACAGAATGCGTATATAAAGGACCAAAACGATTTACATACGCTTGATCACCACGACCCTGTACGAGTAGTGGCCAGAAGTAACGTGTTTCATGGTAATGAACAGGAGTTGTTCTGTCCGAGTAGCCAAAGAACGGCCAAAGATAATTTTCGTTAATGTAGCCAGGCTTTTTCTGAACAGAGTAAAAAGGAAGGACTCCTAATTCATAGGAAACTTCAGCAGGCTTTGAATCTTCTGCCTTCGAAATTTCCTGATTAGAATAAATAAACGGCCATAGAGCGAACGAACGCTTAAAGGCACCTTGCTTTTCAGTCGTACCAAATAAGGGCCATAATGAAAATCCATGCACCTTTCCTGAAGAGTAACGAACAAATGGCCAAGGAAGATATGTCGTTTGAGACTCTTCCGTAGTAAATTTTAAATAAAGAGGGAAAGCGATAAATTCAGCATCTTCAAACCCAAGATGTCCTTGCAGTTTACCAAATAACGGAAACACAGCTAAAGAAGACGAATCGGTATCATTTCCTTTTTCTGAAAAATAAACCGGCCAAATATCAAATGTAGTGCTTAAACCACCACTGCTATGATTTGAGTTACGTGTGCGTCCGGTACTATTGATTAATTTAAAGACACTCCATTCATACGAATCGCCATACGAGCGGTAATAAAACAGAGGATAGAAAATGGTCGTCTCTTCGTGACTACCACCCACATCTAAGTGCTGAACAAATAAAGGGCGTAATCCTAAAACGCGCCCCCCTTCTGCAGAAGGTTCATTAAAGAGAAAAGGTCCAAAAGCATTCCAACTGACCTGCGATTGGCCAGGGCGGGTAAACGTTACCATCCCCGGAAACAAATTAGACTCCTCCGCTTTGGACAGGCCTAGGCCACATCCCAAAAAGCTGATGATAAGAGTAAGTCTAAGCCAATTCATGATACACGGCAGTCGTGCTTAGCATATAACCTGAGGGAACCCGATAAGTTCCTCCCAGATTGAGCATTTTAGGCACGATTCGAAATATGTACTTAAATATCTAATCATCATTACTTTAGGCTATTATAAATTTATCTATAAAAGCCTAATAGTAAGGTGCCTAACTAGTAGAAAAAGTCAAATTCCTGGAAGCGATATACTTTGCCCAGGTTTTAGAACAATAAAGGCATCTTGTGGCAGTGACTTTTCCTGCATTTCTCGGCCTAGCTCAAGCCATGGGTCTTCTTGACCTTCATCCGTTAGGCGAAAAGTTCCCCAATGCATCCCAATACTCTTTTTAGATCCTAAATCATGATGCACCTGAAGCGCCTCCTTAGGATTCATATGAGCTTCCTTCATGAACCAGCGAGGTTCATAGGCACCTATCGGTATTAGAGATAAATCAGGTGAACCTAGTCTTTCCTTAATCGTTTTAAAAAGCGTTTCGTGATAACCAGAATCTCCCGCAAAATAAATAACACGCCCTGCTACAGATAAATAAAAGCCGCCCCACAAACGCGTATTCGTATCCCAAGGCAGTCTACGACCCCAATGCTGTGCAGGAACCAAAGTGACACTTACTTGGTTATTAATCTGCGTTGTCTGCCACCAATCTAATTCAGTAACGAGTGAAAAGTTTTTAAGTAATCCCTTCATCTTAAGCGGCGTAGCAACGATAGGATTCCACCGTTTTGCAATGCTACTTAGAGTTGGTGAATCGCAATGATCATAATGATCATGACTCAGAAGAACGGCAGTAATAGCAGGTAAGCTTTCCCATGTCACTCCAGGCTTCGTATAGCGTTTAGGACCAAACCATGAAACAGGCCCTACTCGATTTGAATAAACCGGATCTGTAAGAAAATTTCCGTAGGGTGTTTGAATAAGAAAACTTGAGTGTCCAATAAAAGATACCTCTATACCATTACCGAGCCTCAGTGGAGCAGCACGTGGCTCAGCACTATCTTCACCTAACCAAGGCGAAGGCTTACTCGACAACTTCCACTTTAAGACATCCTTTAGTCCGTGCCTCTGTTCGCCACGGTAATTATAAAACCGCTTTCCGTTATAATGGTAGGAGAACATAAAGATTGAGTGATACTAAAATTAACAAAGAGTATGCATTAGCTTTTACAGATTCGCAATTACTGCCTAATATTTTAATTCACCTTTAATTTTATCACATGCGAATCACAGGAGGCATAGCACGAGGAATTACGCTCAGCGTCCCTAAGACACGGGATGTGCGACCTGCTACGGATCGACTACGCCAAGCTGTATTTTCGAGTTTAGCCGCTTACATTCCTGGTGTTTACTTCTTAGACTTATTTGCAGGAAGTGGCGCTTATGGACTAGAAGCACTTAGCCGCGGAGCTAAGGGTGGTGTATTTGTAGAAAAAGATTCTAAAACAATTCCTCACTTAGAGCAAAATATAAAAGCAGTGTGTAAAAGTATGGGAACTGATCCCGACTTACTTACAGTTATTGAAGGTGACGCAACAGAAGTACCGCTTGGAAATCACACAGCACCTGACCTTGTTTTTATAGATCCGCCCTACGATATGATTATTGGAGCAGCAGATCCTATGTTTTCTAAATTAAGCCTAGCGCTTAAGGATAAAAAAGACGCTATTGTCGTGTTTGAGATGCCAGGTAGCTACGAACTCAATCCTCCTGGGTGGGAAGAAATAAAACGCCTAGGCCAAGGAGTAAGACAACCAACCGCTGTCTTTTTTAGGAAGAAATCCTAATCCTACATAAGTCCTAGTTTGGACTTTATGATACTCACACTCGCCACGCAGGCTGTCTCGGTACGAAGAACGCGTTCACCTAAGTGACACAAATGTGTCCCACTTACTCTAAATAAATTTCTCTCTGCTAGACTCCAGCCTCGCTCTGAACCAATCGCAACAACACAAGGTAAAGTAACAGTAACTTGTGATAAAGCACCGGGAGATTCGTAATTATCTAAAGCTATTTTTAAGAAACTAGAATCAAACACAGACCAGACTTCCGTCATTGATTTACCAAAACTTACCTCAGGTAGTTGCGTACAAAACGCCTGCTCTGCTCCACTTCGAATTTGTTTTTTATATTCTCCGGAACTCCACAAATTACTCATTCCGTAATTAACATCACCTTTTTCTGTTGTTACAAAATGAAGCGCTTTAACACC
>DAISZL010000009.1:21816-55157 GCA_036824825.1 Opitutaceae bacterium
TTCCGTAATTAACATCACCTTTTTCTGTTGTTACAAAATGAAGCGCTTTAACACCTAACGAAGCAGCTTCGTTCAGAATTTTTCGAGCGGTTTGCGGCCTTGGCATTCCAATTACTAGCGTGATGGCATCAAGCGCCTTAGGCAATTGTCCCCAGGTAAATGTTAGGACGAGCCCACTTTCTTCTTCTCGAAGAATAGTAGCCTTGCCTCGGGGCCCGTTCACTAATCCGACATCAAATGGTTCACCAACACCACGTTTTAAAACCTCTTTGATATGAAAAGCGCGACTATCCCCGAGCGGAAGCGGAAAGGTCAGTTCGTCAGAATCAAAAAGAATAATATTCACACGCCCTACTCTTTAATAACTTTAAGATCAATTTTACCGTCTGAGAATTCAGCGGATAAGGTCTGTGATTTAATCTTTTTCTTACGTATGACGGGAATACCTGCATCATCACGTATAATCACAAAGCCGCGGTTTAAGACAGACTTAGGACTCGCCGCTTCAAGACGTTTACCTAGTGAAGCAATGCGTTCATTAAGCAGTGGCAAATGCGTTTCAGGGGAAGATCTATCAAAGCGGTTCTTTAACCGAATTAAATTCTGCGTTGGTTGATTAAGCGCACTACGCAACACCGCCGTTAAACGATTAGTTAAGTCATCAAGCTTAAGCCAACCTCTCTCAAGACGAGCCTGAGGCGCAAGGAGTCGTAGACGAGACCGAGCATGATCAAGTCGTTTGGTTTCTGTTTCTAGCCTCGATTCAACAATATCTATAATTAATTCGCTAGCACGGTCCACACGCTCAACGCAGGCCACAAATTCACTCGAAATTAATTCTGCTGCAGCACTTGGTGTTTCTGCACGCAAATCAGCTGCGAAATCCGTGAGCGTGAAATCAATTTCATGACCAATAGCTGAAATAATTGGAATCTTAGTCGCAGCAACTGCGCGCACTAATGGCTCTTCATTAAAAGCCCATAAGTCTTCTACACTACCACCGCCACGTCCAATAACCAGTAAGTCAAAAATATTTAGCTCCTCCGCCGTACGAATCATTTCAACCATTTCCTCTGCAGCTCCCTGTCCTTGCACTTTTGCCGGAAGAACCACAATACGACCCTTCCAATTACGTCTAATTAATATTTTAAGAAAATCCTGAACAGCGGCTCCGGTTGGAGAAGTAATAAATCCAACCGTCGAAGGCATCTGCGGAATCGCTACTTTATTTTCTTGGTCAAAAAGACCTTCTGCAGCTAATTTTTTCTTTAGCGCTTCAAATTCACGTTGCAGTTTTCCTTGGCCATCATCTACAACGATACGAACCACTAACTGATATTGACCGCGTGCTTCATAGACACCGACTTCTCCATACGCAATGACCTGAAGACCGTCTTTGAGTTGAACAGTTTGACGCATCGCGTCACCTCGGAAAAGAACTGCACTTAACTGAGCCCCGGCATCCTTGAGTGAAAAATAAATATGCCCACTTGCCTGTGCCCGGATATTGGAAATTTCTCCTTTAATCCAACAAGGCTTTATATTGCTAGAAATTACTGCCTTCAGTCGGCGCGTGAATTCAGAAACGCTCTCCGGCTTATCTTGTGTCGCCTCTTTTAAAAGATCCAAACTCATGCCTTTGATTTACCCTTACTCATGTGATGACGCACCAAGTGAGATCCGGCTGCGAGAGCTGCAAAAAGACTGATACAAATCATAGCCATTTTGCCACGTCCCCCTAAAAGCGCTTCTCCAAAAATCATAAATGCACTCGTATAACTCCAAGACACAGCACACGAAATAAGCATGTAACGTCCGAAGGGTGCATCCGCTAAACCAAGTAAATAATTCTGCACGAAGAACGGCACGCCAGGTGTTACGCGCATTAAAACAATAAAGTCCGTTAAATCTGCTCGGTCAAATTCTGGCATCTTATATCCTAAGCGCTCAATTAAACGGGTGATAAATGGTCTAAGCGCTCTGCGAGCGAGCCAGTAAGTAATAAATAAATTAAGTGTTACAGCCACTAAACCAAGTACAACCACGAGTGGCATACCAAGCTGTGCTCCGAAGGCGCGTCCTGCAGGAAGTGAAAACGCAAGCATCGGAACTCCTGCGATTGGAAATAATGCCATCGCAGTAAAAAATACGGCGGGGCCACAGGCCTGAAGAAGTCCTACGCCCCAATCAATTTTAGCTTTAATATTGATGCCTCGCAGAAGCATTAGTCCCACGACACAGGCAACCACGGCTACCACTGCCAATTTGATAATTGTTTTTTTACGCTCAGAAGCGTTTACAGATGGCATTATTTTTTTAGCTGCGCTTTGCGTGTTCAATTAATTCCACTTCATATCCTTCAGGTGCATCAATAAAAGCAATCGTTGAACCAGATGATGTTTTTGAAGGTCCATCGCTTAATGAAAAGCCTTTGGCTTTTAATTGCGCAACAAAAGCATCCATGTTCTCTACAGCAAAAGCTAAGTGCATAAGGTCTGCTTGAACTTGCACGGAAGGACTGTTTGGCAACTGGCAGATTTCAATTTCCTCATCACTATTAGGTGTTTTCAAAAACGCTAATTGAGCACCACGAGGAGATGTATTTCTACGTGATACAGTAAGTCCTAGAGCTTGCTCATAAAACTTAACTGTACGCTCAATATCATTAACCCGCATGCGTGTATGAAGTAGCTTTGTTACCATACATATCCCATGGCCTAAAATGCTATGCTTCTCAATGCCAGAGAATAGGAACTTATCCCTTGGCCAAACATAAGCTCACACTAATGAAACAAACCAAGGCCTATGTATCTGATCAGGGCTATAACTGATTGATAATAAATGACTAATAAATCTACCCCGATTAAACTCTCATGTATCATGAGAGTGCCCGAGGCCGGACTCGAACCGGCACGTCCTTTCGAACAGGGGATTTTAAGTCCACAGTGTCTACCATTCCACCACTCGGGCGAGTGAGCGGGGCTACTAGGATAACTCCTATTAACCCCGTGGTTTTATAATTCCTCGGGTTTTTTGGAAAAAGGCGACAATTTTTTGCAAAACTTGGCCAGAAGTTGCATCTTTTTTATTCGTAGAGGCTTATATTATCACTTAAACACCTCTTTACCCCGATGTTACCCCCTATTTTACCCTTTTTGGCGCTCGGACCCTTCCTAATCCTGATTCTAAGTATAGCCTTTATTATAGCCGCCATCGCTATTTTTAGAGTCCATGCCTTCTTTGCGATGATGAGTGCAGCCATTTTGGTCTCGATGCTCTCACTAGCGAGTAAACCAGGCCCGCATATTTTTAGCCAGGCGATTGCTCCGGTAACACTCGCCTTTGGAACAACGGCAGGGAATTTAGGATTTACCCTAGCACTCGCAGCAGTGATTGGCATTTCACTGATGGAAAGCGGTGCTGCAGATAAAATTGTAAGATGCCTCATTCGAGTCTTTGGAGAAAAAAATGCAGGGATAGCACTTTTAGTCTGCTCGTTTATTTTAGCAGGTCCGGTATTTATTGATACAGTACTCATGTTACTGTTACCGCTCGCACGCGCACTTAGTGTAAGAACTAAGAAAAATTCTCTCTACTTTGTATTAGCCACAAGCTGCGGAGGTATTATCACAAACGGAACGGTTCCCCCTGCACCTGGGCCTTTGTATGTTGCAGAACATTTTAAATTAAATCTCTTCATCGTTATTTGTGCAGGAATCATTTTCGGAATCATTCCCTCGGTTGTAGCTTTGATCGGAGCTAAGTGGTTTGATAAGCGTATGCCTATTCCTCTACGCGCTACAAAAGGCGAAACCTTGGAATCACTCACAGAGGCAGCTAATCGAAACGAAGAAGAACTACCGGGTTTCTTTGTTTCAATCATGCCGATTGTCATTCCATTTACTTTGATCGCTGTCGCATCAACCTTAGGCATTGTAAAATCCTTAAGTCTAGCACTTGGTCCAACGGTTAGCTCCACACTTCTTCTTCTCGGCGATAAACATATCGCTCTTCTGATTGGAGCTGTCATCGCAGTGAGTTTAAACGTAAGTCAACGCAAGTTAGGTTGGAGAAAAGCAGGAACCGTTCTTTCTTCACCATTAGAAACAGCAGCCATCATTATTTTAATTATTGCTGCAGGTAGTGCTTATGGAGAATCCATTAAAGCAGCAGGACTAGGTGACGCCGTTCGTTTAGCAGCAGGTGGACATGCGATTAATTACGTCTTTTTTGCTTGGTTAATTGCCGTTGTACTTCGCGGAGCTCAAGGTTCAGCAACCGTTGCAGTTATTGCTTCTACAGGAATTATTACCTCTATTGCAGGCTCAGCTGGTTTTGGCGTTCATCCGTTATATATTCTGTTAGCAATTGGCTATGGATCAAAAGCTATGTCCTGGATGAATGACGCAGGATTCTGGCTAGTGAGTAGAACGGGTGGACTTACTCAAAGCGAAGCCCTTCGCAGTTGGTCAATTCTTGCAACGATTGTATCTTTAGTCGGATTACTTGAAGTCTTAGCGGTATCTCATTTTATTCCGCAACTTTCGTTTTAAAAAACGAACAAGAATAGTAAGCCAAATCAGATTAACTTACCTTGGCGCGCGCTGTGGTATCACCTTTAACAAGAGGTGCAGGGAGCATCATTTCAATAAAGCTTCCTTCTTCTTCTCCTGTGCTCTCTAAAACAAGACGAGCAGCTGCTTCACCAAGCTTTTCAGGCTGTGTTCCCGCTAGTGTTACGTAAGGCTTTTGACTATTAGCGGCAGAAGATGCATCAGCACTAGCGATACTTAAATCATCAGGGACAAGTATTCCTGCTCGCTCAAACCCTTTGAGAGCACCCTGAGCCATCAGTGTATTATAGCACACAAATGCTGTTGGGAAATCTTTCTCCTTACGATGCTCAAGCATAGCATGCGCAGCTTCAAAACCTTCGGCGCGGTCTGCCTGCTCAAGTGTAACTACATACCGATTATTCAAAGCTAATTGCGCTACAGATAAAGCTGCCTTGAAAGCATTGAAACGTGTTTCATGTCTACCTAGACCAACATTTCCGCCTAACCAACCAATTCTACGATGGCCTAAACCAACGAGGTGAATAATGAGTGCCTCAAGTGCCTGTGGTTCATTACCAACAACACTATGGCATACACCAGGAAACCGTGCCGAGGTAGCAACAATGCGTTTATCGAATCTTCTTAAATCATTTAAAAAATCCACCTCGACTTCACCCATCAGTACGACACCCCTCAAACGATGTCCCTCTGAGTAAAACTTACTTAAGCGAGCACGCGTAAGCGACTCCTCTGATCCCATGAAAACAGTTGAATAACCACGGTCAGTAAGAGCTGTATGAAGTCCATGCTCTACTTGTAGAAAATAATTTCCGGGATTACTGCGTTTAAGAGAGTGACGATAAATAACACCCACTTGATCAGCTACGGTTGCTGCAGACGCAGAAGAACTCATTCCCTTGGGACGGTAACCTTTTTTAACAGCAATAGCCCAAATGCGGTCGTAAGTTTCAGCATTAATTCCCTGCTTACGACCATTCAAAACAAGGGAAACTAAAGCCTGTGAGATACCAAGCTCCTTAGCGAGCTGGGTCTGTGAAACTTTTCTTGTTTTAGGCACGAAGTTTTTTCTAACACGTAATCACTCAACGATAAAGCAAGAATACACAGGCTAATGCTTAGTGATAGAGCCAGAAAACGCGCGTCTTTTGCTGAAACTGTGCATCTTCTGCCTGCCAGCGCTTCATATATGCTTCGACATCTATACGTGCTCCTTTTTGTGCTAATTCATGAAAGAATGCACTGGAGCCAACATGCTTAATAAAACCATCTGTTGCTGTTTTACCTGCTAAAGCGTACGGATTTTTACCGTCATATTTGCAGGTTAATTTCATCATATAAAAATTAAGTTCTGTTGGTCTCCATAAATCCCAGTCGGCTACTTCGACAAAAAGACCTTGTCCTGATTTACTCGCTTTCGTTGTAGGCACACTGACAACGCGGTATTGAAGTCCAGGAATATTAAAATTCTCGAGTTCCTTTTTGAGTACGTCGGTTCTTATATTTTGATTATAAATACCACGAAACGGATATTGCGTTCCTACTCCGCTTGAAAAATGACCCATGATAGTACCAAGACCAGTCATAGGATAGCCCATGACAGCTGCATAGGTAGGAATATTAGTTGATGTTTTAAGCCATGTGAGGCCCGTATCAGGCCAGCGCATTTTTCTTTGCCATCCAACCATAGGAACAACAGTCAAACGTCCTTTTACGCGGGCGACTTCAGGTATACGCAAGATACCCGGTGTTTCTTTTGCATACCGTGCGAGTTCACCAATGGTTAAACCGTGTACATAAGGAACAGGAAATTCATTCACGAGCGCGCTGCCTAGCCAGGGGGCATCCAGTAAAGGTCCATCTACTTTAAGTCCACCCAAGGGATTTGGTCTGTCTAAGACAATCACTTCGACGTTGTTTTCAAAGCAACCTTCCATGACCTGCTTCATGGCTCCCGTAAACGTATAGCTTCTTACTCCGATATCTTGTAAATCAACGACCAGTGCATCGACCCCTTTTAATTGAGCTTTGGTAGGACGATGTGTTTTTCCATTATAGAGAGAAAAGATAGGTAATCCGGTAATAGCATCTTTGTGATCAGGATAAATGGATGAAGCAGGCAATTCATCATACACGCCGTGCTCCGTTCCAAATAGCGCTACAAGATTTACCCCAGGCGCATGACGTAAAACCTCAACCGCACTTACCCCCTTGCGGTTTGCTCCTGCAGGATGTGTGAGTAGTCCAATACGCTTTCCTTGAAGAACAAGAAAGTGATTAGCTTCTAGAACATCTAGACCCGTTAATACCGTCGTTGGTACACTGATATGCGGTTGTGCTACCACTTGCACACTTCTTGATTCAGGGGCAGCTGCTAAACTTGTTGCACTAGGTGCTCGTGAGGCAGGCGCCTGTGTAGCCTTACAGCCAGATAACGACAGTAAAAGCATCAAGCCTAAGCACTGTGTTAAACTATGAAACCTGAGAGAAGTTACCGTATTCACTTCTATGAAAGCGTCAGTTTCTTGGAGATTCGTCAAGCAGAGCCCGCAGCTCATCCCTCGCTTTTTTGGCTGGTTCAAATTTAGGGTCTAATTGTAGTGCAATTTCGAATTGTTCTAAGGCTTTAGCGTGCTTTCCTTGAAAACGATACGCATTACCCAGATTCATATGCGTACCTACTACGTTAGGATTTTTATTAATGACGTATAAAAACTGAGCTTCCGCTTCAGCATATCGGCCTAGTTCGAGAAGCACTCCCCCGCGATTATCCCGCGCTTCTAAATAATCAGGCTTTATTTGAGTAACAAATGTAAACTCCTGCAGAGCTTCCTGAAGCCGACCTAACTGAATAAGCACATTGCCTAAGTTATAATGCGCCTTCGAATAAGTATTATTCAATCGTATCGCTGCTTGATACTCTAAGATAGCCTCCTCCAATCGACCTAAATCGCTATAAGTATTACCGAGATTATAATGCGCCTGCTCTGTGTTAGGACCATACTTAATCGCTTCCTTGTATTGAACAATCGCTTGCTGCTCCTTGCCGGATTCTGCGTAGAGTTTACCTAAGTTATAGTGGGCATAACCATTCTGGGGTCTTCTTAAGACCGTGTCTTCATAAATACTGACTACTGTTTTATAGTCATCATTACGAATATAGGTTCTTACTCCAAGTGCTACACTGATAATACCACATAAGAATAAAAACGAAGTAAGAATAACCTTAGTCGATTTTAGCTTTAGTAGATAATAGCTTCCGCACACACATAGAGCGATCACTGACAACAAAGGCAGATACATGCGATGCTCAGCCATAATTTGTCTGTTACCAGGCATAACAGATGTAGGCGCTAGTATAGCAAAGAAGAAGAAAGCAAGTAGTCCTATTTTTGTACGCTTAATAAAATAATACGCACTGACTGCAATGAGTGCCGAAAGAAAAATGATGTAAGGCAGTATATCTACCACATGATTTACCCACTCTACACCGTAATCAAAAACGAGATTCTTAGGCCAAAATACAAGCGACACATAATTCCAAATCGCACCAAACTGTGTTTTCCAATAAGTCCAAGGGGTAATATCTATTCCAAAACCTGAGGTTCCACCACGCGTTCCTGTACCAAGAGCTAATACAAGTAAAACGATGCTACTTGCGAATAATGCAGCGTAGTATGCTAACCGTTTTTTTAAGGCATCTTTAATCGAATTAGCATTTATAACCCAGTCGTAGATTAATACAGTGACAGGTGCTGATATCATCACTTCCTTTGAAGCCATACCTGCTAAACACGACAGTGCAGAAAGGTATATCCAGAGTGCACTCGATTTCTTATCGGTAGCTTTTATAAAAAAATAAATTGTGGCCAAATAAAACAACCCCATGAGCGATTCTGCTCGTTGAATAACATACGTCACGGATTCCGTTTGTAGGGGATGAATTGCCCATATGAGCGCACAGATAAATCCTAACATGAGCGCTTCAGATTCAGTAACAAAATCCTTTATGCGAACCAGGGTAAGTCTAACTATCCCCAGAACACAGAGTGAGGCGAGTGCATGAATCACAAGATTCACCAGATGATAACTCCACACATCGGTACCACTCAGTGCATAATTGAATGCAAGCGACAGATTAAGTAATGGTCTACCTTCTACGGTAAAACCTTTTCCATGAGGTGGAGATAAAGCTAATGCAATATCCGATAAGTTACGAATCGTTGGATTTTCTAAAATTGCCGGAATGTCATCAAAAACAAACGGGCCATAAAAACTGTTATGATACACCCCAAGCAGTGCTCCTATAATACCAAGTGCTGCCACATAGGAGTGCCAAGCTTTATAGTGACTGGTAGATGAAAGACTCACAGCAGTGATTACTATGGAAAAATCTTAGCATGGGGCAACCTTGTCATTAAAAATTTATGGATTTTAATCCTTTTCGTTTTACCTAATCCCATAAGACGAGTCTTATACTCTGTGTATGCGAGTTTTGATAGCCTTTGATAAATTCAAGGACGCACTGACAGCACATCAGGCGTGTTTGATTGCTGCTCAGGCATTAAAAGACTCAAACTCTGCCTTAGAAATCGACGTATGTCCTTTGGCAGACGGCGGAGATGGATTCCAACCAGTCTTAACGCAGGCACTTCAAGGCCAAGATCTATCGTTTGAAGTACACGGTCCTCTAGGCTCTCCGTTACACGCACGCATTGGACTCGTAGCATCCAGTAAACTACCTGCAGATACTCGTCGCCTACTAAAACTTCCTGCTCTAGAGGTAACTAAACCCTCTCAAGTCGCTATTGTTGAAATGGCGAGTGCAAGCGGTCTTTCTCTCGTGCCTCAAAGATTAAGAAATCCATGGATAGCTAGCTCCTACGGTACCGGTGAATTACTTGCTCTATGTGCAACTAAAGAGATTGAAGCGATTGTCTTAGGTATTGGAGGCAGCGCAACACACGACCTGGGTTTAGGCGCGCTTTCTGCCCTGGGCATTCACTTTCTTCGAGCAGATAATTCTCGTATAGAATATCCAACTCCAAGTCAGTGGTATGAGATTCAAACAGTCACGGGTCAGGTAATAAAACTACCAACGCTTCGCATCGCATGTGATGTAACTAACACCCTACTAGGTTCTCGTGGTGCAGCTCATGTCTATGCACTCCAAAAAGGACTTCCCTTAAGCGAGATACCAAAACTTGAGTCAGAAACCCAAGCCTTAGTGAATAAGCTATCGTCTTCATTTCCTAAGATGCAGACATTACTCACAACACCGGGCTCTGGAGCAGCCGGTGGCATAGCTTTTGGCCTTATGGCAACCACAGACGCTGAACTCGTTCCTGGGTTTGAACTCGTTACATCTTGGCTAAACCTGGAAAATAAAATCAAAGCGGCAGATCTTATCATTACCGGCGAAGGCCGCTTTGATCAAAGTTCATACGAAGGCAAAGGACCAGGAACTATTCTTCAATTAGCAAAAAAATATAATAAAATTACTCATGTATTTGCAGGTGAAGTAACGGCCCAAAAAAGCAGTACGATTCACCAGATTACAGAACAAGGTACACCGCTAGCTGACGCGTTAAAATCTACGGAAGTAAATTTAAGAAAAAGTATTATACGTACTTTTAATTAATCGATTTTTACTCCTTAGCCTTAAGCGCCTGAATTTGATTCAAATTTTCCTGAAGCCTTGTTTCTAAAGGATTAGCTTCAATGGCTTGCTTAAGTAATTTCACTGAATCCTCAATCTTGCCCTGATTTACGAGCACAATGGCTAAATTATTAAGTGCATCAACGTAGTTAGGCTTTTGTCTTATCGCTTCATTATAGTGCAGAGTGGCCTCGTCTAACTTACCTAACTGAACATCTAAATTAGCTATATTAAATTCTGCAGTAGGATAAACACCTCTTATTTTTACAGCGGTTTGATACGCATCAATCGCATCCTGCTTACGATCTACTGCTGCGTAGGAATTACCTAAATTAAAATAAGCACTAGCTAGAGAAGGATTAAGCGTTAAGGCTTTCTTAAAGGAACGTATCGCCTCTTCATGGTTATTTAATGCAGCGTATGCATTGCCTTGGTTGTAATAGGCATCGGTTAAGTTTGGTTTATAGCTTATTGCACGTGCAAAATAATCAAGCGCCTGGGTAACTTCATTTAATCGCATGCATATAACTCCATAACTATTAAGTGCGTCGGGATAGTTAGGAAATAAACGAAGCGCTTCCAGGTTGTGCTCTTTTGCTAAGTTAATTTCGTTATTACGAATATAGAGTAACGCGATCTCTTCCTGAGCTATATAAAGTGTAGGATAAATGGAAAGTGCAGTCTGATAGTGTTTGAGCGCCTCCGAATCATTACCACGAGCAACATACTCTTCCGCGAGCATTACGTGGGCCAAAGCATTTTTAGGACGCTGTTCAACTGTCTTTGTCCACATGCCAAAAGCGGAATTGTAGTCAGCATTACGACTGAGCGTAACAGCTCCTAAAATCGTCGCCCCCACTAAACCAAATATCAAAATAGAGCTAAACACTAGTGAACGAGAAAATAGCTTTTTAAGTACAATCCATAAAAACCAAATCCCTGCTACAAGAACAGCAACCAGTGGCAAATACATGCGGTGCTCAACAATCATCTGACTTGTACCTGGAACCAGACTTGTCGGAGAAAGGATACAAAAAAACCACGCACCTATAAAGCCAAGCATAGGTTTAAAATATAAAGCCCATAGCGTTATAACTAAAATGGGTAAAAGAACCAGTCCCCAAGGTAGCCACTGACTTAATGCATTAGAGGTAAAGGTGCCATACTCGAACACCAAGGGATGAGGCCAAAAGCTTAGAGCAATATAACGAACTAATGCTTCACACTGTGTTTTCTCATACTGCAGCCAAGGCACACCAGTACCAAATCCGATTGTGCCTCCACGGTTACCACCGCTTAAGACTACAAGCACTGCAGCAATGCCTAAACAGATAAGCAGTCCTGCATAATACTTTTTTCTCTCAGCAAGAGCCGTTTTAAAATTACTCGTGAAATAGGATTTATCTAAGAGTAAAACAAGTACTGGTGCCGTAACCATGACCTCTTTTGTTGCCATACCCAGTGCACAGAAGATAACCGAAAGCGTATACCATTTCGTTTTACTTAATTCCTGCACACCCCGCACAAAAAAATAGAATGTCCCTAAAAAGAAAAAACCCATGAGTGATTCTGCGCGTTGAATAATATAGGTCACAGATTCCGTCTGTAAGGGATGCACAGTCCAGATTAAGGCTACAATAAAACCAAGGCCTATACTTTGCGTTTTACTCAAAGAGAAGGTTTCGGCTTTTAATTCAAGTATCCTTCGAACAATTCCAAAAAGAAATAAGCCGGAAGCGATATGTATGAGTATATTAAAAAGATGATAACTCCACACCTCAGTCCCACTAATAGCGTAGTTTAGCGCTAAACTTAAATTAAGAATCGGTCTACTTTGGACCGTTACAAACGCACGCGTAGAAAAAATATCACCGAGCTTACTTAAATGCCTTATTGTAGGATTTCCAGCAATTGAAGAGGCATCATCTAATAGAAATACTCCGTGTAGACTGTTCGAATAGACACAAGCGCCTGCAATTAAAATAATCAGACTAAGAACACTGGGCTTACAAAACCAAGCCTCATGCGAAAAACGAGTATCTTTCTTAGTAAGCATCATTCAATCAACACACCACGTTCTACCTACTTTATGGATAGATGCGCCTTAACTTGTTTTACGCCTTCCGTATCAAAAACAAGTGAAGTGATTTTATTAACAAGCGCTTTATTCAATATATGTCCGCTTAAAGTTACATTCCCGTGATCGACTTTAATTTCTATATCCAAGGAACTCAATTCACGGTCCAAAGCAAACTTCGCCTTAATTGTAGCAAGTATTTTCGCATCAGACATAACTACTCCTGCATCAGCGGCTTTTTCTTTCACCACTTCTCCTACTTTAGCTAAATCTTTTTTAACATCATCTTCCGTAACACGCATACGCTTCACTTGATCCATATAAACCTCTTTGGGTTTATTTTCGGTGTACAGGTACATACCAAAGCCACCTAAAGTAAGCCCAAAAACAAAGATAAAAAGCGATTTCATGATTAATACGGGGTACTCGTTTTATCAAATCCTAGCCTATCCCATGAATCGATATAAAAATACGTTACTTGAACCAAAGACTAAGTTCGTTTAGTCATTTATGTCTACTCCTATGCCAAAACCTACAGCACTCGTTACAGGCGCCTCCCGAGGCATTGGTCGAGGCATTGCTTTAGAGCTAGCTAAAGCAGGCTACCGCGTCGCCATTAATTACACCTCAAACCAGACCGCCGCCTCGGAAGTACTCGAGCTCATTACCCAAGCTGGAGGAGATGGCTTTATTATTAAAGCAGACATAGCTAACGCAGCAGATAGAAAAAAGCTCGTTGAAGAAACCCATGCTAAATTTGGCCGCCTTGATTTACTCGTTAACAACGCAGGTGTAGCGCCAACAGTCAGAGCAGATCTACTGGATGCAAGTGAAGAAAGTTTCGACCGTTTAGTATCAATCAATCTTAAAGGTCCTTACTTACTGACTCAGCAGATAGCAAAGCAGATGCTCAAACAAAACAAAAACGAGCACGGCTCTCGCGGTCTAATCGTTAATATTACTTCAATTTCAGCTTACACAGCTTCAATTAATCGTGGTGATTATTGCATGGTCAAAGCAGGACTATCCATGATGACAAAGCTCTTTGCAGATCGCCTTGCAAATGATGCTATCAACGTTTTCGAAATAAGACCTGGCATTATTGCGACAGACATGACTGATGCCGTAAAAGCTAAATATGATAAATTAATTTTAGAAGACGGCATTACACCTATTAAACGTTGGGGAACACCAGAAGACATCGGTTTAGCAGTACGTTCTATCGCAGAAAACAGATTCCCCTTCTCAACAGGAGCCGTTCTCGATGTAGATGGCGGCTTCCATATTCGTAAGCTTTAATTACCATGCTCTGTACATGCCAGCCAGGTTTCGAATCGTTACTTGGTTTAGAAATGAATGCGTTAGGCTTTGCCACGCAAGATATTGGTCCTGGTTGGGTATTGTCTCAAGCTGAGCTACCAGAACCTGCACCTGAAATAGCGTTTGCCTACTTAATTCTTAAGTCACCTGCAGAAGTACAGGCAGATTCAGTCAACGCACTTGCCCAGAAAATCCTCGATTATTTCATGAAGGCACTTGGTACGACACGCATCCAAGAAGCATGGCCTTGCGTTTGGCAATTCGAAGCAGAATTAGTTGGTTTAGGCCGAAGAGTAAGTGCCGTAGAAAACGCGTTTCTTGAATTACTCAAAAAACGCATGTCCCGCTTGGCTAAACTTGCTGTTAATTCTACGCCCCGCGAATCAGGATTACTCAAAGGACTTTTTGTCAGGTTTGTAGATTTTGGAAGGGCTTACGTATCGTTCGAAGCAATTTCAAATGGTCAAAAGCGTATGGCTGATGATCCCTACGCTCCTTCACGTTCTTACTTAAAAGTAGAAGAAGCCTATGTAGTCTTAGGTATAGACCCACAAGCGGATGAAACCGTTGTTGATTTAGGCGCAGCACCAGGAGGTTGGAGTTATAGCGCTGCTCGTCATGGCGCAAAAGTAATAGCTGTAGATAATGGTCCACTTAAAGCAGGCGCTTTAAATAATCCACTCATTGAGCACGTACTTGCTGACGCATTTGGATACTGCCCTCCAAATAATGCAGCCGTTGATTGGCTTTTTTGTGATCTCGTGGAAGATCCTAACCACGTTCTCGAAAATTTAATTACACCTTGGTTGACCAAACGCTGGTGCAAGCGATTCGTGATTAATTTCAAATTCGGTAGAGCCGACCCAATCGCTTTATTAAAACAACTCAGAGCCCCTAACTCTATTTTTGTTACACACTCTCACTCGTTTAAAATCCGCCATTTATATCATGACCGTGAAGAATTCACGGTTGTAGGCACTGTATCATAATCTCTCATGGACAATTCTTTCCCAAGCCGCGAAGCACACGAAGCGATTTCAGAACCAATCTCGTCACGTCCCAATGAAGTCAGACTCTGTGGCCTAGCAGCCGTACGTGCCCGTTTTCAAACAAATCCCGATTCCTTCAAACGGTTGTATTTCGATTACGACACAGGTCGTAAACTAGGTATTATTAGTAAAGTGCTAGCAGCAAACCGTAAGATATATCGCTGCGTAGAAACTCACGAACTAGAAAAACTATCTGGTAGTATACACCATGGAGGTGTTGTTGCCGTTGTTACTCCTAATCCACTCGAGGGAATTAAGGAAAGTGATATCACCAAATGGGTAAAACGTTCAGATACAATTCTCGTTTTAGATTCAATTGGTAATGCCCACAACTTAGGTGCCATAGCTAGAACCGCCGCTTTTTTTGGCGTAAACCGAATCGTGATTGCAGATAGTCCTGGTGCTGCAAAACCAAACGATGCTGCCTACCGCGTAGCAGAAGGTGGCCTAGAACACGTAGAAGTTCGACTCGTCTCTTCCCTACCTCAATTTCTTAAAGCGCTGAGTACAGCTGGTTACAGTGTGGTTGGTACTTCAGTAAAAAAAGAAGCTGCGAAAACGCCTCAGGCTCTCGATAAAATCACTGAAAAATTACAAGGAAAGCCTGTCGCTCTCGTTTTAGGAAACGAAGAATACGGCATCTCTCAAGAAGTTGCTACTTCATGTAGCGATCTTGTCATGATTCCTGGCTCAGGAAATGTGGAATCACTCAACGTTTCTGCTGCTGCATCTATTCTTATATGGGAACTCATGCGTGCGAGTTCCCATAAGAAATCGAGTAAGAAATAACGCTTACTTTGCTTTAGGTGCTGTTTTCTTAGCAAAGATTACATACATAAGCGCATCCTTAAACTTTGGATCCTCAACGTTAGATCCAAACGTAATTGTCTCGTCGTCGGAAGCTTTGCGCCTAAATAGCGATAAGGTCTGACCCTTAAGTGTAATCTTGTCTTGCGTAGGCTTAAACTGACTCGTTAGCCAAGCTGGACGAGGAAGTCTATCATCATGAGCAATCCATAATGTTGTTCCTGAAGGAACACCTACGACAACAAAATCAAGAGCACTATAATGTGAATCAGCGTCCCCTGCCTGAACCCAATCTGCTCCTATTAAATACTTAGGTAGATTACTAAAAGCATAATCACGATCCACAAACGCATTACGTTCATTATTAGCATTCGTTTCAACGTGAGCAATTGAAGTAGGACCAGAATATGAAAAGGCTTTGATAAACTTACCTGGTTGCGCAGCCGTTGTAACCACTGCCTTTGCATGTTTACCAACGATCGCATCATAGCTTTCAGATTCAGGATATGTTGGACGTACTGCAGAAAGCTTAGGCTCTATTTTATCTGGAAGGATCGAAGTTACTCCTCCGGTTAAATTAAACGGCTTTGAATTAATTACGATTTCATCACTGGTTAATCCAGCAGATTGGACCTTAACCGTTACTTTTCCGGGATTTAGCGTTGAGCGAAGTGTTACACGATTAATACCAGCCTCTAAATCAAGGTAGGTGTTATTAATCGAACCTGGCTTACCACTATTCCATCCACCTCTCCAGATCGCAGGACCTGAATAAGTAAAATCGACACGTTGTTGAAACGTTGGGCAACGCTGTCCTTTGCTGTCCAAAGCTTCTACGTCAATTAATACAACATCAGAACCATCTGCCTTAAATCCAGAAGGTCCAATTAAACATTTAATATGCAGCTTAACAGCAGGACCAGCCGTCTTGATAACATAAGGACTGCCCCAAGGTTTACCTTTATACGTTGCGACTGCTTTTATTTCACCAGGCTCATAGCTCACATCTGGGAAACTAAATAAATATCTATCCGATACCTTACCATGTCCAAGTGAATGATTGTTAACAAACAACTCTACGTCATCACCATTAGACGCTACGTACATCGTCTTCTTAGTTCCCACAGGATAATTCCAGTGACCAATAATATGTGTCTTTGGTGACGAGCTAAATAAAACTTGGGTCACGTAGTACGCTTCCTTAGGTAGACGTACTCCATCTACTTCGCCACTATTACGAGCTGTTTCTAAATCTACACGACCTCCACTTGTCGTGTCTGAAAAAATCCAGTTACCGCCACCTGAGTGATTCTCTGCTCCTAATTTTCGAACATACTGAGCAACTTGATGAACTGCGAATTCTTCTGAATCAAAAGGCTGATACGCTTGTTTCTTAGCACCTGGATAACCAAAAGTTGGAGGCGTTTTGTCATCCCAAATTCGACGTGGAGATTCCTCACGGTTGTATTCACCTTCCACCACAGGTAATGATGCGATTTCTCGGCCACCTTCTGTACCTATGCCGACATCCATATATTTAGCATCCGTTTGATCGGCTCTTCGATAGGCTTCAGCACGACCTCCATGCGGATCGTAGGTTTGGAAAATCTTACGCATTTCAATTGCGTGTTCTTTACTTACTTTCTGATTTCCAGCTTCCCAAATTAAAATTGAAGGATGATTGCGATAATAAATAACGAGATCCCTAAAAGCTGCTGCTCTAATTTTCCACGCAGCACCGACAGTATCAGCTTCCCCGTCCACCCCTGGTTGATCTGTAATAAGTCCGTATTGATCAGCCATCGTAATCATAATTGGAGCTCCAGATGCGTGACCCCAGCGCATGAAATTACTTCCAGCCTGTTTCATCAGAAGCATGGTGTATTCATGTAACCAATCAGGTTGGGCAGTACCTAGACCAGGCCATTCATCAGTAGGACGCTGGCCCCAACCATGCAGTTTAAGATGATGTCCGTTAATGAAAAATCCGTAGTCGGTTGTAAATACAGCGTTACGTATACCGTAAGGTATACTTACTGAATCAACTACCTGACCTGCTACCGTTACTTGGCAAACTACATGATAAAGGTAAGGGAAAGCTGGCTCCCACAGCTGAGGATTAGCAACAACTCCTGACACTACTACTTTTGATTTTGAACCTGCTGCAATTGATACAGATTGCTGTAACGTTAAGACAGGTTTACCTGATGCATCATTAACAATAACTTTGACGTCTGCATTAGCAGCATCCGAACGAGCATTTTCTATAGGAATTTCTGCTGTAAGATGAGCTGATTGTTGAGTGATTGACTCTGCATAAATGTATGGCCCTTCCGTTTGAAGGAAGTCGTATAAAGGCAGTGAAATATGCAAGGGATCTGTGACATGTAAAAACACATTACGGTAAATACCACCATGGGTAGGATGCCATCTAGAGTGATTCCAAGGAATTTGATTAGGCTGAATCTTATCTTCATCTTCCGGAATGAGTGCATTAACCTGCGCTTCTATCTTTGCTAAATTTTGCTCATCCTTAACTGGATTAACTAAAAAACGATTATCGCACATTACTGCAATGAGGTTAGGTTTAGCGTCTTTATTCAGATAAGGAGTAAGATCGAATCCAAATGGTACGAAACCATTTTTACATACGCCTAAATACTTACCGTTAATATAAACTTCACCGAACTGACGTACGCCTTCAAATTCGATATAAACTTTTTTCCCTTTAAGTGAATCAGGTAAAGTAAATTGCTTGCGATACCATGTACGACCACCCCACATCGCATTTTCACCTGACATATCTGGGTTAGCTTGGTGATTAAACGTATCAACATCATTATAGGTATGTGGCGCTGAAACGGTTGTCCACGTTGAGTCATTATAACCAACTTGTGCAGCTGCTACTCCTGGATCTTGTTTAATAAATTTCCAATCTGGATTAAAATTATAAACAACACGGTCACTTCCATAGACTTGTAACGCTAGTGTTAAGAAAAGCGTTAAAACACTCCATTTAATCAAACCGTGACAAGAAAAACCCTTGTTAGAACGAGAGGAAAACATAATAGCAATTTATATATATAAATTAACCCCTCGAGCAAATTCCCTTAAAAAAACAAAAATACGATCAATTCAGAATTGCCTCTTAGCCGTGTCTGGTATCCAATCATGCCCCCAAAATATATACTTATACAATGAAACTGCATCTCTCTGCATTCCTCCTCGTTTTAGGCTTTGTTATCGCAATTCCTACAACTCAGGCACAAGAAAAAGCGCCAGCTAGCGCAGCTGCTTCAAAGAAATCAAAAACAGATTTAGAAAAAGCAATGTCAACGATTGGCCGTGCTAATCGCCAATTAAAGAAGCAAATTGCTGACGCTTCAAAGAACGCATCCTCTTTAGAATTAGTCGCTAAAATGCGCGAAGGTGCTGAAGCATCTGTAAAACTTATCCCAGCAAAAGCTCAAGATCTACCAGCTTCTGAACGCGATGCTTTCACTTCCAAGTACCAAGCATCCATGAAAGACTTCTTAGCAGGTGTAGCAAAACTCGAAGCTGATCTTAAAGCGAATAACAACGCTGCAGCTCAAGTAGACTTAAAGAATCTAAATGACCAAGAAAAAGACGGTCACAAATCCTACCGCCGTCCTGAAAAGGAATAAGCTTTAGTTTATATTTAAATACAAAAAAGACGCTCTAGTATAGAGCGTCTTTTTTATTACTTACGCAGTTGAAGTAGCTTATCTAAAACAAGCGCATTTCTATGTGTCTCTTTAAGACTAAAAAGTGGCTCGCGACCTGACCTAATACAGTTAGCAAAGTCTTCGACTTCCCAACAATACCGATCACTCGCATCGACCGCTATAGCTGTTCTGATCTCACCAACGGTTAAATACATAAGATCGGTTGTATCAAAAAACGTTTCAGGTATTTCAAGATTTCCAAGGGTGCCTATAATTTCCGAATATACTTTCTTTTGTGCATTAAAGCCGGAATTAATTGAGGCAATTAATCCAGACTTATACTTAAGAATTCCTGAAAAAAGCATATCTACGCCACCCTGCATGGTAAACATAGCCGTATAGTGTTCGGGTATAGCAGAACCTGGTACTGCACCACCCTCCACAAAATCAGCTACCATTCCTGTAAAATTAATAGGATAACAGCCTACATCATAAAGTGAGCCACCTCCCAATTCAGGTTTTAATTTAATCGAAGCAGGATTTGTAAGTAAGAACCTAAAATGGGAATTTATAAATTTTATTTCTCCTAGGACTCCGCTTCGTAAAATCTCCATAACCTTTTTTGTACGCTGTGTATAGCGGTACATAAAAGCTTCCATAAATTTCACATGCTGTGATTCGCAGCATGCAATCATTTCTGCACACTCATTCGCATTAAGTCCCAAAGGTTTTTCACAAAGTACATGCTTTCCAGCCTTAGCAGCTTTGATGACCCATTCCTTATGCAGTGCATTGGGAAGCGGAATATACACCGCATCAACCAACGGATCCTTAATTAATTCATCATAACCTAGGTACGTTTTAACGGATCCAAACTTATCCGTGCATTCTTTGAGCTTAGCATTATCTCTAGAGGCAATTGCGTAAAACTCACTATTGGTTGAACGCTTAATTGCAGGAATTAATTGTTCACGAGCAATTTTTGCATATCCTAATACACCCCAACGTACTTTAGATTGAGACGAGGTCATACCTACACCCTAACTCAAAGATTAAAGTAATGTCAGTCGTTTTCTAAGTACGACATACATAATCATCATCCACTCATCGAGCATTCAGTAATTACCTGAGTATAATTACCTATATAATCAAAGAGTGCTTCACTTAAAGAACCTATCTCTTGCACACATGATAACATCACTCGCACTTCGGGAGTCAGTTGATTTCGGTAATAGAAACGTAGGCTCTTAATTAATTCAGCATGGTCAAAAGTCGTACTCGGTTCAGGAGCTGGATCACAGAGAGCATAATCCCACTCTAGCATGGCTGTCTCATGTGCATAACTTGTATTAATCGAAATCGCTACTGGTTTCTGATAGCTATTAATTACCGTATCAAGCTTCACATGTAATATATTTGCTATTTGTTCATAACTAAGCGGGCTTAAACCCAAAGCTTCTTGCTTGTGCTGAAGCTTCTCACTTTTTGCTTTAACACGCTGCTGATTGATGGGGAACGCTACTACTGATTGGCATTTTTGATTACCTCGACTGATCTGAAATTTTATCCAATACGTTGCAAAGTAACTAAATTGCACATGTTTTTCTAAGGGTACGTAACGATCAACCGCATCAAGAAGTCCTTTTGTTGCGTCACTAACACGGTCATCGAAATTACCTAAATTTTCTCGCCGAGCAATTGAGTACGCTAGTCCCAAATTTGCGTTAAATAACAAGTCACGGTATTCGATTAACTGTTTAACACAGGATTGAATTGCATCAGGCCTAATTACATTTGCATCCCATGATGTATTCGCGATTTCAATATAGCTACTTACAGGTATTGATTTTATGAGCCATTCAGAAAGTGCATTTACAGACTGTGGACTATTAATAGAATCTTCGACTAGATGCTCCAGATGATTACGCCTTGCGTAATTTAAACGCGTCGCCCTCCAGTGCATCGATTTATCACTCTCTTCAACACCTTTAGCCGCTATTTTGGGTAATCGATTTAGCCATGCTTTGATTACACATGGTTGCTCCGAAAAGAGCTTAGTTAACACACATTGTAATTCATAGAACTCCTTAAAGTGTTGCTCGTTTCTTATATAAAGCGGTTTGTTATTCATTAATTTGATAATAGCATGTATTTATTTTTAGTCCTGAATTAGCATAGATAATGTATAACAATTTATAAATCATGGATTAATGAATTCTAAGCCATAAGTTACATGTCATAAATTCACTCATGCTTTAATCGGTACGTGAGAATCTCAAAAATGGTTAACCTAAGCTTTTTAATAACCACTGCGCTCGTTTCTAAAGGAATATCTTCAGAAATTATTTCTAGTAAGTTCTTAGTTAAATCAAACCCATCAACTCCGGTTTGGTCATGCGGAAACCCGAGCGATATCGAGCAAGATGCCTTGGAACACATCAATCGTTTACGGTCCGATCCTATTACCGAACTAACACGTATATTTAATCGCTATACAAAAGATACTCAAATAGCGGCATTACTAAAACCTTACCAACAGCGCACAATCACAGGAGAGCTTGAAGCACTAAGCACAACTGTAAATAGACTCTTAACCTCGATAGGAATAGAATTCGCTGCTCGTAAAAAAGTTCTGCCAATGAGCGCAGCCCCTTTGTCGTTTTATCCTCTAATCCAAAAAAGAGCATCTGATTTAAAAACTATTTTTTATAACTCCGAAGTATCTCTGAAAGTTGCAAACCCTGTAACTATATTTTCTCCGACGTATCCCAACTCTGAACCACCTCCCTCTTATCTTTATAGTCCAGTCATCTTATTTAATAATACTTTTAGTGATACTAATGCAGTCTCATGGAGCGGTTCTAATGCAACAGGAGGTATCGTTACCTTTGGTCCCTACGGAGGAAATGAAACGATGGTAACGTGGTGTAACTTAAGTACAGAACAAGGAATAAGTATAGATAGCTTAACTGCCTTCTTGTTTTTAACACAGAGCTATCCTGCTTTATTTACACAAGGACCCTACACTCCTGCCTTTACCCTCGGCAATGGGAGACTTGTTGGAATTGATATCTCCACACGCAGTGATAGCCCAGGATCTGGCGACACCATATTTACTGCTGACGTCGCAGATCCCCAAGCTTTTACCTCAGGTAGCGATTTGCCTTTTGGTGCCACACATACGCTATTTATCACCGGCGTTATCTACCATGATGCAAATGCAAATGGAATCTATGATGCCGGTGAAGGAATCAGTGGAATAACCATTTCATCATCTTCAAGTCCTTACTGTGCTATATCATCAAATTCCGGTGGCTACAGTATTCCTGTTAATGCAGGTACAGGAAATACACTCGTTTCAATTCAAACACCTACAGGTCTACAAACACAGCAGGTTTCAATTAATCAAGATTCCGTCAAGGTAGACTTTATTTTAAATCAATCACTAGGTACAACACCTCTACTTAATTTATCCTCACGCTCATATATTAATGGACCGAGCAGTTCACTGATTTCAGGATTCGTTATTGGTGGTTCAGTAAACGAAAGCGTGTTGATTCGAGGAATCGGTCCTACGCTAGCACAATTTGGCGTAACCAACGTTTTACCCACTCCCAATCTTCTTATTTATAATTCGCTTGGACAACTCATAGCTCAGAATAGCTGTTGGACGACTAATGCAAATAAATTAATACTCACAACTGTGAGTGCTGAAGTTGGAGCCTTTGCACTTTCAGATACTAGCCTCGACTGTGCATTATTATTAAATCTAACACCTGGATCTTACACAGCACAAGTCACAGGCCTGAATGGTTCAAGTGGTGAAACCATGATTGAAATTTATCATGTGCCATCACTATGAAAAGGGTTAGATGGGTAGTTTTATTTATTTCATTACACATTCCCTTACGTTTATTAGGACAAGACTTTCTTCCTAGTGTGAGTAGCGCACCAGACACAGGTAAACCTTTCATCATAGCTCCAGCTTCTTTCATATCAGATTCCTTCTACAGTATCTCCCATAAATCAAGTAACTTGGCTATGAGTGTCCTAAACTTAAGTTCAGGCACAGCAGATATCTCACTAACCGTTTGCATTGATCCTTGGGTTTCTCGCAATTCAGAAGGTATCTTTTTAGCAGAGTACTGGATAGAAAATCGGGATCCCTTAGGCGCACTCACTATAGCGGCTTACAGTGGTGTTATACCAATTAATGTAAATAGTGGAACTGCAGCTAGCCCTTCTTGGATTTGGAATGCTAACTTAAATTCTATTTCCTACGGATCTACTTTTTCAGTTTTTGGCTACTGCTACATGTATAACCAAGGTGGAGGACAACAAGGTGAATACGCACTCTATTCCAGCCTAGGTTCCGTCTGCGTTCCTTTCCCTACCGCGATGCAATTACCTACATCGCAGTCTGCTACACTCGCTTTTGGACAACCATTCACGCCTTCAATAAACTCAACGAATCCTACCACTACTCTATTATATCTAGTGAACGGACAGACATCGTTACAAAACGCATCTACGGCATGGACTGCTCCCGCTACAGGTAATTACACGTTTCAAGTAGCTCAAGTCAGTGATCCTTTATACTACGGAAACACAAACGATCCCCTGTGGGGCAATATCGAACTCAATCCAACAAACTACTCATTAACCATTTCTGCTTTGAGTGCGGGTCAGGTAAATTCATTTGATGCTCAAGCAACAATAGGATCTGCATGGAGCCCTTCATTCACGGATTTAAATCCACTCGCCGGACCTGCTGTATTTTGTGTTGTTGGTGAATCAAACTTTGGAGTAGCAGGAACACCTACTCTTTCATGGACGCCTACGAAAGCTGGCACGTATACTTTTTATGTGGGCCAACAAATTTTAAATCCACAATTTAATTCTACGGTTATAGATCCAAACCTAGGACCTATGGTTGTAAATCCTTCCGCCTATACCCTTTCGGTTCCATCACTTTCGCAGTCCGTTTGGTCTACTGATTCTACTATACCTCTAGGCTCATCTTTTACACCGACCTATATCACAGGAGAGAATACAGGTTCTAGGCATTTTCAATTTTGCGTAGTCAATTACACTAACTTTGATGGTGGATTAACACTTCATGACGGCACCTTAGATAACTCGTCTCAGTGGGTCACAAGCTGGACTGCACCTTCGGCAGGCAAATATACCTTCGCTGTAGCAGAAGATCAAAACGATCAGTTTAGCGCGAATAATCCAGGTACATTATATTCTCTGACTGTAACCGATATAGCTTACGTACAACCTACTACTATCACTCCTACACCAATTCAACCAGTGATACCTGTGATTACTACAAACCCTGTGGTTGTAACTACCAATTCAGCGTCACAAACATTATCTCAATCGAACTCAAATTCTAATCCAACACTAGATACCCTCGTTAGTAACTTAACTTCCACTATAGCCACCCCTCAACACGTTCAAACACCGCAAAATAATGGGATTACTCGAATTCGATTTAACCCACTCGGACACGACTCCTCTATATCACTAGGAGGTACATCGCATCACTCTTATCTTTACACAGATCCCACAGCGCTGAGCTCTGATCCATGGCCTTCGTTTTCAAATCCAGTGCAAGCTACGAGCAACTTTGGCTCAACCGAACTTCCTGCATCTAGTCTTCCTACTATTTTACATCATTAAATAAAGACACTCGAAAAGATTACGGATTTAGCCATATCTTAGCAAAACTATGTGCGCTGAAACAATCCTGAGCGTTAGAGAACTCACTAAAACCTATCCAACAGCCTCTGGACCTTTAACCGTCTTACATACGGTTAGCTTTGATATCGATGCAGGAACAACCCTTGCTATAGTCGGACCTAGCGGTAGCGGTAAAACCACCTTACTAGGATTGTGTGCAGGACTTGATTATCCAACGCATGGTTCTGTTATTCTCAATGGCTTCAAACTAGAAGAGCTTGATGAAGATAAAAGAGCAGAAGTACGTAATTTAAACGTAGGATTCGTATTTCAGAACTTTCAACTCATTCCAACGCTTACAGCTAGAGAAAATATTCTTATACCACTCGAACTCCGCGACCCTACGCTTGAACATAGAAAAGAATTTGAAGCATATGCAGACGAACTCTTAAAGAGAGTTGGCTTAACAGCACGAGCCAATCATTATCCTGTACAACTATCTGGCGGTGAACAGCAACGTGTGGCACTAGCACGCGCATTCATAAACAACCCCAAGATACTCTTTTGCGATGAACCAACGGGTAATCTTGATGCTGACAATGCATCATCAATGATTGATTTGATTTTTAATTTAAATCTTGAGAAGAAAACAACTCTTGTTCTTGTAACCCACGATACAGAGTTAGCTAAAAAATGCAGTCGCGTACTTCGTTTTAGAAGTGGAAAGATTATAGATGACACCTTACAACGTTAATTTTTTATAATGCCTCATTATCTTAAAGCCCTCCTTATTGGCGTACTTAGCCTTGGCGTGAGTAGTTCTCTACTCACTGCCAATGAAAATGATCAATCTCAAGATCCTAAGCCCAAGAAACATCATTCTGATTCGATACTAACATCGAATATTGTAACTCTTATTGATCGCAAGAACCCCTCCCCATCGGGTAACGCACATGACTATGTCAGTTATGCACCCTACTGGTGGCCAGATCCAAGTTCATCAAACGGTCTACCATTCATAAGAAATGATGGCCATTATAACAGAAAACAGATCAATCAGGGCACGAAGGATATTCTTGGTAAAATGTTTTCTACCGTGAGTGTACTCACAGCAGAATGGAGTAAGACCCACGATAGAGCCTACTCTGATAGAGCTGCTGAATGGCTGCGTGCTTGGTTTGTTAATCCAAGTACAGCGATGACACCTAATTTAGAATACTCTCAGATTCACGCAGGCAGAAATAACAATCATGGAAATACGGCCGGTGTGCTTGATGGAAGAAGTTTCGCCTACCTCGTGGATGATATCACTGTTCTTAAAGAATCACCAAGCCTATCGCATGATGATATAGAACACATCGATGCGTGGTTTAAATCTTACCATACCTGGCTAATGACTTCTAAACTCGGCAAAGCAGAACACGCAGAACCGAACAACCACGGCAGTTGGTTTCTTGTGCAAGCAATCTCAATTAGTCGCTACCTAAAAAATGACGCGTTAGCTCGAAGCCTAGCACTCGAAGATAAAGCAAGAATCAATAATCAAATAAAACCTGACGGCAGACAGCCTCTAGAACTCGTACGTGCAGATAGCTTGGGTTATAGTATTTTTAACCTTGAAGCTCAACTTGGCGTAGCGAAGTTAAGTCTACCTCTCGGAGTCGATTTATTCCATTACACGTCACCAAACGGTGGAAGCATTCCTAAAGCGCTTGCATTTTTGAAAGCCTACAATGACGACCCAAGTAAATGGTCAACCAGTCAACTTAAGAAGCTAAAGCCAGGTTTTCTTGATGATGCATTAAGTGAAGCAGCTGCTTTAGATAAAAGCCCTAGCATCTAATTAACGTTGTGGCTAAGTCCTGTACACTTGCTTTAAAAATTATTCCCAATGCTCCACGTTCACAAATTGTGGGTTGGGTTGGCGCTGCCTTAAAAATTAAAGTCAGCGCTCCAGCCCTTGAGGGAAAAGCAAACGATAGTCTGTGCAAGTACCTATCAGAGCGACTGGATCTTCATAGAAATTCAGTCACCTTAATGCAGGGCAACAAATCTAGCCTAAAAGTAGTTAGAATTGCTGGACTAGATTCAGATGAATTAAAAAACCGGTTGGCAGAATTAATACAGACGTAAGTTTTTTAAGCCTGTCTTCTAATCAAGCCTACCAGTACGCCCTGAGCCTCTAATGATTCCTCAGGAATGATGTCAGCATATTTTTTATTAGCTGCTCGCAATATATTCTTTCCGCGTACTTGAACTAATTGTTTGAGTGTTGTCGTAGTTCCATCAACGAGCGCAGCAACAATATCACCCACACGTGGTTCACGTCTCACAAGAATAGCGAGATCTCCATCGAGAATATGTGCATCAATCATGGAGTCACCCTTAACACGAAGAGCCCACATATGATGTGCTCGTGGAGTATTAATACCAAATAAGCCTGGATTAAAGGGTATCACTTCAACGGGCTCTTGCTCCTGCATACTCGGTAAACCTGCAGGTATAGTTCCATATACCGGGAGTTCAAAAAGGTGTGTTTGTATTTCGTTTGTTTTAAGACCCCATACTCTCCCTGCTAATTGTTCAATCATCCCTTTATTAGCTAAAGATCGTAAATGCCCCATGACAGCTGTCTGACTAGCGAATTTGAAATAACGCTGGATTTCTCGAGTCGACGGAGGTACGCCCTTTTCAGCTTGGAACGTGCTGATAAATGATAGGACTTCGTGTTGCCTCTCCGTTAATTGCTTACTCATATGAACAGTGTTCTTTTGAACACTAATTATTGCCTAGGCACAAGACTAAACTCACAACTCAAAATAGTTCAGGCAGTGCCACTTCCTCTTTAATACATTCAGGTCCTTCATTGCGTACATTATTTACATATGAACTAACCTTAAGTGTAGCCATATTCTCCGCCGCACAACTCATTGCAATGCGATCCAATGTAGTTTGATCGAGTTCATTTCCATTTAACCAAGCACTAAGAGCTTCAGTACTTAGAATCACAGGCATCCGGTCATGAATAGGAGAAACAAGTGAGTTTGGACGAGTAGTAAGGATGCAAAACTGAAACGTGTTTAAGCTCTCTCCATATTTCCAAATACCAGCCAAAGCCATAGGTTTTGCTTCTTTTAATGTAAACAAATACGGCTGCTTACGTTTTCCTAAATCTTGAAATTCAAAAAATCCGTTCGCTGGAATTACACAGCGTCTAGAAATAACGGCATCTTTAAACGTAGGAAGTTTTGTGATGGTCTCAATACGTGCATTAGCTAACACAGAGCCACCGCTTGCTTGATTAACAAAACCCCACTGCATCCCCTCTAAAACCATACGATTTTCACGTCGTACAACAACTGGAGCTTTTTGTGTGAGTCCAACATTATACCGAGGCTTCTCCCATCCTTCGCTACTTAATTTAGTACTTACGCGCTCCGCTACAGAATCAATCGCTTGCTTAGGCTCACTTAGCGTATATCGAACACACATACATTAACCTATTCTTTAGGTGGTGTTCCACGTCGAAATTCTTCATGTCTAACACAGCCCCCAACCTCAGCAATAACGGTACCTGCAACTAAACTTGCGAGTGCAAAGATAATCACCAGTCCAGATAAAAACCTAAGTTGATTCTGTTTTTTGTAGCCAACAATAAAAGTGGCAACAGAAGCTATTCCCGTCAGATAAAATAACCAACTCCAATCATCAGCTAAATCACGATGTTTTTTTAAGTAAGCATCACCTACTCGATCAGCCATCGAATAGACTCTATCATAACCGGCTTCTCCATAATAAGAAACTGGCCAAACCATAAATGCACATATTGCGACGAGTCCTAAACTTATAAAAATAGCGGCAGGCTTATTTAAAAGCACAGCCGCTATAAGACTGATAACACTGATCAATAAACCAACAACAGGGATATGATTAAGAAGTATATGAATATACTCCGGCTGTTGTAGGAGTGATAGTGATCCCATTTAAAATGAATTACTTTTGAACTACGGCGTTCTCAACCATCTTCATGCCGTTACGTTCAACTACTTTGCCCTGAACTGTGATTGTCTTAGCCGCATAAGCTACAAGTTCATCATTCATAGTTTTGTGAGCACCAATGATAAGATATAGCTGATTGTCAGCTGTTAACAAACCAACTGGTCCACCTGATTCGATACACTTAGCACAGCAACCAGAATGCTTAGCACCTTTTGCACCATGATCTAAGTAACACATCAAATCTACAACTTCACCCGTTACCGAATTTGCCTGATCAGCTGCAAAGCTGATACGTGGTGTTAAAAAACCTATAACAACTAAACTCAATACAGCAACCTTGATAAGCGTGTTTGTTTTCATATTTCCACATTAAAACAAACATGAACTGTGTCAAATGCTCTACAATAAGCGTTGTTAGACGAGGTAAAACATTTTAATACTTCATACGTCTTTCTAGGCAGCAATTTAATTAACACCCCACCCGATTTATGTCTATAAAGCTAGTCGTACGCTTAATTATACTTTCCGCTGCAGGTTATCTCTTCAGTCATGCAGACCCAGTAAATGAAGAAGCACCCATCGTGTTACCCAAAATAGTCGTAACCGACTCTAAGCTACTTCCAATTCCTGAATCATGGCAGTACGCTAAAACGACTCATTTTGAAATTCTATCTAATGCTTCATCTTACAAGACTAAGTATATCATCAAAGACCTATTAGAATTTACTCAGGCGGTATCCTACATATGGCCAGCTATTCAGCCTAAAAATACTCAACCACCGCTGCTTATTTTATGCGGTGCTGGAAATTCATATAATCAATTCTTTCCAACTGATTCAGGACCTTCAACCTCTGGGGGAGCAAGCCTATCACTCCGCAATAAAGAAAACGCTGCAATTATCATCGATGTAGAAAGGCCATCGTTAAATATACAAAGTGAAGATGGACCCGGTGAAATTGAAGTAGACTATGCACATCAACTTCACCGTGAATATATTCATTTTCTTTTAAGCCGCATAGAGCCAAGACCACAGCCATGGCTTGAAGAGGGCTTAGCTCAAATGCTAGCAGCCCTTAAATACTCAGACACCTTAATTGAATTCGGTAAACTTCCAGATCCAAACGAAGTATCTGTCATGCAAGGTATCGCGATGCGAGATGCTCAGCTTCAGACAATCGCAGGATCTGACACCTCTACATCCGATAGTAATAGCCTGCCTTCAATAGACCCAGGACCAAACGAAGATAAAGCCTTTAATGCTGCCTTAAATCGACGCGGGCTACTGCCTATGGAGAAAATATTTTCGGTCGAGCGCAAATCCGAAGAAGCCCTCAATACAATCGGGGATACATGGAGCAAGCAGTGCTGGATGTTTGTGCATTTGTGCTTGTATGGAGAACATCAAAAATATCAAAAAGCCTTTTTTAAATTTGTCGCTCGGTCTGAGCACGAACCAATTACAGAACAATTATTTAAAGAATGCTTTAATATGAGCTACAAGGATATGCTCATGGTATTCCGCGGATACATTCAGTGGACTTCCTATAAAAGTATTGAAATGCATCCTAAGGATGGAAAAATTCCGCCAGTAACGACTGCAAATTTCCGTGAAGCCAGTGATGCCGAGGTAGGACGTATAAAAGGTGAAGCCCTAAGAATGTCAGGACATACTGATGCTGCACATCTAGCCCTAATCGCTCCGTATGTACGTGGTTCACTAGATCCAAATCTCCTTGCCTCAATCGGATTAGACGAACTCGAATCTGGCGACACAGCACGCGCTTCAAAATTTCTTGAAAAAGCCACGCAAACAAAAACAAGCCGCGCACGTGCTTATCTTGAATTAGGAAAACTTAGACTCCAGGAGGAAGAATCAAAACCTTTAGCACCTAACGGGAAATTAGATAACGCTCAACTTACTCGCATCTTAGATCCCCTCTTTCAGGGTAGAAGCTACTTACCAGTATTCCCAGAAACGTATAGTCTAATTGCGTTAGCCTGGTCAAATGCTTCTGCCGTACCAACCGAAGCTAATTTGCGCGTAGTAGCACAAGGTGTATCTCTATTCCCTCATAATGCTGAATTACTTTATAACACCATCGTGCTCTTCTGGCATTACCACCCACACGATGAAGTACTAAAATTATGCGATTACGCAATCGCTACAAGCAGTAGCCAAACGGATAAGCAAAGTTTTGAGTCACTGAAATCAAAGCTAATATCAAAGCTTTAACCCAGTTAGGGCTTTGTATTGTTTACTAAGTAGTTATATTTTAAAATTTCATCTATGCTCTCACTTAAATCTTTAATTCTCTCTTCACTCGCATGCCTTGCCTTTTCAGGCACCTATGCAGACCAAGTAGAGCAAGCCAAAGTAATTGATAATATATACACCGAAGCGCTTGTTAACGGAGTTGCGATAGATAATTTAAATTATCTGGTTAAACACTATCCAGGTCGCTTAAGCGGTTCTGATAATTTACAAGGTGCAATTTCATGGGGTGTATCCACTTTAAAAGCACTCAATATAGATAACGTATATGAACAGCCAGTGAACGTACCACACTGGGCAAGAGGAGAAAAAGAAAGTTTTAGTTATACATCACAAGGCGTAACAACATCGCTTAATGGCTTAGCTCTTGGAGGTTCATCTGCTACGCCTGAAGCAGGGATAGAAGCAGAAGTAATCGAAGTAAGTGCCTATTCACAAATAGCTGCTTTAGGAACTACGGCTAAAGGTAAAATTATATTTATTAATCACGGGATAGATCCTAGTACACAATTAACCATGACCGGTTATAGTCATGCTGTGATTGGACGCTCACGCGGACCCGCTGCATCTGCATCACTAGGAGCCGTAGCCACATTGGTTCGCTCCATGACGTTAGCTAAAGATGATATTCCACACACTGGCGCAACTATGTTTCCTCCAGGTACAAAACATATCCCAGCAGCCGCACTTTCCTATTTATCTGCAGACCGTCTCCATGAGGCTCTAGCCAAAGACCCTCACCTCAAAGTGCATGCAGCTATTCATGCTCAAACATTACCTGACCGAGCTTCTGCCAATGTGATTGGAGAAATCAAAGGAAGTGAGTTTCCTAATCAAATCATTGTTGTTGGTGGCCACCTAGACTCATGGGATATTGCCCCTGGAGCAAACGATGACGGTACAGGTATTGTTCAGTCGATTGAAGTACTCCGCATCTTCAAAGCTTTAGGCATAAAGCCGCGTCACACTTTACGCTGCGTATTATTCGTGAACGAAGAAAACGGATCTGCAGGTGCTAACCAATATGCAGCTCTTGCGCGCAAATCATCCGAAAGAAATATTTTCGCCTTGGAAACCGATGCCGGCGGTTTCGATCCGAAAGGATTTAATTTAAGTAACACCAACAAAGATGCTGCCAGCAAAGCACAGAAGTGGGTCCCATTGCTCTCGGCTCATGAAATTTCATTTATTGTAGATGGAGGAGCTGGAGCCGATGTAACACCACTCGCTCCTTTAGGCGCAGTTGTGGGCGAACTACGCCCTGACTCACAGCGCTACTTTGACTATCATCATTCGATTAAAGATACGCTCGATAACGTAAACCCTCGAGAACTAGAATTAGGAGCAGCAGCTCTCGCGTCTTTAATATGGCTTGAGGATTCTGAAGGACTGTGAAGTTAAGAGCCGTTAAACAGCTCATTTACCTTTTTAGTTCTGTAGTCAAAGATTCCTCGGAGTTGGCGCTTTACCCACATTAAGTGAACCACTTCACCCAGAATACCAAAGGGTAAAGCATACGTAACTTTGTCTGTCATGAGAACACCCCCGTTTTGAGCAACAAAGCGGTGCTCATGATACCAAATTCTATAAGGTCCAATTCGTTGTTCATCAACAAAATACGCCTCATCCTTTACATACCTTATTTCAGTTAGCCAACTAAGCTTAATACCAGGTAGAATCCGGATTCTATAGGCTATCATTTGACCTGTATACATAAGACCCGGATTACTCTTAATTTCAAAATGCATCGACGGAGGAGTTAATTCATTCAAATTCTTTGGATCTGAAAAATAAGCCCAAACTCGGCTCAGTGGTGCAGCTATAAATTGAGAACTGGTTAACTCGTGTATCATAAGCGTAACAGAATACAGGAGTCTTATTTTTGCAATTAGTGCTTTAATCTAAATTTTGCATTACTAAGCTAAAATTCTATCTTTTCCCATGTTACTCTATACACGCCTACTTGCATGCTTAGGTCTCACATTAGCTTCTATCGCTTATGCTGACCAAGCCACGATTAATCCACAACCTCGCGAGGTGCTCAATCTTGACGGTAAATGGAAAGCCATCGTAGACCCCTACGATACCGGCTACTATAATTACCGCTTACAGCCATTAGACGAAGTTGAACAACCGGATGTTCCTCGCTCTCAGATTGGTTTTTATAAAGACAAGACTCCTCAATCAAAGAATGACTTTTTAGAGTACA
>DAISZL010000009.1:55257-87426 GCA_036824825.1 Opitutaceae bacterium
ATTGGTTTTTATAAAGACAAGACTCCTCAATCAAAGAATGACTTTTTAGAGTACAGTTTCGATCAAAGCTCAACACTGACCGTTCCTAAAGACTGGAATACACAGGATCCAAAATTATTTCTCTACGAAGGAGCTGTCTGGTATCGCAAAATATTCTCTTACTCGGTGAAAGCTAAAACCCATGTATTTTTACATGTAGGTGCAGCAAACTATCAATCAACGGTATATCTCAATGGTCAAAAAATTGCACAACACACAGGCGGCTTCACCCCTTATGATGTAGAAGTAACAGATAAAATTAAATCGAACGATAATTCCTTAGTTATTCGCGTCATCAATCGCAGACTTCGTGAAGGTGTTCCAACCATCAATACCGACTGGTGGAATTACGGAGGTCTCACCCGTTCCGTTTACTTATACGAGACTCCAGCAAGTTATATTAGTAACTACAACGTTCAACTCAATCGCAACGATCCAAGCAAAATTAACGTATCTGCTGACGTAGCAGGTTCTACTTCAGGCACCGTTTCTTTCGAAATTCCTGAACTGCATGTTCGTGAATCAGCCCAAGTAGATGCACAGGGCCATGCTTCACTCACTGTGTCCACTCCAGCCAATTTAGTAAAGTGGAGTCCTGATAATCCAAAACTCTACGAAGTGTGTATCAATTCAGGATCTGACTCGGTATGCGAAAAAATTGGATTTAGAACAATCGAAGTTAAAGGCAGTGAAATTCTCCTAAACGGAAAACCTATCTTCTTACGTGGTATATGTATTCACGAAGAAAATCCAATCCGCGGCGGACGTGCCTATTCCACTGACGATGCACGCCAACTCCTCGGTTGGGCAAAGGAACTTAACTGTAACTTCGCTCGCTTAGCCCACTACCCTCACAATGAGCATATGGCCCAAGTCGCTGATGAAATGGGTATCTTACTTTGGGAAGAAATTCCTGTGTATTGGACGATTGCTTGGGAAAATCAAGATACCCTCAAAAACGCTCAAAACCAACTTACTGAACTGATCACACGTGATCATAATAGAGCTAGTGTCATTATCTGGTCTGTAGCTAACGAAACACCGGTTAGTGAGCCACGTAACAAATTCTTACTCACACTCCTCAATCAAGCACATCAGTTAGACAGCACACGTCTTGTTTCATGCGCTATGGAAGTACGTTCAGATAAAGATCCTAATCTTAAAATCGTTGATGACCCATTCGGTAAATACACAGATATCTTAAGCTTCAACGAATACATAGGTTGGTACAGTGGCAACAATCACTCAATCGCTAAGATTAATTGGGATATTAGATATGCTAAACCAGTCGTTATCACAGAAACAGGTGCAGAAGCCCTTCAAGGTTATCATGCCGATGTAGAAACACGCTGGGGTGAAGAATATCAGGCAGAATTCTACAAACAAACTATACCTATGCTACGCAGAATGACTCAGCTAAGAGGCATTTGCCCATGGATTCTTGCTGACTTTAGATCACCTAAGCGCCTACTTCCTCACGTTCAAGACGGCTGGAACAGAAAAGGTCTTATTGGTGAAAATGGTGAAAAGAAACAAGCCTTCCACGTCCTTGCTTCTTTCTATCAAGAAATTCGTGATACGAGCTCCCAAGCTAAGTAATCATACAAAAGACTGTCCGGATTAAGATTTTCATTTTAATCCGGATTGATTTACTGGAGAGCAGTTTAATGCTCCCTGTATTTCATAGAGTGCTAGTTAAAGCATCCCTTGCCCTAGGCCTATTAAGCCTATTGCCGCACGCTGCATTTGCTGAATCAGCACGAGCCTACACAAGGCAGTCACAGTCATGTGCTTCGTGCCATAGCGAAATCTATAATCACTGGAGCACCTCTCACCACGCACTCGCGAATCGTGAAGTTAATCTAAAAGAAGATAGTGAAGCATTTCAGAAACTTCACAACCGTGTCATTGAAACAGTACGTTACCAGAGTAACGTAAAATCAATACCAGCGCTCATTACAGAAACCCGTTCTGATAATAAGCCCTACACTTTCCCTGCTAAATTTGTCATAGGTGTTTCCCCCCTTAGGCAATATGTAATTCAGACGACCAACGGTCGCTATCAAGCAAATGAGTTAGCTTACGATCCCCATAAAAAAGAATGGTTTAATGTATTTGGATCTGAACACCGCCAAGTAGGTGAATGGGGACAGTGGCAAGGCAGAGGCATGAATTGGAATTCAATGTGCGCTCAGTGCCATTTAACCGATTACTCAAAAAATTATAATCCTATCACCGACAGTTATGCATCAACTTGGACAGAGCAAGGTGTAGGTTGTGTCCAGTGCCACGGCAATCTTACCGAGGATCATGAAAAACATAAGAAGCCTGAAGTAACCTCCGTACAGGCATGGATACTAAAACGACAACTAGCCTCTGAAACATGCGCACCCTGTCATGCTCGAAATGAAGTATTAAAAATAGAACCACGTGCAGGTTTAAAGTACAACGATCACTTCAGACTGACACTGCCAACAGAGAGCGCTATTTTCTATCCGGATGGGCAAATGCGCGATGAAGATTTTAATTGGACTTCATTTCAAACCAGTCGGATGGGTGGTAAAGGACAAGTAAGTTGCCTAGATTGTCATGACTCACACACGGGAAAAACGCTCCTTAGCACATCGGATAATGCGCTTTGCTTACAATGCCATGTTGCTAATAACACCCGTAATGCACCGGCAGTAGATCCTACGACCCATTCCCATCATCAATCTGGGAGCGCAGGAAATCTATGTGTTAATTGCCACATGCCTACAACCGTCTACATGCAACGGGATGCAAGACATGATCACGGTTTCTTAAGACCAGATCCGTTACTCACAAAAGAGTTATCGATTCCTAATGCATGCGCAAAGTGTCATGCAGATAAATCTGTTGATTGGCAGATTAACACCACCAATGCGTGGTATGGAAATAAAATGGAGTCGCGTCAAAGAGAACGCGCACGCGCGGTTAACGCTGCTCAACAACTAGCTCCCAACGCAGATAAGGCTTTATTAAAATTAATTATTACCGAAGACATTCCTGCCTGGAGAGCTACTCTTATTCTCTTAAGTCGCCCGTGGGCATCAGATCAAAAAGTTCGAGAAGCAATAACCCCTCTGCTAAACGATTCAGATCCACTTGTTAGGTCTGCAGTTGTTCAAACGCTAGGTACCCAAAACGATCTCTTAGACTTACTAACACCCTACCTTAAAGATGAATCTCGTTTGGTACGACTTGATGCCGAATGGGCTTTATCAGCGCGCCTCGATGATACTTCTAAGGAACGTAAAGAACTCTCTGATTATTTAGCGCTTAATTCCGATCAGCCTGCAGGTCTAGTGAGAATCGCAGAAGATTTATTTAATCGAAATCATATTGCAGAGGCTGAAGCTCCATTACGAAAAGCAATCAGCTGGGACTCTAACAACCCAGAAGCTTATCATTCGCTTGGCATTATTTTAGATAATCTACATCGGACAAAGGAAGCTTCTGAAAGTCTATGGCAAGCTGCTCAACTTGACTCGCACAATGGCTTATTTGCATTCCAAGCCGGTCTGGAATTTGCAAACGCAGGCAATACAGAATGGGCGAAAAAAGCGCTGCAGGAAGCAGTCCTACGCGATCCAACTTTAGACAGAGCTTGGTATAATTTAGGTCTCTTGTATAACCAGGCAGGACTTATAGATGAGGCAATTAAAGCCTTACTGAGTGCAGAGCACTATGCTCCTACAGTTCCCGATTATCCCTATGCCCGTGCCACTATTCTTTGGAAAAAAGGTGACCGCTCAGGTGCAAAAGAAGCAGCTAAACAAGCGCTCAATTTAAATCCAAATTTAATAGAAGCACGCTCGCTTCTTAATGAGCAGTAGTTTAATTTCATTACTTACAAAGTAATGAAACTATCCCCACTCATTCTTAGCTTCATTGTAATTGGTTTAACTTACACAAGTAAGTGCCAAACCCCAAATCAATCGTTCAGTCCTGAGGAATTAGTTGATCCGACAATCGCATCCCAAATTGAACTACCGGATATAAGTCACGGATCCGATGAACCAGGTCCGTGCTTACCACATGCCTCAGCTTATCCAAGTCCAGAGACTCTTAATCCTAGACCTAATGGCTATAAGCAAACCGAGCCCATCGTTGGCTTTGCCCAGTTGCATGCTCTAGGAACAGGCGGAAATCCGTCATATGGACACTTTCTGATAACACCGCGTTTAGGAGTTTCAGAGATCAACAAGGAATACCCTTCTCAAAAGGCGAATGAAAAGCCGAAAGCCTATCGCTACGAAGTCGATCTCACTCGAGATGGAATTCATGTGGAAGTCGCTCCTGGTTACCACAGTGCAATATATCGTTTCACATTTCCTGCATCTGATAATTCAGTACTTACCCTTAACACAGCGCGCAAAGTAGGTGGTGATATTGCACTCGAAGATGGCTACGTTGATATTGATCCAAAAACGGGAATCATCTCAGGTGGTGGTAAATACTATAAGAATTATAACCCACTGCCTTTTCATCTATATTTTGCAGCTCAATTAAGCCAGAACCCAACCGAGTCTGGTACGTGGGTGAATGATAAAATAAAATTTGGAATACTCCATAGCTCAGCTAAGAAACAGTCTTTAGGTGCGTTAGTACGCTTAACGACAAAAGCTAATGAACCAGTATACATGAAAATTGCTGTTTCATTTACCTCCGTTGATAAAGCAAAGTACTGGCTTCAAAACGAAATTCCCGCTTGGGACATGGCTGCTTTAGAAAATCAGGCTAAAGCGCAGTGGCATGAATTACTTTCTCGTATCGAACTCAATGGAGCGACTGCGGAGCAACAAAGAAAAATTTATACCGCATTCTGGCATACGATGATACAACCGCACAACCGAACAGGTGATGCAGAAGGTTTTGATCCTTCTAAACCTCTTTGGGATGATCACTACACCTTATGGGACACGTGGCAGACCCTTTTCCCTTTCACATCGATCGTAGATACTCAGACAGTAACAAGTAACATTAACGCATTCATTAATCGCTATGATCACAATGAGTCAAAGTATGTTGCTGAAGCATTTATAGATGGTCATGAATTCAAAATAGGCCAAGGCGGCAACGAAACTGATAATGTCATTGCTGATGCGTTTGCTCGCCAAGTTCCAGGCGTTGATTGGAATAAAGCATACGAAATTTTAAAACACGATGCTGAGACAGCTCGCACGGATTGGTATCGTAGTCATGGCTGGGTAGCTAGTGATGAAAAAACAGATTACAGTCACCGAATGAAATCAGGTTCAGGCACCCTCGCCTTTGCTTATAATGACTATTTAACAGCGCAAGTAGCACAAGCCTTAGGACACACGGACGATTACACGACCTATCTTAAACGCTCCCATAATTGGATTAACGTTTTTGATCCAAACGCAAGCGGTGAAGGATTTAGTAACTTTGTACGTGGCAGAACTAAAGCAGGTGTATTTTCAAAAATTAAACCAACGGAAGGTTATAACACCGATTTTTATGAGGGAACGAGCTGGGAATTTTCCTTCTCAGTCTTAGGTGATACATCGGGACTTATTCAAGCAATGGGCGGCAAGACAATGTTTATTACGCGACTTCTTTATGCGTTAAAACACAACTATATCGATTTCACCAATGAACCATCATTTAGAATTCCATGGTTATTTAATGCAGTAAATCGCCCTTATTTAACTTCTTATTGGGCAAATCAATTTCTACAAAAATATCCTGGCGACTATCTCCCAGGCGATGATGACTCGGGAGCAATGAGCTCATTATACATATTCCTAAATTCTGGAATATTTCCACTCGCTGGACAAGACGTGTACTATGTCCATGGCGGTCGTATTCCTAAAATCACCTTCCATACAGGAACTGGAAAAATCTTTACGATTATTTCTGAAAATGCATCTGAAAAAAATATCTTTGTACAGCACGCATCTTTGAATGGTAAAGCCCTTACCAAGCCTCTCATACATCACCAAGATATTATGCAAGGCGGCACCCTTACCTTTGTCATGGGACCAAATCCTTCAGACTGGTGCACAAACGGTGAGTTCAATGCTTTAGAAGCTAAGGAGCAACTAAAGCCACTAAATTCTCCTTAATACTTGATTGAAACTTGCACTCCGTAAATGACTGGAGTGCCGGGTACGGCATGTCCAACACCGGGAATAATTAAACCGTAATAGTGCTTACTCGTTAGATTATTCCCGTAGACAAATATATCATACCTTGGCGTGGTATAACCCACCTTAGCATTCAAAAGCATATATGCTTTTTGTGCATATAACGCAGTCTGCTGTTCATTGTAATAGGTTTTACCAGTGGCAGATGTATCAATGCCCCCAAACCAACCTTCTTTAGGGCGATAGGTAAGAGCGAGATTTGCATTATATGCAGGAGCATAGGGTGCACGATTCCCAGAATAGTTAACGGACGTTAAAGGATCTTTAAATTGTGTGAGTGTAATATCCGTTAGCCCAACAGCTGCGGTGAGTGTCCAAGCACTCGCAAAATGATAGCTTAATTCTAACTCAGAACCTAAGGAACGAGCTTTCGGTGCAGTTGCTACCATATAAGCCGGAACACTAAACGAGCGCTCAATTTGATAATTTTTAATCAAATAATCGTAAGCTCTTAGAGCTACAGTAACTAACCCTTGATTGAATGAACGATCAACACCTGCCTCAAACGCAGTCGTGCTTTCTGCTGCAAAAGGACTTAAACTTAATACTTCGGTAAATCCAGAATATCCGCCTGGCTTCGCACCTTCAGACACGGAGATACTAACATTTGTATCTGCATCGACCTGATGTTTTAGCGCAAGCTTAGGAAGGCTAGCACGGTAAGTACCAGAGGCACTCATTCCAAGAGCAGGATTAGGAATTAATTCTGCACGACTAAAGTCTTTTGTATTCGATTCAATTCTGATTCCTGCAGTTAGGTCCCATCCTTTTGCAAAAGTATAAACACACTGCCCAAAAACGGCTGACGTTTTTGAATCAATCGCATAGCTCGTTGTCTGGTAAGGTATGTACGTATAAATCGTACGAACGAGATATTCAGACGTTTTTGCATCCGAAAACCAGGCTCCTAATTCAGCGTGCCATTGTGAAGTAGATACAAACGAATAATGTAATTCTTCGTTCCATGTTTTTTGTTTCTGATGAATGGTTGAATCCAGAGCAGGCGGTAAAACGATATAATTGGAATACGGATCCATTCCCCAATTCGTATAACTTGTTACCGTTGTGAATTTACCCTGCTGTGTTTCAAAAATACCCTTAAGCGCTGCTCCAAAACTATTAATATCCGTAACACCTTCTACGGGGCGACTTACTGTATAAAGAGGCCCATTAATTGGAACAAGCGGTTGAGCACCACTTCTCGTACGCAACTCTAAGAGTTGAAGTGAGATTTCGGCATTTGAAACAGGTTTCCAACGTGTCAATGCGGACACACTCGACTCTTCTTGGTTATCAACGCGTTTACCCAATAGCGTGTTTGTAATGTAGCCGGCCCGTGAAACATAACCTGCACTTATTGCAGCACTCGCAGATCCATAATTTCCAGTCCAAGCATCTACTTGACTTGAGCGTTGAGAAAAATTTCCACCACTCAGTATCAAATCGCCTCCAGCCTGTGAGAGTCCTTGGTTTTGATTCATTACAATAACACCACCCTCCGCTGCTCTACCAAAAACACTTTCTTGTTGTGGACCACGGTAAACCGAAGCACTGGTAAAACCTAAAAGAGAGGTAGGCGTAGTAAAACCGCTCGCAAGGGGTATATCTCCAAAATAAACACTCACAGCAGGATCGCTAAAATAAGGTGTATTAGAGACTCCTCGGAGAGCAAATAAAGTACCGTAGGATCCAGCACCAGAACTACTAATATTCAAACCCGCAACCGAGCGGTTAAGTGCATCCCAACTCTGTCCCGCAAGTGGTGTATCTTGTCCAAAGGAAACTTGAGTTAATCCATCAGCGTCCGCCTTTAATTGCTTGGCCTCTACCACTATACTCGGTGCTTTAAGAATTGAGTCCTGAGCTACCGCGCAAGTGTGAGAGAAAATAGCCAGGGCTATTACCATCAGTGGTTTGACTGACTTACGGGAGGATGAATTCAACATAGAGGTCTATTAATAAATACCTATAAATGAAGATTAACAATTTAATCTGAGTAGCCATGAAGACGTATTCCGTCTTAGCAGAGTTACCACTAACGCAGTTAAATAGGGCTAATAATAAGCTTAAAATACCTAATACAAATGTTGCCCAAGAGGCTGAATGTACTTTAATCTTAGGCTGCTATGGGACGTCAATGGCTTCACGCAAAACGCGCAATCGTTAACCTCAAAAAAGGTCAAACGGTTGGCAAAATAGTAAAAGAAATCACGGTTGCATCAAAACTTGGTGGACCTGATCCAGCAGCAAATGCCCGTTTATTTGCAGCGCTTGAAAAAGCTCGTAAAGCGAGTGTCACGAAAGACGCCATAGAGCGCGCTATCAAAAAAGGAGCAGGCATTGGTGAAGACAAAAGTGCGCTCGAACACGTTGTCTTTGAAGGTTATGCTCCCCATAAAGTACCTGTGATTGTCGAAGTTTACACAGATAATCATCAACGCACTGCACCTGAAATTAGATTTCTATTTAAAGCAGGTGTACTTGGCCAATCAGGTAGCAACAAATTCTTATTTGATCACGTAGGTATTGTTGAAGCGCATCATGCAGACACTGGTGTGGATTTAGAATCTGTAGCAATTGAAGCAGGCGCTAATGATTTTGAAGCTATTACTCATGCTCAAAATGATGATATTCCAGAAGGACATGCCGGCGCACGCTTCATCACAGAGCGAACAGCCGTTCACTCTGTTTCCGTGTGGTTAAAACAACATGGATGGAATGTTGTAACCAGTGAACTTGGCTATATCGCTAAGACCTACCCTGAGCTAGATGATGCAGCACGTGCACAAGTCGGTGAATTCCTCCAGGCTATTGAGGATAACGACGACGTACAACGTGTCTGGGCAGCAGTTAAGTAGTTTTTGTTTAGCTAAAGAAATTAAACCTTTAGCTAAATGAGTTAACAGTTGAACACCCCTAATCTTGCAGCGCAACCTACTGCGTCAACGCTTCTAGATATTCAACTTTAGTTTAGCTTTAAATCGTAAGTTTTGCCCCGAAATCACTCTATTTCTTCGTGAACCAATCCTCATCCCAACCCTGGTGGCGTGAATTAAATAGAACGCACTGGCTTGTGTTTAGCGCCGCATGCGCTGCATGGCTGTTTGATTGCTTAGATCAACAACTCTTTAATTTAGCACGCGACGCAGCCATGGACGATCTGGTCAGTGATAAGTCACGCGTAGCTGAATTAGGTTCGTACACTACTTCTATCTTTCTTTTAGGATGGGCGGCCGGTGGTTTAACTTTAGGCGCCTTAGGAGATCGTTTTGGAAGAGCCAGAATTCTAACACTATCTGTACTCGTTTATTCCCTATGTACAGCACTCAATGCATTCGCTGCTACCTATACCCAGTTTTGTGTTTACCGATTTATTACAGGTGTAGGTATAGGTGGTGTTTTTGGTCTCTCTGTAGCACTGATTGCAGACTCACTCCCTGAACGCGGAAGAGCTCCCGCTCTTGTTTTACTGCAGTCATTATCAGCTGCAGGAAATATTTCCGCAGCACTCCTAGGAATGTATGTAGGAAACGCTAAGACTCAGATATTTGGCCTTCATTCCTGGCAAACAATGTTTGTCCTAGGTACAATTCCCGCATTTCTAAGCGTCTTTATTTTATATCAAGTTAAAGAACCACTTAAGTGGGTAGAGGCTAAAAGAGCAGGTGCTAAATTAGGAATTAAATTTGGATCTTATTTTTCACTACTAGGAAATAAAAAATGGCGCGCACATGCCCTACTAGGTTTGGCTATTTGCAGTGTTGGTATCATAGGGCTATGGGGCATTGGAAACTTTCACCCTCGTATTGTACGCTCTGTAGTCGAAAACCATTTAGCAGCTCAACATTTAGCTCCTGAAAAATTAGCTGGTGCTAAAGCTTACTGGAGCTCACTAGCACTGCTCCTTCAAAACATAGGAGCATTTTTTGGTATTACTTTCCTTGCTCGAATAGCACAAACCAAAGGAAGAAAGCCTGCTTTCATTCTAGGTTTAATATTATCATTTTTGGCCACGATTATGGTTTTTAAGGGCTTAAGAGAATTTAATGAAATTTTTTGGATGATTCCACTTATGGGCTTTTGCCAAAATTCCGTTATGGGAATCTATTCTATCTATCTTCCTGAGCTATTCCCTACCAGCTTACGAAGCACGGGAACTAGTTTTGCCTATAATTTTGGTCGGATTGCGGCAGCTACTGCCCCATTCACGATTGGCGTGATAACCCGCAGTCTCGGAGGCAATATTGAAGGTTTTAGAACTGCAGGCAGCTGGGTAAGCCTCATTCTCTTACTTGGGTTAATTGTAGTACCCTTCTTACCAGAAACCAAAGACCAGCCTTTACCTGAAGAAAGTTAATTATGCGTTTTTTTATTTTCCTACTCATCGTCGCAATCACTGCACCACTGCGAGCACAGTTAGGTGACGCCATAGATAAACCAGGTGTTGTTCAAGCGTCTCTAGTTCCTAAGGAACTCATTCCTCCTGCACCTGCCTTATCTCCCAAAGAAGCACTCAAAACATTCAAAGTTGCAGCCGGCTATCATCTAGAACTGGTCGCAAGTGAACCTCTTATTGAAGATCCTGTTGCTATTCAATTTGGTTCTGACGGTCGCTGCTGGGTTGTAGAATTTCGTGGTTACATGCTTGATTTCGAAGCAACCGGAGAAGATTTACCAACTGGTCGCATTGTTGTCCTATCAGACCGTGATTCAAATGGTCAGTATCACAAGAGCACAATTTTCGTAGATAATATCGTTTTACCTCGTGCATTACATCTTGTTGCAGATGGGATCTTAGTAGGAGCTCCTCCCTACCTTAAATTCTGGAGAGACTCCAAAGGTACAGGTAAAGCTGATACAAGTATCACGATCGCTGACGACTACGGTATTCAAGTAGATCCAAAACGTCCTGAGCTTTCAAATCCTGAACGCGCTCCAAACAGTTTACTATGGGGGTTAGATAACTGGATTTATAGCTGCGCATACACAAAACGTTTTAAATACGCACAAGGTCAGTGGATAACAGATCAAACAACGTTTCGAGGTCAATGGGGATTAAGCCAAGATAACTTTGGACATCTCTTCCATAATTCAAACAGTGATCAACTCAGAGCAGATGTTATTCCATCACTATACTTAGGCAGAAATCCAAACTATGCCCGAGCACAAGGAACGAATGTGCTTGTTGCTGAAAATCAACTCACATGGCCAGTACGAGTAACACCAGGAACCAACCGCGCTTATAAACCTGAAACGATGCGTGATGGAAAACTTAAAGAATTTACAGCTGCGTGTGCTCCTTGGATTTACCGAGCAAATGATTTACCAGCAGAATTTTACGGTAATGCATTTGTATGCGAACCTTCTGCTAATCTAATTAAACGCAATATCGTATCCTACCCTCATGGATCGATTGCATCTAAAGAAGCCTATCACCAAATGGAATTTATTGCTTCGGTAGATGAAAGATTTAGACCTGTTAACTTAACAACAGGTCCTGATGGAGGCTTATACATTGTTGATTTTTATCGTGGACTTATTGAAGACCAAATTTCACTCACGAGCTATTTACGTCATCAAGCAGAAGACCGTGATTTACTCAAAAATCCTCATTTAGGACGTATTTACCGTGTAGTACCTGATAATCAAAAACCTCAACCATTCCCACGTTTAGACCTAGAAACACCTAGTCAATTAGTAGCTGATCTGGCCGATACGAATTCTTGGAAGAGTGAAACCGCTCAACGTCTTCTAGTTGAAAAAGGTGATCTATCGGTTGTTCCAGTGCTTAAACATGAAGCACTTTACAACTCCACTGCTTCTGGAAGACTCCATGCGCTCTGTGTACTGGAGGGTTTAAATAGTGCTGATATCAAAATACTCAGTTCCTGTCTTCATGACCCTGAGGCCTATGTAAGAACAGCGGCCATTCGAATCAGTGAACCTTTTTTACGTGGACCTCAAAAGTCTGAAATACTGCCTCGTCTTTTAGAATTATCAAAAGACTCATCTGATGAAGTGCAGCAGCAATTAGTATTAAGTCTTGGTGAAGCAAAAGATATAGCTACCGACTTAGCCTGTGTTAAAATAGTACAAGAGAATCCAAAAAATGTTTATCTCTTAGATGCACTCTTTTCAGGAATATATGAACGCGAACTTCCTCTCTTAAAAGCAGTTTTAGCAGATGCATCGCTAAAGGATCATTCACCTGAAAATCAAAAAATAGTGTCTGGCCTAGCAAAAGGCATTACGAACTCACGTAGCAAAAATGCAGTGACTGAACTAATCTCTTTAGCTACATCCTCCGCTGAATTCTACACGCAATCACTTATCGAAGGAATTGCAGCCTCAACAGAAGTAAGCCCAGTTAAACAGCTAAGCCTCTCAAAAGAATCACCTGAGTTAATTGCTTTAACTGAGCATGCAACTCCACAAGCAAAGCGCGTACTTGTTCGAATTAATAAATCCATTGTTTGGCCTGGTAAAGTAGGCGCTACCTTAGCCGCTCCACCTGCAGCTCTGACTGCAGAAGAACAAATTCGTTTCGAAACTGGCCGCACATTATTTACAAACGTATGTAGTGCGTGCCATCAAGTGCATGGTCGAGGTTTAGAAGGCCTTGCTCCAGCACTAGCAGATTCCGAGTGGATTAATGGTACTGCAGCTCGTCCAGTTAGAGTTGTAATTAACGGAGCTCATGGACCCATACGCGTAGCAGGCCGTTCGTACAACTTAGATATGCCACCACTTGGTGTGCTCTCTGATGATCAAATCGCTTGTATACTCACCTATGTAAGACGAGCTTGGGGAAACACTGGATCTCCTGTAACACAGGCTTATGTAGCACACGTACGTATAGAGTTAGGAGATCGTAAAGAACCTTGGACTCAGCCTGAATTACTTAAAATAAAGTAATTTTTACAGCGAAGCAGGAACAGCTACTACATCTAGTCCAAACGAGATTCCTGCTCGTTCAAAGGCTTGGACTCCAATGGCCGAAGCTGCAGGGGCACGCGCGGGATCGAAATAAACACCGCGAATATCGCCAAGTCCGGTGCGTAATTTGGAATCCCCCATGTAGTATGTAGCCTTTACAAGGTTCCTATAACTAGAGCCTGATTTAAACAGAATCGTACCTAGTCTTTCAAATACACGTGAGAGTTGCTCAGAAGATGAAACAGCAGAATCAGACTCAATCTCACCTATAAAAATAAGGGGTGTATCAGCTTTAACACGAACGAAACTGCTATACCGCGGCGATTTATGCAGCCAAGGGAAATAGCCATACGTCACTGAATCTACTTCTTGAGTTGGCTTTGAAGCTGCAGCTACCATTTCAATCTCAGCATTATAATCACCTATCCATGGTATCATTACTATAGGAGGCGGAACGCCCTCAAAAAAAGATGATATCTCTAGATTCATATCAGCTTTATCTAAACCGGGTTTGATAAACGCTTTAATTTGAACGCAATCTTTAGAAGATAATCCAAGGTGTTTTAAACTGTTCATTAGTCCGGTCATTGTTGCATGGACGGATGTTATTGGATCAGTAGCTTTTTCAGCTTGTCCCGATATAAATACTTTTGAGCCTTTAGGTAAGATAGATACATTATCATCTACTCTAACAACTTCAGAAACATTTTTTTCTGAAACGGAAACAGCTTCACACATAACACGTGCTTTAGAACCTGAATTATCGGTTAAGATATAACTTACCGCTGGTAATGAATGCGATAAGCGATTCTTCATTTCAGTCTGAAATGCACTCAATTTAAAATCTTTAGTATAGTAACAATTAAGTCTAACAATCTGAGCTAAACCACTTCCCGCTTTGGCAAGTTCATCGTTCAATGTATTAAATAGTGATGTACATTGATTTTCATCTGATCCTGTTAAATCACGAGGTGTAATTTGTCCTGTATATACTAATGCGGTATCTACTACAGAAACTGCATCTGAACTCGATTTATCCTCTAGGATATAGCGGTGCAGCAGCTCCTTATTTTCTGGAGTCTTAGCTGAACAAATAATTGAGCTTACAATTAATACTCCAGAAAATATCAGTTTTTTCATTTTGCTTCAGGATCTAGTTTAGCTAGTTCTGCATCAGTCCATGCATTAACACGACTTACAAAAATACGGCGTACACGTGCGACATCAGCAGGACTTACAGCAGATGCCATATTACCAAACGAACGTCTTACGTAAGTTAGAACTCCAGCCAGTTGTTCATCTGACATACTTCCAAGGGGAGGCATAGCCGCAGGGAAACCAGGCGTACCTTCTTTTCCTTTTAAGACAATGCGTATGGCAGAATCAGGAGAAACAGCATCAGCCCATCGACCTTCTTTAAGTGCAGGAGCTACATTTGCTTTTCCTAAACCATCGGGTTGATGGCATGCAGCACATAGTCCAAAGGTTGCGCTTCCTTGATCAAACAAAACTTTTTGTTCAGCGGTTAAAGGTGGCACAGAGGCTCTTGCGGCACGCTTAGCTAAACGTGCATGAATTGCATTAGCCATAGCTTTTGCTTTTGCTTTCACAATTACATCTGGTGATACCGTTGCTATTTGATTAAGGGTATCTTCACCGAGTGATAAGCCAGAAACCTTCGTAGCACCTGTAAATAAAGCAAAACGCGCAGGTTGTGGTAGCGTTGAATCTGCTAATGCTTTTGTAAGAGCCTGTGTAGCGTCTTTACCTGCCACCACTAAGTGAAGTGCAAGATCTTCTAATAGAGGGGTTGTACCAAATAGATTACCATGGTTGTCGTGTATATTCTTTAGAAGACGTGTAAGCACTTCTGTTTCATGTCCTTTTAGTCCAATAAGAATACCGTCTCGTAATGACGGATGCTCATTAGCACGGTTTAGTATCGCCCATAGTAGATCAAGGCTTTGTTTATCAGATACACCGGATAAACTTAAAGCTAACTGATTTAATACGGCAGGCTCTTCTGTCGCTACTCGCTCACTTAAAGTCTTGATCAAACCACTTCCATCCGAAGAACGTAATAATGATTCTCCAGCTTGAATGGAAGCAATACGAACATGAGAATCTGAATCATGAATACCTAGATCGACATCTTGTACAGAAATTGCACCGAGTCCTTCTAAACACCATAACGCTGATACACGATCACGAGGCAATTGAGCGTGCTGCAAACGTTCTCGAAGCAATGGAATAAATGCTGCGTTATGAGACTCAACGATAACTCGCTGAGCTGTATCACGCGTCCAACCGTTCGCATCTTCAAGAAGACGTACGAGCTCTACAGGTTTAGCATGAACAAAATCAGGAGTCTTATTTAACGCACCTTTATCGTATACGATACGATAAATACGACCCATTCCCCAGAGTGGACTATTAAGTTTACGGTCGATGATTTGGTTTCTTAGGTAAGTTGTTGCGAATTGATAGCCTTCAAGCATACCACGGTAGTAATCAACAACATAGAGAGCTCCGTCTGGACCATTAGCAGTAAACACTGGTCTAAAGCGTTCGTCCGTTGATGTTAAAAAGTCGATGCCGTCATAAGCATTAATGGCACTTAATCGACCCTCAGCTTCTAAAACGATAGTACGCTTTACTAAATTACCAGCGGGCTCTGGAACGAACGCATTGCCATTGAAACTAGCAGGAAAATTATTTCCTCTGTAGATAACAGGAGCTGAAGCTGCTGTAAAAGTAGCGAGTGTGCCGTCAGTTCTTAATTGTGCTTTTTGATATCCACGGTTTACGCCCGGTGTTGGTCGTGATGGCCAGGTTGATTGATCCGTAGCTATTTGAAAATTCGTTCCATACAGTGGAATATGACGATCTTGCATCGCAGCATAATGTGAAGGTACGAAATCTCCTCTGAGTTGATCGCTATTAGAATCATAATACAACCGTCCGAAATCATCCTGCGAAATACCCCACTGACCTAACGCAGGCATAGGCTCACTTTCCCACATGCCATCAATTTCTCTCCAACGTAACTTGTAGCTCGCGTTGTAAAGCCAGTTATCACGTCCCCACAAAAGTCCATTAGCACTCGCCTCAATATTTTCAGGCGTACCATAGTCTTTAGCGATAAGCACTTTCTTGTGCATAACACCATCGCCTACGGTATCCTTAGTAATCCATAAATTTGGTGGATCGCCGATGACAACTTGATCACGTACGAAAGCAATAGCACGTGGTACATTCATATGATCCCAATAAACGGTGCGTTTATCGTAAACACCGTCATGATGTGTAGATTCCAAGTAAACAACTCTACCTTCTGGACGATCAGGAAGCGGTTTACCTTTTTCTAAGTAAATTGGTAATTCCTTAATAATTTCAGCGTTATAAGCTCCTAATTCCGCAACCCAGAGTCTTCCGCTTGCATCAAATGCCATCATTACTGGATCATGAACCATAGGTTCTGCCGCAACGACTTCGATGTGAAATCCAGCCGGTAGTATAAAAGTTTTAAGCGCTTCTTGAGGGGACAAGGCAGCATGCGTAGGTAATAAAATATTCGGATTTGGTGGCCTTTGTTCCTCATCATTAGGATGGTCCCCAAACTGGGCATAGGCAGAAATACTACCTTTGAGTACAAAAATAAGCGCAATTATAATAACGCGCCATACGTTCCATTTAGTGGTCTGCATGAATAAGAACTAACCTACTTTTAAACCCAGTTTTTTCAACTTAAACATTTAAAAATAAGCCGTTTTTTCAGAGTGAAACTGGTTGCCTTACCCCCCTAGTTTAAGGCACCAATATAAGTACGTGAAAGGCTTATTTGATATTCAAGTAAATGGGTATGCTGGAGTCGATTTTCAGCGTCCAATCAGCTTAGACCAGCTCCTCCACGCTTGTGTTAAATTAAACGAACACGGCGTTAGCCACATTCTTGCTACGTTTATCACAGACAAGCCGGGGGCATTCGAATCGAAACTGAGAACGTTTGAGACGTACCGCAAAAATAACCCAATTATTAGTAAAACTATTATAGGCTATCACTTAGAAGGACCTTACTTAAGTTCAGAACAAGGATACTGCGGAGCACATCCTGCTGAATTAATGAAAGATCCATCTATTCATGAATTCAATGACTGGCAGTCGGCTGCAAATGGATTGATCCGTTTAGTCACGTTAGCCCCAGAACGTAATGGATCAGCAGAATTCATTTCTGAAATCACACATCAAGGTGTTCGCGTTTCACTAGGACATACGAATGCCACAGATGAACATATAGATCTTTCAATCAAAGCCGGAGCTAGCCTATGTACCCATTTAGGAAATGGATGCCCTGCACAACTACATCGCCACGATAATATTATACAACGGCTACTAGCACGGGATGAATTAATCGCATGTTTCATACCTGATGGAATTCATTTACCAGCTTCAGTGTTGAAGAATTTTTATAAAGCAAAACCTCTTTCGAAAGTAATCATCACAACAGACGCTATGGCTGCAGCCGGAGCACCTCCAGGAAGATATAGCTTAGCCCATTTAGAAATGGAAGTTGGTACGGACCAAGTTGTAAGAATGCCTGGATCCAAAAACTTCGCCGGTAGTGCTCTTACGCTCACACAGGGTATAAAAAATAGTACCCAGTGGTTAAACTTATCACCTACCCAAGCTACTGAACTTGCTTCAAAAATTCCTGCTTTAGCTCTCGGTTACACCTTTGATTCATGAAACTACCCCGACTTCTCGTTACCTGTATCACTCTGAGTTTAATTTCAGCAATATGTCGTGCAGCTGATACAGATTTAAAAATAGGTCTTATCGGACTAGATACATCTCACGCTATTGAATTTGCGAAACTGCTAAACGATCCAAAAGATAAAGAACACCGTGAAGGAGCACGCATTGTTTGTGCGTACGCTGGAGGCAGCCCCGATGTTGTATTAAGTGCTACGAGAGTGAAAGGGTTCACTGAGCAGATCAAAAATAAATACGGCGTTAAAATATACGATACGATTGAAGAAGTCGTTAACGCGTGTGACGCTATCATGATCTTGAGTGTCGATGGACGCACTCACCTAAATCAGGCTAAAAAAGTTTTCGGATCAGGAAAACCTGTCTTTATCGATAAACCACTCGGTGGAAATTTAGCCCAAGTGCTTGAGATAACTAAGTTAGCTGAAGCTACGCATACACCTCTATTTAGTGCCTCTTCTCTAAGGTACACACCAGGCCTAGAGCGTCTCAAAGCTAAGAAATTTGGCCATATGCTAGGAGCCATATCCTATGGGCCTGCGCATCTTGAACCTCACCACACAGATATGTACTTTTATGCTATTCATGCAACCGAAGCTCTATTCACAGTGATGGGTCCAGGATGTATTTCTGTCAGTAGAACCCATACCGAAAATACAGATATAGCTACTGGCGTTTGGAAAGACGGTAGAACAGGTGTCGTGTATGGCTTTAGAGAAGGAAAAACACTTTACCGAGTAACCGTATTCGGTACTGCAGGCGTTTTCCAACAAGAGGACGGAAGAGATTACTCTATATTGATGGATAAGATCCTAACGTTTTTCAAAACACGTGTATCTCCAGTTCCTATTTCGGAAACAATCGAAATTATGACTTTTATGGAAGCCGCAGATACCAGTAAGAAACTCGAAGGAAAATCCGTGTTACTTTCTGATGTGCTAGCTGCTAACGCACCTAAATCTTAAACACCTAGATTTAATCGTATTTCCTGCATCATAGCAGAAAACATTTTGCCGTATTTAATATAAGATTCACGTCTTACCTCCGCGGATGCCTGAGGGGCACCTGCATGAATTATACTCGCTACATGGGGTTCGATTGTAATCGAACCACGATATCCTGATTTAATTAAATCCGTTAAGATACGTTTTACTTCAGCATCACCCTCACCTGGCATTGTAAACAAGGAACTCTTACCACCCTCTGGGTTCTTCTTACAGTCCTTTACATGCACATGCTTAATGAAAGGTTTTACTTCCGAGTAAAATTCCCATGCATCTAATCCGTAAGCCACAGTATTACCGATATCGAATAATACACCAACAGAGGAATGATTAATTCTCTCATGAAATTCCTTGGCGTGCTTTGGACTTAATCCACCCCACCCCTCACAGTTTTCATGAAGTAAAGTAATACCGCCATCCGCTGCAACTTGCGCTAAACTTTTATATCTTCTAACAGCTTCATCACGCCAAGTATCTAACGCTACGTCATTTCTTACCCAACTCATCGTGCGAATCCAGGAAGTACCTACTCGCTGCATGCGTGGAACTGCTAATTGTAGTTCAGTTTGATCTATACTAAAGTCACCCGTTATAGGACGACTCCAATTTCCTATACTAGATGCAAAAGCTGTCACACGCATTTTCGCATCGTCCAATGATGATGCGACAGTTTCAAATTCTGCGTCCGAAATCTGCCACGATGTTTGCTTACCGCCAACGAGTCGTAGTTCAATTGATGACCAACCGATAGCTTGGTTAGCACTTATTTGTCCTGCTAAATCATCCGATGCCTCATCGGCAAGACCAGACAAGGTAAGTGGAGCAAGTGATGGACGTTTCATGTCTTTAACAATCGGAATGATAAGAATTTCAGCAAGTCGCTTTAAGCAATATCTTTAAAGTTGAACATCTTCTTTGCATTTAAGTACTGAACTTTACGCAAAACAGCTTCTGATATTCCAAGAGTTCTCCACATTGCAAATTTTTCTACACTTGAACATGTAGGGCCTACGCCAGTTCTACAAGAGCAGTCGGAACCGAAAAGTAATTTATCCTTATGTCTCTCAACAAACGACTTTCCGAAATCAGGTTGTCTTAAAAGAGCATTAGTTCCTGATCCTGCGGAAACATCTCCATAAAAATTAGGGTAATCCGTTAGCCAACGATCGGTTAAACCACCCGGTGTGATTTTAGTCTTAGGATATAAACCATCCTTAGCTGTATAATTCTTATCAACGTGGCACCAGAATGTCATTGCATGCCCAATAAATTTAACCGTTGGAAATTTTTCTAAAACTGTATGAAACCTCTCAAAACCTACGTTATACATACCTTCTTGGAAATGCATCAACATTGGAACACCACGGTCACGTGCTAATTCAGCAACTTTAATAATATATTCAGAGTCACACGGAACTTTATCTTTTAATTCACCAATACCGATAGCACCTTTATCCAAGTACCGTTCAATTTCTTTTACAGCACCTTCTGCATTAACATCGTCGTTTGAAAAATATTCATAAGCTCCACCGGGATTTTTCTGAATAAATTCATACGTGTGTCCAACCGGCATGACACCTGCAGCCAATTTGTTTGATCTTCCAGCAGGAAGTAAAATTGTTTTAGTGATTTTATTATTACGCTGATGAAGCATAAGTTGCTCATCTGTACGTCCAGAAAATGGAGTATGCTGATGGATATCAATAATTGGCATCGCAGCTCCTTGCGTGTCTGCATGCAACATGCACTGAGTGCCTAGTAAACCAAGCGCTGAGGTCACAAGAAAATCACGGCGTGAAATGTTATTATTCATTTTAAGTAATTTTAAATTTTAACACAAAAAAAGGCAATCGATCATAAAGATACGATTGCCTTTAAATGATTTAAGTTTCTACAAACCTTAGAAACTGAGTGTGTTTGACCAAACCCACTGACGTGGAACACCGTTGAGTGTACCGATAAGTGGTCCAGCCCAACCTGTTGTTGGATTTGGCAGAATTAATGTACCATAATGGTTAAACATGTTATTAATGTTCAACTGACTAGACATTGGTAGCTTATATAATTTCCAGGTATATCCTGTAATTAAATTAAAGATAGCCATGTTAGGTAGCATGAATACTGAACGTCCAGCTGTTGGATTTGCAGTTACTCCGTTTGGATAATAGTAGAAACCTCTGTTACTAGAAGTTAGTGATAGAGTACCACCGATTCTGAAGCCTTTGAACATTCCTGCGTCTTCAGTATACACTGCTGTAGTTACAGCACTGAAGCGTGGATAACCTACAGTCTTATCACCAGCGACAGATACAGGAATTACTCCTGGAGGTGGGATTGTTGCGTTAGGAGCAATTTGCAATTGCGAAATCGGTAATCCGCTTTGACCAGTTAAGATTGGACCGTGCACTGGATCGATCTGTTGAAGAACGTAGCGAACATTCGTTCCAGAAATAACCGATGTAATCACAGCTGGATTAGCATAATAAGGACTCGATGATGTATTCATCATCGCAATCGTTAAAGGTATAGCTCCAGCTGTTGTTGATGATACAACAGGAGTCTTGGAGTTATACGTTGGTAATACATAAACAGGTGTACCATCTGCATAAGTAACGTTACCTGCTGCATTTTGATAGAATTGGTCATTATATAACTGACCGTATGAAATACTGTTTCCGATTCTTCCATCCGTTTCAGAAGCAGAGAAACGTATACGCCAGTTCTTCGTTGGAGCAGCAGTTAATAACATCTGAACACCTGAACTCTTACGATCAACATTGATGTAAACGCTAGCATTACGATAGCCACCGTTTAGACCAGCTGTTGGATTAATATCTAATTCAAGTGTACTTGTGATTGCATACTGTTCGTTATGCGACTGAGTAGCAAAATAGGAAATAGAACCCGAATAGCGTCCGTCAGGAGTTGCTATTTTAAGACCCACTTCTTCGCCAAGACCTTTTGCCGTCGAAGGTGCATTACCGTATGGATCGTTTAACTGAGCTGCTGGTGGGTTATATGAATCCGATGCGTTTGCATATAAGTAAAGCGAGTGATTAACCGCATAATTTGCACCAACGCTAAAGCTAGCAGGTTTCTGCTTATAAATTAAGGTCGCTTGATTATCGGTAGTACCCTTAGGAGCTACAGCAACACCTTGATTCATTTGTTCACGATAGAAGTGCTGAAAACGAACACCGCTTAATATTTCTAACTTATCATTAAAGAACGATAGAGTATTTGCTGCGAACAAACCGGATGTAATTGTGTGACGTACTAAATAACCACGGCCACCGAGTGCTAATCCAAGTGGATTATTCAATGACTGTAAGTTAGGATTCGAAATATTACCTAATTGGCGTACGTAGGTGTTACCTGCGTAATTGATAACATTAGAGAATGGAGCCCAGAGTGGATATTTGATAGGACCATTTTGTACCGTCCATACTTCACGAACAGGCGTTCCTAAATACGTACGACCGAAATCGATATTTGTAGCAGCGATTGCTTGGTTAACAATAATGTTACCATTAGAATCTACCTGATAGTAGTAATAACCATTTGAACCTTCGTCCTTACGTGTAAAGTCAGTACCAGCAACCGTTTCACTGTTTACTCTGCCGCCGAAGAACTGATTTTTTGCAACAAGAGCAATACGTCCATTCTTGTAGCGAGTAGGACTATAAGTACTACCACCAGCAAGGGATGTATTGAATGCCATGTTCCACATACCGAGACCAACATTTTGTGGATTAATTGCACCCGTATAGTTTGGAGCAAGTAAGGTAACACCAGATGTAGCATTTAAATCAGTTAGTTGCTGACGTAAACCAACTCCAATTTCTGAGGATAACCATGAATTGATCTGTGTGTTAATTTCTAATGAACCAATATCATTGATTGTTTTTTCAAACTTTGTGCTACCTTCATATGAATTTAGAGTAGCCCAATTAATATATCCGTTACCAATCGTACCACCACCACTTGGAGCTCCATTAGCAGCAACATCCATTTGGTTACTAGCTAGTAGATAATTAATGTATTGTCCGTTACGAGCATCGTTAGAAGTGCTGAGTGCTTGATAGATCATCGCAGCACCAGAAACCATACGACTAAAGTCGCTGTGTTCTAAAGTAAGACGAACGGTTGTTTTTCCGTAACGGTAAGCGAATTGGCCATATCCTGCATTAAGTGTACCACCAACATTTAAGCGGTAGCTACCAACATATTCGTCATCAAAAGCAAAGCGGTATGCAAAACGATGACCGCCGCCACCGAAGTCTAACTGAGTAGCATAATTACCCCAGTTATCCATACGTGTTAAAAATGAACCTGTCGTTTTAGCATCAAAACGAGCGCGCTTTGAAATTGTATTTACGACACCACCTGCACCACCGTTACCGTAGAGTAATGATTGTGGTCCGTTAATAACTTCAACACGGTCAACGTCGAACGTAGTACTCATACCAGTACCAACGCCGCCACCAGGCATAAATGTATCACGTGAAATTACTGGAACTGTTAAACCGTGGAGTTGCATACTAGCGCCACCGTTTCTGTCATAGGGCTGCATATTTCCTACAGATGTATTGCCTGAAGTATCCATACCAGCGCCACCGATATTGCCGGTAATTAAATCTTCAATTGTACGAGCACCCACGTCATCGATGAATGTCTTGGTGAAAATATCAGCAGAAAGTGGTAAGCGTGATAAATCCGTATTGAACATCGTAATCGAGTTCGAATTTACGGCACCATAGCTTCCATCAGCATCTTCTTTAACTTCGAAAATGTTCATCGACACAGCTTGATCTTTAGCTGTGTTAGCTAGCGTAGCGTCTGCAGCCTGTGCAAAAGCCTGTGATGGTTGAATTAAACAAACAGCTGCAGCTAATGCTGCAGTGGATATTAACGTAGTAACAAGACTACAAGACCTAGAATCGGTATGCTTCATAAGTAAGTTCTATTAGGTATTCATTAAAGCTCTAACAATACTAGGAAATTTCACTGGAAGCTCGTTTTCGATCATTATTTATGTTAACGGTTAACTTTCTTTCTTTTCGTCACTTATTTAACGGTTTTACTAACATTTGACCCACTAACCATGAAAACCCTTTCAGGCAGTAGCCTTACCGTTGGATTATTTGCTACCCGCAAGCAGATGGGAGAAGCAGCCGCAGATAATGTCATAGCGGAAATGCAGGCTGCGCTTAGCAAAAAACCTAAAATTCGTGTCATTTTTAGCTGCGCTCCGTCTCAAGATGAATTTCTAGCCGCGTTAGTAGCTAAAACTAAGTCCAATAATGACTTATGGAGCAGAATTGATGTATTCCATATGGATGATTATGTAGGTTTTAAGGCAACCGACCCTCAAAGCTTTAGGTCATATCTACACACTCATTTACTCAATTTCGTTAAGCCCGCATCCTTCAGTCCAATTCAAGGTGAGGCAAAAGACCCCTACGCTGAAGCTGAGAGATACGGAAAACGCTTAAACGAAGCTCCGATCGATTTAATTGCCTTAGGCATTGGAGAAAACGGACATATCGCATTTAACGATCCTCCCGTTGCTAACTTTAATGATCCAGTTTCTGCTAAGATCGTAGAAATCGATGAAATGTGCAGACAGCAGCAAGTAAACGATGGATGTTTTCCAAATCTTGCCGCAGTTCCAAAACTCGCCATCTCAATCACACTTCCCGTATTTAAGCATGCACTTAGCTTAAGCTGTGTAGTACCAGGAATCAGAAAAGCGGAAGCGATTAAAAACACGCTCACAGCACCTATTGGCACCCAGTGCCCTGCAACGCTGCTAAGAAATCATCCAAGAACAAAGTTGTTCATCGATACAGACTCCGCTTCGTTAATTCCCGCAGGAACACTTAGCTAAGTATTCGCTAAAATGATACCGTTTCTTTCAAGGATACTTTTTGCTTTTAAGATTAACGGTTAACTAAATGAACCTACGCGATTTAGCACAACTTGCCAACCTGTCGACTGCGGCGGTTTCACTTGCGCTAAATGATAGTCCCAAAATTTCTGAAGCTACAAAAGAACGTGTAAAAAAATTAGCTAAAGAAAACGGATATAAGGCAGATGCTCGTGTTGTTGAATTAATGAAGCATCTGAGAACACCGCGTGATTTAAGAAAATCCGCCTGCTTTGCTGTCATTTCTTTTTACGATACCATTAAACCATGGAGTAAGTCGCTGCACTTAACGCGTGTTTATGAAGGCATGCAAACTAGAGCAGACCAACTCGGCTACCGCTTAGAGCCACTGTGGATTAAGGAACCTGGAATGACCTACAAGCGCTTTCGTAGTATTCTCGAAGCAAGAAGTATTGAAGGCCTACTCTGCTTTGGAAGCCCAGATTTAAACCAAGAATTTCCAAGCGAACTCGATTGCTGTGCAACGGTAACTCAAGGCTTAAGTATTCGTACGCCATTACATCGCATTATTAATCACGCCTACCACGATACCATACAAGCACTAACCCAGCTTCATGAACGAGGCTATAGACGTCCTGGTATTGTACTTGGTCAATATGAAGACTTGCGTAGTGCTCACACCCATTCAGCAGCATATCTTGGTTGGTGCGAACTTAACATTGGACGCGGGGGTGATCTGCCCATCCTTCGCATGAATGAGTTAGAGCCTGAGCAACTCACGCGGTGGTACAAACGTCATAAACCAGACGCTATGATTATTGTACATACGCCATCGGTACTAAGCGCTTTAAAACAAACCCTTCAAACGATTGGAGTAAATATTCCTCAAGACCTAGGAGTCGTTGTTATAAGTCCAGTCGTTGAAGGAAGCGGCTTCTCTGGAATCCAAGAAAATCAGGCACTCATGGGAGAAAGAACAGTCGAGCTACTTGTCGCTCGTATTGCTAATCAAGATTTCGGCATTCCAAAAACCCCACGCGTAGAAATGGTCGAAGGCCACTGGGTCGAAGGCCAAACAATTAGAGCAAACTAACAAATTTTTATGTTAAAAATAATCACCCGAGCACTTACGCTTATCCTAACTTTTACAGCCTTTTTAACATGTCATGCTACTACTGATACGTGGCAAGCTGGATTAGCCAAAGAAAAAATTACGCCTGATACACCCCTATGGATGACAGGTTACGCTGTTCGCACACACCCCTCAGAAGGAACCGGCATTGATCTATGGGTTAAAGCCCTCGCACTCTCTGACCCTCAGGGAAATAAAAGTGTCATCCTTACACTAGATTTATGCGGTATAACGCGTGAGATTACAGACCACGTTGCACAAGCAATCAAAGACAAGTACCACTTAGAACGAAGTGCAGTCATGGTTAATGTTTCGCATACCCACTGCTCACCTTGGATTGAGGGAAACTTAATTGGTTTAAGACTTTTCCCAGAATCAGGCTACACGTTGGCTCACACATACCGATTAAGCCTAGAAGAAAAGATGATTAAAGCGGCAAGTACGGCTCTTAACTCACTAAAGCCATGCAGCATTTCATGGTCAGAGGATAGTGCTTACTTCGCTATGAATAGACGTGAAAATTCAGAAAGTTCAGCCGCACTAAGGCGCGCCGCAGGAACGTTTAGAGGTCCTGTTGATCAGCGTGTTCCTGTATTAATTATTCGCGATGCAACAACCCAAACTATTAACGGCATTTTAGTTTCCTACGCCTGTCACAACACTACCCTTTCTTATTATAAATGGGACGGCGACTATGCGGGCTATGCACAACTCGAAATCGAAAAACGCCATCCAGGTAGTATCGCTTTATTTGCGATTGGTTGCGGAGGTGACATAAATCCAAATCCTCGCGGCACAGTTGAAATGGCACAGGCTCACGGCAAGGCGCTCGCTGACGCAACAGACCGAGCAATCAATAAACCTAACCATACTATTCAGGGAACATTCGCATCATCGTTTGAAGATATCACGCTACATTTCAAACGCCTCCCAACGGAAAACGAAATCGCGACTGAAATGGTTAAGAATCAGCCAGCAAAAGAAATGCACCAAGCATGGGCCACCGTTGTAAAAAAGGCTGTGCAAGAAAAGGGAGAGTCCCTCCTTACCTACAACTACCCAATCCAGACCTGGAAACTAGGAGATCTTATGTGGGCCGGATTAAGTGGCGAAGTCGTTGTAGAATACGGCCTTCATCTAAGAAATACGACTCCAGGAAATTTATGGGTGTTTAGCTACTGCAATGATGTCATGGCGTACATTCCAAATGAACGCATTTTAAAAGAAGGCCTTTACGAAGGTGAGACATCCATGGTGCCTTACGGACGACCAAGCGCTTGGGAGAGTGGCATCGAAGATAAAATTATGACTGAAACCCGCACATTACTCGTGCGTACAGCATCAAAATAATTTTAGCTCACCTGCAGTAAGCTTTTCTCCTGTGCCCCTTAATCGCCGCAATTTCCTTAAATTAACCAGCTCTTACCTCTTAGGTAGCTCAGTCGCGAGTCGTTTACTTTCGACTCCAGCTCAGGCTGAAACCATTAAGATGCCGTTTGAAAACGGGGAGCGTGAAATTATCGCTTACCCTCAGAAGCGTCCCTTAATTCGTCTCACCTCACGGCCTCCGCAGCTAGAAACACCTTTCTCTGTATTTAATGAAAGTGTGTTAACACCTAACGATGCTTTCTTTGTTCGCTATCATCTCAGCGGTGTTCCAACGCAAATTGATCCGCTTAAACACCGCATCACTATTCGTGGCCTTGTAAAAACCCCTTTAAGTTTAAGTGTTCAAGCATTGCAGGATCTCAGCACCCCAACAGAAATAATCGCAGTCAATCAATGTTCGGGAAATAGTCGCGGGTTTTCATCTCCACGTGTACCGGGTGGACAACTTGGCAATGGCGCTATGGGGAACGCCCGCTGGACCGGCATTCCTTTAAGAGATATTTTAAATAAAGCAGGCGTTCTTAAAGGTGCTAAGCAAGTCACCTTCAGAGGACTTGATACAGCACCGCTTGAAGCTACCCCTGCCTTCATTAAAGCACTCGATATTGATCACGCACTCGACGGAGAAGTCATGATCGCTTTTGCCATGAATGGTGAAAACATTCCCCTTCTCAATGGCTTCCCTGTAAAACTTATTGTTCCAGGATATTACGGAACGTATTGGATTAAACACTTAAGTGATATCGAAGTACTCGATCACACGTTTGATGGGTTCTGGATGAAGACAGCTTACAGAATTCCAGATAATCCAACCCATTCGATTTTACCTGGTCAAACACCTGCAAAGACAATTCCGATAGCACGCATGAACGTGCGCTCATTTATAACCAGTCTTAGCGAAGGCTCCACGATTAACGCCAATCGTGAAACACTCTTAAGAGGTATTGCTTTTGACGGAGGCGAAGGAATTAAAACAGTCCTCGTATCCAGCAACTCAGGACAATCCTGGAAAGAAGCTACCTTAGGTAAAGATTTAGGAAAATACTCATTCCGCGAATGGACCCTTCCTTTTACTCCAAACCAAAAAGGATCTTATACTTTAGTCGTTCGTGCCATCACGCGTGCTGGAAACACGCAGCCAGAAGTTCCGCTTTGGAATCCATCAGGCTATATGAGAAACGTGATTGAAAAACTGCATGTTCAAGCCGTTTAAAAAACCATGCGCTCACTCATTTACCTTTTCATCATTAGCGTAGCCACTACTGCTAGCGGTGTTTGCCATGCTCAAGGGCCGGTTCAGGCTATCATAACACCTGTTAACATAACTCTGCCTACAGAGACGTTATTACTACACCCTTCTGAAAGTAGCGGTTTCGCACTCGCTAGTGCAGCTTGTTATACCTGCCACTCTGCTGAATACATCAAAACTCAGCCAAAATTATCTCAAACGACATGGAAGGCTGAAGTGTTAAAAATGAAGCGTATTTTTGGGGCTCCTATCGAAGACAAAAATATTGATCCGATAGTAGAATATTTAACGAAGACCTATAGCCAGTAAGGCGCATTTTCGCCTGAAAAAATTGATAAAAGTACAGTTTCTGGGGGTTATTGCTTCATTTTTAGTATTTATGTGTATTCATAAATACATGAAATGCAGTAATTTATAAACTTATTGTAATTTCTATCAGCAAGTGATAGAAATTACATCATGTACAGAAGGAATTTACTAGAGAGCGTAAATAAAAGCATTCGCTATAGCCCGGCAACATTGATCAATGGAGCAAGACAAACCGGTAAAAGCACTTTCATTAAAAACTCATTTATTGAATCTCAAGGCTTCTCCTACGTAAACCTAGACGACCTCAATTTATTGCGGCTAGCAAAACTTTCGCTCAACTCCACCACGGCTTGAACGTGTAATAATTCCATTCGATATGAGGATTCTTACCCATTATTTTTTTGGTTCGAGCTCAACGGATAAGAATTCATCTGCCAGCGACTTCAGTGTCCGGTTCTCGGCAATCGTCGTGTGCGGAATCAGAGCGTAGCGCCACGGCTTGCCTTTATTCGTGGCAGTGTAGTTATTGGCACGTTGGCACCAGGTGATGGCTGCCGTTTTCTTGATCACAACTTCGGGGTCTTCTATTTCATTACTAGCCTTGGTCTCCAGCATGTAGATAGCATCCGCTGTTTCAGCGACAAAATCGGGCTGGTATTCTCGATGATCCGAGCCTAGGCGATAGATAATTTGAAACTGACCCTTGGCCGGTCTAAACCAGCGCTCGCTATCGCGATCTAAGATCACGGCCATTTTGCGTTCTGTATCAGAGTGAAATTTCACGGCGGTTTGTAGGCATCGCGCAAATCCTACGCAGGCTTTCTGTCCTTTGGCAGGATGAAACAGAACGTCGATCCTTAGCTGACCATTTCCTTTGCGTGACGATGTGGATTACGCGACCAGCGAACGAAACCTCGCCTACGGTCGGCGAGGCACAGGAGTTTCTATTTCATCGGGCGGGGGCTAACAGAGAAGATTGTGCGATCCGCCGCCGCACCATGTAGGTCGTCGGCCGAGCGGTCGCTGGAACATTGTAGGTCAGATTCCAGCAGACATTCGATGGGTCATAGTCGGCCTGCCAGAACGCCCTTGCCGGGTTGCCCTGCTGTACCCGCTCCGGGCCCGAAAGCGACATTTTCCAAAGCTCGATTTCATCCGGTCGGTCAAGCTGGGTAAGCCGCAGCGGCAGCCAACCAAGTCCGCCCCTCAGGGTGAAAGTCAATTCGCGAGTGGCGCCGACGGCGAGAGTGAATGGCCAGTGCTGGGCATCGCCCCCCCCGGGCAAAGTGATCGCCGGGCGATTGCCGGTAGCCTCGCGCTGAACCACGCGCCAAGTATTGGCTCCCTCGCGTAACGCTGCGGCAAAGTCTTTGTCTGGACCGTAGTAGCGTTCGGCGGCAATGGGAATCGGAAGTATCTCGATCAGCATGTCCACATAGTCGCCGGGTTCGAGGGCCGTGAGATCGGGCGGCGGCACGATTTCCGCGGCAAGGTGCGGCTTCGTTCCACGGCTCCCCACTGCAGCGAAGAATGGTGCGCGCATGGACCGGCCACCAAGGGTGGCGGACCACTCGCGCACAATCAGTCCGCGTGAAGCCTGCCCGCCCGGTGCCCGATCGGCCCGCGATTCACCGTGGAGGGAGACCCATGGTTGCTCGCCACGCGCCTCCCATGTCGGCAATAATCGGGTGCCCAATTCCGGCTGGGGCCGTTGTTCAGCCACTAGATGGCTGGCATCACCCCATGCGATCAGAGGCGCATTGGTGTCGTTGTAAAAATCGCCGCCAAGTTGAAAGAACGCCAACCGCGAAAACTCCACGCGTCGGGTCACTTCATAGCGCAAGCGGAGATAGACCCGCAGGCAGTCGTCTGAGCGCGGCAGGAAGACCTCGGTCCGGCTGTGTATGGCATCGTCTTCGGAGACCTCGTCGTAAACCACTTCGGCGAGATTGGGGCCGTAGCTTGCGTAGCGGGTGACGTTGCGCTTGAAGGGCACGTAGCGGCCCTGCGGGTCGAGCCTTACCATCGTGTCGCCGCCACCGACATTGCCGGTCCAAGCCCATCTTTCTTCCTTGGTGTATCCCTTTTGGAACAGCGGACGAAAATCCGTCAGCAGAGCCCGACGCATCACGCGAGCGGGCTGGAAACAAATCGATTCTCCGAAGGATCCGAGCGCGAATTGATCCCAAAATCCATTATGGCCCCACCCCGCCAGCGACAATTGCGCGAGCGAAGCGGTCGGCACACCGCCCCAGCGAGCGAAGGTCGTGCAATAGTTGAACGCTACGCGTGATTTTGCCGGCAAATTCAACCACGTGCGGCCGTGCATCCAGGCCCCAGCGTAAGTTAGCGGCTCACTCGGCTTGGTTCGGTGCCAATCCTTGCTGATCTGCACTGGGAGGCCGCTCGGAAGTCCGCGGGCATCGATCACCATCGGCACGTAGCCGGCAATTGATCTGGCAGGAAGGTAATTGAAGTTGAGTCCAATCTCTTGGGGTCGTGCTGAACGGTTCTCGACGGTCACGGCATACGACTCCAATTCGTCGAGCATGGACTCTGGGTAGTTGCCCTCGGTCGCCGCCGGCCAGCGCGGGGCATCAAGTTGCACCACATGAGCGGATTCTTCCGCATTCCATCGAACAGTCGCCCGACCGCGTGGGTTGGCCGGTTCAACCCTCACCTCAATGTCATTGGGGTTCGGGAGCGAATCCGACGCAGTCGACAAAGCCAAAACAGCCCGCTGTTCCGTCCGCTCCTCCCATCTGGCGGCGCCTGTGTCGCTCCGTTCTTCGGCATCCGCGCCGGCCTGCAATCCGACGAAGATGCGCGCTGACGCAAGAGATTCCTCCGGTAGAACTACGAGGAGCAGCATGAGCCGATTTGGCCAGGCGGAGACCTCCAAGCGCGCGTCCGCCCTTAAGCGTTTTCCATTCACGGAGCGGAACTCGAGGTTATGCAACGTGAATTTCTGAAAGAAACGGCCGCTCTCAATTACCCGCACCGGAAATTCCAACGGCGCATCGGGCTGACCGCGCCGGTTGAGTGCGAGAGGCAAACGGCCAGTGCAGGAATAGGTGAGACCGCCAGCTTGTATTTCCAAGCGCAAGCGCGCTGGCGGGAGCGGAGCGGCCGCGAGGGTTTCGCTGACGACGGCGGATTCCTCGGCGGCCATGGGTCGACGGGCGAACCCTACGATAGCGATCTTCTCGGTGTCGAAGTCGGCCGCAAAGTAGCCCGTTGCGAGGCGCAAGAAACGG
>DAISZL010000019.1:0-26659 GCA_036824825.1 Opitutaceae bacterium
CCTGTATTGCTTCAAAAATTTTAGTATTAATTGCGTCTGTATTCATTTGCAGTTCAAGTACAGGAAAGTTTTTTCCGCCTGGATAACCTGCTTCTGCGAGCAGCTTTTTTGCTAATGAAATATTTAAGACAGCTTCTGGTTTTGGATTATAGCCCCCGGTGTTAAGCGGGGTTAATGCGTAAGCCGGGGTTCTACTGCTATAGAGTACATCCCGAGCAATGGCTTCTCGGTCAATCGCTAGACTTAAGGCTTGTCTAACCCGCCGATCGTTCAGCGGTTTTTTTGTTACGTTAAACCGTAGGAAAGAGCTATCGCTTAGGGGGTCTACGCGTAACAGGGTAGGATTATTTTTTTGGTAATGGACAATGCGATCAGGCAGTAAATCCCATGTGATATGCAACTGTCCTGATCTAAAATTAGATTCATCTGTTGCGATATTATCGTTGGGATAAAAAACAACTGCATTTAGGTGGCGGTGAGCATTATCCCAGTAATATGGATTCTGAGTGACAACAATACGTGAATTAGGAGTCCATGATTTTAAAATAAATGGGCCATTGCCGATAAAGTTTTCTGGCTTTGTCCATGCTGTGCCGCGTTTATTAAACGCATTAAACCGAGTCAGTGTTTTTTCATGTACGGGGTACCAGACTTGATGTGCTACCAAAGTGGGAAGGTAAGGGCAGGGACGACCAAGCGTGATTTGTAGTGTTTGTGCCGTGAGTGCTTTAATTCCTACCTGAGAGAAGTCTTTTAATTGGCCTGTATTAAATGCTTCAGCATTAAGCACTGGGAAAAGTAGGTAGGAGTACTCACAGGCAAGCTCTGGTGTTAAAGCGCGTTTAACCGAATACACAAAGTCGCTAGATGTAACAGGATCACCGTTAGACCAGCGTGCATTCTCTCGAATATGAAAAGTATAAATACGGCCATCACGTGAACAACTCCATGTGTCTGCTACGCCAGGAACCGCTTGTGAGGTTTTCTCATCGATACAGGTAAGTCCTTCGAAAAGTGAGATCAGGATATTGTAGTCAGCAAGTGCTGTACATACCTGGGGATCTAAGTCTTGTGGTTCAGATCCGTTACCTAAGAGGAGTGTTTTATCTTTAATCGCTAGATAGGCAGGTGTTGAAGCTCTTCTGCAGCTACTGAGTAGCGCGGTAGCCACAACTGCGAGTAAGAGAATGACACGTATAAGCTTCATTGGGTCGATACACTTTTTGATGTCTTTAATAACGGAGCTACGACTTTCCAAACGCCTTCAGCTACCACTTTCGTTCCTTCGGTGTTTGGATGTATACCGTCTGCTTGATTAAGGGATGGAACTGCACCCACGCCGTCTAAGAGAAATGGTTCAAAGGTAACCTTCTCTGATTTGGCTACTTCTTCAAACACTCCTGCAAACGCTTTACGATACGCTTCACCGTAATTGAAAGGAAGCTGCATGCCAGCAATCGCGATAATAGCTTTAGGTTGTTTTGCGCGAACCTTAGCTATTATTTTATGTAAGTTTGTTTTCACGAGTGCGGGTGAAATACCGCGCAATCCGTCGTTGGCTCCGAGTTCTATGAAGATCATATCGAATGGTTGCTTCATAACCCAATCGATTCGTTTTAATCCACCGGAGGTAGTGTCACCACTGAGTCCTGCGTTAATTACTTTCCAGGGTAAACGGGCATGATTAATTTTTTCTTGGATTAATGCAGGGTAACTTTCTTTCTCCGGTTCTTCTAATCCGTAACCAGCCGTTAAACTATCTCCAAAGAAAATGAGCGCTTGTTGAGACGCTTCGGCGCATAGGGACTGTACCGAACTCAGCGCGAGTAGGCTTATCGCGAGTAGATACCTAAGTGTCTGTTTTTTTAGATTCACGTAATAAAATTCTAGCAGGTGTCTTTACGATTCACAATCAGCTAAACTTCCTTCAGTGTCCAGTCGCAGCTTTATGGTATTTACTCTTAAAATGGCGTGGAAAGATTCGCGGGCATCGCGAAGTAGGCTCGTACTATTTTCTCTATCGATCGTTCTGGGGATTGCAGCTTTGGTAGCCTTGGGTTCTTTAAGTGTTAATCTAACAAGCTCAATTCATGATCAGGCGCAGAGTTTACTGGGTGCAGATGTTTCCATAAGTGCGCGCTCACTGTTTAGTTCCAGTCTTGAAGATAAAATTAAATCACTAGGTGCTAAAGTTGCTCGGGGTAGAACTTTTACGGCAATGCTTGTGTTTCCTAGTCAGGCAGGAGCAACACGTTTAGTTCAGGTTAAAGCTCAGGAAGATCCATTTCCTTTTTATGGTGAAATCAGTACAGAGCCTACTGGCGCAGTTTCGTTATTGAAAACGCAGCAGGCTATCTTACTTGAGCAGTCCCTCATGACTCAGTACGGACTTCACGTGGGTGATCAGGTTAAATTAGGCAAACTCACCTTTAAGGTTGTGGGTGTATTGAAGAAAATTCCTGGTGAGTCACTTGCAGCATCACTTCTGCCACCGCGTGTTTATATTCCTTACCGTTTAATTGAAGATACAGGACTTGCAGGGAAGGGAAGTTTAGTTTCGTACTCCATGTCGCTTCAACTGCCTCGTGGTGTTGATCCCGATAAAACGGTAACTGCACTTAAGGCTGCATTACCTAAAGAACGGATCAGTTTTGAAACGGTTGTATCCAGGCAGAAGCAATTGGGACGCGTGGTTGATAATGTAACTGCGTTTTTAAGTTTGGCAGGATTTATATCCCTTATCCTTGGCTCTATTGGTGTAGCGAGTGCTGTTCATGTTTATATAACTCAAAAGCGAGCAACGGTAGCTCTCATGCGCTGTTTAGGAGCACGTGGCGCACAAAGTTTTGGTGTCTATCTTGTACAAGGTCTAGCCCTTGGACTGTTGGGTTCAGTGTTAGGAGGATTGCTTGGAGTAATATTTCAACTGCTTGTGCCGATTGCGATTAAGCAGGTCCTGCCACTAGATATAACATTTGCTCTTTCGTATAGTTCACTTTTTAGAGGGATAGGAGCAGGCTGTATTATTAGTAGTCTATTTACCGTCATGCCGCTTCTAACAATACGAAGCATTTCTCCGTTGGAAACGATTAGAACCAGCAGTCTTAATGAATCGAATAAGGCTGTCTCGTTGGATCCCTATTTGATTGGCGTAATTCTTTTACTTTCGTTTACGGTTCTTCTTTTTGCCATTACACAAACGCACAGTATTGCGTTAGGCCTTGGGTTTGTTGGATTTTTAGGTCTTGGATTTATTGGGTTATACGCAGTTGCTCGTTTTGTTCAGTGGATCACAAAGAAAATTAATACGATAGCTTTGCCTTTTGTGTTAAGGCAAGGGATTGCAAATTTGTACCGGCCTAATAATCGCACCTCGTTGTTACTTGTATCACTCGGATTAGGAACTTTTTTAACACTCACCTTATTTCTAACACGTACCTCGCTCCTTCGGGAATTATCTGCAGGTGCTGAAGGAGCGAGTGCTAATCTTTTATTTGTAGATATTCAAAGTGATCAAATTGATGATGTATCAAAATTACTGGACGATCGTGGAGCTCCACTTTTAAGAAAAGCACCAATTGTCTCTATGAAAATGACCGCGGTAGGTCATGTGCCTGTAGATGAAATTACACGCAGCGAAAGGAAAAAGCGTGGTGGGTGGGCTTTAAAATGGGACTACCGAACAACCTATCGTTCGGCTTTAACACCGTCAGAGCATATTATTAAAGGCTCGTTTGTTGGTAAAGTAGCAGAAGACACACAGATAATTCCTATTTCGGTTGAGAAAAGTTTAGTGGAAGATTTGGGTTTAAATTTAGGTGACGCTATAGACTGGGATTTACAAGGAGTTACACTTCACACCGTTGTCTCGAGTGTTCGTACGGTTGAGTGGCGACGTTTAGAAACGAACTTTCTCGTAGTTTTTCCTGAAGGTGTACTTGAAAGCGCACCGCAGTTTTATGTAGGAGCAGTAAGAGCTTTATCTCCAGAGGCCTCAGGTCTACTTCAGCGCGCCGTTGTGGAGATGTATCCAAATATTGCCGCTATTGATCTGCAAATGGTGCAAGAAACCTTAGATAATATATTATCTAAAATTGGATATGTTGTAGAATTTATGGCGCTATTCACCGTTGGTACAGGACTTCTCGTACTTGCCTGTGCTGTGATTAACGGACGCTATCAGCGCAGAAGGGAAGCGGTTCTTCTGAAGACCTTGGGTGCAACTATTTCACAACTGCGAAAGATTCAAGCAACCGAATATGCGCTACTGGGTGTATTAGCAGCAAGCGTTGGTTGTTTTTTTGCTTTTATCAGTTCTAGCGTATTGGCACATACGGTTTTTCATACGTCGTCAGTAACGACATGGTGGATATATCTTATAGCAATCGTATGTGTTGCTGTACTCACTTTAATTACAGGACGACTCGCTGATAAAGGCTTAGAAAAATTATCGGCTCTAGAAATGTTGCGTAGTGAGCAAAATTAATGATTTATTTTCTTTCACACATATGAAAGCTCTCGGAATTGATATTGGTGGATCCGCTGTTAAAGGTGCGATTGTAAATACAAAAACAGGCATGCTTGTATCCGAGCGCTTCAGGATTGAAACGAAAGATGCTTTAAGTCCACTGGGAATGGCTAAGACGATAAACCAGATCGTAGAGCATTTTAAATGGAAGGGTTCAATTGGAATAGGTTTTCCTGGAGTAATTCACGGCAATTACATTTTAACATCAGCAAATTTACATCCCGATTTTATTAAGTGTAATGCGGTTAGACTTTTTAGCCGCGGCAGAAAAAAACCAGTTGCTCTTACAAACGATGCAGCAGCAGCCGCGCTAGCAGAAATGAAGTTTGGCCGAGGTAAAGACTTTCAAGGTAAGGTCATCCTTCTGACCCTGGGAACAGGCGTTGGCTCTTCCCTTGCTTACCGTGGACATGTTGTTCCGCTCGAGTTAGGTCACTTGCTCTTTGAAGGTAAGGATGCTGAAAAAATTGTAGCATCATCGGTTCGTAAGAAAAAGAACCTAAGCTGGAAGGTGTGGGGTGCTAAGTTAGGTGCCTACCTTAAGGTCCTTGAAGATGCCATGTGGCCAGAGCTGATAGTTATTGGCGGCGGTGTGAGTTCAAAGCATGATAAATTTTTTAAATACCTTAAGACTAGAGCTCGGGTAGTACCCGCTAAGTTGTTTAATGAAGCGGGTATCGTTGGAGCAGCGCTATGGGCGGTACAAGATTGATGCTAAAGCACGCGTATATTATTTTATAAATTATTGTTATACATTATTTTACGCAATAATCATGTCGCTCTCGACTTAATGCCTATTTAGCATAGAGTTATACCTTCCTATGAAGGTATCTAGCTCCTCATCGTCTGCTCCGAAGTCTAAGCGCTTGCGAAATATAATCCTAGGCCTTGTTGGTCTGGTTATCCTTGTTGGTGGAGTTGTTTACCGCTCCAAACACGCAGCACCTGCTCAGCCTGTGACGGTTGAAAAATCGGTTGTTCGTACGATCACTCAGCTAGTTACTGCTACCGGTAAAATTCAGCCTGAAACGGAAGTTAAGATTTCATCTGAAGTATATGGAGAAATCATAGAACTTCCTTTTAGGGAGGGTGCTAAGGTTAAAAAAGGTGACTTACTCGTTAAATTAAAACCTGAACTTTATCAGACCCAGGTTGATCAACAATCAGCAGCGGTTGCTTCCTCAAAGGCGACGCTCGTTCGTACCAAGGCTAAATTTGATCAAGCAACATCTGATCTGAAGCGCTATGAAGATCTTTATCACCGTAACTTAGCATCTGAGTCAGATTTTATTCAGTATAAAACTAATTTTGAAATGGCGAAGGCCGACTATCTCGCTTCCCAAGCTAACGTGCATCAAGTCGAAGGTGTTTTAGGACAGATGCAAAATCAGCTTTCAAAGACCGTTATTTATTCTCCGATGGATGGAACAGTGAGTTCCCGCTCTACAGAAATCGGCGAGCACGTGGTCGCGACAGGTTCTTTTACAGGAACTGAAATCATGCGTGTTGCTGATTTAAATCACATGGAAGTTCAAGTAAAGGTGAACGAAAATGATATTCCTAATGTTAAAGTGGGAGATCATGCTATCCTAACGATTGATTCATATCCTGATCGTAAGTTTAGTGGTTTTGTAAAAGAAATTGCTAGCTCCTCGGGCGGTTCATCTGCGAGTGGAAGCGGTTCATCCGCTCAGGCTTCTGCTGCATCCTCTGACGAAGTTACAAATTTCTTAGTCAAGATTCGTGTCGCTGATCGCGATATCCAACTTAAGCCAGGTATGAGTGCCACAGCAGATATTGAGACGCAGACCGTAGCAAATGTTATCGCCGTACCTATACAAAGTGTAACGGTTCGAGCAGAGGGCGGACTTACAGCTGAAGAAGTTCAAGAAAATGAATTAAAAGCATCTCAAGAAAAAACCGGAAATGACCTCATGGTCAGCTCAGATAAAGAGAATGCAAAACGCATGCATAATACGCTTCAGCGTGTCGTATTCGTTAAAGAGGGTGACATCGTTAAGATGAAGCCAGTAGTGACAGGCATTGCAGACAATACCTGGATCGAAATTAAAAGCGGCGTATCAGCAAACGAAGAAATCGTTTCCGGTACTTATGCTGCCATTAGTCGTAAGCTTAAAGATGGAATGAAAGTATCCATCGAGCTTCCTAAAAAAGATCAGAATTAATTGGTTTAAATAAATTTTTGTGAGCACTGCACGTACGACGCGTCCTGTAGGACCACTAGTTATCGACATTGAGGGAGTTAAAAAACTCTATCAAATGGGCGCGGAGACGATCCATGCCTTAAGAGGTGTGTCTTTAAAAATACATCGCAACGAATATTTGGCTATCATGGGTCCGTCTGGTTCAGGTAAGTCGACACTCATGAATATGCTAGGTTGTTTGGATACGCCTACTGAGGGCCATTATGAGTTTAACGGTAAGAATGTAGCAGCGATGGTAGATGATGAACTTGCTGATATTAGAAACCGTGAAATCGGTTTCGTTTTTCAGACATTCAATCTTTTGCCGAGGTCTGATGCGCTTAAAAATGTAGAACTGCCTTTGATTTATGCTGGAGTTCCTCCGCATGAAAGACGTGAAAGAGCAATTCATGTACTACGTGAGGTTGGCTTAGAGAATCGTATGTACCATAAGCCGAATGAACTCTCCGGTGGTCAAAGACAGCGTGTTGCGATCGCACGTGCCTTAGTGAATAGGCCATCTATTATTTTAGCAGACGAACCTACCGGTAATTTAGATTCTCAAACGGGCGTCGAAATTATGGCTCTTTTTGAGCAGCTGTATAGCCTTGGTAATACAATCATCGTTGTAACGCATGAAGAGGACATTGCTCAGCATGCAAGACGCATTGTTCGTTTACGTGACGGTTTAATCGAAAGCGATAAGAACGTAGGCTGATCTATTACCTGTGAATACGCTTTATTACGAATTTACAGAGTCGCTGAATATTGCGTTTGCACAAATTTCTGCGCACAAGATGCGCTCAATGCTAACCGCACTGGGTGTCATCATTGGTATTGTTGCAGTTACACTGATGGGCATGGCGATTAGTGGTATGGATGCTAGCTTTGAGAGCAGTTTAGCCATGCTAGGAGATGATGTGATATATGTTCAAAAGTGGCCTTGGGGTCCTGTGGAGGATTGGTGGAATTATGCTAATCGACCTGCACTTCAGGATGCACATGCCACTGAGCTTAATCGTTTAATTGAAAGTGCTCCTAATACACTCTTAGACGTAGCAGTTCCTGTACGCACACGCTCTGGTACCGTAAAGCGTGGAGATAGCTCCGTAAGTGGCGTGTATATGGCAGGTACATCGGAAGACTACGGCCGTATTATTACAGCAGATTTTAGAGAAGGACGTTTATTTACAGAAACAGAGGCTGAGAGTGCTCGTGCTGTGTGTGTCTTGGGATGTGATGTTGCTGATGCCTTATTTCCATCGCAAAACGCGGTCGGTCAAATGGTCCAAGTGAAGGGCTACCCCTTTCAAGTGGTTGGCGTCCTTGTGCGACAGGGATCATTCCTGGGTTTATTTAGTTTTGATACCCAAATCATTTTGCCCATCAAAGCATTTGAAAAAGACTTCGGTGGTAAAACCCGTGGTTTAGAAATTCGTGTTAAGATTAAAGATAAGAAACAGCTTGAAGAAGCAAAAGATGAGCTGATTGGGCTGATGCGCCGCGTTCGTGGTCAATTGCCAGGAGAAAAGGATAACTTCTCAATCAATGGAGCGGAGGCGTTCAAAGAACAGCTTGATCCAGTAAAAAAAGGTATAGCAATCGCAGGCTTATTTGTGACCGGATTAGCTCTATTCGTTGGAGCAATCGGCATTATGAATATTACCTTCGTGAGCGTTAAGGAGCGCACGAAAGAAATTGGAACCCGTAAGGCACTCGGCGCTAAACGCCGCACGATACTTCTACAATTCCTTATTGAATCTATTGCTGTTTCCTTAATCGGAGGTCTGATTGGAATTATTTTATCATCGAGCTTGGGTATAGCGATTGGACATGTGTTTCCAAAGCTGCCTGTAGCTATTTCACCAGCACTCATCATTATTTCCTTACTTGTCTCGGCAGGCACTGGAATCTTAGCAGGATTTGCTCCTGCTTGGGGTGCTTCACGTTTAGATCCCGTAGATGCTCTACGTTACGAATAATTATGCTTTTTAAAGAAATGCTCCGTATGGCGCTTGCCTCACTAGGTGCGCAAAAGCTTAGGTCATTTTTGACCATGGCTGGTATAACGATTGGTGTTTTTTCTGTCATCGGTGTTATGACTGCTGTTTCAGCATTACGTGAGTCGATTGAGACGGGCTTGAGTTTTCTTGGCGCAAGCACGGTTCAGTTTTCAAAAATGCCGACGATTCAACGAGGCGGTAACGGCTCAGATAGTGCTAAGTATGCAAAGCGTAGAAATATTACCTTACAAGAGGCTCAGCGCTACAAGCGACTCATGCAGCCTGTAACAGATGACATTGCTCTGAAAATCATGATGCAGGGTTCCCAAGCGGTGTATGGTGGTAAGAAAACAACACCAGACATTAATTATGTTGGAACGAATGAACACTTCTTATCCTCGAATCAGTACAGTATAGAAACAGGTAGAAACTTCACTGAAGCGGATGTCGATCTTGCAAGTCCTGTAACCATTATAGGTCAGGATTTGGTATCAAAACTTTTCCCTGCGGAGTCGCCTCTTGGAAAAGTAATCAAAGTAAGATCACATGCTTACACGGTCATTGGTACGTTTGCATCCCGTGGCACCACCTTTGGTCAAAGCCAGGATGCTATCGCAGTCATTCCTATTACTCGTTTTCTCAATGATAATGGCTCAGAAGGTCGTACAATTAATATTGCTACGGGAGCACCATCCCAGGCGAGCTACATGGAAATTGTTGATAAAGGTATTACCGCGATGCGAATTACCCGTGGCTTAAAAGCAGGCGAGGAAAACGATTTTGAAATCTTTTCAAATGATTCCCTCTTGGAGGCATTTGCTAAAGTAGCTGACGCAGTAAGTTCAGGAGCGTTTGTGATAAGTACAATCGCTCTCCTTGCAGCAGGTGTTGGTATTATGAACATTATGCTAGTCAGTGTGACTGAGCGTACGAAAGAAATTGGAATTCGTAAGTCAATCGGTGCACGCAGAGTAAATATCCTAAGTCAGTTTTTAATTGAATCGGTGGCTATCTCACTTGTCGGCGGCCTTGCAGGAATTCTATTAGGTATTATAGCAGGGGATGGGCTCGCGATGTTACTCAAAGCTCAAATTATTTTCCCTTGGGGATGGAGTATTGCGGGTCTTGTTGTATGTTCCGTGATCGGAGTAGGATTTGGTTTTTATCCTGCCCTTAAAGCTGCAAACTTAGATCCAATCGAAGCTTTACGCTACGAATAATACACGTCATCCACCGCGGCGGATTTCTGAGCCTTGGAAGCGAATCTGTAAGCGATATACTTTTTTAACACGGCAGTGAATTCTACCGGAGGCTTGATCTACACTTTCAGGAATTTCAATACGGTGAAGATCTACGGTCGCGTGGTAGCCACGTTCTGAGAAGATATCGATCAGCATAGCTAAAGCGAGCGGATCGTCTAGCAGGGCGTCCTCTGTGTTAATATGGGCTACTCCGGAGATAGCATGCCTAAGGACGATAGGCATAATCTTTTTCTCGATAAATAAAACAACTTGTTGAAGTAAGCTATGATGTTCGAATTCGTAGCTATCTAAGCGCTTAACTAGCTCTTGGCGCGCATGAACAATAATTTCTGAAGCTAAAGGAATTTTACGTAAGCTATCATACGTACGAGGATCGAGTTCAAGCGTACTTTGATAGTCTAATTCATGAATAATATTTTGCTCTACCTCTTTAACTGGTCCTTGAGCGTTAACGAAGTGGTAGTGAAAAATTTCTTTTAACTCTTGGAGTGCATCCCACGTTTGTTCTTTGAATACACGATATCTACGGCTTGCTAAACTTTCATCGAAGTCGGTAGTTCTTTCTTCAAGTAGTTCTCCAATGCCAGTTCTTTTAACTTCTTCATTATGAGCACGGATTTCTAGACCGCGTTTTAGCTGACGCGAAATACTGGTTCTTTCATCAACAAAGAGCACCATGATGTGAATGGTGGGTTGTCTAAAGTGTAGGCCAAGTGCAGTAGAATTAAATTCACTGCGAAGCTCATGCATTTTATCGACCAGTAGCTTTAAGCACTCAACTTGTACTTTAGTGCGAGGAAATCCATCAAGAATAACGCCGTCTCTATATTCAGGGAGGAGTAAGCGTTTTAAAAGTAAGTCGATTACTTCACGGTCTCCAACCATGTTGCCTGCGTCTTTAAGGCGTTTCGCTTCCGGAGAGTCGAGAAGGGAGCTAATAACGATTGGTTGGCAAGTTAGCCCTCTTACCTTGGAGATAAACGCAGTATTCGTTCCTTTACCTGAGCCTGGTGCACCACCTAAGAGAATGATTTCTTTTGGAAAACGAAGATTTGATCTGCCATATTCTGACTCAAGTTTCTTCCAGACCTGACTAAAGATGAGCTGTGCATCTTTAATTTCTAAATCATTGATGCGAGGTGCATGAGCAGAAGCTGCTTCTTGGTGCGAGGAAGTGTTTAAGGAATTGGACATAGCAGCGTGTACAGCAACATGAGAGCCGATAGTGCTTACCCTCAGCAAAACAAAAAAAGCGATAAATATGCCTATTTTTTGCATAAAATGGCCTGTTTTGCTTGGTTTTGGCCACTTTTCAGGAACTTTAGGGTAATAAATCGATCAATATAGGCATAATGCGCGTTCTCATCATAGATGATGAAGCAGGAATAAGAAAAACGACTCGGATGGCTATCGAGGCCTGTGGGCATACAGTAGTTGAAGCAGGTAATGCGGCACGAGCACTGCGCGTACTAGGTGAATCAGAATTCGATGCGATATTTCTCGATTTGAAACTAGGAGATGATGACGGTGTTGAATTACTCACCCGAATTAAAGCGATAAACCCGAATCAAATCGTTGTCATGTTTACGGCCTATGCAACTGTGGCAACGGCGATTAAGGCAGTTAAACTCGGAGCTTTCGACTTCATCCCTAAGCCTTTCACGCCCCAAGCAATTCGTGATATGTTGGTTCGGATTGCTAATTCGCACATACGAGAAAAAACAACAACGAGTCATGGTCGTGAAATTCCTAAGTCACTAGAGCCTGTCGTTTGTTTGGATTCAAAAGAGTACCGTGTGCAGCGTGCTTTTGATGGTGCACTTAAAGCTGCGCCAACACTTGCTCCTATTCTTATACGTGGTGCAAAAGGCGTAGGAAAACGCTCACTCGCTCATGCGATTCATAAGCGGAGCTGTGTTAAGGATAGTACGTTTTTAGAAATTCCAGGCAGAGCTTTAAAAAAGGACGTGTTAAGCGAATTAACTGAAGGAACTGTTTATGTGCATGAAATTGCAGAAATGGATTTGGAATTACAGGGCTATTTTCTTCATTGGCTAGAAGACGTTCTTGAGAAACGATTCAGTCAAACCCATGAAGCGATTAAGCGTTTACGTTTTATTGCCTCTAGTAGCTACGATTTAGAAGCCTGTGTTAAAAAGGGCAGTTTTAGAGAGGATTTACTCTACCGCCTTAATGTCGTCAGTGTTCATTTACCTGGTTTACATGAGAGGGCACTCGATTTTGAGCGTTTATGTGAAGAGGCTATTTCCTTCTATTGTGAAAGACTAGGTAGATCAGTATTAAGTATAAACCCAGAGGTAGTTACGCAATTAAGGCATTACGCTTGGCCTGAAAATTTTAGAGAATTTAACCGAGTCATTAAACATGCCGTTACTACGGCAACGGGTAATGCGATTGAACTTCATGATTTGCCTATAGATTGGAAAAAAGGATTAGGACTAAAATTGCAGCACGAATCGAGTGATCTGCATGAACATGAAGCAGAATTAATTGAGCGAGTGATGAGTGAGTCGCGTAATTTAGATGAAGCGGCTCATAAGCTAGGAATCGCTGCATCAACACTCTACCGTAAACGTCAAAAACTAGGACTTACTTAAACGATGATTCGTAAGCGCTTTACGTGGAGGTTAATGCCACTGCTACTACTCGTTCTACTCAGTGGGCTAGGAGGTATTATCGTAACGCGTTATCTAGCGACTACGTTTGAGCGCGAACTACTTCATAGTTTGGAGACGGTTACTCGAACTCAGCTAATACGTGACTCCGTAGCTACGATAGAACACGCCTTTGAACTCGCTCATGAAGGAGATCTTCTTCAAGCAGATAAAATATTTTCAAAAGCGCGGGATGCTATTTCAGGTCTTCTCCTCGAAGAATCGACGCAGGGCTTCACTGATCTAAGTATTAAGCGTGATTTTCAGTTACTTGATGAGGCGTTTAGAAATCTCGATACACGTGGGCACTTAATTGTTGGAGGCGGTAGTTCTGGGTCTCTTGAGTCCATGCGGGATAATGAAGCGTATATTTTTAAAGTAAATTCGGCACTCGATCACTATGTAAAAGCTGAATTAGATCATGCGCGGTTTATCTCTAAGAAGGTCGAATCGCTATCAAAAACGACAACCTATTCGCTTACACTACTTATTGCTTCAGCGGTTCTTGTTTGGCTACTCATTGCTTGGAGATTAGCGGCATCGTTTGTATTGCCGATTGAAGCACTAACAAAATCAGCGCAGGCGCTACGTTCTGGAAATTGGGAGCATGTGGTTTCTGAATCATCCGATGATGAACTTGGTCTATTAGGTAAGGCATTTAATCATCTCGCTAAGCATCTGCAGGATTACAAGCATGCCATGACTCAGAAAGTACAGGTAGCTCAGCGCACCACCCAAGCAGCGCTTAATGCTGCCTCTGATCCTGTGATTATAGTAGATTCAAATGGAAAGGAAACGGTATGTAATCCGGCTGCGACGGAGCTAGCTGTATCCATGGAAACGCGGGACGGTTTACTTGAAAAGCTGAGCACCCACTTAAAAGACGTTCTTCAAAGCGGCGTTCATTATTTACCAGGTGGTTATGAGCATGTCGTGACATACAAAGGCAAATTAGGCGAGAGGTACTATTTGCCACGTATTTTTGCGATAGGAGATGCTATAACAGGATTTTCTGGTGCTGCTATATTCTTACAAGATGTTACCAAGTTTAGACTTCTCGATGATGCGAAAACAAATCTCGTAGGAACCGTAAGTCACGAACTTAAAACGCCACTGACCAGTTTAAGAATGGCTGTTTATCTGCTGCTAGAAAATCAAGCAGGAGTATTAAACGCTAAACAGCGTGAACTCTTAGAGATGACACGAAACGATGCAGAGAGACTGCTTCGTACGCTCAATGATTTACTGGATCTCACACGTTTAGAAAGTGGGATTGCGCAGTTAAAGCTCGTTTCAATACCCGTAGAATCTTTGTTTGCTACGTGTGCTCAGGAAATGAAATCAATTTTAGGATCTAAAAATCAAACCCTCAACATCGAGGTGCAAGACCCAGCACTTTGTGTTCTCGTTGATCCAGAAAAAATTAAACACGTATTCTTAAATTTACTGAGCAATGCGTCTAAGTATTCCTCAGAAAACAGTACGATTACTTTCTATGCAAAACAAGCTGACGCAGGTTTTACGAGATGCGGAGTAAAAGACCAAGGTGCCGGTATAGCATCTGAAAATATAGGAAAGATTTTTGAAAAGTTCTACCGCTTACCTGGTCAAACCGGTGAGGGTGTTGGGTTGGGTCTAGCGATTGCTCGAGAAATAGTAATCGAGCATGGAGGTACCATTAATTGTACAAGTGTACTTGGCGAAGGCTCTGACTTTTACGTACTTCTTCCTAAGTAAGCTGTTATTTGTGACTACCGCTTCGAATGATGTCCCAAATAATATAGAAACCTAAGGCTGCAGAAATTACGTAGCCTGTGATACCTAAGACAGGGTATCCATAAACAAAAGGAGGCTGATGGCTGTGAACAAGCAGAGAGGAGCCAATAATTAAAGAGCCTATGATTACACCTAGTGCTATTCGGTTAGATGCGCTACGGATTCCTGACTCCAGCTGATCAAGCCCGTGGTGCTGTAAATTAAGTGAAAGGTTGTCATGCTCCACACGGCGCATGATTCTCTGAATTTGATCTGGAAGTTCGTGTAGGCTTGCGAATGTGGACTTAGCAAAATCTTTAGCGTGCTTTAAAATTGAATTAGGTCCGGCTCTTTCTTGATACAACTCTTTCAGAATAGGAGCGGCTTGTTCTCTGATATCAAACTGTGGATCTAACGATTTTCCAATTTCTTCTATTGCTAGGACAGCCTTCGCCATCAAGCAGTAATCGCGTGACAAGGGAATCCCTTGGCGGCCAAAGATAAAGAGTAGCTTTAACATGGCCCGACCTAGTTGCTGACGACCGATTGAAAAATTAAGTTCTTCTCTTAGAGCAAGGGTAACTTCTTTTTCAAGAACACGCTGGTTTAATCGTGTTTCTGGTGGGGCTAAGCGTGATGCAATGTTTACAATCTCTTCTGCATCTTGTTCTACCGCTGCTACCCAAAAATCGGCGAGTGCGTAGCGTAAACGTCTCGTTAAATGCCCTGCCAGCCCCCAGTCTAAAAAGCAGAGTTTTCCATCTTGGGTTACTATCACATTGCCTGCATGCGGGTCGGCATGGAAAAAGCCTGTGATTAAAATTTGATGCATGAGCGAGCGAGCTCCTGCTGCTGCGATATTTCTTTTAATATCAGGATCGATTGTGGATGTGTCGACGGAGTGTCCATCGACTCTTTCCATAACAATCACAAGCGGTCCTGAAAATTCGGTGTATACCTTAGGTGCAAATACATGCTCACTGTACGGATTGAGTGTATTAAAGTAGCGCTGGTTACGTGCCTCGTTTTCAAAATCGAGCTCACGTAAGATACCTTGTTTTACTTCCTCCATGACTCCAGGTAAGTCATAAGGTTTTAAGGCATCGATGCGGTTGTGGAGTTGTCCAATAAACCAAGAGGCGAGTTCAAGATCTACAGCGACACGCTTTGCGATGTTTGGTCGCTGCACTTTAATCGCTACCGGAATATTCGTATCTTTAAGCCGAGCATAATACACCTGTGCAAGAGAAGCTGCGGCAACCGGTGTTTCATTAAAATCAGTAAAGTGCGTTTCTAATTCACCTTTGAAGGCATCTTTTAGAATAGGCCTAATGTCTTCGAAAGGGACAGCTCTTACATTACTTTGTAATTTTCTGAGTTCTAAAATGAGGGGAGCAGGTAGCGCATCTGGGCGCATGCTCATTAATTGTCCAAATTTTACAAAGGTAGGACCTAAGTCTTCTAACGCTAAGCGAACTCGCTCCCAGGTAGTTCTCTCAGATTGTACTTTATCAATAAAACGAAGACGTAGACTTGCGGGTAGATCGAGTTGATTGATCAGATCTACGAAACCGTGCCGAGCTACGACACTGATAATTTCTTTTGCTCTTACTGCGTGACTAACAAGAAGAAATGGCTTCACGGTTCATTTTTCCGAGTAGGAGGATGAGCGATTTTTTTTTCTAATTCACGAATGCGTTCTTGAAGTGCAGATATCTTTGCATGCGCTGAACTGTCTGCTTGGGATGATGTTTCACGCAATTTAGCGAGTAAACTCACCACCGTTTCTTCGAACTCTTTACGACCTTGTTCAGCAATTTTATTGGCTATAATTTTTGCATCAGTTGCATTTAATTTTCCGTCTTTTACAAATTCATCGAAGGCTTCTTCGATTTTATCTTTTGTAACGACCGCGGCACCAACTCCTGTCAGTAAGGATTTACGGATTAGATCGATCATGACTGTGAGTATGAATTGCTCTGTTTAATTCGCAAACGCTAAACCCTCATTTCTCTAATTTAGCGATGTATTCTTTAAGTATCGTCATAAACAGTGCGACGCCTCGACTTTGGAAACGCTGCATGTGACGAATGACTGCTAATTCACGGTAGGGTTTTTCATCAGCGAGTGTGATGTAAACGAGTGAATCTTCGTCGCTTGGGGATCGTGTGATTTGTGGGAGTACAGAAACACCAACCCCGCGTGCAACGAGTGCCTTAACCGTAGGAACTTGGGAGCAGCGGTGCGTAATCTTAGGTTCGAAATGGTGATCACCACAGAAACTCTTAACCTGCTGAGTCAGTGAACTCGCCGTTCCCATCATAACGAAGGTCTCATTAATTAAATCCGCTGCAGTGACTTTGTGTTTTTTAGCGAGGGGATGTTTTTTTCCGACAACTAAGAGGAGAGGCTCTTGCATCAGTAACTGAACGTCTAAGCGGATATCGTCTTTTACGGGTAAAGAGACTAGGGCTAAATCAAGATCACCTTCTAAAACGCCATTTACCAAAGCAGTTCTAAAGTCTTCTTGGATAACGATATGTAAATTTGGATACCGGTCATGGCAGATCTCAATAACTTCTGGAAGTATGTAAGGTGCAAGAGTTTGTATCGCTCCTACGTTAATCAAACGACCTAACGAGGGTGAATCGGTAAGTTCACGCGAAGCGTTTTCAATTTCAAAAAGGATTTTTCGGGTTCTATCCAGGAACGTAACCCCTGCCTCTGTGAGTACAGCCTTCCTGCCTAAACGGTGAAAAAGCTTATGTCCTAATTCTTTTTCTAAGTTTATAATCTGTTGACTAAGAGATGGTTGAGATACATTACACTGCTCAGCTGCGCGGGTAAAATTGGCTAGATCTGCGACGGATGCAAAGTAACGAAGTTGCTGTAGTTCCATAGTTTAAAACTATCAAAACAATAGGATAAATCAACTTCAACTATTGATAAACGGGTGTATAGTTATCGCATGCCACCCAAATGGGCCTGGCGAACAAAAGGATAACACACATGACAAAGTCAAAAATCACATTAGCAGTACTCCCAAGCGTAATCGCTACAGCTGCACTCTTGCTTTTAGCTCGTACCTCAATCATCACCGCCGACCGCTTGGTTGGTTTCGGTTCAGTAGTCATTCTAGCTGGCATCGCTGCTCTAGAATACCGCTTAGCCCCAAAGTCGATCGTAACACGATAAGCTTTGGTGAAGGTGCGCGTTGGCCGGAGTTAAAAACCGGTCTTCTTCTTTAACGTTAGGACTAAAAAACGGGGCTCGGAATTAAAACTTCCGAGCCCTTTTAATTTTTAACGAGTTAGGTAACAAACGCCTTAGATGTCAGAGTGATACTCGTGATCTAATGCCGGTTTGGGAGGAGCTACCGGTGCTGGCTTTGGTTTTGGAGATAAAATCACTTCCTCAGCTACCGGCGTAGGGGTAGGTGCAGGAGCCTGCTCATGGGTGGTTGTTTCAACAATCGTATTGGCAGGTTCAATGGTAGGACTGCTCCAAGGATGGCTCGTAGGACTACCTGCTTTAGGAAATTCGATAGGAGGAAGTTGGTTTTCCGCTTCATCCATCGCTTTTTTAAATTCACGCTCTACGTCACCCGTAGCTTTACGGAGTTCACGCAGGGTTTTGCCAAGTCCTCTAGCAAAATCGGGCATCTTGTTTCCACCAAAGAGTATCAAGATCACCACCATAATGACTAATATTTCGGTATCACCGATACCGAATAAAGCGAGTGGTGGTAAGCTATAGAACATCATGGATGAAACTAATACTAAACTAAGACGAAGCTTCTCTGCGAGCGTTACTTCACATGAACGCTTACATTAAAGGTAGCTGTGGCACGTGGTTCTACCCATTGTAAACCGACTTTATTTTCAGGAGCATTCGCTGGTCCCATCCATGGCTCTACGCAGAAGAAAGGGGATTCAGGTGAAAGACTCCAGGTAACAAAGGTAGCACTTGGATCAGGTACTTTGTTTGTGCCTACCTTTACAACGATATCTCCACCGTTTCCTTTTTGACTTACGACTGCTTCATTTGAGCGAAGACGTGTGTGGAAGGTGTCGATGATCGCTGGTTCTGCTAAATTTTCTGTTTCCTTAAGTACTGGGCCTTCAGTGAGAAGTCCTTGTGCGTTTTGTTTTAAGGTTTTGTCCGCTTGAATACGAACGCTGTAGTCAGAGCGCTTGGTGTCTTCCGTCCAAGGGATCGTGAAATAAAAATGGTGACCTGGGCACCAAGGCAGAGCGACTTTACCGGTATTTACTACTTTGTATTCAAGGGATAAACCGAGTGGTTCAAAACGGTAGGTAACGGTGAATTCGTAGTCGTAGGGATAACTCGCTTTTGCTTCGTCACCTGGCATGAACTGCGCACTAAAACCTGCGTTATCTGCGTGTAATACTTTGAAGGTACCTTGGCGTGCGATGCCGTGAATAGGGATTGGTCTACGAGTGCCTTCGTGATCACGCCAGAAGTGGATGTCTCCTTTATCAAAGGAGCGACCATTAAAGGGGAAGAGGATAGGGTTACCTCCACGGACTTTATCAAAATCCGTAAGCGTTGTTGTTTCTGGCCAATATAAAACGTCGCGAATGGAGCCATCCCCTAACTTAAGATTCCAGTTCATCAGACGAGCTCCGAGTTCTGGTAAAGCAACGAAAGTAGAATTACCAACTTTCCATTGTAATAGCGTTTGGCCTAGGTAGGGGATCTTTTCCATACGAATATGGGTTGTAAGCTAAATTCTCTTTTGAGGCTGCGCAATTTATTTAGGGTATAAATTACTCATTTACCTGTTAGGTATCGTCTGGGTGGTACTTGCAGTCTTTCGTACCCCGGTCTATAGTATTACCTAATGAAATCATGGCTGTTTGTCATCGTTGGTATTGCTGCTTTGGTTCTAACTAAGACGCCAAGCCATGCTGCGGTTCAAAGTGAGCCAACCAAACATGTGGTTGTGATACCAATTCATGATGAAATTTCTAAGCCCACCTTATTTATTTTAAGACGTGGATTAAAAGAGGCGATTGAGAAGCATGCGGATTTAGTGGTCTTAGACCTTAAGACCCCAGGCGGTGAAATTGATGTAACACTCGATATGATTGAAGCCTTAGAAAAGTATCCCGGCAAAACGGTTGCTTATGTGAATGATGAGGCCATGTCAGCAGGAGCATTTATTTCTGCTGTTACCCAAGAAATCTGGTTTTCACCTAAAGGTGTAATTGGAGCTGCAGCACCGGTAAGTTCAACAGGGCAGGATGTTGAATCCACCATGAAGCAAAAGCTTGTGAGTTATTTAAAAGCAAGAATGCGCTCGATCTCAGAGGGTAAAGGTTACCGAGGAGAAGTTGTTTCTGCGATGATAGATGCTGAGAGTGAATTAAAAATTGCAGGTCACTTGATTAAACAAAAAGGGGAGCTCTTATCGCTGACTGCATCGGAGGCGATGAAAACGTATGGAGAACCTGCGGTTCCACTTTTAGGTGCTGGAATCAGTGAAGATTTAACTCAGTTGCTTAATCAAAAATTAGGAGACCATAGCTACACCGTAAATAGGCTCGAAATTACCTGGTCCGAAAAACTCGCTGTAACCCTAAACCGTTTTGCTCCCATTTTACTTGGACTAGGTTTACTCGGTTTATTCATTGAATTTAAACTCGGTGGATTTGGTGTCTTCGGTATTGTTGGAGCAGGACTCTTAGCGCTTGTATTTTTAGGCGGATTTGTGGCGGGTTTATCAGGACATGAACCAGCGCTATTTTTCGGACTCGGCTTACTTCTTTTTTTACTCGAAGTTTTGTTTTTTCATTCCGCTGGATTTCTTGGAATTCTCGGACTCTTGGCGATGCTTGCTTCCCTTCTATGGTCGATGACGGACTTATGGCCAAATGAACCTATCACACTTGCATGGTCTAAGGACGCGTTTATCCATCCGCTAGCTACTCTTAGCTGGGGAATCATCATCGCATTTGTTTTAGCTCTTTTTCTACTTAAGTATCTTCCGAAAGGTTGGCTCTGGGATAAGTTAATTCTCCAAGAAACCGTGGGTGGAGCAGCTCAGCTATCGGGCAACGATCCTCATGTGGCCTATGCAAATTTAAGTCACTTAGTTGGACTTAAAGCGGTAACGGCTACAGCGCTTCGTCCTGCAGGTTATATCGAACTTGAAGGTAAACGCTATGAAGCAGTGGTTGATACAGGAAGTATTGCTCAGGGCGTGCCTGTTGTTATAACAGGTCTTAGAGATTTTAGTTTAGTGGTTAAGTCAGAGTAAATTTATGTCTACCATCCTTATTTCTTTTATACTCGGAATTGTGCTTTTAGCTGCCGATGTATTTGTTGCGAGTTTCATCCTCGCTGTAGGAGGTGGAGTGAGTTTTTTAATCGGCTGCATTTCTGTTTATCACCACTACGGTTTAATGGAGGCATTATTTTCTGCTACAGGTGCATTAGTGCTTTTGATTGGCACCGTATATTTTGAATTAGTGGTTCTTCCTAAGACTAAATTTGGAAAAGGTTTAGTGGTTGAATCAACATCTGGAATAAACGCAGCACCTCAAGCAACGGAAGCGATCATAGGTAAGCTCGGTGAAACTCTCACGACTCTAGCTCCAAGCGGTTATATTCAAATTGATGGTCAGCGCTATGATGCTTTTTCTCAGTCCGGTCACGTAGTTAAAGGTAGTCAGGTACGCGTGGTCGGTGTGGATAATTTTCGACTTATTGTAACTCAGTACTAAACTTCTATTCTTATGCCAGAAATCCCACTCATTGTTATTATACCAATCGCAATTATTGCGCTTATCGTAATAGGCGTGTTTCTCTCCTATTTTGGAACATGGCTTAAAGCGCGTTTAAACGGTGCGCCTGTGAGCATCATCAGCTTAGTCGGCATGCGTCTTGGTGGTGTGCCTTATGGTCTTGTTGTATCTGTACGTATCACTGCGGCAAAAGCAGGTATTGCAGTTTCTACAGACAAAATTGCAGCTCACTTTCTTGCTGGTGGTAATGTTGTACCAACCGTGCAAGCACTCATTGCTGCTCAAAAAGCTGGTATCACCCTTGATTGGGACAGAGCATGCGCGATCGATTTAGCTACAAAAGGATCCGGTAAATCGGTTGTTGAAGCAGTAAGAACTTCGGTTGATCCTAAAGTGATTGATTGTCCAAATCCAGATAGTGGTAGAACCACAATCGACGGTGTTGCTAAAGATGGTATTCAAGTGAAAGTAAAAGCACGTGTTACCGTAAGAACACATCTCGACCGCTTTGTGGGTGGTGCTAAAGAAGAAACAATCATTGCACGTGTAGGTGAAGGTATCGTTACCACGATCGGTATCGCAGACAGTTATAAACACGTTTTAGAATCGCCTGATAGTATTTCTAAAACTGTACTCGCACGTGGTCTAGACGTAGGAACTGCTTTCGAAATTTTATCTATTGATATCGCTGACGTAGATGTAGGTGAAAACGTTGGTGCTAAACTTCAAGTTGCCCAAGCAGAAGCGAATAAAAATATGGCACAAGCTCAGGCTGAAATCAGACGTGCTGCTGCGGTCGCACTCGAGCAAGAAATGAAAGCTAGGGTGCAAGAGATGCAGGCAAAAGTTGTAGAATCACAAGCTCAAGTGCCGCTTGCGATGGCTGATGCCTTTAAGAACGGACGTTTGGGTGTCATGGACTATTATAAGATGGAAAATATCCAATCTGATACAGCGATGCGCACCTCTATTTCTCAGCCTGAGGCTAAGAAGTAATAACGTTATTTAAAACGCGAGCAATGGCTGCTGAAAAAAATCCAGTTACGTGGCTTCTTGGTAACCGAGAAGCCATGGTTGGTGTTTTCATGCTCGTTGCCTGGCTTTTTCGCTCAAGTGGTTTAGCAAAAGATAAAGCTAAGGAAGCTAAACCAAAACAAAACTTAGAAGAAGACAGTGAGGCGCTTGAGAGAACACGCCGCATTCAAGAGGAGGTAAGGCGTAAAATTAATGAAAGAAAAAATGCGCCTATTTCTCAACCTGCTTCACTTCCTTCTGAAAGAGTTCCTGCACCTCCTGTCATAGCTCCGCGTCCTATTGCCACGTCACCAGCTGACATCTTTGGTGAATTATTTGAGCGCAGGGAAGTAGAGCCTGTAAAAAACGATAGCTTTGATTTAGAGCTGGAGGTATCGCTTAAGCGCCAACAGGAGCTTGAGGAAAAGATGCGAGCCTTAGAGTTAGCAGCAAAGAAAACAGAAGACGCTGCTGCAAAGATGCGACAGCCTGATGTCGTTCAACCTACGGCTAAAGCTTCGCAAAATACGAATCAATGGATTCAGGAACTCAGTGATCCAGCACTTGCCCGTAAAGCAATTGTTCTAAGGGAAATCCTCAATCCTCCTGTCGCTTTACGCGGTTAAGGAGCTGGTAGCTGAGCTTGATTGGAAACGGATTGTGAGCCTGCCTTGTAAGGCATGGCGTAACGTTTACCACGTACTTCAATCGCTAGGTTATCACCAATATTGGCCTGGATCGTAACCTTAGCTGTCCATGGTACACTTTGAATTTGGCCCTTAGTGAGTTTTCCTTCGAAAACATTTTGGCCTGCGGCAGTCGTAACCTTAACTTGAACGTTATCTAAAGCGATTAAGTTAAAGGTCTGATCTACTAAGCGGTGTGAGGCGGTTGTCGTTGAACGAGGCTTTTCTGGTACGATTGGCTCGAAGATCGATTTAACGATCCAAATTAAAAGGATAACGCCTAAGATAATTGCGAGAGCAATACCGCCTTTAAAAACTAGGGCTGGATCAATATTTTGCTTTGGCGGTAGACCGCTTGGAGCATGGCGTGGAAAGCGGGGAGTTTTAGCTACCGGTGTACCTGCTGCTGTTTCACCTGATGGAGTAGTACCTACGGTTGATGGATCTTGGTCAGGAGATGAAACGGTTAATTCCATCCGGCCATAGACTTCGCGGTTTGGTTGCTTAGGACGTGTTTCAGCACCAGCTAAAGCAATATAGTCAGCAACGATACGGTCTGCAGGTAATTCTAAATAAAGTGCGTAAGTTCTTAAAAAACCTTTTACGTAAATCGGGTTTAACTTGAGGTTAAATTGATTCGTTTCGAAATGCTGCAGATAGTCGCCCCTAATTTTCGTAGCATCAGCAGCCTCGCGTAGTGAGACACCTTTTGTTTTGCGTGCTTCTTCGAGCCGTTCGCCGATAGTCTGCATGGGGTGGTATCTTGGTTGTTTTTAAGCGTAAGTCAGCATCAAAACTGAGCCTACATATTGTCTAAATCAACCAAGATTTCGCGGGGACTAGACCCATTCTCAGGTCCTACAATGCCTTTATCCTCCATCATTTCCATGATACGGGCGGCACGGTTGTAGCCAATAGAGAGTCTTCTCTGAAGCATGGAGGTGCTTGCACGGCGCGATGCACGTAAGACCTCAAGTGCCTGCTTATAGAGTTGTTCATCTCCGTTATCCTCTGCGCCTTCTTCACCTTCTTCGCTTTCTTCGGTGACTGCGCGGTCAATACGGGCTTGTACTTCTTGTGCGTAAATTGGTGGGTCGTTATTTTCTTTTAAGTAGTCGACTAAGCCTTGGACTTCATCGTCTGCAACAAACGCACCTTGAGCTCTTACAATGCGTGAAGTGCCTGGCGGCGTGAATAACATATCACCACGGCCAATTAAGGTATCTGCTCCCTTTTGATCCAAGATGGTTCGAGAATCGATTTGGGAAGCAACTTGGAATGCAATACGTGAAGGTAAGTTTGCTTTAATTACACCAGTAATAACGTTTACCGATGGTCGTTGGGTAGCGATGATTAAGTGAATACCTGCAGCACGAGCAAGCTGAGCTAACCGAGCAATGTTACTTTCGATTTCAGCTGGGGCTACCATCATTAAGTCAGCGAGTTCGTCGATGATTGCTACGATATAAGGTAATTTATCTGGAACTACGATTCCGTCATCACTAGCGAGCGGATCTAAACCAGCGAGTGAGCCTTGTGCTGGCTCTGGTGGGAAATCAGGTTCACTTGATTTTTTACGTGAATTAAAGCCAACGATATTTCTTACATTAACTTTAGCAAAGATTTGGTAGCGCTGTTCCATTTCGCTTAAGAGCCACTTTAAAGCACCGGGCACTTTCTTAGGCTCAGTCACGACGGGAATTAACATATGGGGTAGACGGTTGAAGATTTTTAGCTCAACCACTTTCGGATCTACCATCAGTAAACGAACATCTTTTGGACTCTTTGAGTAAAGAATCGAAGCAACAACGGAATTAATACAGACCGATTTACCAGACCCAGTAGCACCTGCGATTAACAAGTGAGGCATCTTAGTAAGATCTGAAATCAGAGGCTTACCTGATACGTCTTTACCTAATGCTATAGGCAGTTCTGCTTTTGCAGATACCCAGTCTTCACTTTCTAATATTTCTCTTAGACCAACCGGAGTAGGGTTTGCGTTCGGTACTTCAACACCAACCGCTGCTTTGCCTGGGATTGGGGCTAGGATACGAACCGACTGAGCACGCATACCTAGAGCAATATTCTTATCTAAGCCGGAAATTTTTTCTACACGAACACCAGGTGCTGGAATTAATTCGTAGCGCGTAATAACGGGACCTACGTGAATTTCTCCAAGAGAAACGTCTACGCCGAATTCTCCAAGAATTCTAAGTAAGTTACCCGCATTAACTCTATGTTCTTCTTCGCTACTTGAAGCGGAAACTTTAACTTGTTCTTTGAGAAGTTTGAGCGGTGGGAATTTATAATTATCGCTTGTCGTGATAGGTATCGGAGCACGCGCTTTTTTAGGCTCTTCTTGTTTTACAATATTGAGCTCAATCTTCTTTGGTTTTTCTAAAGGAACTTTTGGTGCTACTTTCTTATCCTCGAGCGTATCTTTTTCGAGAGGAAGTTTTGGTGTAGCCGCTGGTTTCTGCGGTGGGATAGAACTCATTTCACCACCTTTAGGAACAAGCACGTTCTTATTGGTTGGACCAATCGGTTCTAAAATAAGAGGACGCATTTCTGGTTTAGGTGGAGCTTCCTCCATCACCTTCTTTGGTTCTACAGGAATAGCGAGCGCTTCTGCTCTTTGCTTGCGTTTTTCTGCTAAGGAATCTTTCCAAGCTGCAAACGCTGCGAGTGCTTTTTCAAATTCTTTTCCAATGTCTTTTGTGAAGACAAACATGAGTGCAACGATGTAAGTCGTACCAAGCAGTAGCATCGTACCGAATCCACCGAGCGATTCACTGAAGAGGTGGCGATACAGCACTAAACCTACATCTCCACCAGGACCATTGGGGAAATAATCGGAGACGTTATCAAACATCGCAGCAATGCCTGTGATTGTAATGATACATACAATCATCGCTCCGATTCGCATAGCACCAAGTCTACGTGCATTGCGTAGACCTAAATAAGAAGCCCAACCTAAAAAGATTGGAACCCACCAACATGCTGCGCCGATTAAGTATAACAAACACCACACGATATCAGCACCAATCCAACCCATGAGGTTTTTGGACATGGGGCTTGTTTGTCTTATGGTGCTTTGTGTTACATCATAATCGATGAGCGATAAGGTTAAATAAATCGCAAGTACACCACACACGACTGTGACAACCCAATTGGGCTGAGGGCGAGGGGCGGCTGAAGAGCCAATTGCTTGAAGAGGTGGTTCTGACTTTGACTTCGCCATTTTGCTGGAAAACCCAGACTAACACAAAGTTGCGACAAAAGTAAACTAGTCAGGAGGCCCTAGGTTCTATAATTGTAATTTATCTAAACATGGCTTGTACTTAAAGCCTATCACGTTGGGAAAGCCCCATGATCTCTGTATGAACGAATTACTTTGTTTTAAGCCTATTTATCAGGAAAGAGTATGGGGTGGAACGACCTTAAAGGAGGTATTTAACCGTCCTTTGGGTGGCAGTGAACATGTGGGGGAGAGTTGGGAGATTGTGGATAGAAAAGAGGCACAGTCTGTCGTAGAACGGGGCAGTTATGCGGGACTTACTTTACGGGAAGTAATAGAAAAGCACGCCCCTGAAGTCATGGGTCCATCCTATTCAAAAAATAGACCCTTTCCGATTTTAGTTAAGTGGCTTGATTGTAAGGAAAGACTAAGTCTTCAGGTCCATCCTCCAGGTTCGATTGCCGCCTCTTTGAAAGGTGAGCCTAAAACGGAAAATTGGTACATTGCCTCTACAACGGCTAACG
>DAISZL010000010.1:0-26077 GCA_036824825.1 Opitutaceae bacterium
AGCTTTTGATTGCGTGCCATTTCGCTTGTGAGGGCGATACTGACTTGGTCAGAAATACGCTGGGAGTACTTCATGATGGATTCGCGAGTGAGATGTTGATCGTTTGCCATCTGGTCTAGAATTGGCTTAACGCGTTCTGCCATACGTGCAGATACTTTATCGACTTGCTCATTTTGCATACGAGCTGCCTCTTCAGGACTCTTTGGGAGTGGGTTGTAAGGTTGAACCTTCTTAGCGATTGCTTCTGCAAGCGCGTCCATACGTTGACCATTTAATTTTTGGATTTCTTCGTCGGTGCGAAATAAATCTGCTTCACGCTTTGCGATCGCATCTTTGAGAAGCTTATTTGTTGCAGTAAGTTGCTGGCGATTTTCATCGGAAGCAGCTTTAAGTGCATCAGTTTGTTCACGAAGAGGAGCAAGTTTTGCTTCTTCCTGAGCGTTTATCACTTTAACAGTGTGATCTTGAATCCATAAAGCTGCTGCAATCACAAGCACTGCAGTCAATATAATGGTAGGAAGTTGGTCTTTTAGTTTTTGCCACATAGGATTATTGGTTGTGAGGTAAGACTAATATTGCTTCTTAAGCACCCTGCCGAGAGTACCCGATAATTGCAATACTGCACTAAAAAGTAGGACTTTGGATTTTTAATATTGTTTCTTATCGTAAGCCTTACAACGTCGCCTGTGTGAGTCTCAATTCCTGTGAACAACGCGTTTTTGATTACTTAGAACTTAAACCAGAGGAGCGAAATTACTGGTTTGAAAAGGTACGTCATCTCAGTGCTAAGTCAGGGTCTAAAGAAGCTAGTATCCAGCGTCTAGACAGTGAGTTATGGAATTACTATGTCGAGAGATGCAATGTGGTTTCGCAGTTTAAGGAGGCGGCACGACTTGAGGGACTCAATCGTACCAGCATGCGCAATTTAGCAGAGCTTTTGACCCGTGTGTGGGTAGAGCCTGTTGTTAAAAAAACAGCTACTTCAAAAAAGTAAATAATTTTGTAATTATTTGCATATCAAATAATTATGCCAAGATAAGTATGGGTTGGAACATAGCCCTTTGTGATCGGTCTTTAGTATTCGTTCATTAGTATACTTTCTTCAGTGCATAGCGCTGAAGATATTGGGGTATAATTAAAGCAATATAGCGGGTCACATAGGGGTATGTGGCCCGCACTTTTTTTATACAGATCACGAGGTCTAGTTCTGTGCTAACAACGGACAAAATTTTTTTACTATTAGTTTTTTAAATAAGATCAGCTCTCGCATTTAAAAATAAAAATAAGTCCGTGTTAGAAAATTCACTGTTTCTTAATCTTCACAAATCACGTGTGGACAAAACAGAAAATGCGTACATCGTTATTTACAACTTATTCACATGGAACAAACCCGTGGGGGCACAGCCCTTAGGCCAAGGATCAAAGTTTCGGCGAAGGTAAAAACATTCGTTCTCGATACAAATGTTCTGCTTCATGATCCACAGTCGATTTTCAAATTTCAGGAAAACAATCTGGCTATTCCAGTCGAAGTTCTTGAAGAGCTAGATAAAATTAAGACTGAGCAAGAGAGTGAACGTGGTCGTAACGCTCGTCGCGTTCACCGCATTTTACAGGAATTACTTCCTGACTCACGCTCTATGCATGAAGGGGTTGAGCTTCCAAATGGGGGAACGCTTTCAATTATTATTAATCCGTATTTAGAGGAAGGACGTCACTCCGCTGCGATGGAGCGCTTAAAGCTGATTCTTCCTGATCTAACTAAAAAAGATAACCGTATTATTGCAGCAGCAGTATTTGTTCAGGATCAATTTCCACCTCCTACGATTCTTGTTTCTAAGGATGTTAATGTTCAGCTTAAAGCACGTGCTGTAGGCTTAGAATCAGAAGATTATCTCAACGATAAAGTACCTGAGGAATTTCAAGAGGATAACTACCGCGAAATTCGTTTATCTGTTTATGAACTTCAACGGTTCTCTTCCGAGGGAGAATTTACGATTGATGAGGAAGACTATCCAGGACTTCAGGTTAATGATTACGTTTTACTTCGCACCGAGAGCGGCAAAACGATGCCAGCTCGCTATTATGGTGATAATGTAGTTCGCCGTTTAAAAGTTCCTGAATATGTAAAAGCACCAGGCGGTATCCCAATTCGGGTACGTAATTTAGAGCAGCAATTCTTCATGGATTGCTTACTCGACGAAGACATTCAAATGATTACCTGCTTTGGTAAGGCAGGTACAGGTAAGACGCTACTTTCAACGGTGTGCGCCTTAAGCCAAATTTGCAGCGAATCATCTCTTTATGATGGTCTCTCAATCGCTCGTCCTGTGATTGCTTTAGGTAAAGACATTGGGTTCTTACCTGGAACGCTTGATGAAAAAATGCGGCCATGGCTTCAGCCGTACCACGATGCCTTAGAAGTACTCATACCTTCTAAGCCACCTAAGGAACCTCAGTTTGCTTCCAAAAAAGTTTCGAAGAAAAAGAGTAAGGATATGGGTAAGGCAGCTTACTCACTTGCAAGTCATTCGATTTCTCGTGACAGCTCCGTAGCAAGTCATAACGGACTTCCTGCTATTAAGCCTTACGAGCGTCTTTTAAAATCAGGGTTAGTTGAAATTGAAGCACTCTGTTTTATTCGTGGACGTTCGATTGCACGCCGCTTCTTTATTTTGGATGAAGCACAGCAGCTAACGCCACACGAAGTTAAAACCGTGATCACCCGTATTTCAGAAGGCTCTAAAATTGTGCTCATTGGGGATCCGTCCCAAATCGATAACCCCTATGTTGATTCTCGCAGTAACGGTTTAGTCTACTGTTACAACCGTATGCGTGGCCAAGCTTTAGCTGCTCACGTCAAATTAACTAAGGGTGAGAGATCTAAGCTCGCTGAACTAGCTGCAGACCTACTCTAAAGGCTATAAAGAGGAAGGCTTGACCAAGAGCCCTCCTCTTGAAAGGCTACAGGAAGTAATGCGGTTGTAGTTTAATGGTAAAACCTCTGCCTTCCAAGCAGGTGTTCGGAGTTCGATTCTCCGCAGCCGCACCATTAATTTACCCAAAGAACGGGTTGGCGAGTAGGTAAGTTACGGCGGATCTCTTCAACCGTAGGATCTGCATTAAGTTTTTTCCAGGTATTTAGCCACGTTTGGTTACCTGCCGAAAGAGCTCCGAAAATTAAGAATGGCTGACGAACTGGCCAATCATTCCAGTACATAACATCAGGCTTTTTAGGCCATTTTGTTTTGTCTGCAATATAGGGTGCGAGATAGGCAACACCCTTAATCATGCTGCGACCATCGGGAAGGGTAAACGTCATGAGGTTCTCAGATGGTGTTGAAAGTACAACGGCAAGACTTGTCATCACATCGAGATTAAAAATCGAATAGCCATAGGGCTTTGTGCGTGCGAGTTCGCGTAGAAAACTACCATTCAAAGCCATTTGATTTGGGAGGAGATCTTCTTTGAAACGTTTGCGGCATTTTTCCAATACCTGGGTGTCATTAACAAGGTGAGCAAACGCTGCTGCTTGTAATACCCAGCACGTACCGTGGTTATTTAATGCCTCTTCTTCTTCCATGCCGTTAGGGCTTGTTTGAAGCCAGTGTAGGTATTCTTTAAACCACTGAGTAACAGCGGCGTTATCTTCAGCAGAGAGCGCTTTAGACTTTCTTAGAACTTCAATACCTAAGGCTACTTCTGCGAAGTGAACCGTATCAATCACTCCGGTTCCACGTCCTGTTACTTTGTTATGGATTGCTTGAGCAAAGTTTAAGTTTGGGTTCATGCGTGTTGCAGGATCAATGAACCAAGCTTTGAGGTGTTTTACTGCAGCCTGAGCATAAACCTCATTGTGGGTAACTTTATAAGCAGCGGCTAAGGCATCAAAGGTGCGTACAAAGCTGAGCATAAGCTGACGATGGGCTACGAAATTGTCGGGATTAGTCATACCGTCGCGTTGGATGTATGGACCTTTAGGATCCTTAGGATTTGGCCACCAATAATCACCCTCGGAAGACCAATCATGAATGCCACCAGCACTGCGTGGATTAACGGCTGTAACAATGGTTTTAGGTTCTAGATTAAGGACGGAATCGGCCTGAGCGACTAGACGAGGTGTCTCATATGCCATTAAATCAAAGGCGAGGGGCTCAACCGCACGCATTTGAGGTGTTTTAGCTAAAAAAACTGCAAAAATAAGGCAAAAAAGGAGGTTTTTAAGGCTCATACTACCGCAATAGGCCTATTTTGCGTACTGGGCTAGTCAAAATTTAATATATATTAAATTTGAGAATATTAAAATTAAGCGCTTCGGGCTCTTGACGTAGTGAGTTAGGCTAGCAACTCTTAGCAGAATTTTTGTGTCAGTATCTCCTCGCTCATGCCTAAACGCAGTGATCTTAAGTCCATCCTTATAATCGGTGCCGGTCCAATTGTGATCGGGCAAGCATGTGAATTTGATTACTCCGGTACTCAAGCATGTAAGGCGCTTAAAGAGGAAGGCTACCGCGTTATTTTAGTTAACTCCAATCCTGCGACCATCATGACGGATCCGGAGTTTGCGGACGTGACATACATTGAGCCGCTCACGCCAGAATTTGTTGAAAAGATTATTGCTGCAGAAAGACCATCAGCACTACTCCCAACATTAGGTGGACAAACAGCACTGAATCTTTCGATGGAATTAAATCGTCTCGGCGTACTTGCTAAGTACAGCGTTGAGATGATTGGTGCTAAGCCTGCAGCGATTGCAAAAGGTGAAGACCGTGAATTATTCAAGCAGGCGATGTTAAAGATTGGGCTCGATGTAGCTAAATCTCGCACCGTTCATAACCTTGAAGAGGCTCGTTTAGCGGCACAAGAAATCGGAGATTTTCCATTGATTATTAGACCTTCCTTCACGCTAGGTGGAGCAGGTGGTGGTATTGCTTACAACCGTGAAGAGTTTGAACGTATTGTAGCAAACGGCATTGATATTTCTCCGGTTCATGAAGTCCTCGTAGAGGAGTGCTTACTTGGCTGGAAAGAATACGAGATGGAGGTCATGCGTGATCACAAAGATCAGTGCGTCGTGATCTGCTCGATCGAAAATTTTGATCCGATGGGTGTGCATACGGGTGACTCAATCACCGTAGCACCAGCGATGACTTTGACAGATAAAGAGTTTCAAGCGATGCGTGATGCTTCGTTTGCTGTGATTCGTGAAATCGGAGTTGAAACAGGTGGATCAAATATTCAATTCGCAATCGATCCAAAGACAGGACGTCAGGTTGTTATCGAAATGAATCCAAGAGTGTCGAGATCTTCGGCGCTCGCTTCGAAAGCAACGGGATTTCCGATTGCAAAAATCGCTGCTAAGTTAGCGGTTGGTTATACGCTCGATGAACTAAGAAACGATATTACGCGTCTAACACCTGCGAGTTTCGAGCCAACGATTGATTACGTAGTAACCAAGATACCACGCTTTACTTTCGAAAAGTTTCTTAATGCCGATCCAACCTTAACGTCTTCCATGAAGTCGGTGGGTGAAGCGATGGCGATTGGTCGTACGTTTAAGGAGTCCTTCCAAAAAGCGCTACGCTCGTTAGAAGTTGGTGCACTTGGATTTGGTGGCGGCCGCTTAGGTGGCAATGAACCAATTGATGATGCTGTCATTAAAGCAAAATTAAGTACGCCAAATGCAGAACGCGTATTTTATCTAAGACATGCTCTAAGAAGTGGCTACACCGTCCAGCAGCTTTTTGATCTCACAAAGATCGATCCTTGGTTCTTAACGCAGTTAAAAGAAATTTATGAGATGGAAGCATCTCTGACTGGTAAGACCTTAGCTCAAGTTGACACGGATCACTTAAGACGCGCAAAGCAGTTTGGATTTTCGGATGCACAGCTCGCTGTCATCTTACGCTCAGATATGGATACGGTGCGTAAAGATCGCAAGAAGCGCGGTATTAATACCTCTTACCGTTTAGTTGATACGTGTGCTGCAGAATTCGAAGCATTCACGCCTTACTACTATTCGAGTTACGGTGATGAAAATGAAGTCATTCCATCAAAGAAACCTAAGATCATGATTTTAGGTGGTGGACCAAACCGTATTGGTCAAGGTATTGAATTTGATTACTGCTGTGTTCACGCAAGTTTTGCACTTCGCGAAATTGGTTTTGAAACAGTCATGGTAAATTCTAATCCAGAAACAGTTTCTACGGATTATGATACCAGTGATCGTTTATACTTTGAGCCACTTACCCTTGAGGATGTGCTTGAAGTATATGAACAAGAAGGCTGTCAAGGAGCGATTGTTCAATTTGGCGGACAAACTCCGCTCAATCTTGCATCTGCTTTAAAAGCACGTGGCGTAAATATTATTGGTACTTCTCCAGAGAGTATCGAAGTTGCAGAAGACCGTAAGTTATTTGCCGCTGTATTAAGTAAACTCAATTTACTTCAGCCAGAAAATAGAACTGCTTTAAGTGAAGAAGAAGCGATTGTGCATGCTCGCACGGTTGGCTATCCTGTACTTTTAAGACCATCATTCGTCTTAGGTGGTCGCGGTATGTTTATTGTCTATACCGAGGAAGAATTAAAATCGGTTACTCGTCAGGTGTTCGATGTCATGCCTGGTAAGCCAGTCTTGATTGATAAATTCTTAGAAGATGCAATAGAGCTAGACGTTGACTGTTTAAGTGATGGCAAGACCAGTGTGATTGGTGGAATGCTAGAGCATATTGAATTTGCAGGGGTTCACTCCGGTGACGCTGCGATGGTGATGCCTCCGCATACACTTTCTAGTTCAATGCTCAGTACGGTTCGCCAAGCAACGCATGCACTTGCACGTGAACTTAAAGTGGTTGGATTAATGAATATCCAATTCGCGATAAAAGGTGATCAGCTTTACGTTCTTGAAGTAAATCCACGTGCATCGCGTACGGTTCCTTTCGTTGCTAAAGCGATTGGCTTACCACTCGCTAAGATTGCTGCAAAAGTGATGGCAGGTAAAACACTCGCAGAATTAGGCGTAAATAAAGAAGTTGTACCAAAGCACTGGTGTGTAAAAGAAGCAGTATTCCCGTTTGTGCGTTTCCCAGGATCAACAATCGCGCTAGGACCTGAAATGCGTTCTACTGGTGAAGTGATGGGTCTTGATGATGACTTAGGTCTTGCGTTTGCAAAAGCACAAGCCGCTGCTCGTCCGGGACTTCCTGCTTCAGGTAATGTTTTCTTAAGTGTTAAAGACGCAGATAAGAAAATTGCTGTCGATATTGCTCGTTCCTTAATTGAATACGGTTTCTCGATTTATAGTACGAGCGGCACCGCTCAGTACCTCGAGGATAATGGTGTTCAAGTAAAACGTATTTCTAAAGTCAGCGAAGGCCGTCCAAATCCAGTCGATATGATTAAGAATGGACAAATTTCGATGGTGATTAATACGCCGGGTGGAATGATTCCTCGCCGCGATGAAAACTTAATTCGTGCAGCAGCTTATGCTCACAATGTGTGCTTAATGACAACCATCACAGGTGCACAAGCAGCGGTTAAAGCAATCAAAGCGGTTCGCACGAAACCGCTTAATGTTCTCCCTATTCAGAAGTACCGCGGCAACGTTGTTGCGGTTTAACGCACATGAGTCAGGCAGCGACACTTACTGCGCTTTTATCTGGTCCTGATCAACCAGGTCTTGTTGCGCGGGTGTCTGGTAAAATTTTTGAACTAGGAGGGAATATCCTTCATGCCGATCAGCACCGGGATATGGAAGAGGGTATTTTCTTTCAACGAATCGAATGGGAGCCACGTAGCGCTTACACCCATGAGGAAGAAAGTAACGCGTTCAAAGCGTTTGCTGATAACTTAGGGATGTCAGCGCAGGTAACGTCATCCAAGCATCGCACGCGGGTTGCACTTTTTGTTTCTAAAGAAGATCACTGTTTTCATGACCTTGTTCTGAGATGGAAAGCGGGTGAATATAATGCAGATCTGGTCGCAGTCGTTTCGAATCATCTTGTGATAGCAGATGCTGCGAAAAGTTATGGATTACCTTTTCACTTGATTGCTTTTGAGCCAGGAGAACTCGGTAAGCGCAAAGCGGAAGACGTCCAGTTAAAGCTTTTAGAAGAGCTTAAGGTGGAACTTGTCGTTTTAGCTCGTTACATGCAGGTACTCTCCGCTGATTTTTTGAAGCGATTTGGTAAGCCTGTTATTAATATCCACCATTCTTTCCTTCCTGCCTTTGCGGGAGGTAAACCATACCATCAAGCGCATGAGCGTGGAGTAAAACTAATCGGTGCTACTGCGCATTACGCTACAGAACAACTCGATGAAGGTCCCATTATCCAACAAGACGTGGTTCGAGTAACCCATAGGCATGGTGTTCCTGATTTGGTTCGAAAGGGTAGAGATCTTGAGAAAACGGTTCTCGCCCAGGCTATTCGCTGGCATCTTCAGAGTCGGGTTCTAGTCTATGGTCGTAAGACTGTAGTATTTGATTGATAATCAATCATTTATATATTTTTAAGTATTCCCATCGCCTTCCTTAGCTTAAGGAGATGACTATTTACAATCAGGCCTATACTTGCTTTATTACTAAATCTTTTAGGCTTAAGAACCTCTATTTTCATGTCTACGTCCGACTTATCTACAAATTCTACTCCAGCACCTGAAGCGGCTTCTCATAGCCCTCATATTGATGTAAAACTCCATGGTTTCTGGGAAAAGAACGGCAAATTTATCGGCATCCTCTGTGTCGTTGCAGCTTTAGTCTACGTTGGTAAAGCAGCTTATGATTACTTTGCAGATCAGCGTGAAGCAGGTGTGCAAGCTGAGTACGCGAAAGCTGTAACGGTAGAAAACTTTAAGGGCTTTATTGCAGCTCATCCAGGACATCCCCTTTCAAATTTAGCAACACTTCAAATTGCTGATGCTGTTTACGGTGCTAATCAATATGCAGAAGCTGCAAACGATTACGCAGCAGCAATCGCAGTACTCCCTGCTGGCCCATTTGCTAGTCGTGCTCAATTAGGCTTAGCCATGGCAAAGATCCAGGTTGGTCAAGCGACTGAAGGTGTATCGCTACTTCAAAAATTAGCGGACGACACAAAGCAGTATCCAGCTATCCGCCTTGAAGCGATGTATCAATTAGCAAGCCTCGCAGCTTCCGCTGGTAAGGGTGATGAAGTACAACGTCTTGCAGGTCAGCTTATGCAGTTAGACCCAAATAGTCAGTGGGCTCAGCGTGCATTCGGTCTCCAAGCACAAGTTCCTGCTCCTAAAGCAGTAAGTGTTAAGAGCACTAAGTAATTTAATTTAGGGTTAGTTATTTCGTAATGACCTCCGCAGATTACGCATTAGAATTCGAAAAACCTCTGCGAGAAATTGCCTCGCAGATTGAGACGATGCGTCAAGAGACGGCAGAGAATCAGCAGGATAATTCCGGTGAAATCGCTAAGCTCGAGAAACAGCTAGCGAAATTAGAAAAAGAAATTTATGCCACCTTAACACCGTGGCAGCGTGTTCAAATCGCACGTCATGCGAAGCGTCCTTACGCGCTAGATTACATCGCGAGTATCTTTGAAGACTTTCAAGAATTGCATGGTGACAGACAGTATAGCGATGACCGTGCGCTGATTGGTGGTACAGCTTTCTTTGAAGGTAGAGCTGTGATGATTGTAGCGCATCAGAAAGGACGTGATACAAAAGAAAAGATCTCACGTAATTTCGGTATGCCGCATCCAGAAGGCTATCGCAAAGCACTTCGCTTAATGCGGATGGCAGAAAAATTTAAGCTCCCTGTAATTACATTTATTGATACCCCAGGTGCATTTCCAGGAGTAGCGTCAGAAGAAAGACATATCTCGGAAGCAATCGCAGTTAATTTACGCGAGATGGCTATGCTTAAAACCCCTACGATATCCATCGTCGTTGGTGAAGGTGGCTCAGGTGGTGCACTCGGTATTGGTGTAACCGATAAAGTGCTCATGTTTGAGAACAGCTATTACTCCGTTATTTCTCCTGAGGGTTGTGCTGCTATTTTATGGAAAGATGGTGCAGCAGCCTCAAAGGCAGCCGAAGCACTTAAGCTAGGAGCACCGCATTTATTTAAGCAGGGCATTATTGATGAAGTCATTGAGGAGCCACTCGGAGGTGCGCACTATGATCCAAAGACAACTGCACTTGCTTTAAAAGCTAGTCTTAAGAAACACCTTGCAGGTCTTGTTGATCTGACAACTAGTGAACTGCTTGACTCACGCTACAAACGTTATCGCCACTTAGGCGTATACGAAGAGGCTGGTGTGATTAAAAGTTAAACCTTCGCTGCTTTCCAAACAGCAATACAGCTAGCGATAAGCTCTGGTAGATCTTTTAAAGCAATCATATTAGGACCGTCACTAATTGCGTTTGCAGGATCGGGATGCGTTTCGATAAATAAGCCATTTGCTCCTGCGCCAAGCGCTGCTTTTGCTAGGGGGGCTACAAATTCACGCTGACCACTACTTTTGCCGTTACCTGCGCCAGGAAGTTGTACGCTGTGGGTCGCATCAAAAACCGTAGGGAATCCATTTTGGTTCATGATCGAGAAAGAACGCATATCGACGACTAAATTTTGATAACCAAAGGTTGTTCCACGTTCGGTTTGCCAAATTTCTTTAGCACCACCGTGTTTTAATTTCGCAGTCACGTGTTGCATCTCCTGAGGAGATAAGAATTGGCCCTTCTTTACATTAACGGTTCTATTCGTTGCAGCAGCAGCTAAAAGAAGATCGGTCTGTCTGCACAAAAATGCAGGGATTTGTAAAACATCACAAACCGCTGCCACTTGGCTTACTTGAGATGCATCGTGAATATCGGTTAATACAGGAAAGCCGTATTCTTTTTTGATGAGACTGAGTAGTGCTAGGCCTTCCGTGATACCAGTACCGCGGTCACCTTGGATTGAGGTGCGATTTGCTTTATCAAAGGAACCTTTAAAAACAATCTTTAGATCTGGCTGAGCTTTACCAATGGCAACCAAAGTTTCTGCAACCGCGCGACATACTTTTTCATTTTCTAGTGAGCAAGGACCTGCAATGAGGAGCAGCTTATTTTTTTCGTAGATCATAGGAGGTACTTACTCTTTAAAAATGAATTACTTCTTTTTGGATGACTTCTTGAGTTTTAAACAGGCACCAACAAACGCTGCAAAGAGCGGATGTGCATGATTAGGTTTTGACTGGAATTCTGGGTGGAATTGTACAGCAACAAACCAAGGGTGATCCCTTAATTCAATAATCTCAACTAGGTTACGGCGTGGGTTGATACCACTCACAATTAAACCTGCTTTTTCTAACTGTGGTAGATAAGCGTTGTTTACTTCGAAGCGGTGACGATGGCGTTCTCTGATCGTTGATTTCTTATAAGCTTTTGCAGCATGGGTACCGCGCTTAAGTGCGCAGTCATAGCTGCCTAGACGCATCGTAGCGCCTTTATCGATAACATTTTTTTGCTCCTCCATCATATTAATGACAGGATACTTGGTGTGAGGATTAAATTCAGTGCTGGTTGCACCGGATAATTTAAGAACGTTTTGAGCAAGCTCAATGACTGCAATTTGTAGTCCTAAGCAAAGGCCGTAGTATGGGACTTTATTTTCACGTGCATAGCGTGCAGCAGCAATTTTACCTTTCGTGCCACGGTCACCGAAACCGCCTGGAACTAAAATGCCATCAAGTCCTTTCAGCAGTGATAAGCCTCCTTTTTTCTGAAGGTCTTCTGCGTCTATACGCTTAACGTTAACTCGGCAGTTATTGAAAATACCAGCGTGCGTGATGGATTCGTAAACTGATTTATAAGCGTCTTGTAATTCAATGTACTTACCTACAACACCAATTGTAATTTCATTTTTTGGGTTAAGGAGGCGGTGCACCATTTTCTCCCATAAATTAATTTTTGGGCGTGGTGATTTTAAACCTAAGAGATCGACTACCAGATCATCCATACCTTCTTTTTGTAAAGCAAGTGGGAGTTCGTAAATGGAGCTATCTACGTCGCGGCACTCGATAACGGCTTTCACCGGTACGTTACAAAAGAGACTTAATTTATCGCGTAGATCGTTATCTAGCGGATGGTCACAGCGGCAAACAAGTACATGAGGCTGAATACCAATTTCACGTAATTTCGCTACCGATTGCTGGGTAGGTTTTGTTTTTAATTCTCCGGCTGCCGTGAGGTAGGGGACTAACGTAACGTGGATAAAAATAACATCCTTAGGGCCTGCTTCATGAGCGAATTGACGCATTGCCTCTAAGAAAGGAAGTCCTTCGATGTCTCCTGTTGTACCACCGATTTCGGTGATCAAGACATCAACTCCTTTTCCGCCGGCGTAAATACGTTCTTTAATCTCGTTGGTAACATGCGGAATAACCTGAACCGTCTTTCCTAAATAATCACCACGGCGTTCTTTTTGGATAACACTTTCGTAAATTTGACCGGATGATAGACTGTTAAGGCGTGAAAGTTTACCGCTTGTGAAACGTTCGTAGTGACCAAGGTCTAGATCGGTTTCTGCGCCGTCTTCTAGCACGTATACTTCGCCATGCTGGAATGGACTCATGGTACCTGGGTCGACGTTTAAATAAGGGTCGAATTTTTGAATTCGAACCTTCAGTCCACGCATTTCTAGAAGTGCCCCAAGCGCTGCCGCTGTAAGGCCCTTACCAAGGGAGGATACTACGCCACCAGTTACGAAGATATACTTCATCGGGATGAATTAAAAGGCACACGCGTTGCGTGCAAGATTAAGTGAAAATTTAATGAAAGAGAGTCCATGCTGTATATAAAATGCCTCCGGCTAAGAGTGCTATAATTGTGATCCAAAGGGCCAATTTGATCAGTTTTGACACGATCCAAAGGGCTAGAGCGCCGACAAGGCATCCCGCCAGGATAATAAGCCAGCGCGGATAGGTGGATAGCGTGTCGAGGAGGCTTTGCAGGCCCATGCTATCAGCGTAAAGAAATGCTCTCTAAGCGTCAAATCGGGTCTTTTTTCATACAAAATGGGGTTGCCCTTAGGGCTACAGATCGGCGAACTGCCAGTTATGCAATCTAAACCACAACTCCTCGCTTGGCTTACCTGTGATGGGGTTCATATCGATCCTAGTTCGGGCAAGTATACGATTTTAGGCGTTTTTTCTAATATCAAGGCGCTTAGCTTCCCGATTAACCATCCGCTGATGGTGTGGTTTATGACGCTTACGGATGTTTCAGCTGGTAAGCATGTGATGCGTATTTCGATGGGTTTAACACCGACTACGATGCAGAAGCTGATTGAAAGACCTTTTGAATCTCAAAGTCCACTGCACCGCATCAATTTGATTAACGAAATCCGTAATCTCTCCTTTCCGCATCCCGGAGACTATTCCCTATTAATCGAAATCGATGACGAACCGATTTTAGTGACTAACCTTGGAGTTTCCGCTTAATTTATATCATGCCTACTTATCCACGTTCCGCTCAACCTGCGCTCATTGTTGGTTCTGTTGCTATTGACCGTATTGCTACAACGCATGGTCAAACAGGTAATATTTTAGGAGGTGCAGCTACCTATGCTTCGATTGCAGCAAGTTATTTTACTCCTTCACGCGTGGTTGGTGTCGTGGGTAAGGATTTCCCGAAAGCTTTCATGAATAAGCTCATCAAGCACGGTGTGGATCTTGAAGGGCTACAAGTTGATCCTAAAGGTAAAACCTTTTTCTGGTCAGGTAGATACGGTGCTAATTTCGATCACTGCGAAAATCTCATCACGGATTTAAATGTATTTCAGACTTTTTCTCCGATCATTCCAAATTCCTATAAGGATAGTCAGTTTGTGATGCTTGGTGCTATCACCCCTGCTTTACAACTCGAGGTGATTGAACAGGTCTCTAAACGTGCATTCGTATTAGCAGACACGCGTGGTCTTTGGATTGATGTTGCTAAGAAAGACTTACTTAAACTGTTACCAAAAGTAGATCTCTTCGTTCTTAATGAAGGTGAAGCTGAGTCACTCGCTAACGAAAAAAATCTTATTTTAGCAGGACAAAAGATTAAGAAAATGGGACCTAAGATTGTGATCGTTAAAAAAGGTTCTCACGGATCACTGCTTTTCCACCCACAAGGATTTTTTGCAATACCTGCTTATCCAGTTTCAAAAGTGATTGATCCAACAGGAGCTGGAGACAGCTATGCGGGTGCGCTCATCGGCTATCTCGCATCCGTTAACAAAACGGATTATAAGTCACTCAAAACAGCGATAGGTTATGCGACTGCTTGTGCAAGTCTTACCGTCGAGAGTTTTGGTACGAACCGTTTATCAGCAGCAGGACGGAAAGAAATAGATAAACGCTTTAAGATCCTAAAAACGGTAACCTCCTTGTAAGGATTTTACCTTATAAATTCATTTTGCGCTCTTAGTCTAGATAGGCTAAGTTTAACCCTTAATGAGTGCACAGTTAACAGATCTTATTACAGCCATTGCTCGTAAAGCGCGCGATGCTTCGTATGCTTTGTCTGTAGCACCAACGGTATCAAAGAATACAGCAATCGATGCTTTGGGTGAATTATTACTTAGGGATAGCGACCGAATTTTAGAAGCGAATCATAAAGATTTAGTAGCTGCGAAAGAGGCTGGGCTTTCGATGGCTCAGATTGACCGTTTAACACTCAATCCTGTGCGTATTACGAAACTCGCACAGTCTGTTAAAGAAGTAGCGCTCTTGCCAGATCCTGTGGGAGAAGTTTTAGAAACGTGGACACAACCAAACGGATTAAAATTTGAAAAGATTTCTGTCCCAATCGGAGTTATTGCCGTTATTTTTGAAGCTCGTCCTAATGTAACGATCGACTGTGCTGTACTGTGTTTAAAGTCCGGTAATGCAGCGGTACTGCGTGGTGGAAAAGAAATTTTTAATACCAATAAAGTTTTCGCAGATTTAATTGCTGAAGCCTTCAAGTCAGTACCTGGAATACCTCACGATGCGGTACAACTCATTCCTACGACAGACCGTGCAGCGCTTACTATACTCTTAAAGCAAAACAATTTAATTCACTGTGTCATTCCACGTGGAGGTGAGAGTTTAATTCGGTTCGTCGCTGAAAATAGTACTATACCTGTTATTAAACATTATAACGGCGTATGTTTTGTTTACTGCGATAAATCAGCCGATCTAGCTATGGCGAAATCAATTGCCGTGAATGCTAAAACACATCGTCCAGGTGTTTGTAATGCAGCGGAGCAGCTCTTGGTGCATAAAGATTCGGCGGAAATCCTTTTACCAGAAATAGCAGCAGCCTTAGTAGATAAATCGGTCGAACTGCGCTGTGATAAAGCAAGTGCAACTATCTTAGCGAAAAAAGGAATTAAGCATAAGCTTGCTCAAGCGAGCGATTTCACAACTGAGTTTTTAGATTTAGTGATAGCGGTTCGTGTTGTGGACTCTATTCAAGAAGCTATCACAATTATTAACCGGGATAGTTCAGGACACACCGATACGATTGTTACTGCCAGTGAACTTGATGCACGACTATTTCAACTGAAAGTGGATAGTGCCGTTGTCCTTTGGAATGCAAGTACTCGGTTCAATGATGGATTTGAGTTTGGATATGGCGCAGAAATTGGCATCAGTACGGACCGCTTACATGCGCGTGGTCCTGTAGGGCTAAAACAGCTGTGTTCACATAAATTTTTAGTGACCGGTCAGGGTCAAATTAGGGCTTAAATATGCGCAGTGCTTTTGATTGCACTATCCTTGTTTTGGATCATAATACAGGAACTAAGTTAGCAGCTTAGTTGTCTAAAACATCATGAAAGCGTCGCTTATTATTATCTCTGTTTGCTTGGCTTCAGGGGTATCACTTGAAGCGCAAGAGTCGGTTAAGTCAGAACTAAGTCCGGTTTTAACTTCAAATGCTAAACCAAGTGATTTAGTTCCGGAGTCTGCACAACTGAATCCCAAAACGACACCTAACGTTATTCTTCGCACAGGCATTGTTTCTAATGAAACATCGGCTCTCGTGATTGGAGGACTACCGAAATACAGCCCGCCTAAACCAGAGGTAAAAGAGAAGACCTTAGCTGAAGAATTTCCAGATTTGCGTGATGTGGATAAACCACAAAATAAAATCATTCGTTTACCAAAGTATATGGTAAAAGCCTCGAAGTCGCCTGTACTTACAGACAAGGCGATTATGAGTGAGGCGCAAAAAATTGCGCTTACCTATAGAAAATATGCAGGTTTGGGAATAAGTCCGCTTAATGATGAGGTAGCTAAGCAATTTTACAGGGAAGATCTACGACTACAAAATATTGCAGATTTAAATGAGCTAGCAGGTGCAATGAAGAGTGGTGGCGACGCAAGTGAAAGTGAATATATTAAGCGTCAATCCAACGAAACGTACATGCGTGGCAATGAGTGGGGTGGTGTAAAAGTAAACTGGGGCGGCACGGTTCCCCCGCCTTCTAATTGAGTACATCAAACGATAATCCCGAGAAAACAATTCTCGCAGTGCTTTTAAAAGATGAGTCAGCGTGGGTATCAGGACCTACGCTTGCTAAGAAACTTAAATTAAGTCGTGTCGCTGTATGGAAGCACATGCAAAAATTAAGTGCTCAGGGTTTCGAATTTGAGTCGCGTAGATCTCTAGGTTACCGAATTTCTAAAAAACCAAATCAGTTAAATACAAAATTAATTGAGCTCTATTTAAAAACAAAGCCCACGGACTTTTCATTCGATGTACTTGATGAAATCGATAGTACCAATGATGAAGCAGCAAGGCAGTTAGCTCAGGGAAGGCGTGCTCCTTTTGCTCTTTTTGCTCGTACACAAACAAAAGGACGTGGTCGTTTTGGGCGCACGTGGCATAGTAAATCCGAGAATAATATTTACGTAAGCTTCGGATTTAGACCCATGGTCAGTCCAGATAAGATGCAAACGTTTACTTTGTGGATGGGGGTTAATATCTGTGATTTAATTGCAACCTTAACTAAGACGTCTCCTCAGATTAAATGGCCTAATGACATAGTCTTTGGATCTAAGAAGGCAGGTGGTATTTTGACGGAGGCTCGTGTTGATGCAGATCAGATCCGAGATCTTGTGTTTGGTTTAGGAGTTAATGCAAATAAGCCAGCAGAGGGTTGGCCATCTGAGATTGCAGACAGGGCTATTTCTTTAAGTGAGGCTTCGGGAGCTCCTGTTGATTTAAATCAATTAGCAGCTGCATTATCTGATAGGATAACCAAAGCCTACCTAGAATTTGGCGATGGAAGCCATTTAGACACATTTGCTGATTTGTGGAATAAATATGACCTATTACGGGGTAAAAAAGTAGCCCTTCTTGAGGCAGATCGACGTATTCCAGGTACTGTTTTGGGTATAGATGATCAGGGAGCCCTGTTACTTAAGGATTCAAGCGGTAAAACGCAGCGTTTTAGGGCTGGAGAAGTAACGATCGAAAAGTAAAAACTTCGTTAGTAAGGGTTTGTCCCTGGGGATTAAATCGTTTGAAATAAACGTTATATCTAATCCTAAAACGGCGTGACACTTTCAGACCAAAATAAGCCAGCTATCGAGGTTTCACATTTAGTGAAAACCTTTGCCGGTGTTACTGCCGTTAATGATGTAAGTTTTACGGTAGAAAAAGGCGAAATCATTGGATTTTTAGGACCAAACGGTGCGGGTAAATCTACAACGATGCGTATGTTGACGGGCTATATGCCTGCGACTTCAGGAAGTATTTCGATTTGTGGATATCCTGTAGCAACGCAAAGTGAAGAAATTAAACGCCGCGTTGGCTATATGCCTGAAAACAATCCGCTTCCTGAAGATATGCGGATAAGTGAATATTTGTATTACCGGGGAAGACTGAAAGAAGTACCGCGTTCTAAACTCGGTAGTCGTATCGATGAAGTACTCGAAGTATGCGATCTAAAACGCGTAAGGCATCGTATTATTGGACAACTCTCTAAAGGTTACAGGCAGCGCATTGGTATTGCAGAGGCAATACTTGCGGAACCCCCTGTGATCATCATGGATGAACCAACTATTGGTTTGGATCCGCACCAGATTATTATTGTTCGTGATTTGATTGCTAGTTTACGCGGAAGAATGACGGTAATTATTTCTAGTCACATATTACCTGAAATTGAAATGACGTGTGATCGAGTGCTGATTATTAATCAGGGGCGCGTTGTAGCTCAAGGTACACCTGCTGCGCTACGTCGTGAAATTTTAGGTCATGTGCGTTACGAAATGGTTGTTGCGGGAAATTTTGAAAGACTCAGTGAGGCGCTGAGTCATGTATATTCGAACCTATCCATTGCAGTACCTGAAGATATCGATGGGTTAGGCTTTAAGCAGGTTGTCGTTACAACAGATCATGATGGTGAATTAGGTGAAGCGCTGCTTAAGGCACTCATTGATGCAGGATACCGCGTTCGTTCATTAAATCGCCAACGCCCTACACTTGAAGACGTCTTTTTAGCAGCAACACGCAGAAGCTGGGATGTGATCGATAAAAAATGAAACATTTTTTAACAATCTTAAGTCACGAAGTCAGAATGCTTCTGGTTAATCCAGCGACATATGTTGCAGCGGTGATCTTTTTATCCCTGATGGGATTTGTTTTTACTGATATTCTTGAAACCTTTAGCCGTGCAGCACAGGACACCTCGCCGGCGGATGTATTCTTCAAACAGTTTTATCTTCCTGTTTTATTTATAGTACCTCTATTAACGATGAAGTGCTTAGCGGAGGAAAGAAGGCTAGGCACCATGGAGACACTTCTAACAACTCCAGTAACGACAACAGAAGTTGTCGTAGGTAAATATGGTGCTGCGTATGTTTTATATATGACCCTATGGGCTGCTACGGGAGGATTCTTTTGGATTCTTAAAGCGTTTGCCGGTGATTCACGTTTGCTTGATCCAGGTCCAATGATCGGTGGGTATTTATTTATTGGCGTCTCAGGACTTCTTTTTATTGCGATTGGTGTTCTCGCGAGTGCCGTGTGCCGCACCCAAGCAGTTGCGGGCATCTTGTGCTTCGCAATGCTTTTTGCGCTCATCTTCGGTGGTTCCTATCTAGGTGCAGCAACATGGCTTAGGGCTGATGTGATGCATCCAGTTAAGTCAGCAGTAGATTACGCTCAGGTGCTTCAACATTACGAAGATTTTACACGTGGCGTAGTGGATTTTAGGCAACTGCTCTTTTATTTTAGTTCAACGGTGCTTGCGCTACTTTTTAGTATTTTAGCAGTAGAAGCTAAGTTATTGCATAATTAAACCGATGGCTTTCTCCGACAATATTCAAACATCTCGCTGGGTTAAGACGGCTAACCTTATCCTGCAGGCGTTTTTGATTATCACATTATTTGGAGGGCTAAATTATTTGGCAGGTATTCGCTCGAGTGGTGGAGGCGCATGGCGTATCGATTTAACACGCTACCGTAGATATACGCTATCACCTGAAACAACGGCTTACTTAAGAGATTTAGCAAGTCCTGTTCGTGTGGTTGTTACCTTATCTGAAGAAGCAGCTCCTGCAGATTTAAAAGGTCTTTTACGTGAATATGTAGACGCTACAGCAAACAACCTAGCAGGTGGTCACATTCATGTTGAGTATGTTGATATTGATTTAGCACGCCGTGAAGCTCAGCAGCTAGGACTTGAGCAGCCGAATTTAATTAGGCTCATGTGTGGAGATAAAGCGCAGACCGTTGTAGTGGATGATCTCTATCAATACGAAAACCAAGAGAAAAAAGCATTTAGAGGTGAACAGATTATTACGGCTTCTGTTCTTGATGTCGCACGTGAAGGAAGAAAGCGTATTTATTTTATCTATGGTCATTCTGAATTAAGACCAGATGATACAGATCCACTGCGTGGTTTGTCTTCTTTAAGCACGATGCTTAGACAGCGCAATTTCGACATTGCGAGTCTTGATTTATCACGGCTACGCAGAATCCCTGAAGATGCTTCACTGCTCATTTCAGTTCAGCCTCAAAGTCGTTTTTCAAACACTGAGCAAGAATTGCTCAGGCAATACTTAGCAAACAATGAGGGGCGTCTTATTTTAATGTTATCGCCAGGTTATAGTTATGGACTTGAGCGACTCGTATCCGATTGGGGAATTGTTGTAGATGACGATTCTTTACGTGATAAGGGAATCGATAATGTAACAGAGGACGGAGATTTGATTATCAGTAACTTTAATTTAAAGCACCCCGTTACTCAGGCTCTTTTGCATTCAAGTTATAAAGCAAGATTACGGGTTGGTCCTGCACGTACGATTAGGTCCGATAAATTACGCGCGTCTGGTCTTGGTCTAGATGTAGCAACCCTTGCGAGTAGTTCAACGTCCGCTTGGGGACAGATCTATGCAGCATCCAGAACTACTACCGCGTTTGATCCTAAAATAGATATAAGGCCTGGAGTTGGTCCTGATGCATCAGATCGTTTAGGAATTGCTGCAGCAGCTGAACGAGTAGGTACACGTGGCAATCTTCCCTTTAGTGTCCCTACGGGACGTTTAGTCGTCATAGGAACAGGAGACTTAGTGGATAATGCACGTGTGGCGAGCGAAGGGGTATTTAACTTTTTTATAGGTGCAGTTAACTGGATGGTTGATCGTGATACGCAGCTAAATATCCCATCTCGGCCTATCGACCGCTTCCAATTATTGTTAAGTCCTAGGGAACTTCAAAATTTACGTTACTGTCTTATATTCGGATTACCTGGAGCTGCAGCACTTATGGGCTTAATTGTCTATTGGACGCGCCGCTCTTAATTTTTTTAACACATCATTGTTATGCGCACTAAAGTCACGCTCGTTCTAATCTTCCTGAACGTCGCTCTATTTTTTGTCATCTTCCATTTCGAACGTACTTGGCGAACTGACAGTGTAGCGCGCGAAGTAAGACGTCGTGTGCTTGGTGCTGAGACAACAGACATACGGTCATTTGAGGTAAAAAGTAGCGTTCCAAATGCATCATTTTCTGTAGAACGAAAAGGAGGCGAGTGGTTTTTAACTAAGCCTGTTCAGTGGCGTGCTAATGCAAATGCAGTTGCTCGTATTTTAAGTGATCTTGAATTTATGGAGCACTTTACGAGTTTTGATGTAGCAGCAGTGGTTAAAAATGGACAATCCTTGGCCGACTATGGTTTGGCACCACCAAAGATAACGGTGACGTTTAATTCTGGGGGTGTAGATACAAACGGAAAAGGATCCGTTTCAACCAGTATCGGTATTGGTGAGATGACAAAAGTAGGGCAGAGGATGTATGTACTATCACCAGATAAAAAACGCATTCATGTTGTAGGAAGAGAAATTGCGGACAGTTTATCTATGTCACTTGAACAGCTGCGTGCGGATACCGTTTTAACTATTCCGGTCTATGAAGCTCGTGCGATTAATATTCAGGCAGCGCCTCCAACGGGTGTGCACGTAGTTCTACAGAACGATGGATCAAAGTGGTCATTTGAAACACCTATTCCAGCTCGTGCAAATAAAGATGCCGTTGAACTTGCGATAAATGGTTTAGACGGCTTAAGGGTGAAATCCTTTGTTCCTGAAACAGTCCAAGTTCCAAGCGATGCTCGTTTTAGACTAACAATAGAAGGTAATAACCGGTACGAGACACTCTTTATTGGTTCAGAAGTACCTGCTTCTTTAGGTCACAAGGTTCCTGCAACTATGCATGAATTTTATGCACAGATTGAGGATTCTAATAAGGCTTCGGGAAGATCGGGTTGGTTTACTCTGGATGTGCCTGACGTTTTAATGACCACGCTACGTGACGCACAGGAAAGCTTGAGAGATCGTCATTTATTAGACTTTGATCCAACCCTTGTATCGGTTGTTACTTTAAAAGCCCCTAATCAGCCGCAGTTAACTTTACAGAGATTAGAATCTGATACAGCAACGGGTGAAATTCGTTGGCAGATCGTAACAAGTGGTGATGCCTCTCAAGGACCAGTGACACTCCCCGCAGATAGTAAAGTTGTCCAACACTTCTTAGATAGCTTAGTGCTACTTTCAGCCAGACAATTTAAAAGTGATGCACCTCAAGCAAGTGATTTAGATAACTGGGGATTTAATCGTCCTGAAAGAACGATTATAATTAATCAGCAGTTAAATTCCGGCGGTGGTAGTAAGCAACAAGTGACCAATGCGCAGATAGCTTTAGAAATAGGAAGATCTACGGATCGTAATGATCCCTTTGTGTACGCCCATTTAGTTAATGCACTCTCTGTGTATGCAATTGATCCAGACTTAATTCGGGAAACAGATGTTAATGTTAATAGTTGGAGAAATAGACAGCTCTTTAATTTACCCGCTGCCGCACAAGTTGTATCTGTCGAATTAATCGATCTCAAAGATAATCATAGTGTGGCAAAATGGGTTTCAGCGAGAGACAGTCAGTCTTTCTCTGATCCATTAAATGCAAAGCTTGAAGCGCTACGGTTAATAGCAGGTCAGTTAAAAAATTTACGAGCATCACGCTTTGTTCAATCTACCTTCTCGCAAACGGCTAATACACAGGCAGGTCAAAAACCGTGGCGATATAGACTTGATGAGCAAGTTGCTCTACCTGGAAGTAATGGTAAAGTTGAACTCTCAACGCACAGCTTATTACTCAGTGAACGTTCAGGCGGAACTGAGCAAATAGCTGGTTCTTCTGAACTCGGTGTAGAGTTTTCTATTGAGCAATCTTTTATAGATCAGCTTTGGACGTTAACCTACGGAGCAAATGATCCTGGGGTTCCACAGACTAAAAACTAATGTTTGGATCTCTGGTTAAGTCATTTATTAATGCAATACGCACTGCTTTTTCCGGTGCGTTTATGTTCGTTGTGTGGACGGTTTGGTTGGTATTGGGAATTCTTTTAGGTCTACAAATATATGTAGCTTCTACGAATCAGTTGCAGGTTCCTACATTCCTTCAGAAAGCAATTTTGGAGAGACTTGCCGTTTCGGGTGTTCACATAGCGTTTGGTAATACCACCTTTGACCCTTCCGGTAGCATATTAATTGAGCATGCTACGATAACTTTAGATGGATTTGAAGAACCTATCGCTACAGTTCAATCACTCTATGCTCGTATTGATCCAGCTGCATTAGCACTGCAAAAAATAGAACCATTAGAATTAAGAGTCTCTGGTGTGAGCTTACGTGTGCCAGCCATGCTGTCTCCTTCTGGTAAGGCTGATGAAATTGTCAAAGATCTGGACGCTGATTTTATTCCAAAAAGTAAATCACTTAAAATCGCATATTTACGCGGCCATGTAGGAAGTCTTCTTTTATCGCTTTCTGGAGAAGTTCCTTTTGGGGAACAGATCAAATCTCAGCAACAAGCACTGCCAATAGCTGAATTACTTTCTCGTTACTATCCTAGTATTAGCAAGCGCTGCGCAACAGCACTTGGTGCTTTAAGCGCCCTAGATAGTCCGTATTTACGTGTTACATTAATTCCCACAGCAGATGGTGAGATCGCTGACTGTATGTTAGGAGCTGCAGGATTACGTCTTACGGATCCTACGGTGATGCAGTTTGGTCAAATTAATGCCTCTGCTCGCATTCCTGTCACAGGTAAATCAATAGGAGTAGATGAATTAATTATAAACGCTAATCGCTTTAATGCCCCAGCACATGAAGTTACGGGTCGTGGAGTTAGAATTATTGTAAAAGGCGTTAATTCAAAAGAGACACCTAAAGCAAGTGCGTCACCAGTACTTATTGATGAAATCAGTCTCATAGCAATGCGTGTTATGGTAAGGGGTGTTCAGGTAGACGCTCCGATGATTACATTAAACTCTGGAGACGGAGATGTCTTAACAGCACTAGGGCTTTTTGATACTCCAGGAAATATTAATGTAAAAGCTAAGGCCTGGGTTTTAAGCGAACGAGATATATTTGATGGTAAACTAGATCTTAAAACACGGAGCCTTTCTGGTGATTTTAAATCGCAATTACCACCATCTGTTTTGGGGTTAGTGCAAAGTCAGTTAAAAAAGAATTTAGAAAAATACATTCAATTTAATAACCCTGTTGAAATTGTAGGACATGTTAGCACTGACAGTGCATGGCACTTTAAAGAAGCGCGTGCTCATATAGATGCGACTGATTTTTCTATCCTGAATATCAAAGTAGATGAATTACGTGGTGATTTCCGATTCGATGGAAAACATCTTTCATCTGAAGATGCCTACGCTCGCATAGGTGCTAATTATGCCCGTGGTGGTATTTACGAAGATTTTTCTAACTATACTTTCAGATATCTTATTAAAGGTCAGTTAAGGCCGCTTGAGATAAGTCGCTGGATACCTCAGGCTTGGTGGAACGATTTATTTAAGCCTTTTGTATTCATGAGTACGCCACCTGAAGCCGATCTCGATTTTTCCGGATCTATGCTGGATGGAATACATGCAAAAACATTTTTATTTGCTGAAAGTAAAAATCCAATCATACGCGGGGTAGATTTTGATTCTGTTAAGACCCTGCTTTTTTCTAGACCGCAGTATGTGGATGTAATTCATTTCGCTTTATTTAAAAAGGGTAATAGTGCTCAGGGTAGATTTACCCGAGCACTAGATATTGGTATAGGACCTACTTCAGAATTTTTCGATTTTGATGCAGAATCTAATTTAACCTACGAAGATCTTCTGTCTTTAGGAGGATCCCAAGTGCCTGCTGTATTATCTGCAATTTCTTTTTCTGGGTCCCCTGCTATTGGTATACATGGAAAAGTAAGTGGACCTAATTCTAAACAGGGTGCTCATCGTGATGTGAGCATACAGGTACAAAGTTCTAAAGAACTTAAACTGAGTGGTTTCCCTTTAGACTCAGTTACAACAACAGTCTTTGTTAAAGATGAAACGGTAAGTCTCCCTGAGGTAAATGCTGCCTTTGCAGGTGGGCAGGTGCGCAGCAAAATATTAATTACTAATCTAGGTAATCACCCAAAATTGGCTTACGATGGTACGTTAACCGATGCTCGCTTAGATAAGGCGATATTGCTCATGTCATCTTTTTCTGCGGACAAGCATCATAGTGAACCACAGGGATTAGCTGCATTTCTAAAAGATAAAAGTAATGTACTATTCTCAGTATCTTCTAAGGCAGAGGGTTTACTCGGGGTAACTAATAGTTTTCACGGTAACGGAAGCGCGCAATTTCGTGGTGCAGAATTGGGCCAAGTAAAAATGCTTGGCTTACTTTCAGAATTGATTCGATTTACTGCACTTCGTTTTACATCTGCTCGTGCAGAATTTACCGTTGAAGGAAGTAAATTGAATTTCTCTGATATCAGTGTTGTTGGAGCAAATTCAGCAATTAATGCTCAAGGAAGCTATACGTTTGGAACTAAGCAGTTAGATTTTAAGGCACGTATTAATCCATTTAAGGAAAGTAAAAATTTACCTCAGCAAGTCATGGATGTTGTTTTAACTCCTCTCTCTGATGTTCTACAGCTTGAATTACGAGGCACGGTAGATAAGCCGTCGTGGGCTTTTGCTAATAGCCCTGTTACTATTTTAAGAAATTTAGGTGAGAGAGATCCTCAAGTCACCACGGATAAACAGTCCGTAGAGCCTGCAAAGCCAATTAAAAAGCCTTAGTTTAGAGGAGTTTTTTTAGAGCAAGGATTTCGCTTTCGTAAGCAGGGTCTAAAGCTAAATTTGTTTTTTCAAGCGGATCTTTTTCTAAATTAAAGAAAAGCCAGACTGTCTTATCGGCATTTAGAATTAACTTACGTTTTAAGGTTCTGATACCTGTCCATGCTCTATCGCACTGATAGGGTAGTTTAACCACAGAAGGCATAGCTATTTTTTGGTACTCCTCGAGTGGGTAGTGACTGAGTTTAATTTTAGCCCAAGCACGTGTCCATTGAGGTAAATCAAGTAGGCTAACCAGTTGCGAAGTTTTGATTCCTACTGATTGTCCCTTGGACTTAGGTAACCTGACAAGCAGTGGAACACGAATACTCTCCTCATGGGGCCAACCTTTTCTGAATAGTCCATGTGAACCATGCATGTCACCGTGAACTGATGTAAAAACGATTACAGTATCCGTGGGTATAT
>DAISZL010000010.1:26177-82027 GCA_036824825.1 Opitutaceae bacterium
GCTCTTTCACATAAGATATCTGCTTGGTAGCCTTTAAATTGGGTCGGTGTTTCTAGACGTGTTCCATGTAGCCACGGATCATTGATCAAAAAGCCACTTTCGAAACCTTCAAAGAATAAAAATCCACCACGATTTTGAGGAGGTATGATGACTTTAGCATGTTCTTCACCTACAAGCTCTGCATCAGGATTTCTTTTCGAGAGATGCCATTTCCCAAAAAACGCTGTAGAATAGCCGTGATCATTTAAATCATGTGCAATTGTACGTGCATCATCCGGTAGTGGATCAAAGTAGTCTACGACCTTGTTTTCTGGTGATGGAACTCCTGTGAGTAGGGCAGCTCGTGCAAATGGACCAAAAGGGTGAGGTGTTACAGCTTGGGTAAAATCGACACTTTCAATGGCAAGTTTATCGAGATTGGGTGTATGGACATTTGGATCATCAGCATAGCCGCAGGCTTGTGCCCGCCACTGTGTTGTCACTATCCATAAAATTCCCATACATAATGGTTAACGTGCTTGAATGATATGAGTCGAGCGCCAAGGTGTATTCTCGAAAGAAAATGTGTTTAATGCATGGATAACGATAAGCTAGAGGCTCGTTTTAAACCACTGTGGTGGCAGTGGCCAACCGTGCTTTCATTGGATGCACCGAGTGTTGCTATAGTTTGGCAGGCCATACTGAGTTACGTATGCCATGTAAGGCTTTTGTACCCTAGGCAGTTAATCTTAAGCTTATCTATTTGGCTCGCCTACGTAGCGGATCGATGGATTGAAGCTAATAGGCTCGAATTTGCACAGATTCAGACAAAACGATTAATGTTTTATAGAAGGCACCGTGTGAGTGTTTTGAGTATTTGGATTCCGCTTTTTTTCTATGATTTGTATCTAGGATTCCATGATCTCTTAAAACATGAAGTTATGATTGGGCTATATTTGTTTATAGCGGTAGCGCTATATCTTTTTTCACACCAATGGTTTCATAGACATATCTCGTGGAGGTTGCCTAAAGAAATATGTGTCGCGCTTTTGTTTGGTACAGGGGTTGGTTTTTTTATTGGTTTAGATCCGAATTGTAGTTTCAGCGTCTTATGCTTCTGCATTACGCTTTTTACAGTTTTATGCTTTATAAACTGTTCTCTTATATCCATCTGGGAGGATAGTGTAGATAAAACGCAAGGTCAGCAGTCTCTCGCTCAACAATATAAGTTCTATCATCATATAGGTCGTAATTTCCCTTTATGGTATGCTGTCATTGTAGGATTTAGTTTATTCTTTTGTGACGGAACAGTACGTCAATTTGCATTGAGTGTGTTTTTGAGTAGCTTGGGACTCAAACTAATCGATTATTATCAACCTCGGTATGGAAGAGCATGGGCTAGAGTAATGGCAGATGCCGTGTTACTTACACCCCTTGTGTTTATTCTATATTGGAGAATTAAAAATTACTAAAATTTAGCCTATTTTAAGTTGCGAGGTAGAGGTATCGACACCTAAGTATAAAGGTAAGACTTAACTCACATGCTTCCTATTTCCTATTTCGACGAGTCTATTTTACGCAAGAAGGGAGAAACGATTACTCATTTTGACGTCGAACTTGCTAGGCTTGCAGAAGCAATGATTGCAACGATGCATGAGGCCGAAGGAATTGGCTTAGCGGCTCAACAAGTAGGGCACGCGTTGCAACTCTGCGTTGTGGATCTAAGAGCAAGCAGTGCAGAGTTTAACTATGAATTTAATGGAGCACGTCCTCCTAAGGAACTATTTATGCCACTGATTGTGGTAAATCCTAAAATTACTCCAGACGAAGGTGCAGTAGAAAGTCCTTTTGAAGAGGGTTGTTTGTCATTTCCTGGTATACGCGGCGAAGTGATTAGGCCAGATAAGATCATTGTTCATTTTCAGGATGAGCGAGGCGCTAAGCATGTTATCAAATGCGATGGACTACTCGCGCGTTGTTTTCAGCACGAGTATGATCACTTACAAGGCACGCTTTTCATAGACCGCATGCCAAAAAAGGCTCGGAGTTTGATCGATGCAGATATTAAAGCCTTAGTTAAGCAAACAAGGGAATCTAAGAAAACAACATCATGAGTCAAAATTCCGATGGAATGAATTACGCCCCACAGGGCAAACCAAGCCCTGTTGTAAAGCCGGGTGAATTTGTTTTCGCTGCCACGCATTTAAATCACGGCCACATCTATGGCCAGTGCAATGGACTTACTGAAGCAGGTGCTCAGCTAAAGTGGGTATATGATCCTGATCCTAAAAAAGTAGAAGCTTTCAAAGCTAAATTTCCAGATGTTAAAGTAGCGCGTTCATTCGATGAAGTTTTAGACGATAAAGAAGTTAAACTCGTAGCTGCTGCTGCTATTCCATGTGAGCGTGGCGAAATTGGATGTAGAGTAATGCAGTCTGGAAAAGACTATTTTACTGATAAGACTCCCTTTACGGCCTTCGATTCTTTAGAAAAAGCGCGGCAAGTGGTTCAGGAGACTAAGAAAAAGTACATGGTGTATTTTAGTGAGCGCTTACATGTAGAGTCTGCTATGTACGCAACGGATCTTGTTCAGGCGGGTGCTATTGGACGTGTTATTCAAGTACTTGGTCTAGGACCTCACCGACTAGGAACAGGACGTCCCGATTGGTTTTTTAAGAAAGCTCAATACGGTGGTATCTTGTGTGACATAGGCAGTCATCAATTTGAACAATTTCTGACTTATTCGGGAGCTACAGATGCTACCGTTAATTTCGCAGCTGTAGGAAATTATAATAATCCAGAAAATCCTGAATTTGAAGATTTTGGTGAAGCTTCTTTACTAGGAAATAATGGAGCCAGTAACTATATACGCGTTGATTGGTTTACCCCTCCTGGCTTAGGAACATGGGGCGATGGCCGTTTAGTCATTCTAGGAACAAAAGGCTATATTGAGCTCAGAAAATATATAGATGTGGGTAGGGATAAAACGGGAGACCATGTTTATCTCGTAGACGATTCCGGAGAGCATCACCTTCCTGTCGCAGGGCTCGTGGGATTTAGATTTTTCGGTCAGCTCATTCTCGACTGCTTAAACAGAACCGAAAATGCGATGACTCAAGCGCATGTCTTTAAAGCGGCAGAACTTTGCTTAAAAGCTCAAGCAGCAGCTAAGCGAATAACCACTTAAGGTTTTTCTTTTAGCTGTTCTTTCCAGCTTTGAATTTTAGCCTGCGCACCGAAGTGCTCCGCTTTTGCTTTATCGGCCTTCTCCATCCATATGCGGGATAAGGTCGTATTGATAAAAAGATCATTTGGTCGTAAAGCATGTGCTTTTTCAGCTGCTTTCAGCGCTTCATCAAAATTTCTATTAGAAAAATTGATTTCAGCTAACGTATGCCAGGCCTCAAATGATTCAGGATGTGCTTTTAAAGCGTGAGACAGTTTCTCTAAAGCTTGGGCCTCTTCTCCCATCGCATGATGGTACGAGGCATCGTCAATAAAGCTTTGGAGTTCATCTGGTGTCATAGTTATAAAATAAGCATGGCATCACCGTAGCTAAAGAAGCGATAACGAAGTGAGATGGCCTCAGAGTATATTTCCTTAATCCACGTTATACCTTCACTCGAACCAGGGGTTAAAAAAGAAGAAACTAAACAAAGTAACGTGGACTTTGGTTGATGAAAATTGGTTATCAAACCATCTACTCCTTTGAAGTGGTAAGGAGGATAGATGTATATTTCTGTACTTTTAACTACAGGGGCTTTTGTAGCGGTAGTGTGGGTAGATAAAAAATCTTCGATTGTACGGACCGAAGTCGTTCCTACTGCAATATGACGTCCTGTTTTTGGTCTAAACAAAGCCTGCTGCGTAGATTCTGAAATTTCATAGAGCTCTTTATGGATCTTATGTTCCTCAACTGTATCTGTTGCGATTGGCTTAAACGTTCCAAGTCCTACGTGAAGGGTGAGGTCCTGAAACTTTATTCCACGTGCACTCAAGTCATTTAAAATCTCAGCTGTAAAATGGAGTCCTGCCGTTGGAGCTGCAGCAGCAACCGGTTTGTCGTGATTAGCATACACGGTCTGATAGCGGTTACTGTCTTCGGCGTGATGCTCATGATTCTTGCGCTCTATATAAGGAGGCAGTGGCATTTCTCCAATCGCTCGAGCTATAGATACTAGACTCGCATTATTGGTGGTTTTAAACGCTACTTCAGCGATACCGTCTTCCTCTTTATTTATAATCGTAGCTATAAATTCATTATTTAAGCCACTGAAGGTATTTCCTTTTGGCAGTTTTCTGCCTGGTTTAAGTAAGCAGCGCCATGTTTCGATTTCACTTGGTACTTTTTCTAGTAAGAGGCATTCGACAGCCCCACCTGTTGGACGAACTCCACGTAGTCGTGCAGGAAGAACCGATGCGTTATTTCTAAACAGTATATCGCTTGAACTTAAATAATCAGGAAGATCTTTGAATGATTTATGCTCAATTTTCTTTGTTGTTCGGTTGATTACCATAAGACGTGATTGGTCACGTTTTAGTGCAGGCGTTTGAGCGATGAGCTCAGCCGGTAGTTCGTAATCAAATTGAGCGGTTAACAAAGGCATCTGATTTACTTTTTACTAAAATGGATAACTTTCCAAACGTAAATAAGATCAAAGAGAGGACGTGCTAGCATGGCTCTAAAACCATATTTAGATTCACCTTGGGTGCGTGCTCGGTGAGTTACTGGGATCTCTTTAACTTGATAGCCTTTGGCTATAGCGAATGCTGGCATGAATGGATTCAGCATTTTAATATTATGAAACGAAGAGCGCACTTCTGAACGAAATACTTTGAGTGCACATCCTGCATCATGAAGCGTATCGTTTAATATTAAGCGTCTAAAAAAATTAGCGATTCGTGAAGTTAAGATTCTTAATCTAGAATCATCACGGTTGATGCGTATACCTACAATCATGTCGGCATCGTTAAGTTCAGATATGAGCTTGGATATATCTGTAGCTACATTTTGGCCATCACCATCCATCATAGCAATGAGAGGAGACTTGGATAAACTAAATCCCTCAAAGAGGGCAGCGCCTTGACCACGATTTTTTTCAAAATGAATAATCCGGATTTTCGCCTGAGTTAGAGCGATATCAGTAAGCTCTTTGTAGGTCTTATCAGTACTTGCGTCATCAACTACAATGAGCTCCCAGGTTTTGTTTAGCTGGTTAAGTGCATGTACTGCTTCACTGATAACGAAAGGAACGTTTCCTTCCTCGTTATAAAAAGGAATAACTAGAGTTAATTCAGGTATTAAATCGGTTTCAGCCATGGCTGTACTCCGATCTTTAGCATCAGAAATGCTGTGCTATCTCGACTGCCTTAAGTAAGGCCGACGCTTTGTTAATCGTTTCTTGATATTCAGCGTTAGCATCTGAGTCGGCGACTACACCGCCACCTGCTTGAATATAAATTTTACCATCCTTAAGTAGCGATGTGCGAAGTGTAATACACGAATCTAGATTACCGTCGTAAGAGAAGTAACCCAAGGCACCTGCATAAAATCCACGCTGTAAGGTTTCTTTTTCTGAAATAATCTGCATCGCTCTGATTTTAGGAGCGCCGCTCACGGTACCTGCTGGGAAAGTTGCCCGCATGAGATCAAATGCATTCTTATCTGGGGATATTTTACCCTCCACTTGAGAAACGATATGCATTACGTGAGAATATCGTTCCACAATCATCAGCTCAGGAACATGAACTGATCCGAATTCGCAGACACGGCCAATATCATTACGTGCTAGATCAACTAGCATTAAATGCTCTGCACGCTCTTTTTCATCAGCTAAAAGTTCTTTTTCTAATTCAACATCTTCAGCAACAGTAGCTCCACGCTTGCGTGTGCCAGCGATAGGACGAATTTCAACGAGACCGTCTGTTAGACGTACATGTACTTCAGGAGATGCACCTACTAATGCAAAATCTCCTGTATCTAAAATAAACATGTACGGAGATGGATTTACTGAGCGTAGTGCACGGTAAAGTTGAAGAGGTGATTTTGTGAAAGGTTTTGTGAAACGCTGAGAAGTAACAACCTGAATAATATCTCCACCTCTGATGTATTCTTTAACACCTGAGACAAGATCTTCGTACTGTTCTTGAGTAAAATTACCTTGAGGTGCCTTAACGCCACCAACTTCAACCATCGGAGCAGGGGCTAGTTCTGGAGCTTTACTTAATAAAGTATATAAACTCTGAATTCCTGCGATAGCTTCGTTGTAAGATGCTTCGATCTCTTTAGGGTCTTGCGATTTGAGATGAGCGTTAACGCAAAGACGTAGAGTCTGACGCACACGGTCAAAAATAACCAACGTATCCGACAGCATGAAATAAGTTATCGGAATCTTTTGTTCGTTAACTTTAGCAGTAGGAACTGTTGGTTCTATACGGTTTATATATTCGTAACCAATGTAACCTACAGCGCCACCGGTAAAACGTGGCATTCCAGGAATCTTAACGGGTTTAAAACCAGCGATTTCTTTTTGTAATAAAGTGAGTGGATCCTGTGGGGTAGGAATTGTTTCTACCGCTTTGCCTGGACGCTTAATTTCGGTAGTCTCAGGGCCAGAAGCTATTATCATTCTAGGACGGCAACCAATAAAGCTATAGCGATATAGGTTTTCACCTCCTTCAACGGATTCAAGTAAGTAGGCAGGGCCTGAATCTTTTATCTTAGAATAGACTGAAACCGGAGTTTCGAAGTCTGCCATTAAATCGGCATACACAGGAATAACGTTTCCAAGCTGGGCAAGCTTAGTAAAAGCCTCTTTGGTAGGATGTATCGTCAGATTCAAAGGAACTGTAATCCTATAAAAGACAATGAGCGCGTAGCAAGTCTTAGTCGCTAGCTAAAAAACCAGTCTAGCGCTTAAAAAACGGATTATACGCTTTTTCTTGGTTGAGCGTGGTGAGTGGACCATGACCGCACGCAAGAACCGTATCTGCTGGTAGGCTAAATATTTTACCACGTACTGTTCTTAATTGTTCGTCAAAATGAGTTTTGCTACCGCCTACAGAGCTAGCAAATAAGGAGTCTCCTACTACAGCAAGCGGCCAGCTAAGTCCGGTTATGTAGTACGTTGTTTGTCCTGGTGAATGCCCTGACGTGAGTAAGGTTTTAATTGCTAAACTGCCGATATGAAAATGAGCGTTTTCCTTAAAGCGTTTGATTCCAGGGAATTCAAAAGACTCTAGTTCATTGATCCATACTTCCGCTTTCGTTGCTTCCTGAAGTTTTGCTAGGTCAGCAATATGATCTTCGTGAGCATGCGTGATAAATATATATTCTACTTTCAGCTGTTCTGCTTTAACCAGATCAAGCAGTTCATCACAGGATGCACCTGTATCAAACACGGCAGCACTCTTTGTCCGAGTATCCCATATCAAATAGCTATTAACCGTCATGTCATCGTACTTCGTGTTAAACATAGCAAACCCACGCTTATAATCTGGAGCGTAAGGGTAGAATTGCTGGGTTGCTAAAATTTCCATCGCATCAGGATTTAGACGCAAGTGACGTGAAACCCTGCGAATAACTGCAACGTTAACTTCACCGGCTTTAATCGCAGCCAAATCAGCAAGGGTAATTTCTGCACGCTTAGCTAGATCTTCGTCGGTGATTTTCCAGCCACGTTGGGCTTTGCCAATAACATCGGCAAAATTGTCTTCAATAGGTATACGTGGCATAGGTATAGTATCGTTAGTGCAGAAGCCCTGAGTCGCAACCGTATTTTATATAAGAAAATGATATGGCCTAAAGAGGGTACTGTACTCTAGTATATTATAACTATGAGCTCTTATCTCGAATCCCTCTTCTCTTTAAAAGGTAAAGTTGCTGTCGTTATTGGCGGTACTGGCGAACTCTGTGGTGCTATGGCTGAAGGTCTTGCATCAGCAGGTGCTGAAACTGTTTTAGTAGGTCGTAATGAAGAAAAAGCAAAGCCACGTCTTGAACGTATTCATGCAGCAGGAGGCAAAGGATATTTCATATCAACAGAGGCAAGTGATAAAGCTCAACTTGAAGCGCTACTTGCTACTGTCCTTCAAAAATCAGGAAGAGTGGATATTGTTGTAAATGGTGCAGGTGTAAATTCTGCGACTCCATTTCTTGATATAGCAGAAGATGAATTTGATCGTATTGTTAAAATCAATTTGAAAGGCGTATTTTTAGGATGCCAAGTATTCGGTAAATATTTAGTCGAGCGTGGACAGGGTGGTTCAATTATTAATCTAGGTTCAATGTCTGGTATTGTTCCATTGTCACGAGTTTTCACCTACTCAGCTACAAAGGCAGCAGTTCATAATTTATCAAAGAATTTAGCTCGTGAGTGGGCGCCAAAGAATGTTCGCGTGAATACGCTTGTTCCTGGATTTTTCCCTGCTGAGCAGAATCGTAAGATCCTATCACCAGAGCGTGTTGCTTCTATCTTAGGTCATACACCTATGAAGCGTTTCGGTGAGGCTAAAGAGCTTGTTGGCGCTACAATTATGTTAGCTAGCGACACAGCCAGCGGATTTGTCACAGGCTGCGAAGTTGTAGTGGATGGTGGATACCATGCTATGACTATCTAATTATATAGCTATATTTAATCGCTGTATAATAGGTATTTAGGAAGTTTATAGCTATATCATACCCCTATATTTATTAATCTTTATAGGGTTGCTATAGCTATATAAATATGCATATATTCGCTATATGCTATTTAGTAAAAAGATCCAAGAAATGCGTAAGCAGCTCGAAAAGCAGCTAAAGAATCTTGATGCTCAAGAAGCTAAAGCCGCTAAAAGACAGAAGAAATTAGCTAAAAAACTAGCCACTCTTCCTGAGGCATATGGCTTTGATAATGTAGCTGATTTTGTACGTGCTGTTAAATTTGCTGCTAAGGGTGGCAAAGTTGGTAAAGCATCTTCCTCTAAGCGCCGTAAACGTGCCGTCATTACAGATGAGACACGCGAAACCGTTAAAAAACTAAACGAAGCAGGTAAGACAAATAATGAAATATCTGCTGAACTTGGAATTTCAATTCCTACGGTTCAAAATATTAAGAAGCAGTTAGGTTTAGTTAAAGAACGTAAGTAAATATATAGCGTTATATAATTTCTGACCCCTATTTGGCATTGCCGGATAGGGGTCATTTTTTGTTGTAAACTTTGTAAAACAAGCGTGAATATTCGTTAGGTATGCAGGCAGCCTATATTCAAGCAAACACGAACGGTAAACTTCACGATGCAAGTGAACCATCTATAAGTCCGCTTAATCGAGGCTTCTTATATGGAGATGCTATCTATGAAGTATGGCGTACCTTTGATGGAGTTGTTTTTGCTTGGGAAGAACATTGGCAAAGACTACAGCGTTCTGCTGACGCGTTATTCATGTCAGGGCTTTTTTCTAAGGAATATATTTTCTCTGAAATTACACGTACCTGTGCTGCTTTTCGTACTAAGAGCGGCTACCAGGGTGAATTGTATATACGACTTCAGATATCACGTGGCTGTGGAGCTATCGGTTTAGATACAGCCTTAGCAGATAAGCCAGAATTCGTTATTATTGTTCAGCCATGCTTTGAACTTCCGGTAGAAAAACGCCGCTCTGGTCTAAAATTGACCCTTGCTAAGACACTGCGTCGTAATCCAGTCAGTGCTTTAAATCCTGCATGGAAAACGGGTAATTATTTAAATAACATCCTCTGCTTAAGAGAGGCTAAAGCGGAAGGTTCTGACGAAGTTGTAATTTTAAATGTACGAGGAGAAGTAACGGAAGCTTCGGTGTCTAATTTAGCATTTGTTAAAGACGGTACTTTAATTACACCGCCTTTAGAGGTCGGTATTTTAGCAGGTATTACGCGCTCTATCACACTCGCTATTGCGGAAAAGATGGGAGTTCGTGTTATCGAGCGTATTATTAAACCAGATGAACTTTCTACGATGCAGGAATGTATGATTTTATCTACCACCCGGTGTCTAGCACCCGTGGGAAGTATAGACTCTATCCGTTATCATGTAGCCCCTGACTCCTTAACAGAAAAGCTTAATGAAGCATTTCTGAAGTTTGCGCATAGCTCATCTAAAGCGCATCCTGAACTTAAGGTGCCATGAGTAATTATTTGGGTATTGATTGGGGTGAGAGAAGGTGGGGTCTGTCTTTTGGGGATGACTTAGCAGTAGCAACACCACTTCCTGCGCTCATAGAAAAAGAAGAAGAGAAACGCTGGCTAAGCTTAGCTGATATTGTCACTAAGCGCCGCATTAATGCGTTTGTTGTTGGTTATCCCTATAATATAGACGGCACAGAGGGCTTTAAGATCAAAGAGGTTGATGTGTTTATAGATCAACTTTCAAAAAAGTTTTCACTCCCGGTTCACCGAGTAGATGAAACATTGACTTCCTATGAAGCTGAACAGGCTACGCCTAAATCTAAGCGACGGGATCAGCGCTCGAGTGGAATAGTTGATTCACGTGCTGCTACAATTATATTGCAGGACTACTTGGATCAAATTCATCCATTATAATGAAGTCGGAAAAGCCTAATCCTGTGGTCCGCTGGAAGGTCATATGTGCTTATGACGGATCTACTTTTGCAGGATGGCAAAGTCAGCCCAAGGGTCCTCCGCCAGCTCCAGCTTTGTCGGCAATTCAGGATATTTTAGAGGATCGATTAACCCTCATTCTTAAAACACCTATTCGTATTATTGCGAGTGGACGTACGGATGCTGGGGTTCATGCACGTGCTCAAGTTTTTCATTTTGATGCAGCATGGCGTCATGGAACAGTAAAATTTAAAGCTGCACTGCGTGCTACGTTACCGCTCACGATACAAATCGTATCGATCAAGAAAGTGTCGCAAAAGTTTCATGCGCGCTATTCTCCGATAGGAAAGCGTTATATATATAATATATATTTAGGTGACGCGTCTCCCTTTGTTAGACCCTATGCTTGGGAAGTATTTGATCCACTCAATCTTGATGAAATGAAACAGGCAGCATCACTGCTTGTAGGGCGTCACGATTTTAGGGCTTTTTCAACAAGTGAAAATAAAGAGGACGAAAATACGGTGCGTCATCTAACGCGTCTTGAAATTAAAAAACGGGGAAAGCGCTTGGCTATTATCTTAGAAGGAGAGGGCTTCTTGCATAAAATGGCCCGTAGTATTGTTGGATCTTTAGTTGCTGTGGGTGAAGGTAAAGTAACGCCTAACCAGTTAAGACAGATTTTGGATGGTAAAGTACGTGTAAACGCGGTTCAAACAGCCCCCCCGCAGGGTTTGTTCTTAGAAGAGGTCTTTTATCCGAAGCTTTAATTTTCAAGTTCCTGGCAGATTTGCATGCTATTGAAGCTCATAAGGATCGGATATAGCCTCCATGGGTATATGAAAAAGCCTTTGCACTTAGGGTGGGAGTAATACAGTATATGCTACTTAATTATACGCATGAGTTCTGCCTAAGTAAGTCCTTCCTTATCTAGGTTTTATCTGATGTTATAGTTACGTAATTATCTCATTTTCATGCACTTCGATAAGCCAACGTATACAGTCAAAAAGAGGCGTAAAAAAGATATTCCTAAGGGTTTATACACCAAGGATCCTGTGACTGGTGACATCATCTTCATGAAAGAGGTTGAGGACAACCAGATGGTTGTACCAAAAAGCGGTCACCATTTTCCAATTGGAGCGAAACAGCGTATTGCAGGATTAGTAGATCCGGATTCATGGAAAGAAAATAATGAAACGGTCTGTTCAAGTGACCCGCTCGAGTTCGTAGATTCACAACCTTATCCACAGCGCCTTAAGCGTTACCAAAAAGATAGTGGTCTACCTGAAGCTGTTATTAGCGGTGTAGGCTCAATTCATGGAATTGAAGTATCGATTGCTGTGATGGACTTTAGATTTTGCGGTGGTGCAATGGGTGCTGCTGCTGGAGAGAAAATCACACGTGCAATTGAAACAGCAGTAGAAAAGAAAATCCCTTGTATTGTTTTTAGTGCTTCTGGTGGTGCGCGTATGCAAGAGGGTATCTACTCGCTTATGCAAATGGCAAAGACCAGTGCTGCGTTAGGATGTTTATCTCAAGCAGGTTTACCTTTTATTTCTGTACTTACTCATCCAACGATGGGTGGTGTTACTGCAAGCTTTGCAACACTGGGAGATGTTATTATTGCTGAGCCTGGTGCTTTAATTGGCTTTGCAGGTGCACGTGTTATTCGTGATACCACAAAACAAACATTACCTTCTGGTTTTCAGACTGCAGAATTTTTACTTAAGCATGGTCTGGTAGATCAAATTGTAAGTCGTACAGATATGCGTGACCGTCTGGGTCAAATTCTGTCTGCCTTATATCTGAAACGTAAAAAGACAGCCTAAGTTTTTTTGCGGTGACTTCACGTTTTTCACCAGCCGAATATTCGGCTGTTCAGGACTATCTCTTTAGCCTTAAGGCTAAAGGTGCTAAGTATGGTCTAGATAGGATGAGACTCTTTTCAAGTAAGCTGGGTAACCCAGAGAGTTCTTGTCCTTGTATTCATGTAGCAGGCACGAACGGCAAAGGTTCGGTTGCATCTATGCTCGAGAGCATCTTAAGGACAGCAGGATATAAGACAGGTCTATATACGTCTCCTCATTTGGTACGACTAGGAGAACGTGTGCAGGTAAATCGTACGTTACTAAAAGAGGAAGAAATTATTGCTTTCGTAAATGAATTAGCTCCGGTAGCAAAAAAGATTTTCTTAGAAGGCGGATCTGATGATGAACCAAGTTTTTTTGAGTTCATGACCGCTATGGCATTTTTACAATTTCAGCGTAAAAAAACAGATATCAATATTATAGAAGTGGGACTAGGTGGTAAGTTAGACGCTACTAATATTGTTCAGCCTGAAATAAGCGTTATTACATCGATCGGTTTAGATCACTGCGAAGTGCTGGGTGATACGCTAGAAAAAATTGCTGCAGAAAAAGCAGGAATTATAAAACCAGGTAAGCCAGTAGTTATTGGCCGTATGCCAATTGAGGCAGAAAACGTTATTCGAGATATCGCAAAGCGGTCAGGCTCTAAACTGATTTCTGTTAGGGAAGTCTACGGAGAGGATATAACCCATTATCCTGTAACTCGGTTAGCAGGTGACTATCAGCGCTGGAATGCTGCAACGGCCACATTGGTGTGTCAGCTTTTAGACTCACGCTGGAAGATAACACAACCAATCATCCAAGAAGGGCTTGATCATGTTGATTGGTCAGGTCGTTGGGAAAAAATAACCTTAGCAGGTAGACCGCTTATCTTGGATGCATCGCATAATCCTGAAGGAGCCTCTGTTTTAGAAAGTAATCTTTCAGAACTCATGACGCATGTTAAGCAGTCCCCTGTGATTGTTACAGGTTCGTTAGGGCTAGCTCGTGCGTCAGCTCTTCTCACTACTGTAAGCCGTTATGCAAAGGATATTTATCTCGTTGTTCCAAATCAAAGTAGGGCATGTACCTATGAACAACTCGAGGCATTGATACCGCCCTCGTTTAAAGGGAAAATCTATCGTTCTACCGTAGAAGCTCTTTTTCCAGATCCTAAAACATGCACCGCTGGTAAGCCTGAGGACCTCGTCATTGTTACAGGTTCTATCTACTTACTCGGTGAGGTTATGGCTCGTATCCAACCTGAACGTGGTCAACAGGAGGGCCGTCTACAGGATTTTTAACTAATTAATTAGCAATCGAAGCAATTTTTGTTTGCGGTTCCCTGTAGGAATGACTCTTTGATGTTTCGCAACAGATGCTTCGGGCTTCGGTTGCACCGCTACTCATACAATGTCCCTGCATCCTTTCACAAGTCGTCTCATAGCTGATGTTGGTATTTCCTTCGGTGACGAAGGTAAGGGCCGCTTAATACCTGAAGTAACTGAAGAGTTAAGAGGTACACCAGCACAAGTATCCGTTGTTCTTAAAGTGAACGGTGGTGCAAATTCAGGACACACTGCTGGTGGCATTAAGCTTAACTTACTTCCTGCGGGTGTTGTTGAAAAAGATGTTAAGTATTTAGCTATTGGAAGTGGCGTTGTAGCTGATCCACGTAAGATATGGTGGGAAACATTACCTTTAGAGAAAAAAGGACATGCAATTTTAAGCCGTCTCGTCGTTGATGAACGCACGCTCGTTTCTGATGTATGTCACCGTTTACTCGATTTGGCTTGGGAAGATTACCGGGTTAAATGCTTAAATGAAGAGCCTCGCGGTTCAACCGGTCGTGGTATTACGCCTGCTTACTTAGATGAAGTAGGTCAGTGGCAAATTACGTACGCTGATTTTCTTGGTGGAGCAAATTACTTTGCGCGTAAATTAACGCAACGAGCAGAACGTGCTATTCGCACGATTCAACACGTTTGCCAAGTCAGTGAAGAAACGTGGAAGAGTTTTTTCACTAAATTAACGGAAGCAGAACTTCGTGCTAATGCAGAAGCAATTGAACTGGGCATATTGAAAAAAGAGGATGTTGATTTCCTACAGTTTATGGGCGAGAAGCCTTTCACGCTTAATATCGCTCGTATCATAGAAGTTTACTGGAACGCAGGAAAATCATTATCGAAAAATATTGGTGAAGTACGTGAGCTTATTCTTAAGGAGATGCTTGCAGGTCACACCATTATTGGAGAATTCGGTCAGGCATATTGGTTAGATAAACGTCATGGTTATTCACCCAATGTTACTGCTTCTCATACCTATACACCTGAAATTTTTGAAAGTGCAGGCATTCCTGTGCAGCGTGTACACACCTTTGGTGTAGCAAAAGCATATGATACCAAAGTTGGAACACACACCTTCATCACAGAGATGGATGGCAGTCATCCGCTCGCTATCAAACTAAAACAAATTGAGTTTGGAACGAGCACAGGACGCCAACGCATGGTAGGTTGGTATGATGCGATTGAAAAGGGTGATGCGCTTCGTTACGGAGGTTTCCAAGATTTAATGATTAATAAACTCGATGCACTGACTTATTCAGGTGCATGGAATGGTGAATTACTTATCTGTACGGCATATCAGGATAGCGCTGGCAAACTCTACAAACATGTACCGCGCAATGAAGTTATTCGTAAATCATTAAAGCCTGTTTACACGGCTTATCCTGGTTGGAGTGAGGATATTTCCGGTGCACGTAAATTTGCTGATCTTCCCGTAGCTGCGAGACGCTATGTTGCAGCTATGGTTAAATCATTACTCGAAGTTGCGTATGCAGATCAAACGTGGCCAAAGGATTTACCTAACCTGCGTTATTTAGGGGTTGGACCACTTCCTTCTCAGATTATTAAGGATGTTCCACCAACCTTAGAGTTAATCAAACTCGCATAAAAAAACCCGGCTGTAAAAGCCGGGTTTTTTGTTAATACGTTTTAGCTTATTTAGACTGAGGTAGTGTGATTTCTCTTACCCAAATATTACGATAAGCGACACGGTCTCCATGGTCTTGGAGCTGAATTGGTAATTTTGCTGCGTGTGCTTTGTACTTTGGATAACCGCGATATTCGGTTGGTCCTTTGAGAACCACATCATATTGAATGAGTACGCCGTTATGTAACACGGTTTCACGAGCTGGACTTATGAGTGAGCCATCTGATGCAAAACGAGGAGCAATGAAGATTACATCATAAGTTTGCCATACCTCTGGTGGACGGCATGCATTTACGAGCGGAGGATGTTGCTTGTAGATAGAGCCAGCCTGACCGTTTACGTAAGTAGTATTGTTATATGAATCTAGTACTTGGAGTTCATATAAGCCCATCATGAATATACCACTGTTTCCTCGTGATTGACCTTTTTTATCTCCGATTGGTTTTGGCTCACGAAATTCGATATGTAACTGCATATCGCCAAATGCAGCTTTTGTTTTCATGTAGCCTGATTTTGGAATAACTGTCAGAGCCTTATCTACAATTTCCCAACCTTTAGAACCTGCTTTAACAGGTTCCCATGCGTTAAGATTGGTTCCGTCGAATAATACGACAGCGTCTGAAGGAGCTTGGCCTTCATTCGCTGTAATGATTGGAGGAACGGGCGAGTAGTATTCTGTTTCTTCAGCTTTAGGTAAGTTAGGATCTTCTGCAGCCAAGAGTGCTACAGGAGTTCCTAGAATAGCTAAGCTAAGTAGGTATTTTAGTTTTGGGATCATAAGAATATATTTTAAGACAAAGGGGATGGGGTTGTTGTCCAAAGCGACTTGGGGCTATTTAAGTCTTGGATAATTCCACTAATATTAGTCTGTGTTTGGCAAACAGATTGAATTTTTTCCTTATCTAAAATCATCCAAGCCGTAGAAAGAGCATCTGCTTGGGCTGCTGTTTTTGCGATTGCCCACGTCCTTCTATTCGCGTCGACGTTATCTTGGGAAAGTGGATTTATAATATGATTGCCCTTAACGGTAGTTCCAGAGCTTCCAAGTGCATTATGTTTTAAGTGGACGTAGCTACCCGTTACGGAGCCACCTATTCCTATTTTCCATCCTTCAGGTTCTGGACTACCTAAAGCGAGTAGACTACTACCGCCGCTCACTAAGAGTGCTTGATCAATATCCCAGGCTTTTAATTCTTCTGCAGCAAGATCCAGACTATAGCCTTTACCGAAAGCACCTAGGTCTAAACTCACAGGGCCATTTTCAACTGCGACGTGATAGGATGATTCATCCATGAGAAGCTGACCGCGGTTTTGCGTGTAAACGCCGAGTGCTGGATCGAATGCTCCTAAAGTCATTGCTTGATAGGTTAAGCATAATTTAAGGCATTCAAATACACGGGGACTTACCTGGAGTACTTTTCCAGGAGTAAGATTACTGATGAGGGAAATTTCGCTCGTAGGTAAGTAGCGACTTAATTCAGATTCGGTTTTGTCAATTATGCCCCACAGTGCTTGGGCTGCCTGCTTTGCGTAACTAGCATCTTGAGTTACTAGACGTACTTCGAAATACGTGGCCATCGCATCGTGACGAAAAATATGGATAGGATTAGCCACGGTGAGCGTCTTCGGGTGTAAATAAGACAAGTAACATATCTTGTCTTTGGCCGATAAATTCCTGTGTCCACGTTTTACCTAATTTTTGCGCAATGCGTGGAGCTTCTTCTAAAGAAGAAATAACGGCATTTTGATTTAGATGATCAGGTAGTTCAGTGAAGTAGCCTACATGATTAAATTGGCGTAGGTACCAAGGTAATGGCCAATAGTCTTTACTTACGACTGCGATAATAAAAGGAGAAGTTGTTTGGTTTAAGCTAGCTACATAGTCCAAGCGTTTCGATAAGCGCTCGAGATCGGGTGAAGTCCCTGAATAGCAAAAAGGATTTTGAGAATCATTTTGGTAGCGAAAACATAACCGGTCAGTCTGTCTTATAAGGAGAAAGAGGGTGAGTAATGTGACCGAGCGCTGAAGAATAGGATTAGGTTTGTTTTCAGGAAAATTCCATATGCTCGCCATGCCATACCCTGCAACCACTACGGCAGGTAAAAGAAATTCTAACATAAGCCACGGAGTTTTATATGGGGTAAGGCTATAAATGGTTAGAATGAGTAATCCGTAGATAACAAGAAATTGTATGAGAAAAGCGGTGCTGTTTGGTAAAAAACTTCGAACGGCTCCCACTGCTCCAAATAAAAGCACTATCCAGCCAAAAAAGGGGAAGGATAATTCCGTAGGTTTTATTAACCAGGTTATGTAAGTAAACCACGGCTTCTCATGACCTGATCCTGCGGCTCTGTGAGTTAAAAGAGGAAGTGATTTAAAAAAATCATAAAACCCGGATGGGTTTTGTCCCATTGAAGAATAGCCAAGCAGAGTAACTATACTGATAACAAGGATGACGAGACTGATCGAAAAACGAACACGTTTTTCATCAACTAAAGCTGATTTTAAATTCATCAAGGCCGTACGAGTAGATTTTATTTTTACTAAAATAAAATACGATAGACCTAGGCATAAAAATGAAACCAGAGCTGATTCTTTTGTGCATATTGCTAGTCCTGCACTGAGACCTACGAGCAGTGCCCATCGTAAATGACCTGTAAGCCAGAACCGACTTAATGAACCTATAAGAAGGAGTGTAGAAAAAATGAGAATCGGTTCATGCAGGCCGTATCTCCCATAAAAAACGAAGGGAGCTCCAAGTGCTAACAGGAGCGCTGACGCCATGGTTGCTCCTGTTATAAATTCGGGGAGTAGTCCTAAAATTAAAACGGTTGCTGCTACAGTAAAAACAGAACTTAGCCGCAATGTGGCAGAGTCCATCTGGCTTAAGGATTTAACGCCGTGAAATTTAAACACGTAGCTCTCAAGCCAAGATAGCGAAGGGCCATGACGATCATGTGGATCGTATTGATAGGTCCCGTTTTCGAGTCGCTCTGCGGTGATGACAGCATTGACTGCTTCATCTGTATGAACAGGTCTTTGATCAAGACCTGCTCTATAAAACAAAGCTACAGCAAGAGCTATACAGCTAAGCCATAGCCAAACTCTAGCATCAGGAAGAAGATTTACCGTAGACTTCAACTTCGATGTAGTGGTTCATTTCGTTTGAGCTGTTACCACGGCTATACAAACGAACATAACGGCCCTTAACACCTTTAGCTTCAATTAAACGACCTTCATACGTTTCGATGTAGAGGTGATCTTGACCTGCACCAAGACCTAGCTCGTTACCGGTATCGCTGTTGTAGATCGTTTTAACATCTTTTGAAAATGTTGGATCATCCGAAATTTGTACAACGACATCAAAGTAGACGCGTGCTTGTGAATGATAATGCCATAATGCAACGGCATAAATTGTACCTGATTTTTGAAGATCGATTTGAACCCACTGCTTGCCTTGGCCTAATTCAACAAAGTTTCCTTCATCGCCACTTTTTTCACCGTCGGTTACTAAGGTTAAATCACCAAGTACGGGATCTTTATCGCTAGAGGTAACTGGCTTATTGAGAGCTAGGTTTACCGTGCCTTGAGGAACTAAGATATCAGCTCTACGACCTGAATGCGGTGCTTCTAGGTTAGGCAACTTGAGTGGTACAGGTGTTCCTGCGAGCATAGGCTTAGGAAGAACGACCTTTAAAGGAACGAGGTCTTCAGCACGTGCTACACCGATTAAGGATAAGCCACATGCAAGCGTTAAGCAGGGAAGTGTTAATGAAGAAACTTTAGTTAACAGTGAGTTCATATTTTTAAATCTTCAGCAGTAATTTCTATCTTCTTTCCGGTGAGAACAGCTTCGCAAGCTTTGAAGATTGCGATTTCACTTTGGAATGCTTCATCAGCAGGGCAGTTAAGCTTTGCTTTACCACGTATGGCGTTGAAGAAGTTTTCTAAATGAGGTTGGTGAGCTGGCTTGTTAAGAATAACAGGTAGATCAAAGGTAGCGAGTGCAGCAGTTTCACGTGCATCGACAACCGCATCAGCGCTTGGGTCAGGCGCAGGAGCGGCTTGGGCTTTTAATAGCTTACGTCTGATCCAAGGTTCCCAGTCACGGGCATTAGCTTCACGGTAAATTGCCGTGTATTTTGGATTTTCACTCATCTTGAGTGTTCCTTCAATTCCCATGAATTGTTCAAAATAACCACCAGCACTGGTTGTCGTTTGAACTTGGTAAAAAGCACGTGCTACACCTTGAGATGTGTTGTATTTGTACACAACCATCGCGTTATCGAACCACTCGTGATTTTTATAATAATCACTACCACCGTCTGCGGTCACTGAAACAGGAGGACCGCCAAAAAACCAATTAAAGATATCGATTTGGTGTGCACCTAAATCAGAAAGAGGGCCTCCGCCGAATTTCTTAAACCATCTCCAATTACGAAATTCATGCATGTTGCTAAAGCCATATTTTTCTAATGTGGCTTGTGGAATAGCAGCACGGTTTGGCCAACCGAGATCTTCACTCACAGCGCGGTTCCATTGACCGTTTGCTGTAGTAATCTTGCCGAGTAAATTAGCCTCACCTAATAGACGGTTTTTAGCGACCAAGTAACGAGGATTGCTGCGGCGTTGGTGACCGATTTGGAGTAAGCGTCCTGTTTCGTTCATAGCCCTAACCATCGACTTAGCACCTTCGATGGTATTGGACATCATCTTTTCGCAGTAAACGTCTTTGCCCGCTTTCATGGCAGCAATCGAAATAGGTGCGTGCCAGAAGTCAGGGGTAGCTACGATAACCGCTTGAATATCTTTTTCGTTCGCAAGCATCTCATCGTAGTCGCGGTAACTTTTTACCGTTTGGCCAAATTTTTTGAGATACTTTTCTCCGTACTGTCTATTGTAATCCCAGATATCGCAGATCGCGACAAACTTAACTCCTGGAATTTTGAGTACGTCATCGAGAAGTACGCGACCTTGAGCACCAATACCGACTAAAGCGACATGGAGTACTTCTGAAGGAGATACGCTCGCACTTAAAAGTTTTGCAGGACGAGCAAACGCAAGGGCAGCACCTGCTGTTGCAGCGGTTGCAATAAAACTACGCCTATTGAGTTGCTGGTCTGCTTGAGAAGAATCGTGTGTGCTCATTAGCGAGTTAAGGAATAACGGTTGTGTCTGGAGAGAAGGAGTGCGTTAGCAATGAGTACGGCATGAATAGCTAACCATGCGACACCGTCTTCTTGACGAATGAGTAGTAAACCCACCATGAGCATCGTGTATAGAACAGCTGTAAGTACGAGCGATACACGTGTCCAGATACCTAACAGAATTGCTGCGCCCAAAATAACGAGTGCATAACCTAAGCAGGCGTAGAAAGGTGTAGTTAAGAATTGAGGCAATAAAGGCTCATCTAAGAACTTTGTTTTTAATACTTCAGGAATTCCGTGGTAGTGACTAATACCGTATACTTTCTTGGATACTTCAACAACTGCACCACTGGAATCAGGAACTCCGTTTGCATCAAGCAAAGGTTGTTGGGTTGTGATTTTTTCTGAGAATTTTTCTAGACCTGCTAAAAGCGTGCGTATTCCTATCCAAAGGCGAAGGGTTAAGAATGCCCAAGTTTGGCCGGTTGTATCGTGGGTGTAGTTTTGTGATGAACTCATAGGGTAATAGTCAGTTATTTAAAAATGGGTAATAGGGTTTAATAACGTAATTTTAGTAGCTTAGGATGGCTAGATTTCGTGGTTGGTATACGCATTCAATATATACACAAATTAGATCAATCTAAGACGATTTGAGGGGTATATGGTTACGATGATAGAACAATTGATATTTTAGAAGCAAAAGTGAGTTTTTTAGACATTTTTTTAGCTTTTTAGAGGTAAAGCTTACGATTGCCAAATATCGGGAGAATAGAACAATGGATGTTTACGTAAATGTCTGCCTTTAAACCACTCCCTCTTGGAAGGACGATACCTAATCGGGTGCATGCAGTTTCCTGCAGTTTGCCTACGATTGAGGCAGTCCGTGGGTATGAAGAAAAGAAGCCTGAAATAACGGCGCATTTAACGTCTGGCTATCCTCGGTTTGTGGTGCACCCGCTTGTTTTACAGCTAACGGCCTACTACTATAAACAGTCTGGATTTGTTGGCCTTAAGCTATGGCTTGTTTCATCTGAAAAGATAGCAAACCGACTAGAAGCTTATCTTAAATCGGCCTCTTCAGTGACACGTTTTCATGCAGACGGGATCTACGGCGTCGCACATAAAGATGACGCAGATACAAATGCTAAAGCCAAAAGCTTTTTGCAGCACATGGGTGGCTTTCTTCCGTCACGCCAGGCTGAGGATCAGTTAGTTAAGCTTGGTTTATTGGCTAAAGCGGCAGAGGAAGAACTCTACCAAGGGGAGAGTGAAACTACTATTAAGCAGTACTTACAGAAAGCACTACCTGGTGCATCCTCTGAAGATTTATTTTTAACGGGCAGTGGGATGAATGCGATTTATTCTGCATTCAAATCGGTCTCAGAAATCCAAGCTAAAAAAGGCAAAACGATTTGGATACAAATCGGTTGGTTGTATTTGGATACAATCGCTATTCTAAAAAAGTTCACCTCAAGTCCTTCGGATTATATTTTTATTTCAAACATTTTTGATTTAGGTGCCGTACAGCAGTTACTTGAAAAGCAAGGTGCTAAGATAGCAGGTGTTATTACGGAGATACCCTCTAATCCTTTAGTACAGACATCAGATGTAAAACTGCTGAGTAGCTTGTGTAAAAAATATGACGTCTCGCTTATTTTAGATACTTCGATCGCTTCGTTATTTAGTGTGAACGTCTATTTATACGCTGATGTGCTTGTAAATAGTTTAACTAAATACACGGCTAGTGAAGGAGATCTCATCGCAGGACTTGCTGCGATTAATCCAAAGTCAAAAGACGCCTCGGAATTACGTAGGTTAATTGGAAACTCGAGAGAAATATTGTACGTGCGGGATATGGCACGTCTTGCTGCACAGATTTTAAATACAGAAGTCGTATTAGCTAAAATTGCGGACAATACGCTACGTGTAGCGCAGTTTTTAGAAAAAGACTCCCGTGTTGATTCCGTTTTTTGGGCTTTAGAACCAAAATCTAAAGACAACTATCTTGCGATTGCTAGAAGTCCTACCTCAGTAGGTAGTATGATAACCTTTAGTGTTAAGGGTTCTCTCGATACTTTTTATGACCGTCTTTCATTTCCTAAAGGTCCTAGCTTTGGAATGAAAACAACACTCATTTGTCCATTCATGTACTTAGCCCATTATGATATGGTGAATAGTGCTGAAGGACGTAGAGAGTTACTCTCACACGGAATTAATGCTGATATTTTACGTCTGAGTGTTGGATCTGAACCAATCGAAGATATTATTGAAGCCCTTAACTTAGCCTTAGGATAATTTATGTCCGTTAAATCTTGGTTTCCTACCTACATTTACAGTAAGCCACTTCAAGCAGCAGGTTTAGCTAAGCTAAACAAAGAGATTGTTGATGAGTGTCATGCTCTACGAGACTACGATAAAGCAGGGCGTGAATGGTCAAAGAAGAATTATCCAGGTGGCTATACAAGCTATGCTTCTATGAATCAGCTTCAGCATTTCTCATCTACCTTTGCTGAATTAGAAAAAAAGATAACGAAGCATGTGTTAAGTTATAGTAAAGCGCTTGATTTTGATTTGAAGGGGAGAACGGTACGGATGACAGATTTCTGGGTTAATATTATGCCACCTTCGGCGGCGCATTCCCTGCACTTACATCCTTTGGCTTTTATTAGCGGTACCTATTATGTTTCTACTCCTAAGGGCTGTCCTGGATTAAAGTTTGAAGATCCGCGTTTAGATCGTTTCATGGCAGCACCACCGCGTACTGCTAATGCAAAGCGTGAAAATAAACCGCATATAATTTATCCTGCTAAAGCAGGGAATCTCATCTTGTTTGAAAGCTGGTTAAGGCATGAAGTTGCTCAAAACCGAGTTGAAGAAGAGAGAATTAGTGTAAGTTTTAATTACAACTGGAGTTAACGCAGTCGCGATAAAAAGTAGGTTGCTATCACAACCATCCCTGCATTTGGAATCCAAGCAGCGGTTTGTGGATCAACCCACTGCTTCATTGCGAGTGAGCCTCCGATTGTATTGAAAATATAATACAAAATAAATAATCCGATGGCTTTTGATACGCCTACAGCTGGATTTACTCTTACGCCTGCGATTGCAAAAGGGATAGCGATTGCAATCACAATTAAGGGAGCTAAGGTATCAGCAATTAAAGAGTAATACCTAACCGAATAAGGAACGATTTTTGTAGGATTTTTCTCTGCTTCAAAATAATTCATTAACCGTTTCAGTTCAAAAAAAGATAGGTCACGAGGTCTTTGATCGGTCAGTAACATGAGAGTCGGATCTTCGTGATAAGAGGACTCGATTTTAGTCGTGAAAGGATCTGAAGCAGTTTCTTCTTCGGTATCAGGGTTGAATTTTAATTCACGTCCGTTTTCGAAAATCCAACGTGATCTGAGTTTATCGTAAGAAGCCGTAGATGCCACGATGCGTTTAGTTTCACGGCCTTGGGTATTCATCTGAGAAACCGATACACCAAAGGCTTTAGCTGGGGTAGCTTGGCGGTAACGATTGATAAGCCACATGCGGTGGTCTTCTGAATTATCAAAGGCGACACTATAGACTGCACCGACTCTGTCGGGCGGGAGGATTTTAGCCTGCTTTTTATACTGCATTTCGGCGTCCAATTGACGCGACTGCTCAACGGACCAAGGGACAACACTAGAGTTTAACCACCAGACGAGTCCACAGGCTATGATGCCTACAAACCATAGTGGGGCGGTGAGGCGTGCAAATCCAACGCCTGCAGTTCTCATAGCAGTTAACTCGTTGGAGCGGTGCAGTTTAGTTAAGGTAAAAAGAAGTGAAATAAGGAGCGCCAGAGGAAGGACTAGCCCTAAAAAACTAGGCATCGTAATAAAGATATAGCGCATAAAATCGGAGAAATTAGCTCCAATTTCTAGCATGTCTTTAAAGTCGTCGTAGCAAATCTGGATGAACAATAGTCCGCAAACAGCGACAAGGACTAAAAAGAGAATGGATAACCACTCCCGCATAAGATGCCTGTCGAATGTATTCATCTATAGCTAAAGTAGCGGACGTTTAACCTACATTGCAATACTTGGGGTTGGGTTCGGATTCTATACTGAGAAAAATCTGCAACCATTTTTGTAGTGTTTCGTCTTACTGTACTGGAAGCGATTAGTACCCCATTAAAATCGTATGAAAAAAACATCATTCTTATCCTTCGTTGGATTAGTACTCAGCTTAGTAGCCATTGTTCCTCAGACGCGTGCTCAAGATGCTAAACCAGCAGCACCTGCTCCTCAAGCCAAGGGCCCAGGTGGAGCACGTCAGATTGAAATGCTCGCTAAGCGCTTAAACTTAACAGACGACCAAAAAACAAAAGTCGCTGCTATTTTAAAAGATCAGATGAGTAAAATGATGGCATTAAGAGATGATGAATCTCTTTCTCAAGACGATCGCCGCACAAAGATGATGGCTATGAGAAAAGATGCTATGTCTAAGATCAGAGCGCTTTTAACGCCTGAACAACAAGCGACCTTTGATAAAATACCACCTATGGGTGGTGGTGGCGGTCCTCGCGGTAAGAAAAAGGCAGACGGTGAAGCACCTGCACCAGCAGCTGCTCCAACCACATAAACTTTGTCAGGGTTGGTGTAAGCCGTCTCGGATAGCAGCCCGAGACGGCTTTTTTGTGTCTTAGAGTGAGCAAAGTCCTATACGCCTTATTGGAGGGCATAAATTGGCATAAAGTTTATAAAAGTAGATCACTAATGAAATAATATAACTTTTTATATATTAACGTTTTATCTGTATATAGACGCCGAATACTTTACGTGCCTATAAAAAGACACGAGTCCTTAATCAGTCCTTGTAAGCTGCTAGTGAATGTGAGGGAATTTACCTACACGCGCGTTTCATTTAATCTCTTTTTTCTATGTCACCGATTAATGCTTTCTTACTTAAGAATAATCTTCGTATCGCTACTAACCCCTGCGTTAGTCCTGATTTCTGTTTAGACTGGGATCAGCTCTCTGCAAAAGCGCGTGGTCATGAAGCGGCTAATTTAAAGCATTACGCAACGAGCACATTTCAGACAGCAGAAGGAAGTTGGACACTCTTTGAAGATGTCTCGACTGGTGACTGCGGATGGCTACTTAAAAAGAAACAAGGCGCGTCAGTAAAAACCCTTCAGCAAGGTGTTGCTTTATCAAGCGGAGATGAAATTTATCCAGCTAGCTTTGTAAATTTAATCGCACTTAAGAATTTAATTCAGGCTTTCGACTCTTCCTCTACGATATTTCCAACAGCAGGTGCTGATTTAGGAAAACGTACGCTTGGTATTGGAGCTCGGTTTACCACGCTTCACTGGATTGGTGTAGAGTGGGCGATGGCGCACTTAAATTTAGGAGTCACAGCTAATCAGAATTCGATTCCTCGTGAATTAGTATTTGATGTAAATACGATGTTAGAGGGTCGCTTAGACAGCGTACCTTTCCCTTTCATTGGAACGAATGTTCCAGAAGGACACCAAGGACAAAGTGTTGAAGGCATGAGTCATGGTTGTGTGCTTTCAAAATTAAAAACAGGTTTTCACCGTCGTAAGATTGCGTGGAGTTTCAATGCAGATCACCAACCGATCGGCGGAAAATTTGATAATCGTGAAGACCAACTCGTCACGGGTTGTTTACTCGCGAGCTATATCACATTCGATTTATCGCCAGAACTCGCTCAAACCCAAGTTCCTAGTGACGCTGCAGGTTGGGTTGCAACGCATGTTCCAGCAGAAATATTAAATGTAGTGAGAGCACGCGTTGCTTCTGTAGGGCTTGTTTTAAATGAAGCAGAATTTACACGTCTTGTAGCTTATGTATGGCCATCCATGCAGAAGATGAAGCAGCGTGATACGAAGTACCGCGCTGCACGTGAAAAAGCATTCACGACACAAGTTGGTCGCGACTACTTAAGAGAATTATCGATTGATGAGCTACCTGGTTTAACAACACAGGAAACAACGGCAGTCATGTTAGCCCTCTGTGAAGCGCTAGGTATGAAGATACACTTTGTTGCTCCAGCGTTTGGTTTCCAAAAGAACATGCCTTATCCTGATAATGCAGCGCTCAAGGTATTAATTGAAAAGCAGTGGGCTGTGTGCTCGAAGTTTGATGCAAGTATTGGTTTTCACTCGGGCTCAGGAAAGTCCGCAGAAAATTACAATGTCATGGGACAAGTCACAGGACGCCGCTTAGAAATTAAGACCAGTGGTCGTTACACCTATGAGATGGGTAAGGCTTTATTTGCCTCTAAGAATGCTGCTGATCAAGCCCTCTGGAAAGACTGGTATACCTTCACACTTGAATTAGCACTCTTAGGTGCTTTCAGTGCGGATGCTACCGAACAGAAGATGGCGCGTGTATTTATTACAGATGCTTTAGCTAAATCGGGTAAGCCAACAGAAGTATTTGAATCGACCGCAAGCTGCCGTAAGGCTTTAGAAGCGTTAACACCAAGCCCTGAACATATGTTCTGGTTTGAGTATAATTTCCTCTATGTCTTAGCAGGTGGTGGACGTGCAGAGAAAGCCGCTTTAGGTGACCATACCCCAGCAGGCTATGTGCAACGTGCTCGTTTCTATTCCATCAGTGAAGAGGGACGTCTTAACTTTGCCCGTAATGTTGCAAGCTACATTATCTTCTTAGCTGAAACAACCGGTCTAGCAACTAGCCAAGCCTGTGCAAAAGCCAGTGCCTCTTTAGCAGGATACAAGAACTTGTCAGACCTCGTTGGTTCGATTGCAGCTTAAGCTTAGTTTAAGCGTAATTTTCTAAGGCTTTTGCTGGCGTATTAGCCGCGAAAGCCATAAAGTGCATGCTTTAAAACCCATGCCCTTTATTCACGACGATTTCCTGCTTACGACTCCTCAGGCTCGTGAGCTTTATAATAATTTTGCGAAGAACGAACCGATCTTCGATTACCACTGCCACTTATCGCCGCAGTTAATTGAATCTAACCATCAGTTTGCTGATCTTGCAGAACTTTGGCTTGGTGGTGATCATTACAAATGGCGTGCGATGCGCTCAAACGGTGTTAACGAGCGTTTTATTACGGGCAATGCTGCACCAGAAGAAAAATTTAAAGCATGGGCACAGACTGTTCCGCACACGATGCGTAACCCACTGTACCACTGGACGCATTTAGAATTAAAACGTTATTTTGGAGTTGATACACTGCTTACGCCATCAACGGCTGAATCGGTTTGGAAGCAAGCAAACGAGCGTCTTCCAAAGCTTCGCGTGCATGATTTACTTGAGCAGTCAAAAGTCGCTGTCGTTTGTACAACCGACGATCCTGCTGATTCACTCGATACACACGCAAAGATTCAGAAGAGTGGATTGAAGACAAAGGTTTATCCAGCGTTTCGCCCAGACAAAGCTCTCTCCGTAGGAGATCCAGCAGGATTTAATGCCTGGATTGAAAAGTTAGGTGGTACAGCAGGTATGCCAGTAAAGACATTCGACGATTTACTCTCTGCTCTTAAGAAACGTCACGATGCGTTTCATGCAGCTGGTGGCCGTCTTTCTGATCATGGATTAGAAATGGCGCTTTCAGAACCATGCACGCATGCAGAAGCTAAATCCGTATTCGATGCAGCTCGCGCAGGCCGTGTTCCTTCACAGCAAGAACAGATCAAGTACGGTTCATTCCTCATGCTTGAATTTGGTCGCTGGGATGCAGCACGCGGTTGGACAAAACAACTTCACTTAGGTGCATTACGTAATAACAATAAGCGTCTGTTAAAGAGTTTTGGTCCTGATACGGGTTTTGATTCGATCGGGGACTTACCACAGGCTCAAGCGCTCTCGCGTTATTTAGATACCCTTGATTCTACAGATCAGTTACCACGTACAATTATCTACAATTTAAATCCTGCAGATAATTATGTATTTGGAACCATGATTGGTAATTTCCAAGACGGTTCTATCCCTGGAAAACTTCAATACGGCAGCGGTTGGTGGTTCTTAGATCAAAAGGAAGCTATGGAGTGGCAGATCAATGCACTCTCTAACTTAGGCTTATTAAGCCGCTTTGTGGGTATGCTCACAGACTCACGTAGCTTTGTAAGTTTCCCACGTCACGAATATTTCCGCCGTACACTTTGTAACTTACTCGGCGCTGATATTGCTCGCGGTGAACTTCCTGCAGATATGGCCTTTATTGGCGGTATGGTAAAAAATATCTGCTTTGGAAATGCTCGTGATTATTTCCGTTTAGAATTAGCTCCTGAATATTCCAAGTAATATGTCTCAAAAAATCGCGTTTGTTGGTACAGGTGTGATGGGTCGCAGTATGGCCTCACACCTCATTAAAGCTGGCAATACGCTTCACGTGTATAATCGCACCAAGGAGAAAGCGAAAGATTTGCTCGATCTTGGTGCAACGTGGCATGACTCAGCAGGATCAGCTGCAGCTGCTGCAGATGTTGTGATTACGATGCTTGGATTTCCTAAGGATGTTGAAGACACCTATTTAGGAAAAGGTGGTATTGTTGAGAGAGCAAAGTCAGGCGCTCTCTTAATTGATATGACAACATCGAGTCCTATTCTTGCTCGTAAGATTGCAACGGCTGCATCCGCTAAAGGGCTCACTGCGTTAGATGCACCTGTTTCAGGTGGAGATATTGGAGCTAAAGAAGCACGTTTAGTCATTATGGTCGGTGGAGAACAAGCAGGCTTTGACCGTGCTAAGCCTTTGTTTGAACTCATGGGTAAAAACATTTCGCTTCTTGGACCTGCTGGTTCAGGACAGCACTGCAAGATGGCTAATCAAATTTCAGTAGCGGTAGGTATGGTCGCTTGGATTGAAGCACTGATCTACGCTAAGAAAGCAGGTTTAGATCCAACGCAAGTTCATGCAAGTATCAGTGGTGGTGCTGCAGGAAGTTGGGCAATGACCAATTTAGCACCGCGTGCATTAGCAGGTAACTTTGCTCCTGGTTTCTACGTGAAGCATATCATTAAAGATATGGGTATAGCGTTAGATTCCGCTAAAGAGATGAAACTCGATTTACCTGGGCTTAGCTTAGCTAAGAAATTGTACGACGATGTTTCCGCACATGGCTGGAGTGAATGTGGTACCCAGGCTCTTTATCAACTCTACACCTCGTTGTAATTTTTAACTCCTATGAAACTTCCCAGCGATTTTAGATCTAAAGCTTTATCAGGTCAGTGGCTTACTGGGACGTTTATTAATTTGGGTTCTTCTGTTACAACTGAGATCGCAGGTAACGCAGGTTTTGATTGGATCTTAATTGATCATGAACATGGTCCTGGTGGACAAGATACACTCTTAGCTCAGTTACAAGCTGCGGCAGCAACACCTGCTGTTGCCGTTGTTAGGATTGCATGGAATGAAACCATTTCTTTTAAGCGCGTCCTCGATATGGGTGCTCAAGGCGTTATGGTTCCATTTATATCCACGGCAGAAGATGCAAAAAAAGCAGTCTCAGCTATGCGGTATCCGCCACGCGGAGTACGCGGTATTGCGAAGATGCAGCGAGCATCAGGCTACGGAGTAGATTTTGAAGAGCACTACTTGCATGCTCACGAAAAACTAGTACTCGTAGCACAAATCGAGTCACCAGAAGCTGTAAATAACGCAGACGAAATTGCTGCAGTTGATGGGATAGATGTTCTCTTTGTTGGCCCAACGGATTTAAGTTACAATATGGGAATTCGTGATCAGCTCGAAAGTCCTGTATTTACCGATGCACTCAAGCGTGTGGTCGCAGCTGCAAAAAAGTCAGGAAAGGCAGCAGGTATTCTTGTTCAAAGTATTGCCTTAGTAGAAAAGTGCAGAGATTTAGGTTTTAGTTTTGTAGCCCTTGGCTCAGACGGTGGTTCTGTGGCAGTGGGCTTACGAAATAATGCACAAGCTCTAAAAGCAGCGAAGAAATAGGGTTAGCTTCTTGGGAGAATTCCTAAGCAATTTTTTTATGAAGATCACGGATGTTATTATTACCCCGATCGCGCTCACGGATCCTCCTCTTTTAAATGCAGCAGGCCTGCATGCTCCGTATGCACTGAGAACGGTGATTGAAATCATAACAGACACAGGTCTTGTTGGACTTGCTGAAGTGCCAAGTAGTGCAGCGATTAATTCTGCCCTAGCAGAGGCAAAGCCTTATGTTATCGGTTTAGATCCACTGAATTGGAATGCACTCAAAGCACGACTCTTAGAGCAATTTAAACAAGAAGGCTCAGCTGAGCGTGGCGTTGCTCCTTGGGATGGACGTAAATCAGTTCAAGTGTTTAGCGCCTTTAACGTGGCCTGTTTAGATATTGCAGGTAAGGCCTACAATCAGCCGGTTGCACAACTCCTAGGTGGTATTGTCAGGCGTAAAGTACCGTATTCGGCTTATTTATTTTACAAGTATGAAGGAGCGGGTGGTCAGTTAGGATTTGGTACTGATTCCCGTGCTAGCGGATGGGATGAAGCAAGACAGAAGGAAGCGCTAGATCCAGCGGGTATTGTTTCACAAGCTAAGGCGATGGTGAAAGCTTTTGGTTTTAAATCGATTAAACTAAAAGGGGGCGTTTTTCCACCAGACCAAGAGGTTGCTGCAATCAAAGCACTCTATGCTGAATTTGGACCATCGTTTCCTTTAAGATTAGATCCGAACGCGCTTTGGAAAGTGGAAACCGGTATTAAGTGGGGTAAAGCTTTGGAAGGCTATTTAGAATACCTTGAAGATCCTGTTAGGACGCAAGAAGGGATGGCGCAGGTAAGGAAGGAAGTAAAAATTCCTCTCGCGACAAATATGTGCACCACGTCCTTTGATGATTTACCAGGTAGTGTACGCACCCATTCAGAAGATGTTATTTTAACCGATCATCATTTCTGGGGAGGACTAAATGCCTCTATGGAGCTCGCCTCCTTTTGCCGAATCTTTGGACGCGGCGTCTCGATGCATTCTAATAATCACGCAGGAATTTCTTTAGCTGCGATGACTCACTTAGGTGCCGCTATGCCTAATTTGAGTTATGCTTTAGATACGCATTATCCGTGGCAAAGTGAGGAAATAATCAAAGGCGGCCGAATTAAATTTGAGGAAGGCTCCGTTGTTTTACCGGAAGGTCCAGGATTGGGTGTTGAGCTAGACCGAGAGGCTTTAGCTAAAGCACACCAAAACTTTTTAGCCTGCGGACTTAAGGAGCGTAACGACGAAATTGAAATGCAGAAAAAAGTTCCAGGCTGGAAATTTAGCCAAACGCGATGGTAATTTAAGGCTTTGGTAGAAATTCTGTCGTAACGGAATCTTCCACCTTAACCGAATCTTTTTTCAAAATACCAAGCTCAGTGAGTTGAGCTATTTGTGTTTTGTAGCGCTCTGGACTAAGTGAAATGTAGTCTCCTTTATCATCTTTAGCCAGATGTGCATCAATCATCTGCTGGCGACACCAGGTAAGAAATCCAGGAGTAACGTTAGGATTTTCTTTGAGCATGCGAGCGTGAGCAGGAGCGGGATCTTCTTCAATATAGGTTTTCCATCCCTTATAGGTTGCTCGTAAGAAAGCTTTGAGTTCTGCAGGATGCTCTTTTGCAAATTGCTTATTGGTCATGATGACCGTGTAGGAATCAAAACCTGCATCGGATGCTTTGAAGCTTTTTGTTTTAATACCTTTTTGCTCTAAGTAGTAAGGCTCGGATGTGAAGTAAGCTTGTTGAATAAAATTTTTATCGGCCGCGAATCTACCTAAATTAAAGTCCATGGGTAAGACTTTGAATTCGAGACCATATTTTTTTCGTAAAAAAGGAAGAAAAGCCCAAGACGGATTAGACATAATTGTCTTACCGTTAAAATCAGCCCAGGTAGTAATTGGACTTGTGTCATGAACCATGAGAGCAGATGGATCATGTTGAAAGATTGAACCAACACAGAGGATGGGTGCACCAGACTGAATAGCTGTAAGGATATCGCCAGAATCTTCTTGTCCTAGTTGAGCCTGGTTTGTTGCGACTTTGGTAAGAACATACGCATTAGGACCGCCCTGAACGATGGTTACTTTTAAGCCTTCTTGCGCATAATAACCTAAAGCATCAGCGGTGTAGAAAGCTCCATGCTCAGGTTCAGCCACCCAATCGAGTTGAAGCGTGATGGGATACAGCGCTTTTGTTGAAGTAGTAGATTCGTTCTTCTTACATCCGACAATTGCTAGACTGAGTAGTACGAGGAATAATAAACTTTTGCTGCGCATTTGGTATTCAAGTACCGTATAAAAGAGGCTATAAATAGCAAATCAGAGCGTATCTTTTTTGATAAGCGAAGGATGCCAGTTATGCAGGAAGGTCCAGTAGATAAGGTTAATACTTCCAACGAATAGAAAGCCGAGTAAACAGGCGAGGGCACCCGTTGCATAGAGGGCGGGTGTTTGTAGCTGAGCAAAATACGAGATCGCCATAAATCCCATACCTGCTGTTCCGTTTTGCGCACTGCCGGTAAGGAAATCTCCTGTAATGGCTCCGATCGGAGCTAACGTAGCAGCAATTTTAACACCTGTTAGGAAATGGGGTAGAGCAGAAGGAATACGTAGATAAAAGAGCTCTTGAGCCTTCGTGGCATTAGACATGGTAAAGACTTCGAGCAAATGATGATCAACGGATACAAATCCAAGCGTAGTATTAGCAACGATTGGGAAGAAACAGATCATGAAAGTAACGGCGACAATACTTGGTAGTCCTTGGCCAAGCCATAAGACAAAGATGGGAGCTAGGATGATGACCGGAGTCATCTGAAGAATGAGAATATAGGGATAGAATGATTTTTTAAGGCGAAAGGAAAATGCCATTAAAAAGGATAAAAGAAAGCCACCGATCACAGCACAGATAAACCCTAAGAAAGCGCCTTGGCCTGTAATCCAGGCGGAAGTAAGCAGGGCTTTCCTTTCTGTCCAAGAGGTAATTAAAATTTGATCAGGACGTGGAAGGACAAAGGAAGGAATTTTAAAAGAATAGATAATTAAATACCAGAGTCCTATCAGGCCTGCGCCCGCACCTAAGGGAAGTAAAAATGAATATTTGGATTTCATTTTAAAGCACCTCCCTAAGTTTATGCATCGCCTGGGCTTGGAGTTTTAAAAAAGCATCACTTTCACGAAGTTCAGCGGTACGAGGGTAGTCAAAGGGAACATTAATAATCGTATGGATACGTCCAGGTTTTTGACTAAGAATAACAACGCGCGTTGAAAGAAAAATAGCCTCTGAAACGGAGTGGGTTACGAAAAAGGCTGTGAATGGATCCTGTTGTTTAATCGCGAGTAAGTCTTCGTTTAGTTTGTGACGACTCATTTCATCGAGTGCGCCAAAAGGCTCATCCAGAAGTAATATTTTAGGAGATGTACTTAAAGCGCGTGCGATTGAAACACGCATTTTCATGCCACCCGATAATTGCCAAGGATATTTTTTCTCAGCACCTTCTAAGCCCACTAGTGTTAGCATAGCTTGTGCGCGGCTTCTCTTTTTTTGTTTTTCTTCACCTCTTAGCTCTAGGGGAAGTTCAACATTAGCGAGCGCTCTTCTCCAAGGTAGCAAACTTGCATCTTGAAATACAAAAGCGGTTTCATGGCGTTTCGCCTGAGGTGTTTTTCCTTCAACGCTGAGTGTTCCAGAAGACGGATTTAATAATCCGGCTATTAATCGAAGAAGCGTTGATTTACCGCATCCACTGGGTCCTACAAAGGTGATAAATTCGTTTTTACGCACTACGAGATTAACATTTTCTAGAATGTTAATCTCCTCATTGAATCGCTTGGAAATATTATCTAAGCGAACAAACTCTTCTTCAGAAAAAGACATGCGGTGTGTAGGAAGCTATAAAATGTAAGCTACTCAGTCTACTTTGACTTATGACGATAACAAGTGTGAATACAGCGGACTTTAGGGATAGCGGCTAAGTCCTTGCGTCTAATCTTAGGTATGTAAAACTCACCCCTATGGACGCTATTGAATTAAAATTAAAAGAATTGGGTCATGTATTACCTCCTGCACCTCAGCCTGCAGGGTTTTATGTCCCTTATCGTATCAATGGTAATAATCTCGTTTTATCCGGTGTGATTAGTACTTCGGTTGGTCCTGTAACCCATACGGGCCAGGTAGGAAAAGACCAAACGGTTGAGTCGGGTTATGCAGCAGCACAAGTATGTGCACTGAATACACTCGCAACCATCAAATCAGCGCTCGGTAGCCTCGACCGTGTGAAAGAGTTTATTTTCTTAAGTGGATTTGTGAATGCAGTTTCTGGATTTGATCAGAGCCCACAAGTCATCAATGGCGCGAGTGAACTTTTCGTGAATCTGTATGGGGAACCAGGTAAGCATGCGCGTGCAGCTGTTGCTGTCGCCGGTCTTCCTCGTAATGCAATTGTAGAAATTCAGGTTACTGTACGATTCGAGTAAACTAAGGCTTTTGCAGTAACGAGAGGATATGTGCTAAAGCAGGACTTGCTTGGTCTTTAACAATCACTTGAAGACCAAGAGAGAGCCCAGAGTCTAAGATAACGGGAATTGTGAGAATAGGTCTACCTGCTACACTCCCTGGAGTTGTGAGCTCTAGAATCCGACTTCTGTTTTCGTTTGTTAAATGAGCTTTGGATAAAGCAACAAATGGAGCTGAAGGAAGGATTAAGAAATCGGCTGTCTTAAAATAGTTTTCAAAAAAGAGTTCGATCGCTTCTTTATTTTTTAAGGCGCGTTTAATATCCGTCTTTGTCCAGTTTTCTGCGCGTTTTATACGTTCTAATACCTCAGGTGAGTAGCGCCCTTCGTAGGACTTTAACCAAGGAAGATGAACTTCATACGTTTCCTTACTTTGGATAACGGTGTACGTAGCGGTTGCTTCTTTGAAGACTTCGACCGCTTCGTTATTTAGTTCTTTTGCTGCTACAGGGCAAAGTTTTGACGTGAAACGAGTGAACACATTACTCACAGCCTCATCTAAACTAGGCCAAGGAAGATAGTAACCTCTTGGTTGTCCTTCTGGACTACTATTAACAGCGGTAAGGGCAGTTAAAGTTGTAAGCATCTCATTCGCACTACCTGTAAACCATCCTGCGGTATCGAAACTGGTACTTAAGGGGAAAGCGTCTGACATCCACGGACTTTTTGGAGCCGTTCTAAAACTAAACAATCCACAAAAGGCAGCGGGTAGTCTGAGAGAACCCGCTGTATCTGTTCCGATCGCAAGCGGTGCTACCTCAGATGCAACCACTAAAGCTGAGCCACTACTTGAGCCACCTGTTGTGCGTCCCGAAAAACGCGGGTGTTCGCAGTCACCAAAGTGTTTATTTTCTCCGGTAAGTCCGTAGGCAAATTCATACAAATGGGTTTTACCTACACAGACAGCTCCTTGTTCTTTTAAGGCAGTAACCAGTGCCGCATCTGCTTGAGCCGGTTGTCTCACTTCTTTTAAGAAAGCGGAGCCAGCTTGAATTACATCCCCTTTTGTTTCAAAGAGGTCTTTAACGAAAAAAGGAATCCCCGAGAGCGGGCGATTTTTTTGAGCAGAACTAAAACGGTTAACGAGTTCTGCTTCATGAGGCATGGATGCTATAGCCGCTTTTCTTTGAGAGGGCGGCAGTGCATCGACACTATGTCTTAGATGCGAAGCAGCTTCCCATGTGGAAAGCTGCTTCCAGTCTTTGAATGTCATTTCGGAGCGCCTTGCGCATAATAACGAGCGCGCAGACGTAAACCATTAAGACGGATAAAGCCGGTCGCATCATTTTGATTATACCAGCTCTTTACGCCTTCCATTGAAGCTATGTGTGGATCGTAAAGTGAGTACTTTGATTTACGACCACAGGTAATGATATTACCCTTATAGAGTTTAAGGCGTACGGTGCCTGTTACGTGCTTTTGACTTTCGTCAACTAAGGCCTGCAGTGCTTCACGTTCTGGGGCAAACCAGAAGCCGTAGTAAACGAGTTCTGCATACTTAGGTATGAGCGAATCACGTAAGTGCATTACTTCGCGGTCCATTGTTAATGACTCAACCTGACGGTGAGCTTGCATTAAAATGGTGCCACCTGGTGTTTCATAAACGCCGCGGGACTTCATGCCGACAAAGCGATTTTCAACTAAGTCGACTCGACCAATACCATGTTTACCACCTAAGCGGTTGAGTTCTTTGAGTACGCGAGCAGGTGTTAATTTTTTACCATTAACGGCTACGCAGTCACCTTTAACGAAATCTAGGTCTACGTATTCAGCTTTGTTTGGTGCGTCTTCTGGTGAAACAGAAAGTTTAAACATCGCCTTGTTTGCTTTGGTCGTAGGATCAAACCAAGGATCTTCTAAGATACCTGCTTCGTAAGAAATGTGCAGTAGATTGCGATCCATCGAGTATGGCTTCTTCAGAGACGCCTCGACTGGAATCTTATGCTCACGGCAGTAGTCGATCATTTCTGATCTACCTGGGAATTCATTACGGAATTCATCAATTTTCCAAGGAGCAACAATCGAAAGCTGCGGCGCTAGTGCCATGTAGGTTAACTCAAAGCGGCACTGGTCGTTACCTTTACCGGTAGCACCGTGAGCGACCGTGTCTGCTTTTTCTTTCTTTGCGATTTCTACTTGGGCTTTAGCAATCAGGGGACGCGCAATTGAAGTTCCTAAATAATATTGGCCTTCGTAAATCGCGTTCGCACGAATCATGGGATAAATGTAGTCGCTTGCGAATTCTTCGACTAAATCGAGGGTGTAGTGCTTAGAGGCACCTGTCTTGCGTGCTTTTTGGGGTAGGCCCTTGAGCTCTTCCTCTTGGCCGATATCTGCTGCAAACGTTACGATTTCAGCATCATATTTTTCACGTAGCCATTTTACGATAACGGAGGTGTCTAAACCCCCTGAGTAAGCGAGAACGATTTTCATGGAGTGAGTATTAGTTTAGCACAAATGCGAGAGAATCGCTTTTTGTACATGAAGACGATTTTCAGCCTCATCGAAAATAATCGAACGAGGATTATCAAGGACTGCTTGTTCTACTTCTTCACCTGGGTGAGCAGGTAAGCAGTGCATAAAAAGAGCATCGGGTTTAGCAGCAGCAAATAATTTAGCTGTTACGGCATATGGTTTCATAAGCTGAGCTCTTTGTTTAGCTTCTGCTTCTTGTCCCATACTTGTCCATACATCGGTATAAACAATGTCAGCATCTTGAACTGCTTCATATGGGTCCGTTGTAACCTGATATTCGATTGCACGACCCTCTGATTTTAAAAGCTGATTAATTTTATCACCTGGCTTGTAGCCGGAAGGACCTGCGAGTGAAATCTTCATACCAAACAAACTCGCGGTTAAAATCCAGGAGTTCGCCATGTTGAAGCGCGTGTCGCCTAAGAAAGCAATTTTACGTCCCTTAAGTGAACTGACTAAGTCGCCGGTTGGACCTGCCCACTTTTCTGCGGCACTGAATGCGTCTGTTAATGTTTGGCAGGGATGTAGAAAATCGGTGAGTGCGTTAATGACAGGAACATTTCCTGCCGCTGCGAGCGTTTCTACATCACTATGGTCATGGGTTCTTACAATAATGCCATGCACATAACGCGATAACACTCTAGCCGTATCAGCGACTGTTTCGCCACGACCTAACTGTATATCGTTTTTGTTTAAGAAAATAGCGTGTCCACCGAGTTCATGGATACCGACTTCAAAAGATACCCGTGTACGTGTGCTCGATTTTGAAAAAATCATAGCCCAGGTTTTTCCACTCAGCGGTGATGAAACTCCCTTGCCTCGGTTTTTCTTAAACTCGCGTGCGAGCGAAAAGACCTGGTTGAGATCCTTGAGTGTAAGGTCGGTCTCTTTAAGAAGGTGTTTCATTGAATGAAACGTTAAAATCTAGGCATTTAAACCAGTTCAGACCAGCGGAAAAGAGGCCTCCTAGTAATTCCTGCCTTTAAATCCTTTAAGTAAATGATTTACAATTACTTAAGAACTTACAATTACCCTTAGAATAGAGCCTTTTTTTAGGCTTTAGACGCTAGGCACTTCGTTATGATCTCTAGACACGTGTCTAGCTCTTGAGAGCTCACGTTTAAGGGTGGTAGTAAACGAACTACATTTCCACCAGCGGATGGAACGAGTAGTCCATGTTCTCTAAAGAGTGCCACATAGCTAGCAGGATCTGAAGCCATCTCTAAGCCAACTAAGAAGCCTTTACCTCTTACGGCCTTAATGTGGTTAGGGAATTGGCGAGCAAGTACTTGAAGTTGTGCAATGAAAGGAGCGCTTGTTTTTGCAACGTGATCAACAAGGTTCTCTTTTTCGATGACATCTAAAACGGCGAGTGCTGCTGCACAGGCAAGTGGTGTCCCACCAAAGGTTGTACCATGTTGACCAGGGTGAAATAGATCGGCTGCTTTTTCACTTACCCAAATAGCTCCGATTGGAAAACCTCCACCGAGGCCTTTAGCCATACCAATAGCATCAGGGGTAATACCTGCATACTCATAGGCGTAGAATTTTCCAGTACGTCCAATACCGCACTGAACTTCATCAAGCATGAGTAAAATGTTTTTACGGGTGCAGAGTTCTCTAAGACCTACAAGAAATTCATTTGTACAAGGACGAACGCCACCTTCACCTTGAATCGTTTCAACCATGATTGCTGCCGTCTGGTCATCAACTAAGGCTTCGAAACTTTCAAGGTTGTTTAGGTCAGCAAAAACAAAACCGGGAGTCATTGGCCTAAAGCCATGCTGAATTTTTTCTTGGGGTGTAGCACTCATGCCACCAAAGGTGCGGCCATGAAATGCGGAATTTGCACAAATGACTTTGTAGCAGATGCCTTCTTTACCACCTGACTTTTGCATACCGTGAAGCCGCGCAAGTTTAATGAGCGCTTCATTGGATTCTGCACCACTATTACAAAAGAAAACTCTACCAGGACCTGCGTAGCCAACGATACGTTTAGCAAGTTCACCCTGATTAGGATGTCTAAAGAGGTTGCTCGTATGAATTAATTCACCGGCTTGTTTGCGAACCGCTTCAACCCAGGTGGGATGGCAGTGACCTAATGCACTGACGGCGATACCGGATGTGAAATCTAAATAGGATTTACCTTCGTCATCCCAAACCGTAGTGCCACTTCCTTTAGTAAGCGTAATCGCAGGCCTGCCGTAGTTCTTAAGAACATGTGCATCATAGAGTGCGGCAGAATTTGTGCGAATGAGTGATGAATGTTTATCCATGTACAATCTCTGTTCCAATGCCTTTGTCGGTAAAGATTTCTAGCAGTAGGCTATGGGGTAGTCGACCGTCAATAAAGTGAACACGCTGCACACCGTCTTGGAGTGCTTTTACAGCACTCATGACTTTAGGTCTCATACCCTTATCAATGATGCCTTTTTGTTTTAGTTCATCGACTTGGCTTATCTTTAAAGTAGAGATCAGGCTCTTAGGGTCAGGAGGAGCTGAGAGTAGTCCAGGGACATCGCTCATATATACTAAGCGGCGAGCTCTTAAAGCGCTCGCTACTTTTCCTGCAACGAGATCCGCATTTACGTTGTAAGGCTTTCCGTCGATTGCTTCAGCGACCGGTGAAATGACTGGAACAAAGCCTTCAGCGATTTCTTTTTTGATGAGTTTTACTTTAACTTCAGTGACTTCACCAACAAAGCCTAAGTCAACGGTATTACCGTCATCGTCTACGGTGAGTTTTTCACATACTAGAACGGAGTCACCAGGAAGACCTTTTGGTTTTGCCTTAGCTGTAGCAATAGCAGCGCAGACATCTTTATTTACGATTTCATCGAGTGTCTTCTTAACAATCGCGATCGTGGCTTCGTCTGTGACACGCATGCCATTAATGAAATTAGCTTTGAGGCCAGAATTTTCCATGGCCTTCGTGATTGCTTTACCACCACCGTGGACAACCACTACGTTGATTCCTACTGCGGCAAGAAAGGCGATGTCATAAGCAACACGCGTACGTGTTACGGGATCAGGATCATCCATGAAGCTGCCACCATATTTGATGACAAACGTTGATCCGTGAAAATCTTGTATGTAGGGAAGTGCGTCGAGGAGCACTTTCGCTTTTGCGGTTACTTCGGAAACATCCATTTTTTACGGATTATAAACACAGCCTAATTGCTGTGTGTTTAAGGAGAGCCTGAGAGTATCTTTCACTGGTTACTTGGTATAGGTAAGCACAGTAGCGCACACTTGTGCAGGATTTCGATAATATTTTTTGATCTTTAAACGATTTTCTTAAGAAACCGACTGGCTGGAAACTCGCTAGAGCTTCAGCTTGAAGAATAATGTGGTGGACTTCTCGGTCTTTATTTTAAGTGTTAAAGACTTAAACATGCCTAGTACGTCACTTCATTTTTCAGATCGTGCAAGTCACCGCGCGTGGCTTGCTTCACAAGCTAAGTTGCCAGCAGGTTTTCGTGTAGGAACAAGCCGATTTGATTTTGTGCCCAAGGAAGCGCCAAAGCCGGCCAAAATGACGCTGACACTAATCACGCTTGATAAGCCAACTACCGACTTTGCAGCCGTATTTACGAAGAATGCATTTCCAGGAGCTCCTGTGATTGTAGGCCGTAAGCGCTTACAGGCAAAACAGCTAGGTGCTATCATCATTAATAATAAGATTTCAAATGTATGTGCTCCTGGTGGAGAACAAGCTTCAGAGACGATCTGTGCCGAAGTCGCTAAGCAGTTAGGTCTTAGTGCAGATGAAGTACTACCAAGTTCAACAGGCGTAATTGGTTGGGGTTTACCTGTGGATGCGATGAAGGAAGCGCTTCCTAACGCGGTAGCACAACTTGCAGCAGGTTCCATTTTACCTGCAGCTGAAGGAATTGTTACAACCGATTTATATCCAAAGATTCGCCGCTTTGACTTAGGCCAAGGCTCGGTAGTGGGTATTGCAAAAGGTGCAGGTATGATTGAGCCAAACTTGGCTACCATGCTTGTTTATATTTTAACGGATATACAGATTGAGCGTGCAGAATTAAGAGACGTGTTAAATGACGTGGTCGCAGATTCTTTCAACGCGATCAGTATCGATAGTGATACAAGCACCTCAGATACGGTTGTTCTTATTTCTTCTGGTAAAGTTCCCTGTGTAGATAAGGCTGCCTTTGTGCGTGGTTTAAAGCAGGTATGCTGTGACTTAGCAGAAGATGTGGTGCGTAACGGAGAAGGTGTTCGTCACGTTATCAAAGTCGCTGTTACTGGAGCTAATGATGTAGCTTTTGCAAGCGCTTTAGGTAAAACAATCGTGAATGCACCGCTATTTAAGTGTGCAGTAGCTGGTAATGATGCCAATGTAGGCCGCTTAGTGCAGGCGATTGGTAAATACGTTGGCGCTACCAATTCCAAAACGGATTTAAGTAAGCTTCAGGTAAAACTTGGCGGCATTACTATTTTCGCAAACGGTGTTTTTCAGTTAGATCCAACAAAAGAAAAAGCACTCTCCGAGCATTTGGTAAGTGCTGAACTCTATAAGAGTATTATTCCTAAAGACGGAGTCTTTACTGCTGCGGTTGATTTTCCTCCCCACGAAAAGTGCGTCGAGGTTCATGTCGATATCGGCACAGGTTCTTGTGCTGCGACTATCTTTGGTGGTGATCTCACTCACGAATATGTGAGTGAGAACGCAGACTACCGAAGCTAAGGCTTAAGCCTTAGCTTTATTGATTAACGTGCACTACCTTTGCAGGTGGGAAGCCGTTAAAATACGTTGCTGAAGCGTGGCTATAAGCTCCTATCTTTTCGCTGTAGACAAAGTCACCGCGTTCTAAGTTAGGAAGTGTTTCAGCCATGGACACAACGTCTAGAGCGTCACAGGTTGGACCGAATACGGAGCAAATTTGAGTTGGGCCTTTCTTGAAAGCCTTCACGGGATATTTGCAGTGGTCAAAAATAACACCGGAGTATGTGTGATAAACACCATCATTGATGTAGTAGCACATCTTGTTATCACGCACCGCTTTTCCTATGACTGAAGATACGCAGTATCCTGCAGAAGCGACCATGTAGCGTCCTGGTTCTGCAAGAATTTGAATATCCTTCGGGAAGAGGCGATCGATCTCGGTGTTGATGACTTTAGCGAGTTCTTTAAATGGCTTAACTGATGAATCGTAAGGAGCTGGGAAGCCGCCGCCGATATCAATTAAGTTCATCTTCGTGTAGCCGCGGTCTTTTGCTTCTTTGAATACGGAAGCAGTTAAATTGAGCGCTTGAACGTAATTTTCGAAATTCGTTGTTTGGCTACCAACGTGGAAACTAATGCCTTCAACCGTTAAGCCTGCTTTGTCGGCTTCTAAGATTAAATCAACTGCTTCACCTGGGGATGCTCCGAACTTGGAGGATAATTCCACCATAGCACCGGTGTTAGGTACTTTGAGTCGAAGTGCTAAGCCAGCATTAGGAGCGTGCTTTTTAATCTTCTTAATTTCTTCCGAGTTATCGAAAGTAACTAATGGTTTGTACTTATTTAATTCCTCTAAAGTCGTCGTAGGCTTGGTAGGATTTGCATAAATAATCTTATCCCAAATCCATTCCTGTCGCTTCTTGGCAGACATGTGCTTGATGTTTTCATGCACGATGTCGAATTCAGGCATCGATGCGACATCGAAGCTTGAACCCTCTTTGTATAGGGTTTTCACAATCGCAGGATCAGAATTCGCTTTAACAGCGTAGTAAATCTGAATGCGTGGTAAATATTTCCTAAACTGACGGTAGTTACTCCTGAGTTCATCATGATCAATGATGAACAGAGGAGTACCGTGAATCTCGGCGAGCTTTTGAAGCTGCGATTTTGTGATCATCCGTGTAACTTAGACTTAGTCGTTTTGGTTGATTAAGAAGTTCTTAAACTGCCATGGATCTTTATGATCCAAATCGCGCTTCGTGAAGCGGCCAAAGCCAGGCTTTAAATCACGTAGCGGTGTCCAATCTGAGGACTTCGAAATGAACTTACCGAGGTAAGGTTTCGAAATTTTTAAGATGAAGTCGTGTGGCATATCATCAGGAACTACAACGCCTGATTCTTGATTTTCCATCATCCACATGGATGCTGCGACTACGGAGATAGCAACTTGCATGGTAGTAGCATTTTGATGCGGTACTAATTTGCGTGATTGCTCGATGCTTAGATCGCTACCAATCCACCAGGAATTGTAATCGTGACCCATGAGGAGTGCACCTAAGATATCTGAACCTGAGGTGATTTCATCATTCATGATGCGCTGATTTTCGACTAAACGATAATCATAGCCGCGCATTTCATTGAGTGATGCAATAGCGGTATCGCAAGGGTTGTAAGCGTAGTGAACGGTTGGGCGGTAAAGCGCTTTGCCATTCTTCCATACAGTGAGTTTGTCAGAAATCGTGAATGCTTCACCGTGACGAACAACCATACCTTGAATGCTGTAGTTAGGTACCCAGGAGCGAACCCAAGTATTGATACCCATACGGCCTAAGCAGATTTGATTCTTTGGACCGCTCTTGTGGGTGTAAGCGAGTTCAGGAAGTTCTTTTTCGTGTGTACCCCAACCAAGTTCTGCAGTGGTTGTACCTTCTTCACGGAAGCCTTCAATACTCCATGTGTTTACGAATTCATCGACTTGCTTTGGAACGTCACTGATTTGTGTATCACGTTCACTGCAGTGAATAACTTTAACACCGAGTTTATGAGCGAGGTTATTAAAGGAACGGTCGCTGATTAATTGAGTGAGTTCTTCAGCTTTACGACCTTTTGCCTTCTTGTCTGCGATAAGGCTTTGAGCGATATCGATAAGACCTTGTTTAGTGAAGTGAGAGATGAGTCCTGGATTTGCACCGTGTTCGATAACTGCGGTTGGACCTTTGGTCTTCCACTTTGAAATCATCTTACGAAGATTCATGTGGCGCCAGTAAAGTGTGCGCTCCGTTGGGTGCTTGTTAGGACCGCCTGCATATGGATCCCAGAGTTCTGTGGAGGTGTTGATGTAGAGAACACCGTGGTCATGACACCACTGAAGAATTTCACAGGCGTCGATGTTCCAAGCTAAGTCGATTAAAAGATCACCTGCGGAAAGATACTTACTGAGTACCTTAGCCATGTTATCTTCAGTAACACGGTCTTTGACATACTTTACGCCTTTGGATGTCCATGCCTTTAATTTGTCGGACTTATTTACGAAATCCATGATCGTAATGTTACTTGCTGGCACCTTTACGTGCTTGAGCAAGATAGGCAGTGTACATTCAGCTACGGCACCGTAGCCTACGAATAGGATTTTTTTATTGAATTGTGTCATGTGAGTTAAAATACAAGTACTGTTGGAAAGCGCTTTTTCGACAAGATTTTTGTTACGTGATTGTGTCGGCTTAAAGAAGCCCACTTGTCTCATCCCAGCCTTCCCAGAGGTTTAATGTCTGGACTGCCTGGCCGCCGGTTCCTTTGTAGAGGTTATCCTCGGCAGAAGTAATGATGAAGTTGTTTGTTCTTGGGTCGTAGGTTGCAGACATATCTACACGATTTGTCTCTACGACGTGAGCCGTATCAGGCGTTTCACCGGTTGGTAATAGCTGGATAAAGGAGGACTTTCCGTAGGCCTTCTTCCACGAAGCATAGACCATATCGAGTGTTGAGCCACCTGCTGCAGGTAAAGTAATGGTCGTTGCGATACCAAAACGCATCGGAGCTAGGTGCGGATTAAATTGAACGATTGTTTTCGCACCCGTGTGCAGAGCGAGCTGTTCCTCAATTTCAGAAAGGTGGCGGTGTTTAACGAGTCCGTATGCTTTCGCACTTTCGGCACGCTCTACATATAAATAGGTTTCTTCTACTTTTCTTCCTGCACCACTTACACCGCTAAAGCTATTGATAACGATGTGCTGACGAGAAACGATACCGTCTCTTAAGAGAGGTATTAAAGGCACTAAAATACTGGTTGGGTAGCAGCCAGGAGAAGCAACAATCTTTGCTTCTTTTTTCCAAGCTGGGTCTGTAATTTCAGGAAGTACATAACGCGCAACCGGAAGTAATTCAGGAGCGTGATGTTTTCCGTAGTAGTGTTCGTAGGTTTCTAAATTTGCGATTCTGAAGTCAGCACTTAAGTCGATGACACGTTTTCCAGCAGCCACTAATACTTTTGCGTATTCTGCAGCAGCGCCGTGAGGTAATGCCAAAAAGAAAAGCGGAATGTCGGTTGCAGCGAGTGCAGCTGCATCTGAAGCGCTGAAAACTAAACCTTTATCAACACCACGAAGTGAAGGAATAACTTTGCCTAGTGCCTTACCTGCGTGAACGCGTGATGTGACTGCAGCAAGCTGTGCGTGTGGATGACGCAAAAGTAGTTTAACTAAAACTTCGCCCGCATAACCGGACGCTCCAACAATACCAACCTTCATAGAGTGACATCTAAGCGGTGAATGCGCCTATTCACAAATCATTTTCACAGGGAAAATGAAAAAAAGTAGCTCTATTAGCCACACGTTTGTAACGCATAAAACAGCTTAACTTTAAAACCTGAATGATACCCCGGTTGTGAAAACTCCAACACGACTCGAAGTATGTTTAAGGACAGTACTGGTGATGCTTGTTGATGAGTTAGCGTGCTCTAATGTCAGGGAGTTTTGTTCGTAAACCCAGCTTACTGAGAGAGTAACGTTTTGGCTAATTTGATAGGGTACAAGCACACCTAAATTGGCGTAGTGGGTAGACTTTGTAAGGGAATCTGGACCTCGTGTAAGACGCGTTTGTTTCAACGTTCCTAGCTGAGCGAAAAAATCGAGTTCCGTGCCTAGGTTTAAGAGGGGAAGACTGTAATGAGAGGCAACTTCGTACGTGCTACCATGAAGCGTCATGTCGTAATAGTAGCTAGGTACTACTTTAATTCCTGAGAGATTAAAGGTGGCACTTATCCCAGGCTCTAGGTGGCTATGCTGAAGACTTTTATTAAGTGATTTAGCACTCAGATAGGTGAGGTTAGACGTGAATTCTTTGGGACGCGTGTAGAGGGTTAACTGCGGTGTGAGGGAGAAAAAGGAATCAAACGTGAAGGCATAGGACGCGTGATAGTTTACTGCTAAGTTTGATTTAAAATCACTACTCGTTTGGCTTGTAATGCCTGCTTCAATGTTTCCGTTACTGAGTGTTACGGGTAACTCAAAACTTGATTTTGCCATCTCCTCTCCTCTGAAAACGATTTTCGAATCATAGCTCGGCGTTGTAGTGATACTTAGCTCAGGAGCCTTTTCTTGAATAACAAAAGGAGTCGCTGAACCCAATGCCACTGAACTGACTGCTAGTGTTACTAGGGCAGTCATAAGGCATAGAATACGGTTGGTGATCCACATGGATGGGTGAGCTAGTAGGCAGTAACATTAAATAGGTTATACAAAAGGGACACAAAAAAAGCCCCACCGATTGAGGTGAGGCTTTTTGTAAAGTGACAGAAACGATTAACGTTTGCTGAACTGGAAGCGTTTACGAGCACCTGGTTGACCGGGCTTCTTACGTTCCTTCTGACGAGGATCGCGCTTAATCAGACCAGCTTTCTTAAGAGCAGGACGATTTTCGAGATTCATCTTCTGGAGTGCGCGAGCAATACCGTGAGCAACAGCACCTGCTTGGCCGGCAACACCGCCGCCAACGACATTAGCTGATACGTCGACTTTGTCTTTCATCGAAACAACTAAGAGCGGAGCGTATGCTTGCTTTGAGAAGTTTTCATGAGAGAAGTAAACGTCAAATGAACGACCATTTACGGTCATTTTGCCTGATCCTTCGGATAGGCGAACGCGAGCAGTTGCTGTCTTACGACGTCCTGTTGCTATGAAGATGTTAGTTGCGATACTCATGATCTCTATCAGACGGAAACTTTAACTGGGTTTTGTGATTCGTGGGTGTGGTTAGGACCTGCGAATACGCGGAGCTTGGTTAGCATGCGATTAGCAATGCGATTCTTTGGAAGCATGCCTTTGACAGCGTGCTCAATGATAAATTCTGGGTGTTTTTCGCGCATTAACTTTAAGCTGCGATAGCTTTCGCCACCTACGAAACCAGAGAAGAACATGTATTCGTTCTGGTCTTCCTTCTTACCTGTGAGGACAACCTTCTCGGCATTGATCACGATAACGTAATCACCTGTGTCAACGTGTGGTGTATAGGATGCTTTATGGCGGCCGCGGATGATATTGGCTGCTTTCACGGCGAGACGGCCTAATACAACACCTTGGGCATCGATGATATGCCACTTAGGTTGAACGGTCTCCTGTTTAGCGAGGAAAGTTTTCATGGGAAAAGAGGCCAAATGCAAAGGTTTAGGGACCTAGTGTCAACCCTCGTTTTGGCAATACTGATAATAGGCTGAAATAAAAGGACCAAATGAAGGATGATTTGTATCTATATTGGTCTTATAGAATTTAGTAAATACATTATTATTAGATACTTATGACATTTCTTGGAAACGACTGCTCAAATAACCGATTTATGAACGAAACTCTTTGACATGCTGGGGGGTGAGGGCAATTGTCTGCCTTCCTTATTGCAGGGTGGAGCAGCCTGGTAGCTCGTCAGGCTCATAACCTGAAGGTCGCTGGTTCAAATCCAGCCCCTGCACCCAATTTATAGCACAGTTAAGCACTGTAAGACCCGCTCTGGAAGTTACTTCTAGAGCGGGTTTCTTTTTTGGCCCATTTGTTAGGCACAGAAAGGTTCTGTAGCGCACTGGCCAAAAACTGGACACCAACTGGACACCAGATTTTTTGTTTTTAGAGAATACGCCGCCGGCACCAAGGGCGAGGCCAGCGACAACCGCTGGACCTTTCAAACTGTCGACCTCGGCGCCGTATCCATTGCAGCGACGGGCTCCCACACCCTTGTGATCGCCCCGCGCGCCGTCGCCAAAGACTACCTGTTTTTCCTAAAGTCCGTCACACTTACTTTAGAACGCTGACGTGAAGATCGGACGACTCAAATAGTTGTCGCACCCCGGCCGAACAATCAGACTTGCTTCACTATCGGTGCCGCTTGTAGTCTCGCTTTGTGGATTTGCTCGAGCCTGACTCCTTCGCTTGGTTTGCTTGGGAAAGCCAGTCGTGCGAGCCCGTGCTGCAGGTCCGCGCTAAACTGCAGGCTCCGTTGCGATCTGAGAGAGGCGAGCGCGGAAAGGGCGTGTTGTTGGCGAACACGGTGGACTCACGCCACGAATGATTTCCCCCCCGCGCCGCCTGCTCCTAACGTTTGGTTTGCTCATTGTGGGGCAAGGCGTCGTCTTGACGCGAGCCGCCGAGGCGCCCACCCGGATTGCTGATTATCGGGCTTTATCACGTGAGGTGGCAGCACAAGCCCTGCCGGTGCGGGTGCGCGGTGTAGTGACATGGCAGGACAGACGGGGACGTTTCACGGTGCAGGATGACACCGCGGGTGTGTACGTTAACGTCGCTGAAGCTCAGAAGCGTAAAATCTGGCAGGGTGACGATTCGATCGTTCAAAACATCCACGAGGGTCTCGAGTTGGAGATCGAGGCCATCAGCGACCCTGGCGGCTACGCGCCAGTGCTCTTGCCCAGAAACCTGCGTGCTCTAGGGGAGAAACCGCTGCCGCGTGCCCGGCCGACAGAGCCGACGAGATTCTATGGCGGAGCCGAGGCTTCTCAGCGGATCGAGGTACGCGGCGTGATCTCGGGATTTGAGGCCTTGTCTGATTACTGGGTATTGCGCATGAATAACCTTCAGGGGACCTTCACCGTGGAGGCCACTCGTGCCGCAGTGCCGAATCCGAAGGAACTGGTCGATGCAGAGGTTCGCGTGCGCGGCGTTGGGGCGTCGGGCTTCAATACGCACGGTGAACTGACCAACGTGCGGCTGCTCGTCGGACTATCCGGCGATGTAATCGTTGAAAAACCCGCGATGGCGTCACCGTTTGATGCGCCGCTTGTAAAGCTGGATGGCCTCATGGCGTTTCGCGCCGAGCCCGTGATGCCGCATCGCATCCGGGTTCAAGGCACGGTGACGTGTGCCGTTCCGGGACTCTTTTTCTTCCTGCAAGAGGACTCACGTGTCGTGCGGGTGGAAACCCGCTCCGACGTGCAACTGAAGGTGGGCGATCGGGTGGAGGCGGCAGGATTCGCCGAAATGGTCCGGCGCGTCGGCGTCCTCGGTGGGGCCGAGGTGCGCGTTGTCGGCGCACAGAGCGTGCCGCCGGCCTCGGCGATCAACCCCGAAGCGATCATGGCGCTCAATGCCGCAGCCAGTTTTACCGGCCAAGCCCCGCAACCGCATGATTATGACGGTCACCTCATCCGCTTCCGTGCTCGTTTGCTCGGCCGGCCGACCGCGCTGGATGAGAAACCGACTTGGCGACGGCTTACCTTGGAGCAGGGGAACATGGTCATTGGCGCGATCCTTTACGGTGACAAACCGGAGGCACTCGATGCGTTGCAATCGGGGAGCGAGTTGGAAGTCATCGGTATCGTGCAACTCGAATACGCGCCTATCTCCCAGATACGGCAATCGTTTCGACCAGTACGACTAGACGTGCTGCTGCGCAGCGCGGGGGACGTGACGGTTGTGCGGGCGCCGTCGTGGTGGACCGTGCAGCGCTTGCTGGGAGTGCTCGCGATTGGGATGCTGGCCTTCGGCGGAGCACTCTTATGGGTTTGGCAATTGCGACAGCAGGTGCAGCGAAAGGCCCAGGAACTCGCGGTTGAAATACATGCACGCCGGGATGCCGCGATCGAGTTCCAAGCCACGCTACGCGAGCGCAGCCGCCTCGCCGCGAACCTGCATGACACGCTGCTTCAGACTATCGGCGGCATCGGTTTTACGCTCGAAGCCTGCCGGGCTGACTCTGCCGCTCTCGGGTCGGATGGAAAGCTGGGTGCGAATCTGGAGATGGCGCGGCGGATGCTGGATCACGCCGAGGTTGAACTTCGCGGATCAGTCTGGGCACTGCGCAGCGTGCCGATGAGCGGCATGGAACTGCCAGAAGTGTTGCGGTCACTGGCCCAGCGTGCCAGTATCGGCCAGCGGGCAAAAGTTGTCGTGCTGACCGACGGCAATCTTCCGAAGATACCTGACTTTGTCGCTGGCAATCTCGTGCTGGCCGCACAGGAGGCACTGCACAATGCCCTCAAGCACGGCAACCCAAAGGCAGTCGAAGTCGAAGTTCGGCTAGTCAAACCAGGCTGGGTGAGCCTGATTATCCGCGACGACGGGGCGGGGTTTTCTCCCGGCTCACAGGCGGGCGCTGCGGACGGCCACTTCGGATTGGCCGGCATCCACGAACGCATGGAGCGACTCGGTGGAATAACTCGGATCGAAAGTGCTCCCGGTCGGGGTACGACCGTTTCTCTGGAAGTGCCGCTTCGCTCCTACGATGAAGACGTGGCCTGAGGCCCGACCCGATGGCCGAACGGCCAGTCGATCAAACGGAGCGCTTCCGTTAGTATTCCTCCTTTAACGCCCGACTGCAGCCATGCCTACGACCACACCCATTCGCCTCCTCATGGTGGACGACCACCCCATGCTGCGCGCTGGCCTGGCCCTGGTGCTAAACAGCGAGCCTGGCTTTCAGGTTGTCGCCGAGGCAGACGATGGCCCGACGGCACTCGCGCTGTGGCGCGAGCGGCGGCCGGATGTCATGCTGTTGGACCTCAGCATGTCGGGGATGGATGGGATTGAGACGTTGGAACGACTGCGGGCCGAGTTTCCCGATGCGCGAGTGCTCATGCTGACTTCTTCGGAGGCTCCGGAGGACGTCCGCCATGCGCTCGCTGCCGGAGCCGGAGGCTACGTGACCAAGAACGTGCGCCGCGCCGAATTAGTAATGGCGATTCGCTCGGTCTACGCCGGTGGGCAGCATGTTGGCGAAACGGTTGCCAACATGATCGCCGCGAGTAAGGAAACGGGTGAAATTTCCCGTCGCGAGGTGGAGGTCTTGGAGTTGGTCCGGAAGGGTTTCACCAACGTCGAAATTGGCCGCCTGCTGGGCATTTCGGAGCGCACCGCGAAATTCCATGTCGCGAACTTGCTGGTGAAACTTCAGGCCTCCGATCGCGCTGAGGCGGTTGCCCGCGGCTTTGAGCGCGGCTTGCTTAAGGTTTGATTAGGTGAACTGGCCGGTCGGCCAGTAGCGCGTTGGCGTGGTATCGCTATACTCGGGGGCGTCGAAAGTTCTGATTCGCCTCCAAACCTATCGCCAATGAAGCCCCTTCGCCCCGCCGCACAGACGTACCTAAGCACCGTGAAGACCAACCCGACCGTGCGGCTCATCGCCGTGTTCGCCGTACTCGCCACCACTATGGCATCGGCCCAAACCGCGCCGGCACTCCGGCCGAGTTCACTCGCAAGTGATGAGGCCGTCGTGCTCTCGCCGTTTACCGTGAGCACGGATAAAGACGTTGGTTTCGTCGCCGCTTCGTCGGTTTCGGGTGGTCGCACGGCCAGCGACCTCTCGGACACCCCGATTGCGTATACGGTGCAAACGCAGGAGTTCCTCAATGCGCTTAATATTACGAGCCTCGATGATGCCTTCGAGTGGTCGCCGAATTCGTCTAAGTACATGGATGATCAACAAGCCGGCGTCGCGCTGGGCGTCGACCCCATGTCAAATTCCACGGTGCGCGGGGTGGCATCCGGCGCGCCCATGCGCAATTTCTTCAATGTCAGCTACACGTTCGACGCCTATAATACCGAGCGCTTCGATTACATGCGCGGACCGAATTCGGTCCTTTTCGGTGCCGGCACGATCAGCGGTTCGGCCAACACCCAGACAAAGCAGGCCAATCTCAACCGCCGGCTTGATGACATCCGGCTCCGCTTGGACTCGCATGGCGGCGTTCGATTCGCTGGCGACGTCAATGCTCCGATCGGCCGGAAAGCGGCGCTGCGGCTAAACGTGGTCAAGGACGACGGTAAAACCTGGCGCGACGGGGAAATCAAAAACAAGACCGGCGCCTACCTCGCCTTCACCATGGACCTTGCGCCGACAACCCAGTTGAGGGTCGGTGCGGAATATGCTCGCGACGAAATTCGCCAGATGATCACCCCCTTGCGGGACAACCTCTCCGGATGGGATGGAACCACCTACGGCCTTCAGTCGTTCACCGTCGCAAGCGCCACTTATACTCCGCATGGCGTGTCCCGTATCGGCACATCCACCACCTCCGCGACCTACATTCTTTCGCCGGACCATAGCGCGATTTATAACTATGCCGGCACCGTTCAAACCGTCGGCTACAATACTGGCATGCGACCGCTCAACGGAATTTCGCCCATTACAGCCAACCTTGGCCTTAGCGGGCAACCGATCATTGATTCGCCATTCAATCTGCCGGTCCCCGCAGAGGATCTGTATTCGATTGCCACGCAAAACTCCAGTTTCCGCATTCCCAAACGCACCTTCACGAACCTGGGCGCAGCTCCGATCGGCACCAATCGCGACAAAGACATCAACCTCGCGTTGACCCAGCGCATCGGAGACTCGCTCTTTCTGGAACTCGCGGCCGACGCCAACCAGCGCAACAACTACGGTAACGCTTCGTATTGGTATAGCGACGCGGTGACTGGATTCAGCGCGACTTACATCGACATCAACAAGACGACCCCGACGGGCGCCACCAATCCAGAGTTCCTGCAGGCCTACCAACAAGCTGGTCCAGACCGACGTTTTCAGAATTCAGTTTATGCGGGAGCACATCTGGCCATTGCCTACGGCAAGCAATGGAAGTGGGTGGACCTTAATTTCAATACGATTCTCGGGCTGGACCGTGACAATATTTGGACGGTTCGGGAAATCGGGGTGCTACCCATCAATGCGGATTCACGCCAATGGGGTCTCAATAATGCGAACTCATTTCCGCTCTATTTTCGCCAGTATTTTGACCAGACACCGCAAGCCGCTCCGCCGATCGGCGGAGCGCCCATGACCGTTATCAACCCGTTGACCGGCCTAAATACGACCATGACGCCCCAGTGGGTTCTTTCCACCAGTCGCACGGAAGGCGGGGTTACGGAATCGTGGAAGAACCTCAATTATGGTCAGGCGTCGCTCCAGATTTCGTTGTGGAAGAAGCGGCTCATCCTCCTGGGGGCAGTCCGTCAGGACCAGCAGACCTCGATCCAAAAATCGGGTCTGAGAGCGATGAGCTATCCGGTCGGCTGGAACCCGACCAACAATAACTACATCTGGCGGCCGAACGCGCCGGATAACTGGGCGGCGCTTCCTGGATCCCGGCCGCTCGACGCCACCGGCACGCCATTGGCGGCAAACTTGAACCAATCGTACCAGAACGACTTCAATCCGCCGAATATGAAAACCAAGTCCACGACCAAATCGCTTGGGGGCATTGTGCGCCTTTGGGGTGGTTTCTCGGCCTTTGGCAATTACGGGCAAACCTTCAATCCAGGCGGAGTAGGCAATGTCACGATCAACTATGTGGCCATCGCTCCTTCGACGTCCGACAGTTCGGAAGTCGGGCTACGCTATAAGCTACCCGACGGTCGGCTAAGCGCCCAGATTACGCATTTTTCCTCTCAGACCTTGAACGACACGGGGGGACAGCCGACCGGCTATTCGAATATCAATCCGATAATCAACACGGCATCGCTGTCCAACCCCAATAGCGGCACAAATTCACGCGGGTTGGGCAATGTGCCTTACACTTGGTTTGATACGCGTAATCTTGCCGCCCATGGCTGGGAGGGGGAGGTCGTTGCCAACTTCACGCGGGAGTGGCGCCTCACGCTCAACGTCGGAACTACGAACGCCACCCAGGGCAATCTCTACGCCATGACCCGCAGTTGGCTCTCGGCCAACACGCCAACTCTCATCCAGATTCTGCAGGACGCAGGGGTCGTAATCACGAACAACGTGGCCAGCGTTCCGACCAATGCAAACGTTTCGCCCTCCGCGGCGACTGGCGCTGCCGCCTGGAATTCGCTCCAATCGAATGCTGTTAACTGGGTTTCCGGCAAGCAACTGCTCAATCGGATGACAAAGTATACAGCGAATATTTTCACCGACTATACTTTCCGCAGCACAGCGCTCAAAGGCCTGCGCCTTGGCGCTGGCGTCCAGTACCGGGGCCCATCGGTCATCGGCTTCCAAGGCTCCAACACGATTCCCGATCCGGCTAACCCCACGACGGCCGCCATTCCGGATCCAAGCCACAACGCTTACACCGCGCTCTGGACGCGCAGCTACGGAATTGGCACCGTGACCGTGGCCTACCCGCTGTCCGTGGGAAGGAAGAAGGTAGACTTGAACCTGACGGTAAACAACGCGTTCAACTATCGGCACCCGATCTATAACAACTTCGCGTTGCGGCCTTATGGGGCCAACTTGGCTTCACCGGCCCGTAGCGTGGTGCCAATCGATTACACCTACTTGGAGCCGATTACCTTAAGGCTTTCAGCGGACTACAAGTTCTGAGTGGGTCGCGCAATTGGTCATACATACTGCCGAGAAGCGTGCATTCGCCGCACCGTTCTACACAGACGCCGGAGATTGCCGTTCTCTCCCGCCAGTGCCAGCCGTTCCTGACATTGCTTCGCTTCGACGCGAAGCTCCGGCGCAATGGCGAATGCCTCGCTCGCCTGCTCGACCTTACTGTCCAGGCTGTCCTCGACAAATTTCTTGGCGTCCGCGTAGCTCTTGAAGAAACGGCGGATCTTGCTCCCCCGCGTGATGCGGCGGCCCAAGGTAACGCGCCAATAGGCGACCCGCTGCTTGTCGCCTTCAGGGATCACCCTGCGCTGCGCGTTGATCTTCACCGGCGCTAACTTCGAATCCATGGCACCCAAACTGGACACCAGTCAACGCTTCTCCTATGTAGAAGGTCAGGCTCATAACCTGAAGGTCCTGGGTTCAAATCCCAGCCCTGCACCCAATTTATAGCACAGTTAAGCACTGTAAGACCCGCTCTGGAAGCTACTTCTAGAGCGGGCTTCTTTTTTGGCCCATTCGTTAGGCACAGAAAGGTTCTGTAGCGCACTGGCCAAAAACTGGACACCAGAGTTTTTGTTTTCAGAGAATTCGCCGCCGGCACTCAATCGGTCGCGAGCGCGGACGGTGCTCAATTCTTGCCCGATGGCGGCCCTGCGTTCACTTGCTTCAACGCCAACAATTCGCCGGAGGTGAATGTCGGCGGAATTACAGAATGATATCCGCCGCGGCATCGACCGCCGGCCGGCTACACGGGCGGCGCCGGAGCCGCTCCATCTTCACCGAGCACGTTAAGGTAGTCCTGGAATCCATTCTTCAAGAGATTGGCCTGCGCCCGCTCGCCAGCCAAGCGGATTGCGGAATCGGAGCTCTTCAAGGCCGCGCTGATGATCGC
>DAISZL010000020.1:0-24766 GCA_036824825.1 Opitutaceae bacterium
TTTATTGAGTAACTGATACTTCCTAGGATGCGTCATAGAAATGACAGGTGTAAGGTGTATATGACGTAAACCCAAAAGCAGGTTGTCTTCGGTATTATTAAATCATTTATTCAATTAGCGTTTACCCCATGAAAACTGTTAATCCTCGTAAAGTGGCTCATTCATTAGCACAGCCAACACGCCGTGATGTAATAAAACAAGGTCTCGCAGGGATTCTTGCTTACTCCGTTGCGCCCTTGGTGCTGCCAAATCGCATGTTTGGTGCGACTGCTCCAAGTAACCAAATAAACGTGGGTTTCGTTGGTATGGGTCTACAGTGCAGTGGCCATGTTCAGGCTATGCTTGGACGTGAGGATGTTCGTGTGCTTGCTGTGTGTGATGTGTGGCAAGAAAAGGCACAAAAGTATAAAGATAAAATTGAGGCGCATTATGCCAGTGGTAAGCGTGGGGGTAGTTACCATGGCGTTGATATGTATCACAAGTACGAAGATCTCGTCGCTAGAACTGATATCGATGCTGTTTTTGTTTGTACACCAGATCACTGGCATGCAGCCGTTTCAAACGCTGCTATGAAGTCAGGTAAGGATGTTTACTGCGAAAAGCCATTAACCCTAACGATAAAAGAGGGACAAGTATTGGTTAATACTGCGCGTAAGTATGGAAGAATTTTACAGACCGGTAGCCAACAAAGGTCTAATGCATCCTTCAGAAAAGCGGCCGAAATGGTTAGAAATGGATGGATTGGTGAGATTACTGGTATTCGTACAGCGCTAGGAGAATTCCCAGTGGTTACTTCACTACCAGAAGAAAAAATTCCTGAAGGACTTGATTATGATCGTTGGCTAGGACCCACACCGTGGAGACCGTTTAATCTACAACGCATGAAAGGTGACTTTGGTGGAGGCTGGCGCTGTTTTTATGAATATGGTGCTAGAAAAAATGGTGACTGGGGTGCACATCACTTCGATATTATTCAGTGGGCTCTAGGGATGGATCATACAGGACCTGTTGATTTTATTCCTAAAGGTTATCAAGGCACAGAGTATCAAACACACATCTATGCTAACGGTATTCGCGTTGAGCGCGTGGATAATCACCTTAAATCAATGATCGAATTTAAGGGTAAAAAAGGAACGATTTGGGTATCACGTAATGATTACCTAGAGACAGATCCTATTTCAATGTCAGCCAAACCATTATCACCAAGTGAAGTTCACTTGTATGCGAGTGATAATCATCATGATGACTTTTTAAATGCAATCGTCACACGACAAAGACCAATCGCTGATGTAGAAATTGGTCATCGTACAGCAACCGTGTGTCATCTTAATGCTATTGCTGAACGATTAGGGCGTCCATTGAAGTGGGATCCTTTGAAAGAAGAAATAGTGGGTGATCCAGAAGCCTCACGCTGGCTCGACCGTCCACGCCGTGCACCTTACGCAATCTTATAAGGAGATTACATACCATGAATTCAAAAACACTTCTTTTTACTTTAATCTCCAGTTTATCTCTAAGCTTTTTAACAGGATGTGAACATGCCACTGTAAGTGAATCGCGAGAAGGTGCGGCTGCGCTTGCTGCGCTTAACTATGATGGAAGTCAAACAGCGCTTGATAACTTAAATAAGCAGATAAACGAAGCTGGACTTGATACAGCTCGTAAGTCTGCTCTTATCGCAGATCTTGTTACAGTACTTAATACACCTAAGCTTACGTTTGATGCTCAACAAACGATCTGTCAGAAATTAGGTTATATTACGCTTACAGACGCTGATATTGAACGTATACTACCTGCTGTTAGTCCCTTACTGTTGAACTTAGCTACGGTTAATAATGGTTTATTAGCTTTAGTTCCTATTAGTAGTTCTCGTGTAGATCGTGTTTTTATCGACGCATTAAATCATTCTGAAGGTGAATTAAAAGTAGCGCTAGTCCAAGCGCTTGCTCGGCGTAAACAAGTATCGGCAACCAACGACTTGATTGCTCTAATTAATGACGGAGATAAGGCTATTTCAGATGCAGCTATCTATGCACTAGGAGAAATTGGTACGCGTGAAGCTTTAACTGGTTTATCACAGGCTAAGAATCAATCAAATCACTATGTTGTTGATGCTAAGATTGCAATTGCTTGGAAATTATCACCGCAAGAAGGCTCTGATATTTTAAATCAAATTTACTTAGATAAAAGTCTCACCGAATCAAATAGAGCTGCTGCACTGCGTGGACTACTCAATTTACAACCTGAAAAAGCTAAAGATCGAATTGTAGATGCCTTAATGGGATCTAGTGCTGCTTATAAGAAGGTGTGTCTTGAGTCGCTTTATTCATCACAAGTGTCTGATTTAAAAGCTGCTGTTCTTGATCATTTTTCAAGCTATGATCCAGTTACCCAGTGTTCTGTTATCGCAGTTATGGGTAAATTGTCAGAGGTGGGTGCACGTTCAGTTACGGAAGCCTCGCTTTCAAGTGAAGTGGATGAGCTTCGATTAGCAGCGCTTGGTGCTATTGCGAATATACCATCAACACCAAAAACCGTAAAAATTTTAGCTGAACTTGCTGCAAAAGCGAGTGGTGATGAATTACGTGCTGCTAAATATGCAATAGCTCGTCTTCAAGGTGAAGGCGTATCAGAAGCTGTACTTGAATTAAGTAAGTCGGGTTCAGTTAAGCAAAAAGTATTTTGTATCGAAGCAATTGGCGCACGCAATATGACGCAGGCTGTGCCTGATTTACTTGCTATGCGAAAAGCTAAAGAAATTCAGGTACGAGTTGCAGCATTAGATGCCTTAGGTGACTTAGCGAGTGTTGGTTTAACCGATCCTATCTACGCTTGGACACTTGGATCTAAAGAAGGCCAAGAATTAACCCATGCTAAACGAACCTTGTTTAAAATCTTACAATTAGAAAATGATTCTTCTCTTAGGGGAGTGGATTTAATCACAAAAATTAAAGCAGGTGACGCTGTTACACAGCTTAAACTTATGAGTCTGCTTCCTAAGTTGGATTCAGAAATTGCTTTAGCTTGTGCAAAACAATTAGCACTGAGTGATAAAGCTGATGTTTCTAGTGAAGCTATTTCAACACTTGAAACATGGTCGGATGCCGGTGGATTAGTGTCACTTGTTGAAATATCAGAGGATTCAAAAAATCCTTCAGTGCGCTCGCTTGCTTTAGAAAGTGCACTTCGTGTGGTAGATCTTGAACGTACAACTCCTGCTAAGGAAAAATCTGATTTATTAATACGTCTTTTCCAGTGTAATTTAACGATAGAACAAAAAAATAGTGTACTGTATCGTTTGGGTCGTGGCGTAAGTGCGAAAGCGCTTAGTTTTGCGGAGTCATTAGCCAGCGATGTAAACTATGGCGTGGAAGCTAAACGTGCCGCTGAAGAAATTAGGGCTAATAAACTATGGCCTGCGACTTTGATTTCTGAAGCGAATACACGTGATTTACATAACATGGTTGATGGTAACTTTAAATCAAGTTGGACTGCTCCTACAGCATCAAAACCATCTTTAACTATTGATTTAAAAGCTAAACGTATCATTCGACAAATTGTACTCGATGAAAGACGTGATAATCGAAATTATCCTCAATCACTCGAAGTCTACATTACAGATGATCTTGATCAGTTAGGCACTCCAGTCGTTGTGGTAAAAGGAACTATTGACGCTACGATCGTTAATTTACCTAAACCGTATTACTCAAGGTATATCATCTTAAAGGGTACTTCGAAAAATAAAGATGCTAACTGGTCAATTACTGAACTACACGTCGACTAATATACACGGTTCAGTTGTTAGGGCTGTTTCGTAAGCCATGCTTCGAAATCTAAGTCAGATTTTATGATATACTTCTGCTCGGAATCGAGCAGAAGTAATGAGGTAAAAGCAGGCTCTATAAAGCGTCTGCAGTGTAGAATCACACGCGTTTTCTGTCCTGGTGAGCGTACCAGACGTCCTAGTGCTTGATTGATCTTCTGCATCCCTGGTATTCGGTAAACACGCTGGAATGCTTCATCTTTACTTAAATTACTTAGAAGTCCTAGTTGTGCGCGTTTAACGCTGTTTACTTCGGGAAGTGCAGGGCTTACTACCATAGCGTAGTCAATAACTCCACCAAGTGAGTCTATACTTTCCGCGAAACTTGATCCAAGTATAAGAAAGATGGCATCCGTTGTATTAATTGCTGAATCTAGCCACGTATGTTGCTCACTCAGCGTAGTCCGTTTAGACTGTAACGAGACCATGGCGTTAGGCTGGATAAGCCTTAACTCATCCATTACTTCTTCTGCATACTGGTAGCTTGGGAAGAAAACAAGGATGGGTCTATACGGTTTTTTTTCCCGAATAAGTCTCGTGATTGTCAATGCAGTCTGCTCGTAGAACGATTTACGTTCGCTAAAGCGTGTGTCTACTCGGGTATCAATAGCGATATCATACGTATTCTTTCTCCAAGGTGTGTGTGCTTCTAGGGCACTTAATTGTATTCCGCATTCGCTACTAAAGATATCAACAGGCGTGGGAGTTGCAGTTGCAAGTATTACGGATCCAAACGTACTTAATTTTGATCTTATCACAGCAGAGGGGTCTAGGCATGTGATTAAGAGTTCTTGTGGTTTATTGACCCACCATAGGAGCGGCAACTGGGTTGTTTTAAGTTGTTCAGCAACTCTAAGTGTATTCCAAATGGTTTCTGCTTCTCGGGCCTTTAAGGATGTATAATCTAAGCCATGAGATTCCGTTATTGTAGTGAGTTGATATAAGAGCTCTGTAATTTCTTCAATTACTCGAGTATCTAACTCATCGCAGGAATTTAACTGAGTTAAATAAAAAGCCCAACCATCCCATGCATTTATCAAAGGTAGGGGCGCATGAATGCTATCTAAACCTTGTCGTATAGAAAGAGCAGTTTCTGCTTTGAGCTCATGAGAATAGACCTGGGCGACACGACTAGAAAGATTATGAGCTTCATCAATGATGAGTAATGTTTTTTCTGGTGCATAGCCTATTTGGTCACCAAAAAGACTATCGCTCGTAGGAGAAAATACGTAGTTATAGTCACCAATCCAAACATCCTGAAAAGCGAGCGCAGTTCGTGTGATCTCATAGGGGCATACTTTAGCTAGTGCTCCTGCTTGTCTTAGTGTTTCTAAATCGTTCGCTTGATTTCTAAAGAGATAAAACCGTGATAAACCACTTTTATCCCATTTTTCTGGATTTTGAGAAAGATAACTACAGGACTCTTTTACGCAGTAGAACGTGTCATTGATGCAATGTTCAAATTTGTTGCGCACATGCCAGGTTGCTAGGGATGTAAACGTATCAGGCTTTGCATCTGTACTCGTCATCCGCTTAAGTGTTTCTACAACTTGAAGCTGTCCTGTGGATTTACTGGTGAGATAGATAACTCTTTCACAGTGTCCTGCTTTTAATTGAATGAGTGCATATTCAAGAAGTATACCTGTTTTGCCAAAACCGGTAGGAGCTTTCAGTACAAGTGCTCTATTTTCTCTACTAATTTTTTCACTAATTTCTTGAAGCGTGGTTTCTTGTCCTTGTCTAAAGGACGAAAATGCTGAGTTAAAGTGAAGTGTCTTTCTTCTTTCTCTATTCTCTAGTTGTAAGGAGCAAAATTCTGCAATTTTACTCAGTTGAGCTTTAAAAACTGCGTAATCTTCCGGAAGTAATCGAAGCGATTGGGTAATACCCGTAGCTATCTCAACAAATACGAGTTCTGCGATAATTGGAACTTTGGTATCTAGTTTTTCTGAATTGTGATAAAGCGATGCGTAAGCCGCAAGCTGAGCTAGGTAACTAGGGTAGTTGCTACGTAATTGACTTTCATCTTGAGGTAAAGGATCCGTGATCGTTTTTATCTCCCTTAATAGTATACTCGAATTTGTTTTCAGTAACTGATCTATTCTGCCGCTTAATGTAATGATCCAATTTTTTTCTACGATACTGGCTTCGATCGGAATCTCAAATTCAGCACTAGGATTAACTGTTTCGTATTCTTTTCTTAATCGATTGTGCCACTGAGTTCCCAATTGAGCTCTCCATAGTGAACTCCTTACTGATCCTTGTTCACGAGGACCTACAGTGAAATCGGCTAAATCACGTATGGCTAATGCTACTCTTTTTTTATCGAGATCAAACTGCATGAGTTAATCGAGTAGAATATCCGTATGTTCACGTAGGTATTGCTCTAGTCTACGGGTGTATCCTGCTACTTCAGCAGCACTAGCGGTTTGATCTACGAGCGGACGATGAATGATACGTAGGACATTTTCCTGATCTAAAGCAGGTAGTGAAGGGATCCATTCTTGTTTCACAGGATAGCCTTCATCTCTAGCAAAACTGTACAGACATTTTAAAATGATGATTTCGGGTCGTGATGTTCCTTCGAAAGATGCTAGTGCTGTTCTTAGTAGTTGTGCAACGGTGGCTCGACTTTCGGGTGCCACCGGGTTTCTCGCGATAACATTAGCAAAAGTACATGCGGCTTGGAGGGCTTTATAGCTTTTACCAATAGCAGCATGGCGTGCGATTAATTGAACTTCTTTAATGAACCAGGTTCTGCCTTGATTAGAACTATCGAGTGAGAGGGAGGCTTCATCGAAAAGATCTAAGAGTACTTTTCCTTTAGTTGTTTTAGATGAAAGTCGTTGCATCACATGCAGGGAGCCATGTTCAGCAGAGAATAGGTTAAATGCTTGCCACCCATCCGCTGTCGTTGGGCGTTTAACTAATACGAATGCCTCAGTTTGAAGCGTCGTTGAACCCATAGGAGATATGCTTAGTTAGAGTTTACGAGGATAAAGATTTATCCCAACTTGGAACGAAAGCTCCAGCGGATAGAAGCATCTTCATGCCGTCACCAACACTCATATCTAGTTCGATAATGTCTTTTGCAGGCACCATAATCATATAGCCTCCAGTTGGATTTGGTGTAGTCGGAACGTAAACAGTCCATAGTTCTTCACCAGCACGGTATTGAGCTTCGCCTTGTGCCTTGTTTGTTAAAAAGGCGATAGTCCATGTTCCTTTTCTAGGAAATTCAATTAAAACAACTTTATTGTAGAGATTACGATTTTGTTTACCAAACGTATCAACCACCTGTTTAACCGTGTTATAGACAGCGCCTACTCCGGGTATGCCCTGAATAAATCGCTCAGCTGTACTTAAGACAATTTTTGCGAAAAAAGCACGTGAGACCAAGCCAACGCAAGTAACTGTGATAATTACTAAAAACGTAGCCAAGATATCCCAAATCAACTCTAAGTTGGGGTTGTTACGTACTGCATCGGGTAGATAAAAAAAGAATACGGGTCTAAAGGTTCCACCAACCGCATCAATAATCCGACTAAAGGCCCATACAGTTACGACAAGCGGTGCAACAAGGATAATACCGGCAAAAAAGCCGTTTCTAATTTTTACGAAAGCTGATGAATCCTTGGACATAAAGCGCTGGAGTATGGTGTTTAATGACGGTACTTTGTCTTAAGCTTACTTGCTAGACTATTTGCGCATCAGTTTAAATTTAGGGACAGCTTTGTGTTTACGAAGTAGGGATAGAGCTTTTGCTTCCGCTCTACGCATGGCGCGTTTTAAAACGGGCTTTAGATCATCATAGCCTGCTAGATGTAGCCATCCGTGAACAACATAGAGGGTTAATTCTTCACTAAAGTCTTTTTTGTGCTCTTTCGCATAAAGGTATGCTGCATCTGGTGATACGCAGATATCCCCAGCATGTTTTAAGTGTTTATCACCTGGGAATGTGATAACATCTGTTTCTGTGGGATCGTCTAGAAATTGTTCATGGAGCCGAGCTAGTGCTAGGGCGGGTAAGAAAGCTATACTCAGTTCATCTGAATTATTCAGGACACTGTCTTTTGTAGCCCATTTTGAATGGTTCTCATCCAATAAATGAATAACTCGTTCAATTTGATCTTCTCTAAATATGAGCTGTGTATGCAATGAACGAATTGCAACAGGGCGTGTTGAGGAAACTGGTTTTGCCTTTGCCATACCTTACGAACTTGATTCAGCCGATAGGGTTTGTGCAGTCTTTGAGGTGTCGCTTGGTTTATCGTTATAAGCGATACGTGAGTGCATCACATTGAGTAGTGTGAAGGTGAAGCTATTCTTAATTTTTGCAATATCTTCAAGAGTGATTGCTACTTCGTTTAGCTGACCTTCAGCAATCCTCTCGTTTACTATGCTTTCAATGAGTTCACTTAACTCTTCTGGAGTTGCTGAACGTAGTGAACGAGAAGCAGCCTCAGTAGCATCTGCTAGAAATATAACAGCACATTCTTTAAATTGAGGTTTTGGTCCATCGTACCTAAAGAGTGATTCATCTACGCGAGTTTTGTGTTCAGTGGTTTTGTTATCACTGAGGTTAAGGGTAGTTTCGGAGCGTGCTTTTTTAGCAAGTGCTTTTTCGTAAAAGTAGCGAACATGCGTCATTCCGTGGTGCTGTTGAATGACATCTACAATAGCGCGTGGTAATTTGTATTTATGTGCTAACTCAACTCCTTCTTTAACGTGTTCGCGAATAATCTGAGCTGAAACAGCTGGTTCAAGATTATCGTGCGGATTTGCTCTGTTTCGTTGGTTTTCGGTAAAATAACCTGCTTTAGTTATTTTTCCGATATCATGAAAGAGGGCGCATACACGAGCGAGTAGAGGATTTGCTCCTATCGCATTACATGCATTCTCAGAAAGTTGAGCCACCATAAGTGAATGATGGTACGTACCTGGAGCTTCCAGCTGCATTTTGCGTAACAGTGGATGATTGTAGTCGGTTAATTCGAGAAGAGTAATATCTGTTGTTCTTTTAAATAACGATTCAAGAATGGGTAAAAAGCCAACAACAGCTATACCTGTTAGAAGTCCAGAGAGTAGGCCAGCTGTCATTTCACGAGCGATTACGCCTATTGGCGTCTGCTGAGCTAGACCAATCAGAGCTGCGAATGCTGCAATCGTAAGGCCACCTGCTATGCCGGCATTAACGACTCGGCCACGTCTGCGGGCATCACGGCAAACATAAATAGCTGCCATGGAAGCTAGAAAAGTGAGTACTAATAGATCTAATCGGTTCCCATAAATGACCCCGGTAAAAATGGAAATTAATAGAGCCATGAAAATGGCCGAACCCGTATCGATTAAAATAGCAACAATCAGTGGGGCAAGTGCCGTAGGAGCTGTGTAAGGAAGTGTAGCTGCCCAGGATCCATCACGCGTGAAGAATTCGGCGCTTCCTAAGGAATAAATTATTCTAACGAGCGCTAGATTTATAATAACAACCAAAGCGAGTAGTCCTAAACGAACATTGCTTCTTAAGGTTTCTGCGTCCTCAAGACGTATGTAAATAATCGAAGCAATAACCATAGCGAGCACGAGTAAGATATGACCAAAAAGCAGTAGTCCTGCTATTTGCTCTGCATCTCCGTGAGTTCTTTGATATTCTTGCTCAGCACGAAACATTTCGTACTGTTCTGGAGTTACGCGTTCACCTGCTTCAATGATCACTTGTCCACGAGTGACTTGTACACTTACTGGCTTTAATTCTTTGAGTGCTGCTTGTTTTTGTTCTTCACTCGCTTTGCGATCGTAAACGAGATTGCTGGTGATCCCGTTTTTGAAAAATCTAAATAAGGCTTGGGAAGCGTTTCGGGAGACTCCTTCGTGCGATAGACTTACACGCAAGAATGTGAGCGCATCTTCCATGGATTCTACAGGGTGTGAAGTTACACGACCATTAGGATGTGCAATTTGGTAGATGGTCGTATTTGCTGAATTTGTCGCATTCAGGGATGAATCGTGAACACCTTCGGCGTAGATTTCTTTTAACGCTTCAACACCATTTTGAAATAGTTCTTGGCGTGTCTGAGCATCTCCTGAGCTAAGTATTGTAGCTAAGTCTTCTCCACTGACTCGGTACTGGGTTGTTGTATTAAGTTGGTTCGCGAGATTATCTAATTGAGTTTGGTAAGCACCGCTTAAAATGGATTCTTTAGCATGGGTTTCCTCAAACGTGTTTAACTGTTTAAGGATAGTTTCTTCACTTTGAATGAAACGTGTAAGAGGTGTCGTATCTAAGTGAAATACGGGAGGTACGCGCTCAAGCAGTTGAGCACGTGCGCTAGCAGTTTTTTCCTCACTCACGTAATTAAATGATGAGCCTGCAACGACACGAACAGTTGCTAACTCGTTTGGTGCTACCGGTAGGTTAATGGTCGTCATTCCTACCGAGCTAATCAAAACAATGGCAGCAACGGTTAGAATAAATATAATAGCGGCTACGAGCTGATTTTTTTCTAAGAAATCACGGAATGTAGAGCTGGCCGTAGAATTTTTATCTGCTCTACGAGCACCTAACCCGCCAACAAGTAGTTTAAGCTGATTTTTAACACTCATTGTTGTGGTGTAGTTAGTTTTTTAACTACTTCACTCAGACGAACCCAAGTAGCTTCTAAGGATTGCGGTAAAATGCGTGTTTGTCCTAAGACCGGCATGAAATTATTATCTCCATTCCAACGTGGAACGATATGCGCGTGGAGGTGTTCAATACTTCCCCCAGATGCCTTGCCCAGATTAAAGCCAATATTAAAAGCGTCTGGCTTCATTGCCTGAGTCAGAACTTGCTTACCGAATACAATGGCTTCCATTAAATCAGCCCGTTCTTCCTTGTTCAGTTGTTCAATATCAACCACCTCTCTAAAAGGAACGCACAGGAGATGACCTGGGTTATAGGGGTACCGGTTAAGTATGATATAGCTTAAGCTGCTACGGTATATGATTAAAGCGGCCTTATCGTCTGCCAGTTGTGGCAGCTCGGTAAAAGGACGTTTCATCTCGGATGGATACCGAGGCGCTTCAATATAGTCCATACGCCAATGAGCGTGGAGCTGCTGCATAGTTAATAGAGGTTTAATCAAAGCTCTTTTTTAAGGGTAAGTCAAAGCAACATGGTATGAGTAAAGGCTTGAGAGGAAGACCTACTTTTGACATGTAAAGGGTAGTGCATACTCCAAATTCTTATATACCACGTCGGGTTGTTATCACTGGCATTGGCGCAGTAACGCCTGTTGGCAATACAGCGCCTCTCACGTGGGAGGCTATGATAGCTGGTAAGTCTGGTGTATCTAAGATAACTCGTTTCGATTCAACAGGTTGCACAGCTCAAATAGCCGCTGAGGTTAATGGTTTTGATCCTGCTGCAGCATTAGCTAGCCCCCTATATCCTCGTGGTAAGAATGGGGAACCTGTTACAGCACCTTTAAACCTGAAGGATGTTAAGAAGTTAGGCCGATTTACACATTTAGGCATGGGAGCTGGGGTAGAGGCTTATATCGATTCCGGGCTCGATTCTGCGCGTGAACTTATACCATCTGAGCGAATTGGCGTGGGTATGGGAGTTGGCTTAGGCGGTTTACCAGAAATCGTCGCAACCCATGAAACATGGAAAACAGGTGGTTTTCGCAAAGTTTCTCCTTTTTTTATTCTTCAAGCTGCGCCTAACATTTTAGCTGGGCAGCTTGCTTTATTACTCAATTTTCGAGGCCCAAACATGAGTGTAGCATCAGCCTGTGCTACGAGTGGACATGCTATTGGTGAGGGTTTTCGTGCAGTCCAGCGTGGTGACGCTGATGTGATGGTAGTTGGCGGTTCAGAGTCAGTGGTAACTCCTATCGCTATCGGTTCTTTTGCTCAGATGCGTGCTCTGTCGACAAGAAATGATACTCCTGAGAAAGCGTCTCGTCCTTTTGATAAAGATAGAGACGGATTTGTTTTAGGTGAGGGCTCACTTGCTTTCGTAATTGAGGAACGTGAATTTGCACTGAAGCGCGGTGCTAGAATTTATGCTGAACTGCTTGGTTATGGTGCAACAGCAGATGCACATCATTTATCCATGCTAGCACCTGAAGCAGAAGGCTCACGTAGAGCCATGGCTTTAGCACTTAAGGAGTCTAATGTAACTGCTGATCAAGTTGGTTATGTTTCTGCACATGCTACTTCAACTCCAGGTGGAGATACGGAAGAAGCGGCAGCAATCGCAGCTATTTTTAAAGGTAATAAAAACTTACATGTCAGTGCTTCCAAGTCTATGACTGGTCATTTACTTGGAGCTGCTGGGGCTATGGGTGCGTTCGCAGCAACACTAGCTATAGCAAAATCAACGATACCTCCTACGATAAACTTGGACAATTTAGATCCAGCGTGTGAAGCGACAGGATTGAATTTTACTGCTAACAAAGCTGTTAAAAAAGAAGTTCAATATTCTCTCGTTAACAGCTTTGGCTTCGGTGGAACTAATGCGTCACTCGTTATTGGCCGGGCTTAACAGGTCGAACAATCACTTGAAACGCTTTGTCAGGTGAAAGATAGCGTTTTGCTAGGGCGTCAATTTCAGCTTTAGTTGCTGATTCAATATCTTTGATTCTAGAGCGACTCCATTCCAAGCGTTCAGGTTCTTCTTGGCAGTTGGCTAGTACTGACATAAGCCAATAGGGATTCGTTCTTACTGACTGTTTAATCGAAGTTAGAATAGGTTGTTTTGCTCGTTTTAATTCATCCTCGGTAATTCCGTGTGTACATAAGTCATAGCTGATCGAGCGTATGGTCTCAGCAATCAAAGCTGCTTGATCTGGTGCAACAATACATTCAGCGGTGAAGACACCAAAATGAGTGAAGGTATCGCTAGGCTGACTAAAGGCCTCTGGACTATAAGCACCTCCTAGCTGTTCACGGATTTTAATACGTAAACGATCCATCATGATTTCTGCTAGAAGATTTAAACGCCGAGTACGATATACATTTTTGTAGTCATCGGTTGGCCAAGTAAGCTGTACTACAGCCTTAGGGATTTCACTTTCTATAGTTAAATTATCTGAAAATGCTTCAGTTGGGATTTTAACAAGTCTGCTAGCTGTATAGTCAGGTTTTGTTTCACGTTTTTGTAATGCTCCAAGAGTTTGCGCAACAGCTTGAATCACGGATTCTTCGTCAATATCGCCAACGACAGCTATTTCTATAGGGCCATGACTAAACTCTGGAGTTAACCAAGCTTTCACTTCATTCAAATTACGTTGTAGTGTAATCTCCTTTTCAGGTAAGCCAAATCGTGGGTCATTGCCTGCAATTTTACGTGGTATAATCGTCTCAAGTGGACCCTCTGGATTGTGGTTAATTGAATTATAAAGTTCATCTATGTGTTTTTGTGCAACGCGAGCAGCTTCGGGTCTGTAACCTGGATCTGTGATGTAGGCTGCAAGAAGTTGGAATTCGAGCAGTAAGTCATCCTTATTGGTCACGCCACTAAAGCTGAACGCATCTGAATTAACTCTAAAGGAAGCTCCAACATTTTTCCCAGCGAGTATACGCTCTAAGTCATCTTGGCTATGCTTTCCTAGTCCTCCAAGGGAGAATGTTAGGTTAGAATATAAACCAAGTCCTGGCTTTGATTTCGGTTCAGTGAGTTTGCCTGCACCAATTCGCACAGATACTCTGATACGATTTGCTTCAAAGGGTGTTTTTTTGAAATTTAATTTAACGCCGTTTGAAAACTCAATTAATGAAAGATCTAAATCTTTAACTTTTCTATTTTGAACCACTTCACCAGAATTTCCAAACTTTGTGTAAGCAAATGAAGCTGTTTTAATACCGTCAGGTGCAATGAGTTTTACTTTACTAGAATTCAGATATGTCTGCTCAATTTCTTTATTCGGATCTCCATGAATAGTTGTATTTCCAGATACTACTATAGAGCGACCAAGAGCATTAAATGCAGTACGAAGTGCCTGCAAACAAGCGTCAGGTGTAATGGATTTTAATATAGGCTGATAAAGAGCTAAGTCTTGCTCGGGGCTTGTGTATACTTGTTTTGATGCAAGAGAGTCTACTAAGGAATCTGCTAGATCGCTTGAATGGCGGGTTGAGCTACTCGCTACCGCTTGATTTAGATCGTTTTGAATTGTTGCCACAATCTCAGCTAATTCGCTCTGACTGAATCCATAATTAAGTGCACGGCGAAGTTCTTGCTCTGCTACTTCGAGTGAATTTTGCCAGCGTTTTGGATCTGAGGTAAGTAGGATGCTAGCTGATTTGAAAAATTGGTAATTTTCTTCAACACCCACTTCCGCTTCGTTGAAAGGTGCGTTCTCTTTTTTCGCTAGTATTGCTAGTCGGCGATTAAGAATCGCACAGGCTATATCACGAATTAATTTATCGTTTCTTTGTTTAGCATTATCTGGCGTATAAATATAAGGCGTAATAACATTTATACTTATGTGGGTAGAAGAAGCATCAGGTTGTGGGTCAAACTTCGTTTTTAGACCGGTGAAATTTTCAATAGTACCAAGGTTTGGCTCTGGCTGTGCTTTGCCGTGTGCGTTAACGGTTGAAAAAGTAGATTTAATAATCGGTTCAATTGCTTCTTTGGTAGTATCACCAGCAACAATTACAATGATACGCTCTGGTCTATACCAGGTTTGGTAAAGATCGATGAATTGATCTCGTGTCGCGTGTTCTATTACGGAGCTTTCACCGATTGGTAGTCGTTTAGGAAGCAGTGACTGTGGTAGTATAAATTCAAAGGTGTTTACAAATTGACGGTATGATGCTGAATCACGCGCTCTTTTTTCACTAAGAATGATAGGTTTTTCTTTGGTTATCATCTCAGGCGTTAGAAGCAATTTATCAGCCATGTCGGAGAATACCTCTAAGCCTTCTTTTATCGTAGTGGGCTTTGTGTCTGGTAATTCAATTTTGTATACCGTTCTATCAAAAGTCGTGTAAGCATTTGTATCTCCACCAAAACTCATTCCTAGTCTTTGGAAGTATTCGACAAGGGTTCCGGGTGCATGATGAAGACTTCCGTTAAATGCCATGTGCTCTAAGTAGTGGGCTAGACCCCGCTGATCGTTCTTTTCCATGAGGGAACCGCTCAACACAAGCATACGTAGTGAAATGCGATCATGGGGCTCGTGATTAGGTTCTATAACGTATCTTACACCGTTTTCTAATTGACCAAATATTACCTGGGGATCTGCTTTTAAATCACTTGTGTCCTGCGGGAAGCTTGCTGCTAAGGCACACGTAGTAAAACAGAGCGCTAAAATTGTTAGATAGGTGAAACGAGTTATAAAACGCATGCGAATTAGACTAATAAGAGGTTAATTAGTTGCTCAGATATACCATAAATCCTGATAAAATCTTTAATTATTTGCGATAACAATTGATTGCTCCCTAAGGCAGTGTTTTGGCAAACTAAGTAATACAGATGATTTGGCTCTATAGATTATTATATCCCTTAGGATTTATACTTCTTTTACCTTCGTATCTTATGAGAATGCGTAGAAGAGGTGGCTATGGTCATCATTTTAGTCACCGATTTGGTTTGCATTCTAATTCTATCAATTGGCCTATTGGAAAATCACGTATTTGGTTACAGGCTGTTAGTGTTGGAGAAGTTCTGGCGGTTGCTCCTCTACTTGAAGTTCTTAGTAAACAGGGGGTAAGTGTTTACTTAACGACAACTACTAGCACCGGTTTTAAACTAGCGAACGATAAATATAAGCATTTGTGTGTTGGTATAGGTTATTTTCCAATCGATTTTATTTTATTTTCACAGGTAGCTTGGAATCGAATTAATCCAGATCTTTCAATTCTTACAGAAGGTGAGCGCTGGCCAGAACATTTAGCTCAGGCTAAAAAGCGAGAAGTTCCAGTGATTAATATTAACGCACGTTTATCGGATAAAAGCTTTTCAAGACTTAGTTCTTTAAAAAAGTTTCTACCTTCGGTTGTGGGTTTAATGTTAAATGATTTAACTTATATACTCCCTGTTTCAAAGCGTGATGAGGAACATTTCAAGTCACTGGGGGTTGATCAGAAAAGATTAATTACCACAGGCAATATAAAACTAGATGTATCTATTAATTCTGAAACTTCTGAAGCTAAAGAGGTTTTAAGAAAAGAATTAGGATTGAATTCAGGTGTTATTCTCCTTGGGTCTTCTACATGGCCTGGGGAAGAGGAGCTTTTGATTGAAGCCCTTAAGTACTTGAGAGCTCATGGTATAGCTTGTTCTTTGCTGTTAGTTCCTAGGCATGCTGAGCGTCGGGATGAAATTAAGAAGCTTATTCAAAAAAGCGGCTTACGTTATCACATTCGAACATCTGGTTTAGCTATAGCACCCGTTGATGTGGCTCTAGCAGATACAACAGGTGAATTAAGGAGGTTAACTCAGTTAGCAGAAATTGTTTTTATTGGTAAAAGTACGTCGCCTCATACAGAGGGACAAACACCCGTAGAAGCTGCTGCTTTAGCTAAACCTATTATTGTCGGACCTGGTATGGCTAATTTTAAGACGATTGTTTCTGAGTTAGTTCAATTAAATGCAGTTGTTCAGTTGAAAACTTCAGATCAACTTTCAATCACGCTTCTTTCACTCTTGAAAGACGAAGGTAAGCAACGCGCTCTAGCTTCCAATGCTTATAGCTGGTACAGTCAAAACGGTGGAGCAGTAGAGAGAACTACTAAGGTGATCTTAAAAAAATTGAAAGATCGGTCTCAAGTGAGTTGAGCTTTGGGGTTATCTAAGATTTCAGGGCTATGATCACTCGTTGTTTCATCTGTACTATTCTCATCAGTGAGTGGATATAATTTCAAAAAGTCGTTATATTCAATTAACTCAAAGTTTCCTTCGTAGGTTTCAACAATAGCCGTAAGTGATTCAACCCAATCACCAGAATTTAAATAGTGAACACCATTAATATGTTTATCTGCAGGGGTATGGATATGGCCGCACATTATACCATCGCATTTTCGTTCACGTGCTAGATCAGCTATATGCGTTTCAAAGTTTGAGATGTGACTTACCGCTTCTTTAACGCGTGCTTTAATAGCTTTACTTAATGACCAGTATTCTTTTCCTCTCCATGCTCTCCACATGTTATATGCGCGGTTAATCTTTAAAAGTAGATTGTAACCCCAATCTCCTAAGTGAGAAATAAATACAAAGTTTTTAGTTACGGAATCAAATATATCACCATGAAGTACGAGATACTTCTTGTCGCCTGATTCATGAATATAGTCTTCGACAATTTGAAGATTTTCAAAATCAAGAGGAAGAAATTTAGCTAAGATGTCATCGTGATTTCCACGTAAGTAAATTACGTGAGTATCTCGTTTCTCAAGCATTTTGAGAACAATACGAATAAAGCGGGTGTGAGCTTTAGTCCACTGTCCACCACGCTTTAATTGCCATCCATCAATAATATCGCCATTTAGAATAAGTTTTTCGCATCTAACGTGACGAAGGAAGTGGTTAACTTCAGCTGCCTTACTTTCAGCCGCTCCAAGATGTATATCTGATAGAATTACAGTTTTAACACGTAATTTAGCCATGGTATTCTTTCATTAAAGCATGAGTGAAAACGACTCGTCTTGAGTCTTATTACGTGATGCTTTTAGTTTTTCTTTTTTATCTAAATGCTTTGAAGAACAAGCTATACGAAGACTGCGGCTTACTACTTCAACTTTTATCGTAGCACCACTTTGGTGACTTTCTCCATCTGTGTGTATAATACCTGAATCTTTTCGAGTAATAGTAAAATGACGACCTTCTAGTCTTTTAACAAAGATGCTTTTATCAATTGTTCCTAAAAATAGTTTAGATGCTAAGGACAGTGCTCCTGTGATACCTATAGGTTTGATCGCTACAAGATCAAGAAGTCCATCATCGACTTCTGCTTTAGGTGCAATGATTGCACCGTTTCCGTATTGATTCGAATTTGCTATACTAATTAAGAGTATATCTAAGGGGTAGGTGTAACCATCGGATTCAACTATGCAATGCTCTGTTTTACGACCCAGGAAAGCTTGTATTGCAGCTTTAGTATATGAGGGAAGGCCACGCTTTGGTAGTAGATTAAATCGCTGACTCACATCTGCATCTAACCCTAATCCCATAACGTTAAAAAAAGGAAGCCCATTAACATTACCTGTATCAATGGTTTTGATATAAGAGCTTTTTGATGTAGCAATTTTCAATGCTTCAATTGGATTGCTAGGTAATTTTAGAAAACGAGCTAGTCCATTGCCAGAGCCACAAGGAATAAGACCAAGAGCAGCTTTTTGGTGTAGCAGTGCTTGTGCAACTTCATTCATTGTGCCATCTCCACCTACAGCAACAATACGTTCAAAGCCTTCTTTTAAGGCATCTTTAGCAAGCTTGGTTGCATGGCCCGGTCCTTCTGTTAGAACAATGGTTGAATTTAATTTATTCTCTTTGCAAAAGGTCTCTATGACTGGATGCAAACGTGCAGCACTTCTGCGTCCAGATTTGGGGTTAATAATAAAGTAAATTTTCATTATTTTGAGGTGCTATAGCTTAATTTTTAATCAAATGATCGATGATTGTATAAGCAGCTTTAGGTTGAGATAGTTCACATATAGAACTATGCCACTGCTTCCAGAGAGTACCTGAATCTTTGAACGCAGCTTTCAAAGACTTGATAACTTCTTCAGGTGTTTGTGATAACGATCCAATATTTCTTCTGCGGAGTAATTCGTAGTTACCTTCTTCTTGCCCTGGTACAATTTGATTAACGATCATAGGGCAACAAGCAGCTATTGCTTCTTGAGTGGTCGCACCACCTGCTTTACTTACAACGACATGGTGCGTCATGAGCAACTTGGGTATTTCATTTGTCCAGCCAAGAATTGTAGCTGGTCTAGAACGTCCCTGTGCCTTTGCTATGAGTTTATTTTTTAAGTTTTCGTCTCTACCTACGGCACATGTAATTTCCCATTCACTTTGGTCAAGTAGTGCACTTGCCGTTTCCTCAGCAAATCGGGTACCGGAATTGATAATGTATAGTACTCTAGGAGATTGATTGTTATCTAGGCTAGGGCGTATGATAGTTTTAATATTATGGGCAAAGTAAGGATTAACCGGAAACCCTGTCGTGTGGATCTTAGTTGCATCTACACCTTTAGAAATCATGAATGCTCGTGAATCCTCATTAGGTACAAACCATCCCTGAGCACCTGCTTTCCACCAAAGTGAATTTATACTAATGGAATCAGTAACAATACTGTAATGTGGTACAGAAATTTTATTATATTGTCTTAATTTTTCTATTAAAAATGAGTAAACAGGGTATGTGCTGCATATCACATCTGGATTTTCCTCATTAATAATCTTAAGTAATGTATTTCTTTCGGTCTTTAGTGAGGAAATCACCTTTGGTATTATTGATGAGTGATCCATCCAGCCATAAATGGTACTCCATAAATAAGGAAATTTGTTGATTGTTTGTATATATAACTTGCGACTGACTTGATTTATCTTCGGTGAAACAATACTAAACAAATCAATAACTTTGCATGCGTCTGGATTTTTTTCTTTATACGCATTAGCCAGTGCGTATGCAGCAGCATTGTGTCCTTCGCCATATCCAGCTGTTAAGATTAGGATTTTTAGCGGTTTATTTATAGTTATATCGGACTGTGGTGCGTAGGTCATCAGCTTCGGGGTAGTGTGCTATTAAACTTATTTACAATATCGGATAATTGCTTTTCAAAATGTTGAATTACAATTTCCCATGACTGACCCTTAATTGATTTATGGGCCTCATCTCCAAGGCGTTTTCGTAATGCCACGTCGCTTATTAGAGTAGTTGAAGCTCTAATGAATTCTTCATCATTACCTAGAGCGACAGCTAGACCATTGGTACTGTTTACTACAAATTTACGTGTAGCTGCATAGTCAAAAGAAAGTGTAGCTAGACCACTTGCCATCGCTTCAGTAAGTACGTTACCGAATGTTTCTGATAAGCTAGCATGAATATAGATATCGGCTGATGCGTAATGCTGAGCTAGATTTTCGCGTGAAACAAAGCCTGTGAAGATCGCATGAGGAAATTCTTTTTCAAGACGCGATTTGAGTGGTCCATCTCCAACCATGACAAAGCGGGCATTAGGTGCAATTGCTTGCATGCGTTTATAAGCTTTAAATAAAAGCGTATAATTTTTTTCAGGTGCCATTCGTCCTACGTGTAAAACTACAGGATCATCTGGCTTAGCGCCCCAATTAGCTCTTAATTCTTCAGATCTTCTTTGAACACCAAATTGTGTTGAGTCTACACCACGCGATAATATTGCTAAATTTTTAAACCCTTCTGCGTTTAATTCTTCAATGAGCTCTTCCGTAGGTGTGAATGTCGCTAAAGTTCTGTTATGTACATGCCGTAACCACCAAATAGCTACATTTTTAAAAGCGCCTATACCGTAATGTTTCGTATAGGTATGAAAGTTCGTATGAAAGCTAGAGGTTACTGGGATTTTTAACTTTTTTGCTACACTGATTGCAGACGCTCCAAGTGGACCTTCAGTTGCGACATGGACTAAATCAGGTCTATCGTTAGACCAATATTTTTTTAATTTACCATGTGCTGGAAGACCTAGACGTAATTCAGGATATTTTGGTATAGGAAGGCCAGGTAATGAAATTTCTTTAATCTCAGAATTTTTCTCACGTTGAGCTAAATCACTTCGGGTTGGTCTATAAACGGTAACGTTGTGACGTCTAGAAAGTTCTCTAGTAATGACTCCAAAAGTCATTGCTACACCGTTAATTTCAGGCGGGAAAGTTTCAGTTACAAAGGCAATTTTCACATGTGTATGTTAACGGGTGTATACCACATTAACTTATTCACATGGCTATTGCGTGACGCTTATGTGACAATAAGGCTACAATCAGAGTGATTATAACGGTAACTTGATTGTAACAAATCGTGAAATCTCACTTAGTTATTAACTAGTATGTACGGCTAGGCATTCATAAAGAACGCGCGAACCAGCGAAGCTTTTGCTGGACGTAACTATGATTGAAAAACCGGGAATACTAAAGGTGTGTCCTGCTGCTAGATTTGTGCTAAGTTTAGGATCTTTTTCGAGTGTTTTGGTCCACTCGGTGTCTGGGCCTAATACATATGTGGAATTAGGAGTGCTTAGTACGCTAAACGAACTAACCTTAGATCCGTCTGCTGGGGCAGATATTATGTGCTGAGCTTGATTAACATCATGCGTAGCTTGGGCTGTTTTGACTTCAAGTCTGATCATCCGAGCGACAGATTCAGGTCCTACATCTCCTAAGCCGGAACTTACCCAGTCAAGTAGCTGGTTTCTAACTGCATTTAAATCTGTTGCCCCCGATATAGGTTCAATACCACCACTTTTTTTAATAGCCTTAAATAAGCTAGAAATTTCTTTTAAATAGATATTTTTTTGAGCACCAGGAATGTAGTACATGACTACAAGGTGAACAGGCTTTTCGTCAGCAGCTTGGTAGTTGACGCCTTGAGCTGACCATCCAATAGCGCAGAATAGTTCACCTTCTTCTTTTCTTCCACGAACATGAGGTACTGCTACACCTAAACCTATGGCTGTATTGCCTTCTTGTTCTCTGCGAACTACTTCATCACCAGCATCTAAACCAGATTCAATGTTTGGGTTCGCGTCTAAAATTCGAGCTAAAAATGCGAGTACACGAGCTTTATCGGCTCCCTCGGGTAATTCGAATAGACGACCGTCTTGAAGTGCTGTAAGGATGCTACGCATAAGAATGAGATAATGTAATTAGACCAGTGTCTGCTATCAGTCCATTCCGAATCTGCGATAAAACCAAGACTTAACAACATGAGTCAATAAGCTATAGAGTAATGCAAATAGCGCTAGCCAAGCAAAGAATACAGCTGGCAATGGCACTAGTCCTATGTAAGAGGCTAATGGTGAGTAAGGAAGCCATGCTCCGATTGCCATAATCAGAACGGTTGTAAATAGCATCACGGTACTAGCTCTACTTTGGAAGAACGGAATCTTTCTCGTTCTTATAATGTGAACAATAAGCGTTTGAGTAACCAATGATTCAACAAACCAAGCTGTATGGAATAGCTTTTCATAATGCTCTTTATCTAAGGAACTAACTCCAGGTAGCTCCCACGCTTTACAATTAAAATAGTAGAGCATTAGGAAAAATGTAGCATAATCGAAAATCGAGCTTATGGGTCCTATAAAGAACATGAAGTTTTGAATACTCTTAATGTTCCAACGTCTTGGTTTTTCAGTATACTCTGCATCAACATTGTCTAGGGGGATGCCTACTTGTGATACATCGTAGAGTAGGTTATTTACCAGAACTTGGATTGGTTCCATTGGTAGGAATTTTAACATGAAGCTACTTCCTAGATAGCTGAACATGTTTCCGAAATTGGAACTAGCACCCATCTTAATATACTTAATGATGTTTCCGAAAACTTTGCGTCCTTCTAGTATACCTTCATCTAATACAAGTAAGCTCTTTTCTAAAAGAATTAAATCAGCTGATTCCTTAGCAACGTCTACAGCGGTATCTACTGAAATACCTACGTCTGCAGCTTTCATTGCTAATACGTCGTTAATTCCGTCACCCATGAAGCCAACGACATGACCTTTTGAGCGTAGCACTTTAATTACTTTTTCTTTTTGATCAGGGGTTAATCGTGCTAGGACATTACATTTTGATACTTCATCGGCGAAGGCTTCCTCAGATAGCTGTGAGAGTTGAGGGCCGGTAATAATTTTAGAGATATCTAAGTGTACGTCCTCACATACCTTACGTGTTACTAGCTCATTATCTCCAGTTAATATTTTTACACTTACACCAGCTTTTTGAAGAGCTTCGATTGCTCGAGCAGAGGTTTCTTTTGGAGGATCAAAAAATGCTACATAACCTAGTAAAATTAGCTCAGATTCATCTTGTACGCTAAAGCTTTGCTTTGATCGATCAAACTCTCGGTATGCAATCGCTAAAACTCGGTAGCCTTGAGCACTTAAACTGCGATATTCATCTAAGATATCATCACGGATTAGTTGAATGAGTGGATTGATATCCTCATCAACTTGATAGTTTTCGCATGCATTAATGATCTCTTCAACGGCACCTTTACAAATAAGTACGTGACGATCTTCGTAGTCTATAACTACAGACATGCGTCTACGTTTAAAGTCGAATGGAATTTCATCAACTTTGCGGCAATTACGTTCTACGTCTAGGTCGCTGTGTGAGAGTATGGCTCTATCTAATAGATTACGTAGACCTGTTTGGTAGAAACTATTCATGTAGGCATATCTTAGTACGTCTTCACTAATGCGGTTAGTTACGTCTACATAGCGCTCTAAAACTACATGGTCTTGAGTTAATGTACCTGTTTTATCAGTACATAAAATATCCATAGCCCCGAAGTTTTGAATAGCGTGAAGATGCTTAACAATAACTTTCTTTCGGGACATCATGAGTGCGCCTTTAGAAAGACACACGGTCATAATCATCGGTAGCATCTCAGGTGTTAGACCTACGGCTACTGATAGTGCAAACATGAGTGCTTCTAACCAGTGGTGTTCTCCATGTTCTTTAAAGCCTATAATTAGGAATACAAAAGATACCATTACCACCATGAAGCGAATCATTAGCCATGTAAAACTTTGAACACCTTTATCAAAGCTTGTAGATTCGCGCTTTGAGAGAAGCTTTTCTGCTAATGAGCCAAAATAGGTGTTCGAGCCTGTGGCTAGTACTATTGCTCGAGCTGAGCCGCTGAGTACATTGCTACCCATGAAAACAGCATTCGTACATTCAAAAGAAACTCGGTTAGCTGGCTGTGTACTATCAGCTGATTTTTCTACTGGCATTGATTCGCCTGTTAGGGCTGATTGCGTTACGAAAAAATCTTTAGCTGTTAATATGCGTAGGTCTGCAGGTATGATACTTCCGGCTGCAAGAATAACGATATCCCCGGGAACTACTTCATCGAGAGGAATTTCAGTTTCTTTACCATTGCGAACAACTATGGCATTCGTTTTCACCATTTTCTGTAGTTTTTCTACAGCATGTGAAGATCGTCTTTCTTGTACGTAGGAAAGAATTACGCTGAGAAGTACCATACCAGATACAACAAAGGTAGAGGGTAAGTCTCCCGTTATGTAGCAGAGTGCTGCTATAATTAATAGTTGTATAACTAGAGGATTCTTACACCTCTCAAAAATATCTTGGATGATTGATTTCTTTTTCCCCGCTGCGACTGTATTAGCACCTACTTTTTTAAGTACATCACTTGCTTGTTCGGATGTGAGGCCACTAGCAGAGCTAGAAAGCTGACTAAAAAGTTCAGCTTCAGTTATAGTATATAGCGCTGTGTTTGTTGGTGAGCTAGGCATTGGATAATAACAGATGAGCGGGTATATCGTGCAGTGACATGCCTCATAACTACGCAAACCGCTCTTAAGAATGCCGCAAGCAGTAAAATAGGGGTTATACAAAATTTACTGTTTTTAAGACTATGTAACTCAATTGTAATAAGACATGAATTTAATCGTTTTTAGACTTAATTTGAGGTTGCAGTGTATGTGTTAAATTGGCTAATTTCTTTACTTTTAGGGGATGCTATCGCACGGTCCAAAACGCTTCTATACTCCACACTCGCTAGAGTTTTGGTTTGAAAGGTTAGAAAATGACTGGGCGGATGCTTTTTCTGCTGAACAGCTAGAGGAAGGCAGACGTATTTACCGTGAAGGAGAGGTAAGGGAATTAGAACTAACTGATAAAGACGCTATCATTCATCGCCGTATTGATAAAAAAGATGAATATGCAGTCATAGAGTGGCCTGAATCAGGTATAACAGTTAGATCTTCCTCAACAGATAAGGAATTAGC
>DAISZL010000021.1:0-18474 GCA_036824825.1 Opitutaceae bacterium
TTTTAGCTGCTGCGTTAGACTTGCATGTCACTACGACTTTCATACGATTTATTTTCGCTAAACCCCTTAGCGTAACACCCCTTCTTTAATGAATTTTTCTAGGTATAGTTATGTCGTAAGTCTTGCGTGCTGTTTAGGAGTTTTAACCAGCTGCGAATCCACGACTTCAAACCAGGTATCCCTAGCCACAACCAAGGCTCAAACGAATGCTAAGATTTCGTTTAATGATACCATACAGCCTATTCTGTCTGAGAATTGCTACAGCTGCCATGGCCCAGATCCTAGTGCACGGAAAGCCAGTTTACGTCTCGATCGCCCAGAAGGCGCTTTCTCACAACGTGGCAAAAGTGGTCCAGCCATCATTAAGCATGATCCTGATCATAGTTTAGTCATTAAGCGGATTGAATCGACTTCAGAAAAAGAAGTCATGCCACCGGCAGATCAGCATAAACATCTCAAAGATACCGAAATTAGTTTACTTAAGCGCTGGATAGCAGAGGGTGCCGAATATCAAGAACACTGGGCTTTTATACCCCCTACAAAACCTGCAATTCCTACAGCTTTTTTACCTGCATCCGGCAATCCAATCGATGCCTTTATTCGCCAAGCGCTCGAACGAGAACACTTACAGCCTTCGCCTGAAGCGGACCGTAGAACACTGATTAGACGTGTCAGTCTTGATCTCACTGGACTTCTCCCTACTCCAAGCGAAGTTAATCAGTTTGTTAACGATTCTGATCCTAATGCCTATGATCATCTCGTTGATCAATTATTAGCGCGCACTTCCTACGGAGAGCACCGTGCTCGCTACTGGTTAGATTATGCACGCTACGCAGATACCCACGGTATTCACTTTGATAACATGCGCGCTATTTCGCCGTACCGCGATTATGTGATCAAAGCCTTTAATGAAAATAAGCCCTTCGATGTTTTCGTTAAAGAACAACTAGCAGGAGACTTACTCCCCGCTACATCCTTTGATCAACTCGTTGCAACCGGTTTTGTTCGCTGCAATCTTACCACCAATGAAGGGGGTGACATTCCAGAAGAAACCTACGTCAATCAAACACGCGACCGTGTTGAAGCGTTTGGTGCAACCTTTCTTGGGTTAACGACGGGCTGTGCAGCCTGCCATGATCACAAATACGATCCTTTCACCCAGAAGGATTTTTATAGCTTAGCTGCTATCCTAGGTAATACCGCTGAAAAACCATGGGATTCAAATGTCCCTGATCCTTCACCTGTCCTTCGTTTTCCTAAAGCAATCAACAAAACCAGTGCTGAATTTATTTTTACTGAAGGCTCTAAGTTACGAGCAGAATTAAATGCTTACAGATCCAAAGCCACGGAAATGATGACCGCTTGGCTAAAAGAAGGCCACAAACCACAGAGCGTATCAGAAAATAAATTAGAACTGCATTTACGTTTAGATGAAGGTCATGGGGATATCGTTAAAAATTCTGCACCCAAGGCAGTCCTTAAAGAATTCAAAGCAGATACAAATCCTCTCATTTGGAGTGAAAACGCATGGCTATGGCCTTCGATGCGAATGGATATCAACTCCCGCCTTAATTTAGGGAAAAGTGGAGATGTAGATGCAAATGAAAGCTTCTCGTTCGGAGGATGGATTAACTTACGTGTCCTTGTGGCCAATATTAATACAGGCTCAGGCTACCTCATAGCACGCCAAGGTGATAACGACGGTGGATGGGCCATCTTCCAAGATAAAGGTGCATTAACGATTAGTCTCTTAGGAAAAGATCCTCATCCAAAGTCTAAAATAAAATCCCCCATGACCGAATCAGATTGGCATGGAATTATTGTAACAACTAAAACGGATACAAAACGTGATGAATGGGTTCATGTATTTGTTACGTATTCCGGTAACCTCAAAGCGTCAGGCTTACGTACCTATATTAATGGAAAATTGGTCGGAACCACCGTTCTTCGTGATACCCTAGAAAAATCAGATACAATTAAGACCGCGTCTGATACCTATTTAGGAAGTAAAGCAAGTGGCACACCGATGAAAGCAACCCGCTTTCAAGATATTCGTTTTTACCGCAGAGCTTTAAGTGCCGACGAAGTAGGCCGTTTAGTGTATGAAAATAGAGCTGCGGAAATCTTAGCAGCAAAGCCAGATCCAGCAGCGTGGAATACATCTGAAAACTTTATTGCCGTAGAAAAATATTACTTAACCGAAGTTGATAAGAAGGCGATCGACTTAACCTCAGCGATCGAAGCCCATGATGATGCCTTTACTGCATTAACACGGGACGGAACTCCAACGCTTATTGCGCAAGAAAAAGATACACCTCCAAGTGCTGATCTCTTAAAACGTGGAGACTATTTCGCTCGTGTCGGTCATGTTGATGGAGCTACACCTCACTTTTTACCTGCGCTATTAACTAAGGAAAAAATAAACCGAAAAACCCTAGCCGAATGGCTAGTATCACCTAAGCAGCCACTTATGGGTCGCGTTACCGTGAACCGCATGTGGCAAGAAATCTTCGGCCGTGGACTAGTAGAATCTGCCGGTGATTTTGGTGTGATGGGCTCAAAGCCCTCACACCCTGAACTGCTTGATTATCTCACCGTTGATTTCAGAGAGCATAACTGGGATGTAAAACGCCTTTATAAACTCATGGTCACTTCAGAGGCTTATAAACAATCCGCTACCATGAGCTCTGAAAGTTTAGCTAAAGATCCATCGAATAAATATTTAAGCCGTGGTCCTCGTTTTAGAATGGATGCAGAAATGCTCCGAGATAATGCACTTAAAGTATCTGGCCTCTTAGTTGAAAAAGTTGGTGGACCTTCCGTAAAACCATATCAACCACCAGGACTTTGGGAAGAGGTAGCCATGCCCGAATCGAACACAAAAACCTACGTTCCAGATACCGGTGAAAATTTATATAGACGTAGTCTTTATACGTTCTGGAAGCGTGGATCTATGCCACCTACTATGGAAACCTTTGATGCAACCTCACGAGAGACGGTTTGCACAAGACGAGCTCGTACGAATACACCACTTCAAGCATTCATCACAATGAATGATCCGCAGTGGGTTGAAGCGGCACGTAAACTAGCCGAGAAAGTACTCTTAACTTCCTCAGTGGAGGATTCGAAACGTCTAAATACACTCGCACTTACTACTTTAAATCGCCCACTTGAAGCAGGTGAAGTACGAGCTTTAGAAAAATCGGTTCAGACGTTTAAAACACATTTCGAAGCTGATGAGACCCAAGCAAAAGCACTGCTTAGTGTAGGTGAATCACCTTACGCAGCTCGCCTTGATCCAAAAGAACTCGCTACGTGGACCTTAGTCGCTAGCGAATTTCTAAACTTAGACGAATTTTTAACTAAATAGGATACCAGCATGTCTCACTCACCTCTTGATCCTAATATCGCTTTATGTTCAGACCACGGTGGAGAGCATCCTAATATTGCTGACCTACCTGAACTTCCTTTATCGCTACAAAAGCAGTATTTAGAATTAGAAACCCGTCGCCACTTTTTAGCTCGTGGTTCAAAGGCTCTAGCCTGGGCAGGCCTTGCATCAATTATTGGCCGCACAGCTCCCGAACTATTTGCTGATCCCGAAGCAGTTTTTCCTAAAGCTCCTCACTTTGCTCCTAAAGCAAAACGAGCCATTTACTTATTCATGGCAGGAGCTCCGTCTCAGTTTGAGACCTTTGATTATAAACCAAACTTAGTGAATCAGTTTAATCAGGACCTGCCTGAATCAGTACGCGGAGGCCAAGTCTTAACAGGCATGACCTCAGGCCAGGCACGTTTTCCTGTTGTTCCAAGTTTTGCTAAATTCTCTAGGCAAGGAAAGTCAGGCATGTGGATGTCTGAAATGTTTCCAGAACTCTCCAAGGTCACGGATGACCTATGTATCATTAAATCGCTCTACACCGAAGCGATCAATCATGAGCCTGCGATCTTAACGATGACGACAGGGAATATGTTTCCTGGAAAACCGTCCGTTGGTTCGTGGTTAGCATACGGCTTAGGTGCTATTAATGACGAACTCCCAACCTTTGTCGTTATGACCTCTAAAATGCCTGCAAGACAGAATGTGCAGGCATTATCTAACCGGTTATGGTCATCCGGATTTTTATCTCCTGAATATTCTGCAGTACAACTACGCTCTGGAGCAGAGCCTGTGCTTTATTTAAAAGATCCTAAAGGAGTTACCTCAGATTTACGCCGCACAGTCATAAACGGCGTAAATGATCTCAATCGTCAGCTCTACGAAAAAATCGGAGATCCAGAAATTAATACCCGCATTTCTCAGTACGAAATGGCTTTTAGGATGCAAACATCGGTTCCCGAATTAACCGACATGTCAGATGAACCTGCTTCCACCTGGGACCTCTATGGCCCTGAGGCAAGAGAGCCAGGAACGTTTGCCTATAATTGTCTTATGGCAAGACGACTTGCAGAGCGCGGCGTACGTTTTACTCAAGTCTTTTTAAGATCTTGGGACATGCACTCAAATTTACCAAACAACATGCGCACCATGTGTGGTAATTCAGATCGTGCGACCTATGCTCTCATGACTGACCTAAAGCGAAGAGGTCTCTTGGATGATACGCTCGTTATCTGGGGTGGTGAATTCGGAAGAACCGTATATTCACAAGGAACCTTAAAGACAGACAATTACGGACGTGATCATCATCCACGCTGCTTTAGTATGTGGATGGCAGGTGCAGGGGTTAAACCAGGATTTAGCTTTGGTGAGACAGATGACTTCTCTTACAACATCGTAAAAGATCCCGTACATGTTCGGGACTTACATGCAACGATCCTAAAATTATTTGGTTTCGATCACACAAAACTCACCTATAAATTCCAAGGCCTTGAGCAGCGTTTAACCGGTGTTTTACCCGCACGTGTCATTAATGAAATTCTGGTCTAGTTTTATTATAACATGCTGCCTTAGCAGTAGCTGTTTTCTCAAAGCAGAAACGGCGAGCTTTTCGCATGACATTATTCCTGTCTTAGAAAAGAACTGTACCTCATGCCACGGTGTAAAAAAGCAGAAGGCAGGATTACGTTTAGACTCCTATCACCTGATTCTTGAAGGCTCAGAGAATGGACCGATTATTAAAGCAGGTAATGCACAGGACAGTGAACTGTACCGAAGATTAAATCTAAATCCAAACGATGAAGAGTTTATGCCTGCAGGTGGAAAGCCTCCGCTTAAGCCTTACGAGATAGAACTCATTAAACAGTGGATTATCGCTAAAAATCCAGAAACAAGTACCTTCACTTTTTCAAAACCTAACTTACCGGCTGTCATTCAAGAAAAAGCCGCTCCTGATTACCGCCCCAAACTGCGTGAAGCCCTAGTCCTCGCTGAAAAACTCAACATTAAACTAGTTCCGCGCTCCTTAGTTCCTACCGATGGCTTAATACTTAGAACAGCGAGCAACCCTAAGCGGTGCACCGATGAGACCCTCGAGCAGCTCGCCCCTTATCAAGACCTCATTGTTGAAGCTGAACTATCCAGAACACAAATTACAGATAAAGGTGTCAGTTACTTACGCCACTTTAAGAATCTACAAGTCCTTGATATCGCATTCACAAACGTAACGAATCAAGCGTTAGAATCGCTCGTTCAGCTGAAAGCACTCAAAAAATTAAATGTCTCTGGAACTCATATGACTGCTTCTGCACTTAAGCACTTATCCGGCTTAGATCATATGTGGGTATTTAATGAGCCCGCCGTGTCTGTAATTAAAGCACACAAGTAAGCATACATAAAAAAGCCGCCTCGAGCTGCAATTCGAAGCGGCTTTATGATGACAACTAACCAATTAGTTTGAAGGAGGAGGATTGCCGTCCTTCTTCTTACCACGTCCCGGAGGTCCCATTGGTGGCATTTTATCGAAAATTGCTTGCTGATCTGCGGTTAACTTTGTGCGAACCTGCGTTTGGATTTCTTTGAAGATCGCTTGTGATTTAGTACGACGATCCTGATTGGATAATGACGTATCATCACGGAGTGCTTTAAGCGCTTCATCATGCGACTTCACAATGTCGGTTACTTGTTTCACCTGATCTGCAGTAAGATTTAATTTTTTCGTCAACTGATCGATCATTTGACGAGGGCCACCGCCCTTGCCACCTTTACCATGACCCTCTTGAGGTGGTGGTGGAGCATTATCTGGCGTTTGAGCCTGAGTAACAGGAATCGCTACTAAAGCTAACGCGAAAAGAAGCGTACTTATACGTAAGGAGACTTTCATAGGATTAATATTAAGAAAACAGTATACGCTCTCATACCTTAAGCTGAGATTAAGATTTTATCATTCCCTAACGATACGATCTTATTATAGGTTATTTCTTCACCCCAATCTTAGCTTGTATGACACCAGGCGTACCCTGTGCCGTCTTACTTAGCATACCTCACTTTTATGAGAAAATTTGTCCTAGTTCTAGCCTGCCTAAGTTTATCCCTAGCTACGTCACAAGGAGCTATCCAAGATTATGAGGCTATATGCAAAGCCGTCACAGCAGTACCTAAAAAGCACCCTTATCTCTTATTTGATGAAGCAGAAAAAGCGTCCATTAAATCAAGACTTGTGACTGACCAGACCTCCCAAGAAATATGGGAAAAAATACGCCTTGAGGGTTTGAGGCATTTAAACGCTACCTTTGAGCCTTCAGCTCCCCTTCGTGACCCTCACCCACGTTTTATTGGCCAAGATGATTATTTAAACTACATGACCGAGCACAGCAAAGTAGCTCTAGAACTCGCCTTTATCTACCAAATGACAGGAGATGAACGCTTCGCTAAAAAAGCCTATGACTACGCTGACCGTTTATGCGCCTTAGATTCGTGGGTTCAAAGTGCGCACCGCTACGAAGTAATTGCAACGCGCGTATGGCCTTATGGAGCAAAAGACGATCAAGTGGTATTCACCTATGATATTACAACTGCTGGAATTTCTCGGGATCTTTCCCTTGTGTATGACTGGACTTATTCTGCTCTAACAAAAGACGAACGTAATCGTATTCGTAGCGGTCTACTTGAAAAATCAATCACCCGGGTACGCGGTTCGTATGAATACTTCTGGTGGAATACGGCGTCTCGCTGCAATTGGTCTGGTATCTGCCACTCTGGATTAGGTCTCGCAGCATTAGCACTCTTAGATGAGGACCCAAACTTAAGTGATGTGTTAGCTCATTCGTGTGACGCCGTGAAAAACTTACTTGATCACGTTGATCCTCAAGGCGGTTGGCAAGAAGGGCGTGGTTATTGGGCTTACGGTTTTGGAGAAAGCTCCATTTTTATTGAAGCAATGAAACGAGCGAGCGGTGGAAAAATTAATCTCTTCACCCATCCAGCACTTAAAGACCATCCAGCAGATTTTGCTCTTTATGGTTTAACAGCTGCGTTTGGAGATGGCACAGGCCAAGTCGTTGGCAGTTCTTCGTTCATCAATAAATTAACTGAGGAAAGTAAGAATGGAGAGGCTGCGTATTATTCTAAAACTTTCGTTCACCAATCAGAAAGTGTGTATGATTTAATTTGGCCAAAAACAACGGTTACTCCGTTAGTCCCTGAAGAAGGATCCAAACTTTTCAGTGGAATAAACTGGGCCGTATTACGAAAAGATTTTACTCCAAATAGTCTCACCATTGCCTGCAAAGCAGGCTATAACGATGATCCTCATCACGGCCATCTTGATTGCGGTACATTCAATCTTACTTACCGCGGTACAACGTATATTGGTGAAGTTGAACGCACACCTTACGATGAACAGTACTTTGGCGCCCTACGCTGGGAACACTTGGAAGCAAAAACAGAAGCTCACAATGTTCTACTCGTAGATAATGAAGAACAACTATGCGCTAAATTAAAAGACGAACCATGGAAACAAGACATTGGAGGAAAGATTACCCAATTCCATGCAGATGCAGCTTGGGCCTATTTAGAAATGGATCCAACACATGCCTACCCTGGACAAAGTCTTAAGCAGTGGCACCGTTACATCGCTTTAGATAAAGCACACAACATAGCTGTCCTTGTTGACACGGTAGATGCAGCGCCTGGATCTAAGATAGACCTAAAATTTCATCCGGGGGTTAACTTTAGCATTGGTAAAGCCAATGTTCTGTTTCGTGGAGGTAACTCCGTTGCACCAGCACCCGCACGAGGAAGAAACAGAAAGTCGCAATCAGAAGCAAAACCAACGCATCAATTCTACACGCCTGAGTCAGACGATAGACCTACAGAAAGAACGAATGCCGATTTTCAAATGCAGACTTTTGGCACGACTGAATTAACTCTCGTACAAGGAAGACAAGCAGATGTCCCAATGACCCTCAAAGATCAAGCAATCTGGGTTCCTTATTACAGTGTTAAAGCTACCGCTAAGGAAGCGACAACGGTTATCGTTTCACTCTTCTCCCCACTCGGTGCTTTCGTTCCACAAAATACCCATCTCGAGGTTAAGGATGGTCAGTACCGTGTGAGTTTCACGTCACACGGTAAAACCGAAACACTAAACTTCTCAGATTCAGCAATTACGGTTGCTACTCAGCCTTAATTATTTCGTAGGCGAGAAATCCGTTGGGACTAAAAATAAAGGTACTGTCTTCGTCGTAAGTGGTCCGTGACCAACTTCTGAGTCTGCCTTCATTTTTACCCAAGCTGGATCCGTTCTAAATTTCGCCCACGATTCTTTTGCTGCGTCACGGTTCTTATGCGCAAGCATATAGATGAGAATGTGGCTTGAGCCTTTGTCTAAATCCGTTGGATGACTAAAGAAGATTTTAGTCATTCCTTCTTTAACGAATAAATCTGTTTCACCACCGCGAAAACGTGTATCCAAATTCGTAAGTAAGCCCTCTGGGGTTGTGTAGGTTCTTAGTTCGAAAATACGAGCTGGCGTTTGTACGCCTATCGGAAATTCAGTCGAATAATCCGTTTTAGCAAGGAAGGTACTTTCTACATGCGTCACAATCTTACCTTGAGCTTCACTTGCGTCTTTTACTTTAATCCACTCAGGATCCGTTTGAAATGCTTTCCAAGAAACAGCTGCTGCGTCACGGCTTTTGTGCTTAAGAAGATATACCAGTGTATTGTCAGCTCCTTTATCAGCATCTTGAGGAACCCAGTAGGCAACATTTACCATACCATGCTTTTCAAAAAGCCCCATGGTATGATCACGAAAACGAGCTAATAGCTTGGGTAAACTACCAGGAGTCGTGGTATAAACCCGCAGCTCATACACTGTTGTGTCTAAGCCTTGTGATTCAGCATAACTTACGGCACTCGTTAACCCGAGTACAAATACAAGCGATAATAATTTAAACATAGGAATACGTGTAGGATTAAAAATTACTGAGCCATAACAGAGCGAACAGAATTAATATAGTATGACCAATTAAACGCAGGACCTGGATCTATTTTATTTGTTTGAACATGATAATGACCAAGAACGCCGTGATAGTTTTTATACTCACTGTCCGGTAATTTACGATTAATTAAATTACCCTTTTCATCATGCGGATAATCGCAGGTTAACTTAGGAAATATTTTGCATAAGGTCGCTGTTAAATTAATGAGTGCTTTATATTGCTCAGGTGTATAATCGTACTGCATTAGCTCTTGCCCTTGAATAACGCCAACGACCGGTTCATTACGAGCAGGATAGCCTACATAATGGGGTGTATAAATCCAGGCATCTCCTACCGATTGAGGAATGCGTAATACCATTTTTCCGTTTGCATCTTTTGTATACCATTCACCAAGAACTGAAGCACTCTTCGGCGCATAAGCACCAATATTGGCTATCTCTATACCGATTGAGCGATCATTCGCTATCGTAGCCTGTCTTGCACGTTCCTTCACATCGAGTGTTTGGTAAATCGTACCATCAACATCGAGCATGAATTGAACACTGAGTCCACGGTGATCATGAAGCACATTAAAACATACCTTACTGACTCCACACTCATCATAGTGAATAACGAATTGATCAATCACCCGCTGTAAGGTTGGTAGATCCCAACCACCGCCACGCATCCGTTCTTGTTCCTCAGAGGATAAAGGCGCTGCTCGCATACTATAGCGATTAGGGGTTGTTAATTCTTTCGTAGCTTGTTGTGTTTTTTCCCAGCTACTTTCAGCAAGCGGAGAAAAACGGCGCTCTACGCGGTACGCATCATAGCCTTGCGGATCAAGCCAGGTAATAACGCGTGTTCCTGTATGGAAGAGTTGTCCTGCAACGATAATTTCGTCTCCACTGCGCTTTAAGGCCGTCCCTGGCGCATGGGGTGCAAGACTTGCACAACCAGCAAAGAAACCACAAAGAAACACCGTTAGGATTATTGCAAAAGTACGCGGTACAACACTCATTTTTGGGTAGTAGCTATAGCATCAATCTCGCACGTACCTGTCAAAACTAACGTGTCTGCTCTTCAATTATACGAAGCGCCTCACGTGCAGCTTCAAACTGCGCATTATACTTAAGTGCGAGTTTAAATTCTTCAGCAGCTTCATTCAACCGACCTAAATTACCTAACGTAGCACCAAGGTTATAGTGGGCTTCCACATAATCAGGCTTTGCATAGATCGCCTGTTTATAGTGATGAATTGACTCATTTACTCTCGCAGGGATTTTATTAAGCAGATTAGCTAGATTGTTATGTGCCTCTGCATACTGGGGGTTAATCGTTAAGGCCTGTTCATAATGTGAAATAGCCTCACGTTGCATCGCAGGATCCTGAGCCAAAAGATTTGCGAGATTATTATGCGACAGTGCCTGAGAGGGATCTAATCTTAATGCTATACGGTACTGATTAATCGCTTCCTCACGTTTATCAGGAAATTCAGAGAGTAAAAAAGCTAGATTAGCATGTGCTTCATAAAGCGATGAATCCAAGCGAATCGCTTCTAGATACTGAACAATCGCATCCGCTTTATGTTCAGGACTACTCGAATACAAAAGAGCCAAATCACTATGTGCTTTCGCTGCAAGCGGCTTAAGTGCAATTGCTTTTAGAAAATGTGTCTCTGCCTCTTTTTCACGGCCACTGATCTGGGTGAGTGCAATCGCAAGACTATCTTCAATTTCATAATTAGCCGGGTCCTTACTCGCAGCACGCTCCAGATGTTTAAGTGCCTCGCTTGTAGCCCCAAGCTTGGCGAGTTCTGTTGCTAGTGCATGCTCTGCTTCTGCATGCTTAGGATCACACGCTATTGCACGCTCGTACTTATCTAACGCTTCCCTCGATTTTCCAAGAAGCACTAAGGTATTACCCCAGTTAAAATAGGCTTCCGCATAAAACGGTGCATAGGTTATACACGCCTCATATTCATGTGATGCATCAAGGAGTTCCTCGTGAGTTGCTCGAGTAGCATCCTGTTTTCCTTTCAATAAAATTTGGTTCGCCAGATTATAATGCGCGAATGCATTTTCAGGACGTTTAGTTACCGTATCACGAAATAACGTGAGCGGATCTTGATAGACAGCGTTTCGCTCTCGAGTCGCGAATGAAAGTAAAAGTATTGCAACAGCGCTTAAGAGGATACCCCATTTTACTAAGCCATGTTTTTTTAAGACTGAGAATACACCTAAGACAATCGCTAGTATCACTGCAGCAAGCGGAACATACATGCGGTGCTCAGCCAGGGTTTGCCTTGTTCCTGGAATAAGAGATGTAGGTGCAAGGACTGCAAAAAATAAAAGCCCTAATAATCCATAAACTTTATTTTTAATCAGTGCCCAGATTGTGAAACACCCAAGACCTAAACACATCAGTGCATGAAAGCCGTATTCACTGACCCCTTTTGACCACACGGCTCCGTAATCAAACACTAACTCTTTAGGCCATACACTTAAATAAAGGTAATGGGTGACTGCCTGAAACTGGGTTTGCCAATACTGCCATACTCCAACGCCAATCCCAAATCCTGACGTGTGATTACGTGTTCCGGTTTTAAGTGCTAAAACAGCTAAGAGGACTAAACTTAAAGCGGCGAAGCCGTAGTAGCGTGCATGCTTCTTAAGCGCTTCTTTAAACGTTCCTGAAATAAGAGACCGGTCATAGAAAAGAATAAAGACAGGCGCTGATACCATCACCTCTTTCGTTCCAACTCCTAAAAAAAGCGTGGTAACGGATACTCCAGCCCAGACATACCGTTTTGATCCTTCCGTGTATCTAATAAAGCCGTAGATACTTAAAAAATAAAATAATCCCATCAAAGATTCAGCACGCTGAATCACATACGTTACAGACTCAGTCTGCAGCGGATGCACAGCCCAAAGAAGGGCTGTAATAAAACTTAAAAAATCTAACTCTGCTTTAGTGAGCTGAACTCGAGCAACCTTGAGTGTTCTTCTCACTATTCCAAAGAGTATCAGAGCTCCAGCTAGGTGGATTAAAAAATTAACGAGGTGATAACCAAAGACAGTATCCCCACTGAACGCGTAATTAAGCGCTAAACTTGCGTTTAAGATTGGTCTTCCAGATACGGTCAGTCCTACACCCTCGTGAAGTGAAAAAATCTCTGAAAGATGACTAAAATGACGAAGGGATGGATTTTCCGTGATGGACGAATTGTCATCAAAGAGGAAGGGGCCGTGAAAACTCGTTGAATACGTGAGAGTCAGTATAACGATAATGGCCACGCAGTATGCACTCAGATGCATACGAGAGGAACTTGTCTTTAAGGGGGGAGACACAGCTAAGTTTTAATAACCTTAGTGGTTTAAAAGTCGTAATACCACGCTAAAGAATCAAAGCCTATCTCAGATTCTTGACTGATCGCTGAATGCTACTAATACTAAACCATAACTTTAACCCCTTAAAAAAGTTACTACCCCACGCTTCGTTACGTCTTTGTGTAACAAGTAACCTCCTTTTTTTCGTTAATCCAAAAACTCATGAATAATCGCCAAGATAAAACCCTATTCTGGGGCTGTTATATAGCCATCATCACAACCGCTTACGCATTCGTAAGCCGTATCATCCTCTGCGGTGGACAATTTGTTACCGACTTTGGTCTGGATAAAGTAACAGCCGGTGAACTGATCGGCGCAGGCATCTGGCCTTTCGGCGTAAGTATTATTATCTTCAGTCTCTTCATTGACCGTATCGGTTACAAAACAGCGATGATCTTTTCATTCCTCTGTTACTTAACCTATACAGCAATGGCCTTTGCTGCCTATAGCACAATCCACGGCTTAAGTGGTGCAGAGCTCATCGTAGCACAAAAGAAAGGTTACTCCCTCCTATACTGGGGCAGTATTATCTTAGGTCTTGGTAACGGTACCGTTGAGTCCTATGCAAATCCGATTGTCGCAACCATTTTCAGTAAGGACAAAATCAAATGGCTCAACCGCCTTCACGCTGGCTGGCCAACAGGACTTGTCCTCGGTGGTCTTTGCACAATCGCATTAGCGAATAATTCTGACTGGAGAATTAACTTAGGCCTAATTCTTGTTCCTGCATTAATTTTCTTCTTCTTACTGGTTGGCCAACTCTTCCCAAAGAGCGAACGCGAACAAGCCGGTGTCAGCTATACCGCGATGTTAAAAGAATTAGGTGCGTTTGGCGCTTTCGTAGGCTTTGGCCTAGTATTCGCTCAAGTCGGCCAAGTCTTTGGTTGGTCACAAACCGTCGTTTGGGTCTTAACCGGTGCTGTCGTGCTTACCTTCGCAGCCATCACAAAATCGTTTGGCCGTGGTTTCTTAGCGATGCTCATCATTATCATGATCCCGCTTGCTATCACCGAACTAGGAACCGATGGCTGGATTAGTTCACTGATGGAAACACCGATGAAAGCTGCAGGTCACAATGCTGCTTGGGTATTAGTATACACATCTGCAGTTATGGTAGTTTTACGTTTCTTAGCAGGACCTATTGTTCATAAGTTCTCACCCTTGGGAGTTCTCGTTGGTTGTTCTGCCCTAGCTGTCATCGGCTTAGAAGCCCTCTCAAAAACAAGTTCATCCAGTATGATTGTTATTTTCGCAGCAGCTACCCTGTATGCATGTGGTAAAAGCTTTTTCTGGCCAACGATGCTTGGTCTTACTTCAGAACAGTGCCCTAAGGGAGGAGCCTTAACCCTCAATGCAATGGGTGGTATTGGTATGTTAGCCGTCGGTATTATCGGAGCTCCGTTCATTGGTTATCTCCAAGAATCCGCATCCACGGATACCCTCAAAGCACAAAACCCTGGAATCTATCAAACAGTCACGGTTGAAAAAGCATACCTCCTTGGTTCCTACAAAGCGATTGATCCAGTGAAGGCAGCAGCGGTCAGTGATGCAACAGGCACCTCTTCATTAGCTGCAGCAAATCTAGCAGGTCAATTTGATGCACTCGCTCGCATTGCCCTATTCCCTGGCTTTGCCTTTGTCTGCTTCCTTGGCCTATTCCTGTATTTCAAATCGAAAGGTGGCTACAAAGCGATTAACCTTGAGCACTCGGCTTAAGGAATAAGTCAGCTTATAAAAAAAGCGGTTAAGGATTTTTCCTTAGCCGCTTTTTTATTTTCCCACTATTTCGTGAGTGGACACTTAAACTGGTAATATCCCGCCTTCACATACAAGAGGCGTTTCCCATTTTGAATACCACCGTCACGTATCACATCACTTAACGTAAGCGTTTTGCCGGATTCCGTGATCTGTGAAAGGTTAGTACAAGGAATTGATACATCGGCTATGGTATTTGCAGGAATATGTACATCCAGTGACCACGTCTTATTTTCCTGACTTACCTGAACAGCTACGGCTCCCTTAATGGTCGGGATTTGCATACGCACATAGGTTAAATCACCAAGCCGTGGGTCTACTGTAAATTCACGGTAAGCAGCTTTTACCGGACGAACACCAACCACATACCGAGGAACTAAATTAGCAGGCGCTGCTCCCCATGCATGATTCCAATCTTCGTTTGGTTTAAAAGAATCGTCCCATGCTTCCATCGAAATCGTACTGCCGACACGAATCATATTATACCAACTACGTTTCGAAGTACTGGTGAGTAAATGCACCGCGTCTAGGTCCTTATTATTTTCAAATAATGTTTCGAGTAAATATTGAGAGGCATAAACGCTACATGCCATGCCCTTAGAGGCTATAAAATCACTGAGTGCTGCATGTCTTTCACTCGGAACTAAACCAAACGCTAACGGAAACAGCGAGGCGTGCATCGAGGAATGCCCAACCCCTTCTCCATCGCGGTAAAGACCAGTCTTAGTATTATAGAATACGTGTTCATACTTTTTTTGGACCTTATCCGCAGAAACTAACCACTGAGTCGCGTCCTTACTTTTTCCTAGCACTTCAGCTATGTGCGCCATGAGCACTAAGCTTCGGTAGTAAAATGCATTGGCGACGGAATCCACTTGCGTCACTTGGTGACCATCACGCTCAGGATAAGGCCAATCTAACACGATTCGAATCGGAGCATAAAAATTAACAGATTTCTTAAAGGCATCTGTCTGTAATGTTGGATCTGCGGAAATTAATCCATCACCGCGGTCGAGCGCTTTGAGTGTCTTAGCACTAAGCGCCTCATAGTTTAACGCTAATGCAGTAACATCTCCGGTATAAAGATAATCGGCCCAGGCGATTAATATCATGTGATGCTGCCATTCAAGTGGCCACGTAGGATGCTGAAGTAGAAATTGATAGGAATAGCGATCTATCGAGTAATCACGGTCGACACTGTAATGTCCTAATTGATTAATATAGGCATCTGCCTCATAGGCGGTTCGTTCTCTATCTCCATCCACATACGCTCCGAGATAACTCGTAGCCTTCATACTGTAGTGGCACAATTCCCAAACAGCATTTAACACGTCGCTACTCGACTGAAAAGAAGCTGCTTGATCATCAAAGTGATAGTGAACGGTACTTTGGTAGATATCTTTTTCGGTAAGTCTTCCTGGATAATGATCAATTTCGCAGTATCTAAACGGAAACACCTGATGCACTCCTGGCTGAATATGAATCGCAGCATCACGCGTGTTATACGGATCGTTTGGAATCGCTAAGGTGTATTCATGCACACCTGATTCGGTGGCTTGTGAAAGCGAAGCAAAGCGCCGTGCCTTACCGGGCTTTTGATTAATTTCTTTTTTACCAGAAAGAAGAACCTCTCCTAAACGTATTGGAATGACAGTTGCATGATCTGTTGCTACAGTAAGGACAACGGTCCCAAAGGCTGCTCTCCCAAAATCGACAAAGTAAGAGCCGTTTCCCTTATCAATAATTTGAACGGGCCTAATTTGATCTTTTTCAAGCGGGTATCGATTAGCGAAATCTCGGTTAAATGGTGAGAGCTCTATGTGCTGTAAATTAGGTACAACCTTTCCTGTCTTAAACACTTGGGGTTTTGACCACGCACTTGCGTTATCCGCACGGTTCCATGTTCTCACACGCCAGGAATACGTACGATGTGATTCTAATTTAAGTAAGTCATGGCTTACAGAGCTCGACTGATCCGAGATTTGTTTACCGGAATCAAAGACCTGCGTTTTTGTATCTAAATTTTCAATAATCAGCTGATACGCTGTTTGCTCTGCACCACGACTTTCATCGGATACAATCCAGCTAAAATGAGGTGATTCACGGTTAATAACCGTTAACTCAGGCTCTGATAGTAATTCGCACATGAGCCCAACAGGAGCCTGCTGTGCATGAACCACCGATCTCGCCACAGTTAAATAAACAAGACTTACGAGAATATAAAAACAAAGGGTAAAAGACTTACGAGGTAACATAGGGGTAATTACCTAGAATTAGTTATTCGCGGTCAAAAGAACAACGCTAATTACCTAGCCCTCGTTCTGCAAAATACCTGATAGATGTTATATCCGTTGAATGGATAAAAATCTCAGGATTTTCATGTCCCCTCACTACCCGCATTTATAGTAAATATTGGTAACGAGTATTTACTCCTGTCGTCTTACTTAATACTCTAAAACGTTCGTTAGAGAAATTCATTCAACTACCCCTATGCAACTGATTAAGACCCTTATCTTATGCTTCGTGTGTTTACTGCCTGCGGTTAAGGCTGCAGAGCCTATCACAACAACGGTACCCGACAATGCTCGGTACATCAAAACTCCCAAACTCCTTGAAGGCTGCACCAAGCGCGTAGCCGATATCCAAGGCAAACCATGTAATGTCATTTTCCTTGGTGATTCGATCACCGAAGGTTGGTCCGGCCGTGGTAAAAAAGTATGGGAAGCGCATTACGCACCACTCGGAGCACTCAATTTTGGTATCAGTGGAGATAAAACACAGAATGTCTTATGGCGTTTAGATACGATGGATATTTCAAATCTCCATCCTAAAGTCGCTGTCATTTTAATCGGAACCAATAACACAACCGACACACCTGAAAACATAGCAAAAGGTGTCAAAGCAGTGATCAACCGCACGATGGAGAAATTCCAAAATATTCATATCATTTTGGTGAGTATCATGCCTAACAAGCGTGCAAATGAAAAAATGATGAAGGCTAATACACTCATCCGTGAATTTGAAAAAACAGAAGATGAGACTATCACCTATTTAGATTTAGTTCCTCTCATGACTCCTGTGGGAGATAATTGGTTAGGTCTAAGTAAAGATCACTTACACCCTGACGAAGGTGGATATGAATTATGGGCCAAAGCGCTGGATCCAATTCTTAAAGAAAAATTGGCTAAATCACATACGAAGACAGACGCTGAAATTGCAGCTCAAAATGCACGTATGGCTTGGTTTAGAGAAGCTAAGTTTGGTATGTTTATTCACTGGGGTATCTACTCGGTTCCTGCTGGAGAATGGAATGGAAAGAAAAACTACGCAGAATGGTTTCAACTCCAGACTAAAATGCCAAATGCTGAATATGAAAAATTCGCTAAAGACTTTAATCCTGTAAAATTTGATGCACAAAAATGGTCCGAAGTGGCTGCTAAAGCAGGAATGAAATATATGGTCATTACTTCCCGTCACCATGACGGATTTAGCATGTATGATACGAAGCAGTCTGATTATAACATCGTTAAAGCTACTCCCTACGGCAAAGACCCGATGGTCGATCTTTCCAAGGCAGCCAGAGCTGCCGGTCTAACTTTCTGTTTTTATTATTCCATTGCTGATTGGCACCACCCTGAAATTCCAGCTGCTTACGATCAAGGCGGCTTTCATGGTAATCCTAATCCGAACGCGGATGTCAAAAAATACGATCAGTTCATGAGAGACCAAGTAGCGGAACTCCTCACTAACTACGGACCAATCGGAATTGTTTGGTTTGATGGTGGTGGCTCTTTCAGAATCAAAGACAGGGCTAAAGTGTTAGAGGCAGATAAGATGGCTGAATTAATTCACTCACTACAGCCTGCAACCTTGATCAATAATCGCCTCGGTGCAGGTTCCGACTACGGCACCCCTGAACAACGCATTCCAGGTGGCAAACAACGTGAAGACTTTGAAGTCTGTATGACTT
>DAISZL010000021.1:18574-22928 GCA_036824825.1 Opitutaceae bacterium
GAACAACGCATTCCAGGTGGCAAACAACGTGAAGACTTTGAAGTCTGTATGACTTTAAATGATCACTGGGGCTTCAACAAAGCAGACAATCACTGGAAAGAAGCTAAAGAAGTGATTCATAAGTTAGCGGATATTTGTAGTAAAGGTGGCAACTTCCTACTCAACGTAGGTCCTACGTCGGAAGGTGAATTTCCACCTGATGCAATTCGCATCCTAAGTGACGTAGGTAAGTGGATGGATTTAAATGGAGACTCTATTTACGGTACAACCGCGAGCCCACTTGCCTACGTTCCAACGTGGGGCGTTGTAACAACTAAAGCTAACCACTTATATCTGCATGTGCTTAAGTGGCCAAGTGATGGAAAGTTAACCTTAAAGTCATCCCAAGCTTTTACTGAAGCATATGCTCTGAGTACCCATGCTAAACTTGCCGTTAATCAACAAGGAGAGGATATCACGATATCACTCCCCACCTCGGCTATCGATTCAAACGATAGCGTCATTGTATTAAAGTAAATCTAAAGGCATTTACCTCTGTATGAGGTAAGTGCCTCCGCTTTCCGTAGGAAATTCGATGACATTATTTCCTACGTGTGTAACAGAAACAAGTTTACCTTGAGATATCACTTTAACAGGTAAACGTGTATGTAATCTAAACGCATTACCGAGATCTGAAACGATACGGGCCGATGTGAGTGTTTGATTAGCCCAGGTCATATCAACTGTGAAAGCACCCCGAGCTCTGAGTCCTTTTACGGATCCTTGAGCCCATTCACGTGGCAGTGCAGGTAAGAGCTTAATTTCAGATTTTTGACTTTGGATTAGCATTTCTGCAATACCAGCAGTCGCCCCGAAATTGCCATCGATTTGAAATGGCGTTTCACGACGAGAGTCATAACGGTTAAATAAATTCGGGAATAAATCGGTTGCGGTGAGTAATGCGATTTGACTGTACGCTCTCTCAGATTCTTCGAGACGAGCCCAAAGACTCGCTCTCCACGCTAAACTCCACTCCGTGGCACCTTTATCACCACGATTTAAGAGCGTCTTCCGAGCAGCCTCGGCTAAAGCAGGCGTATGACTCAGTGTAATTTCATCCCCTGGATATAAAGCAAAGAGATGTGAAGTGTGGCGGTGATGAATATCATTTTCCACATAATCCTCAATCCACTCCTGAAGCTTGCCATCTTTCTTACTGATTTGAAGCGGAGGAAGCAGTGCTAAGGTTTTTTCGCATTCAGCTCGGAAGGCATCATCGATGCCAAGCATTTTTGAAGCTTCAATACAGTGACTTAATAGGTCGTAGATTATTTCTAAATCCATCGTTGAAGCGTACGTTAACTCGGACTTCGTTTTATTTGGTAAGTAAAAACTATTTTCTGGTGAGTGAGATGGATTCGTTACTAAACGACCTGGCATCGCCGTTCCTTCAGGTGCAACGACCAAGTAGTCCATAATAAAACGTGCTGCTCCACGCATGAGTGGATAGGCTCTTTCTGCTAAGAAGCCTTTATCGGAAGTAAATTCATAGTGCTGCCAAGGATGTTCACAGAGCCAAGCAGCTCCCATTGGCCAAACGCCTTGAGGACCATCCGCTGGGGAAGTAAAATAGAAAGGATCAGTTAAGTGATGCACAACCCAGCCACGAGCTCCGTACTCCACTTGTGCTGTACGTGTACCTGACTCAACGAGATTATCCATGAAATCAAAGAGCGGCAGATGACACTCCGAAAGATTACACACTTCCGCAGGCCAGTAATTCATCTGAATATTAATATTGGTATGATAGTCACTATTCCATGCGGCCGACATATCAGCATTCCAAAGTCCTTGTAAATTTGCAGGCATGTTACCAGGTCTTGAACTGGTCATTAAGAGATAACGACCAAACATAAAATAGGTACTGATCATTCCCGGATCAGATTCATTTTTTCGCATTCTCAGTAGCCGCTCATCCGTTGGGAGTGACTCAACAACAGCCCCTGCACTTCCTAAATCGATATCCATTCTACTCGCTAAGCGTGTAAAATCGCTAAGGTGATCTTCCAAAATTTTATCCCAGCTTTTTAAGGATACTTTACTTAATACATCTCGGCACTGACTTTCTGGATCAATCCCCCGGTAATCACTGGCTGCAGCTAAGAGAAGAACAGCCGAATCAGCATTTGTTACTTCAATTCCATCGGCATCGGCTTTGGTTACTCCACCGTGAGTGACTACTTGTAATTCACCTTCAAACTTCATTGCTGGTACCGGTGCAGGATCATTACTGTACTTAGCCATAATTTGGCCGCGTAAAATATAACGGTTTGGATTTTTCTTATCTACGAAGAAGCGAGCGTCTTTCGAACGAGCGAGACTTGCTTTAAAGGATATGTGTCCTGCTTTACTCGCTGTTAGGTTTATCGCTACAACTTGATCAGGTGAAGAAACGAGTATTGTCCGCTTATAGTCTACGTCGTTACTCGAATACGTGACTGTCGCGAGCCCTGTTGAGATATCAAGTGTTCTACGGTAGTTATTAACTACTGTAACACCGGGAAAATCCAAATACAAATTTCCCAAAGGTTGATAGGAAAGAATATTTTTAGGAACCCCCATCATGTTTTCACTAATTAATTTCGTAGCCTCGACATCTTTACCGTGAAAAAGAAGGTCACGAACCTGAGGTAACACTTTTAAGGCATTTGGATTATCGACCGTTGTTCGTTTATAACCAGCCCAGATCGTATCCTCATTTAGTTGAATATCTTCATGAGCCACTCCTCCGTATACCATGGCACCAAGTCTTCCATTTCCTAGAGCAAGTGCTTCACTCCAAATACTTGCAGGCTTTCTATACCAAAGCACCCATTTGCCATCAGGACGAGAAGCCTGTCCTACAAGATGTGCTTTTTCAGGGTGCTCAATATAGGATTCTTTTTTTGGCTTCTGTGTTTCTGCAGCGCTAAGCCCAACAGCAATAATGCTGATACTAAACAGGGAGGTATACGTAAGTGAGCGTATCATAAACTTAAGGAGTCGTTTCATTAGGGATTGAGGCAAAAGCATCAGAAGCTTTATCAGTCGTATCATTCTTTTGGGGTAACCCAGGAGTACTACGACCTTCTTTTTTATACTTTTCTAAGAGTGTTTTTAAGCGCGTAACAATTTCAGGATGTACGGCATAATAATTTTTTCTCTCAGAAATATCTTCTGTTAGATTATAGAGCTGTCCTGGATAATTATCAGAAACATAACCACGCTCATGATTAAACCACGCGTTTTGTCCACGGGCTCCATTAGCGTTGCCACTTTTTGCATCAATAAAGACCCAGTCTCCTTGGCGTATTGCTAGATCGCCACTGCCACTATGGTGAACGAGTGCTTCACGTAGGGGTTCTTTTACTTTCTCACCTTTAAGTGCTGGGAGTGCATTAACACTATCTACTCCTGCAGAATCCGGTAAATGGGTACCAAGTATTGCTGCTGTGGTTGCCATCATATCAACATGACTAATTAATTCCGTACTTGTCGTATTTTCAGGAATAACATGCGGCCAACGGGCAATAAAAGGAACTCGGTGTCCCCCTTCCCAGGTATCACGCTTAACTCCGCGAAGTGGTCCCATACTGTAATGACCATAGACATGAGCCCGCTCATAAGCACCAATACCTACCTCGGCAGCTACTTCAGGACCGTTATCACTCGTGAAGATAACTAAAGTGTTATCAGCGAGTCCGGTGCGCTTTAAAGCTTCTAGCACCTTGCCTACCATAGCGTCTGTTTCTTCAACAAAATCACCATAAGCACCTGCTTTACTTTTACCTACAAATTCAGGTGTTGGAACAATTGGAAAATGCGGTGAAGTTAATGCGAAATATAAAAAGAAAGGCTTTTTAGTTTTAGCCGCTTCTTCGATATAACTTACGGCATGATCGGTGATCGTAGGTAGAATATTTACTAGCTGCCAACCTGGAAGCATTGGGCCAGGACGATTAAAACCGCCCACTTTGCCTGTATCAGGTAATGAAGGAATTCCTACCGTATGTTGATTTTCAATAAAGCAGTAAGGTGGAAAATTAGGGAGATCGACTCCAAAATAATAATCAAATCCCCGTGTTACTGGCCCACCGATCGACTTTGTAAAATCAACATTACTTAAGCGATCTGAACCTATCTTTGGCTTTTGACCGTCTGTTGTTTGCCAATCAAACCCAAGATGCCATTTACCAATAGCAGCCGTTGCATAGCCATTATCTTTAAACAATTGTGCTAAGGTATATTGGTTAGGCGCAATTAGTGGCTTATCAAAAATCGCTAAAACACCATGTGTAAGACGTGACCTCCAGGCATAACGACCCGTGAGAACAGA
>DAISZL010000011.1:5000-68890 GCA_036824825.1 Opitutaceae bacterium
TTGCCCAATTTTCATTTTTCAACCTGTCAGAGGGAGGATTGCGTTTTATGTAAATTTTGAGAGGAGAAAACGTAATATTAGGTTCAATACAAAGGGGTTTTTAAACGTCAATTAAGGTTGCGGTGAGGTCTTGCCAAGGGGTCTTTGCCACTCAATCTTTGTCACATGAGCCAAGTGCTTCTTTCAATTCCACCCCACTTGAATGACTATTTAAGCTCAAAAGAGGGTAAAAAACTTTGGAGTAAGCGCATACAGGCAGCTACGGACGACTCTCCTACGTATATTGATTCAGATCCACGCAGCAGACGATTAGGCTCTGGAGGAGGAACCGTTAATCTACTTCACCAAGCCTGGGTCAATAGAGAGCACGGAAAACACTTGTCGCTCTATGAATGGCTCTCTTCAGATCAAAAATTGATCATACATGCAGGAGGTCAAAGTCGGCGTCTACCTTCCTATGCTGCTGTAGGTAAGATATTTATGCCAATACCGAGGGGTTCTGGCTTACAAGCAGAGCGCTATGATCAGATGTTAGCTGATTTCCAAATCCCAGCCTATCAACAAGTACTTCATGAAGCTGGTCGCAAAGCTGCGGTACTTGTTACAGCAGGTGATGTATGGCTTGAGTTTGATCCCCTGCAAACACCGGTCATTAGTTCCGACATATGCTGCTTAGGTATGCATGCTACTGCATCTCTTGCTAAAGACTTTGGTGTCTTCTTCGTTGATAAGAAGAAAATCCGAGAATCACACGAAAACCCAATTCGCACGTTTCTACAAAAGCCTTCAGTTGGAGAAATAGCATCTCGCTCAAGAGATACTAAATTTCTAGTCGATACTGGCATGTGGCTACTGAGCGCAGAAGCATTGATCTTACTTTTCAAACGCTGCGGATGGAATAATAAGAATGAGCAATTTGATACAGAAGACGGATTTCCAGCCTACTTGGATTTATATACTGAGATTGGAACTGTTTTAAGTAGGTCGCAAAATCCACCAGCCGAATTAAAAAAACTCGGATGGAATAAACTGACTAGCTCTGTCGTTCCTCTTAAGGAAGCACGTTTTTTTCATCTAGGATCCAGCAAGCAAGTATTTGATTCCTTTCACGAAATTCAGGCACATCACGGTATAAAAAATAACGTTCTAGCGTCATGTACCCCACCCACCTCATTACCTAAAGCAGCACGAGGACCTGTATGGTTAGACAGTGTTCAATCACGTCCAATCGATTTTCGTGGCTACAATTTTGCTACAGGACTACCTAAACAAATAAAAATTAAACGTTTTGATAAAGGCGTATGCCTAGAGCTGCTGCCATATTCGAAATCAAGTTGGATTCTTAGACCTTATCACATCAACGACGCCTTGAGAGGTAAACCAAGCCAAAAAGCTACCATTTGTGGAAGTAAAGCTTCTACATGGCTTGAAAAACGTAGCCTAGCACTAGAAGACCTCGATGTATTTGATCTACCTATATATCCAATTCTTGAGGCAGAAAACATCACGCAAAAAATCTTAGATTGGTTTTTTACCGAGAAACCAGACGCAGAGGCGGGAAAATTAATTCTTAAAGCAAAACGTATTTCTGCCGCTCAAATACCTGACCACGTTAACTTTGAACGTTTTTTCAAGCAGCGTCTTCATGCTTACAAATCAGATTTAATTGAAGGATTTGAATCAGCCATCAAAGCCAGTAGCTCTGATATTTTTGCCCAAGATTTCTCCGCAATCGCTGATTACATAAGAAAAGAAGCTCCAGAATTAAAAACCTGGTTAGAAATTAAAAGTCCCTCATTACTCAAATCTCTTAAAAGACCAGAACTCGCATCTCGGTTACTCATGCTTCTGGCTGAAATTAATCAGGGAAATAAAAAACGAAGTTATGCCCAACGAGGATACAAAAGACTTCAAGATATCGTTCTAGCTTCTAATCAATTCTCTAAAGTTATCCCAAAGAGATCGATAAAGGATGACCAGATTGTATGGGCTAGAAGTCCTGTAAGGCTTGATTTAGCTGGTGGCTGGACAGATACCCCGCCTCACTGTTTCGAATACGGCGGTTCTGTTATTAATGCAGGGGTACTACTTAATGGGCAACCACCTATACAAGTATTTGTAAGACCGATACAAGAAAATATATTTAGAATTAGATCGATCGATTTAGGCTCTGCAGAGGAAATTAAAACCTACAAAGATCTATCTGGCTTCACCGACCCCAAATCTAATTTCAGTCTAGCAAAAGCAGCACTAGCACTTTGCGGATTTTTTCCTGATTTTTCTGCATCGAGAAAAAATCGCAGCTTAGCGACACACATTGCCGCATTTGGTTCAGGCTTAGAAATCACCCTTTTGAGCGCGGTACCTAAGGGATCCGGTTTAGGAACTTCTTCTATTCTTGGTGCCACATTATTAAGCGCTCTTAATCGAGCCTGCGGATTGGGCTGGAATGAAGTCGATCTCTACCAGCGCGTTCTAGCTATGGAGCAGCTAGTAACAACTGGAGGAGGATGGCAGGACCAAGCAGGTGCGCTATTTAAAAGCATTAAGCTTATTGAAACGACATCAGGACTTTCGCAAAGCCCTAAGGTTACGTATTTATCAAACGAGTTGTTAGGCAATAACCACGCGAACAAAACAACTCTGCTATATTACACAGGAATCACGCGCTTCGCAAAAGGCATTCTTAAGGAAATAGTTCATGATATGTTCCTTGGTAAATCTGCGACACTGCGTGTTTTAAAATTAATTAGGCTTAATACAAGGCACTTACAACGTGCACTTACGCACAATAATAAATTTGAATTTGATCGCTGCATTGCTCGTTCATGGGAATTGAATAAACGATTAGATCCTGGAACAACAACTCAGGAGGTGGAGAAGATTATATCAACCGCTGGACCAGACCTTAGTGCATGTAAACTTTTAGGCGCTGGTGGCGGAGGCTATATGCTTTTATGTGCTTCAACGCCAAGCGCTGCTACTCGTATAAAACAACGTTTAGAAAAAAATCCTCCTAACAGAAAAGCACGTTTCGTAGAATTCAGACTACTCGACAACGCAGTCGATGTTAGCGTTAGCTAATAGTAAGATTACTTAAGTTTTAATTCTTTACGTAGTGCTCGTCTAAGCGGAGCACGCAGTTTCCGTGCAATCGATTTATTGGCATAACCCACCCATGCTACAGCGGTGGTTGTATCCAGAGGCACTTTAATGCCTCCACCCATAGGGTGCTCAATCACCGCACCAGCTTCTAAAAGAATTAGCTGGGTACATATATCATAAGGATGACACACTAAAGACGCCGAAGCTCTTATTTTAGTAAATACAAGGGGCCTGATATCAAACACAGCACGATCATGCCCACATAATAATTCATAGAGCTGACCGCCAGTAGATATGTACTGATCTTCAAATATCGTCGATCCAGAGAACGCTTCTTCTCCATAAACATTTCTCCAAAGCGATTCTTCGATTCGGGATGTAATAGCCTTACCCTGCGGAAAAAACCGGGCGAAGGATGCAAATCCGTTAATACAATTTTTCGCTCGAGATGCTTTAAGATTAAGAACCCTCCCAGCATTATGCTTAGCTTTGCTTCTGGTATCAAAACACCGCGCATTAATGCCTTGCCCTTTGATTGCACTAATTTGATCCGACCTCCACTGCCTTGTCGTTGGAATTTCAGTCATTACTGCGATGCAAATATCTTCTAATTGAGTTGCATCACCTCTTTGCAAAGCGATTCCAGAAAGTATCCATGCAGACCTTTTGTCGTACATTAACCCACGCGTACCATCAATCGGATCCAGTATGCACTTGAAGACCGTTTGAGCTAAAGTAGCCCCCCTAGGAAAAACAACTTTCTCCTCCTCATCTATTCCTTCCATTACCAACTGCACTGGCCATTTTTTTGGCCATGATTTTTCGAACCATGCAAAAATTGCTTTTTCACTTACGCGATCAATGGCGAAAATAGTATCAGAAGCAGTGATCGCGGAAATACGGGAAAGTTTACTTATCCCTAGGCTGCGTGATTTACATACTGCTTCTCTGATGTAAATCCCGAGCTCACACAAAAGGTCACGCAGCTGTTTTTTCGATGCCTGAGATAATTTCACGACAATAAGGTGATTTAATCAGCACAGATAATAGCTATAACCTTAGAAAAATCACGCAGCATGCAATCGCATGTGCGTAAAAAGGAAAACCCATCGCGATTGGCGATGGGTTGAAAGAATACTGCACGCAACCAAGTGCGGCTTATTTCTGCCACGTACGCTTTTTATGGCGATTAGCTTTCAAGCGCTTGCGGCGCTTGTGTTTATTCATCTTCAGACGACGTTTCTTTTTGAGATTACCCATGATTTTGAGGTATCAACGTGCCTTTCTAGGGTTTTTCTGTAAAGCTCGAATTTGCATTCATTCACACAACAAACTGAATTGGCTCTAAAGTTAAAGCTTTTGTAAATAACAGATATCCTTTAACTTGTTTAATATCAACGTTTAACAAAACTGATATCGCTTTTCGATATAAAGTCATCTGACTCTTATAGTGTTTAGCTAAGTGCTGAAGATCTTCGCTTGAAGCTACTATATCGGTCTTAAAATCATACACTTTAACCTCAATTATCGTCCGCGACTCATCTCGAGTAACGATTACACGGTCAATTATTCCACTTATCCACTTATCCTCAATTAGGACTTCGAATGCTTTTTCGGTCCAAACTTCGTTTAATTCAGGCTTAGTTGTTGCCCAGACAGTTTTTAAATTAGGTTCTTTTAAACAGGATATAACCTCCTCAGCTGCTTTTCCATATTGGGCCCAGTTTTTAGAGCAATTGACTAAAGTTAACTCATCAATCCAGCCAACGGATGAAAATAAACGATGTACAAGTGTTCCATATTCAAGCGCTGATTCACTTTCAAATAAAGAGGCCGCAGAAACACTCAACGAAAGATCAGCTGAAGGTTTCTGTGATTCATGGCGAATAACTGCCTTTAGATTCAATGCATCTAAAACAGGCAATTTACCTAAGCCGCTGGAATTATCCTTTTCCTTATCATAACGCTTAAACCAATTTGAATCTCCACAGCTATAAGTACCGCTATAAGTAAGATTCCCAGAAACTAGATCAGAGGCCTGCTCACCTAAAGTAACGGCCAATAATTTTTTAAAATTATTTGATTTAGAGTCCTTAGGTTGCGGCTCAACGATTATATATGAAGCATACTTTGCTCGAGTCATAGCAACATACAGTAACGAAAGTTTTTCATAACAAGCTTCTGCTGTTTCAAATTCAACGTGATTTTTAAGCACAGGATCTAGTTCATAAATAAATTTACTTGGTAGATCCAAAACCCACTCGACACTCCTGCTCTCAGTTTCATGAACAGCTAATCCATCGCGTCGTTGAGCAATTGAATTACCCTCAAGGTCAGGAAGTATAACGACACCAAAACCTAACCCTTTGGATTTATGAATCGTCATAATACGCACCGTCGATTCGGTTTCAGTATCTCGCAAAACATATCTCTGCATGAAATCGATGAACTCATCTATGTTTCGAGTCTTTAATTGATCTACCTGCGAAGCGGCATTCAAAAACTGTCTAGCTCTCATGCGACTAAATCCGTCACTCGTTGAAAGGAATGATTCAAGTAAAAGGATCCAATATTCGTAAGTCCGCTCAAAGCCCTGTGTATAAATTTGATTTAAAAAATATTCTGAAAATTGAAAAGGTTGTGTTAATTTTTTAGCTTCCAAGAGCGAATAAATAGGTGTCATCGTAATATGACCCCAAGCAAGTGTATCTCCTGGATGAACGGCTACTTTTGCCATAGCCAAAAGCGCTAGCCCTACAGGATTATCAACACACACATTCAAATCAGACTCAGCTACTGCAGGAATTCCTCCTTGTTGTCTTAAGTAATCAGCGAGTTCACTCGCATACTCATTCTTTTGAACTAAAATGGCGCAAGTAAGACCGCGTTCTAATGGCTTAATTTCTTGTAGTAGTTGTAAACATAACTTTTTCCTATGCTCTGAGTCTGAAGCGACAGCCAAACAAGTATAACCAGGTTCATCTTGATTGTACGCCTTATGATCTTCCCATGCTTTTCTCCAAGCAGCAACCGCTTGTAATGGAAATAGAGACTCCCATTTAGTCGACGATCCAAAAACTTTGTTTACTGCAGAAATAACAGCAGGCGAAGACCGTCTCGATTCAAACAAACGCTCCTCTTTTATTATATCATCTGATGCGCGATTATATCCGTTTAGAATTTCATCAAAAAGTCTTGGGTCTCCCTTACGCCAAGCATAGATCGCCTGCTTAACATCTCCTACACAGAAAAAAGATCTTTGAGCGCTCGTATCTTGAACCACTTCATCAATTAGATTCTTAAAAATCTCCCACTGACTAAAACTAGTATCCTGAAATTCATCTAATAACCAGTGGTCTATTCTGCCATCGAGTCTATAGTCTATAAGCAATCTATCCTGACTAGTTTCGTAGCTAGAAAACAATTTAGGATCTAAAATACGCTGCACATCACTAAAGGTAAGCTTACCCTTTGAACGCACTCCACGCCGATAGATATCATCGTAGTTTCTGAGAATTGAGTGAATTCCCTGCGTTATCTCTAATTTTCTTTTTAATTCTAAAGAAATAATTCTTTTGAGAATTAAATATAAAGCTTCTGAAGACTTTTTATCTAACGTGTAAACATCCCGCCAAAACTTTAACTCAAAATTCTTTTCGTGAATCAACGACCATTGATCACTACATCTTTCAATCATCGATTCTATATCTTTAGGAATAGGCGCTCCAGGATTCCATGTTTTTACTGCTTGAATAAAGCTCAACCACTTTTCTTTTACCTTATCTTTGGAAACATTATTTGCGACCCAGTCCTCTAGATCTTTAATAGCTAGATCACATTTCTTTTCATCGACTGATAAGATATGCTGATCTTGCCAAATAGCTTTCGCATTTCCCCATGCTTTTTGATCAGGGATATCCAAATAAACTTGGTAATACTGGTCTATAAATTGATCTAGTCTTTGCTCTAAACGTTTCTCTTCCGTACCAAACGTTGCGCGTTTATAGCTTTCAATAAAATCTTTCTGAGCATTTTTATTTTCTTCTGAAGCGTTCGTATACATCTGCTCAAGAACACGTCGGCGCTCTAGCTGTGCTCCATGGTCTTGAAGTAGTTCAAAATCTCCTGATAGCCCCAGTTCCAGTGGAAATGCTTTAACTATCGAAGCAAAAAAACTATCCATGGTTCCGAGTCTTAATTGCGGAATATAATCGATGAAGAGCTTTAAGAGCCTGCTAAAATCATCGCATTTCATCTCAGGCATTCCAATCGCTACGGCAAGTTTTGCTGCATCTTCTTTGGATTTTGTGGCGCTAGCTAATTTTTTTATTATTTCATCAAAAAATTCACCTGCTGCCTTTTTTGTAAATGTAAGTGCAACAATACGATTAGGTGCCTGCCCACGAGCAAGCAGCGCTACGTATCGAGTAGTCAATTGATAGGTTTTACCAGAACCCGCCGAAGCAGATATCATGACATGATTGATATCTGTCATGATTTACCCCCGTTGCTAAATTTGATGCTATCTGTAACACCACGACTAAATAATTGTGCAAACTCATCCAAGCGTTCTGGATAATTTTCGTTAGGAGGCCAATACTCTCCGGCCTTAATCGCCTTGCACACCCCTTCAGCACATATAAGCGCAGCTTGATGAACCTCTTCTGTATAATCATCCCAAATGTCTATAGCTGAATCTGTTGCTGCCTTAGGTAGATTGAAGTATCCTAATTGTATATCATCACCAAATTCTCTTTTAAGCGCTTCGCGATAAATAGGTAATTGTAAATCTATCCACACATACTGTGACTCAGGTCCAAATCTAGAAAATAAGGGGCTGTGTTCTGTATCTTTTTTTACGCTAGCTATATGGGCATTTCTAGGAGTCTTTGCCTTATCCGAAGTTTTATAATCAATAACGCGAATTTTTTTAGATACTTCATTTTTCTCGATACGATCAATCTTACCAGAAACAACTAAACCAGCCACTTCTACTTCAATTGTCTTTTCAGTTGTTACTATAAGCCAACCATCACTGCGTTCCTGAGCCTGCAATTTTGCAACATGAGAAAGTCGTTGATGCGCAGCCTCACTTTGAATCATAAGGGGCAAGCTTAACCTATTTCCAAAAGTTGAATGTATAAGCCTATCTAGCTCTGAGTTTAAAAAATCACTTATATCTTTTTCATTACAGCTTTGCTTGATAATTTCATTTTTACCCATCGCATCTAATGCGTCATGACAGAGGGTACCAAATGTACTTTCACTCAACTCGTTTCTCCACACTTCAACAGGAGACATCTTAAGAACCTTCTCTAAATAAAAACGAAAGGGGCATTTAAGCCAACTGCGTAAACCTGTAACACTTACTCTATTTAGTCCTTTACGCTTATATGATTCATTCTCCTGAGTTAAGGTTAGTGGATGCGGTATAGAAATCTGCCAAGCTCTTCTCCATGCCTGACTCGCCTCTGAACTAGGAGTATCTTTAAATAAATATTCAACACGTTCTGCTAATTGATCGTCGTCACATTGAAACAGTAAACGAGTCGGCCTCAAGGGGTCACCGGCTAAAGATCGTTTTCCAAACAGAAGGTCTAATCTGCCATTTTTACTACGGCACGCGTGCAATGTTTTTAAAATGTAAGCGTCTGTAACATAGCGATCTTGATTACTACGTAACCCAAGCAAGCACCTTAGCGACTCAGGAAGAAAAGCATCGGAAGTTATTGCATTTGGAACTCTACCGTCATTCATCCCAGCTACGACTAAATGGGGTGCATCTTCCCATAGTAAATCTAACCATCCATGAAGCTCAATTGCTGAGACAGGTTTCTCCTCGGTTAATTGCTCGCTGGCAAATAAACTTAAGGCTATATCCCATAGTTGGGTAGATTTAAAACTATCTCCTGACGTACTGCATTCCTTAACGATGCGAGTCCAAGCTATCGCACTATCCTGAGCCTGCCTATCTTCGCTCTTATATAATTCGTATTTTTTATTTCTTAGAATTATTTGCGGTATCTGTAATGCAGCTTCCTTAAATTGTTTATTAATTAACAGGTGACGTATTAGTTCAACTTGTCCTAATGCCTTAATCAAAACAGTCGTATCGTCTAATTTTACCGCATGCATCTGAGCTGATTGTAAATCAACCGGCAGGCAACGCGCTTTTAATTGATCTAATTTTTTTAATAAACTGCCTAATAAAAACTCTTCTCCTATAACTTCCTTTAAATAATCACCAAACTCTGGAATTCGTATTAAAGATTCAACCGTGGAAAAAAGCGTATTTTTTTCGAGGTCACGTATTGCAGTAAGTAGGTAATATAAACTTTGCGTCGATATCGGCCTACCAACTGGGTTAAATGCAATATAGTTTTCCCTACGCAACGTTCCCTCTAGAAGTGAACTTAAATCCTGATCAGCAACACCTATGGTTAGAAATCCAGTGTTGTTTTGATACTTCTTAACCCAATCAATAATGTGATCTACTTGATGATGCGGCTCGAGGAATGCATGCACATATTCCGCTATAGGCGCCGGACTTACATCTCTTTTTTGCCAAGCAACAACTAAAGGACGCCCGAACCGATCAAAAGTATTGGATTCACTGCTAGGAGCATAGACAACTATTTCAACAGGAATCTGTTCACTGAGATGCTCTAACTTAATAAGGGCAAGTGGCAATGGATCAGGATTAGCTAATACTACTATTCGACTATATCTCGTCGTCAGTTGCGGACTAAATGCATCGCGAATAGTTACAGCACGAGCATCTTCTACTTTTTGCTCTGCAAGAAGCGCATCAAATTTTGACTCAAGCTCACCCAACTCGCCCCATCTTGCAGATTCAATGAAAGTTGCGTCCTTTGCAGATGCTACTGAGGCAATATCAGCCATACGTAGTCCAGCTTCTGATAATGTACCTTGGAGTTGATAAATTGTATTAGCTAATTTATGCGCCCACGTGAAATCCCTATCTTGTAATCCTGCTGGAAAAAGATGCGGATAGTTTTCTGGATTAAGTTTAAGCAGGACTCGTGTCCAGGTCATTAAACTCTGAATTTTGGTCGCTACCTGTGCCTTACTTTCAAGGCTCATGAACTGATCTGACGTTACAACAACCGGAGGATAAACTGCTTGCCCATATGCTCCCGCATAACAAGCCAATGCTTCCCTCAAACGCCGCCCCGCTTGAGCAGTCATAACAATCACCAGTTGATCCGATAAATCGAGCGCTGAACTTTTCTCCCACCCCTTTGCAAACCACGCAGCAGCTTGGTTTCCAAGTGGCTTATCCCAAGCCAAAAATGTCCGATTTATATAAGGATTTAGATTAGACACAGCAAATTCACTTCACTGACTAGCGAAAGACGTCTCACGGCAGATACACAATCTCCAAAAATAAAAAATAGAAACAAAAAAACCTGCACCTTAGGGTGCAGGTTAAATGATTTAAACTAAGTATAGATTATTTAGCTAACGTATACTTTGAAGCATGTGCTTTAGCACGGGAAGCTGCATTCTTATGAATAACGCCTGACTTAACTGCCTTATCCATAGCGCTTGTCCATGCAATACCAGCCTTCTTAGCTGCTGCATTGTCCTTAGCGGCTACTGCCGTATCTAAGTTTTTACGAAGGGTCTTGAGGAGAGTTTTAACTCCACGATTACGCACAGTTAGTCGTTCTGATTTACGTGCGGCTTTGATTGCTGATTTGGTATTTGCCATGTGCTAAAGTGTATTTGTGAGTCGGCCAAAGACTCAAACCCGAGACCAAGAGTCAAGGGTATTGTCTAAATGACCGTATTTAAATGAATACTATGTAGATAAAAAATAGATGTGAATTAAGAAATAAACAATGGTTTATTATAATATTTTTATATTATATAACTGTTTATCAAACAATAAGATATATGTTATTCGAACAAAATTTATATGATTATGGAATCATTATCGGTCTTGTAATTAGCCCTATATTAAGCATCGGCATTGGATTAGAATAAAATCCTGCCCTAAAACACCTTATCTAATCTTTATAAAAAACAATACCACCGCCTAAGCGATGGTATTGATAAGCTTAAAAAGGCTAAGAATTCTTCTTAGAATTCGCCTGTTACGGTAAAGAATACACCACGAGGTACTAATACAGTGAATGCTTCATTAGCAATAACTGCGTTAGGTGACTTTAGGAGTAATACATTACGGTTAAACAGATTGGTTAACTGTAAGTGAGCCTTTACACTCTTGATAAAATATCCCTTTGGAACTTTAGCACCATAACTTAATGAATAGTCAAATAAGGTATAACCACCTTGAATTTGAGTTATATTTGTTGCTGGAAGTGGTAGCGATGGATTTGAAGGTAAAGCGCTATAAGTTGTGTAAGGTCCAATGTACTTAGCAATTAAAGATGTATTGAATCCTGCATAGTCATAGGTAAATCCGAACAATCCTGTTGAGTGAGCAACATTAGGAATATTTGTCTTTGAATTCATGAACACTGCTTTGTTCACGGATCCGTTAACAAACGTGCTTAAGCCATTGCCAACATAGAAAGTACCTTCTGCTTCAACACCATAATAGTAAGCACCATTAGCAAAATAGTAGAGAACATCATTTGAATCATAGGTTGGAGTGCCAGGAATTTCAGCAGGATTTAACTGTGTATAAGGATAATTATCGTACTTAATCCAATAAGCATCTACGTCTGCATTGAAGCGCTTTGTTTTGTAAACTGTACCAACTTGATAGTTAGTCGTTGTCTGAATCTTTGTTTGATTCAACTGAGGGTTAGCTACAGACGATTGAGCAAGTGCTGGTGTTAAAAATCCATCTGCATATTGAGCATAAGCAGACCAATCTTTTGTAATTTTGTAATTTAAGCTAGCGAGTGGTAAAGCCTTTGAGAATAAATGGCCGTAGGAGAATGCATTAACTTCTTTATCTTGGTTAACTGGACCCCAGATACGACGATTAACATTCATATACTTTAGACCAGCGTCTAAGGTTAAGGCTGGAGTGATATTCCAAGCGTAATCAACATAAGGATCATAGGTATTTGTCCAGAAATGCATGTTCCATGCATAACCACCGTTTGAACCTGAGTGCTTAACGTCAAGGTAAGCATTTTGTACTACTGGACCTGCTAAAGGATTTGAATAGTCGTAGTAGTAATTATAACGAGGACCGTGTTGATAATCAAACCATAGGCCTGTTTTAAATGTACCAAATGAATCATCGTGTACTACTTGGAAATATGAACCATATGCACGAACTACGTTTACTTTTACTTGGCCGCCGAAATCAGTATTTGTTGGGCCAGAAGTTGTATTCGGACTTTCATGACTCATATTGTTGTAGTTAAACGAATAAACTTTTTCATGTAACGTCCAACCACCTGCTAAAGTAGAGTCATAACCAAGATATTCTAAGTCAGCATGCTTTTCTTGGTGATTACGCATGTAATCGTTACCTGCTGTATCTAGGTAGTTCACTTGACCGAAATTACGACCTAAAGTCGCAATTTGAGTAAGTGTCATCGTTGATAAATTTGGGTTATTAAACTTAATGTTGTTATATGTGCCATAAAACGTAACGGTGGCATTTTTTCCAACAGGTTGTAGATATTTTACAGAGTAAGTATTACGAGCGAGTGTACCAAATGTACGGTAACCATCTGTGCTCATGTATTGGTAGCCAGCCCAGAGTGAAGCGCCATTTGCTAAAACACCTGAATTAACTTCTAAGTTTTCTAATCCTGTGTTCCAGCTACCATAACTTAATGTTGGAATTACAGAAGCTTCAGATGCTGGATCTTTCGACGTCATAGCAATCGTACCGCCGAATGTCGCCATACCAATTGTAGCTGCGCTACCAGGACCACGATCAATAGTTTCTTGGCCAACTAGTTTTGCAGGAAAGTAACTTGTTGTGTGGTGAGTATAGTCGTTACCATCACCGAAAGGTATACCGTCAAAAGTAACGTTGTAATTACCGTCTGCTAAACCACGTAGTGCTACCTTAGATTCATTAAGACCAGGACCATTGGTGTTACCCATGGTCATACTTGGAGCAAGATTAGCGATTAAAGCGTAATCTGAAGTTGGAGGTAAATTGTTTTGAATAGTCTGAAGATTAATAGTTGATGCAGGTTGAACAGCATCAAGATTAGCTTCAAATGGAGCCATTGTTTCAGCAGAATCACGAGCTTCACTTACAACAACTTCTTCTAAACGAATTGTTTTAGAAGCAGTGTCGCTTGTTGAACCTGCATCATTAGCTGCCCTTAGACTCGCTTGTGTAATGAGCGAAAATGAAAGCAGAGCACCCAATAGTGCCGCAGTGCTAAAACGTTTTGTTGTTACTTGGTAGGTATTCACAGGCACAACCTACCGGATAGGTGTTACAGACAAAGGGCGGCACCGTTACAACTGTGTTACATAAAAACCGCTAATCCTAGCTGTTTTTATTCTTTGAAAATTGCTTAGCCCTGAAACCGATAAGCCGGATTCTGTTCCCTCTTTATTAGAAGAGTTCGGCGGTCATTTCTCTCACTGTACTTTGCAGCACAATGTCTACTTTTGTATTACTTGCGTAATAGTTAGAGTAAATGCGACATACCCGAGACTATAGGACGAGTAGCCCAGTCTCTTATTTTGTCTTGCACCAGAAGGGGTTTTTCATGCCGTCCACCTCGCGGTGGAGCGCGGTAGGCTTTTACCCTACCTTTTCACCCTTACCTTATTAGCATCAGCAAGCTGAAGATAATAAGGCGGTATATTTTCTGTGACACTTTCCGTCGCCATGGGTTTGCCCCATAACGCCTGTGCTTGTCTATCAACGACTTGCACAGCTTCCTACTCTATAGTGTCCGGACTTTCCTCTCCAAGGTTTTAACGGACAAGGGAGCTACCCTTATCTTGGGATTAAAAAAACTCAGAGCGACAGCCAGGCCTCAAGGCTAAGCGATTTCCAAAGAACTAAGTCCAACCCTATAGACCTACAGACTTTAGAGCAAGTTAACGATTAGGACTCAAAATAGATAATCCGGCCACACTGATCACAGTTAGCTATTTCAGCACCACCACGGGAGGCAGAATCAGCATCGCTTGAGATCTTTAAATGACACCCACCACACTTTCCTCCTCGTATAGGAACTACGACAGGCATCATGTTTCGGGCTAATAATCGGTCATAAACTCTGACTGCTGGGACTGGAACAGGAATTCTTGCGGTTTCTACGTCTTTTTTAGCGGTTTCTATCTCTAGCTTAAGGTTTTTTTCACGCTCTTTAAGCCCTGATATACGTGTATTATATCCAGAAATGTTGTTTTTAGCGATACCTTCAGCTGCGGCAAAACGCTTCTTTGCTTCGTCGATCGCATACATGATCTCCAACTCTTTTCCTTCAAGCTCCCCTATAAGCTTCTGGGTTGTTTCGATTTCATGCCCTAGAGCCTGATATTCATCATTCTTTCTTACGCTGGTTTGCTGTGTGCGATACCTAGCAAGCCGCTCATTAGCACTGCCAATTTGGTTTTCGATATCTTTCTTTTCAACTTCAAGTGAGCGTTGCTCACCACGGGCAACCTCTATGGCTGCATTTTCAGCTGCAATTGTACGCTCTATTGCAGCAATTTCAGCAGGTACGGCTTTAAGCTGTGCCTCAACTCCGAGCCGTTTACTATCGCGATCTTGAAGAATAAGGAGCGACTGAAGAGCGGGGCTAATCATGATTTTGGGATGCTGCAAGGGCTCCAGCATATGGTCAAGAACGCTTAACCCGGTACCCGTATACCCCTTAAAAATTTGAAGCCGTTTAAACGCCAAAAAAAAGGCTAAAAAACCCTCATTTTTGCGAAGAAAACCCTCGCCACGGAGCACGTTTTCAGAAAATATAAATTTCTGACTTTTCACACGCAAAATCCCTCTCATGGCCGATAAAATCGACCCGCCAGCAATTTCCCGATCCGAGTCTGGGGCAGAGACTTACGATGCCTCTCAGATTCAAAAACTCGAAGGCCTAGAAGGCGTTCGCAAACGTCCCGACATGTACATCGGTGACACCGGAGAACGCGGTCTACATCACTGCGTATTCGAAGTCGTAGACAACGCTGTCGACGAAGCACTGGCAGGCTTCGCTACAGGAATCAAAGTTAGTATCCATTTAGACGGCTCCTGTTCAGTAGAAGACGATGGTCGTGGTATCCCTGTTGATATACATCCAGTATATAAAATCCCTGCTCTTGAATTAGTACTCACCAATTTACACGCAGGTGGAAAATTCGGTAAAGGCGCGTACCAAGTATCGGGCGGCTTACACGGCGTTGGAGCAAAGTGCGTAAACGCTGTATCCGAGTGGTTTGAAGCTGAAGTTAGACGTGCAGGTAAAGTTTACCAAATGCGTTTTGCTCAGGGCAAAACAACGCAGAAAATGGAAGTTGTCGGTGATACAAAAAAAACAGGAACTAAAATCACCTTCAAACCTGATGCTGAAATTTTCGTCGCTACACGTGAATTCCAATATGAAATTCTTGCAAAGCGTCTACGCGAGTTAGCCTTCCTCAATCCAGGCATCCGTATTGAGCTAGACGATCAACGCTCACAAAAGACCGACGTATTCTATTTTAAAGATGGTATTGTAGAATTCGTACGTTTCTTAAATCAGAATAAACAAATTCTTCACGATAAGCCAATTAGCTTCTCTGATTCCGTTGCTAACGAAGCAGATCCTACAAAACCAGCAACAGTAGTTGATGTAGCACTACAATATAACGATAGCTACAACGACCAAGTATTTGCGTACGCTAATTCAATTTACAATTTAGAAGGCGGTACTCACCTCTCAGGATTTCGTACGGCCTTAACGCGTGTAATTAACAATTACGCAAAAGCAAACAACCTGCTCAAAGAAAAAGATCCTGCTATTACAGGTGAAGACGTAAGAGAAGGACTTGTAGCTGTTATTTCTGTTAAAGTGCCTGAACCACGTTTCGAAGGTCAGACAAAAACGAAGCTATCGAACTCAGAAGTAGATGGTATTGTTCAAAAGATTGTAGGCGAAAAACTAAAATTCTTCTTCGAAGCCCACACTGCGATTGCAAAACGCATCATCGATAAGACATTGCTTTCTGCTCGTGCCCGTGAGGCGGCACGTAAAGCCAGAGAAACCATTCGTAAAGGAGCACTATCAGGCGGCGGATTACCTGGTAAACTCGCCGACTGCTCTGAAAGAGATCCAGCATTAACAGAACTCTACATCGTAGAAGGTGACTCCGCAGGTGGTTCAGCTAAACAAGGTCGCGATCGTCGCTACCAAGCTATTCTTCCACTTCGTGGTAAACTAATTAATAGCGAAAAAGCTCAGATAGATAAGGTATTAAACAACGAGGAAATTCGTACGCTTATCACTGCTATAGGTACTGGTATCGGAACAACGAGTATCGAAGAAGAACAAGACGAAGGCGCATTTAACATAGAAAAGACGCGTTATCATAAGATCATTATTATGACCGACGCTGATGTCGACGGATCACATATCCGCACCCTTCTACTGACTTTCTTATATAGAAAAATGCGTGGTTTATTTGACCGCGGTTATATCTATATTGCTCAACCTCCTTTATATAAGATCAAGCGTAAGAAACGTGAACAATACGTTGATAACGATGAGCAACTAAATCGAATCCTACTCGAATTAGGCTCTGAAGATATTATTCTAAAACGTGTATCGGATAATCACGTATTTGCTCCTGCGCAAATTGATGTCCTCGTAGAATCACTCTCAGCAATTGAAAAGCTTGGAAGTGGAGTAACACGTTACGGCGCCTCCTTAGGCACCTACCTTGATCTACGTGACCCAAAGACAAACGAACTCCCTCGGTACATTGCTCGTATTCGTGAAGGTAATAAAGAAACAACAGAGTTTCTAAAAAATGAATCTGCGCGCAATGCGTTTGTACAATCAAACAACTTAGACGCAGACTTATTTGAACAGCCTGAAAATGCTAAAGTAGAAACAAAAGCAAACGGTCCTGTTCGTCGTATTACTATCCACGAAATTTTTGAAGCTACAGAAATGACTAAGCTTCTTAATACCGTAGCCAAAACAGATCTAGGTCATGAAGCGTTCACGAAGAGCGAAGAAGCACGCTTCACGATAACTGAAAACATGGGCCAGAAGTCAGAAGCTAAAACAGAATTATTTGGCCCACTAGATATTATCGCTCAAATTCGTGCTAACGGCAGAAAAGGTTTATCAATCCAACGTTACAAAGGTTTAGGTGAAATGAATCCTAAACAGTTGTTTGAAACAACGATGGATCCTGAAAAACGTCGACTACTCAAGGTATCGATTAATGACGCAGCAAAAGCTGATGCGTTATTTACACTTCTGATGGGTGATGATGTGCCACCACGTCGTCAATTTATCGAAGACAACGCTTTAAACGTTCAATATCTAGACGTCTAATTTTTAAAATCCCTAAGCCTTACGGCTCTCAAACTCTTTATTATTGATGTATACTGGATCAGAAAAACTTCAGTCGGCTAACATCACCGACATCATGCAGACAGCCTACATTGACTACTCAATGTCGGTTATCATATCGCGTGCGCTTCCCGATGCACGCGATGGCCTTAAGCCTGTGCAAAGACGTATTCTCTACGCGATGCTTCGCTTAGGATTGCTGCACAATCGTCCTTTTAATAAGTGCGCTAAAGTAGTCGGTGAAGTATTAGGTAACTATCACCCACACGGTGATGCATCTGTTTACGACACGCTTGTACGTTTAGCTCAGCCTTGGGTTGTTCGTTATCCTTTAATTGATCCTCAAGGAAACTTCGGTTCCGTGGACGGTGACCCACCAGCTGCTTACCGTTATACTGAAAGTCGCTTAGACGAAGTAGCTGAAGAGTTACTGAAGGATATCAACGAAGATACTGTTGATTTCGTTCCAAATTATAACGAAGAAACCACTGAACCAACGGTTCTTCCCTCAGCACTTCCAAGCTTACTCATGAATGGCTCGACCGGTATCGCGGTCGGTATGGCAACGAATATTCCTCCACACAATCTGGATGAATTAATCGATGCAACCTGTGCGATTATCGACAATCCAGCTATTAGTGTTGATGAGATTTGCAATATCATCACAGGTCCCGATTTTCCATCAGGTGGTGTTATCGCTGGGCGTGAGGGCATTTTAAGCTACCTCAAGACAGGTCGCGGTATTGTTCGTATTAAGGGCAAAGCTCACACCGAAGAAATGAAAGGTGGCTCTGAGCAAATTGTTATCACAGAAATACCTTATAACGTTAACCGTGCTACACTTGTTACTCGTATTGCTGAACTCGTAGGCGAGAAAGCAATTGAAGGTATTCGTGATATTCGTGACGAATCAGACGAAAAGACGCGTATCGTCATCGAGTTAAAACGCGGTGAACAGGCCAAAGTTGTAATCAATCAGCTTTTCCAAAAAACCGCTCTAGAATCATCATTCGGTGTTATTCTTCTAGCTATCGACCATAAGCGTCCGAAGCAGATGAATATTAAGGAGCTTATAGAATGCTATATTGCTCACCGCCGTGAAGTCATTACACGCAGAACCCAGTTCCGTCTGAAGGAAGCTGAAGACCGTGCACATATTCTTGAAGGTTATAAAATTGCTCTCGATAACCTAGACGACTTCGTTCGTGTCATTCGTTCCTCTGGCAGCAGAGACGAAGCTAAGGTTAAATTAATGGCGAAATATCCATTAAGTGAACGCCAGACTGATTCTATCTTAGAGCTACGTTTATATCAATTAACTGGCCTTGAACGTGATAAGATCGAAGCAGAATACCTCGAATTATTACGTATCGTTGAAGAGCTACGCAGTATTTTAAACTCTGAAAGCAAGCTCCTTGAATTGATCAAAAAGGAACTTGGCGAGATGAGAGCTAAATACACCTCACCTCGTCGCACAGAGATTATTGCCGCAGCTGGTGAATTCCGTATGGAGGACGTTATTCCTAATGAAGGCTGTGTTATTACCGCTTCTCATTTAGGCTTCATTAAACGTACTCGAGTTTCCGACTACCGTTCTCAAAAACGTGGCGGCAAAGGTATTATTGGTACTGAAACGTATGATGAGGATTTCGTAGAACACTTGTTCACTGCAAGCACTCACGACTATATTCTTTTCCTAACTAACTTAGGCCAGTGTCATGCACGCAAGGTGTATGATGTACCAGAAGGCACACGTACGTCTAAAGGCAAATCAGTAACAAGCTTCCTACGTCTCTCAGACGGAGAGAAGATAGCTGCAATGATCTGCGTAAAAGACTTCTCCGAGTCCCTCCATTTGGTCATGGCTACCAAAGCTGGTATCACCAAGAAGACAACTCTTGCTGATTACACGAATGCAACCCGTGAAGGTGGTTTACGTGGAATTAAATTAGAAGAAAACGATAGCCTTGTCGGCTGCGTTCTCACTAATGGCACCAACGAAATCATTCTCGTAAGCCATAAAGGCCAAGCAGTTAAGTTTAACGAAGAAGGTCTACGTGACCAAGGTCGTGACACGGTTGGCGTAACTGGTATGCGCTTTAAGTATGATGGCGACTACGTGAAAGCAATCGAGGTATGTAATAATGAAGCGCAATTGCTCGTTGCCCGTGAAGACGGTATCGGCAAACGCACTCCGTTCGCAGACTATCGTTTAATCTCACGTGGCGGCTCTGGCGTAATCGCAATCGATTTACCAGAAGACGGTTCCGTCAATGTTACTGGTGCATTAAGTGTACTTCCAAATTCAGAAGTGATGTTCCTAACAGCAAAAGGCCAAAGTATACGAACTCGTGTAAACGAAATTCGTGAAACTGGGCGTGGTGCTAAAGGCGTAAAGCTTTTAACGCTAGCTGAAGGCGACCGCTTACTCAGTATTGCACGTATCGTAGAGACTGCTGAAGAAGAAGCCGCAGGCGAACCTGAAGCTTAAGCCTTACAAGGCTTAAGCTTTAAGAAAATGAAATTGCCGTAAGTCTATGAAGGCATGATTATGCCTTCATGAAGACGATCCGGTTATTTACCCTCTACGCTTTATTTTCAGCGTGTTGTCTTTTTGCTGAAGAAGCTCGTTTCACTAACGCTGTATCGGCTAATGACTTTACTTCATCCGGCTTATCAAAGTTATCTCCTAGTGAAATAGAGCATTTAAATGCACTTGTTGAGCAATACAAAAGCGGAGCCCTTATAGCCGCTAAGCAAGAAGCAGCTCAAGCTGAAGCACGAGCACAAGAAGCAGAGAAAAAAGCCGAAAAGGTAAAACAAGAAGCTCAAAGCCAAGTTGCCAAAGCTAAAGATGAACTTAAAAAAGCATCTGAAAGTTTTATAGCTAAAGCCAAAACTTTAATTCTACCTGGAGCTAATGTAGAATATAAAACTGTAGAAAGCAGAATCGTAGGATCTATCTCAGGCTGGGAACCCAATTCCGTATTTGCACTTGAAAATGGTCAAGTATGGGCCGTAGCAGATGCCAGCGAGTACGTATACGGCGTTTATGTAAAAAATCCAAAAGTTAAATTAATGCCTGCTCGCTTTGGTGGATTTAAACTAGAAATCGAAAACATGGGCAGCATGCGCGTTCGATTAGTAGGAAACACAAAACAATAAGTTATAGGTCGAATTGTTTCTGTTCAAAGCCTGCTCGCTTATCAGCATTTAATGTGCTCAATGAAACAAGCTGAGCTAAACTCAATTGTTTTACATCAGGAATATTTCCTAAAGCAGTGAGAAGCAATGCTCCTGCTAGTGCATCATAAAGTGCACAGTGATATGTTTGTCTTTTTGAAGGACAGTGCCTCAAAGCCAAATCCGACAAGGTGTTTTGCAGTCCTGCAGCTCTTACTATTTCTTCAAGTTTTGCCGACTGAAAATTTGGAAAAAACTGACCATATAAACGCGCTGTATCTATCCAAGGGCCCCATTCATTATGCGTCTTAGTCTGATTTAGTGCATCATAAGACTTTCTTGTATAAGGCCATGTCGCCTTAAGAAGAGCATTTTCAGTTCCAGAAAAATGCGAAACAAAATATCCACGTTCACGTATTGATGCGAAATATTCCCATTCGTCTGAAAAGTAAGCCTCACTATCACACATGTGATTAGTCAACCCATGGAACTCAAAATCGTCCTCCTTTATCACCGAACGAGATCTGCATAAGCGCGTCTTAGTATTTATAATTTTACCTTGATGTAGCTCCACTACTCCGTACTCCAAAACCCCTGAATTCTTATTACCTTCAAAGTCGATGAAGAAAAGTGAATGATTAAGCCAAGACATAGTTAATAAAAATTAGCTTAGAGCCATTGCTTTGCCTGCGTGCCAACCCGTAGTCCATGCTGCCTGAAAATTAAATCCTCCAGTGACCCCATCTATATCAAGTACTTCTCCAGCAAAATACAAATTCGGACACACCTTGCTTTGCATTGTAGCAAAATCAACTTCACTTAATTTAACTCCACCACAAGTAACGAACTCTTCTTTGTTCATACTTTTACCATCAACAAGAAAAGAAGTTGATCCAATAGTTTGTGCAAGAGATTGAATAAGCGCTTTAGATATACCTGCCCACTGAGCTTGATCTGCTATCTGAGCTTGCTGGCACAACTTTTCCCAAAGACGTGATGGCAATCCAAAGGGGTTAGAGCTTGTTACTTGTCGTTTAGGATGCTCCAACTTTTGATCATTGAGTATAGCTTCAATTTTTGAACCACTAAGACTAGCGGACCAATTGACGATTAAGTTAAATTTATAATCGATTTGAGATAAATCTCGGGCGGCGAAAGCAGATAATTTAAGTATCGCTGGACCACTGAGTCCCCAATGCGTAATGAGTAACGCGCCTTCACTAACAAATTTGGTGTCCTTAATCTTTACATGACACTGAACAACGGATAACCCCTCTAATCCCTTCAACAAGGAACTCTCTATGTGGAAAGTAAACAGAGATGGAACGCCAGGAATGATTGTATGCCCGAGCTGTTTAGCGATCTGAAGTCCTGCGGAACTTTTATTTCCACCCGTAGCAATCAGTATTTTATCGCAGGCATACACATCACCGTGAGAAGTATGTAACTCAAATCCATCGCCTTTTTTGACAACAGAATTAATAGCACACTGTGTTCTTATTTTAACACCGGCTTTATTTGCAGCTTGTTGTAGACAATCAATAATAGTCTGTGAACTATTAGAGGAAGGAAAAACTCTACCATCCTCTTCCGTATTCAGATTTACTCCGCGGCTATTAAACCATCCAGACGTCTCGGTAGGACCAAAGCGATGAAAAGGCCCTAGAAGCTCCCGACTACCCCTTGGATAATATGAGACCAGTTTTTTTGGTTCATAACAGGCATGTGTGACATTGCAGCGACCTCCGCCTGAAACTTTAACTTTAGCTAGTAAATGCGCGGTAGCCTCAAATAAACACACTTCAGAACCAGGATTTTCTGCTGCTGTAATAGCACCAAAAAAACCGGCAGCTCCCCCTCCTATAACGGCAATACGCATAAGTGATAAATTACCTCTTTGTTGTGAAATACCCACCAAAAAAGACAAAAGAGTAAGCTTATAATCAATTTTTTAGTGCCATTTTTACTACGGTAGGTTTGATTATGTGTGTGGATTTAAAACCTTATCGTGATTTTATTGGAGAGCTTGCTCAAAAAAGCGGTGACTTTATACGCCCCTATTTTGCAAACCCATCCCTTCAAGTTGAATCCAAAGAAGACCAAACTCCAGTTACGATAGCAGACCGTGGAGCTGAGTCTCTGATGCGTACTTTAATCGAAAAGAAATTTCCAAATGATAGTATTATAGGAGAAGAGTTTGGAAATAAAACCGGCTCATCAGATATCACATGGATTCTAGATCCGATCGATGGAACAAAGTCTTTTGCATCAGCCTGCCCATTGTTTGGAACTCTCATTGCAGTAGCCCATAAAGGCATCCCAATTTTAGGCTGCATAAATCAACCCATCCTAAATCAATGCCTTATAGGCGATGGAGAAAAAACAGAACTAAACGGTAGACAAGTAATGTTAAGATCCTGCACTCAGTTAAATGAAGCGACATTACTAACGAGTGATCCCCTAAATCCCGCTAAGTATCAAAATGGTAAAGCGTTTGATGCCTTAGAAAATAAAGTGAAGCTTACTCGAACATGGGGAGACTGTTATGGCTATCTTCTCGTTGCAAGCGGATGGGCGGATATCATGTGCGATCCCATTATGAATCCATGGGATATTCAGGCTCTCATTCCTGTTATTAAAGGAGCAGGCGGTATTATAACCGACTGGCAAGGAAATGATCCTATCAAAGCTACATCTATTGTAGCAGCAAACAGAGATCTACACCCGCACGTTATAGCCGCTTTAAATAAAAGCTAAGCCTTCTTCTTTTTCTTTGGCGACCACTCGGCGGTTACCACAGATGTTACGCCCCCACGGCCTTTAAAGTCAGCAATGATCGTTAATTGTCTAGGCTTCAAGGCAGCTCCTAAGTCGTCACAAATTTTATTTGTAACTGCTTCAAAGAAAATTCCTTTATTTCGAAATGCGTGGAAGTAGAGCTTTAACGATTTGAGCTCAACGCAAAGTTTATCAGGAATATAGCGAACAGTAATTGTAGCAAAGTCAGGATGGCCTGTCATTGGACAAACCGATGTGAATTCATGATGCGAATGTTCGATCACAAAATCGCGGTGTGGCGCAGGATTAGGAAATGACTCAAGTATTTTAATATCTGCCATAAGGTTAAAGTATTTAGCTAGCAGTTTCTGTAAACCGACTTTCACGAATTACAGTAATCTTAATCGTGCTAGGGTACTGCAACTCACTTTCAATTCGCTGCCTTAATTCTTTAGCTATCTCACGAGCTCTATCTTCAGTGACGTGTTGTGGAGATACAACGACTCTAATTTCACGACCAGCTTGAATTGCAAAAGCTTGCTGAACACCTTCCAAGGATAAAGCTAGTTTTTCTAATCTATCTAAACGCTGAATATAACTATCCATTGACTCTGCACGAGCTCCCGGACGAGTTGCCGAAATTGTATCAGCCAAGATAACAAGTCCCGCGTAGACAGTTTCTGGTTTTACTTCTTCGTGGTGAGCAGCAACAGCGTTTGTTACGATAGGAGTTTCGCCGTGACGTCTAATAAAATCAGCTCCAATGATCGCATGACTTCCCTCTAAGTCACCTGGTACGCCTTTACCAATATCATGCAATAGTCCGGCACGCTTTGCTATGTTTGGATCAAGACCCACTTCACTTGCAATAATAGACGCAAGAAATGCTGTCTCAACTGAGTGATCGAGTGCGTTCTGATTATATGAAAAACGATACTTTAAACGACCAAGCATCTTAATAATTTCAGGATGCAGACCGTTAATATTTAATTTCGATACTGCATCTTCACCTGCTTGCGTTGTAACTAAATCAATTTCTTCCTGCGCACGTTTAACAAATTCTTCAATGCTTGCAGGATGTATACGTCCATCTTTGATAAGCGCTTCTAGTGCTGTACGAGCAACCTCTCTACGAACAGGATCAAACGAAGATAACAGAACAAGCTGAGGAGATTCATCGATCATCAAGGTAACACCTGTAGCGGATTCAAACGCTTTAATGTTCCTACCCTCTCTACCAATAATTCTGCCTTTCATGTCTTCACTTGGAAGATGAACTAACGTGGCAGTTAAATCATTGTTTGGCTTACTTGCGATACGCTGCATTGCAGCGATTAAAATACGTCTACCCGTATTCTGTAATTCTTGCTCAGATTTTTCTAATGTTTCACGGCGTAGTGCACGAAATTCATCTTGGCACTCAAGTAAAACTTCCTCACGCAACTGGCGCTTAATTTCTTCACCATCTAATTGTGAAACATTCTCTAAGCGTTTACGGACACTCTTTGAAAGTGCACGCATCGTGTCACGCGCCTGCCTTACAGCAGCACTTTCACGATTAATTTTTTCCTGCCTTTGCTCTAATTGATAATCGAGTAAAGCGAGCGATTCTTCATGTGCTCTAATTTCACGAAGACGAACATCTACTTCTATTTCACGACGATCAAAATCACGCACCAACTCTGAACGTTTATCACGTATTTCAGCTTCTGCTTTTTGTTTAATTTCTTCTGCCGCAACCGCTGCTTCCCTTCGTGCAACTTCGATAAGTTCACCTGCTTGCTCATGGGCTGCCTTGCGTGTCTGTCTTACTACCATCCATGAAGCAACAAACCCCAGTGTGATGCCCGCTATCCCTGCAATAAGAGACGCAGAAAGGGACCAATCAGCCCCCTCACTCTGAGCTATGAAAGGTATGGCGATGTAAGTTAAGTTCGCTAATGTCAAAGGTTAGGTAATCCAAACTCTAAAGAGCCAAAAAGAAAGCTCAAGCTGTAAGCAGGCGTTGCCAGCTGCGCATTTTCCCTATCAATATATACTCAACGTGAAGCCAAGTACCCTGCCTGACATAAGCCGCCTTTTTCGCACTTCCACGCGAGAACGCTGGGACTGGGTGACCCCTGCGGCTATTTTGGCACTGTCTCTAATAAGTATTGCCTTTATCTATAGCGCACAATCATCAAGTGCATCTAATTCAACAACTTATAAATACTCTGTATTAGAGTCGTTTAGGCATTATTATTTCTTAAAACAGTTTATTTTCCTCATAATTGGTGGCGTTGCGTATGTAGCCGTTTCTCTTGTAGACTACCGTAGATGGCTCGGTTTAGCCCAATGGATTTACTTGGTATGTGCGATTCCTCTATTTTTGGTATTAATCATAGGTACTAAAACGTATGGGTCCCAGCGCTGGCTTAACTTTGGCCCACTTTCGTTTCAGCCCTCAGAAACAATTAATGTCGCAGTACTACTGATTACTGCTAGCATATTGATACACAGCAAGATAGGTAATTTTGGGCAATCTATAAAAGTACTTGGTAAATTGGCCCTTGCGGTAGGACTACCCATACTCTTGATTCTGATGCAACCCGATATCAAATCGGCAATTGTGCTGACCCCCATGGTCTTTTCTATGCTTTACGTCTCGAGGCTTTCACCGCGATTTTTTGCGGCAGCTCTTGGTGCGTTTTTACTGCTCATAGGAATAATTGCAGCAGATATATGGCGTTATTCAGCCTACATGGACAATTTACAAGCACAGTACGAATCAACTCATGGACCTAGCCATGAGTCTGTGTATGTAAGATCCAAAGGTGCTTACGAAAAACATTCGTGGGTACCGCTCCATGATTATCAACGTAATCGAATTCTTTCTTTCGTTAATCCAGATAAAATTGACCCGGTAGGAATTGGTTGGAATCAGCGGCAGTCATTAATTTCTGTGGGCTCTGGAGGTCTACTAGGCAAAGGATGGAATCAAGGAACTCAAGCGCGTCTTGGTTATCTTCCTCATTCTGTCGCACATAACGATTTTATTTTTTCGGTTATTGCCGAAGAAAAAGGTTTTTTGGGAAGTATTACAGTTATAAGCCTTTTTGGTTTAATCCTGTTCAATGGCATACGCATTGCCGGTCTTGCAAAAGACAGACTAGGTACACTGATCGCTATAGGCGTAACAGTGTTATTTACAGTGCATGTGTTCGTGAACATTGCGATGACCATAGGGCTTTTGCCCATAACGGGCATACCGCTTCCCTTCATCAGCTACGGCGGTTCCTTTGTGCTTAGCTGCTGCATCATGCAAGGACTGGTCCAGAGCGTCTATCGCTTCCGGAAGGATTTCCAATAACTATGGATTCTTCCCACGATATTGACCGCCCTGTCAGAATTTCCTGCGCAGCATCTATTGCCTTAGGGTTCACCGTGCATAACCCAGACAGCACCCAAAATGAGCGATCATCACAACGACAATCCAGACAATGAGCCAACCGATCATCAAGAGTATGATACCGAAATGGCTAACCCACCCCCTGTTAGAGAATTTGAAGCTATTACAGCTGAAGAATTAAAACAAGGAGCTGAAGAACGCGCACAACAACGCCCACTTCTTCAAAAAATACTCGCCGTTTTCAGAAAAGAAAAAGGCTCTTACCGCGAACTAATCATCAATTCAGAACCGCTTGAAAAGCGCGTTGCTCTCTTAGTAGACGGACGTTTAGAAAAATTCGAAATCGAACGCGAATCCGACAACCGCATGGTTGGCGGTATTTTCAAAGGTCGAATCAAAAATCTAGATCCAGGCCTTAAAGCTGCTTTCGTTGATATTGGTTATAACAAAAACGCATTCCTACACTACTGGGATATGCTTCCTGCTGCAGCAGACTCTTCTGTTGAAGTGGTTCGCGTGAATCGCAAGCGAGATGCTCAACCTAAAGGAGAAGTAACCGTTAAGGATATACCTAATATGTACCCCCCAGGTACAGAAATTGTTATCCAAGTTACAAAGGGTCCCATCGGATCAAAAGGTCCAAGAACAACGACGAACCTATCTATTCCAGGACGTTACTTAATTTTAACTCCTTATAGCGATGGATGCGGTATCTCACGCAAGATCGAAGACCAAGCTGAGCGTCGTAGACTTAAACAATTAATCAACGAACTCACGATCCCAGAAGGCATGGGAGTTATCGTCCGCACTGCAGGCGAAGGCAAAAAGTCACGCTACTTTGTACGCGATTTACACATTCTTCTCAAAAAATGGGAAGAAATCACACGTAAGATCCAAACTGAAAAAGCTCCTATCAATTTATATATGGAGCCTGATTTAGTTGAGCGCACTGTTCGCGACTTTTTAACTGAAGAAGTGGATCGCGTCTTGATTGATGACAAGGGCGACTTCGAGCGCACCCAAGAATTAGTAAGTCAAATATCAAAACGTTCCCGCTCTAAGATTGCATCATACAGCGATAGCATTCCGATATTCGAGCGCTTCAACATTGAGCGTCAGATTGAGCAAACCGGTCAACGCAAAGTTCCACTCCCAAGTGGCGGTGAAATTGTAATCGACGAGACCGAAGCTTTAATAGCTATCGACGTTAATACAGGCTCACACAAAAATAAATCTGGAGACGAAAAGAATACTATTTACGCAGTTAACTTGGAAGCTGCTCAAGAAATAGCGCGTCAAATCAGATTAAGAAATCTTGGTGGCTTAATCATCATCGATTTCATCGACATGAAGGAACGCCGTCACCGCAACTCAGTTTACGAGAAAATGGTGGAATTGATGGCTACTGATAAAGCAAGAAACCACATTCTTCCTATTTCTCAGTTAGGCATTTTGCAAATGACACGTCAACGTCAGCAAGAGTCTCTATGGTCAAATCTTTATACAGATTGTCCGTATTGCCGAGGACGCGGTATCGTTAAATCTGCAACAACTGTTTCTGTTGAACTACAACGCCGTCTGTCGTCCGTTGCGCGCAGGTTACAAATTAGAAACGAATCAAAACAATATTCATTAAGAGTTCTTGTGCATCCTAGCATTCTCGAGCGTCTTCGCAGTGAAGATGCCGATCTACTTGTTAGAATGGAGCAAAGTCACAGCGTGAAACTCGCTTTCCGTGCAGACCCTGCTTATCACGTAGAACACTTTAAGATAATCAATACCGACACTGGCGAAGAATATCGCTAAGTACTTAAACAAACGTAGTAGCGTATTTAGCATATAACATACGCTACTACTCGATCTCAGTTTAGTTATAAAGTGGTTACAAAGCATCCTAATGATTGCTCTAATGTCTGTATGCCATTTTGCTACTCTTATAGTAAACAATTCAGTTAGAACTTAATATTACGTGACTTCCTTTTTTAAGAAAATTTTTACTCCAGTTATCCAGTGGATCGACTCAGACTATACAAACGAAAGTCCTGAAGTAATTCGGTCTAAACCTGACCGAGTTGAATGGACGCGGTGCATACCCTTCATGGTACTGCACCTAGGTTGCCTAGGTATTATTTGGGTGGGTGCCAGTTGGTTTGCTGCATTGTTATGCGTAAGCTTCTACTTCATACGCATGTTTGCCGTTACAGGCATCTACCATCGGTACTTTTCCCATAAAACGTATTCTATTCCACGGTTTACCCAATTCCTGTTCGCAGTATTTGCAGAAACAACGGTACAGCGTGGTCCGCTTTGGTGGGCTTATCACCATCGTCACCATCATCAGCACTCTGATGATGAAGAAGATGCTCACTCACCTCATGTGCATGGATTTTGGTGGTCACACATTGGATGGATCACAAGTAAACGCAACTTTCCTACCGACTACACCCAGGTGAAAGATTTAGCGAAATATCCAGAGTTAGTTTTTCTAAACCGTTTTGATACTATAGTACCTCTTTTATTTGCTGTTTTTACCTGGTACCTAGGACACTTTTTAGGAATACACTTCCCAAGCTTACATACAAATGGCATGCAGACGCTTATTTGGGGATTTTTTGTAAGTACAACTCTCCTATTCCATGGTACTTCATGTATTAATTCCATGGCGCACTTAATGGGAAAACGTCGTTATAATACAGAAGACGATTCACGTAATAGTTTCATATTAACAATTATCACTCTAGGTGAAGGTTGGCACAACAATCACCACCGTTATCAATCTGCTACACGCAATGGTTTTTATTGGTGGGAAATAGACATTACTTATTACACACTAAAAACACTCTCATTGCTTGGAATAGTATCTAAATTAAAAGCTGTTCCGAAAAGTATCCTAGAAGAGGGTCGACGCCCATTAGCAGTGAAAATATCCAATCCTAAGACATCTGAAATTTAAAGAATGAAGCGTTTAGCGATCATAGGATCAGGTATAGCTGGTTTAGGCTGCGCACACTTTCTACAGCGTGACTATGAAGTCACGCTTTTCGAAAAAAATGATTACGTTGGTGGTCATACAAATACGGTAGAAGCTGAAGAAGCCGATCGATTGATACCAATCGATACCGGCTTCATGGTTTTCAACAAACAAACCTATCCACTACTGACTCACTTTTTTGAAACATTGGAGGTTAAAATCAAACCTGCTCCAATGTCATTTAGCGTGAAGCACACGGACAGAAATATAGAATTCTGCGGCTCCTCGATTAACCATCTATTTGCTCAGCGAAGAAACTTACTTAGACCATCTTTCTATCGACTCATCGCAGCGATAAATCGCTTCAACAAAGAAGCCACAGAGTTTGTAAATAATCCTCAAGTATACGATATAACGCTTAACGAATTCGTTACTAAAAGAGGTTATGGAAAAGATTTTTTTGATCTCTACTTAGTTCCAATGAGTTCTGCGGTGTGGAGCACACCCCCAGAACTCATGTTAGAGTTTCCGGCAGGAACTTTATTACGGTTTTTTTATAACCATGGATTTTTAGGCCTTAATACCCAACACCCATGGTTTACCGTAGAAGGTGGATCTAAAACGTACATAAAAAAAATATTAAATAATTCTAATATTAACGTACGTCTTAATACGAAAATTAAATCTATTCACAGGGGAGCTACTGAAATAAAAATCATATCTGAGACAGGTGATGTGTTTTATTGCGATAATGTCATTTTAGCTAGTCATGCTGACCAAGCACTCAAAATGATAGCAGATCCGCTTCCCGAGGAAACACGTCTACTCTCGGAGTTTAAATATCAAACTAACCAAGCAACATTACATAATGATGAAAGTGTAATGCCTAAGACACGTCTTGCTTGGTCTAGTTGGAATTACGAAATAGCACGGGTTTCACAAAAAAATCAATCAACTGCTATTCATTACTGGATGAACTCGCTACAAGGCGTATCTAATAAAAAGAACTACTTTGTATCAATTAATCGGCCGGAAGCGATAGACCCTGTTAAAGTTATAAAGAGGATTCAATATGAGCATCCTTTATTCAGCGTTGGGGCTATAAATGCACAAAAGCAGTTACCTGAACTAAACACATCTGCTTTAACTACTTCTAAAACATTCTTTGCTGGCAGCTACTTCAAATACGGTTTCCACGAAGATGCTTTTGGTAGTGCAGTGGCTCTTAGTCAGCTACTTCTTAAAAAGAAAATATAACACACCCTAACTATTGCGATATAGGTCAGATTGAGGCATTATACTCAACTATGCAGAGCTGTTTATATGAATGTCGGGTTATGCATCACCGACTAGCCCCCAAAGAACATAAATTCAGCTACCGCATCTATGTTTTCGCACTCGATCTTGATGAAATCGATACGTGCACTAAACATTTAACACTTTTTTCGCATAATCGCTGGAATATCTATTCATTTTACGACTTAGATTATGTGCCGACACAAGAAAATCTGCATAATCCCACAGGCGATAAATTAAAACCTAAGTCTTTAAATGAACAGCTACCACTTAAAGATAGGATTTACCAGTACCTGGCAGATAATAATGTTAGCTGTCACGGTGGAAAAATTATCCTTGTAACAGTACCTCGTATTTTCGGGTATGCCTTTAATCCCGTTTCTTTCTATTATTGTTACAATCAAGCCGGTGAACCAGTTGCTGCTTTAGCAGAGGTAACAAACACCTTCAGGGAAATGAAGCTTTATTTCATAAATAAAAGTTCTGATTTATCAAAACTTAGATTTAGAGCTCATATACCTAAAAATTTTTACGTTTCACCTTTTTCTAAAGTAGATCTGTCGTTCGATTTTGATCTATGTCTTCCAGATAAAGCCTTTGCCGTTAAAATTGATGACTATGACGGTTCTGTCAAAATGCTTGAAAGCACGATGGCTGGACCTCGTAGAGAATTAACTAATGGTAGATTATTTTGGTGGCTATTTAAATACCCCTTGATGACTCTGCGTATTATAAGTTTAATTCATATTCACGCATTAAAACTATATTTTAAAAAAATACCCTGGTTCAAAAAGACTGCAGCTGCTGAAATGCAGCAAAATCTTTACAGGCCCCATCATTCAATTAATCGTCAGTAGTTAGATACCTTGGCTATCAATTATTCTACAGTTTATAATAAAAACTCTTTTTGGAGAAAACCGCTACTCAATGCGTTTTCAAAAATGAGTAAAGGGCGGCTAGATTTAGTTTTGCCTGAAAAACAAATCGTTTCATACGGCGACTCAAACCAAAATCAGATAGCCCGTATTGAAATAAATTCTGAAAACTTTTTTAAACGCTGTATACTTTATGGCGACATTGGCTTTGCGGAATCATTTCTAGATAAGGAATGGGAGACTGATGACATTGCTTCAGTTATAGCTTGGTTCATTATAAATTTAGAAAACGCTCCCGGTCTTTCCGGTTCGAAAGCTCCTAAAAATCGAGCGCTAAACATACTTCGTTACTTAAACAGAGTTGGTCATATTTTTAGTAAAAACAGTAAAGACCAGGCTAAACGCAACATTGCTGCACATTACGATCTATCAAACGAGTTCTTCAGCCTATTTCTTGATAGTTCAATGATGTACTCCTCAGCAAAATGGAGTGAGCCGAATTTATCTCTTGAAGCAGCGCAGTTTGAGAAAAACGAAGCCCTATGTAGAAGTTTAGAACTTAAACCAACTGATCACGTTTTAGAAATAGGCAGCGGATGGGGCGGATGGGCTTTACATGCTGCGAGACGCTATGGATGCAAAGTTACAAGTATCACTCTATCTAAAGAACAACTAAAGCTTGCCAAAAATAAAGCCTTGGACGCAAAACTAGATCACCTCGTTGAATTCGAACTACGCGACTACCGTGATCTTAACAAGCATTTCGATAAATTAGTATCCATAGAAATGATGGAAGCTATAGGGCATGAATACTTACCGCAGTTTTGCAGCGTTATAAATAAAGCCCTCAAGTCTAACGGTATTGCTGCATTACAGTTTATTACCTGCCCGGATGATCACTACGAAGAGATGCGCAGAGGTGTAGATTTTATTCAGAAACACATATTCCCAGGCTCACTTCTATTATCATTAGGAAGATTCAATAGTCTCATGCATAAATCCGGTTCTTTCGTTCTATCAGGAATTGATGATTTAGGTTTAGATTACGCTAAAACACTGAAGTTATGGCATGAGCGTTTTAATGCTCAATTACCATCCGTAAATGCTATGGGTTTTGATGAATATTTTATACGTAAATGGAAATATTACTTAGCTTATTGCGAAGCAGCTTTTCAGTATAAAAAGATTTCTGTAGTACAAGCTGTTTACAAACGTTCAACAGCACTTGCGTGATGAATCTTTTTGTTCAAATAGCGATCAGTGCCTGTATTTTAATTCCATTGTTCGCCATATGCAGTGCTGTTTCTGAAAGAATTAAAAACTATGGTATAGTTGATGTAGTCTGGTCCTACTCTTTTAGCTTAGTTGCACTAATTTGTTTTTTTATAAGTCCAGGTTTTTTTACTAGGAAAGTACTCATATCACTGATCGCAACTTTGTGGAGCCTTCGCCTAGGCACTTATTTACTCATACGGGTATCCAATCATCACCCAAAAGAAGATTCCCGCTATGCTCAACTGAGAACGGACTGGAATAAGAATCTAAAACTTAAAATGGCAGCATTCTTCCAAATGCAAGCTATCACCGTAATTATACTCAGTATTCCATTTTATCTTATTAGCTCAAATTCTACTGCACATATTAAAGCTATTGAGGTACTAGGCGTCTTATTATGGATAATTGCTATAGCAGGAGAGACTCTGTCTGATATCCAACTAGCTAAATTTAAAAAGAATCCACTCAATAATTCAGAAGTATGCTCCGAAGGTCTGTGGCGATATAGTCGACACCCAAACTACTTCTTTGAGTGGTTGATATGGGTTTCGTATTTTATAATGGCCTGTGGGTCACCTTATGGCTGGATTTCGATTATTAGCCCAATTTCGATTCTCTACTTACTATTGAAAAAAACGGGCGTGCCTATGGTTGAAGAACAGGCATTGAAAAAGAAGCGAGAGAAATACACCACTTATCAAAATTCAACTTCCATGTTTATCCCATGGTTTCCCAAAAAATAACTTAATCATGATAGATTTTATTTTAGAAAAAAATTTACTCCCTGAATCTATTATTCGATTTGGAATTCGCCGTCTTCTTAGAGAGCGCATCATGGAGATAACCCCTGCGAATGAAGCAGCGGAGACTGCCGCTCTGCGTGCGTATATAGATGATTTAAATCATAGACCACTTGCTGAATCTACGAATGAAGCAAATGAGCAACACTACGAGGTTCCAGCTGAATTTTATAAATACTGCTTAGGTCGCAATCTGAAATACTCGGGATGCCTTTATCAGCAAGGAACCGAGACATTAAGCGAGGCAGAGGATGCGATGTTAGCTTTATATGCAGATAGAGCAGAACTCGCTGATGGACAAAGTATTTTAGAGTTAGGATGCGGATGGGGATCACTTAGTTTATATATGGCTAAGCGCTACCCCAATTCACAGATAACTGGCGTTTCTAATTCTTCATCACAGCGCGAATACATTCTCGGACAAGCACGAGAAAGGAGCATTAAAAATATCACTATTATAACCTGTGATATGAATACTTTTACTCAGCCGAATTCAACGTACGACAGAGTAGTTTCCATTGAAATGTTTGAACACATGAAAAACTATAAGCTTTTACTCTCACGTATTAGCTCATGGCTGAAACCTGATGGTAAGTTATTCGTTCATATCTTCACGCATAGTAAATATCCGTACCATTTCATAGCTCGCGATAATACAGACTGGATGGCTCGATATTTCTTTACTGGAGGTCAAATGCCATCACACGAACTTCTTAGTTACTTTCAAGACGACTTAGAACTCGTACGCGACTGGAAAGTAAACGGAACTCATTACCAAAAAACCGCAGAAGATTGGCTTAAAAATATGAAAAGCCACAAAAAGGAAATTATGCCCCTTTTTGAAAAAATATATGGTAAGGAAGCGGTTAAATTTTGGGCTTATTGGAAAATATTCTATATGAGCTGCGCAGAGCTATGGGGTTACAACTCAGGCAACGAATGGCTTGTAAGCCATTACTTATTTAAGAATAAACCAAAATCTACTTAGTTAATCCCGCAATAAAGGACTTAGGGCCACTTCCGGGTTCGTATCCTACCTGCCTGGCAATTTCTTTACCTGTTTGATCAACAACGATCAGAGTTGGGTAACCCTCAATACCAAACGTAGATTTTAATAACGTATTTTGTTTTACTTCACTATCTGGAAGTTTGATGTGACGAGGATAATCTAAACGAACTAAAACATAATTATCTGAAAAGGTTTTAAATTCTGGCGTCGATAAAACTTCTGCTTCCAATTTTTTGCAATAGATACACCAGTCTGAACCTGTAAAATCTAATATTATTTTCTTACCTGATTTTGCTGCTTCTATTTTTGCAGCATTATAATTAGTTCCCCACGTATCGTTTGCTTTGAGTGAATTAATTGTGCTTACACATAATACAATGAGACAGATCAGAATGCTCTTTTTCATTTATGTAATTTAGTTAGGTTAAAATTAATTGTAAATCACAACTGGGTTTGCAGCCAATCAATCCAATTTCCGTTCGTTTTTTTCGTTCCGGGTAAAACCTTATCTTTCGGATACAAATAAACAGCTGCATTGATTCCTGCATCAGTTTGAACTGATACCCTCCTATACAAATCTGGATGTCCCTCTAACTCATCTAAAGCTTTAAGGGTTGTTGTATCAATTTCATACAACTCTACCGTTGCTACTCCGCTTCCAGGAACAAGATATGGATATGATCCTGCATACAAATCATAACCTGATAGCCGATCTAACCCCAGGAATCGAGTGGTACTATTTTTTAGAAAATGATGATTTTCCAAGCCTTGTCTTAGCGTACCGTATACAGCTATTACCATGGCTAGGTTATCTCAGCGTTTCTTAGATTAGTTGGCTGCTGTAGCTAACTTCTTAGATTGTATAAACTGGTTTACGACTTCCATACGTCCTTTTTGTATTCGATCTTCTTCTAATTCTTCTGACGTACGTTGGTTATCTCTTGTTTCCATGAGACGTCTCATATGCTTAATCGAAAGTTGTTCTAACTGACGAATACGCTCACGTGTTACATTAAACTTTTTTCCTATTTCCTCTAAAGTCATTTCATCATTACCGTCTAATCCAAAACGCATGCGTATAATTTGAGCCTCACGCTCACCCAGAGAACTGATAGCATTAGCTAAATCAGCTGAGACATTTTTGCTACCAAGTGAATCAGAAGGACTAGATGCAGCGTCATCTCTTACAACATCTCCAAGTAATGATGAATCAGAGGAGTCCCCGAGTGGTGCATCCAAAGACGCAGGGTGTACAGCTACTGACCTAAGATGAATTAATTTCTCAAGAGGCATACTGAGCTCTGCTGCCAATTCCTCATCAGTAACTTCATGTCCTAATTTATCGCTTAAGGCACGTGCCGTTTTACGTATCTGTGAAATCTTTGATACAGCATGCACAGGCAAGCGGATTGTCTTAGACTGATTAGCAAGCGCGCGCTGGATGGATTGTTTAATCCACCAAGCTGCATAGGTACTTAACTTACCACCCTTTGTTGGATCATATCTGTCGACTGCCTTAATGAGGCCAATATTACCCTCACTAATTAAATCCTGTAGTGTTAATCCAAAATCACGGTAGTCTAGTGCAATGCGTACAACCAAACGCAAATTAGCACGTATCATATGCTGACGTGCAGCTTCATCACCCTTCCTTACACGCGCAGCTAACTTAATCTCTTCTTCTATTTTAAGCAGCGGTGTTTTACCAATCTCATTAAGATAGAGCTTTAAACTATCTCTATCTGTCTGAGCTTGGGGCTCAGTAGCTTCAGGTGCTACTTCTTCTATACGAGCAGGTTTTAAATCTTTAATACGTGTTGGCATAGGTTTATTTTAGTTAGACGAGTACCTCAACGGTTGGATTTGTATTAACGCGCAAAAGATCAAAGGCCATAGTTGATAGATGACGTAAGACTTCGGGGTTATTTACTATTCGTGCCTGTACTAGAAGCCCATCAGCAAGAGCAACAAGACTGTCTGTTTTTCCTGCAAGATCACAACTAGGTATTAAATTCATCGCTACAGCATCTTGTATCGCTATTTTAAAGTAGTGCTTTTTAGCATCTCCAATTTCTTGAATCTTCCAACGGATCTGCTCTTCCTGTGTACAAACTTCAGATCCTAACGAACAAAAAGGACATCCAAGCGTTTTGCCGTACTTTTCTTTTAACTCCGTTTGCTTTGTGTACAGAAATTCAAAGTAGTTCGTTAATCTTTGAAGAGGCAGCGGATTATCAAAAATTTCGTGGTAGTAAGGCTGTAGAATTTCTTTCCAAAGTCTTTCTAGGGCAAATACCGCTAAGTCCGCTTTTGAATCATAAAAGTAATAGAAACTACCCTTCTTTACTTTCGCTCTCTCACAAATGTCGTCGATCGTAACTGCGCCGTAGCTCTCTTCCCAAATTAGGTCGATTGCTGCAGCCATCAGCCGCTCACTTGCGTCACTTGTGCGTCCCATGTTCTAATAGTTGACTATCTAGTAAACAATTACAATAAAAAACAGATATCCTTTAAATCATTATTAATCAATTACTTATCTTACTTGGAGGGTGTCTCCTTCGTAAGTTAACCCCAAAGAAGGAATAACTACAGCTTTACGCGAACCCTCTTTAGTAACATGTCCAGCTAGCCATGCATCATAGCCAGAATCTTTTGCAGCTGAGAGCGTTTGTTCTACTAGAGACGGATCAACATAAGCAGCGAATCCTACCCCCATATTAAAAGTAGCATAGGCTTCTCTTAAGCTTACTGGTCCTTTCTCCATGATAAAACGAAAGAGTGCGGGAGCCTGTCTTACGTTTGAAATCGTATAAACAAACGGCTCTTCAAGTCTCATTAGTTTTCTCCATCCATGACCAGTGACATGCGATACGTAATTTAACTTAATCTTTCGCTTCTGACACTCAGTCACAAACGATACGTAAATTTCAGAAGCAGCTAGAAGTGCTTCACCGTATGTTCTGCCATCTCCGATAGAAGTTCCATAACCTTGCGGCAAAGATTCAGCTAGTTGTCTACAGAGGGTTAAGCCATTGGTTTGAACACCTGAGGAAGCCAAAAAGATGATGGCGTCACCTGATTTTACATCACCTATAATACGATCCGACTTTGGAGAAATACGTCCAATCGCTGAACCTGCTAAAACAATTGTATTTGGATCAACAAGCCCACGAAGTGTAGGGGTTTCTCCACCACCCCACACTGCTCCCGCTTTACGACATCCCTCGGCAAATCCATTAACAAGAGAAGATGCTCTTACTTCATTTGAAAACCAATTTGAATCACCGACTGCTGCATGCATAGCAACAGAGATAGGCTTAGCTCCACAGGTAACTAAGTCATTAACAATAGTTGCTACCGTATCGACTCCAATTTCTCTGTAAAATGATTTGCCTGTTTGTTTTTCGACTAAATCGGCAACGAGATTTTTAGTTCCAAGCCCTTCTTCAACATGAGCTAAAAAATGATCGTTCGCTTCAATCAGATAAGCACTCTCACCTCTTGTTTCTGAAGGCTCCTTATATCCATGTGGAGCAAGTAAATCTACCGTCTGTGATGCGGCTTTTTGGCAGGCGCGTTTAAACGCATCCAATTGATCATACCGTACACCTGACTTTTCGTAACTAAGAGACATATAAATTAATAAGAACGGCCCGAAGATTTTTCGAAGTATTTAAGGTACGCTTGATTTACTACGCGGTATCCGCCTGGAGTTGGATAATTACCTGTGAAGTACCAATCACCCGTATGATTAGGCACAGCGGCGTGTAAATTTTCAATTGTTTGAAAGATAATTTCTATATCACCTTTCCACTCTATGCCTGTTGGTCGTACAAGTTGCACAATTTTAGCTGAGATTTGGTCAGCTGTGAAACTTTCGTAAATTTTACTTACCTGATTAACGAGTTTTGCTCCGATAGGTTTTTCGACCTCAGTGCGGCACAATTGATAAACTTCCTCTAAAACGTTTTCTCTTCCGCTCTCTTTGAGTAGAGCAACAGCAGCTTCAAATGCTACGAATTTACCTAGCTCTGACATATCAATACCATAACAATCGGGATATCGAATCTGAGGTGCTGTAGAAAGAATAACGATTTTCTTCGGATTTAAGCGCGATAAAATCCTTAAAATAGATCTGCGTAATGTCGTTCCACGAACAATAGAATCATCTACGCAAACGAGATTATCCTTAGGTTGCACAGCACCATAGGTAATATCGTAAACATGGCTACCAAGCTGATTGCGCATGTTCTCTTTACCAATAAATGTACGCAATTTGATATCTTTACTGACAACTTTTTCGCCACGTGGCCAATTACGTAAAATTAAATCATCCAGTAATGCCTCCGTTAATTTACCCGACTGACTTGCTTTTAAGATAGATTCTTTTACTTCATCGCGTCTACGTTCACGGAGTGTAGACATAAGTCCATAATAAGCCACCTCAGCTGTATTAGGTATAAAGCTAAAAACAGTATTACCCCAATCATGCCCAATCGCCTTGATTGCTTGATTAGCTAAATTGCCACCTAAAGCTTTACGCTCTTTGTAAATATCTACGTCGTTACCACGTGAAAAATATATACGCTCAAAGGAACACGATGTTTTTGGTAATGCTTCCGTAAAACGTGAAATTTTTACTTCACCGCGTTTCTTAATCACTACTACATTGCCTGGAGGAAGCTCTTTTATTTGATCTACTGAAAGATCAAATGTCGTCATGAGCGGAGCTCTTTCTGAAGCAAAGCTAATTACTTCATCGTTTTGAAAATAGTAACAAGGACGTATTCCAGAAGGATCTCTTGCAACAAAACTATCTCCATTACCAATAAGTCCGGCTAACACATAGCCTCCGTCCCATTTCACAGAAGCACGTGTTAAGACCCGCGCAATATCAAGATCTTCACTAATACGTTTAGATATTTCAGCACCCTCTAGATCTCTTTTTCTTAGGAAGCGATAAATGTCTTCGTGCTCTTCATCTAAATAGAATCCTATTTTTTCTAAAATCGCCTGCGTGTCGGTAGCAAAAATGGGGTGCTGACCCATGGCGATAAGACTCTGATTGAGTTCAGACGTATTGGTTAAATTAAAATTTCCGCAAAGCGCTAAATTACGCGTAGGCCAAGGACTGCGTCTAAAGAAAGGATGGCATGCACTAATATTGTAACCACCGCTCGTTCCATAACGCAGATGACCAAGAAAAAGCTCTCCGCCAAAATCGAAATGTTTTTTTACCGTATCAGGAAATTCAGGATGAATTTCTCCTGTACTTACTTTCTCCTCATATTGAGCGAGCAAACTTCTAAAAATACGATCAAGCGAGTCATGCTTAACATTACGCTCTCTAAACATGAAGGGCTCGCCTTCAGGAACATCTAATTTAACACAGGCTACACCGGCACCATCTTGACCTCTGTTGTGCTGCTTTTCCATAAGCAGAAACAGTTTGGTGAAGCCCCACAGGGGATTGCCGTACTTTTCCTGATAATAAGAAAGAGGCTTAAGTAAGCGCACTACGGCGATACCGCATTCATGTGAAAGGAAATCGCTCATGGGTTAGTAGAAATAAGTTAAATTCTTTTTGTGTTTAAATTAATTAAGACCAGGACGCTTCATTGCATTCTCGATGGTTGTTTCCCAACCATGTCTTAATTCATTTACGTTCAACTGCGCTTTCACAGATCCTTTAACTAAATTTAAGGAACCTCCCACTGTGACGTTTCCTAGTACCGTCGCAGCCAAGCCAGCTTGACTAGCCGCCTGCATAATTAAACTTTCATTGCTCGGTGAAACAGCAATCACTGCACGTGCTTGGCTTTCGCCAAAAAGAAGTGCATCTAAACGTGGTGCTGAAATCGAAGTTAAATCAAGATTTGCGCCGAATGTATTAGCATTGGCAGATCCAACTTCTGGAGTGAAGAGCATCTCTGTTACTGTTACCAACAAGCCACCTTCACTAATATCGTGTGCGGCGTTAATCTTACCTACTTTAATCTGATCGAGTAAGAAGTTTTGCAGAAGGTTTTCTGCATTTAAATCAACATTAGGAGCATCACCCGCTTTAATACCATGGCATAAACCAAGGTATTGGCTTCCACCGAGTTCATAAGGCGCACCACCTAAAAGTATAAGGCGATTATCTGCACTACTGACTGTTTGTCTGGTGATGTGCTTTTCGCTCTCAATTAATCCTACAACAGAAACTGTTGGTGTTGGATCTATGGAGCCTGCAGGTGATTCATTATATAATGATACATTACCACCAACTACAGGTACGTCGAAATAACGACATGCTTCAGCTAATCCCTGAACGCATTCGCTCAGTTGATAAAAGTTTTCAGGCTTATAAGGATTACCAAAATTAAGATTATCCGTCATAGCGAGTGCCTTAGCACCGCTACACGCGAGATTACGTAAACACTCCGCCATAGCGATAAGTGCGCCACGCTTTGGGTTAAGTGCACAATAACGACCGTTACAGTCATTACTAATAGCAATAAACTTTTCTGTATCGCCTAAACGTAGTCTAACAACTGCAGCGTCACTACCAGGACCAACAGCGGTACCATGCTGAACCATGCTGTCGTACTGTCTATAAATCCAGCGTTTTGAAGCTATGGATGGACTTGCTATCAGTGTAGCGAGTGCTTTCTCAACACCTTTAGAATCGAGATCTGTTAAGCCAGCAGGTGTCCACTTACGAGCATTGATAGCCCATTCACCTTCTTTAGCGGTACGCGTATAAAGTGGAGCTTCGTCTGTAAGAACACTTGCTGGAATATCTGCAACCGTAACACCGTGCTGAGTTACTACCATGCGACCAGTATCAGTTACGGTTCCAACATTAGAGGCGTGCAAGTCCCACTTTTGGAAAATGGCTTCGATTTCTTTTTCACGACCTTTTTGCACAATCACAAGCATGCGCTCTTGGGATTCAGAAAGCATGATTTCGTAAGAGTTCATTCCGGTCTCACGCTGAGGTACGCGGTCGAGTTCGATTTCGATACCTGCTCCACCACGACTTGCCGTTTCACAGGTAGAACACGTAAGACCAGCTGCACCCATATCTTGAATACCTACCACAAGTCCAGGAACGGCCATCATTTCAAGACAGGCTTCGATCAGAAGCTTTTCCATGAATGGATCACCTTTTTGAACCGCTGGACGATCGGCGGCACTCGCTTCACTTAATTCACGAGAAGCAAATGCTGCACCACCAAGTCCATCACGACCAGTTGCTGCTCCAACATAGAATACAGGATTACCTACTCCGGTTGCCTTACCTAAACGAATTTGATCGTGCCTTAACACTCCAAGACAGAGTGCATTAACGAGCGGATTGCCTTCGTAGCTTGCATCAAAATATACATCGCCACCAACAGTTGGTACACCAACGCAATTACCGTAGTGTGCAATACCTGCAACAACTCCACGCAAAAGTCGTTTCGTAGCAGGGGAATTTAATTCACCAAACCTAAGAGAGTTTGTTAACAAAACAGGGCGAGCTCCCATCGTGAAAATATCACGAATAATTCCACCGACGCCGGTTGCAGCACCTTCAAATGGTTCGATAGCGCTTGGGTGATTATGCGACTCGATCTTAAAAGCAACAGCCCATCCGTCGCCTACGTCAATAATACCAGCGTTTTCTTCACCCGCTTTAACAAGTACTTTTCCGTAATTTTTTGTTTCGCCTTTTTTAACAGTAGGAAAACCTTTCAGCAGGGATTTACTGTTCTTGTACGAACAGTGCTCTGACCACATGACAGAAAAAATTCCTAATTCTGTTAAGGACGGTTGGCGTCCTAAGCTGCGACAAATCACGTTGTACTCCTCATCTAGAAGACCGTGCTTACGGATCAGCTCAGGAGTGATCTGCTGATTTAATAGCGGATCAGGATTTAAAGGCAGGGGAGCAGAAACTCCCAAGGCGGGATCGCGTGGCGATGATTGCGAGGCGGCCTTAGACATTGTTTAAAAAATAAAGTGATACGTTAGGTTATGCAGTACGCTTGATAAGTTGAGGAAACTTTGTTGCGAGCACTGCAGTGGCAACTTTAAGTCCATCCATACTTGGATGAAAACGTTCGAATGCACGGTCAGGATGCGGCATCATTCCAAATACATTACCCGCTTCGTTACGAATACCTGCTATATCACTCAAGGATCCATTAGGATTATTCTGATAGCGAAGTAAGATTTGTTTGTTCGCTTCTAGGCGAGCTAGCCCAGCTTCATCGATTCTAAAGTTTCCTTCTCCGTGTCCAATCGGAAGCTTAATGGTAGCACCTAACGTTTCTGGATTAAATGTAGGAGTGCTAGCTTCAACTTTTAACGCACAGGTAATGCAGCGATATTCAAGCGATGCATTACGGATCAAAGCACCGGGAAGTAAACCCGCCTCACACAAAATTTGGAATCCGTTACAAATACCGAAAACAAGTCCACCTTGTTGTGAGAACGCTTGCACGGCTTTCATCACAGGAGAAAAGCGAGCAATCGCGCCACACCTTAAATAGTCTCCGTAGGAAAAACCTCCTGGAACTACGACTAAATCGACATCACCAAGGGTTGTGTCTTTGTGCCAAACGTAACGCGTGTTTAATTTTAAACCACTCGCAAACAAATGAAAGGCATCTTGATCACAATTCGAACCAGGGAATTGTAGTACTGCTACTTTCATTTCGATATAATTTCGTAGCGGTAATCCTCAATAACCGGATTGCTGAGGAGGTCCTTGCAGACCTGATCGAGACGAGCTCTGAATTCTGGTGAATCCACAGCCTCAATTTCTAACTCAATTAACTTACCCACACGGGTAGTTTTTAACTTAGGAAATCCTAAGCTTTCGAGAGCATGGCCAACAGCCACACCCTGTGGATCGAGTACGTTCTTCTTAGGAGTTACGATGACGCTTATTTTCACAGGTCGTTAGTGAAACTCCATGCCATTGTTTATCTAAGAACGGTCAAGGGTTTTTGACGAACTTGTAACGATGTAACAAAGAATAATTCACAAGCCGTGCCTAAACGACCTAAAGACTAGGATCTTCTATTCGTTTTAGCTTAAAAAACGCCTGAATAAGTTCTTTGCATTCTTCCTCAAGTACACCACCCGCTGTGATTTCTAATCGATGATTAGATCTGGGTAAGTCGTTAAGGTTAGTCGCACCCCCCAAACAACCCATCTTAGGATCTTTGACTGCATAACAGACACGTTTAACGCGTGCCATGACTAGCGCCCCAGAACACATGGGACATGGCTCTTTAGTTACATAAATCGTTGCGTCTGAAAGTCTCCAGTCACCCAACTTGGAAGCAGCCTGTGTTAGAGCGAGTATTTCTGCATGAGCTGTAGGATCTTTACTGCCCTCAACCCGGTTATGCGCAGCTCCCACTATCTCGCCTCCAATCTCAATAACCGCACCAATTGGCACTTCGTCTTCCCGCCATGCGTCTATCGCTTGGTTAAAGGCATAGTCCATGTAAAACTGGTCATCACGAACGAGTTGCGAAGGAAATCGCTTATTAAAAGGAGGTGGTTGCACGTTAAAAAAGGTCTTTTGAAAATTAATCTGTCTTAAACTCGTCTTTTCGTAAATCTTTGACTAACTGTGATGTTTACACATTACAGAAGACAGACATGCTTAGCAAAACTTATGACATTAGTCTCCCTAAACGCCCTACGCGGTATTAATATTCATGGCTGACGGTACCGCAATCGAAGTAGAAGGCAAAGTAGTATCCGTGCTTCCGGGCACAATGTTTAAAGTACAGCTCTCAAACGGGCACGTAGTTCTAGCACATATTTCAGGTAAACTTCGTAAGAATTTTATCAAAATAGCAGCTGGCGATATGGTTAAGATGGAAATGAGTCCATACGACCTAGAAAAAGCGCGTATTACCTTCCGCATGAAGGAGAGCTCCCCTCCTCCAATGCACCAGGCTCCGCGCAAAAGGTATTAATTACCTTAGTTAGTGATTAGTATACGACTTGGAGATCTACCTTTAGAATCTAAGTCCACTAAAATGGCACGCTTACGTCCTAAAATAAACCTAAGCACCAGCAGAGCTAAGCCTCAATTCGCTTCCGACATTGATGGTTTTATAGCTTACATGGATCTTGAGCGCGGCCTTTCAAAAAATACGCGTGAAAACTATCAGCGCGACTTAGATCAAGCGGCAGCTTACCTAGACAAACATGGGGTAAGCGACTGGAGATCTGTAAATGAAAGTCAGATAAGCGAATGGCTCCGTTATTTATCTAGACGTAATATCGCTGCAGCTAGCCTAGCTCGTAAATTAACTGCGATACGTGTTTTTGCACGTTACCTCGTAAGAGAAAACATACGTAGCGACGACTTTTCGGTTCTATTAACTGGACCAAAGCTCAGCAGACGCTTACCCGAAACGCTAACGGCAGAGGAAATAACTCGCCTAATGCAATCTCCCCAAGGCGGTGATCCCGCAAGTTTAAGAGACCGAGCTTTGATGGAACTTTTCTACTCAAGTGGACTTCGCGTTTCAGAACTAGCGAGTTTAAATATTCAACAAGTAGACTTAGACCAAGGATTCTTAAGAGTATTCGGTAAAGGCTCTAAAGAACGCGTTGTTCCGGTAGGAGGAAGAGCACGTGATGCAGTCAAAGCATATCTCGAATCTGGCAGACCTCACTATGTAAAAGCAAAAACTGGAAGCCAACTGTTCCTCAATAATCGTGGCAGCTCTCTCTCACGAGTACGTCTATGGATGATTGTGCAGAGTTATGCAAAACGTGCAGGTATTACCAAAGCGGTAAAACCTCACTTACTCAGACATAGTTTTGCCACTCACTTACTCAGTGGTGGAGCAGACCTAAGAGCGATCCAAGAAATGCTTGGCCATGCTAGTATTGCTACCACTCAAATTTATACAGCCGTAGAATCTAAACGATTATTAGATCATCACGCTAAGTTTCATCCACGCAATAAGAGTAAACTCTAAGACGAATAGCCTTGGTCTCACGGTTGACGAAAGTAAAACAGTGGATACATTCTATTCACTCAACCCTTCTATACTATGGCATTAGAACTTCCTCAACTCCCTTACGATGTTAAAGCACTCGAGCCTCATATCGATGCTCGCACGATGGAAATCCATCACACAAAACATCATCAAGCTTACATCAATAATGCTAATAACCTACTTAAAGATCATCCAGCTCTCGCTTCATTAAGTGCAGAACAGCTGATTGCTGATCTCAGTAAAATTCCCGAAGCAATACGCGGCGGTATCCGCAATAATGCAGGTGGACACAGTAACCACGCATTCTTCTGGCAAATTATTGGTCCAGGTAAAGGTGGTGCACCTAAAGGAGCGCTTAAAGCTGCAATCGAAGCTAGCTTTGGTTCATTTGATAAATTTAAAGAAGAGTTTACCAAAGCTGCTACAACTCGTTTTGGTTCAGGCTGGGCATGGCTCGTTGTAGGAGCTGATAAAAAGCTCGTTGTAGGTTCTACTGCTAACCAAGACAGTCCACTGATGGGCAAAGCAGTTGCCGGCATCGAGGGTAAACCAGTAATCGCTTTAGATGTCTGGGAGCACGCTTACTACCTAAATTACCAAAACCGTCGTCCTGACTACATTGCAGCATTTTGGAATGTAGTAAATTGGGATGCTGCAGAAGCACACTATCAGGCTGCATTAGCCTGATAGTTTAAATTAAGCGTTGGTCACGTTAGTTTAACGTGACCAGACGTTAGCCTGAAGAGTTGAACCTAAGCTAGATGGACCAACTGGAGTACTACGCTTAGTTTCTGTATCTAATATACAAATACGGCTTACACGAGAACTACGAGCGGTATACACAACGTGACGACCGTCTGGTAACCAAGATGGTTCAACGCCATCGAATGAGGCTTCCGAAGCCTGTTCTGCGGTACCTTTACTAAAATCGTAAACACCGATTTGGAACCTTCCGCCCGAGCGGAATGTGAAAGCTACCTTTTTTGGATTTGCTTTACTCCAATCTGGCTCCGAGCAGTAGGTGCTTAAACCTGTTGAAAGACGCTGAGCATAGCCGCCAGCAGATGACATGAGATAGAGCTGTGGACCAGGTTCTTGAGAATAAATAATGCGAGATCCATCAGGTGACCAGCAAGGTGATGCTTTCGTTAATTCTGAATGAGTTTTACGAACTAAATTATGACCTTGCGAATCACTAACCCAAATTTCTGGTGAACCGCTTCCTGATAAAACCATCGCGACATGGCTACCATCTGGACTAAAACGAGCGCTCATGTTGAGACCTTTAAAACTTTCAAAGGTGTAGCGCTGGTTTGTTGCTAAATCCATTAAGTAGATATCTGGAAAGCGGTGCATATAACTTGTGTAAATAACTTTGGTTCCATCTGGAGACCAACGTGGCATGAGTGCATCAGCACGGTCATTCGTGATGCGCTTTACTTCACCAAAAAATAAATCGCCTTCATACACTTCCGAATGTCCCGTTAAGTTACTGATGAAAACAAGTTTGGATGCAAAATATCCCTTAAGACCTAGTCCGTTAGTTTTTTCTACAGCAACGTCAGCAGCTTTGAGTAACGCATTACGAGCACTCGTTCCTGTAACCACTTCTGATGCTAAGCGTTCGCCCGTTTGACCCTTGAGTACATCAACGCGCACTTCTTTTGCTCCAACCGTAGAAAAACGAATATCGTATGCATATGCCGTAGCTTGAAGTCTGTAGCGACCATGCGATCTAAAAGCCTGAAGCGCTAGCGCATTCATTTGCTGATTATCAGCCGAAACCCGCACAGGGATCGTTTTGCTGAGTTGAACTACTTCAACTGAGCCTAAATCACGCTGGCCATAAGTTGATACCAGCCCGATAGTTACTGTAATAGCTAACGTTAATAATAATTTAATACGCATTAGATACATCTTTCTATTTGCGCCTAAGCGGCACATAACAACTCTTATTTTATAGTAGATTCAAATTTTAAATTTTGTGAACGAAGAAACGATCAAAGAATACCTCAAACAAGTGAAATACCCTGGTTTTAGCAGGGATATCGTTTCATTTGGCCTCATACGTGCAATCTCATTCGATAAAGATACCGCACGCGTAGAGTTAGCCGTAACAACCAGCGACGCCAAAATCCCCCTAACCCTTAAGCGTGAAGTTGAAGCATGCTTAAAAGCCCAGGGAATCGCTAAAACTGAGGTAGAAGTAGCTGTTTCGGCAGCTAAAACTCCAGCTAGTTCAGGCAATATCGCCGGAGTACAACTGGCTCCTCGGGCTATCAAATATGCCATCGCCGTGGGTTCAGGCAAAGGCGGGGTTGGCAAAAGCACTTTCTCGGTAAATTTGGCATGCGCTTTCGCTCAAATATTTAAAGAACAAGGAAAGCAAAACGCAGTAGGATTACTAGACTGCGATATTTATGGTCCAAGCCTTCCGCTAATGATGGGAATTCAGGGACGCCCTGAAATCCAAGGAGATGGAGCAAATGCGAACTTAATCCCTATGAATCGTCATGGGGTAAAAGTAATGAGCATGGGATTTTTGGTAGATGATAACACCCCTGTTGTCTGGCGTGGCCCTATGGTCATGAAAACAGTCCAGCAATTCGTCCAAAACGTCACTTGGGGCGACTTAGAAATACTTCTCGTCGACCTTCCGCCTGGGACTGGAGATGCCCAACTCTCCCTTGTTCAAACACTTCCGTTAGATGGAGCCGTCGTGGTAACTACCCCACAACCCGCTGCTGCTAATGTTGCCCGTAAAGGCGGTATTATGTTTCAAAAAGTCAACGTACCTATCCTTGGAGTCGCTGAAAATATGAGCTACTTCATAGACCCAGCAGGCCAAAAGCACACCCTCTTTGGTGAAGGCGGCGGACTGATTACAGCCGAAAAGCTAGGAACCATTTTACTCGGACAAGTCCCTCTTATTAATGAAATTAGAGAAGGTGGTGATTTAGGTGAACCTATTACGGTATCTCAACCTACAAGCCAGGGAGCTAAAGTCTTTAGAAGTATTGCAGAAAAAATCTTAGTAAAGTTAGCAGATCATGCTTCACGTGCTTTGTAACAATTTAGAAAATTGTATGCATTGACAGGTAGGGTACACTAGATCTGTATAAACGAATCTAAAGACGCATGATTTCAACGCACAAAGAGCAGGATTCCTCCTCGAGTGAATTTGTAAAGCAATCCAGTCTTTATCAGGAGTTTCTTGCAGAGCGTGAAGAAATTCTGAAACACAAGTGGCTAGAATCAGAACGCTTGGGCTATGACATCGGTTTTGAAAGAGCCCTATTAGACTGGATTAGAAAGCACCGCGAAAACTGGAGAGCAGCCCGTCGCAGTCAAATGGCTCAGGCAGCTAACTCTTCCAACCAGCCTAAAACAAGTTAAGCGCTGATTTAATCAGAAGCTATAAACAAAAAAGACGCGTATAAAACGCGTCTTTTTGTTTTCAAGAGATGTAAGCAAATAATCGCTTATTTGATTTCTCTGTGAACGGTGTGGCGCTTTAAGTGCCAGTTATATTTCTTCTTCTCGATACGCTCAGTGACAGTTTTCTTATTACGTGTAGTGAGATAACGTGAGACTGGCTTGTTCTCTTTGCGGGCTTCTGTGCACTCTAGTGTGACGAGTTCTTGCATGATTAAAAATGGTTGAAGGAAGATCTAAACCTATGCAGGGGGTGGGCTGCAACCTCAAAAAAGGTTAAGTTTTTGTGTCCTTTTAAGGGCTTTTTAACGGCGTTTGTCCGTTAATGGTAACATAACGCCTCTTCTGAAAAGCGTTACCTGTCCGGTACTTGAGGAAACTACGATGGAGATACAGTCTGAGGTAACACTAATGGCAGCTGCGGCGGCATGACGACTTCCAAGACCACTTGGGAGGTTGTGATCACTATCGGTTGCCTGAATAAGGCTACCTGCGGACTCAACTACCCCATCACCCCTAATAATGAACGCGCCATCAATAGATGAAAATTCCTTAACTGTCTCATCCATGAACGGGTTAAGTATGTTTCGGTCCTCTTCTTTATACCCATAAAATGGGTTTAAAACGAGCGGTTTAGTAAAATGCGAAACCTTGTTTGTATCCCCAACAACAAATAAACATCCAACTGGACGTCCTTCTCTACCCTCTACTGCGAGCTCGGTTGCCACTGCAATCACACGCTCTAAGACTTCTGGAGTTACATCGGTTGGAAGTAAGTCAGATGCCGAACCGGCAATTAACGTTTGGAATTCACGCTCAATATCTACGACGACTAAGGTGTCTAATTGATTACTTCCCGTTATTCCTCCGACACAACATACCCGGTCCTTAAAAGCTATGATGCCACGCGTAAGCGCTACTAAAATTGCACTCCGCAACTGAGCAAGTCGTTGATTAGAAAAAGATCGTACCTGAATAATTTCAGAATAATGCGAATCTCCTTCGGAAGAATCCATGGGAGTTCTCGTCACTAAAATCGTTTTAATTTTGGACTTCATTGAGCCTGGCTCAATACCACCAACAAAGGTGTCACCAAAAAGCATGATCGCTTTGCATGCAGCACCACGTGCCACACTTTCAGCCTCACGAAACATCAAACGATTAATTCGACTTTGCTGAGCTTGAACGGGACGAAGTCCACCAAAGCCCGATAAAAGTCTTTCAAATAATGAATCCAGTTCAGGTGCATTAACGAGGCTATCTACAAAGTCAGCCTCTTTAACCTGTCGAGCAATCGCCGCTAGTACTTGCAAATAATCGCGTGCTTTTTCATCCGCGATTAACATGAAGACGAGGCGAATCGGTTCGTCTGAAAAAGAACCATCGTGACGAATACCAACACGACTACGCCCAACCGCCAAAATATAACGGCGCGGCATTTTAACACGCACGTGCGGGAGCGCTACGCCATGACCTAAATACGTTGTCATGGTACTTTCACGAACCAGCAATCCCTTCAGCAACGATTCCTGTTTAAGATCAGGAAATTTAGTAACGACAACTCCTGCTAATTCATCCAGTGCTGCCTCTAACTCTACACTCCTCAAATCAACCACTCGGGTTCTCGCGATGACTTTATCGAGCCTCATGGTGTGTTGGTGTTATTAAAACTGAATACCTATATAGATTTTATTTTTCCCACTCCAACGCGCCTTTTTTGACTTCATAAATAAGTCCAAGAACTAAAACGCCGAAGAAGAAAAGAATTGGGCCTAAAATGGCTACGTGATGCGCAAGAAAATCGCGGTAAATAAAACTCCAAGGAAGTAGTATCACGACCTCTAAATCAAAAAGCATGAATAGCAGCGCTGTGACGAAAAACTTAACCGAGAAACGTGAATGAATCATCCCATCACTAGGAGTTCCGCACTCATAAGCGGTATCCATAATCTTGGAGTGCTTACCGCGCTGGCCCATCAAATGACTTACTAGAACAATCGCACATGCAATCGCTCCTGCCAAAATGGCTTGGACTAAAAATGGGAAGTAGGAACTAGTGACAATCATGACCTATAAGTAATGGAACCACATAGGGCCCTGAGACAAGCTGGATTTTCTATAAAGCGCTTTATTCGCCTACAGGAACCATACGCACATTTTGTATACGCGTAGATCCGACGCCGAGTGTTTCAGCAAATTCTAAGGTGCGAATATCTTCTGAAATATCTTCAAATCCGTCCCTACGTCTCCAGCGGTTCATGCGCGCACGCATAAGCGAATCCATAATGACCGGATCCGCACTTAACCACACGTGAGGTTCAGAAGCTGTATAGAGCGAATTAAAAAATGGACCGCCGATAAATTGGTAAACTTCAAGACTAGCGATAGTAAACATCCAGGTCTGTCTAAGTTCAGGAATAGCGCTCATTTCAGCAACCGCCGCTGGAGCATTTGCAGGAGAGCGGAAGAAGCGAGCGGTGTTAGAAGCGTTCCATAGCGTTGCATTAACAAGCGCTCCGTTCACCCCTAAGACTGGATGATCCGTATAAACGGGTAAATTAATCCAAAAATCTGCATCTAAGAAAAGAGGCGTAGCTAGGAAACTCTTACGGTCTTCATCTTTAGATGTCGTATTATTATAACTGCGTGTCTGTTGTTCCGCTAAGATTGGATCAAACCGTTCTGGGAGTGGACTATCATAAAACCACACAGGATCATAATAGCGTCCTGATTCCAAAACATAGACAGGATTTCCTTCAAATGCCGTTTTACCCGTTACAAGTGAGGGTAAGTATCCTGTCATACGCATACGCAATTGATTCAAGCCGACTAAAAATACGTTTTTATTTTCAAAACCACGTCTCACGAGAGCACGAATAACGGCATGAACTAAAGGACTAGGAGTTGATAGACCAGGACCCGAATCGGAATAGATCTTTAGGCCGACTCGTTTTTTTGCACCAGGAACTACACGCTTACCAACCGATTGTTCAAAATTGGAAATGAGTGCCTCTACCGCACGGTCATAATTACCTTGGTCAAATTGAGGAATTTGAGCATCCCATACTGGCTCTTTAGGTGCACGTGCTCTCGTAGGTGCCGTAGGATTAACGGGTTCTGCACTATATGCGTGGTTAAAAGTAAGCGCCACTCCAAGCATAAGACCGCATCCACTTACTAACGAAGAGCGCAAGGTAAGCTTAAGCGAAGAGAGTATAGAAGATATCATATAGTCTGTAAGTCGCCCAAAATCGGGCAAAGTTTCATAATTTAGGAGCTAAACTTGACAGTATCCATATCCGGTTGAAAGTGCATTCTTACCAAGTGTGCTATTTTAAACAGCTAGTACGCTTCTGTCCATGGCCTCCATTAAACCAACGTGTATCAGAGACCTCAAACTGCGGGTTAATATCGCAGATGTTGTTTCGCGTACCGTTGCCTTAAAAAAAGCTGGCTCACGACTCAGAGGTCTTTGTCCTTTTCATAACGAAAAAACACCGTCCTTTAATGTCGATGCCGATAAGGGATTTTACAAATGCTTTGGATGCGGCAAAGCAGGTGATATCATTAGTTTTGTTCGCGAAACGGAACAGCTATCTTTCACGGAAGCAATTGAGGCATTAGGCCAACGCTTTGGAATTGTTATTGAGTACGAAGAAGGCTCAGGACCAAGCAAAGAAGATAGATCTCTTAGACAAGAGATTTACGATATACATGAGCAAGCTGCCGATTTTTACTACGAACAATTTAAGCTAACAAATCCTGCCGGTGATTACATGCGTAATTACTGGGTTGAAAAAAGAAAATTTCCAATCGAGCTCGCCGATGAATTTAAAATTGGCGTATCTCCTGTAGAAGAAAATGCCTTAGGCATGAGGCTTTGGAAGCGCAAGTATTCCGAAGAAGCACTCAGGCAGTGCGGTTTATTTTTCGTACGCGACGGATCGATTATAACGCCGAACTCACTACGCCCACGTTTTCGTGGAAGACTCATGATTCCCATACGTGATCATCAAAGTCGCGTTGTTGCGTTTACCGCTCGTCACACGGAACTTACTCCCAAAGAGGACCCTTCCTACGAGGCAAAATACGTCAATTCTCCTGAGACTCCTATCTTCGTAAAAGGTCAGTTACTTTTTAATTTAGACCGTGCGCGCACAGAAGTTTCTGACGAGAAACCTTTTCTCATGGTAGAAGGACAACTAGATGCACTTCGCTGCTGGCAAGTAGGAATTAAAACAGCTGTAGCGCCTCAAGGAACTGCAATTACGGAAGGCCAGTTAGCCCTGTTAAGACGTTATAACCCCAAGATAGATTGTTTTTTTGATAGTGACACAGCAGGACAAAAAGCTGCCCTCCGCTTACTACCAATGGCGTTAAAAACGGGTATGCAAGTGCGCTACCTCGGCCTACAAGGCTCAGATAAAATAGATCCTGATTTGTTATTTTTAGAAAAAGGCGCGGCAGCATATGAAGATCTCAAAAAGAATGCCTTAGGCGCTATGGCTTTTGCTTGTCACGCGCACTTGCCTGATGGGCTAAACGTGTCAGCTGAAGAAAAAAGTAGAGCAGCACACGCAGTTTTAGAAATTATCGCTGCCGCTGAAAGTGAAGTATCACGCTCAGCATTTGTAGCCGAATCGGCCGGTTATCTAAAAACCAGTCCCGAAGCACTCCAGCGTGACTTTGACCGACTGCTTAAACGCGGCGAACGTCAGGGTCGTAAACCAACACCTGTCGTTCAGGCCTCTGTTCCAACACCATCGCCTAGTTCTGATGGTTCCAAAACACCTGAAATCGAACTCCTTAGCCTTTGCCTGCATAAAGAATCCATGGGAAAGCCTATTAGCCAAGCCCTTCCCAGTGCTTGGATTGACACAAGCCATGTTGCAGGGGTCCTACTAAACCGCTTTTTGGCCGAATTTGAACAAGATAACTGGCCAGGCAGGGATCACCTCGACCCTCTTTTAGAAACCCCTGAGGAAAAGGCGCTTATCGCTTCTTTACTCTTTGATACCCCCCTTTTAGATAACCCAGTTAAGATCGCACAAGAAGGCCTAAAGCGCTTGAGAGCCAGAGCTTTAGAGCCAAGACTACGCCAAATTGAACTTGCATTAGCCAATACCCCCGACGAAAGTAATGCTGACGCAATTTCACTCCTAAAAGAGAGCTTTGAACTGCACCGCGAGCTACGAAAAAACATCGTGCTTGAGGTTGCGGGGTAAGGCTTGTTGTCGTTTTTCGAGTTCTAGCTATAGTATACACTGAAAATTTAATATGTCGCGAAAGTCAAAGTCAGCAGCACCCGCCCATTCAGAAGCCATTGAAGAAGTCTTGTCACGCAAGCACACGTCTGCGTCCTCAGACGGCATAGAACTACCTGAAGGTGCTGAGGCCTCTGCTCCTGGCGGAATCAATGAAAAGATCCGTCAATTAATCCGTTTATCGAAAGAACAAGGATATCTTACAATCGATGATATCAACGAAGCCCTTCCAGACTCCGTTGAAAACCAAGACGAAATTGATAACGTACTTTCGATTCTCTCGAATCTAGAAATTGAAATTCTAGAACAAGACCAAGTTGAAGACTACAAGCAAAGACAGGAAGAAGCAGAAGAGCAGGAATCAAAGACATCGCAAAATGACATTCTAGACGATCCAGTCAGAATGTATCTTAAGCAGATGGGACAGGTCCCATTGCTTACACGTGAGCAAGAAGTCGAAATTTCAAAGCGTATTGAAAACGCAGAACTCAAAGCTCAAGAAGTACTTTTCCAAGCTACCATCATTGGTAACTACATTGCAGGATTAGGAACAAAACTTATCACGCGCGAAGAACGTTTCGATCGCATTGTTATCGATAAGAAAATTGAAAGCCGCGACGGATACTTCAAAAATCTTCCAAAATTAGTTGAAGCAATTCAACGTGCTGAAGCTTCCGTACTCGAAGGCTGGGATGAATTACAAAAAGCTAAGAACGAAGCAGAGCGTAAAAAAATAAACACTAAGTTTAAGAAGCGTGAGACAATGCTTCGCTCTCACTTCAATAAATTCTTCTTCAAACTCAAAGTTTACGAAGAATATCTCGATTTCATTTTCCCGCTAATCGACGAGATTGAAACACTCCAAAATCAACTCGACCGAGCAAAGCATCCAAAAACTAAAAAAGATTTGGCGATCGACACCAAGGCGATCCACGCACGATTCAAAAAAATTGAATCCGAACAGCGTATCTCCCCTGAAAATCTAATTAAGCTTATTCGCCAAACCCAAGTACACATCCGTGAAGCACACCGTGCTAAAACGGAAATGGTGGAAGCTAATTTACGTTTAGTTATTTCTATTGCTAAGAAATACACGAACCGTGGCCTTTCATTCCTAGACCTAATCCAAGAAGGAAATATGGGTCTAATGAAGGCTGTAGAAAAATTCGAGTATCGCCGCGGTTACAAATTCTCTACCTACGCAACCTGGTGGATTCGTCAGGCTATTACTCGCTCAATCGCAGACCAAGCACGTACCATTCGTATTCCGGTCCACATGATTGAGACCTTGAACAAGGTGATGCAGGTTCAAAAACAACTGCTTCAAGAGTACGGTCACGAACCAACACCAGAAGAAGTAGCAGATGAAATGAATCTTCCTGTTGAACGCGTTCAACAGATCATGAAGATGGCTCAACAGCCTATTTCATTACAATCTCCTGTAGGTGATGGCGACGACACAAACTTCGGTGACTTCATCGAAGACAAGTCCGCTGAAAATCCTTACGACATGACTGCTTACTCACTACTACGTGAGAAGATTATCGATGTCTTAGACTCACTCACAGAACGTGAAAGACGCGTGCTATCACTTCGCTTCGGTCTCATCGACGGTTATAGCCGAACCCTAGAAGAAGTTGGTAAACAATTTAAAGTTACGCGTGAACGTATTCGTCAAATCGAAGCAAAGGCGTTACGTAAAATGCGTCACCCAACACGTATACGTCAATTACACGGCTTCTTTGATGCTGAGCAGATCGATAATGCTCAAAATGCAGCAAAAGCTGGTTCTGGTTCAAAAACACCTGATCAAGCAGGTGGCCCTGAACCTATACCTTAATAATTGAATATAAGCAGGATACATCGTTGTGCCTGCTTTCGACCTTTACAGAAGAGCTGGTAAGGTTAGTCTGTTACTACTATGTTAACGACTAGCGCTATTCTTGGTGTACTCGGAATTGGTGGTTCAGAGCTCTGGCTGATCCTCATTATTATTCTTGTTCTATTTGGCGGCGCTAAACTTCCTTCACTCGCTCGCGGCCTTGGTCAATCAATCAAGGAATTTAAAAAAGCTCAGCGTGATGACGATGAAGTTAAAACGGATACAAAGCCAGCTGACGCTAGCAAGAAGTCCGACTCATCTTCTACGAGTTCTCACTAAGCTTACAGCAAGCCAAGTAAGCGTTTTGTAATCATGTCCAACTTCTTCGGCTACTTTTCTAACGATATCGGTATCGACCTCGGTACCGCTAACACCCTTGTTTACGTAAAAGACAAGGGCATTGTTTTACGTGAGCCTTCCGTTGTCGCGCTAGATACACAGACACGGAAAGTAAGAGCAGTTGGTATTGAAGCAAAAAAGATGTTAGGTAGAACGCCTGGCAACATTACGGCCATTCGTCCTATGAAGGACGGCGTTATTGCGGATTTCGATGTAACTGAAGCGATGCTTCGTTACTTCATTCAAAAAGCGAGTCAGAGTTTCCGTGCTCCACCGCGTGTTGTTATTGCTATTCCCTCTGGAATTACAGCTGTTGAAAAACGCGCCGTGATGGATTCTGCAACCCATGCAGGTGCAAGAAAAGTAATTACAATTCCTGAACCTATGGCTGCAGCTATTGGTGTCGGTTTACCAATCGATGAACCAGCAGCAAATATGATTGTTGATATCGGTGGTGGTACTACCGAGATCGCAGTTATTTCACTTAACGGTATCGTATTTTCGAAATCTATTCGTGTCGCTGGAGACGAATTAGATGCCGCTATCATTAACTATATGAAGCGCGCTTACAACTTACTCATTGGTGAAAGAACTGCTGAAGAAATTAAGATCACCGTTGGTTCTGCATTCCCGCTTGCTGAAGAAAAAGTTATGGAAGTGAAAGGACGCGACTCCGTTGCAGGACTTCCAAAGACAATTCAAATCACTTCTCAAGAAATTAGAGAAGCGCTATCAGATACAATCGCTTCGATCGTTGATGCAGTAAGAATAACCCTCGAGCGTTGCCCTCCAGAACTTTCAGCAGACTTAGTTGACCGTGGATTTGTGATGGCAGGCGGCGGCTCCTTAATTCGCGGTATAGATCAACTCTTAAGCGAAAAAACAGGTCTGCCTGTAACGATAGCAGATGATCCACTTTCAGCAGTAGCCAACGGCACCGGTGCAGTCTTAAACGACTTATCCTGGCTAATGGACAATGTTTAATCCTGCGTAACTTGTAGCCGTACGACCTTAGCGTACGGATCAAACTATAGATCCTGTGGCTAAACGATTTGATCAAGCTCGTCCCTTTTTAACACTGGGTATTGTTGCGATCATTTGGATAGCAATTCCTGTTACAGTAAAAACATTTGTACGAGCAAGTTTCTTTGAACTCACAGCTCCCGTTCCTGTAGCTGAGTCCTATTTAAAGGATCTACAAGCATACTGGTCACTCAGAATGCATTCAAATAATGAACTCATTGAAGCAGGCCGTGATTTAGCGCGAGTAAATGCTTCTTATTCATTATCCGTTCAGCAAAACAGTTCTCTTCAAGCAGAGAATGCACGCCTTGAACGCATATTACACATGCCCTCTAGGCCAGATTTCAGATACGAGCCTGCACGCATCGTGGAGCGTGATTTTTCCGCATGGTGGCAACGTATCACTATCAGAAAAGGTAAAGATGCTGGCATAACCGTGGGAGCCCCGGTCGTTTGGACTGAAGGCGTTGTAGGACGAGTAACAGAAGTTCATACTTATACCTCAGTTGTTGAACTCATCAGTAGCCCTGGAGTTCGTATCGCTGGCGTCATTGATGGATCACCTCAGCCGGTCAGTTTCCAAGGCGGTAGTAATCCTACGTTCTCTCGTCCGAAAGGATCTGTTGAATTTGTCCCATTAGAAATTATTGCAGATCCTAACAACCCTCGGCGCCTTGTTACATCAGGCTTAGGTGGTGTATTCCCTCCAGGCCTAACAATTGGGTCGGTAACACGTGTTGAACCGAGTACGGATGGTTTATTTAAAACAGGAGAAGTCGAACTGGATTCACGTCTGAGTGAACTAAGCGAAGTCACTGTATTAGTCCCTCTAAAACCAGAAACGTTACCGTAAGAAATGAAAACTCCTTTCATTATTTTTCTTACACTGCTTGGCCTACAACTCATTTGTATTGAAGTAAACCAAGCCGTTTCGTCGTACCACCTATATCTTTTTGCAGGAGGCTTAATTGTATCCTCCGTAGCTTTTATTTTACCTTTCAAACAAGGACTAGGAAGTGTCTTTGCTGTTGGCCTATCGTATGATGCCCACGCTTCAATTTACTTTGGAACACACGCCTTATTATTTGTCGCTGCCTATTGCGTTATAACTCACTTAAGAGATCGTTTACCCTATGACCATTTAGCAGGACAAGTTGTTGTATCACTTACCTGCAATTTAGTCTTATTCATTGCACTTACTTTTTTACGAATAGATTTAGTTGCTCAGCCATCAACCGTTTGGCCACGCGTAGGAATGGATATTCTTATATCGCAAATCATAGTTTCCATTATTTCACCTTGGTTTTTTTCACTTCAACACCGTGCCCTAGAATTAAGTAACGCAAAAGTACAGCGTTCTTACTTCAACTAGATCCATGAGTCACGAATCTGAAGCTTCTGATATCAAAGGTCAGTTAATCGAGCAGCATCTCGGGTTCGATCCACGCATTATTTCATTCTACGGATTTATTGGAATATTGTTACTACTTCTGATTGGGGGTTCAGCCTACAGGCAACTCGTTAAGTCGGAGTCGTACGGACAAAGTGAACATGCTCAAACAGAAAGACGTGTATTAATTCCAGGTCCGCGAGGAAATATATATGACCGTTATGGTCGTGTATTAGTGAGTAATGAAGCGCGGTTCTCGGTCGTTTTATATTTAGACGAACTCCAACAAGATTTTCGCTCTGAATCGATTCGCATTCGAAATAATTACCGTGCACTAGGAGACAAAGAGCTTCCTACGATGAGTGAAATGGAGCAAATCGCTCATGTAACCGTTGCTCAACATTACCTAGATATCGTAAACCATGTGCTTGGACGCCATGCTACGATTAATGCGAAAGACTTAACTAAGCATTTCAATCGCATGCTTTACATGCCTTACACGCTTATCGACGGACTATCGCGTGAAGACTTTGTAAAGTTACTTGAAAATATTCCCGTTGGTTCTCCAATCCAATTATATACAGCGAACGAAAGGTACTACCCTTACGGAACTGCAGCGGCTCATGTACTTGGCTATGTTGGATATGGCGATAATGCGATTGATGATGATCAACCAGGAGAAGATCTCAAAACGTTCGCCATGCGTGGCACCATAGGCAAAGCAGGCCTTGAAAAACAATTCGACAATCTACTTCAAGGCAGTACCGGGGGATCGATATTCCGAGTGGATCCTGCTGGCTACAAAGTAAATCCACCTCTTGAGCATCATACACCAGCTCAGGGCGAAAATTTAGTGACTTCTTTAGATATTGATCTGCAACGTACCGCAGAAGAAGCGATTGGAGATCAAATTGGATCTGCAGTAGCTATCGATGTTAACACAGGCGAAGTTTTAGTTTTAGCCGAAAAACCATCTTACGATTTAAATCAATTTTCACCTAAACTTTCGCAATCATATGCAGATGAAATCTCAAAAAATCAGGCATGGATTAATGTAGCAATTGGCGAAGGAGGCACAGGTTACCCTCCAGGATCTACATTCAAAACACTCGTAACGATTGCAGGCCTTAGACGGGGGACCTTAGACCCTAATGATAGGTCTATTGACTGCGAAGGCTACGTGCGTATTGGAAATTCTTTAAAGTCTTGCGACAACGGCATTGGACATCATGGAAGCCTTAAATTAAGTGAAGCTATCGCTCAGAGTTGCGATATCTATTTCTATGAACATGGCATGCAAATAGGTGCATCTGCTATCGCTGATGAAGCAAGACGTTTTGGTTTAGATAAACCAACAGGCATTGAGCTACCGAGTGAGAGAAAAAAAATGCTCATTCCTGATCCAGCTTGGAAGGAACGTACACGCGGTGAATCGTGGACCAGTGGTGATACAGCTAATATGGCCATTGGCCAGGGTGATATTATAGTAACCCCACTTGCTATGGCATGCTATGCGGCATCACTGGCTCGTAATGAATTAAGCACGAAACCAACTCTTATTCATAAAGCAGATCGTCCCATTCAGCATAGCGAACCAATCGGACTAACCGAAGAACAGCGCGCTGTTTTAATTGAGGGAATGGAGGGTTGTACAAAAAAAGGCGGTACAGCTAGTATCCTATCAAACATTGATGAATTAAAAACACCCGGTGTACAAATCGCAGGCAAAACAGGAACTGCGCAATACGGCAACCACTTGAATGTCGCTTGGTTTATTTGTTTTGCTCCCTCGGTAAATCCTAAGATAGCAATGGCCGTTGCAATTCGCAGTGAAAAGCCTGGGGAAAACTATGCAGGCGGTATATACGCTGCTCCTATAGCCGCTACTGTTATAAAAAAATATTTCGAGAAATTAAACGCAAGCGCTCAAAACCAAATGAGCGTCAGTTCAATTCGCTAATATTTCTAATACTCGAGTAAGTAAGCGATTTACCAAAATTTGATTTTGCTTAACTGCGTCTTTAAAATTACTGAAGTCGATTTCAGTACCTTCCAAGCCATTAGCGTAGTTATCAATAATTGCGAAACTGTTATAATTAAGCCCGATTTCTCCGCATAAATCAGCTTCATGGGCTGCAGTCATGCCAACAACATCCCCCCAATGTTGTATGATTTTAATTTCGGCTTTTGTTTCAAAGCGCGGTCCACGCATTTGGACATACACTTTACCTAATTTAATATCAAATTCTGGTGATAGATGCTTATAAAGCATTGGCATCAAATTATTAGCTATTCCAGCTGCACCACCTTTTAGCTCTTTATCATAAAAGGTTACTGGGCCTTGTTGTAGCCCCACATAATCACTGCATGAAACAAGAGTTCCTGGAGGTAATTCTTTTTTTAAAGAACCGACTGAGTTTAAAGAAACAATATCCTTAAATCCTAAATCAGCCAAAGCTCGGATATTAGCCCTATAGTTAATTGAATGAGGAGGCAGAGGAAACCCATAGCCATGCCTATTAATTAAGGCGAAGTCCCCCTTTGTCTTATAAGTTACTGAACCATAAGGCGTATCAATACTCTTTGTTTCCCAAGATGCGAAAAGAGCAGAATTTACGATACTCGTACCACTAATAAACGCTACTTTCATGCTCTAAGGTACGAAAAATAAAGGACTTATGGCAACGCCAAATCTTTATATAAAGATTTTACTTACTTCCTAAGCTTGCCACCTAGCGCCTTGTCTAGCCACGATTAAACCTACACGCATGTCATCCAACCCAACCGCTGGAATCAACTCGGCTTCAGTACCGGGCCACATTGCCATCATCATGGATGGAAATGGGCGCTGGGCTAAGCAGCGCGGCTTGCCTCGCATTGAAGGACACCGCCGTGGTGTTGAAACCGTTAGGACTATCACATTTGCAGCCCGCGATCTCGGCGTTAAGCGTCTTACCCTTTATGCGTTTTCAGTAGAAAATTGGAAACGTCCTCAAGACGAAGTGGGTGCACTCATGGGTCTACTTGAGTATTATTTAAAAAAAGAACTCGATACTTTTATTCGCGACAAAGTTCGTTTTGAAACCATTGGGCAAATTAAAGATATGCCTAGCGGCATTCGAAAACTGATCGAAGATACCCAAGAAAAGACAAAGCACTTTACCGAGTATACTTTAGTTCTAGCGCTAAACTATGGTGCACGAACAGAAATGGTCGATGCAACGAAAGCTTACGCGCAAGCTGTTATAGAAGGAAAAGAAAAGGTGGACGAACTTTCTTGGAATAAACTAAGTCACTACCTCTACACAAAAGCCTCTCCAGATCCAGACTTGGTAATACGGACATCTGGCGAAACAAGAATCAGCAATTTTCTTTTGCTTCAGGCCGCTTACGCAGAATTTATTTTTACTCCTGTTTTATGGCCTGACTTCACTAAAGCCAACTTAGCTGAAGCGATTGCAGATTTCGCTAAACGTGAAAGACGATTTGGTTTAACTAGCGAACAATTATCTCCGAAATCTTAATGACTAAACGAATATTCAGTACGATAGTGTTATGGACAATAATAGGAGTTCTGCTCTGGCGTTTTGGCAACCAAGGCGCAGTAGTGTTGATCGGACTTATCGGACTTTTTACTCTGCGTGAGTTTTATAAATTTCAAACGGCAGCTGGCAGAACCCCTTTTTCAAAACTGGGCATGCTATTCGGAACCTTAATCACCGTAGCTCCATGGCTAGAAATTAATTATGGATGGCCTAGTGACCGACTCCTTGTTCTCGCTGTAATATTATTTTCTATTCGCATTTTAAGTGAGAGAGATACGGATCAACGCGCTTCATCACTGAGCTCAACGTTATTTGGATTAGTGTATGTAGCAGTAACCTTACAATATCTAGTTCGCTTACTTACGCCACACTCTGGCGATATAATTTCCGCTGAAGGAAGACTACTTCTATGCCTATGGATCGTTGTCGTCGCAAAAATGTGTGATACTGGAGCGCTACTCACTGGACTAGCGCTTGGTCGTCATAAAATGGCGCCAACAATTAGTCCTAAAAAAACCTGGGAAGGCGCCGTTGGCGGTGTCGTAATCGCAGTCACAGTCGGTACCGTTTTTGCTTATTACACGAAAAACGAGATAGGCATGTGCCTACCTATCACTAAAGCGATCCTCTTTGGAATACCTGTTGCCATCATTTCAATCGTATCTGATTTGATTGAATCAATTCTTAAGCGCGATGCTTCCATTAAAGATTCGGGTACAGCAATTCCCGGGATTGGTGGTATATTTGACTTAAGCGATAGTATTCTCTTAGCGGCACCTGTTGCTTATTTTTTCCTAGGTTTAAGGTAATTATAAAACGTGAGCAGTATTC
>DAISZL010000011.1:68990-77589 GCA_036824825.1 Opitutaceae bacterium
AGCACTCGGATTGTAACAGGGCTTTCAGGTCTTGTAGAATTAGCAAAGCTTCCTGAGGCAGACTGCGTTGTCGTAGCTGTTGTTGGAACTACCGGATTAGAACCAGCATTAGCAACATTATCAGCAGGTAAACAACTTGCCTTAGCGAGTAAGGAAATTTTGGTTCTGGCTGGAAAATTTGTGATGGAGGCTGCTCGTAAATATAAATCACAAATACTTCCTATAGACAGCGAGCATAATGCCGTTTTTCAATGCCTTGAAGGCAACGACACGAAGGCTGTAAACCGCGTATTTCTAACGGCAAGTGGCGGTGCTTTTAGAGATTTAACACTCGATCAGCTTCACCACGTAAAACCAGAAGATGCACTCAAACATCCCAATTGGGCAATGGGACCCAAGATAACCGTTGATTCCGCTACCCTTGCAAATAAGGGCCTCGAGTTAATTGAAGCTCAGTGTTTGTTTAATCTCAAAGCAGAGCAGTGTGAAGCGATTATCCATCCTCAGAGCATCATTCACTGCATAGTAGGATTTAATGATGGATCGATGCTTGCTCAGCTATGTCCTCCATCAATGACTTTCCCTATTCAGCATGCTCTGCTCTATCCTAATCGGGCTAAAGGTGTATTACCTCCGCTCGATTTCTCTAAATTCATGTCCCTTGAGTTTAGACCCGTAGACTTAGCCAGATTCCCCATGCTAAACCTAGCACGTCATGCCATGAGTACTGGTGGAATCACAGCCGCTGTATATAATGCTGCTAACGAAATCGCGGTTGAAGCGTTTTTAGGACATAAAATTCCTTTTCTTTCTATACCAAAAGTCGTTGAACAAACGTTAAGCTCAATCCATAACTTTGAACCCACCACCCTTGCCTCCGTTATCGAAGTCGATAGCGAAGCAAGACGTATTGCTAAGCTGCAACTTGCTAAACTCTGACATATCTCATGGCTGCTGTTTTACTTCATTCCATTTTTTCACACGTATGGTCCATTTTCCTAGTTATCATCTTTTTTGAGGGATCCGTATTTGTACACGAACTAGGCCATTTCTTAGCCGCAAGAAAATGTGGCGTTAAAGTAGAGCGCTTTGCTATTGGATTTGGACCAGCCATCTGGTCATTCAAAGGCAAAGATGATGTGCTATATAGCCTATGCTGGATTCCATTAGGTGGATATGTTCTGTTACCACAACTTGCCGATCTTTCTGAAATCGAAGGCGAAAGTACTGTCGACGTTAGTAAACTTCCGCCCGTCTCCTATGGCTCTAAGATGCTAATCTTTGTAGCGGGAGCTGTATTTAACATTCTATTTGCCTATCTCTTAGCAACGATTCTTTGGGCGATGGGTACACCAGCAAGTAAAGAAACCGCTACTACTGAAATTGGTTTCATAATACCTACAATTGAAGTCACGCCGGGAAGCAAAGTGGCAAGCCCTGCATTACTCGCCGGCCTTAAAGTTGGCGATGTAATTACAGAAGTAGATGGCGATACAGTCTCTGATTGGAATCAAGTACGACAGGATATTGCTATGAGTAGCGGTAGAGATACAACAGGACACCCACAGACCATCTTCACCATTAAACGTGATGGTGAGATTAAAAAAGTCTCTGTACTCCCATTGCTAGCGACTGAAGACAAACTACGCCAAGTAGGAATCGGTCCAGCATATGATCTGATTGTATATAGCGTAACAGTAGGTTCACTGGCTGATAAATGCGGCCTAAAAGAAAAAGATGAAGTTCTAAGCGTAGATGCAGTAAAGCTTCGCAGCAATGTAACCCTAGGAACTTATCTACAAGATCACCTCAAAGAGTCGGTAACTTTAAGTGTAAAACGTGGAGATACTGTTATCCCAGTAAAAATTCCGGCTCTTAGTACTTTAAAATCAAACGAAGACTTTGGTCTAACCTTCGATCCAGGAGTAACCATTGTTCACAATTCGCCTTTCACAGTAGTTCGCGACCAGTTCTTAAACTCATTTCATACCTTAGCGAGTTTGATTAATCCTCATTCAGATATTGGATTATCAAAATTATCCGGTCCTATTGGAATCATCACGATGCTTAACCGTGCAGCTGAAGTTGGACTCTCTGCAATCATGTTACTCACCGTAATGATAAATGTAAGTCTAGCGGTACTAAATCTCATGCCAGTTCCTGTTTTAGATGGTGGACAAATGCTTTTTGCGACAATCGCGCGATTAAGAAACAAAGCACTTCCAACAAATCTGGTTATTAAGATCCAAAGTGCCTTTTTAATCCTAATTCTTAGTATGGTTCTATATGTGAGCTTTTTTGACGTACGACGTATAGCCCGCGACGTACAACAATCACATAGCGAGGCTACCAAATCGAAGTGAGCTACTGCACCTCTCGTTATCAATCCTTTCGAAGACCAACTATCGCTGTAAACGTTGGAGATGTTGGTGTAGGTGGACTTAATCCTATTCGGGTTCAGTCTATGACTACGAGTGACACCCAAGATATTGCGGCCACGATAAAACAATCGATTGCACTTGCTGAAGTCGGCTGTGAGATCATTCGTATCACTGCCCCCAATGTGGCAGCAGCTAAATGCTTAAAAGATATTCGACGCGGATTATCGGAAGCTGGTTTTGGCAAGATTCCTCTCGTTGCAGACATCCATTTTCTGCCAACGGCTGCCATGGAGGCAGTAGAGCATGTAGAAAAAATACGCGTTAACCCAGGCAACTACGCTGATAAGAAAAAATTTAATCAACGCGATTACAGTGATCTAGAATACGACACAGAATTATCACGTCTATACGAAGCTTTCTCTCCACTCGTTATACGCTGCAAACAATTAGGCCGATCTATGCGCATTGGGACTAACCATGGTTCCCTTAGCGACCGAATCATGAACCGTTATGGGGATACCCCACTCGGAATGGTAGAAAGTGCCCTCGAATTTTTACGTATCGCTAGATCCCACAGTTACCACTCGATCATCTTATCGATGAAAGCCTCGAATCCTAAAGTCATGATTCAGGCATATCGACTACTTGTAGAGCGCATGCAGCAAGAAGATATGCATTACCCATTACATCTGGGTGTTACAGAAGCTGGAGATGGTGAAGATGGTCGAATTAAAGGCTCTATCGGAATCGGTTCACTCTTTCTGGACGGACTCGGAGACACCTTGCGCGTATCTCTGACTGAAGATAGTGTTTATGAAATTCCAGTAGCACGGGCTATAGCTGATAAAGCCATGCATCTTTGGAATCTAAGTAAAACTCCGTTAAGTATAAATCCTGCATCAGACAGCGTAGATCCTTATCATTATACTAAACGTACAATCTCCCCAGTCTCCTTAAACACCACGTGCAAAGTAAGTGCAGATAATCCTCCACGAGTAATTGTTTCTGTTAAGCCACAAGCTGCGGGAAACTTGTCGCATGTATTCCAGTCGATACGCATTGCTGACACACCTGTTGAAGGTTTGCTTTTTAAGGTAACTATCCCCTCAGAAATCAGCACCATTCGCGCAGAATTAATAACGTCTGCCAAAGCAATAGCTCCTAGTTTCGTTCTATTTGAAATACCTGATAATATAGCATTAAGCGATTTAACTACCTGTTTAAGTAACAACCAAGAATCTTATCGACTTGGGCTGGTGTGTAGATTCACAGCAAAAGACAATTCCCTACTCGCTCAATACGGCAAACTCGCCGACTCACAAAATCTATTACTCGCTTGTGACCTAAGTCCTGAGTCTGTCCTAGGATTAAAAGCAGAGCTCGCAGCAATCAGTAAAAATAATCTCCTTATCAGTTTTTCAGGAGCTACATCTTCAGGTTTACTCCACTCACCAGGCTCATATCGCTGCATAGTTGAATCGTTAAAACAGGCAGGAATTACTCCTCCTGTATGGATTAGAAGCACGCAGTCTAATGCAATTTTAGATCAGACAAGCTTTCTATCAAAACTGATCGAATCAAGCATCCTAAGTGGATCCCTATTATGTGATGGCTTAGGTGACTTCATTAGTGTTGAAACCGAAGAAGACCCAGCTAGATCACTTAAACTGTGCTACAATCTCTTGCAAGGAGCAGGGGCGCGTATTTCTAAAACTGAATTTGTAGCGTGTCCTAGCTGTGGCAGGACTCTTTTTGACCTTCAAACGACTACCCAACGCATTCGCTCAAAGACTGGACACCTAAAAGGAGTCAAAATTGCTATCATGGGCTGTATCGTAAACGGTCCCGGTGAAATGGCTGATGCCGATTTTGGCTATGTCGGAGGAGCTCCAGCTAAAATTAACCTCTATGTTGGTAAAAACTGTGTTCAGTACAACATACCGCAAGATGAAGCCGATGCTCGATTAATTGCATTAATTAAAGAGCACGGAAAATGGGTCGAGCCACCCTCAAACTAAGTGCAAATCAACTAACTATATGTAGTGAAAAAGTGTTACCCGTAACAATACTGTAACATTTTTGTAACTTTGTAAGTGGCTTCCAGAGCCTTCTTCAGATAAATGTAGTTACTATTTAGTTACATGTTTAAGTATTTAAATTGGGTACTCGAAATTTACTCATTACTTGCAACGAAAAACTGTAAAAACTTATCACCACGCAAATTGTGAATAACTTGTCAGAAACTTCATCTTGAAAGGTGAATTTGTTTCGGAGTTATTGCTATCTTGTTCAGTAAGTTAGTACCTACTTGAACGTTCTTTCTAATGTCCTTTTTGACCCTCAGATGTGAGCCCCTATGGTTTTATCATAACTCAATCTATATCAATTACTTATAGCATAACTATAGTGCTAATTAACAATTGATATGCGATTTTCACTTTACCATAATTGCTGGAGCTACAGAGTGTCAGACCCGACATGACGAATGTGCGTTCAATAACCCAGTGTGAATAAATCCAGCAACCAAGCATAAAATGTCGTCTTTGTCCCTAACCCCTACTCTCTGGGAAACAGTAAAATGTGACTTTAAGTCATTGTTTCCTGAAGATGTATTCCAGATGTGGTTTGAACCACTCGTATGTCTGGAAACAACCGAATCTAGCATGGTTCTTGGGGTTCCTAATGATTTTGCTGCTATTTGGATCAGCGATAACTACTTGGACCTCATCGTACAGCGCTTACGCCTCAATGCAGGTCGCATGATAAGCGTCAGCCTACGTAAGATTGATAACGAGAACAAGACTGGCTCTAGTCCACGCAGTCAACACGCTGAGACCGGTACCCATACTCGAATCAAGAGCCAACCCACTCGCCGCACTACTCGCGGGGAAGAGCGCAGTCCAAGCACGGGTTCACTTGTACCACGCAACACTTTCGATACGTTTGTTGTAGGAGCAAACAACCAGATGGCTCACGCAGCAGCTCTTGCAGTAGCACAGTCACCAGCTCAAGCCTACAATCCCCTTTTTCTATACGGCGATACCGGTCTAGGAAAAACGCACTTGATGCACGCTATTGGGCATGCAATCCAAAGACAGAATCCAGATGCTCGGATTGCTTATCTTTCAACTGAGAAATTTACTAACGAGTTTATCCAAGCATTGCAGGAAAACAGTCTAACTAAGTTTAGACAAAAATACCGCCATGTAGATGTTCTCCTCATTGACGATATTCAGTTCCTTGCTGGCAAAGAACGTATCCAAGAAGAGTTCTTCCATACTTTTAACGATTTATTTGAGGCTGGTAAGCAAATCGTTTTATCCAGTGATCGTAGAGCTAGTGAAATTCAAAAGTTAGAATCACGTCTGGTATCTCGTTTTGAATGGGGTCTACCAGCTGACATTCACGCTCCAGACTTTGAAACACGTTTGGCTATTCTACGCTCTAAAGCAGCAACGCTTAACTGCGACATTCCAGATGCGGTACTTACTTTTATCGCGCAAAATGTTACCCGCAATATACGCCGCTTAGAAGGTGCTCTCATACGCGTAGCAAGTCATGCATCCCTTTTTAGCAAAGTTCTAGATGTAGAAGCTGCTGAGCGCCTACTCCATGACATGCTCATGGAACAAGCCCAGACTTTGCTTACGATCGAAACCGTGCAAAAACGCGTCGCAGACCATTTCCAGATTCGTCACAGCGATATGACCAGTAAGCGTCGACCAAACAACATCGCGATACCTAGACAGATCGCTATGTACCTATGCAGAACACTGACAAAACATTCTTTACAAGAAATCGGTGATGCATTTGGTGGACGTGATCACGGAACTGTAATTCATGCATGCAAAGCAGTTGATAACATGATGGAGCAAGATTCTTCCATGCGCGGTAGTATCAACTTTTTGAAAGCACAGCTTTCGAAATAATCCATGTCTTTATCTAAAGAGCAGAAGCAACTTGTTACAACGTGGGTAATTGCTGGAGATAATCTTTCCACAATCCAAAAGAAAATTATCGAGCATTTCAAAGTATCAATGACGTACATGGATGTACGTTTTCTTGTAGATGATTTGAATCTCATCATCAAAGATGCTCCTGAAAAGAAAAGTACGGATCTAAGTCAGCCAACTGAACCAACTGAAGCTGCAACGCAAGAGCCTCAACACGAAGAGTTGCCTGAAGATAACATGGACGAAGCAGTAGATGCCTTTCCTGTCGCAGAAGGCAGCGTAAGTGTCGAAGTAGATAAAGTAACACTTATTCCAGGCGCGATTGCTAGCGGAACCGTAACTTTTAGTGACGGCGTAACAGGCAAATGGATCATCGATGACCAAGGAAGACCTGGTTTCACTGAAATCAGCAAACCTGACTACCGTCCAAAACCAGAAGACGCACAAGCGTTTATGCGTGAATTAAGTGCTGCAATTCAAAGCCGTGGATACTGAAAAGACATCCTAGCGTGTCATTTCAAGTAATTTAGCTTCATCTATAACAGTAATTCCGAGCTGAATAGCTTTTTCGAGTTTAGATCCTGCGTCAGCGCCTGCTAAGACAAAATCTGTTTTTTTACTGACGCTTCCAACAACTTTACCGCCATTGCGTTCAATAATTTCGGAAGCTTCATCTCTTTTTAGCGTTGGAAGTGTTCCTGTAAGTACGAACGTTTTTCCACTCAGTACACTCGCTTCAGAAGAAGATAATTTAACAGGAGGTGTAGGTGATACAACTAATTCCTTAAGCTCAGCAATAAGTACTCTATTACCCGGATAGTTGAAGTATTCAATGATTGAGCCCGTAACTGTTTCACCAATTCCCTCAATAATACTAACTTTATTATCAGTTATAAAATCAGAAACAGAAGCAGAAGCTAAACTGTCTAGACTACCAAAATAAAGAGCTAAGTCTTTAGCGGCAGCTGCTCCTACATGATTAATTCCTAGTCCATGAACAAATCGCCATAACTCAGCCGTCTTACTCGTCTGAATAGCAGTAATTAAATTATCTGTAGATTTTTCAACCTTTTTTCCAAGTGATAATAAATCTAACCTCCTGTCAGGTAATCTATATATATCTGAAATAGTCTTAACCCAGCCTCGTTCAACTAATGTCTCTACCATGGCTTCGCCCAAGCCATCGATATCAACACATTGTTTAGAAGCAAAATGCTGAATGCGGCGTTTCACTTGTACCGGGCAATCACGATTTGGACATCTTAAAGCAACCTCTCCTTCGTAGCTTATAGCGAGTGATCCACAGGAAGGACAATGCTTTGGAAATTCAAACGGACGACAGTCTACTTTTCTTTTCGCTAAATTAACTCCTATAACTGCAGGTATTACTTCACCTGCCTTTTCGACATATACATGATCACCTACGCGAATATCTTTCCGAGCTATTTCATCACGGTTATGTAAAGTTGCACGCGCAACGGTAGACCCTGCTAAAAGCACAGGTGTTAGTTCTGCTACAGGCGTTAATACTCCCGTTCTTCCAACTTGAATAGAGATTTCTCTTAAAAGAGTTTCTGCTCTTTCAGGTTCGAACTTATATGCCATGGCCCAGCGCGGGGCCTTGCTCGTGCTACCAAGCTGATCCTGTAAAGCAAAAGAGTCTAATTTTACAACTGCTCCATCTGTTCCATAGGCAAAACTATGTCTTAATTTATCTAGTTGCTGAACAGCACTCCATACTTCATCGATTCCCGATGCATACCAACATTTTTCTACAGTAGGAGCTCCCCAAGCCTTTAATCTTTCCTGATAACCCATTTGAGTTGGCCCGGCTGCACTCGCAGGACTGCAGTACCCAATTCCATAGAGAACAATCTCAAGCTTTCTTCGCGCTACTTCTTTAGGATCTAATTGTTTAATCGTACCCGCTGCTAAATTACGTGGATTAGCATATAGCTCTAAGCCATCTTCTTCACGCTCTGCATTGATACGTTGAAATTCAGCTTCTGTTAAATAAATTTCGCCGCGAATTTCTATAATATCTGGCAACGGAAAATCCTTGGTGGCCTTTAATTGTTTAGGAAGACCATGTAGCGTTAGAGCGTTTGCTGATATATCATCACCTTCGATCCCATTGCCACGAGTAACAGCGCGAACAAACTTTCCATGCTCATAGGTTACACAAACTGCAAGTCCGTCAATTTTAGGTTCAACGCAGTATGATAAATCCTTTTTATCTGATAGTTTAACATTACGATTATGAAA
>DAISZL010000022.1:0-1710 GCA_036824825.1 Opitutaceae bacterium
AGACGTATCATCCGCTTCATTCATTCTTTGTGCTCGATCCAATTTCTCACACGACCTGCTAAGAAATCAATGTAAGGCGTTTGATCGTTTAAGCAGGGAATTTGCTCAAAGCTTTCTCCACCTGCTTCTAAGAAGGTTTCTTTTGCTTCTTCAGAAATTTCTTCAAGGGTTTCTAAGCAGTCAGCAACGAATGCTGGGCACATCACTAAGATGTGCTTAATGCCTTCTTTAGGGAAACGCTCGAGTTCTTTATCTGTAAAAGGTCTAAGCCATGGTTCACCGGCAAGACGTGATTGGAATGAGACGGAATATTTATTTGGCTCAATTCCAGCCCGTTTAGCTAAGGCTTTTGTTGTAGCAAATACTTGAGCTCTATAGCAGGTGGATTGAACAGGAGAACAGTGGGAGCAGCAGTCATCTACTTTTAAGCAGTGCCCCTTTGAAGGATCTCCTTTTCTTAAATGTCTTTCTGGAATCCCGTGATAGCTAAAAAGAAGCAGATCGTGAGGCTTCTTTAAGTAAGGCTCTGTAACCTGATAAAGTGCTTCGATGTAATCGCTGTCTTGATAGAAAGGTTGGAGTAAATCGATTTTTAATGTCGGGAATAACTCTTTAGCATCTTCGTAGACTTTGACTACGACCGTTTCCCAAGAAGACATCGCATAATGCGGGTACTGAGGCATGAGAAATACCTCTTCAATGCCGTCCGCTTTCATTTGCTTTAATACGCCGGGAATCGATGGTTCGCCGTAGCGCATAGCTAAATAAACCGGAATATCTTTTCCAAGGGTTGCAGCTAACTTCTTTTGAACACTGATTGAAGTAAGAACAAGTGGAGAGCCGTCTTTCGTCCAAATGGACTGATACGCATGGGCTGATTTCTTAGGACGTGTTCTTAAGATGATGCCTTCTAGGAGTAGCCAACGTAAGGGCTTTGGTAAGTCGATAACCCGTTCATCCCCTAAAAATTCACGTAAGTATGATCTTACATCAGCGACGGAGGTCGATTTGGGAGAACCTAGATTAACGAGTAAAACAGCGCGTTTAGGCATACTCTAGATTGGTCGCCAGATTTGCCCTGATGTCAAACTGCCTCTGCTAGCCTCTAAGTTAGTCATCTCTAGGCTATTGTGTATATAAAGATTACAAAAACTATAAACTATTATTAATAATATATAGAAATTGTAATCTTTTAAGTTGGATATAGTCTAAGCGTATAATTCATAGATTTACTATGGCCTACAAAAACCGAGAAGACCTGATAGCACTTTTTGCTAAGACAAGTGTGATACGTGGTAGAGACCTCACAAAATTAGGGTTTTCTCGTATGCTTGTTTCAAGCGCTCTTAAGCGAGGTGAAATTGAACGCATAGACAGAGGTTTATATACAGCACCACAAGTCAATGTTACTGAAAATCATACCTGTGTAGAGATTGCGAGTAAGATACCCGATGCAGTCTTCTGTCTTTTAACAGCCTGCAGAATACATGGTATTACGATGCAAAGTCCCTCAGACGTATGGTTTGCTAGGAGCGGAAATGCGTGGACTCCAAACATCACCTTTGTGAAAACAAGGATGGTGCGTTTTAGAGGGGCTGCCTATACGAAGGGTATTGAAACGATAACCTGTGAAGGAGTTGAAATTAAGGTCTACTCGATAGCAAAAACTGTCGCTGATCTTTTTAGATTTAGAAATAAATATGGGCTAGA
>DAISZL010000022.1:1810-21895 GCA_036824825.1 Opitutaceae bacterium
CTTCACTTTCCATGAGCACTTCTACACAGCCTGTACTTCTCGTTATCCGTGATGGTTGGGGTAAAAACCCACATCCAGAGCAAAGTAACAAAAACGCGGTATCCCTAGCTAAGAAGCCTACCGATGACATGCTTCATGCAAAATATCCTGTAACAGCAATAGCTGCCTCAGGTCTTGATGTGGGGTTACCAGACGGCGTTATGGGCAATAGTGAAGTAGGTCATGAGAACATTGGAGCAGGGCGTATTGTTGACCAAGAATTAGTCCGCTTAAATAAGCTCTTCACAGAACATAAGCTTGTTACGAACGATACCTGGAAAGCGATTATTCAGCGTGTTAAAACTAAAAATTCACGTCTTCACTTAATGGGAATTGTTTCAGACGCGGGTGTTCATGGTATGTTAGAGCACTTGTATGGAATTTTACGCCAAGCCAAAGCGGATGGTTTAACTCCGTCCCAAGTTTTTATTCATGCATTCACGGATGGACGTGATACAGCACCAACCAGTGGTATTCGCTATGTGAAAGAAGTGGATGATCAGTGTAAAGCGATTGGTATTGGTAAAATTGCTTCAGTCTGTGGACGATTCTGGAGCATGGACCGAGACAACCGCTGGGAGCGTGTTGTAAAAGCGTATGATTTACTCACAGGTAAAAAAGCTGAAGCGACTGCACCTAATGCCGTCTCCGCTGTGCAATATTACTATGATAATCCAGTAAATGATTCACAAAAAGGAGATGAGTTTGTTATCCCAACCTGGATCGTGGATAGTGCCGGTAAGCCACTTGCTTCGATCGCAGATGGCGACGCAGTTTTATTTTACAACTACCGTGGTGATCGTCCTCGTGAAATCACCAAAGCGTTTGTGATAGATGATTTCAAAGGCTTTGAGCGTGGTAAGAAATTAGATCTCTACTATGCTACGATGACAGAATATGAAGCAGGACTTCCTGTTCATATTGTTTCACCAAAACCAGAAAAACTTCCTAACATTTTAGGTGAAGTCGTAAGTCGTGCAGGGATTAATCAATTTAGATGTGCAGAGACTGAAAAAAATCCTCACGTCACATTCTTCTTTAATAATTACCGCTCTGAGCCATTCCCTGGTGAAGATAGAGCCTGTCCATCAAGCCCTAAGGTAGCTACGTACGACTTACAGCCTCAGATGTCTGCAAGTTCAGTCACAGAACTTGCCAAGGCTGCTATCTTATCAGGCAAGTACGGCCTCATTGTCGTTAACTATGCTAATCCTGATATGGTTGGTCATACGGGATCCTTGGATGCAGCAATCAAAGCAGTAGAAGCGACTGACCAAGGAGTCGGGGAGCTCTTACAAGCCTTAGCTCAAGTTAAAGGTAAAGCAGTCATCTGTGCTGACCATGGTAACTGTGAACAGATGTGGGATTATGAAAATAATGCACCACATACTTCCCATACCTTAAACTTGGTAGAAGTCTTTGTCGTAGGTGAAGGCTTTGCAGCAGGTAAGACAAAGATGCGTCCATCAGGACGTCTGGCTGATATTGCACCAACCGTTCTTGGCTTAATGGGATTACCAAAGCCAAAAGAGATGACGGGTGAGTGTTTGTATCTGTAAGTAATTAATATATAATACTTAAAGAATATTAAGTGATATAAAGTAACATAAAATTTCAATAGTAACATATATATTGTTACTTTAAATATTTTATATTACTTTAACGGTATTGTGGATCAAAAGACACTCCAAGTTAAAGAATATCTAGGGACGTCTCTTGGTGAGAGTGTAAGTCTTAGTCCCTATCCAGAGGCTACAGACTTAGGACTTATTTTAAACAGTAACTATGAATTTTATCTTGGTAGTCTATTAGGTAAAACCGTCCTCTTTTCATTTTCAAAAAATGAAGCATTAACGCCTCTTGCCTTAGAGAAGCAATCGGCGCTCATCACAGGTCGAACTTCATATCAGACTATTTTTGTTTTTAGGGAAATGCCGCACTACCTGCGCGGAAAACTAATTCAGAAAAAAATCCCATTCATTTCCTTAGATCAACAGCTTTACTTGCCTCAACTTCTCGTCGATTTACGCGATACTACGAAGCAGATAACACGATTTAGTCCTAAAATTTATCCTGCTAGCCAAGTTCTGGTACTCGCACATTTACTAAAAAGAACAGCGTCAGTTTTCACAGCGAATGCGTTGGCCAAGCAGTTTGGTTATACGAGAATGACGATGACTCGCTCCATTGATGAACTAGTTAAGCTGGATATTTTAGAGCGAAATACAGGAGGTCGTTACGGTGAGTATAAATTTAATCTAGATGGAAAAGCATTGTGGGAAAAGGTACTCCCACTGCTGCGATCACCAGTCATAAAACGACATTTTATTGCAGGAAATTTTAAAGAAAACTACTGCGTATGCGGAGAACTACTTTTGTCGCAAAAAACAATGCTTAGTTCTCCTTCTTCGAAAAGTTTCGCGATGACTGCAGGTGAGTTTAAAACCTTAAGTAAAGTAAATCCGATTCAAAGTTTACCTGCCCAGCATGAAGCACTTTCAGACGTAAAAATAGAATTGTGGCACTATGATCCACGGCTTCTTTCAAATGAAGAATCGGTAGACCCGCTTTCTTTATATTTGAGTCTAAATACGGAAAACCCTGATGAACGTATAGCACTTGCTCTAATAGAGTTACTAAGAGGTTTTGGGTGGTAAAAAGATCAGGTTTTTTATCAAAAAAGAGGGTATTTCGGGGTCAAACGAGGGGTTAAAACCTATGCGGTTTTTGTTTGCTCAAGTAGGCCTTAAACCGCTTTGATTATAGGTTCCATGGCACGCTCTCATCACTGCGCAGAACTTAACTCAAAACATATCGGATCCAGTGTTTCGCTCTCAGGATGGGTAGACACCGTCCGAGACCTAGGTGGTATCTTATTCGTAGATCTCCGTGATCGCCGTGGTATCACCCAAGTTAAGTTTGACCCAAACTTAGATAAAGCAGTCGCTGAGAAAGCATCCCATTTAAAGCAGGAGTCTGTTATTTCAATTCAGGGTAAGGTCACCAAGCGCCCAGAAGGCACAGAAAACGCGAACTTACCAACAGGCCAAATCGAAATCGAAGCATCCCAATTAGATATTTTAAACATATCTGATACACCTCCATTCCCGCTGGATGATGCAGGTGGTGATAAGGTGAATGAAGATTTACGTCTTACGTACCGCTACTTGGATTTACGTCGTCCAAAAATGCGCCGTAATATTTTTGTTCGCCATAAAGCGACAAAATCCATTCGCGATTATTTCGACTCACAAGAATTTATCGAAGTAGAAACCCCAGCGCTTTTCAAAAGTACACCTGAAGGTGCTCGTGAATACCTCGTTCCTTCCCGTATTCATCCCGGTTCATTCTACGCACTCTCTCAGTCACCTCAGCAGTTTAAGCAAATCTTGATGGTTGCGGGTGTAGAAAAATATTTCCAAATCGCACGTTGTTTCCGTGACGAAGATTTACGAGCAGATCGCCAAATGGAGTTCACTCAAGTAGACGTAGAAGCTTCCTTCGTTGAACGTGAAGATATCTACAAACTCTTTGAAGGCATGCTTAAGAAATTGTGGAAGGATGTGCTCAATCAGGACATTCAAACACCGTTTCTTCGTCTTCCTTATATCGATGCGATGAACCGCTTCGGTGTAGATAAACCAGATATGCGTTTTGGTTTAGAATTAGTTGATCTAACAGAAACCTTCAAAGCCTCGTCCTTTAAAGTATTCCAAGGTGTAGCAACAACACCTGGTGGAAGTATCAAAGCTTTCAACGCAAAAGGCCTTGCTGATTTAACCCAAGGTGAACTGAAAGCCCTCGAAGATATCGCGAAGTCACTTGGTGCCAAGGGTCTTGCCTTCATCAAAGTTGAAGGTGGCGAATGGAAATCTCCAATCGTTAAGTTCTTCTCCCAAGAAGAAAAAGATGCGATCACTAAGCAATTAGCTCTCCAAGAAGGAGACATGGTATTCTTTGCAGCAGCAAACTGGGAAAAAGCCTGCGCTATCTTAGGTCGCATTCGTTTAGAGGCAGCTGCTCTCTTACAAAAACGCGGAAAACTCACCGTTCGTCATGACGATTGGAAATTCTTATGGGTTGTTGATTTCCCACTCATGAGTTTTGACGAAGAAGCAAAACGCTTCGTTGCAACTCACCATCCGTTTACTTCACCGGTTCCAGAAGATATCAAACTCTTAGATTCTGATCCTCAGCATGTCAGAGGTCAGCACTATGACGTCGTATTAAACGGTATGGAGCTCGGAGGTGGATCGATTCGTATCCATAATCCAGAACTTCAAAAGAAGGTCTTTGAAGACGTATTAAAGATTCCACAAGACGTCGTAGAAAGCCGCTTCGGTTATATGCTTAAAGCATTCACCTACGGAGCTCCTCCCCATGGTGGTATCGCGTTCGGTCTCGACCGTATGTGTGCACTTCTCTGTGGCACAACCAGTATCCGTGATGTGATTGCCTTCCCTAAGACACAAAAAGGTCAGGACTTGATGGCTGGAAGTCCAACCCCTGTCACAGAAAAGCAATTAAAGGATCTCCACATTACAACTGTAATACCTACGTAAAGTTTGTGTAATAACGTTGGTACAAGGCTTGCTTAATTAAGGGTAACTCTTTAGTCTAATTCTCAGATAATTTAACTTATTTTCGTATGAAACTCATCATCGCCGTCATTAAGCCTTTTAAGTTAGAAGAAGTTAAAGAAGCGCTCGCCGAGGCGGGTATTGAAGGTATGACGGTCACGGAAGTGAAGGGCTTTGGTCGCCAAAAGGGCCATACCGAGATCTACCGTGGCAGTGAATACACCGTTGATTTCTTACCTAAGGTTAAAATCGAAATCGCAGTTGCTGATGATATGGCGGGTAAAGCCGTTGATGCGATTGTTAAGGCAGCTAAGACAGGTAAGATTGGTGACGGTAAAGTATTCGTTATGCCTGTTGAAGAAGTCATTCGTATCCGTACGGATGAACGTGGTGAAGCCGCTATCTAATTCGCTTCAAATCTCCTTTTACTGGGCCCTTTTGTTACAAAGGGCCTTTTTTGTGCCCCTTTTGTTAACTTGGTGTTGTCTTAGGACACGAATCTCTTGAGATTCTAGACACACTTTGGGCAGTAAACCTCTTCTATTCTCTGCCTAAAGTCTTCTACTCGCACCTATGAAACACTTGTTCCGTTTACGCACTCGCGTGATCATGGCCTGCTTAGCGCTGGTTGCTTCGTTATCGCTTATTCACGTAAGCCACGCAGCTCCAACAACCGATGAACGTTTAGCGGCTCTTGAAGCTTACGTTTCTAATTCCGATCCAGGTAAAACCCTAACCGGTATTCCTGGACCAGGACATAACGCTTGGATGATGACAAGTTCAGCGCTTGTCTTATTTATGACCTTACCAGGACTCGCCTTATTTTACGGTGGCCTTGTTCGTCGTAAAAATATCCTCTCCGTTTTAGGCCAATGCTTAGGTATCGCAGGACTAGTCACTATCCTTTGGTGGGCGATTGGTTACAGCTTAGTATTCGGCAAAAGTTTTAATAGCGGTGTGTTAGGTGGACTAGAATTCGCTTTCCTCAAAGGAGTCACCTCAGCTCCTAATACCGATTATGCTTACTGGGTATCCCACAATGTGTATGCGATGTATCAGCTTATGTTCGCGATCATTACGCCTGCTTTAATTGTAGGTGCAATTGCTGAGCGTATGAAATTTAGCGCAGTTTTAGTTTTTACAGCGCTTTGGATGTTTGTCGTTTACTTCCCACTCGCTCACATGATCTGGGGCGTAAATGGTCTCATGAACGGCGTTTGGAATCCAAATGCCGTGATTAGCGCGATCGATTTTGCAGGTGGTACGGTCGTTCATATGAGCTCTGGTTGGTCAGCACTTATCTTATGTTTAATCGTTGGACCACGTATTGGTTTTAGACGTGATAAAATGGCTCCTCACAGCATGGTGCTTTGTATGGTTGGTACCGGTATGCTCTGGGTAGGTTGGTATGGTTTTAATGCAGGTAGCTCCGTTGCTTCTGATGGCATCGCAGCGAATGCCTTCATGACAACAACCTTAGCGACCGCGGTTGCTGCCTTTACTTGGGGTATGATTGAAAAATTTACCCGTGGTCATGCATCCATTTTAGGATTCTGTTCCGGTGCTGTCGGTGGTCTTGTTGTGATTACTCCTGCCTGCGGTTTCGTTACAGCCAATGGAGCAATTATTATCGGACTTATCGCTGCAATCATCCCTTACTTCTTCGTTACCTTTGTGAAAGCACGTTTTGGTTATGATGATGCACTGGATACGTTCGGCGTACACGCAGTCGGTGGAACGATCGGTGCTTTCTTAACCGGTGTACTTGCTAATGCATCGGTAAATGCAAATTTAACGGACGCTAACGCAGCAGCTAAACAAAATGGTTTAGCTCATTTAGTTGCTAAAGGGGGTCTCTGGCTTGAGCAGTTAAAAGCCATGGGAATCACAATCATTATGGCGATTACAGCAACTGTAGTTCTTGCCTATTTAGTTAAAGCTCTCATCGGCTTACGTCCTGCTCCAGAAGTAGAACGCCAAGGCTTAGATATGATCGAGCACGGTGAAGAAGGCTATATCGACTAAGCTATAATTTGTAATTTTAATTCAAGCCACCTTGAGTGATCGAGGTGGCTTTTTTTATGGTTTTATTTAAGACTTTTTTCTCATCTTAATTTTAGCATCTGTGAGATATTTTACTTTTTCCAATCTAGTGACACTCGCTGTTATTTGTTTTGGATTTAGTATTATTCGTACTCCCGTATTAAAAGAAACCCACGAGGATTTCTTTTTTGAAGTCACAGCGACTTCGAGCAAGGTAGGGCACTTTCAAGTATTCTTAGATGACGGGTACGGCTTCAGGGAAAAGCATGTGATTACCCGTGAAATCACAGAAATTGGTAAGCCTATCTTGTACCGCTTCCCATTACCTGAAGGCCGCTATAAGGCACTTAGGTTTGATCCGAATCAAAAACAAGGGTTCGTTCTTTTGAAGGATCCACGGATTGTAGATTCTAAGAAAACAGTTATCCGAGACATAGGCCTTGCTGAATGTGAAGCAGAAAAACAAATCGAAAGCCTTAAACTAACAGACCACGGTTTAGAAATTACTACGGCAAAAGATGCAGTTGATCCTGACATCGTTGTTAACTTTCAAGATCCACTTGTTTTAAAAATTCCAGTCTACCGAGCACTCAAACGGGAAGCTCTCTTGGTTTGGAAAACGCTTCTTAGAACGAGTTTTCTTTTTTTACCTTTAAGTTTACTTCTTTTAATCGCTGAAAAAAGCGTAAGCTCTAACGCTTCATTACAGTTAAGGCTAAACGCTCAAAAAGAAACGCTTAGTCTTTATTTATCGGCATTCTTGTTTCTTCTACTCGCAGTAAAAGAGCTTAGTTTTGTTAATACGTACGCCGTTAATCTTCTTTTTTGGGATCAGTGGGATTTTTATGTACCCCTGTTTAAACATCAAAGTCTTTGGGACGTGTTTTCACGGCAGCACGGTCCCCATAGGCAGGGGGTAGGACTTCTATTAACAGATCTCCTCGCTCATTTAAGTCACTGGAATTCGAGAGTGGATGCCTTTGCAGCCTGTGTGATTCTCATTACTGCTGGAGTTTTAGGATACTTCCTTCTTAAGCAGTTTAAGCCCCTGCATGCCTTTTCTTTTTTAGGACTCCCCTTTTTGTTTCTTAATTTTCATCAGTGGGAAGTATTCGTTGGACCAACCAATTTGTCCCATGGGGTAATGCCTATTCTTTTAATGCTAGGCTACTGTATGACCTGGTTTATACAAAACCCATACACGAAGTGGAGCCTCTTAAGTGTCCTGACCTTTTGTCTTATCTTTACAGGATTTGGATTATTTATGGGGCTAATCACGCCACTATTAGCGGGTATTGAACTACTCCAAGCATATTATAATAAAGACAAAAACTTATTTGTATCAGCACTCATTGGAATAATCAGTACCGGCTTTGCTTGGTTTCTCTTTTTTAATCACTACTTAAGTATCGCCTTAGAACCAACGGGACCTGCAACCCTGAATGAACTGATTACGTTTGTGGGGCTCATGGTTGGTAATTTTTTTGGGCTAGCAATTTCAGGCGCCTTCTCAGAAATCACAGGTCTTTTGATCTTTTTATTTATCTTCATTCTAAGTGTTTACCATGTAAGGCAGTGCATACTCTTTAGCGTTAGAGATAACCCAAAAAGTACCGTTATTTTTTCACTCGGGGCTTATGCACTAATCTATTGCCTTATTACGGCGCACGGTAGGGCAGGGTCTTATGAGGCTGCAGCACCGATCGCTTCTCGGTATGTCACCCTAATGATCACAGCAGGGCTTGCTCTATTACTGCATTTTTCAAGCACTGTTAAAGGTAAGCGGTATATTTTCTGTTACGTGATTTTTCTAAGTTTTGGTACAACTTACTTACAACCGATTGAACGCGGTGCTATCACGTATTACAGTGAAGGTAAGAAAGCATGGAAAGAAGCTTACCTAAAAACGCATGATCAAATAAAAGCAGAACAGGCTTCTGACTTTCCTATTTATCCAGGTCGTATCCCTGAGCGTTTAGAGTATCTTAAAAAGGAAAAGCTTAATCTGTTTGATACAAGGTAAGCTTTAGAAATTACCCTGAGTTAAGCGAGCTAACCGCTTGCCTCAGTAGGTGAAGATTTGTAATACTTTGCCTCATGCTTACCTCATCTTTTAAACGTCCATTACTCGCGACTTTATTGATTACGTTAGTTGGTACAAGCTGCCTAAGAGCAGAGAGTACCACAAAGTCATGGGACAATTTTGTTAACGCTTTTATTGATCAATACTTTCAATATCAACCCACTTCTGCAGTAGAGGCTGGTAAGCATGCTTATGATGGAAAACTCCCTGACTTTAGTGAAGCAGGACTAACCGCTTTCGGTTCTTGGTTAAAACACGAAAGAGAAGAAGCGAATCAATTTAGTGCGACATCACTCACTGAAAATCAACGCTTTGAACGTGAGTATTTACTCATGGAAATACGTAAGGAGCTCTTTTGGTTAGAAACCGCAGATCAGCCCCACACAAATCCGATGTACTATGCGGATACGATTGATCCAGATATTTATGTCTCACGTCCCTACGCTCCTTTAGAAGTAAGACTTAAAGCCTATATTGCTTATGCAAAGAATCTTCCGCTTGCAGTTTCTCAATTAGAAAAAAACTTAGATAGACCGTTAGCTAAATCCTACGCTCAAATTGGTAAGCAAACAATTGGTGGACTCGCCGACTTCTTTAGTACCGATGTCCCCAAGGTGTTTGAAAGTGTTAAAGACCCAGAACTTCAAGCCCAGTTTAAAGAAGCAAATGCGCTAGCAATTAAAGCGGTAAATCACGCTAACGAGTTCTTTAGTAAAAAAGCAGAAACAAAAGACGATAATTTCGCACTCGGTGCTGAGAAGTTTAGACTGATGGTGCGTGAAACAGAAGGCGTTGATTTACCCCTCGATCAACTTGAAGCCATTGGTAGAAAAGATTTAGAACGAAACTTAAAAGCAATGCGTGAAGCCTGCCACGCTTATGCTCCTGACTTAAGTGTCAAAGACGCGGCCAAGAAAGCGTTTGATGCTAAGCCACCAGGATCAGTTACTGAGTATGCAGCGAACCAACTCATCCAACTTCGTCAGTTCATCAAAGATCATGATCTAGTCACTATACCTGGAACAGAAGTAGCACAGGTCCATCCTGCACCCGCTTATAAAGCATGGAATTCTGCCTATATCACGATTCCTGGACCTTATGAAGTTGGTCTACCTTCCGTGTATTATGTTTCTCCTCCTGATCCATCCTGGCCTAAACAAAAGCAGTTAGATTATATCCCAGGCACTGGCGTCTTACTCTTTACTTCGGCTCATGAAGTCTACCCAGGTCACTTTGTTCAGTTCTTACATGCAAACCGCTCACAGTCACGTTTTGGTCAGCTCTTTGTCGGCTATGCTTTCGCAGAAGGCTGGGCTCACTACACAGAAGAAATGATGTGGCAGGCAGGACTTGGTAATGAAAGTCCTGAACTTCACATAGGCCAACTCGAAGAAGCACTGCTTCGTGATGTGCGTTTTCTTTCAGCGATTGGACTCCACACGAAAGGCATGACGATTGAAGAATCTAAACAGCTCTTTTTAACTCAAGGCTTCCAAGACGAGGGCGATGCTGATCAACAAGCACACCGTGGAGCGTTTGATCCTGCCTATCTTAATTACACCTTAGGAAAATTAATGATCTTAAAACTCCGTGAAGACTGGACTAAGACTCGGGGTGGTAGAGCAGCTTGGAAAGCTTTCCATGATCAATTCTTAAGCTACGGAGGACCCCCAATTCCTTTAGTGCGTGAAGCAATGATGGGACCTGACGATCACGGCTCCTTATTTTAACTTCCCATTATAAAAGTTGACTGAGTAGGGTGCGTGCAGGAACTACCGTAGGAGTTTTTGATTTAAAGCAATCTGCATCTACATAGGGTTTATCCAATACTACTTGGAATGCGTACTCTGCTTGGGTCACTGTTTGAAAATGGACGAGTGATTTCGAAAGTGAATCATTTGCTTTTTTCACTTCGATTAATATCCAGGGGCGTTTGTCTTTAGTAATTACAAAATCTACTTCGCGTTTTAATTTATCTCGGATGTAGCACAGCTCAAAGTGACCAAAGCCTAAATCGTTCCAGCACTCCACGGCTTTCAGTAAATGGCAAGCAACGAAGGTTTCTGCTTTAGCACCTGGTGATTCAATGGTGGACCAATCGCGTAAAAACCATTTCGGTTCTTTTCTAAGCGCTTTATTTATATTCTTAAACCACGGTCTGATCAGGAATCCGTAGTGCATCCGGTTTAAGAGATCTATCCAGCGTTTTACCGAATCTACAGAAACACCAAGCTCTTTAGCTAGGTTTGAATAAATAAGCTGCTGCGACGATCTCTCATTTAAGATAGTACTTAGTACATCGAGTAAAGCGATGTCCTTAATATCAGCGATATCACGTATGTCAGACTTGATTAAGAGTTCTCTTCGCTGGGATTGCCACTTCGTGGTAAAGGTAGTGCTACGATTAAGAAACGGCTCTGGATATCCGCCGTGCGTATATAAAGCCTTCCATTCTTTTTCTTCTATTTTTTCAGGCTTATGGACGAGCGTTTTAGGTAGGCTAGTACGCGCAATTTCTCCAACACTCCATGGATGCATGCGGTAAATGAAGTACCTTCCCATTAAACTATCGCCCGCTCGTCTATAGACATCGAGTCGTGAACTGCCGGTTACAATAATCTGTGTTTTATCAGAGTAGGTATCGAAAAATCCTTTAAGATTACTTCTCCACATTTTCTGTTTATGCAGTTCATCAAAAACAATCAGAGGTTTTTTCTCTGTGAGTACGTTTAGCTGCATCTGTTCAGCAACGGCTGCAGGACCTTGTAAAATGAGTCGCCGATCATTGATATTATCCCAATTGAGATAATGGGTGCAGATAGCTTTGCAGCTATTGGTCTTACCTACTTGGCGTGGACCACTTACAAACGCCATTTGACGATTATGGCTGAAGTGATCCTTAAGGATCGAATCGTAAAGTCGTGGCCTGTGCTCCATTGGACCATTTTCGTATACATCGTAAAATAGTCCAGACCATTTTACGATACACACGAAAATGGTCCAGGGCAGGTTATTTACATCTTCTTAAGTATTCTAGGTGTTTTTTATAACTCTATATTAGCTATAGAGTTATTTAACTTAAGCGCTAGGTGCAGCTGCTACCTTCTTAACTTGGAGTGCTTTGGTTTTTACTTCACCCACTAAGCGCTCAAGGAAGCTAGCAAAAGCAATAACGCCTTCATCTCCTTTTGCACGGGAGCGAACACTGACCGCTTTAGCTTCAGCTTCTTTAGCACCAAGTACTAAGGTGTAAGGGACCTTATCGATTTCTGCTCTTCTAATCTTAGCACCGAGTTTATCACTGTGTTCATCGAGAGAAGCACGAATACCTGCAGCCTTTAATTGATTTAAAAGGTCATGGGAGTATTCAGAGACTTTATCGCTGATGGGTACTAAGCGTACTTGTTCTGGAGATAACCAAACAGGGAAGTCGCCACCGAAGTGTTCAATTAATACACCACAGAAACGTTCCATAGAACCAAACGGAGCTCTATGAATCATGACTGGTCTGTGGGACTGATTATCTGCTCCGATGTAGGAGAGATCAAAGCGTACCGGTAAATTGTAATCGACTTGAACGGTACCTAATTGCCATTCGCGTCCGATCACGTCTTTCACAACGAAATCGATCTTAGGTCCGTAGAATGCTGCTTCCCCTGGTTCTTCAGTAAAAGGAACGCCAAGGGTTTGAGCAGCAGCACGGCATGCGGCTTCTGCTTTATCCCAATTTGCTGCGTCACCCGTGTACTTGTTTGAATCAGGATCACGGAGGCCCACACGTACTCGGTAATCGCTCATACCAAGCGTAGTTAAAACGATTTTAACTAAGGACAAACAGCCTAAGACTTCTGCAGCAACTTGTTCTTCTGTACAGAAGAGGTGAGCATCGTCTTGGGTGAAACCACGAACACGCGTCATGCCATTTAATTCACCGGACTGTTCCCAGCGGTACACGGTACCAAATTCTGCTAAACGAACGGGAAGATCACGGTAAGAGTGAGGCTGTGAAGCGAAGATCTTAATGTGATGCGGGCAATTCATGGGCTTCAGTAAGAAGCCGTCTAAAAGACTTTCGTCTGCTTTGACTCTATCTTGCGTGATCGTCTCTTTACCTGTTCTTGCATTAATCTGATCTCTGAAATGAGCCGAGACGGCATCTAAGCGAGCAGTCATATCGGCACAGGAGCAGCCTTCATGTAAGATTTGGCTTAGGGCTTCGTTTTCGATGATTGGTGAAAATTGGGACTCTTTATAATAAGGGAAGTGGCCCGATGTTTTATAGAGCGCTAATTTTCCAATGTGAGGCGTGAAAACTTGGCTATAGCCCTGCTTACGCAGTTCATCGCTAATAAAGTTCTGTAATTCTTGGCGAATAATAGACCCTGCAGGTGTCCATAAAATGAGGCCTTGGCCTACATCATCATCGACAACAAAGAGTTTTAAATCGCGTCCTAATTTACGGTGATCGCGCTGCTTTGCTTGCTCGAGTCTTTCTAAGTGCTGAGCAAGTTCTTCCTTACTTGCAAAAGCAGTTCCGTAGATACGCTGCAGTTGTTTATTTTTTTCATCACCTCTATGATAAGCACCAGCAATGGAAAGGAGTTTAAAGGCCTTAATCTTGCTTGTGTACTTAACGTGACTACCAGCACACAGATCAATAAATTCACCGTTTTGGTAGAAAGAAATTTTTTCGCCTTCTGGAATATCTGCTAAGCGTCCTAATTTATATTTTTCTTGGCCGCACTGCTTGATGATTTGAACCGCTTCTTCACGCGTTACTTCTTTACGAACAAAGGCTTGGTTTTCATCAATGACCTTTTTCATCTCTGCTTCGATTTTAGCGAGATCGTCTAAGGTGAGCGTCTTATCTAAATCAATGTCGTAGTAGAATCCTGTATCGGTTGGAGGACCAATATCTAATTTCACGTTAGGATAGATACGTAATAGTGCCGTAGCTAAAACGTGAGAGGAGGAGTGGCGAATCTCTTCGAGCGGAGTCATGGACATAAAATTAATCGTTACTGTTTAAGTACTTCAAGGCTGTAGCCGTCTTTTCTATCGAGCATACTGTAGCCTAATTGGGTGATTTCTTTTCGTAAGGTATCAGCTAAAGCAAAGTTCTTTGCTTGTTTTGCTTCCCATCTTTTTTGTGCCAAGGCACTGACTTCTGCTGGGATTTCAACTTTTGCTTCTTCTAAACTAATACCGATTAAATAAAGGACGTCATCAAACGCTTTTAAGTCTGAAGCAAGTACGGCAGGATCGTTTGGAAGTGACTGATTAACTTCAGTGAATAATTTTCCTAAAGCACCTGGAATATTTAAATCATCACATAAAGGCTCAGTCGCTGCATTGAAACGGCTTGTTGGTAGGGCAGTCGTTCCAGCTTTTTGTGCTGCGACTAATTTATTTCTAAAGTCACGCAGGGACTTAAGTGCACTCTCTGCAGCATGGAGAGAATCTAACGTAAAGTTAAGTTGCTTACGTGGATGGCCTGCTAATAAAGCGTAACGAACTGCACTCGCTGAGTAGCCTTTTTCAATGAGAGAACCGAGAGTGTAGTAATTACCCTTACTCTTACTCATCGTGGTTCCTTCAACCAGTAAGTGTTCACTGTGATACCACTGCAGTGCAAAGGTCGTTCCATTGCAGCACTGACTCTGCGCAATTTCGTTTTCGTGGTGAGGGAAAAGTAGATCTACGCCGCCTGTGTGAAGATCGATTGTTTCGCCTAAATGTTTTTTGATCATGGCACTACACTCAATGTGCCAGCCAGGTCTACCTGCAGAGGCGCCGTGTGGGCCGTCCCATTTTACATTACCATCTTCTTCAGGCTTGTAAGCTTTCCATAACGCAAAATCTCCAATGTCATCTTTATGATCTGCATCGAATGCAGAATTGGTGATTTTTAATTCACGCTCTTTAATGCGGGATAATTTTCCGTAGCCTGGAAAAGACGTGATCTTAAAATAAACGGAGCCATCGGGTGCCCGATAAGCGTTCCCTTTTTCCATCAAGACTTCGATCATATCGACCTGCTCTTTGATATGACCGGTAGCGGTTGGCTCAACCGTAGGAGGTAAGCAGTTCAGTGCTTTGCAATCCGCATGAAATTTATCGGTCCAAAACTGAGCGATTTCAGATAATGGTCTTCCTTCTTTCTTAGCCTGCGTGATGGTGCGGTCATCCACATCGGTGATATTTCGCACATGCTTTACTTTGGATGGTCCAAACTCTTTATCCAGTAAACGGCGTAAAACATCATTAACCGTGAAGGTTCTAAAGTTACCAATATGGGCTGGGGCATAGACGGTTGGCCCGCAGTTATAGAAACGAAACACGCCATCGGCATGCGAAGCCTTTAATTCGCGTACCTCACGGGTTAATGAGTCATAGAGTCTAATAGCCATGAAAGACCATAATAATGAGTGATTTGGCGTGAAAATGCGAAAAGAAACGCTAGGATAAAGGGGTATAAGCCTATTTTAACCAACTTCTGTCATGGCTGATTCCTTTAAGCTCAACTTAACCCATAGACCTCGCCGTTTAAGGCGAACACCTAGCCTAAGGCGCTTAACGGAGGAGACGGTCTTAAAACCAGCCGATTTAATAGCTCCGCTCTTTGTGGTAGAGGGCAAAAAGGCTCCTGAGGCCGTAGGTTCTATGCCTGGTGTCTTTAGGTATTCTATTCCTGATTTAGTGAAGGAATGTAAAAGTCTCTATAAATTAGGGATCCCGATGGTGGCCCTGTTTCCTAAACTCGATGCTAAGTATAAGGATGATCTAGGTTCAGCTAGTTGTGATGAAGATGCCTTAATTTTACGTGCTGTTAGAGCGATTAAAAAAGCAGTCCCTGGTTTAATTGTGATGACGGATATTGCTTTAGATCCGTACACAACCCATGGCCATGACGGTATTTTAAATGCCGCTAAAAACGATGTCGATAATGACAGAACAGTCGCAACGTTAGTTAAGATGGCAGTCCTTCATGCAAAAGCAGGCGTCGATATGGTTGCTCCTAGCGATATGATGGATGGAAGAATTGGAGCGATTCGGACAGCTCTTAATAAAGAAGGCTGTGATCATACCTCCATCATGGCTTATTCAGCGAAATTTGCTTCCGCTTACTACGGTCCATTCCGTGACGCCGTGGGGACGATGAAAGCGGCAAGTAAGGATACCTTTAGTAAAGTAACCTATCAGTTAAATCCTGCGAACCGCCGTGAAGCCCTGATTGAAATTGCTCTCGATGAAGAAGAGGGTGCAGACATTTTAATGGTTAAGCCAGCAGGTCCTTACCTCGATATTATTCGTGAAGTACGTAACGCAACGAATAAGCCTGTTGCTGCTTATCAAGTGTCTGGAGAATACGCTCAAATTCATGCCGCTGCAAAACTAGGTTGGCTTGATTTAGAGAAGACTACATTCGAGTCCTTACTTTCGATTAAGCGTGCAGGAGCAGATATGATTCTTACTTATTTTGCTAAGAAGATTGCACCGTCACTCTAAGTTGCGTGACTAAAGGAGCACAAAAAAACCTGTCTTATATAGACAGGTTTTTTTATTAGAAAAAAGAGAACGCTTAGCGTTTACCTTTTGATTTCTTAGAGGAGGATTTCGAAGATTTTGAGCGAGGTTCGTCGTCCATGTCATCCATGTCGTCTTTGTCTTTATCTTTTTCGCCTTCGCCCTCTGCGCCTTCACTCTCTTCGTCTTCGTCCCATTTAAGTGACTCGTCGTTTTTGAGTTTTTCTTCTTCTTCCTCATCTAGTTCTGGCAAGTCTTCATCATCATCTTCTGATGTGACATCCTTAGCAGGAGCCTCTTCGTCAACTTCATGACCAGCTGGCATGTAGTCTAAGACCGCAATGAGTTCTTCAAAGGTGTGAATCGCTTTACCTTCAATGAAGCTCGCATTTTGGTCTTCACGAATTTCGTCTTCAACTTCATCAACGAGGAGTTTTGATTCGAAATCAAAGAGATCGTTTAAAAGTTTAACGCGGGAGCGCGTTAAGTGATCGAGTAGATCAGCGTAAGGTCCGTTCTCTTCATCGAGTGTGTCAGGGAGTGCGAAGAGTTTTTCTTCAGAATCAAAGATTGATTCTTTGACGCGCTTTAAACGCACTTTGCCACTACCCGCATCTTTTTCGATGCGGAATAAAATGAAGGCGGCTTCAAACAAGTCTTGGTCAAACCCGTAATCACGCAGGGGTTCAACCAGCTCAATTAAATGAGCTACCTGGCGTGGATCGATGATACTTAGACCATCAATATCCCAACGAACAGGATCACTTGTTTCGGCAACCCACCAATTGTGGTCTTCGCCGAGCCGAACGATGCACCAATCTAGAGTCGATGTAGGCTTAGCCATGTGTCAGTAGTAATAATAAATTTAGGCGTAGAGTGAGTGCGGATATTTAAAAAACAAGCACGAAACGTAACATTTATAAGTGATTAATAGGGAGTTAGTTAAAGTCACGCATGAATTACCTAAAACGCCATTTTTCACGCATTTATGACCTTTCTTAAGCTTTATTGTTTCAATAAGGGCCATTTCGTCCTCAATTAGGCTCTATGGAGTCCTATTACGAATCCTTGATTAAACCGCTGTTTTTTAAGACAGACCCTGAGAAAGCCCATGAATTTGCGGTCTCCAGTTTAGCGCTTTTAGGAAAGATAACACCTCTGTGTCGTCTATTAGAAATGACCTCTCAGCCTTCCGGATTAAAACCGGTTGAAGCGTTTGGACTACGTTTTCCAAATGCCGTAGGTCTTGCAGCAGGGTTTGATAAAAATGGGAAAGCCTGGCCAGCCGCTGCTGCCTTAGGTTTTGGACATGTCGAAATTGGTACAGTCACTGCCTTAGAACAGCCAGGAAATCCAAAGCCTCGTTTATTCCGCTATCCGAGTGAGCGAGCTGTCATTAACCGGATGGGCTTTAATAATGAGGGTGCTTTTAAAGTCGCAGAGCGGTTTTCTAAACTACCACCCCCTGGTAAACGCCGGATCCCTGTAGGAATCAATTTAGGAAAATCAAAAGTAGTCGATATTGATCAAGCAACGAATGATTACTTACAAAGCTATGAGCTCTTAGCTCCGCACGCTGATTATCTCGTCTTAAATGTATCGAGTCCAAACACACCGAATTTGCGTCAGCTCCAAGACGAAGAAAAACTGCGCCAACTTTTATCTGCCGTGACAGAAGCAAATACGGCACGTCATGCAAAAGTAGGAGGAAAGAAACTTCCTGTTCTTTTAAAAATAGCTCCGGATTTAACGTTTACTCAGATCGATTCGGTAATCGAGGTCGTTCACCAGTATAAACTGGATGGACTCATTGCTACGAATACAACCTTAGCTCGTCCTGGTTATTTTCAGTCGGTGAATGAAGCGGGTGGCTTAAGTGGAAGACCGGTTAGAAAACGCTCCACAGAAATTGTGAATTATATTTCACGCGCAACTGCTGGGAAATTACCGATCATCGCTGTCGGTGGTATTGATTCTCCTGAAAGTGCAGGAGAAAAACTAGATGCAGGTGCAACGCTTGTTCAGCTGTACACAGGGCTTATTTATAAAGGACCGTTTTATGCGTCCGTTCTCGCCCGAGCACTTGCAGATCGCCAGACTAAATAACCCAGTCTGGAGTTCTCTCTAAGAGGGTTTCCTTTTTCTCGCGTGGTCTAATCACAAGGTTATCGCCTTTAAAATAGGCGATACTGTTTTCAGGCATACTTTCGAGTAACCAGACGTTACCCCCAACGATCGAATGAGCACCAATTCGGGTATCTCCGCCTAAGATTGTTGCATGGGCATAGATCGTTACAAAGTCACCCACATCAGGATGACGTTTTACTCCCTTAATGGGATTACCTGCATGATCGAGTTCAAAGGATTTAGCACCTAGGGTTACACCTTGGTACAGTTTAACGTGATTTCCAATGGTTGCTGTTTCACCGACAACTACTCCCGTTGCATGATCGATAAAGAAATGGGTCCCAATCGTAGCGCCAGGATGTAAATCACAGCCGGTTCTTTCGTGGCCGTATTCCGTTATCATGCGTGGTAAGATCGGAACTTTAAGCTCGTAGAGAATGTGGGCGAGTCGTTGAAGTGAAATGACCAATACGCAAGGATAGGCGACAATAATTTCTTCGACACTTCTTGCAGCAGGATCACCTTCATACGCTGCAGCAACATCGGTTTGAATTAATTTTCTAAGTGCTGGTAAGAGGGCTAACGCTTCTGTTGTCAGTTCACGTGCTTTTTCTTGTGGATTAGGATTTTTTGCAAACGTGAGGCTTTTGGTAATTTCGGTGAGAAGTCGTTTATCAACCTGATCAAGGAGTTTAGTGACATGCTCAGGCACATCTTTTTTAGCGAGCATCACATCTTCAAAGTAGCCCGGAAAAAACAGATGCATGCAGTCGCTTGCTAATTGTTGAACCGATTCCTGGGTGGGTAAGTTAGCGCCATCAATATAATTGATACCTCCATCGTTTTCATAGGAGGCGAGTAGGGCTTTCTTGATCGGATCAAGCTTCATTGCGCTTCCTATGGAATGTGGTTTTTAGGTGATTGCAACGTTTGCCTACGCGTTTTCCGTATTAAAGCGCAGCTTTCATAGCTTGCACCCTATAAAAAGACCTACTTTCATATTTCTTTTTATGAATCTTCAAACACTTCTGGATGCTACCTCAAACGAGTCCTCGGCTCGTAAGGCAAAGTATTCCTTGGCTGATTTGAAGGCTAAGATTAAGGATCTACCTCCTTCACGTGGCTTTGTTAAAGCACTGGCTTCACGTCCGTTTAGTTTAATTGCAGAAATTAAAGCGAAGTCACCTAGCATGGGGGAGATGAGTGAACAAGACACGAAGGACGCAAAAAAAGCGCATCTTATTTATGAAGCGCATCCCTGTGTTGCTGCGATTTCTGTTTTAACCCAGCTGAATGATTTTGGTGGAACACCTGAGGATTTACTTCGAATCCGTTCTGAAGTAACGAAGCCCGTGATCCGTAAAGACTTCATCATGGATGAATATGAAGTCTATTATTCACGCAGCATTGGAGCGGATGCGATGCTTCTTATGGCAAGTGTCATAATGGATCCTCAAGCGTTTAAAGCTCTTCATGATTTAGCGCTTAGTCTTGGGATGGATGTCCTATGTGAAGTGCATTCTATCGATGAAATTAAGCGTCTTCCTGATACGGTTAAATTGTGTGGTATAAATTCAAGAAATTTTAAGTCTGACGCTCGGTTTGGTGCTTCAAAGATTAGTCGCTTAGTCGGAAAAGACCTTACAACTGACTTAGGCACCTTTGATCTCTTTGAGCACCTACCTA
>DAISZL010000023.1:0-1368 GCA_036824825.1 Opitutaceae bacterium
ACTACTACAGCAAATTTAGTTTTATTTTTCTTAGCTAATTCTCTTTCAAAGAATTCAAGTAGCTTAATTTTAATACTTTCACGTTCTGCCTCTGATGAATTAACCTCAGTCTGACTTAGGTGTTCGGCAAGATTTTCAATATGCTTAATATCATAGCCTTGTTTACCATCTACACCTTTACCGCTTTTTAGTAAGTAGGCATGGAGAACTCGGTGTACCACTAAATCTGAGTAACGTCTAATAGGTGAGGTAAAATGCGTATAATCTTTTTTATGTAAACCGTAGTGACCATCGGCACTAGAACGGTAACAAGCTTTTTTAAGACTTCTTAAAAATTGTGTCCTTAAATTATAGCCTTGTGGATGCTTAGCTAAAATCTCAAGCATGCGAACTACATTTTCACGACGTGTTAGATCTCCGACTTCAATGCCGTAGGTTGTTGCGAGCTGACTAAATTCCTCAAGGCGTTCTTCATCAGGCTCATCATGTACACGGTATACAGAAGGTAATCGCTGGGTTCGTGAAAGCCGCGCCATTTCCTCATTCGCAGCCAACATAAATTCTTCGATAAGTTGATGACTTTCATCGTGCTCAATCTTTTCAAGTCGATCGGCGTAGCCTTCGGCATCAACAAATATTTTGGTTTCAGGCATATCCAAATCAAGACTGCCGTGTAGCATGCGATTTTTTCTTAATTTAGATGCAATCTTCCAAAGACCACGAATCCACGTTTGAAGATCCTGTAATTCCTGATCCTTCATATCACGTAGTGCTCGACCTGTGGATCCTGTCTGGTGTTTTGGCGGAAGTGGAAGTTGTTTAACTTTTTCTAAATCATCTTCAAACAGTAAGGCATACGCTTGTTTATAAGTAAGTCTTTTCCTGCTGCATATGACAGTGTTTGCAAAATAAGTATCTTCAATTTTTCCAGTTTTGGAGAAGGTGATAAATGCTGCCTTACATAGTCTATTTTCTGCTTCAACTAAGGAGCAAAGACCGTTCGATAATATTTCGGGAAGCATTGGTATGACAACGCCAACTAAATAGGTAGAATTTCCGCGTTTTTGAGCTTCTTTATCTAGGGCTGTTCCGGAGCGTACGTAATGAGATACATCTGCGATATGGATACCAACTCGAACTGAGCCGTTTTCTAGTGGTTCATACGATAAAGCATCATCGAAATCTTTTGCATCATCTGGATCGATAGTGAAGACAGGAATTTCTCGATAATCTTCTCGGCCTATTAAATCTTTGTCCGCAACTTTTCTGCCAAGGTGTTCCACCTCTCTCATTACCTCAGACGGAAATTCTGGAGTTAAATCAAACTTTTCTAGAACGCCTGCTAATTCTGATTTTGGTTCGTGTGTT
>DAISZL010000023.1:1468-16369 GCA_036824825.1 Opitutaceae bacterium
CCTGAGCTACCTTTTAGTTTTAATCTATCCCCTTGGACACGCATTAATTCACCTTTTGATAGAAGTAAGCGTACCTCATGGGTTAAGGTAGAACGCTCTTTTTTATTAATACCTAGACGTCTCGATAGCTCAAATTCGTTAGCTGGGGTGTAACTAGGGGTGTTCAATAAAGCTAACAACTTTTCTCGTAGAGTCATGTATAGGATTGGCATTCATTAAAGGCTTAGCTTTAATAATTCGCGATGAAAATCGTTCATATAGCTAGTGAGGTATTTCCCTACATGAAAACAGGGGGATTAGCTGATGTTGTAGGAGCCTTAAGCTCTACTCAGGCGGACAGTGGTCACGAGGTTTCTGTGATCATTCCTGGCTACCGACTAGCCTTAAGTCATACTGATGCTGCTCATAATGAGCGTAGATTACGCCTTAAAATAGAAATGGGCGAAAAATTTATATCAGGAGAAGTTCGTGTTTTTTCACCAAAACGTAACTTATCCATTTATTTGATCTGTCGTGATGAGTTTTTTGATCGCAGAAATCCGTATGGTACAGGTGAACGTGATTATGAGGATAATGCAGAGCGTTTTGTGTTTTTCTCTAAATCTGCCGTAGAGACTATTCGTTTACTGGATCTTCAACCGGACATTGTTCATAGCCATGACTGGCAAGCGGCACTCGTTCCAATATTCTTACGATATAGCGAACGCAGGTATGGTTTAACACTGGCTACAAAAACGATTCTCACGATACATAATATTGCTTATCAAGGATTGTTCCCAAGTGCCATCTTTGATCTCACAAATCTACCAGCACAGTTAAATTCTGTAGAAGGTCTTGAGTATTATGGACAAGTTAATCTTTTAAAGGGAGGTATTCTCTTTGCAGATCAAGTTACTACGGTAAGTCCTCAATACGCTAAAGAAATTCAAACTACAGAATTTGGGTTTGGACTAGATGGAGTAGTGCGTTCTAGAGGTGAAGACATTGTTGGGCTAATAAATGGAGTTGATACAAAAGTATGGAATCCCAAAACAGATGCCTTATTACCTGCACGCTATTCATCGACTGACTTGAAGGGTAAATCAGTTTGCCGTACAGCTTTACTAAGAGAGGCTGGTTTTAATCCACACTTTAATGGTCCCATTTTCGGTATCGTATGTCGTTTAGTTGAACAAAAGGGTATGGACCTTGTTTTAGCGAATGAATCATTTTTCTTAAAAGAAAATTGCCGCTTAGTCATCTTGGGATCAGGGGAGCAAAAAATAGAAGCACGTATTCGTGAATTACAAAATCAAGCTCCTGACCGCGTCTTCTTAAATCCTAAGTTGGATGAAGCTATGAGCCACTTAATTGAAGCAGGTAGTGACTTCTTCGTTATGCCTTCACTCTTCGAGCCATGTGGACTAAATCAAATGTATTCACAAATTTATGGAACGATACCAATCGTTAGCAAAGTAGGCGGTCTTGTTGATACCGTGATCGATATAGATGCTGATAGTAAACGTGGCACAGGTATTATGCATGAACCAAACGCAGCCGCCTTGGGGGTCGCTTTAAAACGTGCACTCAAGTTGTACGATGAAAAAACTTCATATCAGCTAGTACAAAAACGTGGAATGGAAAAAGATTTTAGCTGGAAAAATGCGACTGTAGGTTACGAACGGCTATATAATGACGCGTTGTAAGACTATATAGTATTTTATAATTTACTGTTCATCAGTAATTTATGAGTCAATAGTATAGTAGGGTCTAATTTATTTACGGAACTTCACCTGATTTTAACAGTCAGTTGATTGTGTATAGCACGAGAGCGTGATACGTTACTTGTGCTAAATAATTACCTCTTATGAAACCCAACAATAGCGAAAATTTAAATGCATCATTATTTGCTGATGATGAATTGTATTCGTTACAACTTGAGGTAGCTCATCTTGCTGACGAATTATTAAAATTTGATAATGCTACACGTGCAGATAGTTTAGATTATTGGAAACGTGCAGAAAAAGCGGTTTTTGAAAGTCGCTTAAATCGTATTTATCCCCAATTAATTACAGGAAGTAACTAAACATTAAAGTTTTGGTACAGGTGGTTTGTTGGGTATATCCCAAGCGTTGGCTCCGTGAACTTTTACTTTTCTGCGGTATACTTTTTCACCGCACACGGCATAGATTATATTAAATTCTTTACCTCCAAAGCATAGATTTGTGATTTTACCATTTGGGGTAGGTATAATTGCATTCACTCGGCCAATTTGATCGCATACTTGTATTCCCATTTTAGTTGTTACATACAAGCGTCCGTCGCGGTCTACACGCATACCATCTGCAGAAGTATCATCGTCACTATCTCGTACGTGTAAGTCACCATATTTTTGTTTAAAAGCTAATGTACCATCAGGTTGAATTTGATAGCTGTAGACCCAGTGCGTTCGTGAGTCATCAATATATAAAATACTTTGATCTGGAGATAGTGTTATACCGTTCGCGAACTTTAAACCTGTATCTACAACAAGTTTTGTATGATCTGGTTTAATAAGCCATATTTTGCTTAGCGCTGAAGGATCAGATGGCGGAAAATCGTCTGTCACGTACATGTTACCATTATGAGCAATGACAACATCGTTTCCGTGTAAGATTTCGGTTGCTGCAACAGTTACTTGGCCACGATTATCTCTAGCAACGAGCCGAGCGGAAGGACTTTGCACGGAGTACAACCTGCCATCTGGGCCAAAATTTTGCCCAGAAGCTCTTCCAGCGTCATTTAAGAAAACGCTAACCGAACCATTTAGATCTATTTTATAAGTTTTATTAGTAGGTCTATCGTTAAAATATACTTCGCCAGTTGGACTAACTGCAGGTCCATCTGTTGAAACGAAGCCATCTTGAACTAATTCCCAATCTTCACCAGGAATTAGGATATCTTTAAGCATTTGATTCTGAGTTGCTCCACAGGTAATTGGCTTTGGATAGTCTCTCCATAACCAACGAAGTGCGTCAGGAAAAGCTTGTGTGGCATGCTTACTGTTGTGCTCACCATCTCCCCAGACATGTTCTACATCATAGCCAGCAAATTTAAACGATCGCTCCATGGTTTGATTAGCCATCCACCAATCTCCACCGTATGAATTATGGTCATGGCTTCCATCTTGCATATAAATACGAAGCGGTTTGGGTTCTGTTTTTCTAATAAGTATCGAATAGCGTTCGCCACCACGTAATCCTACAAAAGTGCCGATTGTTGAGTAGACACGTCTAAACAAGTCAGGACGCTCCCATGCTGCTGTAAACGCTGCTATAGCACCACTACTTTGTCCAGCGATCATGTGATCATTTGGATCATTAGATATGAGAATAGGTAAATTGGATGAAGTCTTTAAGGCTTTTACAGCAGGGAGTATTTCCTCATCAATTAGCCGAGCGTAATTATCACTCAAACCATCATATTCAAAACTACGATTATAGCGATCGAGTGCCTGAGCAGGATTTAACGCTTTAACAATTCCTGGGGTGATAAATACAGCGATAGTTAAAGGGATTTCATGCTTAAATATAAGATTATCAAAAACCGTAGGGGCATTCCAAATAACTCCATCTTGAAATACGGCTAAGCAAGCGGGTTTTGAAGCTGTATACTGAGCTGGTATGTAAACACTTACTACACGCGTAGTACCTGGAAATAGTTTTGAATGATCAAACGTAAATTTTAGTACCTCACCTTTAGGTACTCCTGGCTGTGATTTTGAATCTGGACCAGGTTTATAGTCATCTATCGCCAAGAGGTATGATTGCGTTCCAACAAAAATAAAAACAATAAGTAGTCGTATATAAAAAAGGGGTGATTTCATATCTTAGGGAGTGATTTTGACTTATAGTAAAATTGCCAAATTAAATAGCTAGCTACAGGGAATGCTAGACCTGTAATGGTGAAAAGTAATGAATATCCAAAATAGTTAATCAAGTGTCCAGCTGCCGCATTTAAAACAAGACTACTTAGTCCTGCTAAGGCACTCATAATACTTATGGTTGATGCTATGATTGATGAGGGGACAAGTTCAGAGGCTAGGAGGGATGCGCCACTTAACCAGCTTCGTCCTAAAAATTGAACAAGTAAGAGCATGGCTACAGCTAACGCGATATTGTGCGTCCATGCTAAAATAAAAATACAAGGAGTTAGTAGGATTAATCCGCTTAAAATTATAGCACGTGCTTTAAGCGCTGGCATACCACGTTTAATTAAGTGATCAGAGTACCAACCAAGTATAATGCCTAAGATAGATTGCCCAACAGGAGGAATCCACAATAGTTGAGCTGTTTGCGATAAGCTCAGTCCTAGTTTCTCTTGAAAATAAGCAACCTGCCAAAATTGAAGTATAAACCAAAAAGGGTCTGTAATAATTCGAGCTGCAAATATATACCACAGTGATTTATTTTTTAAAATTAATGTAATCTGTGAATTCTTTTCTTGAGCCTTAGGTTCTGGTTTTGATTTATCAATTGCAGACCAAATTACAGCTAAAAATAATCCTAATACTCCTGGAATCCAAAATGCCATTTGCCAATTTATTTTTAATGTAATTAAAGCAGTAAAGGGAGGTGCTAAAATTGTACCCAATGTCCCTAGTGGAGCTGTAATAGCGAGAGCGGTGGCTCGTACGTTGACAGGAAACCATTTTGTAACCGCAACAAAGATAGCGGGTAGAATTCCAGCGCTAGCTGCACCAAATATAAAGCGCATCGCCGCCATCGCCCAAAGCCCATGAGCAAAAGAAAATAAGAGCGTTGATCCACTGATGATGCTTAAAAATAGCGTTATACAAAACCTCGTTCCGTATTTATCTACCCATTTGCCTACAATAAAATACATACCAATGTAGGGAAACATGAATGAAGTAACCAATATTGAGTAATCTGTGTTACTTATGCCAAGTTCGGTACTAAACGTAGTCTTTAATTGTGTTAAAATAGCTCTATCTAAATTACTAAGGAGTGTGACGCAGCCGGCTAATAACAAAAGAAGCCATGTGCTTAGTACAAAGGCACGTGGAACAGAATGATCACTTTGCTGTGTTACGTGCTTAGGCATGAGCGATTTTTTTTAATGACGCTCCGTCCACCCAGGTACTCTCAATCAGTAATGTTCTCGGATGCTGTGGAATGCCAAATTCGTTGCGTCGTAACTGATCTACTAGCATGTCTACCGCAGCTTCTCCTGCTAGCACACTATTTTGATTTGCACCTGCGTAATTTCCGTAGTCAGCATGCCAATCTAGAAGTGCAAACCCTGCCTGTTCCGGTATAACTACACCTTCTTCTTTCAGCCATGTTGCTGTATCTGGATTTACAGATACTACTGCTTCCGGTTTATATTTATAATACCACTCCAAAAATGATATTTTATCTAAAATAGGTGGATTGTAGATTGGTATTTTATTTTCATTTACGTTTTGCCAGAGAAGTGCACCCGATATCCAGTTTTGCTCAGCGGCTGTGTTTTGTTTTCCGCTAATAGCAAAACCAATCCGAATATATCCTTTATTAGCAAGTTGTGTTGCAACGAGTCGAAGCGTGTGAATTTGATGATTTACCGCACAATTAAACCGTAGTGTCTGATGGGATAAACCTATACGTACGACTGAAAATTTTTCCCATGCAATTTCATTGAATTGAGTAATAGAACCCCTGCTACTAATGATAACTCCCGTGATGCCTCGCGCAGTAAGAATAGATGCTAAGCGTTTAGGCGTAAGTTTAGGATTTGCTGCCCAGTGTGTCTCGATATTAAAACCTTGTTCTGTAGCACGCTTGTGAACACCAGCATAAAAGTCACGGTAAGTAGCATAATCTTTCCACTCATGTTCGGTGGGATGAGCTGTAAGAAACGCTAATGTACCTAGTGAATCTTTACTCGTACCACGTCTCATGGTACGAAAAATAGAAGCTATGAGGGGATTAGGTGTATAACCTAATTCTCGTGCGATTTTTTGTATACGTTTACAGGTTTCCTTGGGTAAAGCAGGATGGTTTCTTAGTGCACGAGAAACTGTGGATTGCGAAACTTTAGCTTTTTTTGCTATTTTGACTTGAATCGAATCCATGCATGGTATGCATAAAACGGAGATGTTCTTTCTGCAAGACTAGACTCTACAATTACAAACAATATTTACCCTTTATGAATTTTAGGACCTTACTTTTCTTACTCGTGTCTTTAATCGCAAGTATCAGTCGTGCGAACACCTATTACGTAGATAGCAGTTCAGGCGTGGATACCAATAATGGTACGGATATAGATCATCCGTTAAAAAGCTGTGAAGCGGTGAATCACCTAGTACTTAGTCCGGGAGATAAAGTTCTATTCAAGAAAGGTTCAAAGTGGTCAGCCGATTCCCTCAGTATTTCCCCTGCAGGGACAAAAGATAATCCTATACGCATTAGTTCATACGGCATTGGGGATTTACCCAAGTTCGAAGGCAAAGGCTCAATGCTCTCAACTGTCGTTATCAAAAACCCAAAGTATGTTGAAATTTCAGATCTTGATATTTCAAATGAAGATGCTGCACATAAAAAATTACTTCGTGGAATTACTTTAAGTGGCATAGACGCTGGAATTTTAACACATATTACCCTTAAGAATCTTTATGTGCATGATGTAACTGGGCTAACTGAAAACTATCATGACGAAGATGTAACACGTAAGTCATACGGCGGTATCGTTTTTTTAATAGAAGGCAAAACGGTTCGAACAGCTTGGGATACATTACTAGTTGAGGGATGTAAGGTGGTAGATACAAGCGCTATTGGTATCACCTTTGTTACTTCATGGGCTAAGGGTCATAGAACCTATGATGAAAGTGCTTGGGCACCGAGTACTAATGTCGTTATTAGAGGAAATGAAATAAGAAGATCTGCTCGCAATGGTCTCATCATCAGAGCCTGTGTAAGTCCACTGATTGAGCATAACTTATTTAAAGAATGCGCTGTGCAGGGTAGTGGTAACGCATGTTTTAGTTTCGACTGCGACGATGCATTATTTCAATATAATGAATCCTGTTTTACTAAATTTAATCCAGGAGATGTTGACGCTGCAGGCTATGATAGTGACTACAACTGCAGACGAAGTGTATTTCAGTACAACTATAGCCATGATAATGATTACGGCTTCATTTTAATATGCTGTAACGGAAAAGCATTTAATGATGGAACGATTGTTCGTTATAATATCAGTCAAAATGACAATGGAGTTCTAGTACGATTCTCAGGTACAGTAACTAATACCTACGTTTATAATAATACACTCTTTGCTAAGTCGGATATGACAAATCCTAGAACTCAGGGTGATATGCCTAAGATTTTTTACTTTAAGTCATGGTCTGGTTGGGCAAAGAACACGTTTATTTTCAATAATTTAATTATTAATCAATCAAAGGATACTATCTACGATAATGGAGGTAGTACAGGTACTCATTTTTCTCATAATTTCTATAGTGGTTTTCATCCACAGTCAGAACCTAATGATGATGCTAAACACACGGGAGCACTTCTCATCGATGATAGTGTACACCTCGCGAAGGCAGGATGGTCTTCACCAACGAAACTCTTCATCCTAAAGTCAAATTCGGGAATAGCTTCAGGCGGCATGGCACCGTTAAAAAATGACCCAAGGAAAGATTACCTCTCGCAAGTAGTGCCAAATAAATCTAATGATTGGTTTATTGGAGCACTTTTACCTCAAAATTAATTTATTCAAAACCATGTACCGTTTATCTTTTATAGCATTTGTCATTTGTCTAAGCTCATTAAAAACATTTGGAGACATTACGATTCAAAATGATGAGCCATATTTAGAGTCTACACGTGCTGAGAAATTAAACCTTTATTTACCCGATCCAGCTAAATACACAGGTAAGCTACCAGCCGTTGTTTGGATTCACGGAGGCGGATGGCAAACTGGAACAAAGAATGAAGCACGTGCTACGAATGTATGTACTACTTTGGCAAACGCAGGCTATGTTGCTATTAGTGTAGAATATAAACTTGGAGCTAATTCATGGCCTACAAATTTATTTGACTGTAAAAATGCAGTTAGGTTTTTACGTGTGAATAGTGAAAAATACCATATTGATTCATCTCGTATAGCAGTCATGGGTGGATCAGCTGGCGGACATTTAGCCTTAATGGTTGGTCTCACTTCAGGGATAGCGCATCTAGAACCACAAAGCCCTTATCCAGGAGTTTCCGACAGCGTATTAGCGATAGGAGATTTCTATGGTATTTCGAATATATTTACTCGTCAGAAGCCAGGACCAGCAGGCGAGGTAACCGGCGTTTTAACAGATGACAAAGAATACAAAAAGGTATTTGGCGCTGGAAGAAATGAGAATGATGCACTTTGGCGTGAAGTCTCTCCTGTGTTTCATGTGACTAAAAATTCGCCACCTGTTATTATTTTTCAGGGTTTAGCTGATGCTACCGTTAATCATGGTCAGTCCGAAGAGTTAGATGCCGTACTTACAAAAAATAATGTACCACATAAACTTGTCCTCATCCCAGGCATTGGACACACCTTTGATTTAACTTCCTGGAACAAAAAGCCGCTTCCTTACGATTTACGTCCTATCTTACTAGAATTTTTAGCGACGCATGTAGGTGTAGCACAGCGTGTAGCATCCAATTAAGCTTACGCTTTTTCTGATGCTAGTGCATGGTCATTGGTAACATTAATACCACTCCAAGCTTTTTCACTGGTTGTTAAGACTGCGTCTTGTGACCAGAAGGGATCATCGCTTGGAAGACCTAAGGGAAGGAAAGCCGTTGAGCAGAGATAAAGGCTACCGGTAGATATATATTCTTCACCAATAGCAGGTTGATGACCACATAAGCCAACTTGCAGCCAGCCATCATCATTGAAGGTACCTCTGGCTCCTAAGGTTCGCTCAATGACTTTTGTGAGTGCACACCTTGCTTGTGCAGGTTGTACCGATCCAGGTAACTCATGTCTTAACGCCATGTTTGCTAAATGGTGCATAGCGCCACAACGGTAGGCGAGTGAGCGACCCACAGCCGGAAAACTTCCATCGGGAGAAACTAATTTTTCTAAAATGGCAGCGTATCGAACGGCGCGTGTGCGGACATTGGGGAGCATGTCTCGCCATGCCTTATTACGTGATTCTGCTGCTTCTAATACATCCAGAAGCATAGGTTGTATTACGTAACTATTATAGTAATCCCAGTGAAATTCTGGACCATCACCATAAATACTATCTCCTTTATACCATGACTCTAATGATCTAACGGCATAATCGATACGCTGCATATCGGCTTGGCCTGTAAACTTAAGAAGTGCTATTTCAACTGTTGCTGAAAATAGAAGCCAGTTGTTGTAACCAGGCGTGATTACATGTGATGAGCGTAAGGCATCGATGAGTCGATCTTGTGTAACTTTATCAAGTGAATACCAAAGTGATTTAGGTGCACGAATAAGTGCTTGCGCTAAAAAAGCGGCATCGACGAGGGGTTGCTGACCGTGCGAAAAATTAAGACAATCAGGACTCGTAGGATCAACCGCATTGCGAAGTGCCTGTAAGGCTAAAGTACGCATGGCTTGTTGATCGTTTTTTTCTGACTCTGGAGCGTGTTTGAGTTCCAGCCAAGGTGACAAACCCGTTAAGGCTCTACCAACTGCTTCTAAATGTGTTACTTGAAAACGATTTTCACGAGATGCCTTTGACTCTATAGGCATAGTTGCACGAAGTTTACCTGTTGCTTGGGCTTCTATTGGTTTTCTTACGACTCGAAGTAAATAATTAACCCAAGTTTGTCTAACAGATGAGGGGCTCATATGAATACTTATGGAGAAATTGTTTAATCCTACAAGCTCTAGGCGTAGATTTTATTAAAATTCAATGGACGTAAGTCATTTGATTTACACAATCTATATAAAACATGCATACCCCTTTAGCATGATTTAATTCTTAACCCTATGTTATTTTAAAGACGAAATGTTGACTGTAATAGCAAGTACGCTAACTCCTGTTTTTGTTGTTTTAATTTTAGGTTTTATAGCTGGTAAACGTAAAATTATAGATAATGTACAAGTAAGAAGTTTGAACTTATTTGTCATGAACTTTGCGCTACCTATTGCGCTATTCAAAGCAACGGCACTTACACCTCGTGCTAAACTTCTAAGCGAATATCACTTTGTTATAGTTCTCGTACTTACTATGTGGACTACGTACGCACTTAATTTTATAATTCAAAAACGATTCTTTAAGACATCACTTGGTGAAAATTCAGTTCAAGCACTCACCATAGGTTTACCAAATATAACAGCAATTGCACTTCCACTTTTTATTAGCGTTTTGGGGCAGGGGAGTTTGGTTGATGTTGCTATATCGATTTGTGTTGGAGCGGTATTTTTATCACCGATAACACTTCTTATACTAGCTTATACGAAGGCAAGCACCCAAGGATTACCTGTAGATAAACAAATTAAAGATTTGTTAATTCACCTCATTGAGCGGCCGATTGTAATTGGTCCGTTTTTAGGAATACTCGTGGCATTTCTTGGATGGCACATACCAGATGTTATGCTTAATTCTGCAGAACTGATTGGTAAAGCAACGCCTGGTGTCGCTTTATTTTTAACTGGCTTAGTCATATCATCACAGAAAATTCATTTTAGTGCACCAGTTATTAGTAGTGTTATTCTTAAAAACTTTATTCAACCTTTTATAGCACTAGCGTTTGTTTTAGCACTTGGTTTAACAGGCCCTTCAGCTCGTGCTGCGATACTTATAGGTGCAGTACCATGTGGATTTTTCGGTATATTATTTGGACTAGCAAACGACATCAGATCCGAGGTAGCTGGCGCCAGTTTGCTGCTAAGTAATATCATCAGTTTGTTTACACTTTCTGCTGCTATATATTTCACAGCTAGTATGTAACACCTTTACCCAGTTTAACGTCTTCTTAGCATAACCCCATAATCAAAACCCCATGAATCGTCGTAAATTCATCCAATCCGCAGCTATGGCTGCTGCAGGTCCATTACTCTTTACTAATACCAAGTTATTTGGCGCTGATGCTCCAAGTAATAAACTCAATTTAGCCCTAATTGGTACTTGGGGTCGTGGAGAAGCTCATTTTAGTGCACTCAAGAGCCAGAATGTAGTAGCGCTATGTGATATCAATGATGACCATCTGGCATTTGGTGCTAAGCAATTTCCTAAAGCAGCTAAGTATATTGATTGGCGTAAGCTGCTAGATGACCACCAAAAGCTTGGACTAGATGGTGTCATTATTTGTACCGCTGATCATCATCATGCCTTTATATCTAATTGGGCACTCAACCGTGGACTGCACGTATACTGCGAGAAACCATTAGCAAACACAATTGAAGAAGCCCGCATAGTACGCGCTAATTATTTATCGAAGAAAAATAAATTAGCTACGCAAGTAGGCATGCAACGACATGCATTTCAGAATTTTAATCGTTTAAGAGAATTAGTTCGTGGAAATGCAATAGGAGAATTATCAGCTGCATATGCTTGGGGTAATAGACAAATTCGTAGACCTGGCTATTATCCGTCCGCTGGTAATCCACCATCAAATCTTCATTACGACTTATGGCTCGGACCAGCGCCATATCATCCATATAATCCAGGCTATTTCAAAGGTGGCCCTGGCGCCAATTGCTTAGAATGGAATATGTTCTGGGATTTTGGTAACGGTCAAATTGGTGATATGGGCAGTCATACTATGGATTTACTCTGGAATGTTGTTGATGCCCAGTACGCAACAACGGCAGAGGCTTCAGGTGAAGCATTTAACAAAGATGTAAGTCCAGTAACCATGGAATCGCATTTTGAAAATCCTGCAAACGACTGGCGTGGACCGATCAAGATTAGCTGGTACCAAGGTGGTGCAATGCCAAAATCACCGGTATCATGGTTAGACTTAAACAAGATTGATCACGGTGCCATGTTTAAAGGTAGCAAAGGTTTTATCGTAGCTAACTTTACATCCCGTATGATTATACCAGTTGGTGATGGTGCTGATATGACTTACTATAAATCACCAGCTAAAGATGAGTTATTGCCAACTGTTGGTGGCTTCCAAGAAGAATGGTTTAATGCATGTAAGAGTCTCAAGAAAACATCCTGTGATTTTGATTACTCAGGAACCATGATTGAACAAATGCTTCTAGGATTAGTTGCATACCGTGCAGGTAAGAAAATTGAATATGATGGCTCTAAAGGTGTTGTAACTAACGATGCTGACGCTAACCAATATTTAAGTCGTCAATATCGAGCTGGTTATACGCTAAACGGCTAATTATAGGATTTAAGGTTTCATTCATGTAAGATAGTTTTCAATATAATCTTACATAAGACAATATGCTCTCTTTTTAATTAAGAGGGCATATATCAAACTTTCTAAAATAAATTAGGTTTTCATCTTTAAAGAATACCTAACTTGCACGAAAAGATACCAAGTTGACTATATTTCACTTTTGATAGTCTATGCATCATGATTACTAGACGTGCTACAGTAGCGGATTTAAGAAATAACTTTCGTCGCTTATCTGCATGGTTAGAAAACGGCGAATCTATAGAGATTACCAAACGTGGCAAAAGTTTTGCCCATATTGTTCCAGCAGTGAAATCGGTAAAAAAACCAGTTGTAATAGATTTTGCTGCACAACTGAAGGCTACTTGGAAGGATAAGTTTTTTACGTATGAAGAAATAAAAAAAATGCGTGATATTGAATTAGGAAATTTTTCGTGAAAGTTTATCCAGATACTTCTATTTTGTGTGCTTTGTATCTGGTTTAGAGTCATTGGAAGTTAGCTATTTTGGAGAATCTTCAAAATATTATAGATTCAGCAGGAATGGATATCATGCATGTTAAATTGATGTTTTATTAATGCCTACGTATATAACCTATTATCGCACAATAGATATTATGTTAAATTCACATTTTCACTGGGGAAACCTGTTGTAAAGTGTGTAAATTATACTGTTTATTACCTATTTAGGGTTAATTCGTCTTACTACTCTTATGAAACAAATCAAAGGCCTGTTAGTTGGTATCAGTTATCTCTTTGTTTTAATTAATAGCTATGGGACAAGTATTGAAATCTGGCCTGGAGCTGTCCCCGGTGAGATCAAATCAATAGGTCCTGAAAAAGATGTCCCTAATACAGCACCATCTGTATTACCAAAGCAGTCATTTAACGTAACTCGGGCCACGTTAACTGAATTTAAGCCAGCTAAGCCTAATGGTGTATCAGTAATCGTCTGCCCTGGCGGTGGATACCGTGAATTGGAAATGGTTAAAGAAGGCGAAGAAGCGGCTTTATGGCTTAATTCATTAGGTATAACTGCTTATGTCCTTAAATACCGTGTACCTGCAAGAGATGGCTTACCACGTCATTTACCGGCTCTTCAGGATGCACAGCGTGCTATTCGTATAATACGCAGTTCAGCACAAGATAAACACTTAGATACTACTAAAATTGGAATTATGGGTTTTTCCGCAGGTGCTCATTTAAGTGTTATGGCATCTGTGAACTTCATGAATTCTACCTATCCCGCTATCGATTCAAAAGACACCGTAAGCTCACGTCCCGACTTTGCTATTGTTGTCTATCCCGGTGGATTAATTGATACAAAAACGCATGAACTTACCTCGGATATTCACTTCACTAAACAAACACCCCAGATGTTTTTAGTAGATTGTGAAACTGACCGCGTTGATTCTGAAAATTGTATAGCTCCATATGTAGCGCTTAAACGTTTAGGCGTTCCTGCGGAACTTCATCTTTATACGTTAGGCGTGCATGGTTTTGGCGTTCGTCCTAGTAAAAATCCTCATGGAACGTGGACAGATAGATGTAGAGACTGGTTATATACACAAAATATACTACCCCAGCCTTAAATTCGTTACGGATTTGTTACGTTTAGAGCTAAATTGATTTAAAATCATGGACGTTTAAAATTATAAGCGTTGGATATTTACTATGAAAAGTAAGTCCGCGCCTCGTATAGGTATTCTTACAGCTGGTGGAGATAGTCCCGGCTTAAATGCTGCAATACGCGCTGTTGGTAAAGCTGCCATTGGCAAGTATGGCTATGATGTCCTCGGTTTTAAGGATGGATTTCTCGGACTCGCGCAAAATAATTACGTTCAATTAAATAAAGCTACTCTGGCAGGTATTCTAACGGTTGGAGGAACAGTTTTAGGAACGAGTCGTGAGAAGCCTCACAAGATGAAAATTGATGGTGAGGTTAAAGATATGACTGCTAAAATTGTTTCTAACTATAAAAAGTTAAAACTAAAAGCACTTGTTTGTATTGGTGGTGGCGGTACACATAAAAATGCACTTCGTTTAGTTAATGCAGGTTTAAACATCATAACATTACCCAAAACGATTGATAATGATGTTGCATTAACTGATGCAACAATTGGCTTCGATACAGCACTTGGTATTGCAGCTGAGGCATTAGACCGCCTACACAGTACAGCACACAGTCACCACCGTATTATTGTAGCAGAAATTATGGGTCACCGCGCAGGTTGGTTAACACTTGGCGCAGGGATTGGTGGTGGTGCAGATGTTGTCCTAATTCCAGAAATACCCTACGATATTGATAAGATCGTAGCTGCAATTAAACGTCGTGACCAAAAGCATGCAAATTTCAGTATCGTAGCTGTAGCTGAAGGTGCACTTTCAAAACAATATGCGAGAGCGTTCGCAGAAGCTACCAGACGTAAGCTTAAAGCGAAAACTGAAAAGCAGCTAGAAAACGCAAAGCAGGAATTAAAACAATTAGATAAACAGCACATAGGTAATACATGGCGCTTAGCTGCCCAACTTGAGGATAAAACAGGTTTAGAAGCACG
>DAISZL010000024.1:0-5595 GCA_036824825.1 Opitutaceae bacterium
CCTAATTATTATTTGTTTATTATCATTAATGGCATACTTGCTACAGTATTTATGCCTGGAATTATAAATCAGGGTAAGCTTATAGCTTATGGATTATTTCTACAGAATTTATTTTCGGCTAACCTAAATTTTTTCTTGGAATCCTGGAGTCTTGCGATCGAAGAGTGGTTTTATCTCATATACGCTCTTTTGGTATTTTTGTTTTTAAGAATTAAAAGGAGTGATAAAAATGCCTACTTATATGTAGGTATAGTTTTATACCTTATTTCTACCCTGAGCAGGGTTTTGTTTGCACTACACGCATCAAATACATGGGAAACAGCTCAACGAGAAATTGTTATACTGCGTTTCGACGCGCTTATGACCGGAGTGTTAACGGCGTGGTTATTTAAAAACTATCCGAATAAGTTTAATAATTTATCACGTTTAAGTCTTTGGGGCGGCATAATTATATTAATTGGATGTTACGGAACGTTATATTTATCTCCTGAGTTCAACGCGGGATTTTTTGCTAAGACTTTTAGATTCAATTGTGTGTCACTAGGATTTGCGCTTTTAATTCCCTCGGCTAATAAGATAACCGTACAAGCCCATAATATTATTTCCTCCTGTATTGAATCTTTCGCGAGGTGGTCTTACTCGATGTATTTTGTTAACCTACCGCTGATGTACTTTGTAAAAATGTATATATTCCCAAATAATCAGCTTACTGCCAGTCAAGGTTGGGCTGCTTTTATAACAGAAATTTTAGGCACTATTTTAATCAGTGCTATTATTTACAATTTCTACGAATCGAAATTTACTAACTTAAGAGACCGGTTTAGTTTCAGTAAGTAGTCACTTTGTTTTACCGCTACTAATTACCTTTAGACTTTTATACAAATTTTCAAGGCGAGGTAATTGAGCGCCTGCCTTTGCGGCTCGACGTAGTGGTTCGCCCCAGATTGATTCTATTTCGATTTCTTTTCCGGAAAGATAATCAACAAGACTTGATGGCTTATATGCTCCCATTGGTGGAGTCACATCAAACTGCTGATGCAGAAAGTCATCGCTAATAGTATGACCAAAATAGGATGCCGCTAATTGCACTTCACGCATAAGTGCTTTAACTTCTTCTTTCAGTAAAGGATCTGCACATACTTTATCAGTTGTAATACCGCCATGAGCGATAGTTAGTCCATTAAAGGGAATATTCCATACAAGTTTGTGCCAACGTGCGCTATCCAGGTTTTCTACTGTACGTGTTTTAATTCCGGCTTTTAGAAATAGCTCAGCTATTTCATTGGTTCTAACTCTAAGGGAATGATTGTAGTCACCTATCGTTAGACTTCCCGGATGAAAGCATTTCACTTCTCCTGGAGCTATGCGGTTAGTAGCGATAAAGGCTAAGCCTCCAACAATACGATCAGATCCAAATATTTCTGAGAGTAATGTGTCTGATCCTAATCCATTTTGTACCGTAAGTAGAATCGTACTTTCTTTAATGAGCGGTGAGATCAAATCACGCAGGGCGTGATTAGCTGTTGTCTTAATAGCAATGAGTACCAAATCAACGGGACCTATGTTTTTCGTTGAGTCAAAAACGTGAACGGGTGTTAAGTAATCAATGTGTGCTTCTTGATGTAAAACGAGTTTGTTACTCTGCTTTACAGCCAAGTAATCATGACGCATCAGGAAACTGACATCTAGTCCTGATAGAGCAAGTCGAGTGCCGTAGTAGATCCCAAGAGATCCAGAACCTACAACGGCAACGCGTAATGCCATAACTTATCTTAAGAAAGCTTCAAATAAACCGCCGTCGACAGTAATGACTTGTCCTGTCGTTTTACTTAAGCGCTGTGTCACAAGGAGAAAATAAGCTTCTGCTTGGTCTGCTGGCGTAATAGGCGATTTGGTTAAAGTTCTATCTGCATAGAACTGAGCAAGCTTCTTAACGAGTGATTCAGTAGCTTCGTCATCCGTGTAAGGGATCGCATATTTTGCTAGTGATCCAATTACGCGGTCACGTGGGAACATTGCACTACCTTGTACTACAGTTGCAGGAGCGACACCGTTTACACGAACGAGTGGGGCTAGTTCCATAGCTAATTCTCTGACTAGGTGATTAGCTGCTGCTTTAGATGTATCGTAGGCAACAGAACCTTTTTTAGCTACAACAGCGTTAGCGGAGGTTGTGAGTACTAAGTTTCCTCTTAGTCCTTGTTCTTTCCATGTCTTTGCAGCCTCATCACCAACAATGTAGCTACCGGTGACATTGATTGAGAAAGTGAGAGCCCACTTGTCGTCTGGGATGTGTCCTGTTGTATCACTAGGAACAAATATTCCTGCAGTTACGCAGATTGAATCGAAACCACCATAAGCTAAGGCTACGTTGTCTAACATAGCGCGAACGCTTTTTCTATCTGTGATATTAGCAGCTAAACCAAGAGCTGGTCCACAGCTTGAGATTCCAGTTCCAGCAACACCAATACCTTGGCCTAGTTTGTCTGTGATTTCTTTAGCGGTTGCTTGAGCAGCTGCCTCATTTAGATCTACGCATACAATATGAGCTCCTTCTCGTGCTAAACGATGGGCTGTTTCTTTTCCGATTCCAGAGCCTGCTCCAATGACTACGATCACTTGTCGAGCAAGTTCCTTCTCTGCAGGCATACGTTTTAATTTAGCTTCTTCAAGTAGCCAATATTCGATGTCGAATGCCTCTTGTTGTGGAAGTGCTATGTATGTATCGATTGCTTCAGCGCCGCGCATAACTTCAACAGCGCAGTTATAAAATTCTGCAGTAACACGTGATTCAGATTTATCTTTACCCCATGCTACCATGCCTAAACCTGGAATTAATATAACCGTAGGATTAGGGTCACGCATCGCAGGCGAGTTTGCGTGTTTGCATGTTGAATAATACGTAGCGTAGTCCTTGCGATATTGTTCAATACCTGCAGCGAGTTTGCGTTTTAATACGGCTGTATCTTCGCTTTGAGGATTCCAATCTACATAAAGCGGTTTAATTTTTGTTCTTAAGAAATGATCTGGGCAGGATGTTCCTAGTTCAGCTAAACGAGCAGCATCCTTAGAATTTACGAAGCGTAAAATTTTCTCGTCATCTTGTACGGTGCCGATGAAACGCTTCTGTTGGGAGACTTGTCCACGTAACCAAGGCAGAAGTGCTGCAAAGGCTGCGTTACGAGTTTCTTGCGGTAAGGAAGTATATTTAGCTCCACCAAACGCTGCTTTATCTCCGCCCTTTGCTTGATATTTTTCTTCAATATAAAGCGAGGCCTTTTCAATGAAATCTAAGGTGCGTGTATAGCACTGCTTATCATCATCGTCCCAGGAAATGAATCCATGTTGGCCCATCATGATTGCACGAATGGATGGTGATTTAGATGCAATCTCTTGCATAGCTAAACCAAGTTCAAATCCCGGTCTCATCCATGGCACGTAGGCCATTTCTCCATTGAAAATTGTTTTTGTTAGGGACTCGCAATTTTTAGAAGCTGCAATCGCTATGATCGCATTGGGGTGCATGTGGTCGACATGTTTGCCCTTTAGAAAACTATGTAAGGGAGTATCGATTGAGGAGGGTCGTGGGTTTAGATTGAATGTAGCATGGGTATACATGCCTACCATGTCGTCTTCAGCTGCGGACTTTAGGCCTTTATCTTTACGATTCGCATACAAGCCCTGAAGGCCGATTAACTTAGCTTGGTAAAGGGATGAGAAGTTTTCGCGAGTACTTGTTCTTAAATCTCCACCAGAGCCTTTAACCCAAAGCACTTCGGTATTCTCCTGAGTGAGTGGATCTTTTTCTGTAATCTTAGACGAAGTATTGCCACCTCCGGTATTAGTAATTCGTTGATCGCTACCGAGCAAGTTTGAGCGGTATATCAAGCGACCGACAGGATCGAGTTTTTGAGCCTTGGAGTCATCCCAAGTAAAATTGACATAGCTATAGCTTTTCATGATTTGAAAATTAAAGAATTAAGAAAGCCCTAGAGCTTTTTGACGGTAATGCTCATCAGGTCTGCCAGCAATGCGTAAGACTTGAGAGCGTGTTAAAAATTTTGGTTTCCCTGAATGGATGCAGGCTCCTGTAAATATTTCAGCTGATTTAACGGCCATGAGGGTAGCAGCTAAAACTGCGTCAGGTGTTGCTCCAAGAGCAATAAGGCCATGATTTTCGAGTAAAATAATACGTGGCGCACGCGATAAGCGTTTAATGTAGGCAGCTACAGAAGCCTTAATTGTTTGTGCTAATTTTAGTCCAGGATCGGTGTATGGGACAAAAACACTTTCTATTCCACAGCATACAATTTCGTCTGGAAATAGACGGTTACTTGCAAAAAGTTTAGCGTTTTTTGAACACAGAATCTGGTTAACTGCGGTTGGATGGGTGTGTCCAACAAAGTTAACACCGGGAAGGGTGAGTAAATAAGCGTGAAAGATTGCTTCGACGGAAGGTTTCTTTGCGTAGCTATCGACACGTGAGTCGAATAGGCAGTCATCGATCGCTTTATCTGTTAAATTTTTTTGATCTAAAAGTGGTAAGAGCTTATGAAAATAACACTCACTTAAGCCGTTTTTATTGAGTGTTCCTAAATGAGATCCACTTGATTTAACCAAGAAGGTTTTTGGCCCCGTGCGCGCAGAAGTGTTGCCTTCGCCTAGAATGGCTAGCTTACGCTCTTCTTTCCCAAGGTTATGGGAGAGCTCTAGGATCTGTTTAAGAGGAGAACCAGTACCTGTCATAAGAGCTTGAAGATAAGCATTTTTTGACGAGTACATCGACATAAAATCATGAAATTTTTGTGTACGTAAATAAAGTATAGTATGCATCCAAGCTTGCTCTTAAGCCAAGTTTTGGACTTCGTCACATTTTGCTATGATTAAAATCAACGAAAATTACAGTAAGCTTAAAGCCTCTTATCTCTTTGCTGACATAGCTCGGCGCGTAAATGCATTTGTTGCTGCGAATCCGCATAAACCGTTGATTAGGCTAGGGATAGGTGATGTTACTGAGCCACTTCCGCCCGCCTGTATTGAGGCTCTCCATGCTGCTACCGATGAGATGGCTAATCGTGCAACATTTAAGGGTTATGGGCCAGAACAGGGCTACGCATTTTTAAGAGATGCGATTGCTCAAAACGATTATGCGGCTCGTGGGTGTTCGATAGAGGCAGACGAAATTTTCATTTCAGATGGTTCGAAGTGCGACTGTGGCAACATTCAGGAAATTTTCTCAAATGATATCCGTCTAGCTATTCCTGATCCTGTATATCCTGTCTATGTTGACACAAATGTCATGGCAGGTCGTACAGGATTGAATGTCAACGGTCGTTACGAAGGTGTACTGTATCTCGATAGTAACGCATCAAACGGATATGTGCCTGCTATACCTAAAGTAGGTGCTGATTTAATTTACCTATGCTTTCCAAATAACCCAACGGGTGCTGTTGCTACGCGTGAACAGCTGATTGCATGGGTAGCCTACGCAAAGGCTAATAAAGCGGTTATCTTATACGACTCAGCCTATGAGGCCTATATTCGCGATCCTAAAATACCTCATAGTATTTATGAAATTGAAGGTGCTCGTGATGT
>DAISZL010000024.1:5695-15241 GCA_036824825.1 Opitutaceae bacterium
ATGGCTAAGCTAGGACTTCCTTGTGTGGGTGGAGATAATGCTCCTTATATCTGGGTTAATACAGGGCGTGATTCTTGGGCATTCTTCGATTTACTTCTTAATGAAGCTCAAGTCGTATGTACGCCAGGTGCGGGCTTTGGATCATGCGGCGAAGGCCATGTGCGTATCAGTGCATTTAATTCCCGCGAGAATGTAGTCACTGCTCTCGAGCGTATCGCTGCTGCCCTTAAGTAAATTAAGGGACGTGATTAGCGATATCACTACCAAGCGCTAAGATGTCATTACTTAGCGCTTCAGCTAATTTTGTGAAGTCAGATCCGTTCCAAGTTTGCTCTTGGGATACAAAATTATACTTAGCTATTACTTGGCTCTTAGGGCTTGGCGTAGCTATTTCTACGGTAGCAGAAAATTGAGCTACTGCGCTTCCAGCTGTTCCAATAAATCCTTCACATTTGTGAACCGTTATTGATATGTCGTAGTCGCGTTCAGCATCAATAGATAATGGAGCGAATTGAACACTACTAATATGTGCGTTTTGTAATAGGCCTGCTTTAACTACACGCCCAATGGCTGAGTCTAGAGGTTCAGCCCAGCGGTTCATATCTTCTATGCGTACTTCATTAGTCGTTTGATTAATAACAATCGAGCGTGTGTGAAGATACGCTGGAATCTCGATTTTTTTTATACTGAGTCTCATACCGTTTGCTGCTGCAGCAGGTGTTGGTGAGATGTCAGGGCTCGAGAGAACAAAAAAACGAGTCGTATCTACTTTAGCTGATGGAACTACCGTGCAGCCTGTAGCTAAAGCAAACGTACATAATGCAAAAATTTTTCTCATGGTTTAGTTGTGGCCCTTCCTGACAATATTGCACTTGGGTTACGTTCTAGATAATCCGCTAAACGTTGTACTGACTCTGCTGCTTCTGAAAGTTGTGTAAGTGCTCGGTGGGAATCAGCGCCTAAGTTTTGCTGCGTGTCTATAAATTGTTTAATTGTGAGCGCTGTTGCACTAAATTGCTTCATTGTTTCTTGGGTTCTCTTAAGTGCCACTTGAAGTGATTCTCCGTTTGTGTCTGCTTGTTTATCAACGGTAGCGAGTGTTTTGTTTAGTTGTACAAGAGAACCCTGCATTGCAACCAATGTTTTATTTAGGTTTGTGATTGCATCTTTTAATTCAGGAGATTTGGCCAAGTCCTCGTAAGCAGCACCTGTTTTTTGCCACTGCGTTGTTAGGGCTTTTAAATCGATACCTTTTACTTGTGCACGTGCTTCAACCAACAGACCTTTGAGATTTATTCCTATACCTTCGAAATCGACATGCTTAATTTTAGTTAGAATTTCAGTAGCACTGGCTTGGAATTCAGAAATCGTAGAAGGCACTGGCGGTACGATAGGATATTTAGATGCTCCATAGTGCGATTCTTCAATTGGATATAAACTAGGATCGTAAAAATCTAATTCTACAACGAGTAAACCTGTAGCTAGCCCTACAACTCCTAGTTGAGCGCGTAGTCCATGATCGACAAACGTTTTTAATACACTAGGGTCACTCACATTAACACCTTTGCCAGATTCATCTTGAATCATATTGCGATCGAATTCACAGGTTACTTCGATAACTGAGTTACCCTTAGCATTATCGTATAGAATGTGTAGATCGACAACTTTACCTACAGCAACACCCTTTAATTTTACTGATGAACCTAAATTCAAGCCCTGAATGGATTCGTTGAAATAAACAACAAAGCGTTGCTGATGCCTTAAAAAGTTTACGCTTCCAAAAAAGAGCATTGCGAGCACGCCAAGAGCAAAAGCTCCAATCACAAACGCTCCGACTAATGCTGGACTAACCTTTTTCATACAGTGTTTTAAGCTTGGTGAATATTTAATGAACCGCGATGTAAAAAGTCTTTTACGCGGCTATCGGTTGTGTTCTTAAGTAAGTCTTTGGGGTTTCCTTCAGCTATTATGTTTTTACTTTCCCTATCTAACATGATGACGCGATTAGCTAATTCAAATATGGATTCTAGCTCGTGTGAGACGATAACAAGCGTAGTTCCAAATGTTTGCTGAATTTCCTTAATTTGATAATTTAGTTTACGAGAAGTTATAGGATCTAAACCAGCCCAAGGTTCATCGAAAAATACAATAGCTGGATCTAGGGCTAGGGCTCTTGCAAGTCCTGCTCTTTTCTTCATGCCACCGCTGATTTCTGCAGGATAGTAGTTTTCAAAACCTTTGAGCCCCAACTGAGCGAGTTTAAGCATCGCAATTTCATCTATCTCTTTACGAGTTAGATTAGTGTGTTCTTCTAAAGGTAGCGATACGTTCTGACGTAGAGTAAGAGAACTCCATAGAGCACTACTCTGAAATAGCATTCCTATGTTTCGTAGCTGAGCGCGACGTGTTGGTAAATCAGCTTTTGAAAATGGTTTTCCTAAAATTTCGACACTTCCTGTCGTTGGAGTATTTAGTCCCACAAGTGTACGAAGCAGGGTGCTTTTGCCGCATCCAGAGCCCCCAATAATAAAAAATGCTTCACTTTGCTTAACTTCAAAACTCACGTCAGACAAAACGAGATTTCCCTCATATCCACACGAAAGTCCTTCTGCCTGTATTACAACAGGGTGAGAATTAGCTGAAGTTAAGTGGTGCGGGTTAGTCATGTTTTATATCCCTAAAGCATGGAATAGAACTGCATATAAAGCATCCGCAACGATAACGAGAAGTATTGCTGTCACTACAGCAGATGTAGTTGCCTTACCAACACCTTCTGCGCTTCGTTCAGATTGTAAGCCTCTCATGCATCCAGAGAGACCAATTAACAAACCAAAGGTTGTTGCTTTTAATAAACCGGTTCCAAGGTCAGTAAGATCAATGCTGCTTTGTGTTTCTATCCAATATGCAGCTGGAGAAATCTGAAGTACGCCACCTGCTACAACCATGCCACCTAATATACCTATGCAATTAGCATACAGAGTTAACAGGGGCATCATAATACCTAGCGCTAGTAGTCTAGGAATAACAAGGAAATCGATCGCCGAAATCCCTAGTACTTCTAGAGCATCAATTTCTTCGTTTGCTCGCATATTACCTATCGTTGCAGCGAATGAAGCCCCGGTTCTACCTGCCAAGATTACGGCTGCCATCATAGGACCCATTTCTCGAACTACGGATAGTCCTACGATATCTGCTATGAATATATCTGCTCCGAATTGGCGTAATTCAACAGCAGCCTGATATGCAAGTGTTAGTCCTACTAAAAAACTGATTAAACTAACAATAGGTAAGGACATCACTCCACAAGCTTGCATGTGGTCAATCCAGTCACCCCATCTAAATTTTTTTATACGAGTAGGTAAACGTAAAAGGCCAAGACACGATTCACCAATAAAACTTAAAATTCCCTTTGTGTTATACCACGCTTGATTAGTAGCTATACCTACTGCTGTAAGTAAACTCTCGTCTCTTTTCTTAGGCGGTAACGTTTCATAGACACCTTCTAGACTAAGTAAAAGGTGATGCATGCTATCAGGAAGATGTGAAAGATTGCAGATAATCTTGTGTGACGTGCACCAGCTTTTGACTTCACCAAGAAAGAGGAGAAGAGAGGTGTCCCATGCCTTTAAATGAGCTATGGTTATTTTAATACAATTAATCGTTTTTGGATCTGGGCTGTACTTATTCCAAGACGGTTTAGGTGCAGAGATATGCCATGTACCACTCAGTGTTAATTCAAGCGTATCCCCCAATTTTTCTACGCTAACTTCTGCTAAATGTATTTTGGAAGCAGCCGGCATTAGGGATATATTGGCGTCAAAGGCTAGTGAGTCCAACTCGATTCTTATGTTTGATACGTTTGGTTGCGAAATGTTTCATAGTTGTCTTAATTTAAAGTAGCATGAGATTTCGCACCTATTTATTCGATCTCGACGGTACTATCGTTGACCATTTTAAAGCGATTCATCGCTCGTATGTGTTCACAATGAATGAACTAGGGTTAGCGAAACCTACTTTGCAGCAGGTTAGGGCAGCTATTGGTGGAGGTTTAGAGCATGCTTTTACTAAGTTAATCCCTGCAGAAATGCACAAACCGGGGCTTATTATATATAGAAAGTACTGGGATGAGACGATGCTCGATGACGTGGAGCTTTTGCCTGGAGCGATGACAATGATTCAACGACTCCATGCTAAAGGAACGACATTGGGCGTATGTACCAATAAACATGGGCATTCAGCTAGGCTAATTTGTAAGCATCTCTTAATTGAGCCTTACATGAATGCAGTAGTTGGTGCTGGAGATACACCTTGGCTTAAGCCTGCGCCACAAATGGTAGCGCATACCTTGAGTCTCATGGGTTGCACTCAAAATAATAGCGTATTAGTTGGTGACTCGCCCTTTGATATCCAAGCAGCCCGTAACGGAGGTATAGCTTGTTTATGTGTTACTACTGGTACACATAGTAAACATGAGCTTGAAGCAGAGGGGGCTGAACATGTCTTTAACAGTCTAGATGAGATGATGGAAAAACTCGATTTGTGAGATACTCCGTCTATTGCCCTGCGCTTGCCATAGAGGTTAACTCACGATTTCTTAATAATTGTGGCTACTAAATCTTCATCATCAGGAGAGTCGAACTCCCTCACAGGTGTTGTAGAGAGAATTATATATCTCAATGAAGAGAACCATTACACGATCGCAGAGTTAAGACCTGAATTAAATGATGATGGATCGAAAGCAGAAGTTGTAACTATTGTCGGTATTTTATCCGGAGTTGAATGTGGAGAAACGCTTCACTTAATGGGTGAGTGGACAAGGCATCAACAACACGGATCACAATTTAAAATTAGTTCATTTAAAAGTGAACTTCCGTCCAGTGTTCATGGGATTAGAAAATATTTAGGTAGTGGACTGGTTCCTGGTATAGGAAAGGTGTACGCAAATAAGATAGTCGATGCTTTTGGAGTAGATACGTTTAGAATTTTAAGTGAAGAATCAGCTAAGCTAAGAAAAGTAGAAGGTATAGGGGCTAAGCGAGCTACTGCGATTAAGAAGGCGTGGGATGAGAAAAAAACTGAGCGTGAAGTTTATGTTTTTTTACAGACCTATGGAGTTACTCCAAGCCAGTGCGTAAAATTAGTGGCTAAATACGGTGTAGAATCAAAAAACGTACTTCTTAACGAACCATATCGTGTTGCACGCGAGATTGATGGAATTGGATTTAAAACAGCAGATAAGATCGCAATTAATCTAGGATTTGCGAACGACGCTCCTCCTAGGCTTGATGCAGGAATATTATTTGCACTCGATGATTTGCAAGAGGAGGGGCATACGGCTTACGGAGTTAAAGAACTTAAAGAGCATGCATCTGCAATGCTTGAGACGTCCTCAGACTTGGTCGCTTTACGTATTCAAGAGCTTATTAAGTCTAAGCAAATTGTTTTACAGAAATTACCTGAAGTTCCTGGAATACTCAGTGTGCTTCAGCGCAAATCAGATTGGCCAACGCAATTAGTCCAGTTGCCGACAAACAGTAAGGTTGAAGAGAAAATTGCTAGTTCACTGCTTCGAATTAATAAATCTGCTTCTGCACTTCCGCCAATTAAAGTCGAAGCAGCCGCAACCTGGGCAGAAGAGAAAGCGGGATTTCAATTTCACGATCTGCAGCGTCTTGCAGTTACACGCGCTTTAACTAATAAGATCAGTATTTTAACAGGTGGTCCAGGTACGGGTAAGACCACTATTTTGAGAGCTCTTGTAGATATTCTTAAGGCAAAAAAAGTACGCGTGCATTTAGCTGCTCCTACAGGTAGAGCGGCACAACGTTTGGCTGAAACGACTGGTGGATATGCTTCTACAATTCACCGTTTACTTAAACTCGATCATGCAAAAGGTGGTTACCAAGCAAACGAGACACGTCCATTGCCGACCGACTTCCTAATTGTCGATGAAGCTTCAATGCTAGACAGCCGTTTAGCCGCATCACTTTTTCAAGCAGTCCCTTCAAAAGCTCATCTTTTATTAGTAGGAGATGTTGATCAATTACCGAGTGTTGGTGCAGGTGATGTACTGAAAGATATCATTGCTACTGGAGAAACAGATATACCTAGTGAATTACAAGGGGATATTCCTAGTGTTAAAATACCTGTAACTAGGCTTTCAGTCATTTACCGGCAAAAAGGACAGAGCAATATTGTAACCATAGCCCATGCGGTAAATCGTGGTGATGCAACGCCGCCTCCAGCTGTCAATGATGTTGCTTCTATACCTGCATGGAGTGATTTGACTTTTGTAGCAGCAGATTCTCCAGATGACTGTGTTAGTAAAGTAATAGAAATTTGTACTGAATATATTCCAAAACATTTTAACTGGTTTCACCCAATCCAAGATATACAGATTCTTGCTCCTATGCATAAAGGTGTAGCAGGTGTCGCGAATTTAAACAGTCAGCTTCAAGCAAGCATGAATAAAGCGTCTGGGCGTGGAATTCGTTTTGGGTCTCTAGAATTTAAAGTCGGAGATAAAGTTATTCAGCTGAAAAATAACTATGATAAGTTGCTCTTTAACGGCGATATAGGATCGATTGTAAAAGTTGATGGGGTTGAGGGCGTATTAACGGCTGAATTCGATTCTGAGCAATATGAGTATACTAGAGCTGAAATGAGTGAGCTTGGTCTTGCTTACTCTATTACAATACATAAATCGCAAGGCAGTGAATATCCTGTTGTGATTATACCTCTACTTAAAGGGCACTTTGTTATGCTCCAACGTAACTTGCTATATACTGCTATAACACGAGGTAGGAAAAAAGTTTTTATCGTGGGAGAGGTGCCTGCATACAGTATGGCTGTTCGTAATAGCGAAGCTAAATCTCGAATCACGCATCTGAGAGAAAAAATGCTTTTTCCTCAAGTTGCTGAATAAGTTTTGATCGCTAGCTTGCTTTTACTAGTAGGATAGGAGTGGTAACAGCGTGCTTTACCTGTCGCGATGTTGAGCCAAGAAAAAAATCGCCCCAAAAGGTATGTCCATGTGTACTCATCGCAATTAAGTTACATGGGTTATTCTTTATCCACTTGATGATTTCCGTGGCTGGATCTCCAAATGCCAAGACGGTATTTGTTCTAAGCCCTGAATTTATAAATTCCTCTTTTACGGTCTTTAGATATTTTTCATCTGAACTGATCTCAGAACTTACTGCATGATTGCCGTGTGTTCGTGCTGCCCATCCATCTGCAACATGAAGTAGAGTGATCTGACTTTCTGAAGCCTGAGCTAGTGGTTTTATATGATCTATTATGGCCCGGTCACTAGGATTTCCATCTAAAGTTACAAGAATGGAGGGATACAAGCTATTCGCTTTATTGGTTGCTAGAGTTTTATTCATGTTAATGCATGATGGCCCATGCTGATTTAATAGAGTCAGGTAGACCTATTAAATCCATAGCAGTAATGATAATAGCGGTAATCCAACCTGTAATGAGTAGAAATTTACCAAGTTTCCATTTACCCATTTTTGCTTTAGAGCTTGTGAATTGAAGTAGTGGAAACATCGCAAAGGGTAATTGGAGTGCTAAAATGACCTGACTCAACGTGAGCAGATCGTTAACGCTAGAATCGCCTTTGAGACCTATAACGAGAATCGCAGGTATTACTGCAAAAGCGCGTGTAATGAATCGACGAAGCCAAGGACGAAGTCGCCAGCTCATAAAGCCCTCCATAACAACCTGTCCTGCCAAGGTGCCGGTTATCGTGCTGCTTTGTCCACTTGCGAATAATGCTATAACAAAGAGTAGACTTGCTGTAGCTGTACCAAGGAGTGGTGCCAATGTTAGATATGCTATTCTAATCCAGTCAGTTGTTTCAGAGAAAGAAACAACCTGTCCTCCAGCGGCAGTTACCGAACTTTTGCCATAAAACACCAAAGCCGCGAGAGTTAGAATGGCTGCATTTACAAAAAACGCAATCGTCAGCGAAGCAGTAGAGTCGATTGTATTGAATCGTATGGCACTACGTATAGATGCTTCGTCTTTTTGAAACTGACGGCTTTGTACTAATGCTGAATGTAAGTAGAGGTTGTGGGGCATTACAGTAGCTCCTACTATACCCATAGCTACAAAAAGCATACCCGACTGACTAAACCCGGGGTGAATAAGAGCATGACCCATTTCAAGAAGATTGGGTTGAGTCTGGGGTAAAACAAAAAGTTCTATGCCGTAACAAGCAGATATGGTGCCGACAAGTATTAGTACAATCGCTTCAATTTTACGTATACCAAAACCTTGAAGTGCAAGAAGCAGGAGAACATCTATGCTTGTAATAATAACCGCCCAAAACAGCGGAATATGAAACAAAAGATTTATCGCCACAGCGCTTCCTAAAACCTCAGCTAGATCACAGGCTCCAATAGCGCATTCACATAAAATCCAGTTTGGTAAGCGTGTCCAACTAGGATACCAGTCACGGCAACATTGTGCCAAGTCTTTGCCTGTGACTACACCTAAGCGTGCGGATATTACTTGAAGGATAATAGCCATGAAGCTCGAGATAGCTACTACCCATAATAAACCGTATTTAAATTGTGCACCTGCTGCCAAATCCGTTCCCCAGTTGCCTGGATCCATATATCCTACACTGATGAGAATGGCAGGTCCTACAAAAGCGCGCCATTTTTTCCAGAAACTCGCGCCTATTTCTGGCACGGGAACACTGCTATGCATGCCTTCAAGAGAAATCGAACCTTCAGCAACATGTGATGTGTTTGCTAAATGTGATTCCTTTTGGAATGTGCTCATTTCAAATTACTTTGTGTTAAATTAAAGTTTAACTTTAACCACAACTTTTCTTACAAATTTTGAAGCGCTTGTCATGCAGCAAGGCTTGTGCGCATCTTCAGGATAAAAAATTGTGAATTGGCCTGCTTTAACTGGAATAGCCACATTCGATTGAGGATCTACGTAAAATGCAACATCGCGTTCCGTGTCGTAAGCCTCTGAAACCTGCAATTCACTTGTGGGTGCAAAGTACATTATTTCTTCACCTTCAAAAACATATTGTATGTCAAGGTATGTGCGATGACTTTCGAAGCGACGTTCTTCCTTGGGATAGGTATTGTAGCTTTGAACTATAGCAAATACATCCTCTCCTTGGATCTCAATTTTACTATCCTCGGTTTTGAGATCCATTTTTTTAAGCCACTCAAATCCTTGAGCTAAACGCGCATTAGCTGGGCTGTATAAACTGCTATTTGCGAGAAAGTCGTATATCATGGATCTATACTTGAGACTAAGCGTTAAAACGTCCACTCGTAATATTGCTTATACGTGGCTTGTGAATACGTCAGACGAGGTATATAATATCACACATGATTAATTTTCTACGTTTTTTGTTTATCAGTATATTAATTTCTATGCTGTGTGTGACAAGTTGGGCTTCCTTAAATTGTCCTCTATTTGGAGTCCCGAGAAATGTTGCTACCCATCCTTGGTTTATTGCTACTTTATTTGATGCCTACTGGGGCTTCATTACATTTTATGTATGGGTTG